>NZ_JQNJ01000001.1:767500-1967500 GCF_000745185.1 Muricauda sp. MAR_2010_75
TCTTCTTTGACTTCGCAATAAGCGGTAAAACCGCTTTCGCTCCGTCCCAATATGTCAATGAACTTGTGGCGGATCGCCACCGATGCAAAAAACATCGGCGGACGACCTTTGCCCTTGTGGAGAATATCGGAGTCGAACCGATGACCTCCTGCGTGCAAGGCAGGCGCTCTAGCCAGCTGAGCTAATTCCCCTTATCGGCTGTCAGTTAACGGTTATCAGTTAACAGTACCACATAACGGTAACCCAACACCTAGAATTTCCTTGTTCCAATTTGCAATGAACCTCGTACTCCGCATTTGCACACTTCGTACCCCCGTAGTCTCAGGCAGACTCGAACTGCCGACCTCTACATTATCAGTGTAGCGCTCTAACCAGCTGAGCTATGAGACTGTCTTGGCCTAAAACCACCAATATATCTATAACATATCGCAGACAGCGAAAAGAAAAAAACCACCCGATCGGGGACCGGGATAAGGCACCGGAACGCCTTCTCTAGAAAGGAGGTGTTCCAGCCGCACCTTCCGGTACGGCTACCTTGTTACGACTTAGCCCTAGTTACCGATTTTGCCCTAGGCCGCTCCTCTCGGTGACGGACTTCAGGCACTCCCGGCTTCCATGGCTTGACGGGCGGTGTGTACAAGGCCCGGGAACGTATTCACCGGATCATGGCTGATATCCGATTACTAGCGATTCCAGCTTCACGGGGTCGAGTTGCAGACCCCGATCCGAACTGTGACCGGTTTTGTAGATCCGCGCCCCCTTGCGGGGTGGCTTCCCTCTGTACCGGCCATTGTAGCACGTGTGTGGCCCAGGACGTAAGGGCCGTGATGATTTGACGTCGTCCCCACCTTCCTCACGGTTTGCACCGGCAGTCCCGCTAGAGTCCCCATCTTTACATGCTGGCAACTAACGGTAGGGGTTGCGCTCGTTATAGGACTTAACCTGACACCTCACGGCACGAGCTGACGACAACCATGCAGCACCTTGCAGGCAGTCCGAAGAAAGGGGTGTCTCCACCCCATGCAGCCTGCATTTAAGCCCTGGTAAGGTTCCTCGCGTATCATCGAATTAAACCACATGCTCCACCGCTTGTGCGGGCCCCCGTCAATTCCTTTGAGTTTCATTCTTGCGAACGTACTCCCCAGGTGGGATACTTATCACTTTCGCTTGGCCACGGAGCACGAATGCCCCACAGCTAGTATCCATCGTTTACGGCGTGGACTACCGGGGTATCTAATCCCGTTCGCTACCCACGCTTTCGTCCATCAGCGTCAGTACATGGTTGGTCACCTGCCTTCGCGATCGGTGTTCTATGTGATATCTATGCATTTCACCGCTACACCACATGTTCCGGCAACCCCACCATGACTCAAGACCTGCAGTATCAAAGGCAATTCTATGGTTGAGCCACAGACTTTCACCCCTGACTTACAGGCCCGCCTACGGACCCTTTAAACCCAATGATTCCGGATAACGCTCGGACCCTCCGTATTACCGCGGCTGCTGGCACGGAGTTAGCCGGTCCTTATTCTTACGGTACCGTCAGCTCCCCTCACGAGGGGAGGTTTCTTCCCGTATAAAAGCAGTTTACAACCCATAGGGCAGTCATCCTGCACGCGGCATGGCTGGATCAGTGTTCCCACCATTGTCCAATATTCCTCACTGCTGCCTCCCGTAGGAGTCTGGTCCGTGTCTCAGTACCAGTGTGGGGGATCCCCCTCTCAGGGCCCCTAACCATCGCTGCCTTGGTAAGCCGTTACCTTACCAACTAACTAATGGTACGCATGGCCATCCCTGTCCGATAAATCTTTAACCGCAATATCATGCGATATCACGGTACCATGGGGCATTAATCCAAGTTTCCCTGGGCTATTCCCCTGACAGGGGCAGGTTCCATACGCGTTCCGCACCCGTGCGCCGGTCGCCGGCGGATTGCAAGCAATCCCCGCTGCCCCTCGACTTGCATGTGTTAGGCCTGCCGCTAGCGTTCATCCTGAGCCAGGATCAAACTCTTCATTGTACATCGTTAAATATCTCTAAAGCTATCCCGCTGCACAAATCCGCAATCCCGTGATCAAAATGGTTCTTCTCTCTAATTACGCTGTCTATTGCAATATGTATATGAACTTCTTTCCTATCCTTCCCAGAAAAAAAATTGGCCACAATCGACCAAAATCCCCCCAGAAAACGCCCTGCCTTATCAGCTAAGCGGGTGCAAATATAAGCAGGTTATTTTTTCTCCGCAAATAGTTTCAGCTTATTTTTTTCTAAAAAAGGAGATAAAATTATAAGTGACTGTTTATCAAGCTTAATTTTATTCTTCCTATGAAAAGAAATTCCAAACCAATCCAAATCGGATCACAAAATCCCTGTAAGGATAGTTTGGGGCAGAATAATAATTGGGCTCTGAAAAAATGGAATTTAAATGTTCCGCTTTTAGATAAATCCGAGTTTGCCTAACCTTGGCATTGATGAAAACATCGAGCAAGGGGTAGCCACCCAATTCTTCATTGTTTTGAATATAGAATTCTCCCAACAATGGATTATAGGCGTTCATGTTATAGGATGTAAAATATTTAAAATTGACACCGGTCTGCAAGAACATGGCCTTTTTAAAGACATCACTTGAAAAATACAGCGTGTTCCTAGTAACCAATTGTGGCACGTTAAGTACTTGGTTGTCTTGTGTGACATCTTGATACATAACAGTGTTCATCAAAGACCATTTGCGCCATTTAAACTCCTTTGTGTACTTTGCCCGTAAGTGATTTATGGTATTGGTTTCCTGAAAAGGCCTTACAAAAGCGGTTTCTTGGGCAGCATCAATCTGTTCTTGGGTGGCTGTTGAAGCAAAATAGGTGTAATTATCAATTGCACTATACTCTGCATCTATCCGGCCAAGCCATTTTGAATTAAACCCAAACTTTATGGTTTGAACCTGCTGCTTTTCAAAAACATCAAAATTATACCAGTTAAAATTTCGATAATCACTTTGATACAACAGATAATTGAAATCCGGCATCCGGGATGATATATGAATTCCTCCAAACACTGCGTTGTTATCGTTAATGTGATAATTGGCCATAGCATCCAGCCTGTTTCCCGTAAGGTCACCTGAAATGGTATAATTGATATTTCCTTCCAGATGCAATCGCCCTAAATTTTTGGAGTACCCTCCACCAACGGTTATCTCCTCACCTTCCAATTTATTTGGGATGGTTCCCTCATCAGTAATCAAAAGACTGTTGAAGTAATAATTATAGGAATATAATCCAACATTGCCTGTGACCTTACCCAATGTTCTGTTAGAGAATTCCACACTCCCTTTATTGAACATGGTCTTTAATCGTGCTCTATCCGCTATGGGGGTCAAAAAAGGGTCTTCACCAAAAGCATCGTTTTGTCTGTCCTGCCCAAAATCATAAAACTTGGTTTCATAGGTGAACTCATGACCAATGGCTAGTGAGGTTGGATTTTTATCTGTTGAATCCCTTTTGTGGTTCACCAATTTATATAGGTGGTCCAAATAATATCTCTTGCCCAGTATTCTATTGTTGGCATCTGTGTAGCGCACATCAATCTTGGAACGGTCTTCAAAGTCGGGCAAATCTCCTTCAAATTGTTCGCGGTCCAGCAAGCCTCCATTTTCCTGCCCCTCAATATCCTGTGCTGCAATGTGGGCACGGAGATTGTATCGGTCATTTTGGGTGCTATAATTTAAGGTTGTACTGAAGTTTCCAGACTCTGCCTGTTCGTATCTGTATTTACCCAACGACCTAAATCCGTTATAACCAACGGATAGATTAAGCCGTCTAGAAAGATTAAAGGTTAAAAGGGCATCCAAAAACTGTCCTTGCTCCATGGAGGTCTTGAACATCAACTCTGTCATGGGTGTTGGTACATTATAATATTTAATGTCCTCCACCTCAAAATATCTGGCATGTTTGGCGGTTGCCCCAATGCGGGGGTAATATGGGTTTTGTGAAAATGTACGACCCAGCTCATTATAGGGTTGACCCATGTTGGCAAAGGGCATCAACTCAAAATCGTCCTCACGAATATAATTGTACTTGTATTCTTTTTGAATGGTAAGCGTAGTATCCAAAAAAGTAGTGTCTCTGGCATGGGAAACTATCTTGTAATCCCTGATGGAAACAGAATCTACCTGTTTGGCCTGCTTGGTATTTTTTATAAACTTTCGTTTAGCCAAGGCAGTGGAATCTGTCATAAGGGAGTCCTTTTTCTTGGTCTTTACGGAATCCATTGCCACAACCTTTAGGGAATCAATTTCCTTTACTTTAAGGGAGTCAAGCACCTTAACCTTCATTGAATCCACTTCTTTCTGGGGAGGCAAAGAGTCTTGTTGTGCAAATAAAAATTGACCCAGCAAAAAGAGCAGGGCAAACAGTATCAATCTCATTCCATGGTATTGCTGCGGCAAAGGTATAAGTTTTGTTTCTAAACAAATGTGAAAAGTTTGCCAGTAAAAAGCTAACCAAATTTTGGAAATCCAATCCCATATTTGGCCTTCAACAAAGCAGGCATTATCTTTCAGTCTACAAAGAAATATGCTAAAGAACCTTTATAAATATCCCAATGAAGCCGGAACTGATGAAGCCGGCAGGGGCTGCTTGGCAGGACCGGTTACTGCGGCAGCCATTATCCTTCCTGAAGGTTTTACGAATGACATTTTAAACGATTCCAAACAGCTATCGGAAATTAAACGCGAAGGCTTACGGCCCATTTTGGAACAAGAGGCGGTTTGTTTTTCTGTTTGTCATGTCTTTCAGGATGAAATTGATGAGATCAATATTTTGAACGCTTCTTTTTTGGCCATGCATCGTGCTTTGGATGCAATGAAACAGGTCCCCAGTTTTATTTTGGTGGATGGGAATCGCTTTAAACCCTATCCTTCCATTGCCCATGAATGCATTGTTAAAGGTGATGGCAAGTATATGAGCATTGCGGCCGCTTCTATTTTGGCGAAGACGTACCGTGATGAGTACATGGCCACCATCCACGAGGAATTCCCCATGTACAACTGGAAAAAAAACAAAGGATACCCCACCAAGGAGCACCGAGAAGCCATTAAGGAATTCGGGCTGACCAAATACCATAGAAAAAGCTTCCGGCAGCTGCCGGAACAGTTAACATTGGATATTTAAAAATTCTAACTTTGTGTCAAACTTCAACCATGAGATATAAGGTACTGTTCTGTTTGCTTGCCCTTTTTATCCTTTCCTGCGAAACCGAGGTCAAGACCAAAAATTCCTTACTGGACCACCTACCCCCCAATCCTGCACTGGTCATAAAGATCACCAATCTGTCCAATTTTAAAAGCGAGCTCAAGAACAACGCATTTATCTCCAAAACAAAAAGCTTCCCAGTATACAAAACAGTTTTGGAAAAGTTGGACAATTTGAGCCATCTTTCCACAGAGGCCACCTGTCTTTTGGCACTTTACGAAGTAGGTAAGGGCAATTATGATTTTATTCTTATTGCCGAAAAAAATCCAGCCATTTTTAATGTGGACGAGGTGAGCAACAAAACTGTGGAAACCCTACAATACGAAGGCACCAATATTACCAAATACACTTTGGATGAACATGAGGTCTTTCAAATGCCAAACGATGCGGAAATTATATTGAGTTCTTCCATGCTGTTGATGGAAAACATGGTACGGGCCAAAGGAAGTAATCCCGTGAACCCAACTTTGGAAAAACTGTATGAGACCACGGCACCCAATAAATCCGGAACTATTTTTATGAACCTAAGCGAAAATGCATCGCTGCTTTCATTAAAAGAAGAGGAGGATTCCAAAAAACCCTTTTCTGAATGGATTTCTTTGGATTTTACGGCCAATTCCGATGAAGTAAGCTTGAACGGAATTGCGATGGCCCCGGATTCCACCAAAAATTTTATCAACCTGTTCAAAGGAACCTCGCCTTTGACCAACAAGACACCTGCACTTGCCCCATTGACAGCGCAGGCCGTGATTTCTTTTACGTTTGATGATTATCAGGTCTTTGCCAAAAACCAAAATACCTACCTAGATCGGGTAAAACCTGTGGATTCTCTTTTTAATACCATTGAGGAAGTGGGCATTATTTATTTGAACAACCAAAAGGTGGTCTTGCTCAATTCCTACGGAACGGACAGCCTGTTTGAATTTTTGGATGGCAGCAAAGCCTCCTCCGAAAACTATCAAGGCAGTGAAATCATGGAGTTACAAAACAAAGATTTCTTAACTGAGGGATTTGCCCCATTGGTCGCCGATTTTGAGTCGAACTTTTGCACCATCTTGGAGAACAGCTTTGTTTTTTCCGAGAACAAAGAATCGCTTCAAACCATCATCAGCAACCATAATGGTACGTCTTCATTCAGCAATGCACCACTTTACCAAACGGCTAAGGCTCCTTTGGCCAACGAATCAAGTGTGTTGTTTGTTTCCAATGCTTCAGGAATTGAACTTTTTGCCGAACAAGATTTGGCTCCCGACCTTTTTGAATCCATCAAAGAAGCAGATTTGGAGGATTACACCTTCGCTGGACAAGTGGTAGGCGATTTGGATTTTGCCCATTTGAATATGTTGGTCTCCAAAATTGAAAAAACGGTTGAGACGAACACGGTAACCCCACTTTTTACCCTGGAACTGGATACCGACTTGGCTATTGACCCCCAGTTTGTAAAAAACCACAGGACCAACAAACAGGAAATTGTAGTGCAAGACCAAAATAATGTGCTCTACCTAATTTCCACTGAAGGCAAGGTCTTATGGACCAAACAACTGGATGGACGCATTCAACCGCCCATTCAGCAGGTGGACATTTATAAAAATGGCAGACTTCAATTGGCATTTACTACGAATGACCAGTTTATGATCATTGACCGAAACGGGGATGATGTCCCTCCTTTTAAAATTGACTTTGAGGGGGGCAACCTTAACCCATTGGCTGTTTTTGATTACGATGGCAGCAAGGATTATCGCTTTTTAGTCACGCAAGGGCGAAAAATCTATATGTACAACAACAAGGGTAAAATTGTGAGTGGATTCAAATACACCGATGCGGCCAGTAACATATTGGGCATTCCCAAACACTTTAGGGTAGGAAACCGGGACTATTTAGTGTTTAAATTGGAAGACAATACCATCAAAATAATGCATCGGGTGGGAACGGACCGAATCAAAGTCCCTGAAAAAATTGATTTCTCCACCAATGAGGTTTTCCTATATAAAAACAAGATTACAGTGACCAACAAAACAGGGGTTTTACACCAGATTGATACCAATGGAAAGCTTACTGCCACCAATTTTAACCTCAACAAAGACCATGGCATGTATGCTACGAGCAACACCTTGGTCCTCATGGATGACAATGTCCTAAGCATAAAAGGCAGAAAAGTGGAACTGGACCTGGGTGTCTACTCCAAACCCAAGATTTTTTACATCTACGATAAAATATATGTAAGTGTCACGGACATCCAAAACCAAAAAATCTATCTCTACGACAGCCAAGCGGAACCTATTCCCAATTTTCCGGTCTATGGAAGCTCGCTCATTGATCTTACCGATATGGACAACGACAGAAAATTGGAGTTGGTGGCCAAGGATCAGGACAATTCCCTTATTGTTTACAAAATGAATTAAGGGTTTCTTTGCTGCGGCTTATACAATGGTTTAAACGAGTTACACATTTTTAGTGATAGCTAGGGTGGGGTTTTAGTAATTTGGATGGAATTGCTTTTAAAAACCACGACTAAAGTACACTATAATGAAAACCTCAAGTAAAACCATCATCAGTTTGGTCATTGTCCTGATGGTTGGTTCCAACATGAATGCCCAATTCTTTAAAAAATTGGCCAAAAAGGCCGAAAAAGCTGCAGAGCGTACTGTTGAAAGACGGGTTGAAAGAGAAACCAGTGAAAAAACAGACCAAGCACTGGACAGTATTTTGGAACCCGGTTCCGGAGGAAAACAAACCCCTGATGTTGGTGATCAAGGAGGCAACACACCTTCCAATACCGGTAATAGCCCAAGTAGCAATAAAACCACTGCAACCTCAGGAAGTTCTGGTGAAAAATCAATCGCCATTTACAGCAAGTTTGATTATGTTCCCGGAGACAAACTCCTGTTCTTTGATGACTATGCCAACGATTTTATTGGTGATTTTCCCTCTAAATGGAATACAAACGGAAGTGGTGAGGTGGTTACAATTGGGGATTCCCCACAACGATGGATGGAACTGTTACCAGGACATAAAATCTATTACATACCCAAAGTACCCAGCCTTCCGACAGATTACACTATAGAATTTGATTTGTTGACCTATGGAATGGACGACAAAACTTCCTCCTATGCAGTTATTGAGGTTTCCCTAAGCGATGATGAAAATTTTGAGGCAGGACTTCACTATGCCAGGGCTTCGATTCCTGTAGGGCAGTATGGCGCTTTTGGTATCCGTGCCAAAAACCATATCCACGGACAAGGTTCCATCATCAATAGCGAGGTGCAGTCCGATATCAGGCAAGCTGTGCTCAATCAACCTCATATTTCCATTGCGGTGAACAATTCACGTTTTAGGCTCTGGGTAAACGAAGAAAAGTATGTGGACATCCCTCAAATGGTCCCTGAAAATAAATTGACCACCCTTAAGTTTAAAGTGAACGGTCTTAAAGATGGGAAAGAAAAAATCTTCATTTCCAACCTTAAAGTGGCCGAAGGGGGTGTTGACCTTAGACGAAAACTACTTACCGAAGGAAAGGTTTCCACCAACGGGATTCTTTTTGATGTAGGTTCGGCGAACATTCAGCCCCAATCCATGGGCATCATCCGGCAAATATCGCAGGTGCTTCAGCAGGAGGCTTCCATGAAACTCAAGATTGTGGGACATACGGATGCGGACGGTTCCGTAGAAAGCAATCGTAAACTTTCCAAAGACCGTGCAGAATCCGTAAAGAATGCCTTGGTTTCAATTTACGGCGTTTCCTCAGATCGTTTGATTTCCGAAGGAAAAGGGGAAAGCGAACCTGTTGGCGACAACAACACCCCAGATGGCAAAGCGCAAAACCGAAGAGTTGAATTTATAAAACAATAACACTATACTTACTACACATGAGACACTATTTTCTTTTACTGACCGCCCTTATTTTTTGCCTCAACACCGCATCGGCCCAAACCAGCTGCAGTGCATACTACCCCATGGTGGATGGGGCCAGCTTTCAATACACCAACTATGACAGAAAAGGCAGGGAAGATGGCAAACTCAGTTATAAAGTGACCAATGTAAATGGGTCCGGTGACAATATTTCCGCTACCATGGTCATGGATATGGAGGACAAAAAAGGCAATACCTATTCGTCTGAATATGACATTACCTGCAATGGCAATGTGGTGAAGGTTGATTTTAAATCCTTGATGAACGAACAGATGTTGGCCCAAATGGGCGATGTTGAAATGGACATTTCTGGAACCGATGTGGAATGGCCCAACAATTTGGGTGTGGGTCAAGAACTCCCGGATGGAAACGTAAACGTGAAAATGAAAATGGGTGGGATGATGAACATGGACATGAACGTGGAGACCATCAATCGAAAAGTGGAAAAAAAGGAGAGTGTGACCACCCCAGCGGGTACGTTTGACTGCTATGTGATCTATAGCGAAACAAAGAGCAAAATGATGATGGCCAACCAAACCTATCCATCCCGCGTATGGCTAGCCGAGGGAATAGGTATGATAAAACAGGAATCCTACAACAAAAAAGGAGATTTAATGGCCAGCTCGGTATTGACGCAGTTCAGTAAATAAGCACTAATCCTATTAATAAAATAAAAAAACCGGGGCATGGCCCTCGGTTTTTTATTTCTAGTGGTCAAAACCCTTCAATCCCATCCTGGCCTTCTTGCCAATAGGAAGTTCGGTGCCATTTGTTCTTAAAATAGAGCGCGATGATTGATCGGGTGTATGATTCGTTTTCATCACCCTCGGAAGCCCAATCATCCTGAGTGATTTCGCGAAGCATGACAATCTCATCCTGACCATCTGCATTAAAATCGATTCCCGTGATGTGTCGCGTCCCCGAAAAACCATCTGACCCAAAAAGAACGGTGTCTTTATGGATTTTAGTGGTCTCTAGGTCGACACGCTCCAAAAAACCGGAGGTCACCAGTAACAAAGGGGAATTTACATCAAACTGATTTTTTTGTTGATACACAATGGGCACCCAACTTTGGTCCGGAACATCTAATTCCCCGTAGGGATAAAAGGTTCGGTATTTGATTCCAACCAAGGAATCCAAAGAAAATTGAGCCAGTTTTTCATCATGAATGGCTAAAACCGTAAGGGGCTTGCTCAAGATGATGGTCTGGATTTGCTTCCCAAAGCGATTCTCCCAATACTCAGGGCTTGCAAAAGGTTCAGTTTGGGTTTGGATTTTGATATCATCCAGTTCCAGAAAATAATTCAGCTCATTCTTATTGAGGATAATTTTATTAGTGCCCTGAGTGGACTTTGGAAGGATATGCTCCCACAATCCATCACTGAGACAGGAAATAGAGGATGAATCCATTTCCCATCGCTCTATAACATCCTTGGCAATGGCATCAAGTTTTAATAGCTTCTCAAAACTCTCTTGTTGGGCAAAACCTATGTGGATATAGCCAAAAAGTATCATTAAAATCAATACACTTTTCATGTTTCACTTTTTTGATGTATCCCATGAAGTTAGCAGTGCTTGTATCAGCGAATGAGGCTCAATTGATAGATGAAGGGTTTAAATTGATGAATATATTAATCCCCAACCTCTGTTTATTTAGGTTGATGGATGGCAGAAAAAATGAGAACAGTATGGACAGGCGCAACCTCCATTATTAAGAAGAACGTGCCTTGTTTGTTGAGGCAATTAAATCCATCTTCCAGAGATTGTTTACTTTTTTGTAAATCGAAACCCAAGCAAACTCGGTCGATTCTGTTGTGTCTTTTCCGTTCCCGTCTTTAAATCTAATTACCACATTCTTTTTAACCGTAACATAGGCAACTGTAAAATCGTCAGAAAATTTTATAACAGGCTCTGTGATATCATCCCAAGATTCAAAATCAACAGCTGAGAAATAATCTGAAAACATGGCAATTCCCTCAGTCCTCGTTGGCTTATAAATTTCACCTGCGCTTATACTTGTAAAATCATCTGTCTGTAACCCCACCAATTCCTCCGCCATTTTATTCAAATGGTATTGTCTTTCCAAATGGTGCAATTCCAAAATCTTTCCCTTTTCTTCTTCCAGATTTATATCAGCATGATTTTTACAGGAAAAAAATTGAAACACAATGACTCCAATAGACAGCATGCTCCAAAATATACTTTTAACCCTCATTATGTTTGTGTTTGCGGTTAGGGTAAGATACGATGTTTTAATAAATAGGTGCCAAACAAGCTTTTTCAATTAAAATTGCAGATGCAGTTGATTAATGCAAGAAAGCTACACCTCCGTCTTCTCCCGTACCACCTCAGCTTCAAAAAGCACTTGAAAATGGTGAAGTAATTTCTCTTTCACCTCTTCCATATCGACTTGCTTTTTGCCCAATTCCACATTTAATGAGGTTACGGCCTTGTCCTTGATGCCGCAGGGAATCATGAGGTCAAAGTAGCCCAAATCCGTATTTACGTTCAGGGCAAAACCGTGCATGGTCACCCAACGACTGGCGCGCACGCCCAAGGCGCATATTTTTCGGGCAAAGGGAGTGCCCACATCCAACCAAACGCCGGTTTCTCCTTCGGAGCGCTCCGCCTTTAGACCATATTCAGCCAAGGTGCGGATAATCATTTCTTCCAAAAAACGGAGGTATTTGTGGATATCGGTAAAGAAATTGTCCAAATCCAAAATGGGATAGCCTACTACCTGCCCTGGACCATGGTAGGTGATATCACCACCGCGGTTGATCTTGTAAAACGTGGCCCCTTTTTCCTGTAAGGCCTTTTCATCCACCAACAAATTAGAGATGTCGCCACTTTTCCCCAAGGTATAGACATGGGGGTGTTCCACAAACAAAAAATGATTGGGGGTTTCAAGACTGGTGTCTTCCCTCCTGTTCTTGATCTTGGCACCCACAATGTTTTGGAACAAAAGCTCTTGGTAATCCCAAGTTTCCTTGTAGTCCTTAAAGCCTAAATCCTGTAGCCCTACCTTTTTGTTCATACCACAAAGATACAAAGCCTACGGTTGGAAAACTACTCTTCCAACTCCACCTCAATATCCAACATTTTGGGATCTTTCATCATCTCCAAAAAGGAAACTTCATAAATCAAGGTCTTGCCATCCGCACTAAAAGTCGCCTCTTGGGCCGTGGTGGATTTTACTTTTCTTGGAAAATGGTATTTAAGGGTGTAGGTGGACCCTGAAAGGAACATTTCCGTTCCTTGAAGACTGTCTACATGCTGCTGGAACAATTCTGGATCAATGATCTTTGCCGTTCTTGAAAAAGTACTGTTGGCGAAGGCATAGGTAACCTCAGTGGACTGCTCGGACATGGGCATGGGCGTAGCTTGTTCCGGTTGGTTTTTGGGGCCCATTAAACTGGCATCCCTAAATGCATTGAAGGCATCATTCACTTCACTTATATCTGTAAACTCACTGAACAGGTCAAATTTCATCACTTTTTCCGCGGGATTCATTACCATGTGCATGTTGAACGGTTCCAACTTCTTCAACTTCGCTTGTTCCTCAGGCGCAAGCTCGGCTATACTGTCATGTTTCTCCTCCAATAATTCCTTAAAAGAAATGATGGAATCAATAGGTTTCTCGTTTTCCTTCACCATTTGGTCCCCGGCCATTTCCATGAGTTCCGATCCATCAAAATTGATGGAGAGTTTTCCGGAACCATCTTCTTGTAAATGAATTTCTTCGGTAAAATTACAGGAATAGGTAACCACTGCCACTAGGGCAAGGGTTAAGATTTGGATTTTTTTCATACTACTTTAGTTAGTGTTATTCAATATGACCAGTGCCCCGATAACCCCGGGCACCCATCCACAGAACGTTAAAAGTAATACAATAACAAAAGACCCGCAACCTTTTCCAATTACGGACAGCGGCGGAAAAAATATGGCCAGCAAAACTCTCCAGAAACTCATGGTTCAAATTTTGATTGATGATACTTATTAGTACCTTACTCGAAGATTTTGTTACACCAGGCCCGTATTTTCCTTACTAAATGATTTATTAATGCGGTTTTTTGTCCTTATTTCTTTTTTCCTGACCAGCTCTGTGCTAATCGCGCAATATCATTTTTCGGGCGAGGTGTCCCAAACCAATGCTGGAAACATCATTTATCTTTCTTTGGTGGAAGACTACCGAAAATCATCACGGATTTATCTGGATCAGATTGTGAAGAAGGCCCAAGTGGATTCGTTGGGCCATTTTCAGTTTGAGGGAAACAATCTCCCTCTAAAAAACCGAATTTACCGCATTCATTTGGATGGCTGTTCAGATTCTTCGGAAGCCAATCATTTTCTGGGACAGTGCAACAACAGCAAGAGTGTTTTGTTCATTGCCAACAATCAGGATACGGTTCAATTTCCAACCTCGTTTGAAGATCAATCCCTTTGCTCCATTATCTCCACCAATCCAAAATCGGCAGAGCTGTTGCAAGTGGAATTCCTAAAAGACGAAATGGCGTACGATTTTATGGAATATCCCAGTGAGGCCAGTAGAAAACTCAATTCCAAAAAATGGTTTACCGTCTTACAGGATTTTGGAAAAACCTCCGAAGAGCCCCTGGTTGAGCTTTTTATCTACGATTTTCTATCGGACAAAGGGAATGAAACCTACGCATATTACCTCAAGAATTTGTCTGCAAATCCTTATTATGAAAATCTATTGACTCGTTTGCAAAGTACATATCCCGAAGCTGGCTTCACTCAACAATATACTGCCGAAATTGCTACAGATAAAGAACTTGCCACGTTCAACACTCCAAAAACCTGGTACTTAAAATACCTTCTTCAAGTGGCCCTTATCCTTTCTCTGCTGGCCAATGTATATCTGCTCTCTATGCAAAAATTAAATGTCAAGATAAAAGCAAGATCGTTGCGAAATAAACTCACACCACAAGAACAAAAAATTGTGAACCGTATCCTTCAGGAAAAGAGCAATAAAGAGATTGCCGCAGAACTTTTTGTGAGCCTGAGTACGGTCAAGACCCACATTAACAATCTCTATAAAAAACTGGAGGTTTCCTCTCGGGAGGAAATTGTGTATCTCTTCAAAAAATAAAAATCAACCTGGGGTCTAGTCCCCATTTCCATCCCAACAAAGCCCTTCCGAGCTCTGTTTTTAATGAATTTTCGAACCAAATCTTTAAATCGAAAAATCATGAAACACCTATTTACAAGCCTACTGATGCTATATACAACACTTGTCTTTTCACAGGAATTCAACAAGGAAATTGTACAGGATGATGGTAGAAAATTTATGGTGGGGAAAATCAATTTGGAAGGCCTCCACACCCAACCCTACCAACAGTGGTTCCATGAAGGTATGAAAAGCTACTCCGTAGATGAAGCCTTGGTGGAGCTCTTCAAAAAAGACTTGGCACAATACCACATTAAACTTTTTTTGGGCACGTGGTGTGGCGACAGTAAACGGGAAACACCCCGTTTCATCAAAATTCTGGAGGCCGCCCATTTTCCGATGGAACAATTGGAAATCATCGCTTTGGACCTCAGAAAAGAACACTATAAAAAAAGTCCGACCGGAGAAGAAAAAGGGCTCAACATCATAAAAGTACCCACAATGATTTTCTTTAAAAATGGGATAGAAATCAACCGGATTGTGGAAAGACCCGTTGAATCGTTGGAAGAAGATATCGCCCAAATTGTTCAAAACAGGCCCTACATTCCCAATTATGCACAATAAGCACGGCTAAGGAATGGAATTAAAGCGCAAAAGTGTAATTTTGCGCTTTAATTTTTTATAGGCTATGCAACTATCGGAACAGGAAATCGTTCGAAGGGAAAAATTGACCAAACTCAGGGAAATGGGAATCAACCCCTATCCCGCTGCATTGTATCCAGTAAATGCCACATCTAAGAGCATCAAGAACAATTTTGAGGAAGGCAAGAAGGTAGTGATTTCCGGTAGATTGATGTCCCGAAGAATTCAGGGAAAAGCTTCTTTTGCCGAGTTGCAGGACAGCGAAGGGCGTATCCAAGTATATTTTAATCGCGATGAAATCTGTCCCGGTGAGGACAAGACCCTATACAACGATGTCTACAAGAAGTTGTTGGACATTGGAGACATTATTGGCGTTGAGGGCGAACTCTTCAAGACCCAGGTAGGCGAAAAGACCGTGATGGTGAAAAACTTTTCGCTTTTGAGCAAAAGTTTAAGACCATTGCCGCTACCAAAAGTAGATGACGAAGGAAAAGTGTACGATGCCTTTAACGACCCAGAATTGCGTTACCGCCAACGGTATGTGGATTTGGTGGTGAACCCTCAGGTAAAAGATACCTTTATCAAGCGAACAAAAATCACCAATAGTATCCGTGAGTTCTATAATGAACGTGGGTATTTAGAGGTGGAAACCCCAATTTTGCAACCCATCCCCGGAGGGGCAGCGGCACGTCCTTTTTTAACGCACCACAATGCATTGAACGTTCCCTTGTATTTGCGGATTGCCAACGAATTGTACTTAAAACGATTGATCGTTGGTGGTTTTGATGGGGTATATGAATTCTCCAAAGATTTCCGTAACGAAGGAATGGACCGTACCCATAATCCGGAATTTACCGTAATGGAATTGTATGTGGCCTATAAAGACTACAATTGGATGATGGAAACCACCGAAAAATTGTTGGAGAAAGTAGCCATTGATGCTACGGGCAGCACAAAAGTAAAGGTGGGCAACCACGAAATTGAGTTCAAGGCACCTTACCCAAGGGTTCCCATTTTGGAAGCCATCAAGATCCATACAGGGTATGATGTATCTGAAATGGATGAAGAACAACTAAGGGAAACGGCCCAAAAGCTGAACATTGAAGTGGATGAGACCATGGGTGTAGGTAAATTGATCGATGAGATTTTTGGTGAAAAATGTGAACATCACTACATCCAACCCACGTTTATTACGGATTATCCGAAGGAAATGAGTCCGTTGACCAAAGAACATCGTTCCAACCCAAAGCTTACGGAACGTTTTGAGTTGATGGTGAACGGAAAGGAGCTTGCCAATGCTTACTCTGAGTTGAACGACCCTATTGATCAACGCGAACGTTTTGAGGAACAATTAAAACTCTCCGAAAAAGGAGATGACGAGGCTATGTTCATTGATCAAGATTTTTTACGTGCCTTGGAATATGGAATGCCGCCAACATCTGGCATCGGAATTGGTATAGATCGATTGGTGATGTTGATGACCAATAATTCTTCCATACAAGAGGTACTGTTCTTCCCGCAAATGCGCCCAGAAAAGAAAAAAGTTGACCTTTCCGAAGAAGAAAAAATTATCATGGACATCTTAAAACCCGTTGGTGAAATGCCTTTGGCCGACCTTAAGGAAAAGGCGGGCCTTAGCGGCAAAAAATGGGATAAGAGTACCAAAAGCCTTTCCAAGCATGGACTCTTAAAAGTGGAAAAAACAGAAGATTCCCTCTTGGCCAAATACACAGGTTAAGACTGGTCTATTTTCGTTAAAATAAATACAGACCCCTGTTTCTCAAATAAAAAGCAGGGGTTTTTAGTTGCAAAAAAAGCCCTATATTGCCCCAATCTCCTTTCTATTTAAAGGAGGTTTCCAGCAGCATACCCCCTTAATCTTACTTAAACCTATTTATATGAAAAGAATGAAACTAACATTCCTTTTCGTGCTGTTGGTATGCTTTGCTGCCGTGGCACAAGAGGTAACTGGAACAGTTTATGATGACCAAAATGTGCCGTTGCCTGGAGCATCGGTCTTGGTGAAAGGAACCACAACGGGTGTCATCACCGATTTTGATGGCAATTACACCATTGAAGCAAATGTTGGTGACATTTTAGTATTTTCCTATGTCGGATTTAATTCCCAAGAAGCCACCGTTACCGGAAACACCTTGAACATCACCCTTCAATCTGGGCTTGCGCTGGAGAATGTAGTGGTTGTTGGTTCCAGAAATGCCAATAGGACGGCCACGGACACTCCCGTACCCGTTGATGTGCTGGATGTAACGGAATTGACACAATCTGCACCTCAGGTCACCGTAACTGAAATCTTGAACTATGCGGCCCCCTCATTCACCTCTAATCCGCAGACCATTTCTGATGGTACCGACCATATTGCCCCGGCATCATTACGTGGTTTGGGGCCCGATCAAGTTTTGGTGCTCATCAATGGAAAAAGGAGACACAAAACTGGATTGGTCAACGTAAACGGGACTTTTGGACGAGGTAGCGTGGGGACCGATATGACCACCATTCCATCCAACTCCATTTCCCGAATTGAAATTTTAAGGGATGGTGCTGCTGCTCAATATGGTTCTGATGCCATTGCCGGAGTCATTAACATTGTCCTGAAAAAGAGCGTGAACGAACTTCAGGTGGACATCAATACCGGAGCCAATTTTACCAGCGAGCACAGTCCCGCCAAAAAAATAGATGGCGAAAAAGTGAGTTTGGGCTTAAACTATGGTTTGCCCATAGGTCAGGATGGTGGATATGTCAACTTTACCGGGAATTTCAACTTCCGAGGATGGACCAACCGAATGCAAGAATGGGAAGGAAGTATTTTTCATGCTGCCAATGCCATTGAACGAGTAGCAGATGCTGCAGGCTACGACATATCACAACTTTTGGATAGCGATATTTCCGATGTGCAACAATTTGCATCACAAGTAGATCATTTTGCTCAAGAGGTAAAAGATGCCATAAACAATGCCACTACGTTTGAAGAAATTTTCGGAATAAACGATGGTGCTAATTCTCAAGCTGGGATTTTATCAACATTGACCTTTGACGATGATAATATAGTAAACGGTATCGCCGGTGATGATGTTACGCCACAAGAACTATTGGCCAGGGGATTGCAACGAAGCGACTTCAACATGCGTGTGGGTCAATCTGAGTTGAGAGGCGCCCAATTCTTTGCCAACCTTTCCATTCCGTTGGATGAAAATCTGGAACTGTATGGGTTTGGGGGACTGAGCTTTAAAAATGGAAATGCGGCTGGATTCTACCGTTTGCCCAATCAATCCAGAAGTTATACGCCAGCCTATCTTAATGGATTTTTACCGGAAATCAACTCCAATATTACCGATAAATCTGCTGCATTTGGCATTAGGGGAATGCTTGGAGATTGGAATATGGATTTCAGTAATTCCTATGGAAAAAATGAATTTCTGTATCGAGTTACCAACTCCAACAATGCTTCCTTGGTCAATTCCACACCTTTTGAAGCCGATTCTGGTGGATTCAACTATAGTGAAAACACGACCAATTTTGATATGAATCGCTTTTTTGAAGACACTATGGCCGGGCTCAACATTGCCTTTGGTGCAGAATATAGGGTGGAAAACTACGCTATTGTAGCGGGGGAAGAAGTTTCGTATACACAGTACAACACCTTGGGAAACCCGCATGATCCCACTGATGTGAGTTCTATTGTTCCCACCGACTATTATGGTAATTCAAGACCAGGTGGAATCCAAGTGTTTCCTGGTTTTAAACCCGACAATGAAGTGGATGCCTTCAGAAATACCATAGCTGGTTATTTTGATGTTGAAGCCGATTTCACCGAATCCATATTGTTAAGTGGGGCCGTTCGGTATGAGAATTTCTCCGATTTTGGAGGAACCTTGAACTTTAAATTGGCCACCCGTTTAAAAATTTCCGAAAATTTTAATCTTCGTGGTGGTGGACAAACTGGGTTTAGGGCACCTTCCCTGCATCAAATCCATTACAGTTCCACTTCCACGCTGTTTGTGGATGGAATTCCCAATGAGGTTGGTATTTTCCCGAACACTTCCAGAGTGGCTAGACTATTGGGCATTGAGCCTCTAAAAGAAGAAACTTCTATTGGCGCTACAGCCGGGTTTACAGCAAGAGTGCCCAACGCCAACCTTAAATTTACCCTGGATGGCTATCTTATCAACATAGATGACCGAGTGATTCTTACTGGTCAGTTTGACGACAATGGGAATCCTGAGTTGGCCAATTTGTTCCAACAAGCCAGCGCCACTCAAGCAGCTTTCTTTGCCAACTCTGTGGACACACAAACTAAAGGTTTGGATTTTGTGGTGGACCACAAGGCCCATATTTCAGACAAGGTTTCTTTGACCAACACCTTGGCCTTTACCTTTTCGGAAACAAGCGTAGAGGAAGTTAAAGTACCCCAAGCCATAGCCAATGCAGGACTAAGTGATACGTATTTTGATCCTACGAGTAGAATCTATTTGGAATCTGCCGTCCCCACAACCAAAGGAAATCTTTCACACAATGTAAAAATTGGCGAGCATTTGAACTTTTTTGTACGAAACGGCTATTTTGGTGAAGTGAGGGAAGCTACCAATGAAGATGACCCTACCATTGATTATACCTTCGGTGCAAAAGTGATCACAGATTTTACGGTAGGCTATAGCTTTACGGACAATGTTACCCTAACCATTGGTGCCAACAATCTTTTGGATGTGTATCCTGATAAGAACGATCCTGCTTTTAGATCAGATGGTCGATTTATCTATTCCAGAAGATCGGTTCAATTTGGCCAGAATGGTCGTTATGTTTTTGGTAGATTAACATTTAAGATAAAATAATCTACCGTTTTCTTGATTATTTGATGGTGAAGCCCCGGCATGGGGCTTCATTATTTTTGTTATTTCACAAAAAAGCATAGCTTAGAAACCCAAATGGAACTAAGCAAAAAAATAGGGCTGATTCTTGGGCCCATCGCCTTTCTGACTCTTACATATTTACCCGTAGAACTGGTTTCTGAAAAAGGGGATGCCGTAATTTCTGTTGCGGCGTGGATGCTCATCTGGTGGATTACCGAAGCCGTTTCCATTTCAGTGACCGCCCTTTTGCCCCTGTTACTTTTGCCCATCCTCAAAATATTGCCCATTGCCGAAGTTGGGGCCAATTATGGGAGTCCCATTGTCTTTCTCTTTTTTGGTGGGTTTGTTATGGCATTGGCCTTGGAAAAGGTGAATCTCCATCGCCGCATAGCCCTCAACATCATTAGATTAACTGGGACCACACCCAATAAAGTGATTCTGGGGTTTATGATTGCCACCGCTTCCTTGAGCATGTGGATCAGCAATACGGCCAGTACGGTGGTAATGTTGCCCATTGCGCTGTCCGTCATCAACCTTTTGATCAATGATGCGGATGGATTCACTAAAAACGATCAAAATTTTGCTTTGAGTGTCATGCTTGGAATTGCCTTTTCGGCCAATGCTGGGGGTATTGCCACCGTAATTGGAACACCGCCAAATTCGGTCTTGATCGGACTTTTGGAAAATGAATACAATACCGAAATCTCCTTTTTAAAATGGATGACATTGGGATTGCCTTTTTCCATCATCATGATTGGCATTTGTTATTTGGTCTTGGTGAAATGGATGTTCCCCAATCGGGATTTAAAATTCAATGCTTCCAAAGAGGTCATTCACACAGAACTTGAAAAACTCGGACCCACTTCAGGAAAGGAAAAAATGGTTTTGGTAATTTTTGCCGTTACTGTTTTTCTTTGGATTTTTAGAACCTTGATCAATGCCATGTTCCCTGCTCTGGAGCTTACGGATACCATGATCAGCATTTTTGCCGCCATTGCCCTGTTTTCAATTCCGTACAACATAAAGAAAGGCGACTTTATTATTGAATGGAAGGATACTTCAAGATTGGCATGGGGCATATTGATTTTGTTCGGCGGTGGTTTGGCCTTGGCCCAAGGAATGTCAACAAGCGGCATAGTGGACATGGTGGCCGATGCCATAGCCCAAAGCGAAATCAGCATATTGCTCACAGCCACTTTATTGATTTTCTTGATGCTCTTTATGACCGAATTGATGAGCAACGTGGCCCTGGTAGCGGTTTTGGCACCCGTGGTGGCCGGTATTGCTCTTGGATTGGACATTCCCATCCTCTATCTGCTGATTCCTGTAACCATTGCCAGCAGTTGTGCCTTTATGTTGCCCATGGCCACACCACCAAATGCGATAGTCTTTGCCAGTGGTTATGTAAAGATTGCCCAAATGGCACGTGTGGGTGTTATTTTAAACCTTATTGCAGTGGGACTATTGGTTCTTGTGTTCAAGTTCGTAGTTCCAGTTCTGTTCTAAAACAAATGGCCCTTCCGATCGGAAGGGCCATTGACAAACTAACTAACTCAAAAAAATAGTAAGAAACTAACTCAACTCTACTTTTATATGCTTTTTACACTACAAAGGTATAACCCTTTACAGTGAATATTTTCTTAATTAGACTTTTGTTAACGAACCACTTAGAACTATCTGACAACAACTTTTTCAATCCTTATATAGATTCAGTGAAAAAGTCATAAGACATATTCTAAAATCTTGTAAGATTGATAGCGTTAAAGCCATTTCTTTGCTTTTTACGCTTTGTTGATTAGCCATGTTATTTTTTTGTTAACCAACATCTTACATTAACTGTAACGCTAAAAAACCAACTTTCATATAAAAAGCCCTCCAAAGGAGGGCCTTTCATAACTAACTAACTCAAAAATTTGTAAAATGAAAACTAAAACATCCTACTACTTTGTCCCTGCATAAGGGTCAAAATCTTTTGGGAGATACTTTGAAGTATCAAAACCTAATTCTATTTCGTCATCTTCCATGTAGTTGATGGAAGTTACTTCCAAAACATTGGTATAAGGATCAAAACCCTCTGGCAATTCATATGTACTATCCAGACCAAGAGTTAATTCCACTTCATCCTCAATGAATTGAATAGCGTGCAAATTCACATAGACTTCATAAGGTGAAAATCCTTCTGGAAGGTAATCTTTGGTGTTGAATCCCAACTCCATGTCCTCATCTTCCAAATAATTGATGCCATGAACATCTACAACTTGGGTATAGGGATCAAATCCTTCAGGGAGGTAAGACTTGGTATCAAATCCAAGCTCTTGTTCAACTTCACTTGTAAGGTATATGATGGAATTCAAATCAAAATAGGTTTTATAAGGGTCAAAATCCTCGGGAAGATAATCGGCCGTATCAAAACCAAGATCAAAATCGGCTTCTTCCTCTATAAACACTATGTCGTCCAAATTCAGCTCATACGTCCCATCGGACAAATTTGCTTCACTCCACTCAGCATTGATATGCAACGCTGTAAACTCATTTTCCAAGGTACTGGTGGTCTCTGGTTTGAGGTTTGTAACCACCGTCCTTTGTTGGTCACTTGCTATGGCGGTACTACTTAAAAGCACACATCCATAAATTACTAAAAACTTGTTCATTTTTTGATTGAATTTTGTGATTGATGATATGCTTATAAGACTATAATGGGTTTAAAATGTTACACCTTTTTAGATTTTTTTACGAAAAATAGATTCCTCTGAAGCCCCATAAAACAAAGCGTTACAGCGCAAAGTATCAGTAAAACGCAGGATTCCCAAAGGTTTGCCCTTTTCACAAAAAATATTGGGATTAAGAATTATTTAACGGTCTGCATTGATGGGTTCCTAACTACTTTGAAAGCACCGCATGGTTTAAAATGCCCCATTATGACCCAATTATTTTGAATGAAGTCAACCATTCAGAAGATACGGAACGCTTCTAGCGAACGGCATTACAACGATTAATCCTATAATTTTGTAGGAATTTACTTCTGTATTTGTATTTTTGTTTATAAACCTTGCAGTTTGTCGATTATACCATGTATTTCATCCCATTCACATCGGAATGGGAGCATTTCGCAACATATCGTGGAGATTGACAAAAGGTTTAATTACTTTAGTAATCCCAAATCTTAAAAATCATGACCTACAAAGCAAAAAGCCTCATCTTTTTCTCCTGTTTTGTAATTTCTTCCTTGGTTTATTACCAAATAGAACAACAGGATGAATTCCAAGAACAAATCGGTTCAGAAACCTTTGTCGAAACGCAGTTCCATGATGTCGACGAACTAAAAAAATCCAAATCCGATCTTGAAGAGGAACAAAAGTAGGTTTCTCCAAAATCCTTTATCAAAAGCTTTATAAATGTTGATTTAATGATTTCACAATTGGACAACGCCCCTGTTCAAACAATGAATCATTAAAGTTTAAACATTTAAAACAACTAACAGTAGTTTGGACACTGTTGGTATCCTTCGCTGTATTAACCTAAAAACAGTACAGACAAAAAGAAAAAAACTACGATTCGCGAAAGCGCATCACGGCAAAAAGAAAATGCAGGAGAGCGGAAGAAGAGGATAGTGTTTTTTGTTGATTTTTAGAAGCCGCGCCTGCCATGGGTGCGGCTTCTTCTTTGTTAAAACCAGAGAAAATCCATTTTCGTAGACACATCAGGCAATTATCTGCCATTTTACGAATATTTTTAATTATCTGCTTTTTCACAGATATTTGTATATATCTGCTTTTTTACAGATATTTGCATGTATCTGCTGATTAACGGATATTTTTAATACAACTACTATGGTTGCCATACTTACAGGAGACATCAAAAACTCATCGGCACACAAAGCCACTAAATGGTTAACCGAATTAAAGAAAGCTTTGGGTAGATATGGGAAAGAACCCAAAGCTTGGGAAATTTATCGGGGTGATAGTTTTCAGTTGGAAACCACTCCAGAAAATGCCCTGGAAGCTGCTGTGTATATAAAAGCTGCTCTTAAACAGATTCGCAATTTGGATGTGCGGATTGCCATTGGGCTAGGCGAAAAAACCTATGATGCCGAAAAAATAACGGAGTCCAATGGACCTGCTTTTGTATATTCGGGCGAGTGTTTTGAAAATCTCAAAAAACAACATCTGGGCATAAAAACAGTAAATCCTGATTTTGACACAAACATAACCCTGATGTTGGAACTGGCTCTTCTTACTATGGATGATTGGACACCTGCCATCTCCAAAACAGTAAAAAGTGCTATTGAAAATCCAGAAATGAACCAAAAACAACTGGCCACCCTACTTCACAAATCCCAAGGAAATATAAGTGAGGAGTTGAACAAGGCTGGCTTTGATGAAATCCAAAAAATGATCCAATTCTACCAATCCCAACTCTCCCAACTATGATACTGGCCCTAAAACTGATCTTGGCCCATTTTATAGGCGATTTTGCCCTCCAGCCCGGTCATTGGGTGGAGAAAAAGCTGCAGAACAAATGGAAATCCAAATACCTCTATTGGCATATTGGGGTTCATCTATTGACCCTACTGCTCATCCTTCAATTTCAACATTTAGGTGCCGTGGCTATCATTGTTATATCCCATTTTATAATTGACGTGGGTAAACTCAGCCTTACCAATGAGAAAAATTACCGATGGCTTTTTGTGGTGGACCAAATCCTGCATCTTTTGGTCATTGTGGCCATGATTTACTGGATTTCCCCTTTTGAGGTTGACTTCAGCACACTATTTGGCGAGAAGACTCTTTTATTGATTACATTTTTGGTATTCGTCACCTATGTCTGCGGTATTTTTATGCGGATGTTATTGGCGCCTTATATCGATGAAATTGCAAAAGACGATGAATCCACTGAGGGCGGCTCCTTGAAAAATGCAGGCACTTATATTGGCATGTTGGAGCGTCTTTTTGTCTTCGGCTTTATTTTGATTCAACAATGGGCCGCCATTGGATTGTTGATTGCTGCCAAATCCGTTTTCCGGTTTGGAGACCTCAACAAGGGCAAGAACCGTAAGCTTACCGAGTATGTCCTTATCGGCACATTGCTGAGTTTTGGGCTCGCTATCCTATCTGGAATGGTCTATAGCTATTTAGTAACATTGATCTAAATAGAAAAACAGGCCCTATGGGCCTGCTTGCCTTAAACCTTATCTGATTTACGCCTCAACCTCTTCATTCCAAACCCCAGTTGCGGCTGTTTCTTCTGCATACGTTGAAAAATCCTTAGGCTTTCTTCCCAGCACCTTTTCAATGTCGTGGGTGATGACCTCATTGGACTTATTGCCCAACACTTCGGAAAACAAGTAATTGATCAACCAAACATAATCCGAAGACACACCAAAATCCTCCATCATTTTGGTATACGCTGGAAGTGATATGGCCGTAAATGTAATATCACGTCCCGAAGCGTTTGCAATCTCATTAACTACTTGTTCAAAAGTCAAGAAGCGTGGACCTGTCAATTCATAGATTTCACCATTATGGTCGTCGTTGATCAAAGCCTCCACTACCACATCGGCAATGTCATCTGTATCCACATAAGGCACCTTGGCCTCTGCTTGGGGCAATGCCACGTGCCCGGCCAAAATGGAATCCAAAAAGAAACTTTCACTAAAATTCTGATTGAACCAACTGGCCCGCACAATGGTGTGGTCAATCCCCGAGTTGATCACCACCTGCTCGCACAGTTCGGCCTCCCGTTCTCCTTTCCCGGACAAAAGCACTACTTTTTTAACTCGCTTTTGTTTTGCTATTTTGATAAAACCTTCAATGGCTTCCAGAGCACCGGGAATCGCCAAATCCGGTTGAAAAGTGATATAGACCCTATCCATTCCCTCCAAGGCATTGGTCCAAGTTTCCGGATTTTCCCAATCAAAAGATGGGGTTTCACTTCGTGAACCAATCCGTACGTTTTGATTCAATTGTTTCAATTTCTGGACAACCTTACGCCCAGTTTTTCCTTTTCCGCCAAGTACTAAATAATTTGCTTTCATGATTTCTTCTTTTGTTTTTAGATTATTTTATTTTGAATTGATTGTTTTTGTGTTTACTAGGCTTCACCCTGAAATTCCAAAACAGCACAACAGTAAGAACAAACTCCACGGCTATCAGCCAGAAACCAGGTGCGATAAAGAAACTGTAATAAGATTCTCCATAAGGGGCCATCAGGTAAGGAACCGTAATAAGGGCATCCATCAAGGCGCTGGTCATAAACATTATTGCCCCTATTTTCAATCCATGGGTTTTAGTGTATTTGATGTAGTAGAACCACGAACCCATCCAAACCAAGGGAATCACTGCCAATGAAAGCACCAGATTGGCCTGAAAATCCAAATCATCCATAACCGGGATAAAATAGGACAGTAGAAAAATACCCACTCCCAAAATCCAGATGATAAGTCCTATGAATACCGCTCTAAAAAATTTCATTTTTGTATTTGTTTGATGATTACAGGGCAAAATTGCGCCAAATACGCTGGGTCTATTTGTTTGAAAAGCAGTAAGATTTGTTTGAAAAGGATAACTTTGAAAAATGGCCTTGGTTTTCAGCAACAACCGCAGATGGCGGATCATTCGGTTTTATTGTATTGGTTGGACTCTTGCTTTTGTATATCTGAGTATAGTGCGTGGTGTGGGTACCATGGAAATGGGCAGTCTCAAGTTTGATTTGCTTTCCAGCTTATTGATTTCAGTGACCTTGGGACCCATTATGGGATTGATTTCCGGCTTTGCCCAAATCCTAACCGAGGAACGGGTGCAGAAAAACCGTTCGTTGATCACCCTGCTCATCTTCCGATTTATTTATGGCATCCTGTTCCTGCTGCTGCTTATTTTGGGAGCCTATGCGGTGTATCAATTCTATTTTGGAACTTCTTTAGGAATTGTAGCCTTTGCCATGGACGCTGGAAGTGCCGCCATCTATTTTTATGTGCTTTCGGTGGATGTGTTTTTGACCCTCCTGCGGCAAATCAATTTAATGTTGGGCGAAGGGAATTTGAGAAAACTCATGCAAGGAAAATTTTATACGCCACGGGAAGAGGAACGCATTTTCATGTTTTTGGATTTGCATTCTTCCACGCAACTTGCAGAACAATTGGGGCATGTAAACTATAGTTTACTGATTCAGGATTGTTTTAATGACCTTGGAAATGCAATAGCAAACAACCCCGCTGAAATCTACCAATATGTGGGGGATGAAGCCGTACTTACCTGGACTTTGAAGAACGGATTGAAAAATGACCACTGCCTCAAAGCCTTTTATAACTTTAAATTGACTTTGGAGAAAAAGCGTCGGTATTATGAAAAAAAGTACGGGGTACTCCCTTTTTTCAAAGCGGGAATGCATGTTGGCATGGTCACCGTTACCGAAGTGGGGAAATACAAGAAGGAAATTGCCTATCATGGGGATACCCTGAATACCACAGCACGGATACAAGGACAGTGCAATATATTGAAAAGTAAGTTGTTGATTTCTGAAACCTTGGTCAATAATCTGAGTTCCAACATATACGCATTTACTGCAATGGGCAGCATTTCCCTAAAGGGAAAAGAGGAAAAAGTGGCTCTTTATGCAGTCTCTGAAAATTAAAGTAGATCATTGTCGAATCTCACTAGGTCGATACCCAAACTTTTTGGCAAAGGCATTGGAAAAGGAACTCAGACTGTCATAGCCCACTTGCCAAGCGGCCTCTTGTACCGTAGCTTCATGATTCCGGAGGAGTTCGTGGGCTTTTTCCATCCGTTGGTTTTGAAGGTATTTGAATACCGGAACCCCAAAAACCTCCTTAAAGTTCTTTTTCAATTTAAAACTGTTGAGTCCTATCTGTCTGGAAAGTTCGGTCAAGGAGGGCGGATTGTCCAATTGATTGGAAAGAATTTCCTTGGCCTGAAATAATTTTTCCCGTTCCGATGTTCTGATGACCGATTTGTCCATGGTTGCCAATTGTCCAAAAAAATGGGACAGCAATGTCGTAATCTGACTTCGGAAAAACATCATTTTGGTTTTCCCCTCATACGAATTGTGAAAAATCTGGTCCACCACGGATTGCATTTCCGGGGTCATAAAAAATTGTGGCCCTTCCACATAAGGGTCGGTTGGATTCACCAATTGATTGAGCATTTCAGCAAATAATTCCCCTTCTTCATTGGGCAATTTTGCAAGATTCCGGGGCGAGGTGGCAATCACAATGCACTCCAAGGGTTTGTCCGAAGCAACCGTATGCTCAAACACCACCTTTTCATCAGCATAAAAAGAGAGGGCCAGTCCCTTGGTATATTGAAAATCCTTTTGGGTGTTCTCGTACTTTACCGCTAGATCAACATTTCCCGAGCCATAGAATGCCACAGCAATCACCGGTTCATCAAACAGGCAAGCGTCTTTTGTTGGCGCATCGGCCTTGGCCTCCTCCACCAAAATGGTAAAATCATTGATGTCGATGATATCCCGGTTCATAAACTTGAAGTTGCCCAAAGTTAGCCAGAAAGTTCACATCTTCTTCAAACAAAAAGGCCACCCTTTCAGGTGGCCCAAGCGATTTTGACAACATTACAATCACTCAAAAAAATTATTTTCTTCCAAAACCTGCATGCTTAAGAGCACATTACTTACTGCCAAGGTCATGGATTTGGCGGAAATGGTAGCGCCTGAGATGGCATCGATATCTTCAACATAGGCCAAACTTTCCCCTGATTTTTTGCCTATAAATTGTTTTAGCCAACGTTGACTCCCTACTTGGCGACCATAATCTTCGCGGTATATCAATATTTTGGACTTTTTAATGCTCAAATCTGGACTGAAGAGCACCACATAATCAAAAACCTTTTTCATGCTGGGTGCTTCACCCAGATATACATAGCCTAAGCAGTTGCCATCCTTTAGGATGTTGAACAAATTTTCTCCTCCCATCTCTGCGGGGGTCTTTGCGTTCAATCCAACGTCCACTGGGAGCTGCTCCAAGGTGAATTCCTCAACTTCAAAAGTGGTCTGCACTGCATTATCCATTTTTTCCTGGAGTCGGGGTGATATTTTCTGGGTTTCAAATCCAACGAGGGAAAGGGCCGTAAAAATTACGGCCACACTCAAAACCTTAAACTTACTTTCCCTCTGCATTTTTGGATACCTTCTTGTCTGCAATAAATGTATTTATCAATTGTGATATCTGTTCTTGGCCAGCATTGGCTTCTTCCAAGGTGTAGAAATGCATGAACAACGGTGTTTCATCCACCTGTTTAAGTAGGGTCAAATTGGTGTTTCTATCATAAACCTGCTCCCATGAAGCTCTGGCTTTGGCCCAAAAATCCTTGTGCTGGTTCCACCAGTCTTGGGCTATTTTACATTTGTCATCGGCTACCTTGGTGTAAATGTTCATTCCCTTTTCTTGGGCGAGCAATACATCCGATTGACCATCCTTACGGATTATTTTGTCATTGTCCTGTTCATGAATCCAACCATAGGAAGTAATTTCCTGTCGGTTCCCCCGCTTCATCACATTGTAGTCCCTGCGTTTGGAATATTCCCTTCGTGGTAGCGGGGAATCCGTTTCATTCTCCCAGTAGTGTTTGCCATCATAGTGCACCCACGTTGCCGAACCCGAATATCGGGGGCTATCGTCCACCTGATACACTTTCTGGGTCCACTGCCCTTTCACAGCATCGGCTGGAAGTTTTTGGAACGTCCAATTGTTGTCCTTATCATAATAGAACATATTTTGGTTTTCGTATAACCAATCTTGACGCCAGTGTTTAATGACCACGGTGTCATGGACCACCAACAAATGCTGCAGTGAAATTTTGTTCTCTTCATCAACAATGGGGATAGCCAGCTCCAAAGCTTTGGCGGTATAATCCAGCTTTTTTTCATAGTCGATTTCTGGGGCAAAGGTCTCTGTGTACTTAAAAGTGATTTCAAAACAACCACACATATCCTTTATGGCTTTGCGGTCAAGTTCTTTCTTTTCTTGGGCCTGCATTACAAATGCCAATCCAAAAGCAAGCGATGCAAAAATGACTGATTTTTTCATAGGTGTTAATTAGTTAGACTGCTCAAAATTGATTTCTCAAAAATATTAATATTATTTAGACTGAATTAAAATAACTTATATATTTGCGACAAATCTAACTAGAATGAGTCTAAATAAAAATAAGTTTTTGATTTATTTTTCATTTTTTTTCTGCGTCACAGTTCTTGCGCAAGAAGCTGATACTATGGAAAAAGACTCAATGGCCTTGCAAAATCTGAACGAAGTGGTGGTTACCGCCACCCGTACCTATAGGCAACTATCTTCTTTGCCACAGCCTGTGACACTCATTCCAAAAAAGCAATTGCAGCAGACCGGTGTCACCCGTTTAAATGAAATCCTGAATGAGCAAACGGGCATCATTATGGTCCCCGATGCGACGATTGGAGGTGGCGAAGGTGTTCAAATACAAGGTATTGCTTCAGATTATATTTTAGTGCTGATTGACGGGGTTCCCTTGGTTGGTCGAAGCTCTGGAAATCTGGACCTTAGCCGGCTTGCCATTGGCAACATTAAACAGATAGAAGTGGTGAAAGGGCCTTCATCCAGCCTTTTTGGCTCTGAAGCGCTTGGAGGTGTCATCAATATCATAACGGAAAAACCTACCTCAAAAAAAATAAGCGGACAAGTTTCCCACCGGGCCGCAAGTTTTAACAATCAAAACAGTACGGTCAACCTTAACCAAAGAACCAAAAAGGTTGGGTTTTCCATTTTTGCCGACAGACTTAGTACGGATGGATATGACCTTGCCCCCTCCCAAGAAGGACAGACCATCTCACCCTTTTTCAACTATACCTTTAATGGGCGTGTGTATTTTGATGCTTCCGAGCATCTGGATGTCTTTGCCTCTGGCCGTTACTTCTTCCAAGAGTTTTCAATTGCGCCAAGCAGTAGCGAGGAAAAAGATGCCAATGTCCACCTACGCATCAACCACAACCTCTCCAAAAAGACCAACTTTCAATATGAATTGTACTACACCAACTACATTACGGACGAAAAAAGCATAGACCCCATCGATAATGAATTACTCATTGCCAATGACTTTGACCAGAAACTCTTTCGTCCTGAAATCAGGTTCAACCATACCTTTTCGGCTAACAATACGCTAACAATAGGTGGTGGGTATAATTTTGAGAACTTGCAACGCTCCTTGTTCGCTCATACAATATCCTTTGAATCCCAGTACATTTTTACCCAATACGACTTTAAACCCTCCAAAAAGCTCAACATCATAGCGGGCGCTCGTTTTGACAGCCACAGCGAATACAACTCCCAACTGAGCCCCAAAATATCGGCTCGGTACAGCATAACTCGCAATATTGCCCTTAAAGGCTCGGTGGGCAGCGGTTTTAAGGCGCCTGATTTTAGACAACTGTATTTGGATTTTACCAATGCAGCTGGAGGCGGGTACTCCGTTTTTGGAAAGGAAGTTGAGCAAGAGGGCATTCAACGACTACAAGACAATAACGAAATTGCCACCTTACAGGTGGATTCTGCGGAACTGGGCCAACCGCTGGATGCCGAAAGTTCTGTTGGATACAATCTGGGGATGTCCTATAAAAAGGGAAAACTGTCCACAACCTTGAATCTTTTCCGAAACGACTTTAAAAACCTGATAGATACCCGAATCTTGGCATCCAAGACCAATGGGCAGAATGTTTTTGGCTACATCAACCGAGAACGTGTGTACACGCAAGGGCTGGAAGCAGATTTTCAATACAAGCCCAAAGAAAATATAAGTCTCTCGCTAGGGTATCAATTACTGTATGCGTTTGACAAGGACCAGAAAGATGCGGTCAACAATGGTGAGGTTTTTGCCCGAGACCCTGAGACTCTGGAAACCGTCCGCTTGTCCAAATCAGATTATTTTGGACTGGAAAACCGTTCGCGCCATACCATCAATGCAAAGGTTTTTTGGGAAATCCCCAAATGGGAGGCCAATGCCAATGTAAGGGTCACGTACCGAAGTCGGTTTGGGTATACAGACCGCAATGGTAACGCTATATTGGATGCATACGATGAATCCTTTGTAAAAGGATATGCATTGGTAAATCTGGCCTTGGGAAAAACATTTTTCAAGCGTTACCACCTTCAATGCGGCCTAAACAATCTGCTTGATTTTAAAGGATCCAACCCTCTGGCTGCACAAGACAATGAAGTGCTCATTAATCCGGGCATTCAATTTTTTACTCGATTTATTATTCAATTTTAATCTTTAATCCATTTTTATGAAAACCATTTTTAGATCAGTAACAATCACCTGTATCTTGCTCGCCTTTGCAGCGTGCAGTAGCGACGATGATAACAATCCAGACCTTGTAGCTGTTGAGAGCAGTACCGCAAGTAATATTCCAGCACCGCAAACCGGTGGTCAGGGAGAACCCGTAGGTGGCCCTTTCACCAAATTTAGCTTTGCCACTGGCGCGGTCACTACCAGCGATACGGAATGGGATATTGCTTTTAGAGGTACTACCATTGCCGTGAACGGCGGTTCCGAAACGGGAACAGACGATGAACCGGAACGAAATGGAGACGCGGGCGTATCTATTGCGAATGGTACTTTTGCCGATATCACCTCAGCCGATGGACTCACCTTTGAACAAGATGCCTCAGGCGCTTTTGCCATAGCTTCGGGAAGTGATAATGGTTGGTACAACTACAATCCTGCTACATTCACCGTTACCCCAATTCCCGGTAAAATTTTGGTGTTCCGAACACATGATGGAAAATATGCCAAAGTGGAAATCCTAAGCTACTATAAGGACGCCCCCACTGAAATTGACGCCATGACAGATGAGTCTCGATTTTACACCTTTAACTATGTGTACAACCCCAATGCGGGCAAGACCACATTGACCGTTAACTAAAGAGCAATTCTTAAAAAGTTTGTTTTTTTACTCAGTTAGTTTGTGTGAAAACCGGAGCAAATGCTCCGGTTTTTTTATCCAAATACCCATAATCCCTTTTAAGACACTAAAAAAACGGATAGTGTTAAAGGGACCGCAACACATATACTATTTTGGAAAAAACCTTAACTTAATGGATGACATGGGCGTAATTTCAAGAGATGACCGTGAAATAAAATTCTTTTACAGTTCTGCAACCACCATCGGAAAGCAGACTTTGGGCTATATACGTGCTTCCGAAAAAAAAGTAATGGAGATAGATGTGTCCAAAACCAAGGTCACCGCTACACAATGGTCCGAGTTGGCAGGCCTATTGAACATTCCCATTAAAGATATCATCAATACGGAGCACCCTGATTTTGTGGCCAAATATGGGAAGAATCCTGATATCACCGATGAGAACGATTGGCTCCACATTCTGGAGAAAAGTCCTCAAGTTTTTCAAAATCCCATCATTTTGAACGGCGACAAAGCTTTTCAAATCAAAACCCCATCCCATGTATCTTCCATTCTGGACGGGGAAGAACAATAGTCCACAACATGCTCAAACCGCTCATGGGAAAAAGAAGAACAGTAAAAAAGAGAACCGTGGCCCTTTGTGCCATTTTTATCTTGGTGGTACTGGGTGTGGGAGCCCAATTCCTGTTCACCAACAAGGTAAAATCCGCCCTTTCCCAAAATGTGCCCTCTCACATGAATTTGGAGTACGGTTCCCTGAGCACCAACGTACTTTTGGGCAGTATCACCCTGGACGACATCAGTCTGGACCATAGCGAGCAATTGTTCCATGTTCAAGCAAAACGAATTAAAGTGTCTGGTTTGGGGTATTGGACCTTGTTGACCAAAGGGGGTATTTCGGTTTCAAATTTGAGTTTGGATGAACCGATAATGATCCTACAAAACTCCAAAAAGGATGCCGCCAAAACCCCATCAACCACTTCAAAAAAGAAAGATTCAACGGTGATTACCATTGAAAATTTTAGCATCAATAAGGGTCAATTGGAGATTCTCGAAAGCCCAACGGATAGTACCCAACTATCCATTAAAGGCATCAATTTTTCTGTAAGCGACATTCAGTTCGACCCAGAAACCGCCCAAAATAAAATTCCGTTTACCTACGGCAAGTATCAGTTACATACCCAAAAATTGTATTATGACATGGGTTCTTACGAGTTTTTGCAGCTTGATGCATTGCAGTTTTCGCCAGAGGAAAGCTCAATTACGAATTTCGTACTGCGCTCCAAATACAGTAGGGAGGAATTGTCTAAAAAATTGTTGGTAGAGCATGACCATTACGAGCTTATCATCGGCACGATTGGCCTAAACCAGTTTCAATTTGGGTTTGAGGCTGAAGAACCACAGCTACATATCCAAGAAATCACCCTGCAAGAGCCCCATTTTCAGGTGTATCGGGATAAACTTCTGCCCGATGACACCACCCATAAAAAACTGTACAACCAAGCACTTCGGGATTTGCCACTGGACCTTCAGGTGGACACCATTGCCATTAAAAACGGCACGCTCACCTACGAGGAACGCTTGGAGCCCGATGTGGACCCGAACAGTCTTCGTTTTACTGAACTTTCGGCCAGCATCAACAACCTGCACAGCAAAAAAGAGGGCAAGGTCAAGGTGAAGGCGGAGGCCCAACTGATGGGAGATGGTGCCCTTACCCTCGATTGGTCCTTTGACCCCCAGAGCAAGGCCAACAATTTTTTGGCTTCGGGTACGCTCAGTGATTTTGAGACCGAATCCATTAACCCTTTCCTAAAAACCAACCTCAGGGCGGAAGTAAAAGGAACCGTGAACCAGATGTACTTCACCATCAGTGGAAATGAAGTGCAATCCACCGGGGACATTAAAATGAATTACGACCAATTTGAGTTTGTGGTGTTGAAAAAGGACCGTTTGGGCGTGAACAAACTGCTTACGGCCGTGGTGAATATTTTTGCCCGAAAAAATTCCGATACCGACCCCGATGGTTACCGTTATGGCTCGTTTGAGGTGGAACGCAACACGGACAAATCCTTCTTCAATTATTTATGGATCGGCCTTAAGGCTGGACTGGTAGATACGGTTACTGGCAATGGGAAAAAGAAAAAGGGATAAACGGGCAAATGGTGAAAGGTAAAATCTAAGCTTTATTTCCTTTTTCTTGGGTTTCGTAACTTTCACAACTTCGTTCTTTCCACTTCGTCCTCTCACTCTTAACCCTTGCACCATAAGCCTTGAACCCTTCACCCAAAAAATTGTTCACTGTCAATTGTACATTGTAGATTTCCCCCAGTTTTTTTATGGTTTTTCCGCTATGCTAATTGACTGAAATTCTGTACTTTAACCACTTAAAACTCCCCCTTTCTCAAGTCGTTGCCTGAAATTCCTACAGTAAATTTTCATAAAATGGCACGATTACGGTTTTCCGCAATACTAGCTTTATGGTAGATTGTAATTTGGCATAATAAAGAAGCATTTTTACATCCATATAAAAGCTTTGTAGCCTAATAACAAAAATTTAAAATATGTCAATTTGTATAGCAATAGCGGTTCCTGATGGTATAGCCCTTGCGGCAGACAGTCAAACAACATGGAACAAAACAATTAATCAAGCAACCCAAAGAGGGACTAATCAGGTTTTTGATTTGGCTGAGCCAATTAACGTTCCGATAAGTTGGTCAAAAATGGCACGTAAATTATTTAATTTAAACATAAATGAAAATGAATATGCCATTTGTATTGCTGGAATAGCTTTGCTAAACCACAAGACAATCTACTCAATCTTTAAATCTCTTGAAAAGAGCTATGATGGAGATGGGAGTTATGACAATGTAGTTAGACATTTTTTAGATGGAATAAAAACAGAATTAAGAAAACAATTAAATATTGAAAATCTTGCAGAGGCACAACAAGTATTAAACGTAGAATTTATTGTAAGCAGCCACATTAATCAAGATGTTTCAAAACCCAGAATAGAAAGCTGGTTGGTTATATCAGGGACAATTACTGTTAACGAAGTTCCTTTGACCACAGGAGAATACAATAAATGGACAAACATAGTTGATGGCCACCATACATTTGGTGGATGTTGGATAGGACGAACAGAATTTATTTCCCATTTGGTAACTCATACCAATGCGAAAATGCCTCCAATCCAAGGACAATATGAACTACTTTCATTAGCAGATGCGGTTGACTATACCCAATTTCTTGTTGATTTCACTTGTGATTATCAAAGATTTGCTGCTATGGTCCCTGATTGTGGAAAGCCAATTATAAGTTCCACTTTAACGCCTGAACGTTATGAAGAAAAAATAATAAAATAAAAACTGTTACTAAATTGGCTTTTAATAACCAATTGTTCTCGCCAATTTCTGTAAATCCACTTCATTTTCAGTTTGGCATATCTCAGTTAGCAACACATTAGTCCAGGCAACTACGGCCTTTATGAGACCGTAAAGTATAATCAAAACCAATCAAAATGGCAATATATGATAAAAGTGAATTAGAAGGTCTAAATGGAGCATCACTTCAACAAATGGCTAATGAAATCCAGCAGAGATTTGCTCAGAAGAGGTCTTACTTTCACCAGATAAGAAATTCTCCATTTATCACAAATGATAATTGGAATGAATTAAACAAAAAAATAGTTGAATTTGACACAACTCAATTCAAAGCTTGGAACCAACAGTGGTCCAATGTATCAAGGCAACAAAACTTAAATAGCTACATAAATCATTTTGATAAAGGGGTTGAAATTTTTGGTGAGTTAGAAGACCTTGTCAATGATATAAGTCCTAAGTTTGAACATAGTGAAAGTGTAGAAGCGTTAAAGGAGGAGATTTTAACCAAAGTTGACAATGACATTAACAGTTTAGCAAGCGAAATTAAAAAGCAAGTAGAAGATGGAATACAAGATTTGGTTGCACTAAAAGCTGAATACAAACTACAAGACACTTTTGCTGAGAGCGTTAAAGCACAAAAAACAAATTCAGAAAAGCAAAAAAATCGTTTTTTTAATCTTTTTGTAAGTTCTGTTATCCTTATTCCTTTAATGGTTTTATCTTCATTTTTAATACCTAAAGTTAATGATCTAGAAATCTGGTTTCAGTGGAGTATTAGATTACTTGTTTCAATAACGCTTGGGATATTATCGGTTTTTCTTTATAACCAGTATAAAATTTATCATTTAATTCATTTAAAGTACTCTCATTTATACAATTTCATTGGGGGTGGTGCAACTTTTGTTGCCGAACTCGTTGGATTGGAAGAATCATTGAAAAAAGAATTTAATAAGAAGGTTGCGAACATGTTCATTGATATTGATGATATATTAATGAGTATAAGAAAGGCAAAACATCCCAGCGAAAATCTTTCAGAAACATCATCAAAAACGCTAGACTCGGTAATGAAAAATGTAACTGAATTGGCTAAAGCAATAAATAAAAGTACCTAATAATCCATTAAAATAATATCTCCCATTTTACCAAAACAGACATTATAGAATTAAAAGTGGAATTGAATTGATAATCACCTTTATATGTTTTTATGTTTTAGTTATCAAAACACCTTCCCCACCGCTTCAATCGTCTTGTCCAAATCGGCGTAGCTGAGAGCATCATTGAGAAAGTAGCTTTCAAAAGCAGAGGGAGGCAAATACACCCCGTTGTCCAACATCCCGTGGAAGTATTTTTTAAAGGTAGCATTGTTGCCCTTGGCTGAGGAGGCAAAATCCACCACGGGCTCGTCTGTAAAATGCACGGAGATCATACTGCCATAGCGGTTAATCTGGTGGGTCACCCCTTTTTCGGTCAGTGTTTGGGCAATACCCTTGTGCAGGTATTCGGTTTTTTCGGCAAGGCTGGTAAAAATTTCCGGTCGGTTGTTCAGTTCGGTAAGCATGGCGAGTCCGGCACTCATGGCCAAGGGGTTTCCGCTTAGGGTTCCCGCTTGGTATACCGGCCCCTCCGGGGCCAAATGGGCCATAATTTCGGCTCGGGCCGCAAAAGCCCCTACGGGTAATCCACCCCCGATCACTTTTCCAAACATGACCATATCGGCATCCACACCCAAAGCTTCCTGCGCACCCCCTTTTCCCAAACGAAAGCCGGTCATTACCTCATCAAAGAGCAATAAAATGCCTTCTTCAGTGCAGAGTTTCCGCAAACCGTGCATAAACTCATCCGTGGGGATAATGCACCCCATATTGCCCGCTACGGGTTCCAAAATAATGGCGGCTATCTCGCCTTTATTGGCTTTCACCAAGGCTTTTACTCCTTCCAAATCGTTGTAATCCGCCAAAAGGGTATCCTTGGCAGTGCCTTGCGTTACCCCAGGGCTATTGGGACTCCCAAAGGTCACGGCGCCACTCCCTGCCTGAATCAAAAATGCGTCGGAATGACCGTGGTAACAGCCTGCAAACTTAATGATCTTGTCCTTGCCCGTGTACCCGCGCGCGAGACGCACCGCACTCATACAGGCTTCGGTACCACTGTTCACAAAGCGGATTTTGTCAATATTCGGCACCATGGAAACCGCCAATTGGGCGATTTCGGTCTCAATTTCGGTGGGCATGCCAAACGAAGTGCCTTTTTTAGCCTTTTCGATCACGGCATTGATCACAGGTTCATAGGCATGGCCTAGAATCAGCGGCCCCCAAGAGGCAATGTAATCGATGAGTTGGTTGCCATCCACATCATAGAGGTAGGCGCCCTTGGCCTCCTTCACAAAAATGGGGTCACCCCCAACCGCTTTAAACGCCCGTACTGGGGAATTTACCCCTCCGGGGATGTATTTTTTCGCCTCTGCAAAGAGGGCACTGCTTCGTTGGTAGATCATAAATGCGTGTAGTATGCTTTGGTCACTTGGACCGTATTCATTTTGCTTTTTCTTTTCGGATGTTCAGCACCTGTCCAATGGAAATGTTGGTCCCGTTCAAATTGTTGAGTCGTTGAATCTCATCCACCGAGATTTCATATTTGCGGGAGAGGGCATAAAGCGTATCGCCCTGTTCTACAATGTGGGTAAACACTTCGTATTGTTTGGGTTCCCGAACCGTGGACAGACCCCCTTCCACAACGGCCTCATCGTATTGGTGCAGATTATATCGTTCAATCAGGGCAATCAACTTTTGTGGATAATGCCTATCCGTGGCATAGCCCGCCTGTCGGAGACCGTGCGCCCATTTTTTGTAGTCATCCCTTCGGTAATTGAACAAAAAGGCATAACGGGAGCGTGAGGACAAGAAAATACTGTGATCTCGAAACGAAAACATGGGGTGGTTGTATTTTCGGAAGCATTCCCCTTTGGCGTCATCATCATGAAAATCGTATTCGCCCTGCCAACCCGTATGGCATTTGATTCCAAAGTGATTGTTGGTCTTTAAGGTGAGCTCCCCCCGCCCAGAACCACTTTCCAAAATGCCCTGCGCCAAGGTGATACTGGCTGGAATGCCAAAGGCACGCATTTCGTACTGGGCCACCTCGGCAAAGGTCTCAATATATTCCTCGGTATCGGAAATGGGAAAACGTTCAAACCGCCCGGGGTCTTCGGGCATGGGATAGAGGTCCTTGGTCACCTCCGTGTCCAAATCGGTAGTGGTCTTGGTGGTAGGTTCTTCGGTCCGTACCACCACAGGAGCCCCTTTTCTATGGGTCGTCCTTCTTTTTTTCGCACCACAACTGGTCAGCAAAAATGCAATCAACACCACATATCCTATTCGCTTAATCATACGTCCAATAACGGTAATTTTTTTTGTTCCAACACTTGGTTCATGCCCTTTATCCCTTGCAATCCCCCTGTGTGGATAGCCAAAATTTGGGCTCCCTTCGGGAAAAAATCCTGTTTTATGCGTTCAAAAATACCAAAAACCAGCTTTCCTGTGTAAATGGGGTCCAACGAAATTCCGGTCCCCTTTTTAAAACGGTTGATGAATTCCACCAAGTCCGGGGTCACTTTGGCATAGCCCCCAAAATGATAATCAGTGACCAATTGCCAACGTTCATTTTGGGCAAATGTACGGATATCCGCCTTTAAAAATTCACCCTTCAGCGCGGGAAACCCCAAAACGTTCTGGTGGGGTTGGGTAGAATTGATGATGCCCGCCACGGTGCCGCCTGTCCCCACACTGCTACAGATATAATCAAAGATAGTATCGTCCTCGTTCAGGATTTCGGTACACCCTTTTATGGCGAGTTCATTGGTTCCGCCTTCAGGAAGCAGGTAAAATTCACCAAAGGTATTTTTTAAGTGTTGAAGAAAATCCGTATTGGTTTTATTTCGATATGCACTTCGCGACACAAAATGAAACTGCATCCCGTGATTATGCGCCAGTTGCAAGGTTGGATTGTCTTGCCAATTCCCTTCCAATTCTTCCCCGCGAATCACCCCAATGGTCTTGAGCCCCTGTTCATGCCCTACACAGGCCACCGCCGCAATATGGTTGGAAAAGGCTCCACCAAAGGTGAGCAAGGTATCTTGACCCTGATTCTGGGCTTCCAGCAGATTGTATTTGAGCTTTCGGAATTTATTTCCTGAAATGAGGGGATGGATGGTGTCTTCCCGTTTGATAAACAAGGTCACCTCTTTTTCATCAAGAATGGGCGACTCTATTTTTTGATTGGGTGTTTTCAAATTGGAGCCTTATCGCGTCAGGTAGTTGACAAAGCCAAAGGCTTTTCGCTTGGAGAGATAGTCCATGTCCTTCTCATTGGCATACGCTTCCCGTTCAAAACTGATGTTCTGGTAGGCGCGGTAGCTATCCAAATAGAGTAATGTACGTAATAGCCATTCAGAAACATAAAGAAGGTAAAAGGGCAAAATAAGGAGTTCTCGTTGTTGCTTCAGATGGATACGCTCATGGTTGATGAGCACTTCATCCGCTTTAAGCGACCCTTCCTTCAGAATAATAAAGGGCCACACCGATAGTCCGACGTAGTTTTTGTAAAAGAAGTGTTTGAATACCAATATCACTTGAAAACTATCATGGGTTCCTTGCAAATATAACAGCAAAAAGGGGAGAAAATTGAATGCTGTCCATAATACCATCAACAATTTCGGTGAATAACCCTGTTTTGGAAATCTTAAAACCCTAGGGGCTTTCCCATGAAAATTGTAACTTTATGTAGCGAACTTGCGTTGTACGTATGAAGGAATACATTCCCTTGGAAGAGGGCGATTTTTACTTTTCGGAAGAGGGATACAAGGTGTTCACGGAACAATACCTCCTAAAAAGGGGATATTGCTGTGAAAGTGGGTGCCGGCATTGTCCTTATGGGTACAGCGCAAAAACAAACATGAGACGCTAAAATCGCATTCGGCATAATATTTGTGACGTATTTAGTAATCTCAATGAATTCAAAAATAGTACTATGAAAAATGTAAAATTATTCACTTTGGCTGCGCTGGCCCTCATTTTATTGGCTTCTTGCAGCTCCGTCAGAGTGGTTTCCGACTACGATCAACAGGCGGACTTTAATACGTACAAAAGCTACGCCTTTTACAAAACAGGTATCGATAAGGCCCAAATCTCCGATTTGGACAAAAAACGCATCCTGCGTGCCATTGAAAACGAACTGGGTTCGCGTGGCTTCGTAAAATCTGAAAAACCCGATGTGCTCATCAGCATTTTTACCAAGGAACGTGAGCGCGTAGATGTCTATAACAACAACTTTGGTTGGGGTTATGGCGGATTCTACAACCCTTGGGTCTGGGGTCCCGGTTGGGGCTGGGGCTGGGGCAATAATGTCAGCACCCGCACGGAGGGTTCCCTGTATATTGATGTCATCGATGCCAATAAAAAAGAACTGGTATGGCAAGGTCGCGGTGTAGGCACTTTGAACAACACTAGCAATATTGAAAAGAAAGAGGAACGCATCCGAGAGTTTGTCTCGCAAATTCTGCAGGAGTACCCGCCCACAACTGCAGTTGCCTCCAACTAAAAATACAAGCCGCCCTTTGGGCGGTTTTTTTATTTCCCATATCTTCCAGTTTACGTTTGACCCATTTCGATTTTGTATCTTTAAAAAAGGAAAATACGTTTATGAGCTACGAATCAAATCCCATATTGGACAAGTTGCCCAAGCACCTCAAACAGTTTATAAAGCCACAACATTATGAGGCGTACTCCCCCATTGACCAAGCCGTTTGGCGGTATGTGATGCGTAAAAATGTGGATTATTTGAGTCGGGTGGCGCATAGTTCGTATATGGACGGATTAAAGAAAACCGGGATTTCCATCGACCATATTCCCAATATGTACGGTATGAACCGTATTTTGAAGGAAATCGGGTGGGCCGCCGTGGCCGTGGATGGATTTATTCCGCCTTCGGCCTTTATGGAGTTCCAAGCCTATAATGTGCTGGTAATCGCTTCGGATATTCGCCAACTGGAAAACATTGAATACACCCCGGCACCGGACATCATCCACGAAGGGGCGGGCCATGCGCCCATCATTGCCAATCCAGAGTATGCGGAATATTTACGGCGATTTGGGGAAATTGGCTGCAAAGCGATTTCAAGTGCCAAGGATTATGAGCTATATCACGCCGTGCGGCATTTATCCATCATAAAAGAAGCAGCAGGAACGCCACAAGAGGAGATTGATAAGGCTGAAAAACATATTGAACACCTTCAAAAAAACATGGGCACCCCCAGTGAAATGGCCCTAATCCGAAATTTACATTGGTGGACCGTAGAATATGGGCTTATCGGTACGGTGGACAACCCAAAAATTTATGGAGCGGGCTTATTGTCCTCCATCGGGGAAAGTGCGTGGTGCATGACGGACAAGGTGAAGAAGATTCCCTATTCCATTGAAGCTGCCCATACAGAGTTTGACATTACCAAACCACAACCGCAGCTCTTCGTTACACCGGATTTTGCTTTTCTGAGTCAGGTTTTGGAAGATTTTGCCAATACCATGGCTTTACGAAAAGGCGGACTCTCCGGGGTTCAAAAACTGATTAACTCCAAGGAACTGGGCACAATTGAGCTCAGTACCGGATTGCAGATATCGGGGAATTTTGACAAGGTGATGGAACACGAAGGAAAACCCATTTACATCCAAACCAAAGGAGCAACGGCCCTCGCCTATCGAGAAAAAGAATTGGTCGGCCATAGCATTGCCCAGCACGCGGATGGTTTTGGAACGCCCATCGGTAAATTAAAAGGCATCAATATTGCCATTGAGGACATGGGTCCTAGGGATTTAAAGGCCTATAAAATTTATGAGGGAGAAGAGGTGAAGCTGGAATTTGAAGGTGGTGTTACCGTAGAAGGCACCATCATTACCGGAACCCGAAACCTTCGTGGTAAGATTATTTTGGTAACCTTCCAGGATTGCACCGTAACCTATAACGGGGAAGTGCTCTTTCAACCCGATTGGGGACTCTACAACATGGCTGTAGGACAACATGTGGTCTCGGCTTTTAATGGTCCAGCAGATTTGAATAGTTTTGACCTCATCACCCATGAGATTACTGAAACTACCATCAAACACAAGAAAAGTGAGGAACGCCAACAGCTGGAACAGTACTATTTGCAGATTCGGGAGTTCAGGGAAGGAAAAAACACCACCATTTCCCGAAACAAGGTTTTCAAAGAACTAAAAGAAAACCATCCCAATGATTGGCTATTGCCCGTGGAATTGTATGAATTGGCCAAAAAGGGCAATGATGAAGCCTTTCAACAAGAAATTTTGGACCATTTGGAGTCCATCAAACAAAATAATCCCAAGGTGGGGCATTTGATTGATGATGGCATTGAACTAATCGAGCACAGTCTTTCGAAGGTCAAGTAATTCTTCCGTGGAATCAATAGGTTCCTCACCGTAGACCAAGGTCCAACCCAAGGAATTGGTCAACACATAAATACGGGAAAGTTCACTGAGCAGTCGGTTTTCGGCATTGGATACCAGCGTGGAGGCTTCAATTTTTTTCAGCAATGATTGGTTTACATTTTTTTTGATCAGATTGTAATCCTCAGCTTTAAATGGGTTCAAATAATCCGCGGTAACATCGTAGTATTCAAAATCAGGGTTGATTTTAACCTCAGGCTCGGGAATCTGGGTAAGGGTAATGGTTTTGTTGGCCTCATCCAAATCATAGGTAATTTTGGAAAGGTCGTAGGCAATGGTGACTTCGGCATTTGCCACCACCAACGCCTTTTTATCCGCAGTGACCAAGGAACCGAACAACGCCCGCGAATCCTTGTAATTGTAGACTTCCACAAAATGACCTTCGGTCACGATAAGTTTGGAAACGTTCTTTAATTCCTGTTGAATGAGCATGGAACTTTCTTGAAGTAGTGTCTTCCGTTCACGCTCATCGGCACAGGATTTATAGATCAAAACAGAGGCCAACGCAATGATGGCTCCAACCAGTACTTTCTTCATTTTTTAAAATTTCATGAAAGGATACCTCTCTTGAAGATACGTAATTTTTGACCGGAGAGACGTTTCAAACTTTTGGTGGGCTTCGGAATCGGGGTTAAACGGTCGGTGCAAAAGCCCTTTTTGAATACTGTCAACCTCATCCATGACAGGGAAACAATCCGCATCAATCCAAACCGATTTGAACTTCTCCCAAATGTACTCCACCGCCAACTCATTGGGATGCACCAAATCCTTTCCGTAAAAACGGTAGTCTCGGAGTTCATCCATCATAATTTCGTAGGCCGGAAAGTAATAAAGACCTCTCGAACGCGCTCGAGGTGACAAAACCTTATGAAGTGCTGAAATGAGATGGGCTTTACTTTGTTGGTTTTCCACAAAACCATCCTTGAGGTGACGCACAGGTGAAACGGTGAATATCAATTGGGCATCAGGATTGACATTTCCGACCATTTTAACCACATTTTCCAAACTGACAGCTATGTTATCGATAGGCAGCAATTCTTTGGAAAATTCTTTTTGGGGAACCTTATGGCAATTGGCCACTATCTTATTTGTTGTTTTATGCCAATACACCCATGCTGTTCCCAAGGTAATGATGATATGGGTCGCATTTTGCAGCCTCAGTCGAGTCTCATGGAGTTGTTGATTTAGGTTTTGGAGCAATGCCTCTTGAGAATTGGCCCGAACCTCGGAATGGGCATCAAAGCAATACCAAATGCCATCCCTTTCAAAAACTTCGGCTTCTTTGTATTGCGAATCTTCCAATGACCGTTGCACCAGATTTTCTATAGCAAGTGGGTGAAACAAGATTCCGAAGGAGTTTTGCAGTTGCTGAAACTTAAAATAGTCCAACTTCCCTCCCATATTTTCCACAAAACAGGAACCCATCAAGAGTAAATTACTGTGGTAATCGATAGGATCATCCGCTTTTTCTAAGGGAACCGTAGTTTGAAGTTTCATGAAACGTAAGATACGTTATTTACATTCATCAATGCTTTCCAGCATATCCTGGTACTGCTCCGCAAGTTGGTCTTCCAGTTGTTTCATAAATCCAAGTGTACTGGCCAATTCTTCGATCGATTTATTTCGCAGGGCCTCTGTCGCCGTTTTCATTTGACTTTTCACTAAATCCTGAGTGTTATAAAGGGCCTGAAGGTCGTAGAGACAATCATATCCAAATTCGTTGAATATTCCAGTTGACTTAGAAACATCCCATGCGATATTGCTTAAATCCGTTATCTCAAGATTAATGAACGTACTTAAATTATAGTGATAACGCCCATTTTCCATGGCTGTGGAATCAACCTTTTCAACAAATTCAGAATATTTCTGCACAAAAGCATACATGTTTTCAGAGGTAGTTATGATGTCATCATCATCATTTCTTAAGTTGTTTAGTTCAATAAAAAATAAAGGGATTTTTTGGTTCAAGGTACTGTTCTCCACCAATTGGTCCAGATTAGCCTTGATTTCCTCCTCGATTTTTTCCAGAGCGATTTCCTTGTTCTTCTGAATGGTTTTGGAGGCATTTCAATCATTGAACCAAATAGCCAGATTGATGCCCACAAACAAAAGGAATATCTCCCCGAAGACATACTTCCAGTTGAACTCTTTTATGTTGAAGAATCTCATACGTTAGGTTGTTGCCAGAACAATCTCTTCGGCATTGGCCAAGGCAGCTGGTATGCCACTGGGATTTTTACCTCCCGCGGTGGCAAAGAAAGGTTGTCCACCCCCACCACCTTGAATGTGTTTGCCCAATTCCCGAACGATGTTTCCGGCGTTCAATCCCTTGTTGGACGCCAAGTCCTTGGAAATGTAACACGACAATATGGCTTTTCCTTCGTTTTCAGATGCCAACAACAAGAACAAATCGTCAACCTGACCTCCCATTTCAAAGGCCAAATCCTTGATGCCTCCTGCATCCAAGTCCACTTTTTTGGCCAAGAATTTTATCCCGTTGATGTCCTTCAATTCGGCAATTAACTCATTTTTTAGTCCTTTCGCCTTGTCTTTCAGCAATTGCTCCACTTGTTTTTTCAAAGCACTGTTCTCCTCCTGCAAACTCGCCACAGCTTTCACAGGATCTTGGGAGGTATTCAACAAGTCCTTGATTTCATAAAGCATTCGGTTGTTTTTAAAGAAAAACTCCTTGGCAGCTTCTGAGGTGATTGCCTCAATCCTTCGGATTCCGGCAGCTACAGCACCTTCCGAAACAATCTTAAAGTGCCAGATATCCGCCGTGTTCTTTACATGTGTTCCTCCACAGAGTTCAATGGACTGCCCAAAACGAACGGTACGGACGGTATCCCCATATTTTTCACCAAAAAGCGCCATGGCTCCTTGTTCCATCGCTTCATTGATGGGAATATTTCTATTTTCCTGCAAAGGAAGTTGCCCTTCAATCCGAGCATTGACAAAATTTTCCACTTCGCGGAGTTCCTCTACCGATAATTTGGAGAAATGGGAAAAGTCAAACCGTAAATGTTTGGCATGCACAGCAGACCCTTTTTGTTCCACATGGAATCCCAATATTTCCCGAAGGGCTTGATGCAACAAGTGCGTTGCGGTATGGTTACAAGCTGTATGGAAGCGTTGTTCTTTGTCGACGACTGCTTTTAAAAACTTATTAGGATTCTTCGGTAAACTTTTTGCAAAATGTACAATCTGATTGTTTTCCTTTTTAGTATCTATAATATAGATAACATCGCCATCTTCAGTCTCCAAATATCCTTTATCCCCTACTTGCCCTCCTCCTTCTGGATAGAAAGGGGTATGGGTAAGAACAATTTGGTATAACTCACCATCTTTTTTTGATGAAACTTTTCTATACTTTATTATCCTCGTTTTATCAAGCTCTAATTGGTCGTAACCTACAAATTCTATCTCATACCCGTCATCTGATGCTGAAATGATAGTCCAATCGTCTTTAGATACTTCCGAAGCAGCTCTGGAACGAGCTTTTTGTTGTTCCATAAGCTCCTCGAAACCTTCAATATTTACTTTAAGACCTTGTTCTTCGGCTATTAATTGAGTTAAATCTAGCGGAAAACCGCAAGTATCATAAAGATAAAAAGCCATTCCTCCAGAGACCATATCCTCATGTGTTCTATGAATCACATTAGGATTATCTTTCATCAACTTAATAGTATTTATTTGAGCTTGAAGTTCATTCATTCCAAACTCAATAGTTTTCAAAAATGAGTTTTCCTCCTCCTTGATGACATTTTCAATCAATTGATGGTGCTTAGGCAGTTCGGGAAAGGCTTTTCCCATACTTTCACTCAACACCTTTACCAATCTATAAATAAATGGTTTTTTGGTATCCAAAAACGTAAATCCATACCGAATGGCGCGGCGCAATATCCTACGGATAACGTAACCAGCACCCGTGTTGCTCGGCAATTGTCCATCAGCAATGGCAAAGGCCACAGCACGTACATGATCTGCAACTACGCGAATGGCAATATCTGCCTCTTCGGTTTTTCCATATTTATGTCCTGTGATGGTCTCAATCTCCCGAATCAAAGGGGTAAAAACATCGGTATCGTAGTTGGACTTAACTCCTTGCAACGCCATGCACAAACGCTCAAAGCCCATGCCGGTATCAATGTGTTTTTCGGGAAGGTCTTCCAATGACCCATTCGCCTTTCGGTTGTATTGGATAAAGACCAAATTCCAGATTTCCACCACAAGCGGGTCGTCTTGGTTCACCAGAGAGGCTCCGGGCACTTTGGCCTTCTCTTCCTTGGAACGAAGGTCCACATGGATTTCAGAACAGGGACCACAGGGACCTTGATCGCCCATTTCCCAAAAATTGTCCTTTTTGTTTCCCATAATGATGCGGTCCTCGGGAACAATGGCTTTCCACAAGTTGTACGCTTCTTGGTCCATATCCAGTTTATCATCCTCGCTCCCTTCAAAAACCGAAACGTAAAGATTCTCCTTGTCTATTTTGTATACCTCGGTCAACAGTTCCCACGCCCACTGGATGGCCTCCTTTTTAAAATAATCCCCAAAACTCCAGTTCCCCAACATCTCAAACATCGTGTGATGGTAGGTATCTTTCCCAACTTCTTCCAAATCGTTGTGCTTACCGCTTACCCGAAGACATTTTTGGGTATCGGTGACCCTTTTGGATTTTGGAACGGAATTACCCAAGAAAAACTCCTTAAACTGATTCATCCCAGCGTTGGTGAACATCAAAGTGGGGTCATTTTTCATTACCATTGGCGCCGATGGCACTATTTTATGGTTTTTTTCTTTAAAAAAGTTTAAAAATTGGGTTCTAACTTCTTGGGATGTCATTGAATTCCTAGGGTTTTCTTAAATTTAACACTTTAAACAAAACAATTTTTATATTTGCTTGTTTTGATAAAAAGAGCCTGCCTGTTGGCAAACAGGTGAGCAAAAATAGGATAAAATCCCTTCATGTCTAAAGTTAAGTACTATTACGACCCGGATACACTTTCCTATCGGAAAATTGAGCCGAAGAAATCCAAAAGATACCGGAATCTCTTTCTATTTCTCGTGGGTTCGGCCTTGTTTGGTTTTCTTGGTCTGATTATCCTGCTGAACACAAAATGGGTAAATACCCCCAAGGAACTTTCTTTGGAGCGCGAAGTACGAAACTATGAACTCCAATACGACATCCTGACCAGAAAAATGGAGCAGATGGAGCAGGTCTTGGCCAATATTGAGGAGCGTGACAACAATATCTATCGTTTGTACTTTGAGGCCAATCCCATTCCAGAAGAACAGCGTAGGGCCGGTTTTGGGGGAATCAACCGGTACAAATCCTTGGAAGGTTTCAACAATTCAGAAATTATTATAAACACCACTAAGCGATTGGACATCATTCAAAAACAGATGGTAATCCAATCCAAATCCTTGGATGAGATTGCCAAACTGGCGGAGGAAAAAGAAAAGCTCTTGGCTTCCATTCCGGCCATTCAACCCATAAGCAATGAAGACCTTACCCGAATGGCATCTGGTTATGGATGGCGGTCCGATCCTTTTACCAAAGCACGAAAAATGCACTGGGGCATGGATTTCACTGCTCCGAGGGGTACTCCCATTTATGCCACAGGTGATGGAAAGGTTACGCGTGCCGATAATAGATCATCAGGTTATGGAAAACACGTGCGCATAGATCATGGCTATGGCTACCTCTCGTTGTATGGCCACATGAGCAAGTATAATGTTACCGTAGGCCAAAAGGTGAAAAGAGGAGACTTGATTGGCTTTGTTGGCAGTACCGGTCGTTCTGAGGCACCACACGTGCACTACGAGGTATTTAAGGACGGGGAACGCATCAACCCCATTAACTTCTACTATGGAAGTTTAACGGCTGAAGAGTTTGACAACATGCTCAAATTGGCCAACCAAGAGAACCAATCCCTGGATTAATGCATGTAGATCTTCCCGAAAAACGGTACTATGGCATTGGCGAAGTAGCCAAGGCCTTTGGAGTGAACACTTCCCTGATTCGGTTTTGGGAAAAAGAGTTTGATGTGCTCCAACCCAAAAAAAATGCAAAGGGCAATCGAAAATTCACCCCGCAAGATATCCACAACCTACAATTGATCTATCATTTGGTAAAGGAACGGGGGTTTACGCTTGAGGGCGCCAAAATCCATCTAAAGGAAGAAAAACAAAAGACACTTTCTACCTTTGAGGTCGTTCAGAAACTCCAAAAGGTGAAAGCCGAACTATTGAAAATCAAGGAACAACTATAATCAGAAACACTAAAACCATAGAAAATGAAAAAATGGTTAATTCCCTTAATAATTGTTGTTGTCATAGTCTTTGGTCTCTACCAATGGGCCGTGGGATTCAACAACACCGCTGTACAATATGAGGCCGATGCCAAAACCGCTTGGGCCAATGTGGAAAGTACCTATCAACGAAGAAACGATCTTATTGGAAACTTGGTCAAGACCGTGCAAGGGGCAGCCGATTTTGAAAGAGGTACTCTGACCGATGTCATTGAGGCTCGAGCCAAGGCCACATCAACAACCATAGATGCCAACAACCTTACCGCTGAACAATTGGCCGAATTTCAACAGGCCCAAACCGGACTTTCTTCTGCGCTTTCCCGACTTTTGGTAACGGTGGAGCGGTATCCCGAGCTTAAGGCCAACCAGAATTTCTTGGAATTACAATCCCAATTGGAAGGTACCGAAAACCGAATCAATGTAGCTAGGGACAGGTACAATGAAAAAGTAAATATCTACGATATACACACCACAAAATTTCCCGGCAAAATATTGGCAGGGTGGTTTGGTTTTGAAGAAATGCCACGTTACCAAGCTGACCCCGGCGCAGAAAATGCCCCTGATGTAAATTTTGACTTCGATTAGACATGTCGCATGTAGAGGAATTTTTAACGGCCGATGAAGAACAAGAAATCATCGATGCCATATTGGAGGCTGAAAAAAACACCACGGGGGAAATCCGCGTGCATATCGAGGGAACCTCAAAAATTGATCATTTTAGCAGGGCCCAACAGTTGTTCCATTTTTTAAAAATGGACAATACCAAGGAAGGCAATGGCGTGTTGATCTATGTTGCCGTGGATGATAAAAAATTTGTAATCTATGGGGATAGTGGTATAGACCGCGCAGTTCCCAAAGGTTTTTGGGACACCACCAAGGATGTCATGGCCTCCCACTTTAAAAAAGGACAGTTTAAACAAGGTATTGTTGAAGGCATCTTGATGGCTGGAAAGGAACTGGAATCCCATTTTCCATGGGACCATAATGACACCAATGAGTTGACCGATGCTATATCCAAAGGCTAGCCTTTTTGTACTTGCTTTTTTATGTGTTTCCCTAAGCTGGGGGCAATTCACCATAGCTGAAAAGCCCCAAAAACAGACCAGTGTTTATGATTATGTAAACCTGCTGTCTTCTTCGCAAAGTAGGTCCCTTGAGCAAAAGTTGATTCGATATTCGGATAGCACCTCAACCCAGATTGTAATCGCCATCATCAGCTCCACAGAAGGAGAAAACATCAATTATTTGGGTGCGCAATGGGGTCAGAAATGGGGTATAGGCCAGGCAGATAAAGACAATGGGGTACTTGTTCTTTTGGCCAGGGATGATAGACGGATTGCCATCAACACGGGATATGGCACGGAAGGCACCCTTACCGATTTTATGTCCAAACGCATTATTGAATCCGTTATCATCCCAGAATTTAAGAAAGGGGATTATTATAGCGGATTGGACAAAGGCGCTGATGCCATTTTTCAAGTTTTGAATGGGGAATTTAAGGAAGACCGCACCTTTGGCAACGACCAAAGGTTTCCATTCAGAGCACTGTTTCCCTTCATCATTTTTATTGTGATCATGATTATTCTTTGGAGTCGAAAAAACAGAGGCGGTGGCAAAGGCGGTGGACGCCATGGTAGAGGTTTAGACATTTGGGACATGATCATCTTAAGCAATATGGGCCGCAGCTCCGGTTCTTCCGGTGGTTTTGGAAGTGGCGGATTCGGTGGCGGGGGTGGATTCAGCGGTGGCTTTGGCGGCGGTGGCTTTGGCGGTGGCGGCGCATCGGGGGGGTGGTGATCCCATCCTAAGATGAGAAAAGCAACTCCTGCCTTTTTTCTGCATCTTTGGGGAAAAGCTATACCTATGATCAGGAAATCTGCACTTGCCCTACTTATTTTGATTTTCTCTTCCTGCAATGATTCTGATGATAAAATAGACCCAAATTGTGCGGCTGTCCTTTGTGCATCAGGATTTAATGACATTTACCTCAACTTCGTAGGTGAGACCAGTGAAGAAAACTTATTGGACAATGAAAGCATAGATTCAACAACCATTGAGATTGTGGATGAAGAAAATGAAGAAGTGCCATTTACCCTGCAAGAAAGAACAGATTCAGGCATGTTTCTCGTTATTCCAGTTTCAATTGAAACATATGGTCAAAAGTCCTTCACCATAAATTTTGAAGGAGGAAACCCTTTTACCATTGATTTTGATACCGCTTTTCAGGCAAAGGAAGGGTGTTGTGGCCCCTACACTTTAATAGAGGACGTTGATATAAGCGCATACCCGCATGAGCTAATTGAACCTGGCCATCTTCCGCTCCATATTACCTTACATATTCCAGAGTCTTAAAAATCATAAAGATTTCCCAAGACTTAATCCATCTTTAGTGTTTATCCGTAAATCCTAAAGTACCATCCGTAAAACAAGACATTGCCCCTATCTATTTTTACCTATCTTGGTTTTGGCTAAATTTAGTATCTAATTAATTCCCTTTTTGGCATGTCAAGGCTTTTCAGAATTTCTATTGTTTTACTACTGATTTTTACTGTATCCTGTAAGAAGAAAACGGGTCAAAGCGAGACAGACAACCTGTTCAAATTCAAAGATTACATAAGTTACCATACCCATGGCAACCAAAGCATTTCCGCTATCATAAAAATTGTTCTGGCACAACAATTGACGCAATATGAAGTGAATCAAGAACTTCCCGAAGAATACCTCAAAATTTCACCAAGTATTGAGGGGACACTCATAATTGAAAATGGAAGGGAACTCACCTTTCAACCTTCGGAATACTTGAAACCCGATACGGAATATGTAGTTACCCTTTCCTTGAACAAACTCATGGAGGACATCGAGAGTGAGTTTAGAAAATACACCTTCAGTTTTAAGACCATTACGCCCAACTTTAAGATCAATTTGGGTAATCTTCAATCCTACAGTAGGGAATGGCAATATTTGACAGGCACCCTGGATGCTTCGGATATTTTGGATGCTTCTAAAATAAATGATGTACTCGAAGTACAGCAGGGAGGCAAGAAGGTAGCTGTGAAATGGGACAACACCTCTGATAATGCTCAATACTACAGTTTCAAAATAGATAGTATTTCCCGTAAAACAGATGATAGCGAGCTTACCATTAATTGGAATGGAAATGACTTGGGTATTGATAATAAAGGTTCGGAAACCTATCCCATTCCCGGACTGAATAAATTTGTGATTGTGGATGCAACGAGCACATCCGCACCCAATGCTGTTTTGACCTTAAACTTTTCTGAACCCTTGCAGCAGAATCAAAACCTGAATGGGTTGGTGACCATTGAAAATGCCGAAAGCCTTCGCTATGAAATTGATGGTAATGTGCTTAAGGTCTACCCTTCCAACCGTATTTTGGGGGAAGTTCGGGTGAATGCCTTTGAAGGCATCAAAAGTGAATATGGATTCACCCTGAGCGAAACCTTCTCAGAGCTGGTTTCCTTTGAACAGTTAAAACCCAATGTCCGATTGATTTCCAAAGGGACCATTTTACCAAATGCAGCATCCACTCCCATTTATTTTGAAACCGTGAACCTCTCCGCCGTGGAAGTTCGGGTCATTCAGGTTTACGAAAATAATATGTTGCAATACCTTCAAAATAATAATTTTGGTACGGAATATTTATCCGATTTACGACCCGTGGGGCGAAGGGTGGCCTACAAAATCATTCCACTATCTGAAACGGGGGAAGAAAATTCCAGCTACTGGAAAGCCCATGCCCTAGACCTTTCTGAGTTGATCAAAATTCATCCAGGATCACTGTACCGGGTCGAGTTCAGCTTTAAAAAAGAACATACTACCTACAATTGTGGTGATTCCGAAGCCATCGAAGAAACATCAATTGACTATGCCTCAGAAAATTCCAGTGATGAAGCATTGGAAGAACGTTATTGGGACAATGAAATCTATTATTGGCGAAACTATAACTATAATTGGAATGAGCGTGACAATCCATGCCATTCCGCTTATTACAACGACACTCGTATCGCCTATACCAATCTATTGGGTAGTGATTTGGGGCTCATCGCCAAGAAAGGGAACAACCGATCCTATCATTTTGCGGCCACCAACCTATTGACAACCAAACCTGAGGCCAACACCAATATCAAACTATATAATTACCAACAACAATTATTGGGAGAGGTAACCACAGACGCCTCCGGTTTTGCCGTCTATGATGGAGAAAAAACCGTTGCTTTTGCTGCGGCCCAAAAGGAAAATAATTTTGCCTATGCCAAATTAATGGATGGCAATGCCCTTTCCCTAAGCAAGTTTGATGTTTCTGGGGAAGAACTGCAAAGTGGACTTCAAGGCTTTATCTATACCGAAAGAGGTGTTCACCGACCTGGTGATGTGGCCCACCTGACTTTTGTTTTGGACGATTCTGCAAATCCACTTCCGCAAGGACATCCCGTAACGTTGGAGGTAACCGATGCCCGTGGCAAATTGGTACAACGCAATGTACTTACGGAGGGAACCCTGCCCGTAGCTGATGGTTTGTATGCCAAAAAAGAGGAAAAATTCTATTATTTCCCAGTTCCCACCCAATCCAATTCCCCAACCGGAACGTGGAATGCCAAAATTGTGGTAGGCGGTGCCCAATTCAATAAAAGTTTAAAAATCGCAACCGTAAAACCCAATCGCTTAAAAGTCGACTTTTCGTTTGATGATGACGTATTGACCGCTAATTCCAACAATCGAGGGAAAGCTACAGTACAATGGTTGCATGGTGCCCCGGCCCGCAATCTTAAAATCGATATCAATGCCACCCTCAAACAAATAGCAACTGCTTTTCCAAAATTCAAAGACTACGTCTTTCAAGATCCTGTGCGCAGTTTCAACGAGACTGAATTACAGTGGATTTCCTCTAAATTGGATGCCAATGGGGTTTTAAACATTAATGAAAAAATCAATATGAATGGTAATGCCCCTGGAATGCTTCAGGCTACATTTACCACCAAGGTTTTTGAAGGTGGTGGCGATTTTTCCATCGATGTATTTTCCAAAAATTTGGCTCCCTTTACTCATTTTGTCGGATTAAAATCGCCCGAAGCCAAACAATATGGTTCTTTCTTGACCGATGAAAATACTTCTTTTGATGTGGTCAGTGTGGATGCCCAAGGAAATCCATCCGGCAACCGAAAATTAAAAGTTCAGGTGTTTAAAATTGAATGGCGATGGTGGTGGAACAGGGGTTACGACAATCTCTCCCGATACGAAAATGCCACCGTGCACCGCCCGTTCAAGGAAATGAGCATTACTACGGGAGCCGATGGTAAAGCTAATTTCAATATTAATGTCCCCGATGAGGAAGGGGGACGATTCTTAATCCGGGTAATGGATGAAGTTTCTGGTCACGCTACGGGTCGTACTGCCTATTTTTATCGAAACTGGTGGAGGAGACCAGCCTCCAACGATGCTGAAAGCTCCAAAATACTGATTTTCTCAGCCGATAAGGAAAAGTATAAGTTGGGTGAAGAAGCTATTGTCACCTTTCCTTCAGACCGAGGCGGTCGTGCACTAATCAGTATAGAAAATGGAACCGAAGTATTGTCCCAACAATGGATTGAGACTTCAGCTAAAGAGACAAAGGCCACTATTCCCATTACAGCTCAGATGGCACCAAATGCCTACATTAATATTTCATTGTTGCAACCGCATGGACAAGTGGCCAACGATTTACCCATTCGATTGTATGGTGTGGTTCCCCTTTTGGTTGAAGACCCTGCCACTTTCTTGGAACCCCAACTTTCTATGCCAACCGTACTGGAGCCTGAAAAATCGTTTAAGGTCACCGTTTCTGAAGCCCATAAAAAACCAATGACCTATTCCTTGGCCGTGGTGGATGAAGGATTATTGGATTTGACCCGTTTCCAAACTCCAGATATTCACAGCTCCTTTTATGCGCGGCAAGCACTCGGGGTAAAGACCTTCGATATTTTTGATGACGTCATGGGCGCCTATTCCATCAGTGTGGACAATATTTACGCGATTGGTGGCGGTGGTATCGGTGCTGGTGCCAAAAACCGAAAAGCACAACGGTTTAAGCCGGTGGTCACCTATTTAGGTCCATTCACGTTGAAACCCGGTGAAAAAGTATCACATACCATAAACATGCCCAATTATGTGGGCTCGGTTCGTACCATGGTAGTGGCCGGTAACCAGAACAGTGCCTACGGCAATACCGAAAAGACCACTCCGGTGCGGAAACCCTTAATGGTACTGACTTCCATTCCAAGAAAACTTTCGCCTGGGGAAACCGTGACCATTCCCGTGACGGTTTTTGCCATGGAGCCCAAAGTGAAAAACGTGAAGGTTTCCATAAATGCGGGCAAGGCTTTGGAGCCTCTTGGTGAAACCTCCAGAAACATAACGTTCAATGCGGTGGGGGAACAAATTGTAAATTTTGAATTTAAGGTCAATCCGGCTGCTTCATTTCAAACCATAAAAGTGACCGCGTCAGGAGCTGGTGAAAGTGCCAGTAGTGAAACCGAAATTGATGTGGAAAACCCCAACCCAATCACCACAAGAAGCGAATTGTACACCATTGAGGCCAACGGCTCCCAAACCATTCCCTTTGAAACTTTTGGAACTTCTGGCACCAATGAAGCCTTTATTGAATTTTCTACCCTTCCGCCTATGGATTTTTCCAAGCGATTGGATTATTTGTTGCGTTATCCTCACGGATGTGTGGAACAGACTACTTCCGCAGCATTTCCGCAGTTGTTTTTGGGAGATGTGCTCGACATCACCTTTGAACGGAAAAAGAAAATCGAGGAGAATGTAAAAGCCGCCATCCGTAGACTGGGTGATTTTCAAACCCCAAGTGGTGGATTGAGCTATTGGCCCGGCTATGGCGGTGCCGATGATTGGGGAACCTCCTATGCCGGTCATTTTATGTTGGAAGCCAAACAGCAAGGATATCAACTGCCATTGACTTTCTTGAGCAACTGGCTGCAATACCAGAAAAATGCCGCACGACAATGGAGCAATGCCGCTACCAGTTACAACAATGATATTGCGCAGGCCTATCGTTTGTATACTTTGGCCTTGGCACAACAACCCGAGTTGGCGGCCATGAACCGACTTCGGGAATCCAAAAACTTAAGCAATGAGGCCAAATGGCGATTGGCCGCGGCCTACGCCTTGGTCGGTAAAAAAGAAGTGGCCCATGCGATTGCGCAAAAAGCAAACATCAATTTTACGCCCAACAATTACGATTATAGAACTTATGGTTCCGTATTCCGAAACAGGGCCATGGCGTTAGAAACCATGATCATTCTTGGTGATGCTCAACAACGGGAACTGGCCATTTCATTGGCTAAAAACCTATCTTCCCAGAGTTGGTACAGCACCCAAGAAACTGCTTTTGCCCTCCTGTCCATGGCAAAAATGGTGCAGAAAAATGGGGGTAAATCCATCGATTTGACCTTTACCAACAATGGCAAGGAAGTCTCGGTAAAAACGGATAGAGCCATTGCGCAACGAAGCATTACTATTTCATCTTTTAAAGAGGAGATTCAGGTGAGCAATAAGCAAGGCAATACCATTTATGCCACCTTAACGCAGACTGGGAAATTACCCGTGGGTGAGGAATTGGCCCAACAGCAAAACTTGAACCTCTCCGTGGCCTATTTAGATGCCATTGGAAATTCCATCAATATAAATGAATTACGACAAGGAACCGAGATGCAAGCGCAGATCACGGTCTTTAACAGTTCCAATGATTATGTGGATAACTTGGCTTTGACCCATATTGTTCCCAGTGGATGGGAGATTGTGGATACTTCGTATACAGATGGCGATAATCCCAATGCGTCCAAGGCCGATTATGTAGATACTCGGGATGACCGTACCCATCTGTATTTTGACCTTGGTGCGAGAAAATCCAAGACCTTCACCATTAAGTTGAATGCCTCCTTCTTGGGCGATTACTATTTGCCCGGAGCACAGGTTGAAGCCATGTATGACAACAACTATCAAGCGCGGAACAAAGGAAATTGGATTAAAGTAGTACAGTGATGTGATAGGGTGTGAATGAAAGATTTTTGGTCGCCAGTAAAAAAGATAGTCGCCAAGCACAAAATCAAGTTGGGCGTGTTAACCCTTGTTTTGGTTTTGTGGTTGTTCTGTCTGCCCAAAAATCTGTTTGAAGACCCTAAGTCGACCGTAGTGAATGCGTCCGACGGTAGCTTGATTGGAGCACGGATTGCCAATGATGGGCAATGGCGATTTCCACAACTGGATTCAATCCCACACCGATTTGAGCAATGCATTTTGTTGTTTGAGGATGAATATTTTTATCAACATCCCGGCTTCAACCCTGTCTCCATCATCAAGGCCATTGGGCATAATCTTACCAAAGAGACTCGAAGAGGTGGGAGCACCATCACCCAACAGGTTATTCGTCTTAGCCGAAAAAATCAAAGTCGCACCTATTGGGAAAAGTGTATCGAGATTTTTATGGCCACTCGTCTCGAATTACGTCATTCCAAAGAAGAAATTCTGAATCTGTATGCGTCCCATACGCCCTACGGTGGTAATGTAGTGGGGCTGGAAACCGCTGCTTGGCGCTATTTTGGGATTCCCGCCCACGAACTAAGTTGGGGGCAATCCGCCGCATTGGCCGTTTTGCCCAATGCCCCTGCATTGATTTTCCCCGGACGTAACGAACAAGAATTCTTGGAAAAACGAAATCGGCTACTAAAAAAATTATGGGATAAGGGTACCCTGGACCAAACTGCGTATGAATTGGCGGTGGCCGAACCGCTTCCCCAAAAGCCCTTCCCACTGCCCGATGTTGCCCCGCACCTTACGGAACGTATTCGAATTGAACATCCGGGTGAGCGTATCACCACTTCTATTCAAAGACCGTTGCAGCAACAACTCAATCTGTTGGCGGAACGCCATTATCAACAGTTGAAAAGCAATGAAATCCACAACTTGGCCATTTTGGTCTTGGATGTGGAATCTCGAAAAGTGTTGGGTTATGTGGGAAATTCCCCTTCGGGGAAAGCACATGGCAATTATGTGGATATCATCACCAAAAATCGAAGTACAGGGAGCACGCTGAAGCCTTTTTTGTTTGCCTCCTTGTTGGATGAAGGCCAAGTATTACCTCATAGTTTGGTGGAAGACGTCCCCACCGTCATCAATGGGTACAATCCACAAAATTTTGACAAAAAACATGTGGGTGCCGTACCTGTGAGCAGAGCGCTCTCCCGTTCGTTGAATGTTCCTGCGGTACGATTACTACGGGAATACGGCCTCCAAAAATTCTACAACAAGCTGCACAAAATGAATTTGGAATCTTTGAACAAACCTTCTTCCTACTATGGTCTCTCCCTCATTCTTGGAGGAGCGGAAAGTTCCCTTTGGGAAATGACGCAGACCTATGCTTCGCTTGCTTCGACCTTGAACCATTTTGCGGAAAATTCCAGCACCTATTACCCAAATGAGTTTGTCACACCCGCCTATCTCGCTAACCAAACTATTGATTTTGGCGAGCAACAGTTTAACCCCACTGTTTTGGGAGCTGGGGCCATTTACAGCACGTTTCAAGCCATGTACGAGGTCAACCGCCCTGAAGGGGATGAGAATTGGCACTTTTTTGATTCCTCCCAGCCCATTGCTTGGAAAACAGGGACCAGTTTTGGGTTTAAGGATGCTTGGGCCGTAGGGGTCACCCCAAAATACGCCATTGGCGTCTGGGCTGGAAATGCGGATGGTGAAGGAAGACCAGGACTAACGGGAATTACCGCCGCCGCTCCCCTGCTTTTTGATGTGTTGGATGCGCTGCCCCACAGCGGATGGTTCCAAGAACCTTTTGATGATTTGGTGGAAGTGGAGGTTTGTACTGAAAGCGGCTATCGAGCTTCCGTATATTGTGATGAAACGAAAAAAGAGCTTGTCCCCACCCACGGCACCCGAGGCGGGCCTTGCCCCTATCATCACCAAATGTTTTTGGATGCTTCGGAAAAATTCAGGGTGAATTCTGATTGCTATCCGTTGGAAAATATGGTGGCCAAAAACTGGTTTATGCTACCTCCCGTTTTGGAATACTATTATGCTACTTCCAATCCCAATTACAAACCATTACCACCCTATTTGCAAGGATGTTCCTCCTTGGAAAACCAGCGTATGGAGTTTCTCTATCCGAAAAAAAATCAAGCCGTGCTCCTTCCCAAGGATTTGGGCACCACCACCTCAGATGTCATTTTAAAATTGGCCCATCAACAATCAGACGTCGTGGTGTATTGGTATTTGGATGAAACTTATGTCGGCAAAACCGAAAATTTCCATGAACTCTTGTTGGACATTCAACCCGGGGAATATACTTTGACGGTGGTGGATAGTGAAGGAAACCGTATGCAGCAACAGATGGAGGTAAGACAGGCTTCGGGGGATTAATCGTTTAATTTAACTCTTTCTAAAGAGCTTTTATATGTGGTGTATTTTTCAATGGCTTTTATATAATTTATTGAGCCATCCATTGTCATATCATCTACAAAGCCGTCCAGATCAGGATAATTATCCCTTATCCAACTAACCAAGGAGTCTCTTTCTTGGCTCCAAGCCTCCCAATCAACATCAATGTAATCCAAATCCTCCGTCTTTGAGATTTTTCCTGAATCAAAGGATACTTTGACCTTATAGACCAAAGGGTTGTTCTTCAAATACTCATTACGAATATTATCTTGGGCAACAGTCACAATAATATCATTGTTCTTTTCTTCTAATTCAAGTACCTCATAAGTTGGTTTAAATATTGAATCCCATTTAAAAAATTCATAGAAACTTTCGTGGTTATAGGATGTAGCATAATCTCCAGAGAGCATCGTAATACTATCATTTATTAGAGCTTTTATTTCATTGTAATTGGATGAATCAAAAGCATCATAATATCTAGTTACGGTTTCTTGATGAGATATTTTTTTGTTATTGCATCCAACCAATAAAACCAGAAGAAATAGTCCGGGAAGCTTATTTTTCATTGCTTTTGTATTTGACTTTTTGCAATCAAATTAATGTTACTTCTTCCGCATAAAAATAGTGATGGGCACTCCAGTAAAATCAAAATGCTCCCGGAGTTTGTTTTCCAAGAAACGCTTGTACGGGTCACGGACGTATTGGGGCAAATTGCAGAAAAAGGCAAACTGCGGATAAGGCGTTGGCAGTTGGGTGCAAAACTTGATTTTCACATATTTTCCCTTATACGCCGGAGGTGGGGTATGCTCAATAATGGGCAACATGACATCGTTCAATTTTCGGGTCACGATTTTCTTTGAACGGTTTTTATAGACCTCCACAGCAGTTTCTATCGCCTTGAAAATACGTTGCTTGTTCAATACCGAAATAAAAAGAATGGGGACATCCTCAAAAGGCGAAATGGCTTCTTTTATCTTGGTCGTATACTCTTTTACCGAATTGGTTTCCTTTTCCACCAAATCCCATTTGTTCACCAGAATCACAATACCTTTATTGTTGCGCTGGGCCAACCAAAAAATATTTTCCACCTGTCCATCAAAACCACGGGTCGCATCTAACATCAAAATACAGACATCGCAATGCTCAATGGCACGCACGGAACGCATTACGGAGTAAAATTCCAAATCTTCCTTGACCTTGGATTTCCGTCGGATTCCTGCCGTATCCACCAAATTGAATTCAAATCCAAATTGATTGTATTTGGTATCGATACTGTCACGGGTGGTTCCAGCAATATCGGTGACAATGTATCGGTCCTTCCCAATCAAGGCATTGATAAAGGACGATTTTCCAGCGTTGGGTCGACCCACTACAGCAAAGCGTGGGAGTTCACTCTCTTCTTCGGTTTTTTCTGGAAGCACTTTGACCAAGGCATCCAGCAGTTCCCCAGTTCCGCTTCCATTGATACTGGATAATGTGAAGTATTCGCCCAGCCCCAAAGCATAAAATTCAACGGCATCTGCCATTCGCTGGGCGTTATCCACTTTGTTCACGGCCAAAAAAACGGGCTTGTCCACCTTTCTGAGCAGCTTGGCCACGTCCTCGTCCATTCCGGTGACCCCAGATTCCACATCTACCATAAAAATGATGGCATCCGCCTCATCAATGGCCAATTCTACCTGCTTATCGATTTCTTTTTCAAAAACGTCATCGCTCCCCAAGACATAGCCACCGGTATCAATCAAAGAAAATTCCTTGCCGTTCCAGTCGCTTTTTCCATAGTGACGATCACGGGTAACACCGCTCACGGCGTCCACGATGGCCTCTCGGCGCTGAATCAATCGATTAAAAAACGTAGACTTTCCTACATTGGGTCTCCCCACAATGGCCACAATAGCTCCCATCTGCCTTATTTTTTGGCAAAAGTACCATTTATTATGAAGAAAAAATGATACCTTTTTTCATCTATTTCAATATGTTATGAGCGATTTCACCAACGAAATTGTATTGCGGCCCCGATTTCAGGTTGCCCTAAAAACCGATATTGACCATTTAAAAACAATTTTTGACCAAACGGAGGAAGAATCTTTTGTGGTCAAACGGTTGGATGAACACATTTATATTAAGTTCAGAAACTCTGAAATTACCTTTTGGTCACCTCAACTGCATTTAGAACTTACCTCGTTTGAAGAAGGTATTACCAAAATCCATGGAGTTTTTGGTCCCAACCCAACGCTTTGGACCTTTTTTATGTTCTTGCATTTTGGGGTGGGCACCCTTTTTGTTATTTTGGGCATTTTTGCCTATTCCAACCATTCTTTGGGCAAAGATGTGACCTTCTGGTTGGTGGGCATGTTCTTTTTAACCGTGATTTGGTTCGCTCTTTACGCCTTTGGTCGTATGGGAAGGGCCAAGGGGAAACCTCAAATGGAACAGTTAAAAACGTTTATCCGACAAAAAATTTCAGGATTTCAACGGGGGTAACATTTAACCGTTGTACCCAAATCTCCGAAGTTGTTGCGAATTGCTCCGCCAGTTTTTATTGACCTTCACATACAATTCGATGTGGACCTGTTTGTCAAAGAATTTTTCCAAGTCTTTTCTGGATTCAACCCCTACTCTTTTTAACGCACTCCCTTTATGCCCGATGATGATGCCTTTTTGGGTATCACGTTCCACCATGATCACGGACCGGATTCGGATGATGTCGTCATCTTCCAAAAATTCTTCGGTCTCCACCTCAACGGAATATGGGATTTCCTTTTTATAGTGCAGTAATATTTTCTCGCGGATGGTCTCATTGACAAAAAAGCGTTCGGGTTTATCGGTGAGTTGATCCTTGGGATAGTACGGAGGAGCCTCTGGAAGCAATTCCAAAATTCGTTCAAAAACTTCCTTTACATTGAAATTTTCCAATGCTGAAATGGGATGGATTTCTGCCTTGGGCAACAAGCTTTGCCAGTGTTGCATTTGTGCTTCCAAGGTTTCTTGGTCCGAAGTATCAATCTTATTCAATAGGAGTAAAACAGGAATTTTGCTGTTCTGAATTTTTTTAAAAAAAGCTTCGTCCTTCAATGCCTTCTCACCAATTTCAACCATATAAAGCAACACATCGGCATCCTCAAAAGCGGATTTTACAAAATCCATCATGGACGTCTGAAGCTCATAGGCCGGTTTTATAATGCCTGGTGTATCAGAAAGAATCACCTGAAAATCATCCCCGTTGACAATTCCCAAAATTCGGTGACGGGTGGTCTGTGCCTTGGATGTGATAATGGAAAGTTTTTCACCCACAAAGGCGTTCATCAAGGTGGATTTACCCACGTTGGGATTTCCAATAATATTTACAAAACCTGCTTTATGTGCCACCTTTTTTTATTTTTTGAAGATATTTTTTTGAAGCTTCGTTTACTTTTGGTGATAAATATAATACTGCTATCATATTGGGAATCACCATAAGGGCATATGAAAGGTCAATAAGATTCTTCACCAACTGTAGTGAAGCTACCGCTGCAAAAATAATCATGATTACGAAGAAAACATTGTACCATTTGCCAATTTTTGGTGTGGTCAAGAAGGAAAGACTCTTTACCCCATAATACGAATAGGTAAACAGGGTGGACAGGGCAAAAGCCGTAACAATAACCATTAAAAGGGTATCGCCAAAGCCAAAGAGGGTTTTCTCAAAAGCGGACATGGTCATGGTAATACCGCTACCGTCTTCAAGATAAGCACCGCTCAAAATAATGACCACAGCGGTAAAAGTGCATACCATTATGGTGTCGATAAAAGGCCCCAACATGGCCACCAATCCTTCCTTGGTTGGTTCATCATTCCGGGATTGACCATGGTACATGGGTGCACTACCCAGACCAGCTTCGTTGGAGAACATGGCCCTTCGCACCCCAATGATCACAAGACCCCAAAATCCGCCAGTAACTACGGTATCAAAATTCCAAGCCTCGACCAAAATCATTTTTAAGGCCGGAAGCACTTCGGAGGCATTGTTTATCATCACAAACAATACTGCCAGCAAATAAACTCCGACCATAAATGGCACTATTGCCGATGCCACCTTGGCTATTTTTGAGAGTCCACCAAAAATTACAATGGAGGTAACAATGGCCAAAAAGAAACCAATGCCCAATTTCCAGTTGAATTCACTGGTCACCAAAAGTGTTTCATGCGGTTCCACAACACCCATAAAGGCTTCTGTAAATTGGTTGGCGGTGAAGACGCCTAAAAATCCGAAAAGACCACAAATACTAAAAAATATGGCCATGGGCTTGGCCCATTTTCCCATGCCTTGGGTGATATAGAACATTGGCCCTCCTTGCAGTTTTCCATCTGAGTCGGTTGCACGAAACATAATGGCCAGACTTCCCGAATAAAACTTGATGCCCATCCCTAGAAGCGCCGTCATCCAAATCCAAAATACCACACCGGGCCCACCGTCATGAATGGCAATCGCTACGCCAGAAATATTTCCCAATCCGACTGTTGCGGCAACTGCTGCGGAAAGGGCTTGAAAAGAACTTACGTCTCCCTTGGCATTTTTGTCGTCATATTTACCAGAAACCACGGCAATGGCATGGCCGAAATACCGAAAAGGAATAAACTTAGAGTAAAATGCAAGAAAAAGTCCGCCCCCAATGAGCAAGATGAACATGGGCCACTCCGTGTAGGGCAGCATGGAGGATATGAATTTATTGATGGCTTCCATAAAGTCAAAAAGTCGAATTTATGGATTTTAGGTTGGATTGGCCGCAATGATTTTAGGAATATTGAATTTAGTTTGGAAATGACCCGAAAAGCGTTGTATATTTGCCGTCCACATCGCGGGGTAGAGCAGTATGCTTCGGCAACGCTCAGCACAGGGTCCGCTCGCCGGGCTCCTCGCTTTGAAAAATTGAAGTACAGTTGCAACCGTAGGCAACATTAAAATATAAACCGCGGGGTAGAGCAGTAGGTAGCTCGTCGGGCTCATAACCCGAAGGTCGCTGGTTCGAGTCCAGTCCCCGCTACTAGAACAGGCAAGGCCTCCGAGAAATCGGGGGCCTTCATTTTTTACCATGGGTACAGAATAGGTACAGAATCCAAACTTTTTTATTTTGGTACAAAAAATTTGATGTTTTTTGGTGCATTATGAATTATGGTGCAATAAATTAAAGACAATAACCTTGGTGAAATTGGAAAAGAAAGCAGTTCTATCTAAGGGAAGCTTACAAATCATCTATCCATTCTATAATTCCATATCGTGGATCCATTGGGAAGTCAGTTCCTTTTAATTCATCTGGCAATTCCCCAGGGATTTCTATTTGGGAAATTCCCTCTCTGACAATTTTCCATTCTATTTTCACAGGTTCGGTCATGCTTGAAATAAACTCTCCTTCTTTAAAATCATCACATGACAAATCCTGTCCAAAGGAGAGAAGTGAAGAAAGGAAAAGTGGGTGTAGCCTTCCCTAAAAATGTAGCCTTCCCTAAAAATAGGACAGTTTAAAATTCAGATTTTCTAACTTTAAATTTTAACTGTCACATGAAAAAAAGCAAGTTTACCGAGAGCCAGATCATCAAGGCACTGAAAGAGAACGAACAGGGCCGCAAGGTGGGTGACATATCCCGTGAGATGGGGATTGACACCAGCACTTTTTATTATTGGAGGAAGAAGTACGGGGGCATGGAAGTTGCGCATATGAAGCGCTTGAAGGAACTCGAGGAGGAGAACCGCAAACTCAAGCAGATGTACGCCGATGCCAGTCTTGACATCCGTATGCTCAAGGACGTACTGTCAAAAAAGTTCTAGGGCCTTCCGACAAGAAGCAGCGCGCCAAATATCTCCAGGAGGCCTATTCTGTATGTGTATCGCGTTCCTGTGGGGTACTGGACCTTGCCCGGTCGATGTGGTACTACCATAGCAGGAGGGACGACACCGAGGTCGTCGATGCCCTTTCCAGGCTGGCCGAAGAGCTGCCGACAAGGGGATTCGAGGTGTATTACAAGCGTTTGCGTCGCGAAGGCCGCAACTGGAACAGGAAACGGGTGTTGAGGGTCTACAGGTCCATGAACCTAAAACTCAGGAGGAAGCACAAGAAGAGGCTTCCTGCAAGGACAAAGAACCCACTGGGGGCCCCGATGGAGCTCAACGAGGTCTGGAGCATGGACTTTATGGCCGATGTGCTGTCCGATGGAAGGAAGATAAGGGTGTTCAATGTGATGGACGACTGCAACCGGGAGGCACTGGCCATGGACGTGGGGCTGAACTATCCGGCGATAAGGGTAGTGGAGACCTTATCACAACTGGAGGAGGAAATAGGCCTGCCAAAGACCATACGCTGCGACAACGGTCCGGAGTTCATATCCAAGGCCCTATCACAATGGTGCAAGGCCAAACGTGTCGAGCTGCAGTTCATCCAGCCCGGCAAGCCCATGCAGAACGGATATATGGAACGCCTGAACAGGTTTTACAGGGAGGATGTGCTCGATGCCTATTGGTTCAACGACCTCCACCAAGTAAGGGCACTGACCCAAAAATGGATGGAGGATTACAATACAAGGCATCCCCATTCATCCATCGGGGATATGCCGCCCAGGGAATACAAGAAACGTTTCGGGGAAGAATTCTTCCCCGAAACAGACAACATTAATGATAATTTTATGAATTTAGCGATGTCCTAAAAGGGGTAAGGCTACAGTAAGAATTTGGGAATAAGTATAAACCAACAAACATGCCAAAAAACATGTCACCTTAGTTCCCATATCCTTGAACGTTGAAGAAAGCCTTTTATTTTCAGAGGGTTATGTTAGATCTTGACAGAACCAATAGGTCAGACCTATTGGTTTTTAAATCTCAACTGGGCAAAAACCGGTAAGTGATCCGAAGGGTATCTCAGGTCTTTGGAATCGCTCAAAATGGCACTTTTAATGACCTCAATGCTATCCGGAGAAACAAAAATGTAATCTATTCTTCGCTCCACAGGTTTGGCAAAATCAAAACCATTAAAGGTTCCAATAGGACCAAAAGCATTTTCCCCAGCTGCAATATGGGCATCTTCCATTTCAGTTAAAATCACCTGTACCCCTGGGCTTTCACTCTCCAAATTGAAGTCGCCCGTTAAAATAACAGGTAGGTTAGATGGATTGAATTCCTTTATTTTTTCGAGAATCAGTTTGGAACTTTCTTCCCTGGCCTTTACCCCAACATGATCAAAATGGGTATTGAAAACCATGAATTTACTCCCATCTTCCTTGTTTTCAAAAAGTCCGTAGGTACAGATTCGTGGTAAAGCTGCATCCCATCCTTTGGATGGAACTTTTGGTGTTTCAGAAAGCCAAAAAGTACTTTCATCCAATACTTTGAGTTTGTCTTTATTATAAAAAATAGCGGTAAACTCGCCCCTATCGTCACCATGATCGCGGCCCACACCAAAATAGGTGTACTTATCCAATCCATCATCAATGGCTTTTAATTGATGGACAAGTCCTTCTTGCGTCCCAAAGACATCGGGTGCATAAAAATTTAATTGCGCTATTAGAAATTCCTTCCGATTGTCCCAATGGTTCGGTTTGTCATTGGGGTTATCATATCTAATATTATAGGAAATAACTTCCAAGTTCTGACCATTGACATTGAGTACAATGCCCAAAACAAATGCGATTAGTATACTTCTTTTCATTTCTATAGTTTTCCTTTGGTTCTATATCTTCGGTTTTTGACTTCTTATTAAGTCAACCTATAAATAGCTGCAAGCTATCCATTTTTTGATGTTTTAACGTTATGGTTTCTTTATCTTCTTCATTTTGAAAGCAGTGTCATTAAAAAAACACCATCTGTATCAAGTTTGACTAAGATTTCCCAAATAAATTGTATTTTTCGCCCCGTAAAATACTTGGACGCCCTTAAGTATTTTATTCCAGAGCAACGATAGAAAGGGCCAATGTCATAAGAATTAATAATTCTTACAAACAATGTATGCACGTTACTCTGGGGCTTATTACCCTTTATTTTTACTTTTCACAATTCTTTTTTTAATCGGATGCAGTTCCGAAAAACCAGAAAATCCACATACCACTTGGACACATTATGGCGGTTCTCCCGACCAGTCCAGATATTTTAATGCCTCCGAAATCACCAAAGAAAATGTTGATGAGTTGGAAGTTGCATGGGTCTACCCCACGGGGGATGAATTCAATTTCTTCAGTCCTATCATTGTTGATTCCACCATGTACGTCCTTGGAAAAAGCAGTTCCCTAATCGCTTTAAATGCCAAAACAGGTGAGGAAATCTGGATTCATGCCAATCTCAAGGGCATCACCCGAAGAGGTATCAATTATTGGGAAAGTCCCGATAAAAAAGATAAACGCCTGATCTTCACCTTGAACAATTCCCTTCAAGCTATTGATGCCACCACAGGAAAATCCATAATGGATTTTGGAGAAGATGGGTATGTAGATCTTCGGAAAGGGCTGGGCCGAGACCCATCAACCATCGTTCGGATTCAGTCCATGATGCCCGGCGTACTCTATCAGGATTTGCTCATTCTAGGTTCCTCAACTGGCGAAACGTATTTCTCCCCACCCGGGCATATAAGAGCTTATAATGTGGTAACCGGGGATTTGGAATGGACTTTCCATACCATTCCACAGCCGGGAGAGTTTGGGTATGACACCTGGCCCAAAGATGCCTATAAATACGCTGGGGGCACCAATGCTTGGAGTGAAATATCGGTAGATGTGGAACGGGGCATTGCCTATTTACCCCTTGGATCACCCACATACGATTATTATGGGGCAGACCGTTTGGGCAGTAATCTTTTTGCCAACTCATTGGTCGCGGTAGATGCTCGAACCGGGGAACGCCTCTGGCATTATCAAACCTTGCACCACGATCTTTGGGATTATGATCTGGCTAGTGCTCCACAGTTGGTTACGGTGCAACGCGAAGGGAAATCCATCGATGCAGTTTCCATTGCCACCAAACAGGGTTTTGTCTTTGTTTTTGATCGTGTGACCGGGGAACCTATTTTCCCTATTGAGGAAAAATCGTTTCCTCCCAGTAACATGCCCGGTGAAGAAGCATGGCCAACACAGCCCATACCCTCACTTCCCAGTTTTACCAGACATGAAGTTAATCTGGAAAATCTTAATCCCCATTTTCCTGATAGCATTAAACAGGCCTGGGTAAAACGATTGGATTCTTCAAAATCCCAGCTATACCTCCCCCCATCTGACCAATATGAGATCATAGCCATGCCAGGGGCACTTGGCGGGGCTAATTTTGGCAACACTGCTGGTAACCCATCCAAAGGAATCATGTACATCATGACCCAGGAATATGCTTCAACCTATCGGTTGAACAAGGTGGAGCCTCCAAAAGAGGACCTTTCCCAAAATGATGTGGACAGGGTACAAAATCTATATAGTTCCACATGTATTGCCTGCCATGGACAAAATATGGAAGGTGGTGCCGGACCTTCACTGCTGAATATTGGGCACCACATGGGCTATGACAATTTTAAGGAGGTTGTACTAAATGGTCGTGGGCAAATGCCCGGGCTGGTTCATGTGGATGAAGAATCTCTAAAGGCCTTGTTCAAATTTTTGGGTGGGAACCCTGTAAGCAACCCCTTCAGAAGGGTGGCTGCTGAGGAAAGCATCCCGGAAGGACCAGTGGTAGCTTCTGGTGGAGCTCCCATAAAACCTGATGCAAAAAGAGGCGCTCCCATGCGGGAATACCCGGAAGGCGCGGAGCATCCTGATGCACAATATACCACAGAATATGGATTGGATTGGCCTGCACTTATTGACCCACCTTGGTCTTCTGTATTAGCCTATGACCTAAACGAGGGAACAATAAAGTGGAAAAAGCCCGTAGGAATAGATTCATTGTATGCCAAAGGCGACCCAAGCAAAGGGGCACCACAAGGAATCCAACGAAAGGGAATGGTAATTACCTCCACTGGTTTGGTTTTTGCCACAGCAAAAGGTGCAAAATTGTATGCTTTTGATCAAGATACTGGAGAAACGCTTTGGGAAACCACAATGAGTCACGAATCCAATGCGCAACCCAGTATGTACACTCTAAATGGGAAGCAATACTTGGTGGTGAACGCCAATTCCAATTTTTTTAGAGGCACTTACGACCAGTCCAAAAAGCCTGGCGCTTTACCAAGGGGGTATGTAGTTTATGCTTTACCTGAAAAATAGTTCAGGGATGTAACCAAAAACAGTAATCATCGATCAATACAGTTTTGAATTTTAAACCAAAAAATTTCAATAGCATGAGAGCACTTTTTGCCATCATTTTGATTATAGTAACAGGCAGTCTATCTGCCCAATCGATACAGAACCGTATCATCCACAACGACCCATCAACTTACAGAGATTTGACATCGGTACATGCCGGTGCAGGAAGTATGGGGTTCACTCAGCTTATAGGCCGAAATGACCTTTCCACCAATTTTCTGTATCTGCACACGGGGACCATTGCCGGCAAGTCTGGAATTGGCCATCATTTTCATCATGATATTGAAGAAATGTATGTGCTTCTTTCCGGAGAAGCGGAATTCACCATTAACGGCAGAACCTCAACCATTAAGGCTCCTGCTCTCGTTCCTTGTAAAATGGGCGATTCGCATGCCATTTACAATGCAACAGACCAACCGGTACAGTGGCTCAATTTTGCGGTAAGCACAGTTAAAGGGCGGGGAGGTGCTTTTGATCTAGGAGATGACCGGGTAGGAGCAACCCTGGACCCAATACCTGTTTTTGTTTCAGGTAAATTGGATAAGGAGCTGCTAAAATCCGAGAGAACGCCTTACTCGGGTAAAGGTGTATCCTACAGACGGGTATTTGGGTCTGATGTCTTTTCTACCAACTGGAACGCTGTAGACCATTTGACCATTCCCGCTGGAACCAAGACAGACTCTCATCAGCTTGAAGGTATGGAGGCCGTTTATTATGTCATCAACGGCTCAGGAACAATAACTGCGGATGGCAAATCCGGAACATTTGGAAAGGACGATGCTTTCTTCGGAAGGGTTGGAGAGCATATTACACTGAACAACACTGGTAATGACACTGTGGAATTGTTGATCATTGGAATTTCCGCATCCAAAAAATGGGATATTAAAAAGCCATTAAAAGAGCCAAAGGCCATGGTTTTGGAAATGGATTTTGTGGTTGAAAAGAAAAATGCCCAAGCCTTTGAGGAAATGTACTATTCCATCTATGTGCCCGCCATGATTGTTCAGGATGGGTACTTAAGCTCAAAATTATTGCGCCTGTACTCTCCAGACCAAGCCAAGGAAATCGAAGCAGAACCCACTACCTACAATTACCAAATCCTCATTTCTTTTGAAACAGAGCAAAAACGACGTAAATGGGTAGCAAGCGACCAGCATCAAATTGCGTGGCCGGCTGCAACTTCCTTGGCCAAAGAATTCAAATGGCGTGGCTATTTTGTTATGGGCGATGATGACCAATAAAACCTACCAAATTAAGGTATAGGGTACACCCAATTTTTAAGGTCAATTATAAATAATTTACGAAGCCTTTCATATTGGTGCGTATCTTATACACTTTGTCATAACTCACCATGTAGAGAGTCTTCATATCCTCTCCCCCAAAGCAAAGACTGACAGGAAAACTTGGCAAGTTGATCATCCCCACATAATTTCCTTCGGCATTAAAGATTTGTACACCATAATATGTGGCTACATAAATATTGCCCATGGTGTCAATGGCCATACCATCCGCACTTGACGATTTTCCTTTGCGGTCCAACACTTGTCCGGTAAGGAACAATTTGGCGAATTTGCGGCCATTGGCAATGGTTCCATCTTCATTTACATCATACGCCCAGATGAAATTCTCCTTTTCACTGTTCACGGGATACCACGATTCATCATCGTAGCAATTGTTAATGTATAAGGTCTTTCCATCTGGAGATAAAAGGATGCCATTGGGCATGGCAAATTCGTTGGGCTCCACCAATCGCTTTACCTCACCTTTTGGAGTGATGTAATACACAGCCCTCCCTGGTTGAAACTTTTCTGCCTCCATGGTAAATTGTGGATCGGTAAAGTAAATCCCTCCTTTGGCATCCGTGATGATGTCATTGGGTCCATCGATGGGTTTTCCGTTATACGAATCGGCTATAACACGCACAACTTTGCCTTCGGTGGTCATTTCTACTACACGATGTCCAAGCATGTCACAAACAATTAGATTCCCATTTTTGTAGGGGTATAAACCATTTGCTTGCATTTTACCTTCGGTAATATTGCGGTATGAACCATCTGGGTCCAATTCAACAATGGAGCTTTGGGCTGGGTCTCCATTCCAATTTTGGTCAAAGTACATATTGGAAAAATAGATCTTCCCATTTAACCATTTTGGCCCTTCGCTAAAGGTTAAGCGGGGTTCGGTCTTGGAGCCATCCACCAATAATTCGGGTTCAGCATCCTTTGGAATGATTTTATGATACGCCTCTAAAGCATCCTTGTTCTTTTCCAAATAATCGTTTCGAGCGGGCCAGAAAATATCCAAAACATCAGAACCAACATCGCCAACCGAAGCACTGTGCACCATATTGCCCGGTACAAGAAGAGCATCCATGGCATCCATGGCAACGGGCGTGTCCATGGCTTTTTCTGATAAATTGCCACGCAATACATAAGTAATCTGCTCTTGCGGATGAATATGCGCCGGAGAATTGGTTAGTGGATCCATGGAAACAAAGCTGAGCTGTATGTTTCTCCCAGAAATAATCCGGGCATGTGCCCCTTCCCCAATTTTGGTGAACTGGATATCATAAAAATCATACACTTTGCCGGGCTCAATGTTTGGCGGATATATTTCATTCAGATCTTCCAAGGCTGAAGGCAAATTTTCCACACCAGCTTTTTCCAGATAATCCAAACGATAGGGACTATAAATTTCCATGATTTTGGCACCATCTGGACCCGCTTTGATGGCATTGGAACTGCCTTTTTCCAAATACACAAAATCAGTTCTTGGAGTACCGCTATGGGTTCCATCGGGTTCTTCCCTTTCTCTGGAAAGCATTGGTACAAACCCTCCATTGATCAATTGTTCAATGGAACCTTCCAATACAAAAAGAAAACGATCTGCAGGCAATTCTTCCTCTTCCACCACCGCATTTGGTTCAAGATTTAGGACACTTGTCATGGTTCCCTTAGACCAAAATACTTTTCCATTGACACCAGGTTGAATTTCGGTAAGGTCCAAATCCCCAAGATTTACGGCCTCACCTACCCTAAGGTTAGGTTCGATACCGTTTTCAGGTAAATTGGATAAATTTTTTACCTCCAATTGATGTTTTGCAATCAATTCTTGGTTCTCTTTGAACCACGCTGGTTCATTCGAATTTTTACATGCAGAAAAGATGGTCAGTGCAGTCAACGGCACCAACAAAACATGCAAATTCCTTACAAATAAGCTTTTCATTGTATTCTGATTTTGATTTTTAACTACACCTGTGAAATTAAGCATTTTGTCACAACTCTGGGTGTTTGTCCAAAGCCCCATCTTTTTCCTTTTCCATATCCAACAAAAAGTGACAATTGTTTTAGAAAAGGGTACAATTACCCAGACTTAAAATAATATCCGTTTGAGGGGTATTTGAGTGATTTTTCCAAAAAAATGGACTAATTGCAGCTTAGCCATTAGTTTATTACCCAATACTGATACTATATTATCCTCAAAATTGCATGAATTGAAAAATGTTAGTACTTTTTTACAAAGAAATGGTAAAAGTATTCCAAACATGAAAATTCTACCTTTTAAAATCCCCAAACCAGAGCAAGAGGCTTTGGTCTACCAAGAAGATTCTGGCCTACTTTTCTACGACAAACTGCATCAACATGAAGAGATACAAATAAGCTATATTGTCTCTGGTGAGGGGTCTATTGTAGTAGGTGACACCATAAGTGATTTTAAAGCCAACGACATACTTGTGATAGGCGAAAATGTCCCCCACGTTTTCAGAAGCGACTCAAAAGCGTCATCAAAATCTGTCATGTACACCTTATTCTTTACCAAGGAATCATTTGGAAAAGAATTTTTTACGCTTTCTGATATGACCCGGCTTCAAAACTTTTTTGAAGAATCCGGATATGGAATGAAAATATTATCTGAAAATGAACGACTCAGTTTACTTTTTGAAAACTTAAAAAACCAAAGTCGCATCCAGCGCATAGCCACGCTGTTGAATATACTGGATATTATGATTTCTTCGGACAAACAGCCCTTGTCCACATTTGTCTATCGGAAAAAATATACGGAAGATGAGGGCAATCGCATGAACAATGTCATAGATTATGCCCTGAGCAATTTCCATGAACCCTTTTCTTTGGAAATGGTGGCTGAAAAGGCCAATATGAGTAAAAATGCTTTTTGTCGCTACTTTAAAAAGCGTACCAATAAGACTTTTTTCCAATTTTTGATTGAAATCAGGATTGAGCATGCATGCCGTTTGCTATTTAAAGACAATGACCTGCCCATCTCGGAAGTCTCTGAACAGTGCGGCTTTTTGAACATTGCCAATTTTAATCGAAAGTTCAAGGAACTTAAGGGTGTCACCCCAACCCATTACAGGAAATTTACCATAGAAAAATGGAGAGACAGATACTCTAAATCTGCCTAGAATTACATTGATGCCATTGCCATAAAAATAGTACTGATGTACTTGTAGAGTTGACAATCTTGGCAGACAATCTTATTGACCCAATTCCCGAGCTTCAAAAGCCATTAATTCTTGATTTTTAAAATGGGCCCGAATTTCAATGGGATTACAACAGACCTCACAATCTTCCACATAGGTTTGGTCCGATACGGAACTATCCAAAAGAAAGGATATTTCTTCCCAGCAATAAGGGCATTGAAAAAAATGCTCGTACATAAGTGGTTATCCCTTAAAAATCTATATTGAGGAGCTGCCCGCTGATCTGCAACATCTGCAGTTCGGCAAGCTTGGCATTGTACTTGGCCTGACTTTTGGCCAATTCAGCATTCAACAGGTTCAATTGTGCCTGTCTGAATTCAATTGAAGTAACCTGCCCCAATTGATACCGTTCATCGGTTCGGTTAAAGTTATTTTGGTTGGTCTGTAGGTTTTTTTCCTGAACTTCCAATATGTAAAGGGCATTGGTGTAGCTGTCCCATGCATTGCGTATATCCCGCTCCACCTCCAACTCTATCTGCTTTTTGATCAGTTCTTGGTTCTCATAGGTTATTTTGGCATTTTTTGCACCTGTAATCGCTCTACCTCCATCAAATAAGTTCCAGCTGAGATTAATGGCTCCCGTAACCCCTGTGGAGGTATTTTGAAGGGAAAATGCAAGCGGGCTATTGTTGGTGGACTCGTTCCAGCCATAAGTACCGGTAAGACCAATGGTCGGCAAAAAGTTGCTTCGGGCCACTTTTATATTGTAATTGCTTATGCTGATGTCTTTTTCCACTATTTGCAACCGAACATTGTTCATTTTGGCCTCGTTGTGCATACTCTCCATCTGTAGGCCCGGTATAAAATTCACCGTGGTATCAATTTCAAATCGGGTGGAAAGTTCCCTATTGAGAATAAGGTTCAAATCCCGCATGGTATTGCGCAATTGTTGCCGGGAGTTGAGTAGATTGATGCTGTCCGTATTGATGTCCACCTCGGCATTGAGCACATCCAAACCTGTATTTTGTCCATATTCAAATTGATAACGTGCCCTTGTAAGCCTATCTTTTGAAATTTCAAGCGCCTCCTCCAAGTTGGCTGTGTTCTCGGTTAGGCGAGCCACTTCATAATACACAGAAAAAAGCTGCAAAATGGTGGTCTCAATAGTCTGTTTTACTTCCAATTCCGATTGTTGGGACCGCTCCTTAAAGCTTTTATAGTTGTAAAGGCGCCCTAGTCCATCAAACAAGGTGTAATTTACGTTTAGGGAAGCATTATACCTGCGGGTTTCAGCCCCATCCGCAGTACGTGTCTCGCCATTGGCCAATACACCCTCTGTATTCTGGCGATCTATGGTTCCTGCTCCGTTCGCTGTAACTGTGGGCAAATACCCAGAATTAAGGATACTGGCATTGTTTTCATCAATTCTTTTGGTATTTCTCGCCACTTGAATGCCCAAATTGTTCTCCAATACCAATTGTATGGCTTCCTCCTTTGAAAGGGTTTCCTCTTGGGCTGTTGCCGAATAACCAAAAAACAATAAAAAAAGGGGTAGCGTATAAAAAATGCTTCTCATTATGTCGTCTCTTCTAAAACTTTTGAAGTTTCTTCCTCAGATTCTTCATGGCTTATGTGCCCATTAAGGCTGTTTCCACTTTCCTCGAGCATCTGTTGTTCTTCGTGCTGTTCCCTGATGGCGCGTTCCACTTCTTCATGGGATACTTTTTCTCCGGTCCATAATCTTTTGGCCCACACTTTAACATTGTTCCCAAAAGAAAGAAAGAGCGGCAGCATTAAAAGGGTAAGTATAGTGGCAAATCCTATTCCATAAGCAATGGAAATGGCCATGGGCTTTAAGAATTGCGCCTGTCTACTTTTCTCCAGTAAGAGGGGCGCCAAGCCCGCTATGGTTGTAATGGATGTTAAAAATATCGCTCTAAATCGGGATTTTCCGGCTTCGTAGAGTGCTTCATCAAACTTTAGCCCATTACGTAAATTGATATTGAATTTCCCTATTAAAACCAGACCGTCATTTACCATAATCCCTATGAGGGCTATAATACCCAGCATGGAAAGAATATTGATGGGGAATCCGTGTATCCAATGTCCCCAGGCCACTGCCGTTAAACTAAATGGCACCAAAAGTAGGAGCAGCAATGGCTGACTAAAACTTCTAAAGGTAAAAGCAATGGTGATGAAAATAAGGAACAGCACGGTCAATCCCACAAATCTCAGGGAGTTTATGAATTTGTTCGCTTCCCTATTCTGACCTTCATAAGATGGGGTAATGGTAGGATATTTTGATAAAATATCGGGCATTACCTCACTCCGTATCCAGCCCATGGCATCTGTTCCGCTGGTGGTCTCCGGGTCGGTCAAATCAGCGGACACCTGAATTTCACGTTGGCCATCCAAGTGGTTTATGGCCACATCGCCCCGTTCAATGGAATAGGTGGCGATTTCCTTTAATGGAATTCGCTCCCCAGTGGGGGCCAAAATCCGCATTTCATCCAAATCTGTAATGGAGGAACGGTTTTCACGATCATAACGCACCCAAACCCTGATCTCATCCTGACCACGTTGAAAACGCTGTGCTTGTGCGCCAAAAAATCCTGCCCGCACCTGGTTCATCACAGAACGAAGGTCCAATCCCAACAAGTAGGCATTTTCCTTTAACTGCAAACGTATTTCCTTGATTCCTGCCGGGTCATTGTCCGTAACGTCTTTTAAGTTCCCATTGTTGAGCATGGCATTTTTTAATTCCTGCTTTGCTGCCTTTAGCTCGGTTATATTATTACCCAGCAACGACACCGATACGGGAGATCCGCCAAAATTACCCCCTGAACCATAAATCAAGCTTTCCACACCTACCACAGGCCCCACCAATTCCCTAAGTCGTGTGGTCACCATATCTGCCCTTATTGCATCCGGGCGTTCCTCACCAGGCAACAAATTGATTTCCAATGTGGCTGCCGATGATCCGGGTCCCAAATTTTTGATCATGTTTTCAAAAAGCTCTTTATCGGTCTCTTGTAAATACTTATCCGTAAGTTCTTGGTTAACGATATGGGCTTTCTCCTGAATAAGACTAATAATGGAATCGGTAACTTTTTCGTTGGTGCCATTTGGCATTAGCAATTCAATTGAAATTTGATCACTGGCGATCCTTGGGAAAAATGATGTTCTAATGACTCCACCACCAATGGAGCCCAATGTCAACACCAATGCCATAAAAAAGAGAGCGAACGTTAAAAATTTGTACTCCAACGCAAATTTTAGTGCTGGACTGTACAATTTATCACGCATCCAAGCCATGAATCTGTCCCCCATTTTATTGATTACCCGCAACTTCGCAAAAACTTTGGCTATTCCACTTTTTGGACCCTCTTTCTGTGGATGAAGTGCCTTGGAGTGTGCCAAGTGGGCTGGGAGAATGATCAACGCCTCTATCAATGAAACCACCAAGGTTAAAATCACAATTACAGAAACCTCACCAAAAAATTCACCAATACGGCCATCCAAAAACAGGATAACCGAAAAAGCCAAAACTGTGGTAATGATCGCTGAAATAATGGGAGGTATCACCTCCATGGTTCCATCTATAGCAGCACGAACGGGGGGTTTTCCTTTTTCATAATGCTGATAGATATTCTCGGCTATCACAATTCCATCATCCACCAAAATACCAATGACGATGATCATCCCAAAAAGGGACAGTACGTTTATGGTAACGTTGAACAAGGGTGCAAATACGAACATTCCCAAAAAAGCAATGGGCAATCCGAATGCAACCCAAAACGCCAGACGTGTATTTAAAAATAGCGAGAGGAAAATCAGTACCAAAATCATTCCCACAATGGCATTTTCCGTGAGCAATTGGGTACGTTGTGTCAATATTTTGGAACGGTCATCAATGATTTCCAATTGCACGTTGGCGTGTTTCTCATTGAAATCCTTCATGTATTCCTTGATTTTCTCGGCAGAGCCGATCAAATCCTCGGTATTGGTACTGGTAACGGTAATATTCACCGCCAGATTTTCATTGAAATAGGACGCATTTGGGGTTTCTGAGAAACGATCCCGAATTATGGCCACATCCTTTAACCGGACTGTACGACCAGCAGCGTCTGCCCGCACCACAATGTTTGAAAGTTCGTCTCCGTAATAGGATCGGTTCTTTGCCCGAATCAGATATTCTTCCGTAACCGTTTTAATATTACCTCCTGTCACCAAAATATTGGCATTGGCCACGGCTTGAGCCACTTCGGTAAAGGACAGGTTATAGGCCAACAGACTATTTTCGTCAACAGCGATTTCAATTTCCTCGTCGGGATAACCCGAGGGTTGAATCTGGGAAATACCATCAATGGCCCTAAGATCATTTTCAATCTGGCGACCAATCTGTTTTAAGGTGGCCAAAGGAACACCGTTCCCATTTATCGCAAAACTAATGGTTGGGCGTACCGGTTCTTGCTTGGAAACAATCAATGGTTCCATTCCCGTAGGGAAAGTTGGGACCCGATCCACGGCATTTTTGACCTCCAAGAGCATAAAATCAATATCCCTTCCTTTTTCAATCTCAACATTGATGGAACCACTGTTTTCCCTAGAAGTGGAGGTGACCCGCTCCACACCTTGCAATCCTTTTAGGTTATCCTCGATCTTTAAAGTGATACCTTCCTCGATTTCCTGGGGTGATGCTCCGGGATAGGTAATGTTGATCATAATATTTCTGGATTCCGACAGCGGGAAAAAGGAAGATTTTAGGGTCAGGGCACCCACAATACCAAAAACCAAAAATGCTACAACGATAACGTTGACGGCCACATGGTATTTAATAAAATAAGAGATTACCTTTTTCACAATTGTGCGCTTTTGGATTCCTTCTCGTCAAACACCTTTACCAACATTCCGGCATAGGCGCCAGATATTGGTTTTGCCACAATAACTTCGCCATTGGGAACATTCTTAAGCACTACTCTTTTGTCGGTAAAATAAACTGGGTTAACGTCTATGATATCCAAAATGGAATCCCGAACCACAAAAATTTGATTGTTATCCAGCAATAGGGAACGATTTATCTCAATGGCATCGGTTTCTTCCTTTGCTTCAAGATTGGCTTCTAGATATTGACCTTCTTTAAGGTTGTCTCCGCGTACCTCAATAAAAACGGTTATGGTCTGGGAATTTTGGTCAACACGGCCATTCACCCGGATTACTTCTCCTGTATAGGTTTGGGTTTTGTTCAAATTGAAAAGCTCCACTTTTTTTCCTACACGCAAAAAGTCGCCATAGGTCTTTCCCACTGAAACTTCCAGTTCATATGCCTCGGTATTGATGAATTCCCCTAATTTTTGGCCCGAACGGATCAGTGTACCCTCGGTGACCAACGCTTCGGTTAAAACGCCATGGAACGGAGCCGTTATGGTGTATTTTACCAATCGCTGTTCCATGTTCTTTACGTTGTAATAATTGGAAATGACCCCTCTCCCCGTAATGAAGAACTTTTCTTTTTCGGTAGACATTTCGGGTAGTTCGGGAGTGGTCTTGGCCAGGTCAAAACTGTTCAGATATTCTTGCCATTTGGGATAAATCTCCGGATAGTCCAACCGAAGGTCGGGCATAATGGAGGTAAGCAAGTTGTACAGACTACTTTTGGCCGATTGTACACTGGCATAGTATTCATTGGCATCAATGCGAATCAAGGTTTGTCCTGCGCTGTATTCTTGGCCCGTTCTGAACAATTTACTGCCTTGCCTGAAAACGCCTTGTACTTCTGAGTAAAGTTCTACCCTTTTCTTGGCTCTTAAATTACCATTGGCGGGCACCATAATGGGAACGGTAGTATTTTGTACGGTATCCACAAAAACGGTTTTTACCACTCTTTGTGATTCTGGCCGCCCCGTATCCTTGCTATTGGCAATAAGCCCGGCAAAATACAAGGACCCAAATATGATTATGCCGCCCACTACGGCAGAGATGATCAGCTTGCGCATGCGTAGATTTTGAATTAGTGGTACAAAACTATTCCCTAGAGCCTTCTTGAATGGTTAAATATTTCATAATTGTTACCCAAAAAAAAAAGGGGATACACGCCTGTATCCCCAAACCAAACAAACTAAAGTATTAACTAACTACTCGTTTTCGTTTTCATCTTCGAATTTTGTATCCGCCATGCGTGTACGTTCAAAGTGAATTTCATTGAATCTTGGCTCTAGGGACTTATCGTCTGAATCGAACACCAAAAATTGATTGGCATTCATGGATTTGAGCCCCGTATATGAATCGAATCTATTATTCTGGATCTGTAGTATCTGCAAGCTTGCCAATTGTCCAAATTCGGCAGGAATCTCTCCTCCCAATTGGTTGTTGGCCAATACCAATTCCTTAAGCTTGCCCAAATTCCCAATTTCTTGTGGGATGCTTCCCTCCAAACTATTTTCAAAGAGACCCAGGGTTTCCAATTTTGTGAGATTTCCGATACTCTTTGGAATAATGCCCTTTAAGTTGTTACTGGACAGATTGAGTTCCCGCAAATTTTTAAGTTCACCCAAGGATTCTGGTATGGGACCGCTCAAAAAGTTATTGAACATGGAAAAGACCTGCAGCTCTTCAAGTTGTCCAATTCCATCAGGAATGGAGCCTTTGATTCGGTTCATCTCCAATTGGAGCACTTTTAGGTTCTCCAGCTTAACAATGTCTTTGGGCAATACCCCAGTAATACTATTGAACGCCAAGTTCAGGTTAGTAAGGTATTTTAGCTTTCCGATACTTTCGGGAAGCACACCTTCTAAATTGTTCATGAACAATTTAAGCCCCACAACATGTCCATCTTTAACCTCAACGCCTTTCCAGCTATCTACTGGTGCTTCCAAATCCCATGTAGTTTTCCATTTACTCCCATTGGTACTGTTGTACAAATCAATAAGAGCATTCTTTTCCTTTTGGGAAATTTCCGCATTGGCTGAGACTTGACTAAAGGGGGACATCAAGAATATGAAAAAAATGGCCAATCGAATCATTGAATACTTATTTGATGATAAAGAATTTACCTACAAAGTAAGAAGAATACGTAAAAGATTACAAATATAATCGGCGAAAAGTCCGTAAATTGTTGTGAACAAGAGTAAAAATGTGGTCTAAATTTCCGGTTTAGGGTCAATTTAACGATTCCAATTCGTGGGAAAGCTTCTCCCAATCTTCCATCAGGATCTCCAAATTCTTCTTTTTTCTTTGGTAATTGTCAAAAAAATTGGGTTTGGCTATGGTTTTGTCATAATCCATGAGTAACTCATGGTCTATATCTCCAATCTCTTTTTCCAACTGCGAAATCTTCTTTTCTACTCCGCTCAGCCTATTTTTTAATGATTTTTGCTTTTTCTGGGTATGGTAATCGCTTTCTTTCTCCTCTACCTGAACTTTTTCTTCCACCTTCTTTTCTCCTTTCTCAATCTTTCTGAAATCCTCTGCCTTGCGTTGTTCCAGATAAAAATCGATATCCCCCAAATACTCCTTGATATTGCCCTCTTTAAACTCATACACCCTGTCCGTAAGCCCTTGTAGGAAATCCCGATCGTGAGAGACCAAGATCAAGGTGCCTTCAAAATTTTGGAGGGCCTGTTTTAGTACATTCTTGGATTTGATGTCCAAGTGGTTGGTAGGCTCATCCATGATTAGCACATTAAAGGGCTGTAACAACATTTTGGCCAAAGCCAACCGGTTTCGCTCCCCACCAGACAAGACTTTTACGTACTTATCCACCTCATCTCCCCGGAAGAGAAAAGAACCTAAAATGTCCCTGACCTTACTTCGGTTGCCCTCATTGGCGGCATCTGTCATGGTGTCCAAAATAGTTTTACTTCCGTCCAGATACTCCGCTTGGTTTTGTGCAAAATAGCCCAATTGTACATTGTGTCCGATTTTCATATCACCGGTATGGTCCAATTCACCCACAATAATCTTGGCCAAAGTAGTTTTTCCTTGCCCATTCTGACCGACAAAAGCGGTTTTGCTACCTCGTTCAACCAGTAAATCAATATCTCGGAGGACTTCATTTTTGCCGTAGCTCTTGGAAAGGTTTTCCAACTCTACCACTACTTTACCTGGATTAACAGAGACTGGAAAGCGAACGTTCATGACGCTGTTGTCCTCTTCATCCACTTCAATCCGCTCCATTTTGTCCAACTTTTTAATGAGTGATTGCGCCATACTGGCCTTGCTGGACTTCGCCCTGAATTTTTCAATGAGCCTTTCGGTCTGTGCAATCTGTTTTTCTTGGTTTTTTTGAGCACTGAGTTGTTGCTCCTTCATTTCCTTCCGCAATTCCAAAAATTTGGTATACGGTTTTGGGTAATCATAAATTCGGCCCAAGGAAATTTCAATGGTGCGGTTGGTGACATTATCCAGGAACATTTTATCGTGGGAAACGATCACCACTGCTCCAGGATAGCTTTTCAGAAACTGTTCCAACCAAATGATGGATTCAATATCCAAGTGGTTGGTGGGCTCATCCAACAGCAATACATCGTTGTTTTGAAGCAACAATTTGGCCAATTCAATCCGCATACGCCATCCGCCGGAAAACGTATCGGTTAATTTGTTAAAATCCTCGCGTTTAAACCCGAGTCCCAACAATACTTTTTCCGTATCTCCCTGATAATTGTAGCCGCCTAAAATCTCGTAGTGATGGGTCACATCGTTCAAATCCACCATCAGTTGATGGTACGAATCACTTTCATAATCGGTGCGTTCCGCCAAAGCAGTGTTGATTTTCTCCAATTGGGCCTCCAAGGATTGGATTTCAGAAAAAGCTTGGTAGGATTCTTCCAAAACCGTCCTACCCTGTTCAAAATCAATGTCCTGCTTTAAAAATCCAATTTTTACATCTTTTTCAGTAGCGATGGTCCCTTCATCTGGAGCCATTTCCTTGGCCAGTAATTTAAGCAGCGTGGATTTCCCGGCTCCATTTTTTCCGATAAGACCTACCCGGTCCCCCCCGTTTAATCGAAACGCGATTTCCTCAAAAAGATATTCGCCTCCAAAGGCTACTGAAAGATTATGAATATTTAGCATTTAAATGTGACTTGAATTACACAGCAAAATTCGGTGAATCCGTATTTTTGCATCAAAATCGCTGCAAATGTTAAAAAAAGGAACCAAACTGTACAGTATTTTAACAGGAAGTTGTCCCAAATGCCATGAGGAGAGTATGTATGAAAACACCAATCCTTATGCGCTTTCGCAACTGTTTAAAATGCACGAACGTTGTTCGCACTGTGGCACAAAATATAAGATTGAGCCTTCGTTTTTCTATGGCTCCATGTATGTAAGCTATGGCGTTGGGATTGCCTTTGCCGTGGCTGCTTTTGTAATTGCCTTTTTGTTCTTGGGAGCGTCACTTCCAGTTACTTTTATTGCCATTGTGGGCACTTTGGTTGTTTTTATGCCTGTGATTATCCGGTTTTCACGAAATATTTGGATCAATTTTTTCATCAAATATGATCCAACTGCCGCAAAAAAACATCACCCTGCAGTTGAAGGTTAATTTTTGTAATATTTCTTTGTAAATCTTTGGATATTGATTACCGGATCAAGTGGAATTTGGCGTTCAAGATAATTGAATAACTGGGCGGAGGCATAAGGAGCGATAAGCACTCCTCTAGACCCAAATCCATTCAACACATACAGGTTTTTGTACTCTGGATGCTGACCAACCAAAGGTCTCCGGTCCACCACTGTGGGACGAATACCTGCCACATGGTCCACGATCTCAAAATCACACTTTAAAAAGGTCTTTAGTTTGTCCAAAAGTTCCTTTTTGGCCGCTTCGGTAGGTTCGTTGGTCTTGTCCTTCCATTTGTAGGTAGCACCAATTCGATAAAGGTCACTGCCCAATGGAATCGTGAAAACTGATGATTTTATCACATTTTCTTCTTTATAATCCGGTGCCTTAATGGTTAAAAGCTCTCCTTTGGTACCATTTAGCGGCAAATAATTGAAATAAGGGTTGTTTTTAAGCCCATAACCGCATGAAAAAACAATTTGCTTGGCTTGTATTGATTTATACGAAATATGTCCCTCCTGATGCTCAAAGCAAGAGAAATCAAAAGATTCTCGCTCCAAAAGTCCTTTTTTCTGCAAATAATCCGAATAGGATTCCACCAAAGTGGCCGTGTCTATCCTTCCCGTATATTTTACTTCACCAAAACCAAAAGAGCCATCAATACTGGGGTTTTTATTTTGAATGAGTGTTGTGGACAAGAAATGGTTTAACCCGAGCTTATCGGAAGCTTCAAACCACGCATTTTGTTCTTCTACGGAAGCAAATCGTCGAAGTACTGGAACTTTGTAGTCCAATTTCTTCCCCAATTTTTGCTCCAAATCAGCATAGAAGGGTTGGGCCAGTTCCATTTGCTCCTTGGCCTTCCAAGCTAGGGTAAAGCGTTTTAGAATCACTGGGTTGTACAGTCCTCCGGCCACCTGCGAAGCTTGCTGGGAATTATCCGTATTCACTTTAAAGGATTTACCTTCTTTTTCCAAAACTTCACAAAAAGAGATTCCCGCCAAACCGAGACCTACTACAATGTAATCCAACATAGGGCAAAATTAGCCATCTTGATCGGGTTTTTGTGGGCTAGTTGGTTTTTCTTGAAACAAAAAACGCCGCACAAAAGTGCGGCGTTAGCTGTATTGAATTGGAAATATTTGTTTGGGGTGTCCCGATATCCATCGGGATTAATTCCGCTTACAACTTTGATACGCCAAAGGGCTTTCAAAGTTGAGCGTCATTAATACGCCCACATATCTTGCTCCCTGTCTCTTATCTGCTCTTTGATTCGTTGAGCTTCCAAGAGTTGGAACAATGCATTGTCAAAAATATAATCGTCTATTTCACGGTCTTCGTGAACGTTTTCCTCTTTGTAGATGACCGCGTTAAAACGGCGTGCGTTCAACAACATATCAAAGGAAATGGGTCTTGCCGAATTCTGCTGATTGTAAACTTTGGCTTCGTGCAGAATTTGTCTTGCTGCAGGGTACCACACCCAGAACAATTCAACTTTGTTCTGTCCTGGATCAACGGACTCATCATCGATGAAGTTAACGTCCGGTGCAACAGGTGCAATTCCCAACAAACGATACTTAAGCTCTCCTTGTCGCTTGTCGAAATACCAGATTCCTTTAATTCGGTACTCTTCAATATCTGCTGCGGTAAGATCTCTTTTGTTGATGAACTCTGGAGAAATTTGTTCGCCCGCATTGTATTGTTCGTACCCTAGGTCTGTGGTATCCACTTTGCTCAAGGTTGCCGAAAGGTCTTCCAACTTTCTCTTTTCCGTAAAGTAAGAGTCGGTGTAGACCTCGGTCAATTTACCGTTTCGGATGTTTTTCATCAAAACATGGTATAGTGACCTTCTATCCTTTCCAATACCTATGGTATCGGTTGGATAATATAGCGGAAAGTTAACTCTCTCGTCAAGATCGATGATTTCCCATATGGTCTTGGACCATAGGATATCCCTATCATCCACGTAACCATATTCCAATGGCTCATCGGCATCTTGCTCTATTTGAGCTTGGGTCTTTTTACCGATCTCCTCTGGTAACTTGGCGTTTAAAATGTTTGCCTGTCCCATCATTGATACGGGCAATACACCCAACAATCCGATTACTAATGCATTTTTCCAATTCATGATCACTTATATACTTTATTAGTTTGTAATCTCAACAACAACAGGAGATACCTTTTTCAATTTGTAGGTCTTGTTGTTGGTGATGTACGCTTGTATGTCAAAAATTTGAACAGCGTCACCTCTACCAGCCCTACTCAAGGCAGACTTGGCTCTGTTGTCCAATTTGTTACCATTAACAACAACCGTAGGCTGACCTGGCACCTTGAACTTGAACTGACCAACTGCTAGGTTCAAATCAAAATCAAAGTCTTCCAACATGGCTCCGATGGTAGAAATCTCCAAGTTTCTTCTTGGCATTTGAATGCTACCAGACTCACCACGCACAGTACCAGCTGGTCTTGGAATATCCTTGATACGGAACTCAGACTTGGTGGAGATACCTTTACCATCTGGCAATGTACCTGAAGCGGTAATAGTAACTGATCTACCTGTACCTGGGTTCATCACATAATTGCTTCCACTTCTTCTGGTCAGACCAGGAGCGTTGGCACTAACCTTATTATCTGGAATACCAGGAATGGAGATGGTCATTGGGTTGGCCACACCACGGTAAACTACGTTCATTTTATCTGCAGAGATAACAGCGGCATTAGGCATAGAAATAGTAGCGAAGGTATTATCTATCTCCACTGGCACTTCAACGCCATCCTGCATATAGGTCATGGTTCCTTTGATGGTGTGATCCCCTGGGGTACCGGCACTGATCAACATCTTGATACCACCAGCTTCCAATTCGTAATCTTTACCTTCTGTCAATGGTCTTCCGTCCAAAGTCAATTCAGCTTTTACAGGCGTGGAAGTCTTGTCAGTTTTGCTAACAATGATCTTACCATCGTACTTCTCACCTGCATAGTAAGCCGTTTTTGGAGCGGACAATGCACTAGCGAAATTGGTCAAGGATACAGCTTCCGTCAACTCACCTTCCAAAAGGGTTTTCAATACCTCTTGTTCAGTGGTTTTAATATCGGCCTGCAACTGGGTCATCTTGGTCAAAGAGGCTACCAATGGGAACCCTTCGTAGTGATAGTTGATCCAATCTTGACGTGTACCGTCTCTCTTTTCAACCTTACCATCTTCATCACCTGTTGCAAAACGTGTTTTAACCGCTGATTTCAATGCTTCAAACTCGCCTTCCGGCAATGCGTTGATCACACCTTCACGGTAGGTATTGATTTGATCCATGAACTTTTTTCCTTCTGGGCCCAAATTGTCGCCCTGGAAGAATTTTTGGTCCAAGTAATCAGACTTGTCCATAACCACATAGTCTTTTGGGTCTTCCAAATCTGCGGTCATTTCCTTTTTCAACCCTTCCAGATAGCTATAGTAGTTATCTGAAAGTTGTTTGATCTCTTGAGCGTCTTTGTACAGTTCGCCATACTCCTCTTCGTTTTCAGAAGCTTTGGTTTCCAAGCTTGCAAAAAAACTAGAGTTGTTTTCATCCATGTTACTGTTGGAAGTTTCCAGCTTTTCGTTCATAAGTCCGAAAGCGGCAAGTACTTCCTTGCTCATATTAAGGGCCAACATCGCGATGAAGATCAAATACATAAGGTTGATCATCTTCTGACGTGGCGTTTGTTTTCCTGATGCCATGTTTATCTAATTAGAATTATAAATTAATTTGATTTGGGTTTTTGTTGATATCGCTTAATTTGATATCCTAATTAGTTTCTTCCACCCATGGCGGTAAGCATACCACCGTAAACTCCGTTCAACGAAGAAAGGTTGGTTGCCAAAGATTCCATTTGGTCTTTCAATGCACCTGCATTTTGTACCACTTCCTCGTTAATGGAGGCTTGACGGCTAGCGCTTTCCAACTGAACTTTGTACAAGCTGTTCAAAGATTCCATCTGAGCAGCGGCATGGGACAATTCCTCAGAGTATTTCTTGGTGTGCTGGATCGCATCCGTAGTTGGAGCGATATTTTTAGCGGCACCTTCAAAACTCTTGATACTTTCACCCAAGCTTGAGAAAAGCTCAGAATCAATATTGGCTTCCTTAAGAAGCTCATCCAATTTTCTGGAAAGGATACCTTCAGCTTCTTTAGCATCTTTAGCATCCTGCTTTCTTTTGGAATCTGCTTGGCCACCAGACAATTCTGGGTATACCAAAGACCAATCGTATTCGTCGTCTACTGGTTCAAATGCACTGATAGCGAAGATCAATGCTTCAGTAATAAGTCCAACTGCAAGAAGAAGTCCACCTGTAAGTGGTCCAAACTCCCAGTGAAGGATCTTGAACAATGCACCAATAATTACTACCGATGCTCCAAGCCCGTAGGCCATATTAAACAGCTTTTTTGTTGATTTTGACTGTGCCATAATTCTAGTTTTAATTAAGTTATATAAATAAGTATTTGGTTACTGGTTTATTTATATAATGTTCTCTCTCTTTTTAATTTCTATAATCCGCTTCTAGCTCCGTTGGTGGAATCTTCCTCTCCCATATAATCCTGTACCGTTCTGAATCCGATATAGCTTCTTGCGGAATCTTGGTATTCATAATCCCGGGTACTTACCTGAAGGAAGTAGGCAACATCTTTCCAAGAACCACCTCGGATCACCTTACGTTTATTGTCTTGGGAACCAATGTTTGGGTTCATGGTGGACAAATATTCGTAAGCACCTGGATCAAAGCTTGAGTTGGTCCATTCAGAAACGTTACCGGCCATGTTGTACAGGTTGTAATCGTTTGGCTCAAAAGATTTTGCCTCTACAGTGTATAAGGCAGCATCTGCGGCGTAATCACCTCTTTGTGGCTTAAAGTTGGCCATAAAGCAACCGGTATCACTGATCACATACGGACCACCCCAAGGGTACGATCCTCCTTCAATACCACCTCTAGCGGCATACTCCCATTCAGCTTCGGTAGGCAATCTAAATTGGTTCACGAATTGCTTACCTCGGCTTTTTTGGTCGTCGTTCTTAAACTTGGTCCTCCAATTGCAAAATGCTTTGGCCTGCATCCAGTTGACCCCTACAACAGGGTAATCACTGTATGCATCGTGCCAAAAATAATCATTGTGCATGGGTTCGTTGTAGGAATATTCAAAATCCCTGATCCACACAGTGGTATCTGGATAAATCTCCAATTCCTCTTGTTTAATAAAGTCTTTTCTACTACCGGTTCTGGCACGGGCCGCAGCCTCAATGTCCATCCAGTTGTATTTGTATTTTAACTGGGTCACGTCAATGGACCTCAACCCATTATAACTTTCCTCTTCAGGAAGATAAATGGAATCCATAACCTCAGCATAGTACTCGTCCGGATACTCCGAAGTGTCCCATACCAAGTCTACATCCTTGTTCAATGCTCTTCCTTCATATCCGGTCTCTCCAAGTCCGGCATAATTGTCGAGCATATACTTGTCGTACACGGAAAGTTCGGTGGTATCTGTATCTTTAAAAGCATACTCACCAATACCTTCGTCTTCTGAGCTTATGCCCAGTTCGTCGGCCAAAATGGCCAATTTGGTCCTTACAATGGAATCTTTCACCCACTCTACAAACTGACGGTACTCACTATTTGTGATTTCCGTGTCATCCATATAAAAAGAACGTACGGTAACCGTTCTTGTGGGTGCGTTCAAAACTTTTGCTTGATCCTCTTCGGCTTTTCCCATTACGAAGGCGCCACGAGGAATAAGTTCCATTCCATACGGTTTCTCCGGATGCCATTTTTTTCCAGGGGCCCCAACCAACTCACCTTTTGACCTTGATTTTGAGCCACAACTGCTAAGCAAAAAAACAAGTGCTATAGATGATAAGAATAGCTTTCTCATACTTTAGGTTAAATTATTCGATTCAAGATTATAAACTGCTCTACACAAATTCATTACTCTCAAAACTACTTTTTGAATGAATTATTGTGTAAAATCAATTAATGCCAAAAATTAATTTATTTAGTTAAAGCCCTTTCTGTAGGCCTTGAACCACCTTTCTGGAATGTTTTGGTTGCAAGCATCCAAATAGTCCCCCTCGGTGCAAGGTAATAACGCAACCGAATTTGTTTTAGTATGTTCAGGTAAAATTGATGGGACTTCCACCCACCAGCGTTCGGTAACATGGCTTTTATAGAAGACCAGCTCCTCAGTATCCGTGGGCACGGTGAATTTGGTAAAATCCTCACTTTGTGAAGTTGGGGTTTCCTTGACCCTAAAGCTCAACCCCTCTATAAAGTACCAGATGATCTGTGCAATCATTTGAAAGGCCTGATGGGAGTTCTCCCCCTCGTAGATGCCAAATAACGATACCCGGTCACTGATACCGGCATATCGGGCAATGGTGCAGATTTCCCTCCCGGTAAAACCGTTGGGCGAAAAGTTTTTGGACAGTCCCATTTCGCTGGCACGAATGGCACGAAGGTCCAGGCTCACAATATCGCTGCTCCGCAAGACCGGTTCGGTCAACTCTATATCCGCAGCTATTTCTCCCAACCGGTAGGCATCAAAGAAAAGGCGCTCCATAAGGTCTATTTCTTCTTGGGCATTAAAATAGCTTTGGTAGCCAATATTGGAAAAGTTGAAAAGATTATTGGGCTTATCGGTAATGATTCTACTCATGTAAGAGTGTGAGGAAATCAATTCGTCGTCCTCACCAAAATCAAACCGGCTGTCAATGGAGACCAAGTTCACCATTTCCTTGATCTTGTCAAAAGCCCGATAGGTGGGAAAGGTTATATCCTGGGTACATCCTATTATAATAGGTATGATATTTTCTTCCAGAAGGCCTGCCACAATCTCTTTGACCACAAAGTAGGTGTCCTCGACCGTATCACCCTCTTCCACATCGCCTATATCGATGATGGTGGAGTTCCAGTTACCCATCATAAGGCGATAGAGTTGGATACGGATTTCATCCACATCCAATAGTTCAGTCTTTTTCTCAAATGCGTTTCTGGATTCCAGCACCCCAAAAATGGCAACATCGGCATGGGCAAAGACGGGAAGTCCGTCCTTTTCGGTGTGCACATGAATGTTCTTGCCCAATGACTGTTGTGGCAGCAACTCGGAATGTGCCAACACTTTGTCCTTCACAGGAACCAAAAAATCGAATGCCATATTATTTCTTAGCTTTTGACTTGGCTTTTTTCTTAGGGGTTTTCTTTTCCAAAAGGGCCTTGGCTTCTTCCAGCGAGACTTTGGAGGCATCCACATCTTTGGACAGTTCCACCTTTACCCTACCTTTTATGATATTGTGCCTTCCCCAACGAGCTTTTTCTATACGGATTTTCTCCTCGGGCCATTCCTGCACTACCTTTTCGGCCTCTTTTTTCTTTTTATCTTCAATAAGTTCCTCAATGTCGGACTGGGAAAGGTTGTCAAAATCGTATTTTTTGTTCACGTTGATGAACATTCCATCCCATTTAATGAAAGGCCCAAACCGTCCTTTACCTTTGGTAACCTCTTTGCCCTCGTAACTGGCAATGGGTGCATCCGCTTTTTCCTTTTCCTTGATCAATTCAATGGCCCTATCCAAATCTACATCAAAAGCACTTTCGCCCTGACCCAGTGAAATGAATTTTTTTCCAAATCGAACATAGGGGCCATATCGCCCCACGTTCGCCTCAATCTCTTCTCCTTTATATTCGCCCAATTTTCTGGGGAGTTGAAAAAGCTCCATGGCCTCTTCAAAGGTGATGGTATTGATGGACTGATCGGGCAACAGGCTTGCGAACAAAGGTTTTTCTTCTTCATCCACGGTTCCAATCTGAACCATGGGACCAAATCGGCCCAATCTGGCGGCTACTTGTCGACCCGATTTTGGATCAACACCCAAAACACGCTCTCCACTGGCACGTTCGGCGTTTTCCTCAACCTCCAATACGTTGGGGTGGAATTCCTTGTAAAAGGATTTCATCATATGTTGCCAATCCTCATCCCCGGCAGCAATTTCATCAAAATCTTCTTCTACCTGGGCGGTAAAATTATAATCGAGGATTTTGGTAAAGTGGCTCACCAAAAAATCGTTCACGATCATTCCTATATCGGTGGGCACCAACTTGCCCTTATCTGAACCGACCATTTCGGATAATTTCTTCTCCGAAAGTTTTCCTTCCTCCAAAACCAATTGAAGATAATTGCGTTCCGTACCTTCCACACTTCCTTTCTCCACATATCCTCGATTTTGAATAGTGGAAATGGTGGGAGCATAGGTTGATGGTCTTCCAATGCCCAACTCTTCCAATTTTTTCACCAAGGAGGCTTCCGTATAGCGATACGGTGGTCTTGTAAATCGTTCCGTTGCAGAAATGAAAACATTTTGCAACGCCTCACCTACCTGCATGGCCGGAAGCATTCCTTCTTGTTCCTCGGCACTGTCCTCTTCGTCAGTTCCTTCCAAATACACTTTCAGGAAACCATCAAACTTTACCACCTCTCCGTTGGCGGTAAATTCCTCTTGGTGCTTGTTGGCCTGAATCTTGACATTGGTACGTTCCAACTGGGCATCGCTCATTTGCGAGGCCAGGGTTCGTTTCCAAATCAGTTCATATAATTTTGATTGGTCCCGCTCCAACGAGGGGGATTGTAATTTCATATCTGTGGGGCGAATGGCCTCGTGCGCCTCTTGGGCCCCTTTGGATTTACCCGTGTAATTCCGCACTTGGCTGTACGAATCCCCATAATTCTCAATAATGGCATCTTTCGCCGCGCCCAATGCCTCATTGGATAGGTTTACGCTATCCGTTCGCATATAGGTAATGAGACCGGCTTCGTACAATCGCTGGGCCACTTGCATGGTTCTGCTCACCGAAAAATACAGCTTACGGGACGCCTCTTGCTGTAAAGTGGATGTGGTAAAAGGTGGTGCGGGCGATTTTTTGGCCGGTTTTTTGTCCAAGTTGGCCACCGAAAAATCAGCCCCCATATTTTGTTTCAAGAAAGCCTCTGCTGCTTCCTTGTCTGAAAAGGTTTTGTTGAGTCGTGCTGAAAACACGTTCCCGTCCGCAGTTTTAAACTCAGCTTTGATTCGGAATGACGCTTCTGGTGTAAAGGCATCAATCTCACGTTCGCGCTCCACGATCAATCGCACCGCTACCGACTGTACCCGGCCTGCCGAAAGCCCAGGTTTTATTTTTTTCCACAATACCGGTGAAAGTTCATAGCCCACCAATCGGTCCAAGACCCTTCGGGCCTGTTGCGCATTCACCAAATTATAATTGATTTCCCTCGGATTTTCTATGGCCTTTTGGATCGCTGACTTGGTAATGGAGTTGAAAACAATTCGTTTTACCTTACTCTTGTCCAACTTCAGCTCTTCGGCCAAGTGCCAAGAAATGGCCTCTCCCTCCCGGTCCTCATCACTGGCCAACCAGATGGTGTCTGCTTTTTCGGCGAGGTCCTTAAGTTTTTTAACCAAGGCTTTTTTCTCCTTGTCTACCGTATATTTTGGCTTAAAGTCGTTTTCTACATCAACCCCAAGTTCTTTGGACGGAAGGTCTACGATATGTCCGAAACTAGATTCAACTTGGTATTCTTTTCCGAGAAAACGTTCTATGGTCTTTGCCTTTGCGGGGGACTCAACAATAACTAAATTCTTTGGCATGCACTGGGTTTTGTGGTAACAAAAGTATATCAAAAATTCGATTTTGGATTTTTTGCCAAATCGCAATCAAAAAAATATCCCGCAAAAAACGGGATATTTATTATTGATACAGTGCTTTTAGTCCAGCCCTATCTGGCTGATGAGCTTAATGTCGTTGTCCAAATACTCATATTGATACAGCACGCCATCCCCTACCATGATCAGATGATTTTCCAGAGGAATCACATCAAACGTAACAATATTTTCAAAATGATTTAACTCGATCAAGTCATTGATATCGGTTTTATCATAGACCTTGAGCCCAGAATCACCATCGCAAACAAACAGCTTCTCGTCCTTGATTCCCAAACCGTAGGGACCATCCATGGGATATTGGACCGCCAATTCTGGATTTTCAATGTCTGAAATATCCACAATGAACAACCCGCTTTCGGTGGCACCGCACCAGTTGCCCCCTCTTAGAGTTACATACGCGTAGTCGCCATCCACCACAACGGGATCGCAGGCTGTGCCGTGCTGAAATTCCGAAATCAAGGAGGGCACTGCTGGGTCTGTTATGTCATAAATGTACATCCCACGCATACTGCCCAAAAACAAATAGGTACCGTTGTAAAAAATGGTCTCAATGTCGAATCCAGCATAAACATCGTCCAAATTCTGTGGGTTTTCCAAATCGGAAATATTGAACACATTAATATTATGGCTGTCCACAGCGTAGAGATAATCCTCTACAATCTTAAAACGGGCCAAAGAACCCCCTTGCCCGGTACCACCTGAAGCATCATTGGCAAGCGCAAAGTCTTCCATAAAAATAACACCGCCATTTTGTTGCTCAACTTCAGATTTAAGTCTGCGCTCTGTACTGGTCTCCCAACCGATGATCATCTCCGTATCATAATTAACATCTCCATTTTCCACTAAATCGGCTTCAAACGGAAAGAAAATATTTCCGTAGAGCACATTTTCCAGTCGATTGACCAAGGAAATATTGTTAATGTCAGAAATATCAATTACCACCAAATCCATAAGACTATCTGCGTAGAGATAATCGTCCTTCACTGAAATATCCACGTTTCCAGGAATAGTGATAAAGGCTATCTTAACAGGTTGCTCAGGATTGCTATTGTCAATTACATGAATACCTTGATACATGTCATTGATGAAAATGTAGTCTTGGTAGGTATAGACCTTTCCAGATTCGTGAATAGGTCGTGGAGCGATAATATCCACACTAGTGGCAAATTCCGCCTTGTCAATTATCAGCGGGCGTGCAACGATGTAATCGGCATATTCACCATCAGGCTCATCATTGTTGTCGCAGGAGATAAAAAAAAGTGTGGTCAGGGAAAACAGGAATAGAATTTTCTTTTTCATGTGCGTTTGTTTTTTGGATAAATCTTTCCTTTTAGATAGATGATTTTAAACTAAGTTGCGTCAGAAGACCACTGAAGATTATAAAATTGAAAAAATATCACTGCTTCAAATTACTCCTATTTAGCAACTTACATCATTTTTATTTTCTGAATGCACTTGGGGAGATGTTTTATCCTTCCTACAAAACAAATATTTCTGTTTACTTAAAATTTAAGTATTTTTGACAATGTTCAGCCTCCACTAAAATTTTTGAGGTTGAACATTTTTAGAAAAATTACAAGGAGGTACAAAAAAACGATTTGGAGAAGTCTTACGTTCTTTAGAAAATCGATAACCATTTCTACCCATCAAGGTGTTTTCACCTTACCTCCCGGTTCAAAAGATCCAATATCAAAATCTCTTTACATAAATAAAGGTTATGAGTTTGGCTTTGTCAACGATGTTATGAAGTTTTTACAGGATGCTAAATATTTCAATAAAGGGGAAGGCACAATAGTAGATGTTGGAGCAAACAATGGCGTAATCTCTATAGGTGCATTGACAAATGGGGAGGTGTCTAATGCTATTGCCATTGAACCCGATATCAACAATTTTTCTGTGCTTACCCATAATATTAAACAAAATAATCTTGAGCATGCTTTCAAGACCTTGAATTATGCAGTATCGGATAATGCATCTATTCTGCAATTGGAAATAAGCAAATCCAATTTGGGGGATCACCGAATTCAGAAACCAACATCTACAAGGGAACTGTTCAAGGAATCCAAAAGAAAAGTAGTAGATGTTAAAAGCGACACACTGGATAATCTTCTCAAGGATATTGACCCTAACAACATTTCTTTAGTATGGGTTGATGTTCAAGGACACGAGGGTTATGTTTTTCAAGGTGCTCAAAAAATCCTTTCCTACGGTATTCCAGTTGTTTCAGAAATCTGGCCCTATGGAATAGAACGATCAGGGATGTCTCAGCAACAATTTTGTGACATTGTCTCAGCTCAATGGACTTATTTTTGGGTAAGGCGAAAGACAGGTTTTGTCCAATATTCCGTAACAGATTTTCATGAATTTCTAGAAGAACTTGGAGGCGATGGTGACTTCAATAACGTGATTTTTACCGCTAAGTTGATTTCAAATCAGCATTCCCGCCCATAAAGACTAAGCCTTTCAATTATCAATAAATTTACTGCCAAATTGTCACTAAAATGGAATAAGCACTATCTTTGCAGCCCATTGCACGAATATGATAAAGGACGAAAGCGTAGAAAAAATAATAGACGAAAGCCAGCAAGGAAGCACTTTGGCTCTGGAGAATAACGACAAGAACACCCGTAAGCTCTATATTGAAAGTTATGGGTGCCAGATGAATTTTTCCGATAGTGAAATCGTCGCCTCCATTTTGGCCAAGGAAGGATTCAACACCACCCAAATCTTGGATGAGGCCGACTTGGTTCTGGTGAACACCTGTTCCATCCGTGAAAAGGCGGAGCAGACCGTTCGCAAGCGCTTGGAAAAATTCAATGCGGTCAAAAAAACCAACCCTGGAATGAAGGTGGGCGTGTTGGGTTGTATGGCAGAACGGTTGAAAAGCAAATTCCTGGAAGAGGAAAAAATAGTGGACATGGTCGTGGGGCCCGATGCTTATAAAGACCTGCCCAACCTTATCCAAGAAATTGATGAAGGTCGCAATGCCGTGAACGTTATCCTTTCCAAGGACGAAACTTATGGTGATGTTGCTCCAGTGCGTTTGAATTCCAATGGCGTAACGGCTTTTGTGTCCATTACTCGTGGTTGTGATAATATGTGTACCTTCTGTGTGGTGCCCTTTACCCGGGGACGGGAGCGTAGCCGTGACCCCCAGTCCATTTTACAGGAAGTGAACGATCTTTGGGAACGAGGCTTTAAAGAAGTGACCCTTTTGGGGCAAAATGTGGATAGTTACCTCTGGTACGGCGGTGGATTGAAAAAGGATTTTGAAAAGGCTTCTGATATACAGAAGGCCACTTCGGTGAATTTTGCCAAACTTTTGGAACTGGTGGCCGAGGCGCAGCCCAAAATGCGTATCCGGTTTTCCACATCCAATCCACAGGACATGACCTTGGATGTCATCGAGTCCATGGCCAAATATGAAAATATCTGCAACTACATCCATTTGCCCGTGCAAAGTGGAAGTAATCGAATTTTAAAGGCGATGAACCGCCTGCATACCCGTGAGGAATATTTTGAGCTCATTGACAACATCCGAAAAATCATTCCCGATTGTGCCATAAGTCAGGATATGATTTCGGGCTTCCCCACCGAAACCGAAGAGGACCATCAAGACACCTTGAGTTTGATGGAATATGTGAAGTACGACTTCGGTTTCATGTTCGCCTATTCGGAACGTCCCGGAACGCTCGCCGAACGAAAATTGGAAGATGACATTCCCGAGGCGACCAAAAAAAGACGTTTGCAGGAAATCATCGAAATACAGCAAAAGCATAGCCATTATCGCACCCAACAACATTTGGGCAAAACCGAAGAAGTCCTGATCGAGGGCACTTCCAAAAAATCCGATGCCCATTGGATGGGTCGTAATTCGCAAAACACTGTAGTGGTCTTCCCAAAAGAACACTATAAAGTGGGTGATTTTGTCAATGTAAAAATCAATGAATGCACCTCCGCCACTTTGATTGGCGAAGCAGTGGGGCATTCAAAAAATAATTAATAATCGTTTGTCATTCCGCACCGTGCTACGACTATGGTCAGCATTCATGCGGAATCCAAATTAAAACATAAAGATTCCTGCCTCCGCAGGAATAACATAAATGGAAAGTATTCAATCAATAAAACAGCGGTTCGAGCTAATTGGTAACGACGTAAAGCTCAACCGTGCCATAGAAAAGGCCATGCAGGTGGCCCCTACGGACATTTCGGTGTTGGTGACCGGGGAAAGTGGGGTTGGTAAAGAAGCAATTCCTAAAATCATCCATTCCCTATCGCACCGCAAACACGCCAAATATATTGCCGTAAACTGCGGCGCTATCCCCGAGGGAACCATAGACAGTGAACTGTTTGGTCACGAAAAAGGAGCTTTTACTGGAGCCACACAGACCCGTAGTGGGTATTTTGAGGTAGCCGACGGCGGAACCATATTCTTGGATGAAGTAGGGGAACTTCCATTAACGACCCAAGTGCGATTGCTCAGAGTTTTGGAAAATGGCGAATTTCTTAAAGTAGGCTCTTCCCAAGTGCAGAAAACCGATGTACGCATTGTGGCCGCTACCAACATCAATATGTTCGAGGCCATTAAAAATGAAAAATTCAGGGAAGATTTGTACTACCGATTGAGCACAGTGGAAATCAATATCCCACCACTTCGCGAGCGGCAGGACGATATTCATTTGCTGTTCCGAAAATTCGCTTCGGATTTTGGCCAGAAATATAAAATGCCCACCATCCGCTTGGAAGATGATGCCGTCCATTTACTTACAAAATATCGTTGGCCTGGAAACATTAGACAACTCCGGAACATTGCCGAGCAAATTTCGGTGCTAGAGGAAAACAGAATCATCTCGGCCACCACCTTGAACAGCTATTTGCCCAATGCAAGTACTTCCAATCTACCCGCGGTGGTCGGGCAGACCAAAAAGGAAGGGGACTTTAGCAACGAAAGGGAGATTTTGTATAAGGTGTTGTTCGACATGAAAGGTGACCTCAACGATTTGAAAAAACTCACCTTGGAACTATTAAAGCACGACAATTCTGAAAAGGTGCAGGAAGAAAATGAAACCTTGATCCGAAAAATTTACGGAAATAAGGAAGAAGAGGACATAGAAGCTGAAGAAAGCAGTATGGCCGAAGTTCTCCATTTACCCGAACCTGTGGTGGAAAAGCCAGTGAGCATTCCCCAGCCACAAGAAGACCGCTATCATTTTGCCGAGGAAATTGAAGAAGAAGAAACCCTATCTTTACAAGAAAAGGAAATAGAACTCATAAAAAAATCGCTGGAGCGCAATCGTGGAAAACGAAAAGCCGCAGCTGCCGAATTGGGGATTTCCGAACGGACTTTGTATCGAAAAATAAAACAATACGATTTGTAAATTGCCAACTTTAGTGCACGAAATGAAAATGAAAAGAAAAAATGGTTTTAAGGTTGGACTGCTTACATTGGTCCTGAGTTTGTACGGTTGCGGTGCCTATAATTTTTCTGGAGCCGATATTGGAACCGCCACGACGTTTCAGGTAAATTTCTTCCAGAATTATGCGGATCAGACTCCAAGATCGGTTATTGTTCCTGGTTTGGACCGTGACTTTACCTTGGCTTTGCAGGATATGATCAATAATCTTACCAGTCTATCCCTCACGGGAAGCAACGGAGATTTGTTGTACGAAGGGGAAATTGTGGAATACAAAGTGGTGCCCATGACAGCAACGGCGGATCAGCGGACTGCACAAAACCGACTTACCATGAGCGTCAATGTTCGGTTTTTTAACAACACCAAGGAAGATGCGGATTTTGAACGTCGTTTTTCCTTTTTCTATGATTTTGATGCGGCGGCTTCATTAACATCGATTCAGGCGGTGGCGCACGAAGAGATTTTTGAACGGCTCACCCAAGATATTTTTAATGCCTCCTTGGGAAATTGGTAGATTTTATGAACGTATCGGATTTTATACAGATTCTTCAAAACTCGAACACCATCCTATCCCCAAAACAAACGCGGGAACTGGAAGATATGATTGAGGAGTATCCCTATTTTCAAGCAGCACGCGCATTGCATTTAAAGGGGCTGAAAAATCTCGATAGCTATAAATACAACAACGCCTTAAAAGTTACAGCCGCCCATACTGCGGACAGGGATGTACTTTTTGATTACATCACATCACAGGAATTCGTTCAAAACAATATTGCCGACACCATTGCCGGGCGACGGTCAAAACTGGAAGAGCAAGATGCCATTTCCGAAGAAATTGAACCCAGTGAAACAATAAAGGCCATGTTGGTTGAGGCCGAAGAAGTGGCACTTCCCCAAAACATTCAGGATGCGGAGCAGATATTGAACCCTACATTGTTCAAATCCAAAACTCCTGAAAAACCCAATGCGGAAAAAGAAAATAAAAAAGAAGAACCTGCACCTATCAAGGCCAAGGAAGAAACCACTCCTGAAACCGATTTAAAATTGGGCAAGCCCATTCCCTTTACCAAAAAGGAAAAACACTCCTTTACGGAATGGTTGCAACTGACCTCCAAAACTTCAGAGCAAGAACCCGAGGAGGATGTAATGGAGGAACTGGAAAAGAAGAAAAAATTTGACCTTTTGGACAAGTTTCTCGAAAAGAATCCAAAGATTGTGCCGGCCGAAAACACAAAAGCAAATGTGGACATAAAGGCATCAACGAAGTTCGATAAAAACGAGCTGATGACCGAAACGTTGGCCAAGGTTTACCTAGAACAAAAAAAGTACAAAAAGGCCATCCAAGCCTTTAAAATATTGAGTTTGAAATATCCAGAAAAAAGTGGTTTCTTTGCAGACCAAATTCGGGCGGTGAAGAAGCTGCAGAAAGAAAAAGAATAAGATAAAAAATGAGCACGTTTACAATTTTTTTGATATTGATCATTATCGTGTGCCTTTTGTTGGTCTTGGTCATTATGGTCCAAAACCCTAAAGGAGGTGGATTGTCCTCGTCTTTCGGAGGCGGTGGAAACCAAGTTGTGGGAGGTGTAAAAAAGACCGGCGACTTTTTGGACAAAAGTACCTGGACCCTGGCCACCCTATTAATTGTATTGATTCTTTTGTCCAACGTTTCCCTCAAGGGAAGTTACAGTCAAGCAGATTCAAAATTGTTACAGGGCGATGATACGGAAGCCACAGTTCCGGAAACAGTGCCCGAGGAAGTTCCCGAGCAACTTCCACCTGCTGACAGTTCCGATCCAACGGACACCATCAATTAATAATGACAAAGCAAACAAAAATGCCAGCTTGAATGACAAGCTGGCATTTTTGTTTTCCAGAATGTCAGTTTTTGGGCATTGGCACAATTTCTGCCACTTGTTTCGAGAATTTTTAAAACAAATACCTAAAAATTATAAATATGGCTAAAGTTAATATCAAACCATTGGCAGACAGGGTTCTTATTGAGCCACTACAGGCCGAGACCAAAACTGCCTCCGGTATCATCATCCCGGACAACGCAAAGGAAAAACCTCAAAAAGGCAACGTTGTAGCCGTTGGACCCGGAACCAAAGATGAAAAAGTGACCGTTAAAGTTGGTGATACTGTTCTTTATGGAAAATATGCCGGCACCGAACTAAAATTGGACGGGACCGACTATTTGATGATGCGCGAAAGCGATATTTTGGCAATAGTATAACGGAAAATTCCAAAAAAACCAATAATCAAAATCCAAAGCAATCCCCTTTAATGCTTCCAACATGGAATTTGGGAATTGAGTTTTGGAAATTAATTTTTTCAACTAAAAAATTTAAAAATGGCAAAAGATATTAAGTTTGACATAGATGCACGTGACGGCCTTAAAAAGGGCGTCGACAAATTGGCCGAAGCTGTTAAAGTAACCTTGGGACCCAAGGGTAGAAACGTGATCATCAGCAAATCATTTGGAGCACCACAGGTTACCAAAGATGGTGTGTCCGTAGCAAAAGAAATAGAATTGGAAGATCCCCTTGAAGACATGGGGGCTCAAATGGTAAAGGAAGTTGCTTCCAGAACCAATGACCAAGCTGGTGATGGTACCACTACTGCAACCGTTTTGGCACAGGCCATTGTTAAGGAAGGTCTTAAAAACGTTGCCGCTGGCGCCAACCCCATGGATTTGAAAAGAGGTATCGACAAAGCAGTTGAGGCCTTGGTTGCAGATCTTGAAAAGCAAGCCAAAAAAGTGGGCAATGACTCAGACAAAATCAAACAAGTTGCCTCAATTTCTTCAAATAATGACGAAACTATTGGCGACCTTATCGCAAAAGCATTTGATAAAGTTGGAAAAGAGGGTGTAATCACCGTTGAGGAAGCCAAAGGTACCGATACCTATGTTGACGTGGTTGAAGGTATGCAGTTTGACAGGGGATACCTTTCTCCTTACTTCGTGACCGATACAGACAAAATGGTTGCCGATTTGGAGAACCCGTACATCCTTCTTTTCGACAAGAAAATTTCCAACCTACAGGAAATCCTTCCTATTCTTGAGCCCGTTGCACAATCTGGAAGACCTCTTTTGATCATTGCTGAAGATGTTGAGGGTCAAGCCTTGGCTACTTTGGTCGTGAACAAATTGAGAGGTGGCCTTAAAATTGCCGCGGTAAAAGCACCTGGATTCGGGGACAGAAGAAAAGCCATGTTGGAAGACATCGCTATCCTGACCGGGGGCACCGTTATTTCTGAAGAAAGAGGGTTCTCTTTGGAAAACGCTTCTTTGGACATGTTGGGTACAGCTGAAACAGTGACCATCGATAAGGACAATACAACCATCGTAAATGGTTCTGGTAAGCCTTCCGATATCAAAGCAAGAGTGAATCAAATCAAATCCCAGATTGAAACTACCACTTCTGACTACGACAAGGAAAAATTGCAAGAGCGCTTGGCAAAATTGGCCGGCGGGGTGGCCGTTTTGTACGTAGGAGCAGCTTCAGAAGTTGAAATGAAGGAGAAAAAAGACCGAGTTGATGATGCCCTACACGCTACACGTGCCGCTGTTGAAGAAGGCATTGTTGCCGGTGGTGGTGTCGCCTTGGTAAGAGCCAAAAAAGTTCTTGAGAAATTGGCAACCGATTCCTTGGATGAAACCACAGGTGTACAAATCGTGGCCAAGGCCATTGAGTCTCCTTTGCGTACCATTGTTGAAAACGCAGGTGGTGAAGGTTCTGTAGTAATTTCAAAGGTACTTGAAGGTAAAAAGGATTATGGATATGATGCCAAGTCAGACAAGTATGTTGACATGCTTCAAGCGGGTATCATCGATCCCAAGAAAGTAACCCGAATTGCTTTGGAAAATGCCGCTTCGGTAGCAGGTATGATCTTGACCACAGAATGTGCATTGACCGACATCAAAGAAGATGCTCCGGCCGGACCTCCAATGGGTGGCGGTGGAATGCCTGGCATGATGTAATATCCATTATATTCGGATTAAAAATAGGAACGCCCCGATTTGCATCGGGGCGTTTTCTTTTTATCTCGTTGTAGGATTCCGGAGAACCCAAAAACCAAGTTACTTCTTCTTACCAGTAGCTTGGGTAGTCTTCTTTGCATTTGGCTTAACGGCCTTAGCAGGAGATGACTTTCCAGTTGACTTCGCTTGTTTCATGAGTCAAATAAATTTAAAACTGAAGTAAATGTATTTCAGATTTGAATCCATAGATTTTATTTGGCTAAATATTAACTAAAAAACCACATGCTTTTTTACTCAAAAAATGCCGTCGGTATTGTTCAGGCTGCTCTTGGTCTAAAACTTTCGGCATTCCATCTCTTTTGGATTACTTTCTAAGAATCAAAATCACACAAAATGAAACAGCTGCGTTCCATTACACTTCTACTTCTTTTCGGATTGATTACGGCATTTACCGTTTTTAAAAATCAACCCGATTCCGATGACCCCTCAGTGGCCGTAATGGCCTATTACGTTCCAGAGAAGGAGTATAAACCTGAGGAACTTCCTTTGCATCAACTCACCCATATCATTTTTTCCTTTACCCATGTGATTGATGGAAAAATGCAATTCAGAAATGAAGAAGATGGCAAAAAATTGGAACAATTGGTAGAACAGCGAAAAAATCATCCAAATCTCAAAATAATGATTGCCTGTGGCGGATGGGGTGCTGATGGGTTTTCCGATATGTCCCAGACTACGGAAAACAGGAAAAAATTTGTGGAAAGTGTGATTGAATTCAATAAAAAATACGATTTGGATGGAATTGACATTGATTGGGAATACCCAGCCATTCCCGCTGCGGATACTGGTGCACGACCTGAAGACAAACAAAATTTCACCCTTTTGATGAAAGAATTACGGGAATCCTTGGATACACTGGAACGCAAACAGACCTTGACCTTTGCTTCAGCAGGTTGGAAACCCTACTACGACAACATCGAACTGAATAAGGTAATGGATTATGTGGACTACATGAACATTATGACCTACGATCAAGTCGGTTCAAACTCTCCTTATACCGGACACCATACACCTCTGGGCTATATCAAAGAAAAAGACCTTGAAGGTACTCCAGCAGCAGAATTCATCAATAATTGGAAAAAAGAACGTGGTGATGACCGGGATTACGGCCCAAGATCTGCCGAAAAAATAGTGGAATACTGTCTGGAACAAGGGGTAAAACCTGAACAAATGGTAATTGGTTCCGCTTTTTATGGACGCGCCTGGAAGGGCGTTCCTCCCCATAACAATGGGCTTTACCAGACCAACGCCGGTCCGTATATTGGATGGGCCGCCTATTACAATATCCGAAGTGATTTTGAACAAAACCCCAATTTTAAACGCTATTGGGACTCCATTGCCAAAGCACCCTACCTCTACAACGCCAAAGACAGTATTTTCATCAGTTATGACGATACCGTTTCGGTACGAATGAAAACCGAATATGCCCTAAAAAAGAAATTGGGCGGGATCATGTTTTGGCAATTGGGCAATGATACCAAGGAAAAAAACAGTCTCCTAAAATCAATGTTTGATGCCGCCACCAAGGATTAAATTACCACGTATGGACCACACTGCCACAGGTTAGCATGGCCTCTCCATAATAGGGGTTTCTAATTTCCTTTTCGGCACTTATCCAATTGGCTCCTTTATTATTATCCGCCATAGGACAATGCTGTACATACAGTTTTTGGTCCAAGCCCTTCAATTGGTTTCCAATTAGAATCATGTTTTCCGACAACAGCACAAAATCCTTTCGTTGGGACTCAATGGAGCTTTCTTCAGCGATATTGGAAAGGTATTCTTCAATTTTTTTTACATGGGTCGTCCCCATATCATCCATTTCCATGGATTTTAGATTTTGTATTGTTTGTGCTGTCTCGCTCGCCCATTTTTTTGCCTTGTCGGTATCCGAATCTACCAAGGCATTTTTCAGCTTTAAGTAGGAGTCCAACACTTCATTGAATGCAGTTTCAAAGTCATTTGAAAAGTCCATCCTCATCCCATGGCCTTCATGCCCGGTCATGGTCGCACCACCACTCTTGTTCATCATGGATTTTTTACCTTGCAATTGGGCTGCGGCATCCACGGTAAAGGTACCTTTGGCCACAACCTCTTCCCCAACTTCAAGACCGGAGACCACGGGGTAGCTGCCATTGCTCAAATTTCCCAAGGCTACTTCCCGCATTTCAAAAACGGATTCACCGGGGTTTGGTTGTACATAAACCACCGAACGTTCCCCCGTCCATAGCACTGCACTTTCAGGAACGGTGACCACGTCTGCCATCATGTTTTCTGACGTTTTTATTTCCCCAACCACAAACATTCCCGGTTTCAATAGGCCTTTTTTGTTGTCCAATTCTGCTCGAACTTCCAAGGTTCTACTGGAATTGTTCAGCAAGGGATCCACAAAGGAAATGGTCGCCTGAAATGTTTCATTGGGATATGACCTGGTTGACACTTCTAGCGTTTGCCCTTTTTTGAAGAGCTCCAACTGGTTTTCATAGGCATCAAAAATGGCCCATACCGAATTTAAATTGGCCACTTTCACCAGAGGTGAACCGGTTTTCACATAATCGCCTTCCTCCACCATAATGGAAGAAACAACCCCCGAAACATTGGCATACACCGGAAAATTTTCAACCACCTTCCCCGAAGTCTCAATTTGATTGATTTGTGCATCGGACAGCTTCCATAATTTTAATTTGTTCCGTACCGCGGTATACAAAGCGGGTTGGGTGGATTTTAGTTTCAGTGCGGTAATCAATTCTTGTTGTGCCGATACCAGTTCCGGAGAATAGATAGTGGCCAGTTGCTGCCCTCTTTTTACTTCTTCACCCTCATAATTAATGTTCAAGCGTTCTATTCTGCCATTAAAGTAAGCGGATTGTACGGCATCGGATTCTTGGTTAACAGCAACCTTTCCCGAAAGTTTTACATTCCCCTCACTGGTGTTTCCAGCTCCAACGGTCACGGTCTCCACACCTGCCAAGGTCATGGCATTTGCCGTCATGCTAATTTGCGAATGCGATAGCCCTTCACCTGCTGAATCGGCAGGAATTAAATCCATGCCGCAAATAGGGCAAGATCCCGGTTCTGGCTGCATGATCTGCGGATGCATGGAACATGTCCACATTTCGCCGGAAGCCATCTCCGCACTATGGTCATGTACCTGCTCTTCATTTGTTGTTTCGGAGCTACCTCCAAAAATGAGGTATCCGGCCAGTAGTCCCACTACAACCGCAATCCCGATATAAATGATATTTTCTTTTTTCATGTGTTATTTTTTTCTTTTTACAACCTTTCGCATCGTTGGCGATGAGGTAAACCAGAGCAAAAATCCGCTCAGTACAGTAATCAATCCCATAAGGGAAAAGGCTCGAAGGACGGTTGTATTAAAATCGTCCCTACTTTCATAATCCATTGTATGGGTCATCCACAGAAAATCGAACCAACGCCAATTCCGGTGCCGAACAGTCTGAAAAGAACCATCCTCCACCGATACATAGACCTTGATGTCTTCAGGGGACTCATACGAAATCACATAAGCCGGTAATTTTCGTTCCCGGTACTCGTGGTGCTTATCGGTTTCTTGAATCACCTCAACAGCCTTTACCTTTAGCTCAGGTGACATCTGTTTTTGGGCAACCGCCAAGGCTTCTTGTTCCGAAATACCCTTTTTTAGACTTCCATCCCTAGCATTGACCAAAAATTCATTATTGATCCAATAGTAAGGTTCCCCTCCTATGTCCTTTAGGTGCAACGAACTTATTTTAGCAGGTAGATTGATTTGCGAAAGTCCAATGAGACCATCAAAAGCTGCAGGTTCATAATCCATATTCCTGAAGTGATCCCCATGGATTTCATCAATATCAGTCCAACTGAAGTAAAGGCCGCTGGCCGTCCACATGATGAATTGAATTCCCAAAAACAGCCCCAAATATCGGTGGGCCTTTCTAATCTTAACCGCTGTTGTTCGTTTTACCATTTTAGTTTTAGTCGATTGATTTAGTTCGTAGTCGCAATGCATTGGCTATCACCGATACCGAGCTAAAGCTCATGGCGAGGGCTGCAATCATGGGTGAGAGCAAAATCCCAAAGAAGGGATAGAGCACCCCTGCCGCAACCGGCACACCGATGGTGTTGTAGATCAATGCAAAAAATAGGTTTTGTTTTATGTTTTTCATCACGGCCTCACTAAGGTTCCGTGCTTTTACAATGCCGTGCAGGTCGCCTTTTACCAAAGTGATCATGGCACTTTCTATGGCCACATCGGTACCCGTACCCATAGCAATGCCCAAGTCGCTCTTGGCCAGTGCTGGAGCATCGTTGATGCCATCCCCGGCCATGGCAACCACTTTTCCTTGGCCTTGCAAACGCTCCACTTCTTTCATTTTATCCTCTGGCAGGGTTTCTGCCTTAAAATCATTCAAATGCAATTCACTGGCAACCGCCTTGGCCGTGTTGGCATTATCCCCGGTGAGCATGATCACAGAAATTCCCTTCTCTTGAATAGCCTTTATAGCTTTGGCACTGGTTTCTTTTAATTTATCGCCGATGGCCACAAAGCCATGGCATTTTCCGTCAATGGCAATGTACGAAACGGTCATGCCTTTGTCCTGTGCTTTTTTGACCTTGACTTGCATCTCGTCAGATATTTCCGCTTGGGCCTTTTCCATCAATTTAAGGTTACCCAAATGAACTTCGGCATCCTTGATTTTACCTTCAACCCCCATACCCGTAACCGCATTGAAGGACTCTGTTTTTAGAATCTTGATGTCTTGTTCCTTACCATAATTTACCGTAGCCTGCGCTAAAGGGTGTTCACTATTGGCATTAACCGAGACCATATATTGCAACAAATCTTTTTCCGAATAATCATCTGAAAATACCTCCAAATGATCAAACGTGGGTTTGCCTTCGGTTATGGTTCCTGTTTTGTCGATAATCAAGGTGTCCACATCAGCCATTTTTTCCAAGGCTTCTGCATTTTTAATAAGCACCCCATTTTGGGCACCCTTACCCACCCCGACCATCACGGACATTGGGGTCGCGAGACCCAGTGCACACGGACAGGCAATGATCAAGACCGCAATGGCATTGATCAATGCGTAGACATAGGCGGGCTGTGGCCCCCAAATGGCCCAAACTGCAAATGTGATCACGGAAATAATGACCACTGCAGGCACAAAATAAGCCGATACCTTATCCGCCAAATTCTGAATGGGTGCCCGGCTTCGGCTGGCTTGGTTCACCATATCGATGATTTGTGATAAAAGCGTATCGCTACCCACTTTTTCAGCTTTCATCAAAAAAGATTGATTTCCATTAATGGTGCCACTGCTGACCTTGTCATCCACTCCTTTTTCAACGGGAATGGGTTCACCAGTTACCATGGATTCGTCCACAGAGGTTTCCCCTTCAGTGATAATGCCATCCACAGGAATTTTTTCTCCCGGTTTTACCCGAAGGATATCACCTTTTTCAATGTCATCGATACTGACTTCAACCTCCTCGCCATCCACAACTTTGACGGCTTTGTTAGGGGCCAATTTCAACAATTCCTTTACAGCATTATTGGTTTTGCTATGCGCTCTGGCTTCCAACAATTGTCCTAAAAGCACCAGCGTAAGGATAACAGTTGCTGCTTCAAAATATACATGAACCGCCCCAGATTCGGTCTTGAATTGGTCTGGAAAAAACCCAGGAAACAACAGTCCAAGTATACTGAACACAAATGCCACACCGGCACCGATTCCAATTAAGGTGAACATATTCAGGTTCCATGTTTTTATACTTCGGTAGGCCCGTTCAAAAAACATCCATGTGGCGTAAAAGACCACAGGAAGTGATAACCCAAACTGCACCCAGTTCCAGTATCTGGGCGCCATTAGTTGGTACAATGGGTTATCGGGTATCATCTCACTCATGGCAATCAGGAAAATAGGGAGCGTAAACCCCACCGCTATCCAAAACTTCTTGAGCAGTTTTTTATAGGTCTTTTCCTCAGCACTGGCTTCCGGCTTCATCGGCACCAAATCCATTCCGCAAATGGGGCAAGAACCGGGACCATCTTCCACCACTTCGGGGTGCATGGGGCAGGTCCATTGTTGTTTGGAACTTGTATCTGTGTTCTGTTCCTCTACCAAATCCATACCACAAACCGGGCAGTCTCCTGGTTCTTCGTAGGTTTTGTCCCCTTCGCATCGCATGGGGCAATAAAAGGTGCCATTCCCGTTCGAAACCGTTTTTTTTTCCTCTTTCTTGGGGGGATGATGGTGGTGACCGTGCGTATGAATGCTGTATCCGCCCCCATCTTTTTCCAAAGCTTCCTCGAAGGTTTCAATGGGAATATGTTCCTTCATCTCGATTGCAGCCTCGGCCTTCTCCAAACTGACTTCAACCCCGGTAACCCCATCAACTTTTGAAAGGGTTTGCTCTACATGATTTCTACAGCCATTACAGCTCATTCCGTGTATGTGATAGGTATGTTTCATCTTTTTTGTTTTTTATTCAAAACTAGCTGAATACCAGTCGGAAGCTTTTTATAATTCTGGGTTTCTTTTATACAATTTGGTCCAACGGCCTCCTGTTCCACTCCTGTACCTTTTTATAGTCAGTCATCGACATTCCAGTTACTGATTTAAATTGTTTGGCCAAATGGCTACTGCTCTTGTAGTTTAAATCGTAGGCTATTTCGGAGAAGGTTTTGGTTCCCATTTGTATCTCTTCCTTTACCTTCTCCATTTTGAGGAGGATAAAATACTTTTCAATGGTCAACCCCTCTTTGGCACTGAACATTTTACTAAGTGCCGAATAGTCTCTGTTCAGTTTTTGGGCCAAGTATTCTGAGAGATTTTGATCGGAACGATTTTCTAACGCATTGATCAAGTGTTTCTTGATATCGACGATATACGTCTGATTGACATCCTCAATCAATTCAAAACCATTTTTGGTCAAAATCTCCCGAATATGCTCTATTTGGCCCATGGCCGAATCTTTAAATTCAACTTCGCCCAAGTCAATTTGCACCACTTCAATGCCCATATCCCGAAATTCGTTTTTCAGGACACCTTTGCATCTTTCGCATACCATATTTTTGACTTTAATACGCATAGTGGTACAATTTGATTGTGACGATTCTACTTAATTATGGGTGTGCCCATCTGCCATGTGCTCCTCATTCAACACATAGGTCATACCGCAAACAGGGCATTTCCCCTCTTCATCACTTCCACTGCCCTCACAATGCATTGGACAAACATATTTAGAGGTATATTCCTTACCTTCCATTTTAGCAGTCTCCATACCATCCATATCATGATCTTCATGGTTCATGTTATCCATATCATGGCCTTCGTGCTCCATGGTGGCTTCCGTGGATGTTTCCTTTGCTTCCTCCGTTTTTCCTTTGCACGATACGGTAAGTACCAACGCAGATGCAAATGCAATTCCGATAATTGTTCTGATGTTTGTTCTCATTTTGATAAAATTAAATTTACTTGTTGATTAAATAATTGATGATGGCAGATTGTAAATAATACAGCTGCACAGATTGTATTTGATTCGTTTGAAACTTTAATTGTAATTCTTGAATATCCAACACATCGTTGAAGTCGATGGTTCCAGTCTCATAGTTCTTGATCAGGATTTCTTCAGCATCCTTTGCCTGATCTAGGTTCTTTGCTTGAGTTTGATGGGCAATACGTGCTTGATTCCGCTGCGAAATGGCATAGGCATAGGCATTCTCCAATACGTTTAATCGCTCTGCTTTTTGCAGTTCAATCTCCTTTTGACGAAGCTCATTCTGCTTCGTGACTGATTTAAACCTGTTGTTGAAAACGGGAATGGAAAACGTGACCATGGGCATCACAATATCCTTTCCATTATCACTGAACACCATATCCTCCCGTTCCGAAACAGGGATGTAGTCCAACCCAATCCCAAAGCTAGGGGCGTTCTCCTTTTGATTCAGTAATTCCGATTGCGTAACCGATTCGTACAATTGGTCGTATTTGAGCAACTCCGGATTTAAACTTAAATCGTCCTTGTTGAGGATAGAGTCATCCTCCGGAATTTCCATTTCCTCCACAACCTCCACGGCGATACTTTCCTCACGATTCAACAAATTATTGAAAACCGCCTGCTCCGCCAGGTAGGATTGTTCCAATACTTCTTTTTGTTGTTGCAATTCATTTTGGCGAATTTGAAGTTTCAAAATATCCACCGCCGAAGCTTTTCCCACCTCAACCGAAGTTAATGCCAGGGTTTCATAGGTTTTGAGCAGTTCAATATTTTCCTGAAGTACTTTTTGTTTCGCCTGAATCCCGTATAAATTGTAGTAGGATTGTGCCAATGACAATGCCAATTTTCGTTTGGCGATGACAATTTCGGTATACTCCGTCTCCGCCATGGAACTGGCATAGTTTTCCCGGGCCGTGATAGTGCCAAACCATGGCAACATCTGCGAAACCGAAAACCGTGCCCGTTGCGCTCCCGTTCTGGTCTCTGGTTCACTCACAAAATATCCCGCAGCAACGGTGGTGTTGGGCAAGGTATTCATTTCACTCACCTTTTCTTTTGCAATATTGTACCGCAGCTCCAAAGCTTGAATCATGGGACTGTTCTGCTCAGCTTCTTGCAGATAAAACTCCAACGATTGGGCACTTAAAAAGTGAAAAGTGAAAAGTGAAAAGATCAGAATACTTGCTCTCCTTAAATTGAAAGTGAAAGATGAAAAGTGAAAAATAATTTTTATGTTATTTTGTTTTTCCATTAGAGGTTAGATTTTGAAGTCTTTACTGAACTTGCCAACATAGCTACTAATTCTTTACAAGTGAAATGCAATTTTTGGTGGCTGTCAATTTCTAAAAAATGTGTGTCTTTTAATAAGTCTAACCAGTACAAGGTTTCGTTTGCTTCTTTGAGAGCAATACTCATTTTATTGATGAAATCCTTTTTGCTTTGAGCAAATTCGGCTTCTCGAATTAATGCGCCAATGGCAGACCCACTTCTTAAAAGTTGCTTGCTTAACACAAACTCTTTTTTTTCAGTAAATAAAAGCTGTGATAGGTTTACAATTTTTATTGCAAAACCATAGCTCTTTTCTCTTAAAACACTTTTAGTCATAACTTTAATTGTTCACTTCTCGTTTTTCACTCTTAATTCCGCTTTCCAACTGTATAGCACCGGGACAACAAAAAGCGTAATCAAAGCGATGAGCATGCCTCCAAAACTTGGAATGGCCATCGGAATCATAATGTCACTTCCTCTTCCTGTGCTGGTTAACACGGGTAACAATGCCAAAATGGTGGTCGCCGTTGTCATTAAACAAGGTCGAATTCGTTTTTCACCTGCTTCCAACACCGAAGCACGAATTTGTTTCAGGTTGTCTGGTTTGTTCTTGTCAAAAGTTTGGGTGAGATAGGTGGCCATCACCACACCATCATCCGTGGCAATACCGAAAAGGGCGATAAATCCGACCCAAACGGCCACACTCAAATTAATGGTATGCATTTGGAAAAGGTCCCGAAGGTTTTCGCCCATAAAACTAAAATTGAGAAACCAGTCCTGACCGTAGAACCAAATCATTAAAAAGCCACCAGCAAAAGCCACCAATATTCCAGAAAACACCATAAAGGAAGTGGCAACTGACCTAAATTGGAAATACAAAATCAAGAAAATGATCAATAACGCCAGTGGAACCACCACGGATAAGGTCTTCTTGGCCCGCAACTGGTTCTCATAGGTGCCAGTGAATCGGTAGCTGATACCCTTGGGCACCACCAATTCCCCGCTGTCTATTTTTTCCTGAATCTTGGCTTGGGCATTTTCCACCACGTCCACTTCGGCATAGCCATCAAGCTTATCAAAAAGTACATAGCCCACCAAAAACGTATCCTCACTTTTAATGGCCTGGGGACCTTGTTCGTAGCGAATGCTCACCAATTCACTTAAGGGAATGGGACTTCCTTTTTGCACGGGAACATAAATATTCTCCAAATCGGAGGGGTTTTCCCGAAGCTCTCTGGGATAGCGTACCCTGATACCATACCGCTCCCTTCCTTCAACGGTTTGAGTCAGTGTCATCCCACCAATGGCCACTTCCAATACTTGCTGCACATCCTCAATGACCAATCCGTAACGGACCAATTTTTCCCGGTCTATATCGATAAGGAGATAGGGTTTCCCAACAATTCGGTCTGCAAAAACCGCTTCATCCTTGACCCCGGCCGCTTCTTTTAAAATAGGCTCCAATTGAAGTCCAAAGTTTTCAATTTCCTTTAAATCCTGACCTTTCACTTTAATCCCCATCGGTGCCCGCATCCCGGTTTGAAGCATCACCAAACGGGTTTCAATGGGCTGTAGTTTAGGAGCCGAAGTGACTCCGGGCAATTTGGAGACCTTCACAATTTCATTCCAAATATCATCCGGACTTTCAATTTCGGGACGCCAGTTTCGGAAATATTCCCCATCACTATCCGGAATCAAAAGATTTCTATCAATGCGCAAAGGTTCGCTGACATGGCTATTCTTATAATTTTGTTCATTGGTTACTTCCAAATTTGGGTTGGCCAATACTTTTCCATTGCTCAACTCAAAATAGCCATCCGAATTGATCTTGAACCGTTGTGGACTTCTGGTTTCATTTTTTTGGTACTCGGACCGATATTGAATGATGTTCTCATACATGGAAAGCGGAGCAGGGTCCAAAGCAGATTCCGTTCTTCCGGCCTTACCCACCACAGTTTGTATCTCGGGGATGGTGGCAACGGCCATGTCCAACTGCTGCACCACCCTTTTGTTCTCCTCAACCCCAGCATGCGGCAAGGAAGTGGGCATCAACAGAAATGAACCTTCATTGAGCGATGGCATAAATTCCTGCCCCGTGTTCCGCATGATCATGAATCCGAAGACCACAATCACCGTGGGAACGGAAAGGAACAGCAATTTATGTTCCATGGCCCACATCAAAATACGGCTGTAGTATTGTCTGAACAGATAAAACCCTCCCAATAAAACACTACAAATCAATCCTACAAAAATCAGGTTGATGGCAATGCTACGATCAAAACCAAGAGGCCTCCAGTAGGTCGCCAACAAGAAGGCAATAGTGCCTACACAGATACCCACATTGAGCATACTGACCTGTTTTCCGTCCAGCGTTTGACGTACTTTTAAGATTCCGGAAACACCAAAGGCAATCAAGGCCAAGCCCAACCAATAGCCAAAACCAATGGCCACCAATCCTAGGGCAATCAAAATACCATTCCAAACATAGGCGAAAATGGGCGTTCGATTTTTCTTTTTAAATATGATGGCCGCAAATGGTGGAATGAGGAACAGTGCCACAATAATGGATGCCGTAAGTGCCATGGTTTTTGTAAAAGCAAGTGGTCGGAACAATTTTCCTTCAGCACCTACCATCGTAAAAACTGGGATAAAGCTGATGATGGTGGTCAACACGGCAGTTAAAATCGCACCCGAAACCTCAGCGGTGGCATTATACACTACCTCATTAATGGACAAATTTTGTTCATTTTCATCCATGTGACGGATGATGTTTTCGGAGAGAATCACTCCAACATCCACCATGGTCCCAATGGCAATGGCGATACCGGAAAGTGCCACGATGTTGGCGTCTACACCAAATAGTTTCATGGAGATGAACACCATGAGCACGGCAACTGGCAACAGCCCCGAAATAAGAATGGAGGCTCTAAGATTGAACACCATGACCACAATCACCAAAATGGTGATGAGAATTTCGAGGGTCAACGCTTCGTTAAGGGTTCCCAAGGTTTCCTGGATGAGTTCTGTTCTGTCATAAAAGGGAACTATGGTCAATTGCGAAGTGGTTCCATCTTTCAATTGTTTCGATGGAAGCCCAGCGCTCAGCTCGGTTATTTGCTCCTTTACATTGTTGATGACCTCCAATGGATTGGCGCCATATCGGGCCACGACGACCCCACCGACCACTTCGGCTCCTTCTTTGTCCAAAATTCCACGGCGGACAGCAGGACCCAAGGACACGTGGGCCACATCCTTAATTCTGATGGCGGTGTAATCGGTTGATGCTACTACGGCATTTTTAATGTCCTCCAAGGATTTGATATAGCCCAATCCCCTGACCAAATATTCGGCTTTGTTGATTTCCAGGGTCTGTGCACCAATATCCCGGTTACTTTGCTTAACCGCTTTTACGACCTGATCTAAGCCCACATTATACTGTTTCATCAGCTCGGGATCCACATCTACCTGGTATTCTTGTACAAATCCACCGATAGAGGCCACTTCGGACACCCCCGATGCCGAGGATAGGGCATATTTTACGTAGTAATCCTGCACACTTCGTAGTTCCTGTAAGTCCCATCCACCTGTGACATTTCCATCTGCATCACGACCTTCCAGTGTATACCAAAAAATCTGTCCCAAAGCTGTGGCATCCGGGCCCAGAGCAGGATTTACGCCATCGGGCAATAGGTTGTTGGGAAGCGAATTGAGTTTTTCCAAGATTCGACTTCGGCTCCAGTAGAATTCCACATCTTCCTCAAAAATGATATAGATGCTGGAAAACCCGAACATGGAGGAACTTCGAATGGTCTTTACCCCCGGAATGCCCAGCAAAGAGGTGGTCAATGGGTAGGTGATTTGATCCTCGATATCCTGCGGAGATCGGCCTGGCCATTTCGTGAAAACAATCTGTTGATTTTCCCCAATATCGGGAATGGCATCCACAGCAACAGGGTTACTCGGTAAAATGCCGCCTGTATCCCAATTGAACGGAGTGCTCACGATACCCCATGCTACAAAAAATAGCAGGAGCAGGATGGCCACTAACTTGTTATCTATTAAAAATTTGATGCTTTTGTTTAGCATGAGAGTTTGATTTAAACATTAGATCGACACAAAACGTGCGTAAACGCAACAGCCCAACCAAATTGGTCAGGTACATTCAATCTATGTTAAATCAAATAAGGAAAGTCTGGTCTAGAACCTGCACATCCCGTATTAATGGAGGTGGGTTATACTCGTTGAAAGAGTGAGGTTCTTCAGAATCAATTTCGAAAAGTTGAAAATAGGTTTGGACAAAGCTTACCAAAAAGACTTGCTGGTCCAAATCAAACTTCTCAAAAGAGATTTTTAAGTCGTCCTGACCTTGTACAGTGAACGATTCATCATCACAACATGATTTTTCCATATCCTTATCCATGTCCATACCGCAATCATCGGCATGGGCAAAGAGGGAAATATCCATTACCCGACCCATACAAATATGTTTGTCCACCGTCCACGAAACCGTGGAGGCCAAGACCAAAAGGGCCATCGTTGCGGATAGTATTTGATGTAGAATCTGCTTCATTTGACTACAAAACTACAAAATATATCAATTTATTGCTTTGTTTAACAGAAGATTAAGCCCAATCTTGCTGTAAGTACCGGTTCCTTTGTCGTACAAATCCAGTATTCAATACATTTGCAAAAAAAATATTTCATGCTAAAATCATTGGAACCCAAGGTGCTTGAAATCGTAAAAGACGAAGCCAAATCAGTTGCTACCCGATTGGGCGAAATCTGCAAACTTTTACGCAGCAATGTTGATCATTACGACTGGGTTGGGTTTTACTTTAAAAATGGTGACAAGGAAGAATTAAAATTAGGGCCCTACGCGGGAGCTCCCACCGACCATACCATTATTCCTTTTGGAAAAGGTATTTGTGGACAGGTGGCGGTGAGCAACCAAAACTTTGTGGTGCCCGATGTTAGCGCTCAGGACAACTACATTGCCTGCAGCATAACAGTAAAGGCTGAAATTGTTGTTCCCTTATTTGTGAATGGAGAAAATGTGGGGCAAATCGACATTGATTCCAACACTCCCGACCCATTTACAGCCGAGGATGAACGCTTTTTGGAGTTCATCAACGAAGAAGTAGCCAAAATTCTGTAAAACTATTGCCATTTTGTTGATAAACCGTTCTGATTTTTAAGGCTAGATCAAGTACTTTTGTGAGCTTAAGAAATTGATTTTTAAGACACCAATGAAGACTGCCAAAAAAGCCTCAGCTGCATTAATTTCCGTATTTCATAAAGATGGTTTGGAACCCATCGTAAAAAAATTGGACAAACTCGGTGTAACCCTCTATTCCACAGGAGGAACCGAAAAATTTATCCGCGATTTGGGCATCAATGTAGTGCCTGTAGAAGACGTTACCAGTTACCCTTCCATTTTGGGAGGTCGCGTTAAGACGTTGCACCCCAAAGTATTTGGAGGCATTTTGAACCGTCAGGACAACGAAAGTGATGTGGCCCAAATGGAAGAATTTGATATTCCGCAGTTGGATATTGTTATTGTTGACTTGTATCCGTTTGAAAAAACCGTTGCCAGTGGGGCATCGGAACAAGATATTATTGAAAAAATTGACATTGGCGGAATTTCGCTGATCCGAGCGGCTGCCAAAAACTTCAAGGATGTGCTTTGTGTTTCCTCCATGGAAGATTATGCCGACTTTTTGAATGTGATTACCGAAGGAAATGGAACCACAACTTTGGAAGACCGCAAGCGTTTTGCCACTAAGGCCTTTAACGTTTCATCGCATTACGATACAGCCATTTTCAACTACTTCAACAAAGAAAAGGAAGAGACTGTTTTGAAAATCAGCGAAACTCAAGGTCAAATACTCCGTTATGGAGAGAATCCACATCAAAAAGGCTATTTCTTTGGGGACTTTGAGGCCATGTTCACCAAATTGCACGGTAAAGAGCTATCCTATAACAACTTGCTGGATGTGGATGCTGCGGTTAATTTGATGCAAGAATTCAAAAATGACGACCCCACCTTTGCCATCCTAAAACACAACAATGCCTGTGGATTGGCGACGCGAAGTACCATTAAGCAAGCTTACGTTGACGCTTTGGCCGGTGACCCAGTTTCCGCTTTTGGCGGAATTTTGATTTCAAACAAAGAAATCGATGCGCCAACCGCTGAAGAAATCCATAATCTGTTCTGCGAAGTGGTCATCGCCCCAAGTTATTCCAAGGAGGCCTTGGAAATCCTAAAAGGCAAAAAGAACCGAATCATCCTGATTCAAAATGAAATTGAATTACCAGAAACCTTGGTCAGAACATGCTTGAACGGCGTTTTGGTTCAGGATAAAGATTCCAAAACCGACTCCAAAGAAGACTTGACCCCGGTCACGGAAAAACAGCCCACTGCAACCGAGATCGAAGATTTGATTTTCGCTTCCAAATTGTGCAAGCACACCAAGAGCAACACCATTGTTCTGGCCAAAAACAAGCAATTGTGCGCCAGTGGCACAGGGCAAACCTCACGAGTTGATGCCTTGAACCAAGCCATCCATAAAGCGCAGTCCTTCAATTTTGATTTAGAAGGTGCCGTAATGGCCAGTGATGCCTTTTTTCCATTCCCTGATTGTGTTGAGATTGCAGATAAGGCCGGGATTAAAAGTGTGATACAACCCGGAGGCTCCATCAAAGACCAATTGAGCATTGATTATTGCAACGAAAATGGATTGGCCATGGTGATGACAGGAACACGGCATTTTAAACATTAATTTTAGTACATTAGCCGATAATTTTTACCGTTAATCCGAAAATAAACGCTATTTATGGGATTTTTTGATTTCATGACCGAGGAAATCGCTATAGACCTTGGTACTGCAAATACCCTGATCATCCATCTGGACAAAGTGGTGGTTGACAGTCCCTCCATTGTGGCCAGGGACCGCGTGTCAGGAAAAATTATCGCGGTGGGCCGCGAAGCCAATATGATGCAGGGAAAGACCCATGAAAACATCAAGACCATACGACCGTTAAAGGATGGGGTAATCGCGGACTTTGATGCTTCGGAAAAGATGATCAACATGTTCATCAAGAACATTCCAGCACTAAAGAAAAAATGGTTTCCACCTGCACTTCGAATGGTTATCTGTATCCCTTCGGGAATTACGGAAGTGGAGATGCGTGCGGTTCGTGAATCCGCCGAACGTGTAAACGGCAAAGAAGTTTATCTGATCCATGAGCCCATGGCTGCTGCTATTGGTATTGGACTCGACATTATGCAGCCCAAAGGAAACATGATCGTGGACATTGGTGGGGGTACCACCGAGATTGCGGTAATTGCCTTGGGCGGTATTGTTTGTGACAAATCGGTGAAAATTGCGGGTGACGTGTTCACCAACGACATTATTTATTATATGCGTACCCAGCATAACTTGTATGTGGGTGAAAGTACCGCTGAAGCGATTAAAATTGAGATTGGTTCCGCTACCGAGGATTTAAAATCCCCTCCAGATGATAAATCGATTCAAGGGCGCGATCTTTTAACAGGAAAACCAAAACAAGTTCAGGTCTCTTACCGTGAAATTGCCAAAGCTCTTGATAAAAGTATTTTAAGGGTCGAGGATGCAGTAATGGAAACCTTATCACAAACCCCTCCAGAATTGGCCGCTGATATTTACAACACCGGAATTTATTTGGCCGGAGGTGGTTCCATGCTAAGAGGATTGGACAGAAGACTGTCGCAAAAGACTGATTTACCGGTTTATATTGCAGAAGATCCTCTACGAGCAGTGGTGCGCGGAACAGGGATTGCGCTTAAAAATCTGGAACGCTACAAGAGCATCTTAATCAAGTAAAGTTGGAGCCAGGTTGTTCCACGTCGCTTGATGCGTTCAAACTTTCATAACGATACGATTGCATGCAACGGATCATCAACTTTATCCTACGGTACAGAAATGCGTTCCTTTACAGCTTTCTTGCGCTTATTTCGTTGGTGATCACTGTTCGTTCCCATTCCTATCATCAATCCAAATTCTTCAATTCCTCCAAATGGTTGACCGGAAATGTGTACGGTACCGCTTCGGACATATCCTCTTATTTTAACCTTAGGGAAGAAAACAATAGGTTGGTCAATGAAAATGAGCGATTGCGCAGAATGCTTTTCAATGCTGAAAATTCCGTGATTGAACCTTTGGACTCATCCCTTGTGGACTATGAGGTTTTAAGTGCACGACTCATAAAAAACAGTTTTACTTCTCCTCGTAACTACGTTACAATCGATAAGGGAAAAAACCAAGGAGTTGGCCAAGATATGGGCGTCATCACCACAAAAGGCATCTTGGGAATCGTTGAAAATGTTTCCAACAATTTTGCCACGGTACAAAGCGTACTCAACACCAAATCCAACATCAACGCCAAAATCAAGCATTCCAATTATTTTGGATCGCTGGTTTGGGATGCAAAAGATTACACGGTGGTGCAGTTGGTAGACATACCAAGATTGGTGCCCTTGGTAGTCGGGGATACCATTGTTACTGGGGGAATGTCAAGTATCTTTCCAGAGAATGTCCCCATCGGGATCATTAAAAGATATGACCTCAACGCATCCAAAAGTTTTTACAATATTGATGTTGAACTGTTCAACGACATGGTCAACATAAAGAACGTATACCTTATAGAAAACAAAAATCGGGAAGAAATAAAAGCATTGGAGTCAACCACCACAAATGAATAACACAGTATTCCTAAATACCATACGGTTTATGTTACTGGTCCTCACCCAGGTGTTGATCTTTAACAACCTCCACTTTATGGGATACATTAATCCGATGGTCTATGTGATTTTTTTCTATTGGTACCCCATAAAAGGCAATAGGGCCTTGTTTATGGTTATTTCTTTTTTGTTGGGGTTCTGTATTGATGTGTTTTCAGACACCTTGGCACTCCACTCCATGGCATCTTTGACCATTGCCTACGCAAGACCGGTTATCATGCGTTTTTGTTTTGGTGTGAACTATGAGTTTCAAAATTTCAGTTTTAAGAATACTACAAAAGTGCAGCGTATCACCTTTTTGGGGTTGCTCATTTTTATACATCAAATGGTATTCTTTTCCTTGGAAATTTTAAGTATTTCCCACTTCCTTTTAATTTTGAAAAAGGTTTTTACCACAGGTGTTGTAACTTTGGTACTTTGTATACTCTTTAGTTCACTTTTTAGCCCACAAAGCGAATAATTAAGCTATTGTTTCGTTGAAGTACTGTAGGGCTCTGGGGTTACAAATTGGTCTTATATGAAAAAGCTGCTGTTATCTTCCATAATTGTTATCATAGGATTTACCTTTATTGGTAGATTGTCCTATCTGCAGTTGTTTCGTTTTTCTCCCGACCAGATTTTGGAAGACCCCGCCATCAAGAAAATATATGATTACCCCGAGCGTGGCTATATCTACGACAGAAACGGTGAGCTAATGGTGGGAAATCAGCCCGCTTATGACGTCATGGTCATTCCACGGGAGGTACAGCCATTGGACACCTTGGAATTTTGTGCCCTTTTGGGAATCGACAAGAACACTTTTATCTCCAAAATGGAAAAAGCCAGGGTATATTCTCCTAGGCTCCCATCCGTTTTAGTGCCCCAACTTTCCAAAGAGGATTATGCCACACTGCAGGAAAAAATGCGCCACTTTGTTGGGTTCTATATTCAAAAAAGGTCTTTGCGCTACTACACCACCAACAGTGCAGCCAATGTGCTGGGGTACATTAGTGAGGTGAATGAATGGGATCTGCAGAACAATCCCTACTATGTAGCCGGGGAATTAAAAGGACGAACCGGCATTGAAAAACAGTATGAAGAAGTTTTGCGAGGACGAAAAGGGGTAAAACACATCCAAAAAGACCGTTTCAATCGCGATATAGGTCCATATAAGGACGGTAAGTTGGATACCTTGCCGGAACAGGGTACGGAAATACATATCACTCTGGACAAAAAACTCCAAGAATACGGTGAAAAATTGATGCACGGAAAAAGAGGGGGCATCGTGGCCATTGAGCCAAAATCCGGAGAAATTCTGGCCATGATTTCTGGCCCTACCTACGATCCAGCTCTATTGGTGGGCAGGGAACGTTCCAAGAATTACAGCAAACTTCATTACGATACGATTTCCAAACCCACATGGGACCGTTCTATTTTGGCGGAACCCTCGCCTGGGTCACCTTTTAAAACCTTGAATGCATTGGCGGCCCTTCAGGAAGGTGTGATTGAGCCCAGCACCAAATTTAGATGTTACCACGGTTTCTACGTGGGCAATACCCTAAGGGGGTGCCATTGCGGGGGCGGAGTACGGGATATGAATTCGGGTATCTATCAATCCTGCAATGCCTATTTTGCCGGGACGTTTAGAAGGTTATTTGACAAATATTCCACTACGGATGAAGCCATGGATGTTTGGGAAAAACACATGAAAAGTTTTGGTTTGGGCAATTATTTGGGCACCGATTTGCCTACGGGAAGACCTGGAAGAATTCCGGATAAAAACTTTTACGACAAATGGTATGGAGATGGAAGATGGGCCGCTTCAACCATCATATCCAATGCTATTGGACAAGGGGAAATTGCCGCCACCCCACTACAATTGGCAAATATGACCGCCGCCATAGCCAACCGAGGCTATTTCTATACCCCCCATATCATAAAAAGTATGGGGAGTTCGGGATCTATAGACCCCAAGTATACGGAACCCCATTATACCACCATTGATCGTAAGCATTTTGAACCAGTAATCAAAGGAATGGCCAATGTGTACAAATATGGTACGGCCAGATGGGTTCAGATTCCAGATATTGAAATTGCAGGGAAGACCGGTACCGTAGAAAATTTTATTCGGGTTGATGGTGAACGAATGCAACTTACCGACCATTCGGTCTTTGTTGCCTTTGCTCCTGTGGAAAACCCACAAATCGCATTGGCCGTATATATTGAAAATGGCTATTACGGGTCTCGGTATGCGGGACATATTGCTTCTCTTTTAATTGAAAAATACATTAAGGGTGAAATCACACGAAAAGATTTGGAGAAGCGTATGTTGGAGAAAACATTGGAGCATGAGTATGCCAAACCTTATAGCGGTGAACCTTTCAAGATAAATGAATATGTCTGGTAGAGGGCTTTTTGGAAGGATAGATTGGATCACTATTTTTCTCTATGCCCTTCTGGTTTTTATAGGATGGATCAATATCTATTCCACATCCTTGGTTGACCCAAATCTTTCCATTTTTGATTTCTCCACCCTTTATGGAAAGCAGCTTTTTTTTATTGGGCTGGCCGCTTTGGGCATTATTTTGGTGCTGTTTGTAGAATCCAATTTCTTTGAGCGCTTTGCCTCCATCTTTTATATTATATCCATTCTTTTATTGCTGGGCCTTTTTGTATTTGGAAAAACCATTGCAGGAGCCACTTCGTGGTATAATCTGGGATTTTTCAACCTACAGCCCTCCGAGCTTGCCAAGGTAGCCACCGCACTAGCTCTGGCCAAGTTTTTAAGTGACATACAAACCGATATAAGAACTGGTAAACACCAATTATTTGCCCTTGCCATTGTTCTGCTTCCCGCTTTGCTCATCCTCCCACAGCCAGACCCCGGAAGTGCTTTAATCTATTTTTCCTTCTTTTTTGTGCTGTTCAGGGAAGGCTTTCCACTGTATTATTTGGGAATATTGATATTCATGGTCATACTTTTTGCCACTACTTTAATGTTCGGCACCGTATGGGTTGCAATTGGCCTGATCATATTGACCATATTGATCTACACCTTTAAAAAAGCATCCGTTAAAATTCCCGTACTTCCCGTAACTGGGGTAATTGTGCTTTCCATTTTGTTCTCCTTGTCCGTGGATTTTGTTTATGAAAACGTCTTTGAGCAACGCCATCGCGATAGAATTGCACTTTGGTTGCGTTTGGAAAAGGATGAAAATAAACTGGAAGAAATCAGAAAGACCATTGGCTACAATACCTATCAATCTGAAAAAGCCATTGAATCCGGCGGTTTTTTTGGAAAGGGCTTTTTGGAAGGTACCCGTACCAAAGGAGACTTTGTTCCTGAACAACACACAGATTATATCTTCAGTTCAGTGGGGGAGGAATGGGGGTTTTTGGGAACGGTGACCGTTATCCTGCTATTTTCCGTTTTCTTTTTACGCTTGATCCATATTGCAGAGCGGCAAAAAAGTGATTTTAGTCGAATGTACGGTTATGGCGTCATTTCCATTTTGGTGTTCCATTACTTCATCAATATTGGTATGGTGATAGGTCTCTTGCCCACCATTGGGGTGCCCCTGCCCTTTTTTAGCTATGGGGGTTCCGGGCTTATCTTTTTTACCATGCTGCTCTTTATCTTCCTAAAATTGGACTCCAACCGATTAAAGGACGGCATTTAAAACTTCCAGCCCGAAGCGTTCACCCCACTTTCAACCTCATCCTGCCAAGTTTTGGTCTGTTTTTCAAAAAAATTGATGCCCGTTTGTTTCTCAACGGTATCTATGGGTACCAAAAAGTCGTTTAATGGCTGTTGACTTTCTTTGTTGGGCATTAAAAAAGCGAGGGCCATTTTAGAATCCTTCCTCAGAATAATTTTATAAAATGTCCGGGGGACATCCACATCTTCATCTCCAATCTCTTCCAGATCATCCTCCAAGATTCCGCCCGTAATCACCACCAAATCTCCGTAGGCTTTGCACCAGTAACGCACTTGCTGTTCGAGACGGTTCCACAAACCAGCATTGAAATCCCTATCCTGTGGACTTATGTTGCTGGTGTAAAATGTTTCGTTGTAGGCATACTCCGAAAAACGACGATCCCCTGCCGGGCATAAATGTCCCCGGTCATAGCCGGAACCTCTATAATTTCGCCAATCGGCCGATTTGGTTTTCACCTTGGGGTCCTCAATAAAATAGGGTCGCTTTCTATCATCATAGGTAAGATGGCTTTTTTTGAGTTCATACAATACCCATTCAGCCTGCTCGAATGGTTCATTATAGGATAGCATATAATGCTCATGCCATACAATGTCGCCCGTGGTGGAGGTGGGCAGAAACACCTCGGAAACAATTTCATTATCCAAACTTTCTGGGTTGGAATAGGTGGCAGGGGTATAAAAACTCTCGAACAGCCAAAAACCTACTATACAAGCCAAAAAAAGTAAAGTATATATCGTTCTATTTTTCATTTTATCCCAAAAATTCCGTCAACAAAAAGTAAAGTTCATCAAAATATGTCTTTCCCAAAAACACAATCATTCCTTGGTTATGACTATATTGGAAGTCCACCAACCAAAAACAATTTAATTTTCATGGTAAAGAAAAGCATTTATGTTGCGCTACTTTTAGTGGCTTCCCTCACCAGCAAAGTTCAGGCTCAAAGTTATGTTCCCACCAAAGAGAATCTTCAGAACAGGGAATGGTTCCAAGATGCAAAATTTGGCATGTTCATCCATTGGGGCATTTACTCTGTATTGGGTGTGCACGAATGGGTCATGGAAACACAATCCATCGACAAAAAAACCTATGAAAAGGTAGCTCCATTTTTTAATCCGACAGAATTTGATGCCGAGGCCTGGGTGCTCTTGGCCAAATCTTCAGGGATGAAGTACATCACCATCACCTCTAAACACCATGACGGGTTTGCGATGTTCGACAGTAAATTGACAGATTGGGACATCATGGACCGAACGGTGTACCAAAAAGACATCATGAAACAAATGGCCGAGGCCTGTAGAAAACACGGATTGAAGCTTTTCTTTTATTATTCGCAATTGGATTGGAACCATCCCGATTACTATCCACGAGGGGAAACCGGAAATAAAACAGGTAGGCCAAATGGGGGGAACTGGGAAGATTACCTCAATTTTATGAATGGACAACTTACCGAATTGTTGACCAATTATGGTGATGTGGCCGGAATTTGGTTCGATGGTTGGTGGGATAAAAAGGAAGCTGATTGGCAACTCAAGAAGACCTATGGCCTTATTCATGGCCTTCAACCACAGGCCCTTATTGGCAGCAACCACCATCAGGCTCCCATGGAAGGCGAGGATTTTCAAATGTTTGAAAAAGATCTTCCCGGTGAGAACAAGGGTGGGTTCAGTAAAGATGCTAAAATCGGGAAGTTACCGTTGGAAACCGCCGAAACCATGGCGCATCGCTGGGGGTTTTCATTACAGGACAAGGACTATAAGTCCTCAAAAGAACTAATCCACTATTTGGTCAAAGCTGCAGGCTACAACAGCAATTTCCTGCTGAATGTGGGGCCAATGCCCAATGGTAAGATTCAACCAGAGTTTGTGGACACTTTGAAAGTTATTGGGGAATGGACAACCAAAAATGGGGAAAGTATCTATGGTACCCGAGGAGGGCCTGTTCCGGTTCAATCTTGGGGGGTAACTACCCAAAAAGACAATACCGTTTTTGTTCATATCCTCAATTGGCAATCCAATTCCTTTTTATTGCCAAAAATTTCAAAAGATATAGAGGGCGTAGTGGACTTTACTACCAAAAAACCTTTGGTGTATGAAACCACTTCTTATGGCACTTTGATTCAACTTCCAGATAATTGGAATGTTGCTATGGATTACATTATAGAATTAACAACAGAATAAGTACCTAAAACAAAAAATCCGCCCTTTAAAAGGGCGGATTTTTCTATTACTATGGATTCTAATTTTTAATCCTTGTTGGCGCTGGCCAATTTTCCTTCTGTACTCTTGATGTTGTTCAACTGCAAATCTTTGAGCACATTCACGGCCTCTTCCACATAAACGTCTTTGGCCAAATCTTTGTGCCATCTGTCCCTTTTTTCACGTAGCACAGAATCTTGGGTGAACAATTCGGTCTCATAGCGGAGAGAACCGAACGTCAACTTGGAATCGTAATCCCTTAGACTCTTGAACTTATCTGACCGTTTTTTGGCCTCATCCTCTTTGGTTACAAATTTGTCGTAGTTGAGTGAAACAACGGTTTCGTCCTGCTGTTCCTTTATCCATCTGGCATTTTCCTCAATCAATTTGATCTGTGGATTGTTGGCCATACGTTTTTTACTGTTTTCCACAGTTGCCTCAAGATCTATATAGCCATCCCAAACTTTGTAATCAGCTGGCGTAATTTTGTCCCAACCCAATGGATTTTCCTGGTCACGCTCACCCAAATCGATATAGCTATATCTATCTGGAACAACGATATCACTTTTAACACCTTCCAACTGTGTGGAACCACCATTGATTCTGTAGAATTTTTGTGTAGTCAACTTAATGGCTCCCAAATCGCCATGTTCATTGCTTCGGACAATATTGTCCAATGGAATTACATTTTGAACGGTTCCTTTACCAAAAGTTTGCTTGCTTCCAATGACTACGGCTCTTTTATAATCTTGCATGGCCGCTGCCAAAATTTCAGAAGCGGAGGCTGAAAGCTCATTCACCAAAATTACCAATGGTCCATCCCATTGAATGCGTTCATCCTTATCTTCATGCACTTCTTTTCGTTGTCCAGAAGAACGAACCTGAACTATGGGGCCATCCTTGATGAACAATCCGGCCATTTCAACAACGGTCTTTAAAGAACCTCCTCCATTATCTCGAAGATCAAGGATAATGCCTTCGACTCCATCATTTTTAAGACGTTCCACTTCTTTGGCCACATCGGTGGCAGCATTTCGTTCGGTGTAATCCTCAAAATCCACATAGAATTTAGGAAGATTTATAATTCCATATTCGTGATCATCACTTTTTATGGTTGCGGATTTTGCATAGGATTCTTCCAATTCCACCACATCACGGGTGATTGACACCTTTTCTATGGTTCCGTCAACTTTTCTAACAGTGAGGTCCACTACAGTACCTTTTGGGCCCTTGATGAGTTTAATGGCGTCATCAAGGCGCATCCCAACAATATCAATAGGCTCTTCACCTTCTTGTCCTACTTTTAAAATTTCATCACCAACTTCCAAACTTTGATCTCGCCAAACAGGACCACCGGAAATTATCTCAACGATTTTGGCACCTTCCGGTCTTTTTTGCAATCGGGCCCCAATGCCTTCAAACTTACCGGACATACCAATGTCAAATCGCTCCTTTTCTTCTGGTGCAAAATAAAATGTGTGGGGATCAAACTCGTCCACAATGGTATTGATGTACTGTACAAACCAATCCTTGCGCTCCAAGTCATCAATGAAATCGAAATATTCATCCAAGTTTTCCTTCACATTCTCACGGGCTTCTTGCTCCGTAACTGCTTTATCGATGGAACTTGGAAATTCATTAAAAGCAATAACATCTGTGGACACCTCTCCATCCCCATTTTGAATCATTTCAGAAATCCTGTTTTCCACCTTGTTCCCAAAGATGGCCAGGGCATTGTACTTTAATTGCTTTCTCCAACGCTCGCGAAGTTGCTTTTTGTTGGCCGCAAATTCCTGCTCACTGTAATCAATGTCAATGGTTTCATCCAAGGTAAAGTCGAAGGGTTCGGAAAGTACCTCTTTGTAAATTTCCTTGGCATCGTTCATACGGACCATTAATCGTTGGTACACAACATTGAAAAATGTGATGTCCGTATTCTTGATCTCATCATCGATCATGAACCGATATTTTTCAAATTCCCTAACATCGCTTTCCAAAAAATAACGCTTGGTGGGATCTAGAATATCGATAAAATCATCAAAAACGCTGGAACTGAAAGTATCATCCAGATTTTTAGGCTCGTAGTGTCCTCTTTCCAGCACGTAGGTAATCAAATCCAGTAGCAGTTTATCCTTGTCATCATTGTCAAAAGACTTGTTTGTGAAACTGCAGGAGGCCACTGCAACAAGAATTACCAGAAGTGCCAAAATAAAATTCTTCTTCATAAATCTATTTTTTTCGGGGTGATGGAATTTGATTTTTCCATCGCTTTATCCGTCATTTCTACTTGTATGAATTCCCTAAGATACTGAAAAAACCATGCCACTTAGGGCATTGTCATTTAATTTTTTGTTAAACAGTCGGGACTTCATATCCTTATGAAAAACGTATTTTTATGCCATTAATTATCCAAAATGAAAAAACCACTCATACTGGTCACCAATGATGATGGAATTACCGCCCCTGGATTACGCGCACTTATACGGACCATGAAGCAATTGGGCGACGTGGTGGTCGTGGCCCCAGACAGTCCCCAATCAGGGATGGGACATGCCATTACCGTGGACAGTACCTTGTTTTCCAAAAAGGTGGTGGTGGACCATAATGAAGGAGCTCCAAGCGAGTATAGCTGTAGCGGAACCCCTGCCGATTGTGTAAAATTGGCCCTAAGAGTGTTATTGGACCGCACCCCGGATATTTGTGTGAGCGGAATCAACCATGGCTCCAATTCATCCATAAATGTAATTTATTCGGGCACCATGAGTGCTGCCATTGAGGCAGGTATCGAGGGCATTCCCGCCATTGGTTTTTCGCTTTGCGATTATTCCTGGGATGCCAATTTTGAACCTTCGTTGGAGTGCATCAAAAAAATAGTTGCTGAAGCCTTGGTTAATGGAATTCCCAAAGGGACCGTACTCAATGTGAATATTCCCAAAAGTGATGATGCACCAAAAGGCATAAAAATTTGCAGACAGGCCCGCGGCAATTGGAAAGAAAAATTTGACGAACGAACCAGCCCTTCGGGCAAGGACTACTATTGGTTGACCGGGGAATTTGAACTGTTGGACAAGGGCCAGGACACCGATGAGTGGGCCTTGGCACAGGGCTATATCTCGGTGGTGCCAACACAATTTGACCTTACAGCACACCATGCCATCCCACAAATAAACAACTGGAACTTAAATGAACACTAAAAAAGAAATTTTAATCGGTTTTGCCGTAGGAATCATTGCAAACGTCTTTGGTACACTCATCTATATGTTGTTGTTTTCCGATTTGGGCATTGTGGAAACTTTTAAAGCTGCTATGGATCAGGGACACATGGGCAGTTTATTGGCTTTGGGGGCTATTTTAAACTTGGTGGCCTTTTTTGGTTTTCTTCGGATAAAAAGAGACCACAGGGCCAGAGGGGTCATGATTGCCACTTTGGTGACCGCGTTGGTCATTTTGTTTTATAAAGTGTTTGCGTAAATAAGTACAAGTTCAAATTCAAAATGCAGGTACAACAAGGTACTCCAAATTGAACTTGAACTTGAACTTGAACTTGAAACTTGAACTTGAGATTTCCATATGAAATACTACATCATCGCTGGCGAAGCTTCTGGGGACTTACACGGTTCCAACCTCATCAAGGGCCTCAAAAAAGAGGATCCTTCGGCAATAATACGTTGCTGGGGTGGCGACCTTATGCAGCAAGCTGGTGGGCAATTGGCCAAACACTACAAGGATATGGCATTCATGGGATTCTTGGAGGTGATTGCAAACATTCCCACCATTTTTAAAAACATTTCCTTTTGCAAGCAGGACATTAAAAAGTTTAATCCAGATGCGGTGATTTTTATCGATTTTTCTGGTTTCAATTTGCGGATTGCCAAATGGGCCAAGAAAAATGGGTTCAAGACCAACTATTACATTTCTCCCCAGATTTGGGCCTCACGGGAAGGTAGAATCAAAAAAATTAAACGGGACATTGATGCCATGTATGTCATCCTTCCCTTTGAAAAGGAATTTTACGAAAAAAAACATGGTTTTCCCGTTCAATTTGTGGGTCATCCGTTAATCGATGCCATTGAAAACACCCCCATTGTTGATGAAGCTACTTTTAGAAAGGAAAACGATTTGGACGCGGAAAAACCCATTATCGCATTGCTTCCTGGAAGTCGTAGACAGGAAGTCCAAAAAATGTTGGACGTTATGCTCTCCATTAAAGGCGATTTTCCGGCATACCAATTTGTCATTGCCGGGGCTCCCAGCCTTCCCGATGAATTCTATTTCCCTTTTTTAAAAGGGGATAAAGTCGGTTACGTTTCCAACAAAACCTATTCACTTTTAAAACATTCCCACGCCGCTTTGGTCACCAGTGGAACGGCTACTTTGGAGACAGCTCTTTTTGAAATCCCTCAAGTGGTATGCTATAAGGGCAATTGGATTTCCTACCAAATCGCCAAGCGAATCATCACCCTGGATTTTATTTCCCTTGTAAATCTCATCATGGGAAAAGAAGTTGTCAAAGAACTGATTCAAAATGAATTAACTTCAAAAAAACTTAAAAAAGAACTTTTTAAAATTGTTGCTGGCAAGGAGCGCGAACGCATTTTGGAAGACTACAAAATCCTAAAGAAAAAATTGGGTGGAAAAGGCGCCAGTCAATTGGCGGCCCAATTTATCGTTGAAAATGCTTAGATTTAGCGTCCAAGAAAGTAATACTATTTCTTGGATGTTACGTAAAACCATTTTCTTACTGCTTTTTCTTGCCGTGGTTGCCTGCGGTCCGGGCAAGAGAAAACGAACCTACAGCAAGACCCGAACCGTTACGGTAGAGGGGTCAACCGAAGACACATCCCCAAAAAAATCCAGAAAAGAAGAAAAGCTGAATGCCAAGGCAGAGGCCATTATTTCCACCGCTATGGGCTATTCTGGAACACGTTACAAATATGGGGGCACCACCAAAAAAGGCATGGATTGTTCAGGATTGGTCTATGTTTCCCTAAGGGAAAACGACATTCTTTTTCCCAGGGTCTCTCACCAAATGGCCCAAGAAGGTCAGCGAATCCAGGTGGATGAAGTACAAAAAGGGGATCTCCTTTATTTTAAGACCGGCAAAAGCGGAAAACGTGTCAACCATGTGGGCTTGGTCGTGGAAGTGGAAGGTGATGACATTAAATTTATACACGCCACAACCTCCAGGGGTGTTTTGGTATCCTCGCTACGGGAAGGATATTGGAACTATGCCTTTGTGAAGGCCATGCGTATTTTGTAGTGCGTTTGTTCAGTTTTGTGTCCGTCAAGCTATGCTTGTGCTTGATTGTGGGCATAATTTTAGGTTTCTATCTTGAGGTCGCTCCACTTTTCCCGTTGCTGGCGATGCTCCTATTTTTCCCTGTACTTTATTGGCTGCGCAAAAAGCAGTCTCGAGAAGGGCTGCCTTATTTTGAAATCGCAACAGCCTTTACCGCTGTCTCACTAGGCATATTTGTGGTTGCCATGGGCATGGGTACAAGCTTGGAAAATCATTATTCCCAGCATGATTTTGAAAAAGAAAGCTTGTGGCACCTAAAGGTGCGGGAAGTATTAAAACCAAACCCCTATTCCCAACGTTATGTTGCCCAAGTCATTTCTTTGGATGATCAAGAGGTAGTTGGAAAGGTACTGTTGAATCTTCCTGTTCATTCAACTCACACAAAGTTGAAGGTGGATGATGAATTTTTTGTGCTTTCCTCCGCTGAAGCTATCCGTCCACCACTGAATCCGCATCAGTTTGACTATAAAGATTATCTACGGAAGCAGGCCATCCATTATCAGGTTAGAGCAACATATAACACTATTCTAATTGCCGATAATCCCTCAACAACGCTTTTGGGATTGGCATCAAATGCCCGGGAACATATCATTTCAAAATTGAAAAAAGAACCCTTTGGCCCAGATGAACTCAGTGTGATTCAAGCACTGCTGTTGGGCCAGCGGGATGACATTTCGGAAAGCACCTATAATGATTATAAAAATGCGGGTGCAGTCCATATTTTGGCTGTATCTGGGCTCCATGTGGGCATTTTGCTCTTGCTTTTGCAATTTTTGCTATTACCCTTAGAGCGTTTCCCGAAGGGAAAAACCGCAAAACTGGTGTTGGTGGTATTATTGCTTTGGACGTATGCTTTTGTGGCCGGACTGTCCCCATCCATTGTTCGGGCGGTGACCATGTTCTCGTTTTTAGCCTATGCCATGCACTTGAATCGACCTACCAATTCCTTCAACATTATTGCATTGTCCATACTATTTATTCTGCTGATAAAGCCCTTGTTTTTGTTTCAGGTTGGGTTTCAAATGAGTTATGCCGCAGTATTTACCATTGTTTGGATCTACCCGAAATTGCAGAAGTTTTGGTTTCCTGAAAATGTGGTTGTTCGGAAAACTTGGCAATTACTTTCCGTGAGCATCGCAGCGCAGTTAGGTGTTTTGCCCATCAGTCTGTTCTATTTCCATCAGTTTCCCGCCTTGTTTTTTATCTCCAACCTAGTGATCATTCCTTTTTTGGGGTTGATTTTGGGCATGGGTATTTTGATTATTGTTCTATCATTGGCAAACCAACTACCCGCATTTCTGGTCACGGCTTATGATTGGATCATTGGAATAATGAATGCAGTGGTAAACTGGGTAGCGAAGCAAGAAGGGTTTATCATCAAGGACATTCCTTTTGATTCCGTTCAGTTGATTTTGGGGTACTTCGCGATTATTTCTTTAGTGTTGTTTCTATCCCGACCCAAACGAAAAATTGCCTTGGTATTATTCGCTGGAATCATTACACTACAAGGTTGGGCCATTTGGAACCAGTTTCAACTCCAACAAAAAGAAAGTCTCATCTTGGTCCACAGAACGCGAAACACCATTTTGTTGCATCAAACTGGAAATGTATTGCAGGTATTCGCACAAGACACCACAAATCTTGGTAATACTATAAAGGATTATGCTGTTTCGGAACGCATCCAACACCTATCCAAAAACCTAATTCAGAACAGTTATTTGCTCAATCAAAAAAGATTGTATGTCATGGACAGCATGGTGCTATATCCTATGAGTAAAGATTTAGATTTTCTGCTGCTCACCCAATCGCCAAAAATTAATTTGGAAAGGTTGTTGGATTCCATTCAACCCAAAATGGTGTTGGCGGATGGAAGCAATTATAGGAGTTACGCAGAGCGTTGGAAAGAAACTTGTGCCCAAAAAGAAATCCCTTTCCACTACACCGGCGAAAAGGGATACTATGTTTTTGATTTAGAAAAACCTTAATGAACGTTGCCCATGAGGCGCTTCATCAAAGGAGCAAAAATCAAGACGACAACACCGGCCACCAAGGAATATTTGGCAATAAGTGCAAAACCATCCAGATAAACAGAAAGTGTTTCCAAGCCTCCCACGTTTTTGTCCGTACTTTCTATAGCCAATTGCTTGGAAATAAATCCTACAATCTGAAATGCATAGGAGGATGACAGGAACCATACCCCCATCATAAAGGCCACGATTCGTTTTGGTGAGAGGTCCGTTATTTTGGAAAGTCCTACGGGCGACATGAACAATTCCCCAACGGAAATCAAGAAATACAACGCCAACAAGTATGAAAAAGGAACCATTCCGTTTTCATCGGCACTGCCTCCACTCAAGGAAACCACATAAAATGCCAATCCCGCAAGCACAAGACCCATTCCAAATTTATAAGGTGTTCTTGGATTGAGTTTTTTCTTTGCCAAATAGGTCCACATCACGGAAATTGGAATGGACAGCAATACAATGAAAATTGAATTTAAGGCATTGGTCTGACTGGCATTGATAATGGAAAGGTTTACATTTCGAGCAGCGAAAAGCGTAATTACGCTGCCGTGAAGTTCATGAAACCCCCAGAAAATGGTCATGAAAAATGTAATCAATAAGGCCATAAAGAGTTTTTTACGTTCATCTGCCGTAGCCTTTACCATTATAGTGGCCATATAGACCAAAATGGCTATTCCAATCAATTTGAACAATACATTTACAATATTCTGATCTTCAAAAAAAGAACCTTCCCCACCCAAAGATTTATAGGAATAGAGCAAAAAAGCAATTAAAGGTGCCGATAGAAATGCTACAGCCGGAATAAAATGCTTTTGGGGAATCCCAAAAACTCTTCTTTCATAGACTTCCATACTTGGCGGTTTTCCGCCTTCCCCAAATACATTCTTTTTGATTCCGCTCCAGAAAAACAGCAATCCTGTCAACATTCCAATTCCGGCCAAACCAAAACCATAATGCCAGCCGTAAGTGGCTCCCAACCATCCACACAGTAAAGGTGCAATAGCCCCTCCAATATTTATCCCCATATAAAAAATGGTGAAACCAGAATCTTTTTTGGCATCACCATCTTCATACAACGTTCCAACAAAAGTTGAGATGTTCGGTTTAAAGAAACCATTTCCCACAATAATAAAGGCCAGGGCCAAAAAGAAGGCCACATCGTTTTCTATCGCCAGCACAAAATGCCCCAAAGCCATTAAAACACCTCCTAAAAAAATGGATGCCCGCATTCCCAGAATGGAATCCGAAATTTTACCACCAATAACGGTAGAGGCGTACACCAAGGACCCGTAGGAGGCGTAAACTGCCGCTGCCGCATAATCCCGCGTGGACAATGCCTCGAAAATGACATTGACCATATATAATGTGAGCAGGGCGCGCATTCCATAAAAACTGAAACGCTCCCACAGTTCAGCAAAAAAGAGATAAAAAAGCCCTACGGGATGTCCAAAAAGGGTCTTTTCATTGGCTGGTTTCATAATTTCCGACATATATCTTCTGTTTGGTTATAAATTCTCTTTAACGAAATTGGTCATTTTGGTGAACAAGTGCAGTCGTGTGTTGCCGCCATAAATTCCATGATTCTTATCGGGATAGATGGCCCAATCAAATTGTTTGTTGGCCTGCACCAAGGCTTCTATCATACGCATGGTGTTCTGCACATGTACATTGTCATCCCCCGATCCATGTACCAACAAATACTTGCCCTTCAACAGTTCTGGATAGTTAAAAGGAGAGTTATCATCATATCCACTGGGATTTTCCTGTGGGGTCTGCATGTATCGTTCGGTATAAATGGTATCATAAAATCGCCATGAAGTGACCGGTGCCACAGCAATGGCCATTTCAAAAACATTATTGCCTTTTAAAATACAGTTAGTGGACATAAATCCACCATAGCTCCAGCCCCAAATACCGGTACGGTTTTCATCGATATAAGAGAGTTCACTTAATTTTTTGGCAGCTGCAATCTGGTCTTCCACTTCGTACTTGCCCAATTCCTTTTGGGTGAGTTTTTTAAAATCACGTCCTTTTAAACCGGTACCTCTTCCATCCACACAGGCCACAATGTACCCTTCGGAAGCCAAAAGTTGATGCCAATAGTCGTTGCTGCCCAACCAAGTGTTTGCGACTTGTTGCGAGCCCGGGCCGCTGTACTGGAACATAAGCAGTGGATATTTTTTATTAGGGTCGAAATTGGCAGGTTTGATCATCCACATGTTCAGGTCATACCCATTAATGTTGATGGTGGAAAATTCTTTCGGGACAAGTTCGTACTCTTGTAATTTGTGCATTAAAGCAGAATTGTCCTTAATGGCTTTTACCAATTTACCATCCGAAGCTTTATGCAAGGTAAACTCAAATGGAGTTCCTGCACTTGAAAACGTATTGATGTAATAGGTGTAATCGGCACTAAAATCAGCAGTATTGGTACCCTCTTTCGTAGAAAGTCGCTTTTTCTTTTTTCCTTTTGTTGAAATGCTATACACATCCCGATTGATGGACCCATTCTCCACGGATTGGTAGTAAATCCGGTCATGCGAAGCATCATAGCCATAATACCTCGTAACCTCCCAAGGCCCTTCGGTAATCTGGTTTTTCAGCTTTCCATCCTTTGCATATAGATATAAATGGTTGAACCCATCCTTTTCACTGGTCCAAATAAAACTGTCATCGGCCAAAAAGGTAAGGTCGTCATCGATATCCACGTAGGCTTTATCTGTTTCTTCCAACAGAACAGATACCGTATTATTGGCAGCATTTACATCCAACAACTTTAAATCATTTTGGTGGCGATTCAAGGTCTGGACACTCAAATGATCTGGACTGTTCATCCATTTGATTCTTGGAATGTAGTAAGGTTCTCCCAAATCAACCGGAGTTATGGCGCCCGAGGATACATCTAACAGATGTAATGTAACCTTGGAATTGGCCTCGCCTGCCTTGGGGTATTTAAACTCATAGGCGTATGGGTAAAGATTGGTCCCGTACACGTCCATGGTATACAAGGGAACATCAGTCTCATCAAATCGAAGGAAGGCTATTTTGGTTCCATCACTGTTCCATTCAAAAGCACGGACAAAGGCAAATTCCTCTTCATACACCCAATCGGTTACGCCATTGATGATGGTTCCTTTTTTGCCATCCACGGTCATTTTTTTGGTGGATCTGGAGGCCACATCAAACATATAAAGATTGTTGTCCAGCACATACGCCACTTTTGTGCCATCCGGTGATAGCATAGGCTCCTGAATCTTGATCTCGGAAATTTGGGTCAGGCTTTTTGAAGCAGTGTCATATACGTAGTATATGCCCAATCGGGAGCGTCTGAATATGGGTTCCACTTCTGTGGCCAACAATACTTTGGATTCATCCTCACTGAATGAATAAGACGTAAAATAAGGCACATTGCCCGTAGATGAAACAATGGTTTCTACCTTTTCCAAAGTTTCATAATTATATTTATCCAAACTGCTGGTCTCAGGGGAACGGGAAAAATTAAGAATTGTGTATTGATTTCCATTTTTCATGGACCGAAGTACATCCATTCGTTCTGTCTGGAATTCACCGCCCCAAATTTCCTCGAGGGTGATTTTTTTCTTCTGTGCGGTTGAAATGGTAAGAAACCCTAAAACAGAAACGAACAGGAGGAACTGTTTTCTCATACGTAAGAATTGATTAAAAACTCCCAAGTTTACTAATATTTATCCAAAAAATAAATTTTGGTGTTGCATTTACAACAATAATTGCAGTTCCAAACATGGTTTATCCGCTCAATGGCATACATAGTATAAACCAAAGTTCTATTATATTTATATTTGATGCCTTTAACCCAGCACTATGAACACTCCTGTTGAAGGATTCTCGAAACGCTCCAAAGCCGAAAAGATAGATTGGATTGCCCAGCACTATACCAAAGACCCCGAGGCTGCCAAACGCATCTTGGAACAATACTGGAACACTGACCCGAAGGTGCAGAAACTGCATGATGAGTTCATAGAAAACACCATTTCCAATTATTATCTCCCTTTTGCCGTTGCCCCAAACTTTTTGATCAATGATACACTCTATGCCATACCCATGGCCATTGAAGAGAGTTCGGTTGTGGCGGCTGCAAGCAAAGCAGCCAAATTTTGGTTGGGTCGGGGTGGGTTCAAAACTAAAATCTTGGGGACCGAAAAGGTGGGACAGGTACATTTTATGTATAGGGGCAATATCCAAACGCTTCATACCTTTTTTGAGGAACTTAAACCCGAACTCAGAAAAAGCGTCTCTGATATCACTGGAAATATGGAAAAACGAGGCGGCGGTATCAAAGAAATTCAATTGAGGGATCTCAACGACCAAATGGAAGGTTACTACCAACTCCATTGCACCTTTGAGACCTTGGATGCCATGGGTGCCAATTTTATCAATTCGTGTTTGGAACAGTTCGCCAAGACGTTAAAAGACGAAGCCCAAAAGTATGAGGCCTTTTCTGAAGAGGATAAGAACTTGGAAGTGGTGATGAGCATTCTGTCCAATTATGTCCCCAATTGTTTGGTTAGGGCCGAGGTAAGTTGCCAAGTCTCCCAACTTGATAAGGATCCTGTAGCCGCTGAGGAATTTGCCTCCAAGTTTGTGCAGGCCGTAACCATTGCCAAATTAGAGCCTTACCGTGCCGTAACCCACAACAAAGGCATTATGAACGGCATTGACGCGGTGGTCTTGGCCACTGGGAACGATTTTAGGGCCGTGGAGGCCGGCGTACATGCCTATGCCGCCAAGGATGGTCGCTATACAAGTTTGACCCATGCCGCCGTTGAAGGAGACACCTTCAAGTTTTGGATTGAAGTGCCTTTAGCCTTGGGAACCGTTGGCGGATTGACCACCTTGCATCCTTTGGTAAAGCTTGCTTTGGAGATTCTTCAGAATCCATCTGCAAAAGAACTTATGGAACTAGTTGCTGTGGCTGGACTGGCCCAGAATTTTGCCGCCGTTCGGTCTTTGGTCACGACAGGAATCCAAAAAGGGCACATGAAAATGCACTTGCTGAACATGCTCAACCAACTGGGGGCCACAGAAACCGAAAAGCAACAACTTGTGGAGCATTTTAAATATCATGTGGTGACAAATGCTTCGGTAAAGGAAGCCTTGGAAAAGATTCAATCCCAATAATGCCAAAGAAGTTTTACAGCAACGGAAAACTGCTGCTCTCTGGGGAGTATGCCATCTTGGATGGGGCTCTCGGTCTTGCCATTCCCACTAAACATGGTCAATCATTAAAAGTTTCCGATTTAGATTCAGGAACCATACAATGGACAAGTTTTGATGAGAAAAGGGAAATGTGGTTTCAAGCCGAATTTGACTTGGAAAGCTTGGAAATAAAAACTGCTTCGGACGAGAACGTAGGCCAAACCTTGGTTCAACTGTTTTCAGAAGCGCGACTGCAAAATCCTGATTTTCTTTCCAAAAGCAGTGGGGTTGCCATTGAAACACATTTGGGTTTTCCGCGCTCATGGGGACTGGGTACTTCATCAACCTTAATAAACAACATGGCCAATTGGGCCCAAGTGGATGCCTACCAGTTGCTTTGGAATGCCTTTGGCGGCAGCGGATACGACATTGCTTGTGCGCAACATAATTCCCCAATTACCTATCAATTGCAAGATGATTCCCCAAAAGTCACTGAGGTTGTTTTTGACCCTCCTTTTAAGGAATCGCTTTATTTTGTGCACCTCAATCAAAAACAGAATAGCAAAGAGGCCATCGCTGCTTATCGAAAGCAAGAATTCGACAAGAAGGACCTTATCCGTGACATATCTTCCCTCACCGAAAAAATGGTCAATGCCGCAACATTACAGGAGTTTCAATCGCTTATGGAACAACATGAAGTTATCATGTCCAACGTTCTCCAAATTCCTACGGTAAAATCGGAACTTTTTTTGGATTACTCAGGTGCCATCAAAAGTCTGGGTGCCTGGGGTGGTGACTTTGTTTTGGCCGCGGGAAATGAAGATAGTTTGTATTATTTTAACAACAAGGGGTACAATACGGTAATCCCATTCTCAAAAATGGTACTCTAAGCATCCAAAAAAACATAACTCCCTTTTTTCCATAAACCCAAACACGGGTTTCGTCAATTGAGGTTCCAATTTCTTATCCTCTTCTTATAGCTTTGGAGATATGTCTTCCATGTATAACATATTGGCTGCCTTACTCTGCTCCCTGCTCTTTTATTTCCCAGCCTATTCGCAAATCAATGAACAGACTGATGCTCGGTTAAAAACGTTTTTGGAAGAAAGCTCCCTAGTCACATTTAAGGAGGTCCAGTCCGAGGCCATTGGGTGTATTTTAAAACACAAGGTTTACTTCATCAATCGATATACAAAGAACACTTACCAAAACGATAGAACCCGCGAAGACAAATTCATTGTTTTGGACACAGGGGAAGAAATTATGCATTTTGAGCAAATCAACAGCAATACATCCCTTGATGATTTTTTGAATGTCATAAAAGATGACTTTGTTCTAGATCCACAAACGGCCCCTCTTTTTGAGGACTTGTTAGATATTATTTACCCTGTGGCCGCCTGGAAGGTGGACAAAAGGGAATTTTTTCACAAAAATGGCAGCTGGTATTTTCTGCGTGATGCCTATTTCCGTACCAAACAGGGTTTTGAAGTAACCATAGATCCTGATGGGAAAATCACTTCCATTCGCTATAAAATGAAGTGGGATGAACCCGATAGATTATAAAATTACACCATAAACTTAACCACAAAAAAGGGCCGTTCTTAAGAACGGCCCTTTTTTAAATAGTTATGTTATTTCCTAATAAAAGGTTGCGCGTTTATCTTCAATTTCAGACTTTTCTTTAAGTGCATTGTACACCGCCCCGTTTACACGGTTGGCCGCACTACTACGCAGGTTGTTGGCATAGGTACTGAAGTTTTCCATACTTGGGGCATCTTGTTTATTGGTCACTTTTACCATAAAGACTCCGGTTACGCCCTTGATCAGGCCGGAAGTTTGATCTTGGTCAAGGCTAAACGCTGTTCCAACCACAAGGGGTTCCCTTCCTGCTCCTGGGATTGTTGGAGCTTTAATGGTCAGTGCCGTGGCACTGTTCAAACTAACATTGTTATCGGAAGCAATGGTATTCATGTCTTTTCCTTGATTTGCTGCTATGATCTGCTCTGCCTTACGTTCTTTTCTTATTTCTGGCAATGCCGTTGCCGAAGCATCCTCTGGGGTCATGAGACCTTTCTTGTACTTCTTGGTCAATTGTACGATGGCATATCCGTTGTTCACGTTGAACCGTCTTATATCGCCTACACTGGTTTCATCATTAAAGGCCCATTGTACAATACTACGCTGCGACCCCAAACCAGGAAGGTTCTCTTCCATTTCCCTAATTTTGTTTACAGGTCTTACGGTGTAGTTGCTCTCTCTGGCTATATCTCCAAAATTCTCAGGCTCATCATCCAAAGTGGCCATTTCAAATTTGGTGGCATCCGTAAAAAGCGTGTTGATGGTCTCTTCGGAAGGTTCAATTTCACGGGAAAGTGTGGCTACTTGAACCACATCTTGTTTGTCATCTATTTTAATGACATGGTATCCAAATTGGGTCTCCACCAAATCAATGGTTCCTACAGGGTTGTTAAAGCAAAAATCATTGAATTCATCGGCCATAACACCTTCTTGGAAATAACCCAGATCCCCACCACGTGGTGCAGAGGGTCCATCAGAATTTTCACGGGCCAAGGTTGTAAAGATGGCATCTTCTTGTTTGGCCTCGGCCAAAAGCTCCTTGGCTCTTGCCTCAGCTTCTTCCTTGGTTCTTGTAATACTTGGATTGGCTCGCTCGGCTCCCTCCCAAGTAATCAAAATGTGGCTTGCTTTTACCGTTCCATCTTCTTTCTTATCCATGATTTTGGAAACGCGGTAAAAATCACCATCCTTGTACGGGCCATAGACTTCACCAACGCCCAAGCTCATTAGAGTATCTGAGGCAACAGCTGGCAAATCGTTCTTGGCTTTGTAAATGGTATCGAATTTGGTATCTGAATTACGATCCAAGAATGCGGCCATATCAGTGGTATTCTTAAAACCAGGAATGGTATCGGTAGCATCTCTTTCTTCAGAATATTCAACCGTATCGCTTAACAAGGCAGTGATGGCGTCTTTCACAGCCGCTTCGTCTTCGGCAGACGCTTTTTCTTCAAAATATACAAAGCGAATGTCCCTTGCCTTCTCTTGTTGAAATTGATCTTGATGTTTGCTGATGTAGGACTGAATCTCGTCTTTGGACACTTGAATGGTGCTATCTGGAATGGAACTATAGGGCACCCGAACGTATTGGATGTCCACTTTCTCGTTGGCCAATTGATAATCAAACTCCCCTTCGGCCAAGGTAGCACCTACTCCACCTTTGATCAAATTAAAGTACATACGCTCCTTTGCGGCTTGAATGATGGCCTTTTCATCTTGCAACCAAGCATCATACCTTAGCGGGTCGTTGGCCCTCCAATCGGCAATGGCACTTTTAAAGACTTCTTCGTTGAAGATTCCGTTTTCATCCAAAAAGTCTGGAATCTGTGCATAGCCGGATGTTTTTACAAACTCGATGATCTGATCGCTCTCCACATCAATCCCCAAGTCCTCAAACTGTTGGTTAAGGATGGCTTTTCTCACTTCTTGATCATAAACGGTGTTCACCAATTGGGTAGAGGAGAAATTGGGGCCATATCTTCTGGATGCAGTTTCCACCTCTCTTCTAAACTCGTCAATGGAAATACTCTCCCCATTAATCTCTGCCACTTCGGAGCCCATTTTGCCACCTGCAAAATTATTGCTGGTAAAGACCCCTGATATTACAAATGCGAACAACGCCAGACCTATGATCAGAATCAATATGGTTGTCCGTTTTCTAATATTCTCTAATATTGCCATTTTACTGCTTGTTTACTTTAATTTCAGTGGGCGAAAATACCACTTTCTTTTCAAATAGGAAAGGGTAAAAAATGCTGGAAATTGTTAATCCTCAGCGTGAACACGTACCGTCACCAAATCAATTTTGGTATTGGACACTTCCAAAATATGGAAGGTAAAATTTTCAATCCTCACTTCTGAATCTTGTTCGGGAATTTCCCCGGTCTCGTTCATGATCAACCCTCCCAAGGTTTCATACTCTTCGCCTTCGGGCAGTTCCAGTTTATAGGTTTCGTTGATATAATCCACCTCCAAGCGTGCAGAAAACTTATACACATTTTCACTGAGCTGTTCTTCATGGAGATCGGTGCTATCGTGCTCATCCTCAATTTCACCAAAAAGCTCCTCAATAATGTCCTCTACGGTCAGGAGTCCGGAGGTGCCCCCATATTCATCCAAAACCACGGCCACACTTTTGCGTTTTTTGGTGAGCACATTCAAAATATCTTGGATGAGCATGGTCTCTGGAACAAATTCCACGGGAAGTAGGATACTTTTTATGGTCTTTGGTTTTTTGAAGAGTTCGTAGGAATGCACATAGCCAATGATTTCATCAATGCTATCCTTGAACACCAGTATTTTGGAGTAGCCCGTTTCGGTGAATAATTTGGTGAGGTTCTTTGGGGTCTCATCCAACTCCACGGCCGTAATTTCCGTTCGCGGCACCATGACCTCTCGCGCCTTTACGGTAGAGAATTGTAGGGCATTCTGGAAAATCTGTATTTCTGAATCGACCACATCCTCTTCTTCAACGGTTTCCATCTGTTCCGTAATGTAATCGCCAAGTTCCAGTTTAGTGAAGGACAATTGTACCTCATCGCCATCGATCTTAAAAAAGATTTTTAGTATAAAATCAGAAACCTTGATCACAAACCAAGAGATAAAGGAGAACAGTATGTAAAAGAAATAGGCGGGAACGGCAAAAAACTTCAATAGGGTATTGGAATAGATCTGAAAGAGCACTTTGGGCAAAAATTCTGCCGTGAGCAAAATGATCAGTGTGGAAATTATGGTTTGGGACAACAGGCTGAAATCCGTAAGCAAAACATTTAAAAACTCGTACTGCATGGGGAGCAGGCTTTGAAACCATTCCATGAGCACATCTCCCATGAACAGACCGTATATGACCAAGGCTATATTGTTGCCAATGAGCATAGTAGCGATAAACTTTGAAGGTTTATCAGTAAGCCACGTGAGCAATTTGGCCAAAAGCCCTTCCTGTTTCTTTTCAATCTCTATGTGGATCCTGTTGGCGGAAATAAAAGCGATTTCCATTCCCGAGAAGAACGCTGAAAACAGTAACGATAGGATTATGATGACTATAGAGGTGTTCAACGCTATTGCTGATTATCCTTTTTGTGTTGTTCGAAACGTTTGCGGTACCTTCTTCTAAAGATGAACATAGCAATTGAAACCACCGCAAAGAAAATAAAGATGTAGGTTTCCTTGGGTTCTATGCTCCAAAGGGTAATGATCTTGTAAATGGAAATGGCTGCAACGGCCAAGTATAGGTATTCTGTATATCGTAAAAACTTGATCATATTATTCTTCTTCTTTTATGGTCATAAGGCCATAGGTTTTGTGGGCCTTAAAAAAACTGAAATCCTTGTTGAAATCCATTCCTTCGCCGTCCATTACGGTTCCATCCTCTGGATTGGTATAGGTAAAGGTCTCTTCCGTAAAAATCCAGTTGTTTTTTCTATCGAAAAACAGTTGGGGTGTCTCCAACTTTTTCCCATCATGGGTCTCTATCACCACATTGCCCCGCAAATCAATCAAATTGGTCTGGGAGTATACAATACCGTAGTCTGCAGAAATCACACTTTTTTGATTTTTCTCATCGAAGAAATCAACCGTGAGTCCTTCTGGAAAGGTACGGAATTTAAAGCTTTGGTTGTCAAAATCTTCGGATATGGGACTTTTGAGCACCGCAATGACCCTTGATTGTGATGAGTCCTGCGAACTTAATTCCTCTTTGCTCTCGGTATAGGTAAGGGTAAAATTTTGGGCCACACCTTGGGGAAAAATAGGTTTAACGGCTTCTTCGCCCACCCTTTCATACTGATCTCCACAGGACATAAAAAGGATTGCCACGGTAAACACCGTGGCAAAACACTTAAAAATATTTTCGGATGTTTGTTTCACCTTATAGATTCGGCACCTTAACGCTACCACCTACCCAACAGCTGAACGATATTGTTTTTCCGGCCATTCCAGAATTAAAAATCATTTCTTTGCTAGGGGCTCTTTCTGCATAGCTAGCCGCTGTTTGGCTGGCATGGCCTCCCAAAGATGGATCTACACGACCGGCTTTTCTGGCCATATCCTCGGCTTTCCAATAAATGGCCCTCTTTTCAAATGGGGTACTACCACAATCGTTGGCACTGCTTGCATAAAGATTGGCGATCAACAAATATGCTTTTCCGTTTGCAGGATTGGCATCAATGGCCTTAAGTGCGTAGCTTCTAGCTTGGGATTTGCTGGTTCTACGAACGGTTGTGGCAATTTTGTATAGGATATCAGATTTTTTATAGGAATTTGTTTCCAGTTCCACTGCTTTGTTAAAATCGGCAATAGCTCCGTTGGTGTCACCGGATTTTTGTTTTAGGGCACCACCGTATAGGTAAGCACTTGCAGAAGGTTCCAAAGCCAATTGGGCTTCGAACAATTTTCGGAACATGGGGTCATCGGTACATTCTTTTGAGAACATTCTACCCACAGCTCTTTTTACCCATGCAACGTCTCCTTTTTTCTCCTCATAACTTTTTTCATATAGAGGAATAAGGTTATCACAATCTGCCAAGGCTCCCAATTTGGAATCGATACTTGCACCTACTTTACCGTACGATTCGGAGTTGGTACTAGCAACCCTTAGCATTCTTTTTTCTTTGGATGTAATTGTATTTGCTGAATCTTTTGGAAGCAATTTAGAGATGACATCAGTCAATTTTTGATTCTCTGCCTCAACCTTTTCAGTTACATCATCATAGGTGTCAAATACATCTTGAAGATCTTTTTTACCTGCATCGTGCAAATCAACCAAACTGGAGAAGTACAGGTATAATGCTTTAGGATTTGTAAAATTCTCCCTGTCCTTTTTGAAGGCTTCATCCAACATTTTAAAAATTTCTTCATCAGAGGCCATCTTATTGTCATACAGCAATAGGGCCTTATCAATCATTACATTGGCAACAGCATAATTCTTGGGGAAATACTTTATGCTATTGTCATACAATGACAATAATTCTTGGATATACCCATCTTTATCAGCACCGGAGGAATTTTCTATTTTGTGTGATAAGATTCTTTCCCCATAGGAAAAATTGGCCTTGTTGATGTCTGGACAACTTTCGTAGACCATTTTCCAAGGTTCGTAGGCAGCATCGTAATTTTTTACTTTAGCGTGCTCTGCGTAAATGGAAAGATTGGTCATACACTCTGGGTTCTGAGCTTGAGCCATACTTAATCCCATCGTCATAGAGACCGCTATCATCGTTAAGTAGTGTTTCTTTTTCATCTTACTAGTATTAAAGTGGTTAAAGTACAAATTTTCATTAAAAAATCCTCTTATACGGATCCTTATGGTCGGTTAATTATGATTTTTTTAAAAAATGGCCCCATCAATTTATTTTTCTTTTTTGAAACCACCTTGCATTTAATGATAATCCTACATTGATTTTTAAATAACTTTCTTCAATCAAGGCGGCATCGCTGGTTCCCCTTCTTCCCAGCTCAAATCCAAGGTTCAAGTTTGAAAAGGCGGACTCATAGGATATGCCTCCTATGGGTAATCCTAATCCAAAAGTTATGCCAAAATTATTTATTTCCTTGTTGTTCACCTCCAAACCACTTACATCATACCGCAAACCAGCCCTGTAGGTGATTCTATTAAAGTAGCTTGACAGCGAACGGTGGTCCGGCACCCAATATCCTCCAAAGGCATAGGTGGTGGCATCATTATAGGTAACATTATCCAATGCCAAAAAGCTATTATCAAAATCACTGAACTGCTGAAAACTGTACTCAGCTCCCAAAAACCACTTTTTATCTTCACCAAATCCCAACCCCACCGTGGTTCGTGTGGGCATCTTCAATTCCGTATTTCTACGATTGGTAGCATCCAGATTTACATCTATGACCTCAATATCATCCCCGGTGACCAATGAGAAAGACCCCAATCGCTGTGAATTTTTGGACACGAGATTGGCTTGGGTGTTTACCCGAACCGAGGTGAACAGGGTGTACTTATCCTTTATGGTAGGGGTATAATTTAAAGCGTAATTAAAGTCGTATCCATTTACACGGGACTCCCGATTGTCCAAGGTTCCAAATTGCACATTCTCCACACTTTGAATCCGTTGGTACTCCAATGTGCCAAAGTTGTAATTTACGGTTGCTCCCAAACTAAGGTTTTTGATGGGTTCAAAACCAAGGGACAAATAAATTCGGTTTAAGCCGCCTTCTCCAGTAAAAACATTGGTCACGTTGGCTCCAGAACCGGTTGTGGTCTCATCCCTAAGGCTATACCCCACAGATGAGAGCGGCATCAGGCCAAAGCCCACCCCAACTTTGTTGGCTATAGGAAAACCAATGGACAAATAATCCAAATTGGTGTTGGAAATACGTTGCTCCTCGGTCCAATCCTTCAATCTATATTCTGTATGGCCGATCCCCGCGGTATAGGTGGTCAACCTTAACTTGGAGTACGCAGCGGGGTTTTGCAGGTTAATGTGGATACTATCGGCATACATAGCCATCCCGCCCATCATTTGGTTATCCACCGTTCCGGAATTTCTAAGATCTCCTATCCCAAAATATGAATATGGCGATATGGTACCGTTTTGCGCAAAAAGGCCTTGTGCGGCCACGCAAACAAAAGCAATCAAAAATTTCTTAACCATCTAACGTTTGTTGTATTCCAGCAAGCAATTGAGCCCCTCCAGGAGAAATTTAGAATTCGCAAATATGGTGTTTTTTAGCCTTTTCGCAAAAAATTGGGCGTCGCCGCCTGTTAAAATAACTGTTAAATGTTGAAAACGATTGCGATACTGCTCGATTACCCCATCCACTTCTTGCGTAACCCCATTGATCACCCCACTGTGCATGCTGGCTGCGGTTGAATTTCCAATAAAGTCCCATATTTCCTCCGGTTCCAGTAGCGGGAGCGCCGCAGTCTGGTTGTGCATGGCCTTATATCGCATTCGTATGCCGGGTGAAATGGCCCCGCCAATGTATTCCCCAAAATTATTGACCATATCATAGGTAATGCAAGTGCCGGCATCAATGACCAAGGTGTTTCCGCGCGGGTTGTGATAAAATGCAGCCGTGGCCAAGGCCACACGGTCCATGCCCAAGGTCTGGGGCGTGGCGTAGCTGTTCTTAAATGGGACTTTGGAATCGTGGGTAAGCACATGCACCTTACAGAACAGGGCCACAATATCACGTTCCTTTCGGTCCAATTTGCCTACGGAAGAAATAAGGGCATGGTTAATTTTAGGGTACTGCTCAAAGAGTCCCTTGACCTTGGAGAGAAACAGGCCCGACTCTGAACTTTGGTCATAAACGATGTTGCCATTTTCAAAAACGGCATATTTAATTAAGGTGTTGCCAATGTCTATGACCAGATTCATGCTGCAAAGATCGAGAATTGCAAAAAAAGGAATGCCTTTTTTGAGGTTTTTGTTTGTATATCCTAATTTTGAAATTATATTTGCACCCGCTTAACAGGCATGGTACCTTAGCTCAGTTGGTAGAGCAACGGACTGAAAATCCGTGTGTCCCTGGTTCGATTCCTGGAGGTACCACAAAAAACCCGGTAAATTTGCCGGGTTTTTTGTTTAAGGACTTTTTATCTGCTAAACCAAAAGATGCAATCTTGCGGGAGCGGGGGAATTAAAAAGTAACTGACTGGAGCTCCTTTCCCAAATCATGAATGGTTCCCTGAATTAATTTTAGACGCTCCTCGGATACGGTGGCCCTACCCGTGGCATATTGACGCATTAAAGAAGGGTTTATCTTTGCCCTCCTTGCAATTGCGGTGATTTTGACCTGCGGAACAAGGTAAAAGAAAGATTCAATGTTCATTTTAAACTCATATCCTTGGATCGGCAAAACCTCATCGACCCAATCCTCTTCCAACTCCACGGCAGTTTCAATATAATCATCAACCGCAACTTTAATGTTCTTTTTCAATTCTTCTAGAGTATCGCCATAGGCAGATACAACGCCTGGAAGATTTTGGGTGGTGCCCCAATACGTTCCATCGTCTGCTTTTTCTACAAACACTTTTACTGATCCCATTCCTCCTGTTTTTTGATGCCTTAGAAATCAACTCTGGGATTTCTTATTCGATCCCGGCTTGTTTTAAGATAGATTTTACTGTGCCCATGGGAACATCCTTTTTGGGATGCGGTATGGTCACTAGCCCTTTTTTCCTTGGGTGTTTAAAATGATGGTGGCTTCCTTTGGTCCTGACCAATTCCCAACCATCACTTTCCACTATCTTAATCAATTGACTTGATTTCACCAAACAAAATTATAACAAAAATGTTATATAACAAAATTGTTATACTACAATTTAATGATATGAGTACTCTAGAGGTACCACAAAAAACCCGGCAACTTTGCCGGGTTTTTTGTTTAGAAACTTTCTCTTTTAACACCTCAAGATATTACCACCGGTTGCGAAGAGAAACTGTCTGCCGAAAGGCAAACATTACTTATTTCCATTGGTAGCTGCTGGCATTTATTCATTCGTTAAAGTTTCGGGATTGGTTCAACAGCCAATATATGTCCCTTTTTATCGAGATAGGTCACTGTCATTTCAATCATATGGGTGGTCCATTTTTCAACTCCCGCCTCTGCTGCTTGTTTGCAAAATGTTGGATAATCCGTTTGTCCTTGTTGATGAATTGAGATAGCGTGTTTTAAACGGCCCGAAGAGCTACTATCATGCACCTGCATTTCAGGATATTTTGGCGCTCCGTAAAGCGCAAAATCATTTTTTCCATAATAGGTTGTCCGGCCATCCGAAACGAAATTGTCGTAGTGGGTTACCCCAATTCCCTTTAGGTCTTGGACAAATTTGGGAAAGTCGGCACCACTTTTGACTTTAGCAAATGCTTCGTGAATTTTTTCAAGGGTAAACATAGGTTATGATCTAAAGGCTATTTCAAGTTTTAACTGGGTTCAGCTTGCAGGTAACTTGTTTATAGAAAAGTAAAACACATCCCCACACCCTAAAATAAGAATAAAACCAATGAGAGGGTTGTTTTTTGCCGAAGCAATATTCTGGAGGTACCACACAAAAAACCCGGCAAATTTGCTGGGTTTTTTGTGTGGTTCTTTTTTGTTCTGACTTAATTTTAGCGAGAGCATATTGATGAAATAAAAAGGTAATGTCCATTTTTTAAAGCCTTATAAAGACTTCCTTTTTTTGTAAAAGCCAAATGCATTTTGCTTTTTCCTGTTAAATATATTTTTTCACCTTCCATTTGATACAATAAATCTACTTCAAGTACTCCACTTGAAATGCCTGCTATAATACGTATATCCTCAATTCTCACTCGCACAAAGGTTGAAGAAATCGAGGGTAACATATTCGATTCCACAAATTGTAGCGACATTTCAGTGTCTTCGTCCAATTCGTCAATTGATTTTATGAATGATCGTTTGAAATCTGGGAATTTTGAGTCTCCATAAGTTGGAAGCCCTTCGTATTGGAAGTCTTCAAAATCGCTTCGTTCATCATACGCAAAATAAAAGCTTCTATCACAATTAATTTCGGAAGCCAGTTTATTAGTTTTCTTATGAGATGCACATCCTAAAATTAAAATCACAACGGATAGTAATACTACTTTTTTCATTATTCAAGTTACTGCTAACAGTCTCAACTATAATTTTGGTGGTACAAAACCACAAGATATAATCTTTCGGGAGAGGGGTTAGTTACTTTTTAAGCCATCCATTAAACGTCTTTTTATCTTGTTTAATTCTTAATCCCATTTTTTTTGTCAAATCGTTTTCTAGTTGAACAATATGTTTTGGGTCAGAATTATATTTTTTCGCAGAATGTTTAATCCTATGAACTTTCCCATCTATAAATCCCCATCGATATTTTAAAGTATCAAAGTCAGATTCTGATATTTCGGAAGGTCTATCTGTTGTAAAAAAATCTATTAAATCTTTAAAATATTCAGCTCCTTTTACCTCGGCGATTGTTTTCTCTCCATCATTCAAGCATTCTGCGAAGTCATCTTCCGTTGGATAGAAGCCTTCATTTTCAAAAAATTCGTGTCCAAAACTGCTTATTTCTTTGATAAAGTCTATAATACTGACTTTGAACGGTTCTGATAAGTGATCAACAACGCTTGTTATTAAATAATCACCTTCAAAATTATTACCTCTTTGTCTATTACACTCAGAGCAAAGAAGTCTAATGTTTGACTCATCAGATGACCCCCCTTTTGACCAAGGAATTATATGATCAAATTCAATATCTTCATCAATTACTGATTTCTTGCAAACTTGACAAATTTGATTTTCCCTTTTCATAACCCTAAATTGGGTAACCCTTGGGATGTGTCTAGTGATTTTCCTTAACTCTTTTGTCTCCGTTAAAGGTTCAGCTACATAGAAAACAGGACAATCATGTCCAAATATTCGACAGCTTTTTTCATCATTTTCAGTTTTCAACGGGAAATCCTCAACTAATGGTCCGTATGGGCAATACTTCAATTCCCAACAAGGTTTGCAAACAGCTTTAACTCGCTCTTCCCAATTTACCTTTTTCCCCCATTTTTGAATTGAACTCATTAATTTTCTTATTTCTATGGATATTACTACATCTATATACAACTAAAAAATAGCAATAAATACTCTGATTATCAGCGGATTTATGATTCAAAATCAATCCCGAAACTCAAAAAGCTGAGAAATATCTACTTCCATTGCCCGAGCCAAATTCAGCAATGTTTTCAAAGTAATATTGGTTCTTCCATTCTCGATTCTTGATATGGTGGTTTTATCATAATCACAAACAGAAGCCACATCCAGTTGAGATAATTCCTTATCCTCTCTAATCTCTTTAATGCGTTGGCCCAATTTTTTTTGGTAGGCGACTAATATTTTGTTGTTTATTGACATCTATGTCAATATTAGTTTCTATATTCGTTGATACAGTAAACATATATGTCAACTTTTGGTCATGGAATATTTAGAATTTTTATCTAACAACTGGAGGAAGTCAAATCCAAGTCCCCCTCAAACAATTACCAACTTCCTCCACCAAAGTTCCCAAACCCAACTGCAGATCACCTTTGCCTCCCTTAACATCCGCAACCACCAAAACGGGCAATTGCTGCACCAAGTGCACCAGCTGCAGAGCCGTATCATCCTCCAAAAAATGCCACAAAAGGGGCTTGCGGAGCTAACTTTGCTGGATAATCTGGTCTTTAGTTTTTCCTTTCAATTCCAGATACCCAAAGCCCTAAAATTCCATGATGTGGAAATGCTGGCCCTGCCCCGCCCCTTGGACCAAGGCAGACTTTATTTAGATGAAGAAAAATTGCAGCTCTCTTTTCGGATAGATGCCCCAGACCCCACCCTACGGGTGGAAGTGACCCATGTGTACCAAGGCATCCTTAAATTGGAACACCCTTGCACGCCGCTTTGTGGGCAAATGCAATGAAGTTCTACCAAGGCACAAGAACACGTAAAATGTCATTTCGAAATGAGATGCAGTGCATCCATTGAGAAATCTCCCATCAAGCTTCAGATTTCTCGCATCCGCTCGAAATGACCAAAGCCAACCAACGTCATGCCGAACCCCGTTTCGGCATCCCACCCCCACAACATAAGACCCTGAAACAAGTTCAGGGTGACGTGGAAAAGGTCAAAAATTGGTAAAATCAGTCCGAATCGGTCTTTTTTGGATTCCTTGGCAGCATTTCCTCTGGGAAAGGGAAGAGGATGGTAGAGTTCTTCTCGGCCGCAATGTTCGATAGCGTTTGGTATAGCCTTAATTTTATGGCCGACGGTGATTTGTCTATCTGCACCCCTGCCTCGAGCAGTTTGCCAGCGGCCTGTTCCTCCGCCTCCGCCAAGATGACTCGGGCCCTTCTGGACCTTTCAGCCTCGGCCTGGTTGGCCATCATCCGTTTCATGTTCTCGGGCAGTTGGATGTCCTTTATCTTTACATCAATAATTTCAATGCCCCAATGTTGGGTCTCTACCTCCACAATGTTTTTGATGTTCTTGCCCATTTCTTCCCTTTTGGACAAAATGGTGTCCAGTTCAACTTTACCACAAACGTCCCGTAATGCGGCCTGCGAAAGCTGGGTAATGGCAAAACTATACTCCTCAACCTCCAAAACAGCTTTCTCTGGGTCTGTAATCTTAAAAAAAACGACCCCATCAATGCTACAGGGCACATTGTCCTCGGTCATGACCTCTTGGGAAACAACGTTAATGGTAATGACCCGAATATCCACTATCTGGATGGTCTCAACAAGGGGGATTATCCATCGAAAACCGGGCTGGAGTGTACTGATATATTTTCCAAAACGGAATTTGAGGGCTCTTTTATACTCAAAAATGATTCGTATTCCGGCCAATGCTATTAGACCAACAATTACTATAAATAAGACCGCTGGATTCATAATTCTTTATTTTAATACTGGTACCGACTCAATAAGACATTTCGGATTCAAGAAATTCTTATGTTCAAACCCCCACTAAAGTGGGAGTGATATTCAATCAGGAAATCCTGGGGCAAGAATTCGGAGAATTTTACCGATTGAAAGCACACCTATAAGGTACAAAAAATCCAACGGATCATCAAAAGCTCCAAATACTTAAAAACCAATCTAAAATTCCTGTTCTTGCCGAAGTAATATCCTGGGGTATCCTAAAAAAACCGGTACATTTTTCCAGTTTCTTTGTTACTCTCCAAAGACCAATAAAGAATCCCGGTTTTGGGTCACCACGTACCGAGTTTTGCCGTTCGTAGTCTTCACTTGTCCCATGGCCTTGGCATCGCCACTGGCGGTAAACCCACTTTTACGGCTGGGGATGGCGGTAAAACTCCCTTTGCCATCACCTTTGAGCAGCAGCCCGTTCAGGGCATCCAAACGGCCAATAAAGGTTTCGTTTCCGTAATCGTTGCCGATCAATAGCACATCCAGATGGTTATCGTGGTCCACATCGGTAATGAGCATATCGTTGATGGGCGCCAGTTGGGCCTCATTGGGCAATGGCACCAATTTAAACTTTCCATTTCCCAAATTCTCAATATAGCTGCTCTTATCCTGATTCCCGATGAGTTTTAGTGCGCCTTCCCGTTCGGCTTCGGTAAAGATATCGGCTTGGGTGGCGAGCCCATATTCTTTATAAAGGTTGAACTTCCCACGAAAAATAGGACTCTGTTGGAACATATCACCCCAAAAATTCACTGGAAAGGACTCCAACACCCCATCATTGTTCTTAAAATAAGCGAAAACGATGGGGTCCATGCTGCCATTCCCATCAAAATCTTTCCCCAAAACGGTGACCGGATTTTCCTTGCTGGGTTTGTAAAAATTGTTGGCGCCAATGTTCCCCACGATAAAATCGGTATCGCCATCGCCATCAAAATCGGCCCCGGAAATACTTTCCCACCAACCCAGTTCGTCTTCCAATCCGGTTTCCAAAAGCGGTTTAAAGCCACTTTCATGGTTCTTGAAAATGGTAACGGGCATATATTCACCAACCACGATCAAATCCAAGCGCCCGTCCATATCCACATCGTTCCACATGGCATCGGTCACCATGCCCGCTTTGGACAAATCAGGAGCCAGTTGTTGGGTCACATCCATCAATTTCCCTCGGTCATTTTTCAATAAAAAGCTTTTATCGGGATAGGGATAGGATCCCATGGGACTTCGTCCGCCCACAAAAAGGTCGGTATAGCCATCCCCGTCAAAATCTGCGGTCACCACTGTGGAGCCACTGGCATCAATAGTGGGGATGAGATTTGAAGCCAAGCCGAAATTTCCGTTGCCATCATTTACAAAAAGCCTATCGGTATGCTTGTTGCCCACGGGCATAAACTCATTGCTCCCGGAAACCATATACAGGTCCAAATCCCCATCATTTTCCAAGTCAAAAAGGGCAATCCCCTCCTCTTCGTAGGCCCAATCTTGCGCTTCGCTGAAAAGCTTTCGTTGCTCAAAAGTGCCATCGGGGTTTTGAAAAAATGCCATGGGCGAGTAGCCTGAGGAACTTCCCACCACAAAATCCTCGGTTCCATTGCCATCTAAATCCCCAATGGCCAAACAGGGCCCATTCTGGGTCAGTTTATGGGGAAGCGTCCGCTGCAAATTATAATCGATGACATCTTGTTCTTCATGTGCAAAGTCAAGTCCGTCTATATCCGTTTTTTTGGTGAGCAATGTTTTTGTTTTCGGTGGCGAAAATGGAAACGCAAGGTGTCCGTCTTCCGAAACTTTGGCGTTTTTATAATCGATGGTCTGTACTTCGTCAACCTTTACTTTTGACAGTTTTTCCAGCTTTCCATCCGGCCAAAGCACCTCAACGGATGCCACTTTATCTTGACTGCCCAGTCCAAAATGCAGGATTGGTTCCACCGAAGACATGTACCCCCGAGTGATATAATTTTCAGCGTATTGTATGCTATTGTCGGGAAACCGAAGCACCACTTTGGCGCCAATTCCCAACGGATTGTTTTTGGGCCCTTGCAATTGAAGCCTGAGAAAATGCTTGTCTGGTTGCGGTTCTAAGGTATTTTCAAAAACAAAGGCTTCTTCGTTGATGTTGTTCACCACATAATCCAAATCGCCATCGTTATCCAAATCGGCATAGGCCGCGCCATTGGAAAATGAGGGAATACTGAGGCCCCATTTTTCACTGACATCTTCAAAAGTTAAATCGCCATTATTTCGGTAGGCATAATTGGCAATCTTCACCACTGGGATGGAATCCAAAATCTGTGAGGGACTGGTAAACGGTCCAACTTTGAGTCGGAAATCTCCAAAGTCACGATCGGTAATGTCCCGGGGGAAACCGTTGGTGATCAATAAATCCCGATTTCCATCATTGTCCATATCCACCACCAAAGGTGACCAACTCCAATCGGTCTTATAGATGCCGGCCATGAGGCCAATTTCACTGTACGGCGCGTCTGGGCCATTGCCCAAATGCAGCATGTTGCGTATGTATTGGTACTCGTAATCCCAACGCTTGTTGAGCACATAATAAATGTAATTGTGCTCGCCGATGGTGGTCTTCATCCTGAGATTGCTGTCCCCGAGCATATCCAAGGTAAAAATGTCGAGAAACCCATCATTGTTGAAGTCTGATATATCCGAACCCATGGAAAACCTACTCTGATGCTTTACGTGTTTTTCAATATCATTGCGGAAAGTGCCATCTTTTTGGTTGATGTAGAGAATATCGTTGGTCATGTAATCATTGCTGATGTAAACATCGGGCCATCCGTCCATGTTGATATCGCTCACGGCCACACCCAATCCAAAGCCTTCAATAGTGATGCCCGCCTCCATAGTAATATCGGAAAAAGAACCATCGCCATTGTTCCGATAGAATCGGTCATTGCTCAAGGCGCTCCCATCCAAAACCCTAGGTCGATAATTGGTGGGAATGGCATTTCCCATTTCATCAATAATAACGTTGTTGAGGATGTAGAGGTCCAAATCGCCATCCAAATCATAATCAAAAAAGGTTGCGGCAGTACAGTTTCCTGTGTCGGCAATGCCATAGGCTTTGGCCATTTCCTTAAAAGTTGGCACGCCATCCGCATTTATCCCCTGGTTGACAAAGAGCATATTCTCCCGCTCTTTTTCATTGGGTTTTACGGAGGCGCACACATAGAGGTCCAGTAGTCCATCATTGTTGATGTCCACAATAACGGCCCCGGTGCTCCATTTATCCACAGCTTCCACTCCCGCCTCGGCGGAAACATCCTTAAACTTGAAGTCCCCCTGGTTCAGGTATAGCTTGTTGGCCACCTTTGAACCCGAGAAAAAAACGTCTTGTTTGCCATCAGCATTGAAATCGCCTACGGCGACCCCAGCACCATTATAGATAAGTTCTTCGGTGAGGATGTTGAAGGTGTCTGTTTCTTGAATAAAATTGTTGAAGGTGATTCCTGTTTCGGAAGAAGGTTTTAAGACGAACATCGGCTGTACATCCTCGGTACATGAAGTGACCATAAGGATGGTACACGATGCAATCATCAAAAAAATTCCCGAAAAACGTAAGCGCATGGTTGGTACTTTAGGTTATAAAATGAGCCTTCTCTATTATTAAGAGGGTATTTTTCCCAAAAAGAGACCAAAAGATGCAATTACGGTGTGTTAAAGCTCGCTGATGAACGAAGAAATTTATTTTTTTGGATTAAGATCGGATGGAGTTCAAGCGGTAAGCCCAACCTCCTTTTTGCTGCTTTTAAACTCACTTGGGCTGATGCCATATTTTTCCTTGAATATTTTGGAAAAATAACTTCTGCTGGTAAACCCAATGGAATAGACCACTTCTGAGATGTTCATTTCGGTGGTGTTTATCAAATCCCTTGCTACTTCCAGTCGGGCATTTCTAATATATTCCGTCACGGTTTTGTTGTAGAGCAATTTAAACCCTTCTTGCAATTTGGCCTGTGTAAGGCCAGTTTCGGCAGCTATTTCATCAAGAGAGAAATCTTTGGCGATGTTCTTTTCTATTTTCTTGGCACATTTCCTAATGGTGTTCAGTTCCCGTTTCAGCAAGGATGTTTCAGGCCCTTTGTTGAGCACTTCATTGTTGTGTTGCACAATGTGCATGGAAAGAATTTGATACACCAATCCCTCTATTTGTAGAATGCGGATCATTCCTTCAGTAGTCGTATTCCTTATTGATGACACAAGGTCCGCCATTTTTAAATTGTACGACCCGTAATAGGAGAATACATTTTTATGGTCGGTATCCAAAAACACCTCATACAGCTGTTTGTTCAACACCTCTCCCTTATTCAGTCGCTTGCTCATGAACTGATTTCTCTGTACTCGTATTACGTTGATTTTCAGTTGTATATTAGCAGGAAGATAGCCATGGTTGAATCCATTGGCTCTACTTGAAATGATTACGGATTGGTATTGTTTCATGATCTTGAGATCGGTCATTTCCTGGTGTCCGAACTTATGCCCGCAATAGCCCTCCAAACAATATATAAAACTTATAGGGTTGTAATTTGAAGAATCTGAAATTAGGGTGACCTCATCAAAAAAAGTAATATCATATTCCATTAGGCAAGCCCCCCAGTCAAAATTCAATACCCTTATTTCTCCTTTGGCGTTTTCATTGTCCACTGCAAGCACTAGCTGCCCCCATTTTTCAACAACCTTCCCTCCAATAACATTCTTGATTTGTTCAATGGTTTCAGTTGTATTCTTGGCGTTTATTTGTATTGTTATCATAGGTTGTAAATTTTTAAAGGCCGCACTAGAAGACTGCCTTGTTTAATTATTTACGAAAAAAAATGGACAAAAAGATGTCCCTTCACAAAACTTTCACATATCATTACCATTACGAATAATAGCTAATGAGTTAAGTTTTACGGTTAAAATTTGGTTTTTTCGCTATGTTGTTGAATATGAAGACTAGAAGATTATGATTTACAAACTTTCCAATGCGGTAGAACGGAAACAGATTGAGGAGGAGTTTGGCGTACATTTCAAATATCCACATTTATATACTCCCAGTGCCCTTATTGATGGCTTTAGAGAAACCAATGTTTGCATTGTCACCATGCAGAACAAGCGTAAAATTTCTTTTGCCATTTGGGGTTTAATGCCCCAAAACTTTAAAGAAGACTGGCACATTTTTCAGAACAATGCCAACACCTTGAATGTGCAACTTGAAGATTTGGAAAAAGTGAAGTGGATGAAGGAATCCTTTGTAAAACGAAGATGCCTGGTCATTGTCTCGGGTTTTTACACCCATCTCCTTAAAAATGGAAAAACCTATACGTATTATGTTACACTTCAAAACGGAAGACCTTTTTATTTGGCGGGGGTGTACAATGTTTTGGAAGATGGATTTCAATGTTGTGCCTTGATTACCACAAAGACCAATACCTTAATTTCCAGTTATCATGACATTAGCAATCTGGCTCCCATTATAATTCCAAAAGCTCAGGCAGACTTATGGTTGGTGGATGAGTTTGACATCGACAACCTTAAGGATATTATCAATAATCCCCCTGAAGTCAAACTAAAGGCCCATCTAATGGCCGATGAATTTTTCAAGGACACCATACCCCAAGATTCCATTCTATCACCGGATTTTTTCGAGAAATAACCTATACGGAAATGTAAGTCCCTCATTTATACACATTCAGATGCTAATGGGTTAACATAAAACCCGATAGAAGCAAGCTTTTACTCGAAAATGGTCCAATTTTGTAATGTACTGATTAAGAGTTAGTCAGGCAGCAACCAAAAACTATAGATATGTTACGTTGGACAGTCACCTTTATAATTTTGGCCATCATTGCTGGAATATTTGGTTTTGGTGGAATAGCCGCAGGTGCGGCGAGTATTGCCAAAATATTATTCTTCATTTTTATTGTGTTATTCATTATATCACTAATAACCGGAAGAAAAAGACTATAAATTTTACTGAATTATTAATTAAAAATAGAAACAGATGAAACGATCAATAAGTATACTACTATTGCTACTTGCTTTTGCCGCCAGTGCAAGCTTGAACAGTTGCAGGGAAACCAAGGAAAGTAAGGCCGAGGAAGCCGTAGAAGATGTTAAAGAAGGTATGGAGGAAGTTGGCGATGATATAGAAGACGCCGCTGATGATGTTGGAGATGGAATTGAAGATGCCGCAGACGATGTTGAAGATGAAATTGAAGATGCCACGGATGACCAATAACATCCTTTTGTGAAGAACCAAATCTGAACTCTGGGCAGTTAAATGTCCAGAGTTTTTTATGTGTAAAATGTGCCATTTTAGATTTTGTGCTGTAGCTTAGAGTCCTTTTCCTTAACAAAACTATCGTATTGAAGACCTTTCTGATTATTGTTCATATTGTTCTTGGGCTTTGGTCCATTGGCTCAATAATTTATCATGGAAGGCGGCCCTCCCGATCTATAGGTTGGGTTTTTGCCATTGTGGTCCTGCCCATTCTTGGAGCTGTGCTCTACTATCTTTTTGGCGTAAATCGGCGCAAGTTTAAATTTTTCAACACCAGGGAATTTTATAAACGCAAACAGTTTTCCTACGGAAATGCCCCAACTTCGGATAAATTCAAGGTCAATTTTGATTCAGATATACGCAAAAAGCGATTGAACCAACTCATCAATGCCAATTCCAACACCTTTGCCACTGGTGGGAATGCCATAACGGTGCTGCAAGATGGTGGTGAAACCTTCAACACCTTGTTCAAGGCCATGGAAGAAGCCCAAAAATTCATCCATGTGCAGTATTACATTTTGGAACGAGGTACCCTTTTTGAAAAAATGCTGGAGCTCTTTCAAAAGAAAATATCCGAAGGAGTGGAAATCCGAATCATCTATGATTCCTTCGGGAGTTACAGTCTCAGGGGCCGACCCAAAAAGCGGTTTCAGGAAATTGGAGTGAAAATTCACCCCATAATGCCCATAAGGCTCAAGAATTTATTGTTTTACCTCAACTTTAGGAACCATAGAAAGATTGTGGTAATCGATAACAAGGTGGCCTTTACGGGCGGAGTAAACATTTCAGACAAATACATTAAACACCATGGTGAACTGGGCAAATGGAAGGATACTCATTTAAAACTGGAAGGCCCCATTGTAAACGATCTTCACCAAGTTTTTCTCAAGGATTACTTTTTTGCCAGTAAAAAGGAGGAGTTCAGAATAGAGGATTACCTTTCCGAACAGTTAAAATGTGGTACGGTGGATGCACAAGTGGTGGCCGGAGGGCCAGATTCCAACCATCCTACCATTATGCAGCAATATATTGGAATGGCAAACCAAGCCCAAAAGTCCATTTGTATTGCAAATCCCTATTTTTTGCCGGGAGAGGCTTTTTTTCAGGCGCTAAAGGTAATTGCACTCCAAGGTATTGAAATCCGGTTATTGGTACCTAAAAAATCGGATTCACTGGCAGCCATGTTTGCTATGTTCTCCCAATTTGAGGAACTTTTGAACGTTGGCATAAAAATTTACCTACGAGACGATTTCTCCCATGCCAAAATACTGCTTGTTGATGATGACCTGGTCTCTATAGGCTCTGGTAATTTCGATATCCGAAGCTTTGAGTTGAATTATGAGGCCAACATCCTGATCTATAATCTAGGTATTGCCCAGGAAATGAAAAGTGAGTTCAACGCCCTTTGCGAAAAGGCTGAGCAGTTATCCTTGGAAGAATTTAAAAACCGACCTCGATGGAAGAAATTTATGGAAGGGCTTTCCAAGTTTTTTAAGCCGCTTTTGTAGTGTTTATGCCAATCTTTTTACGGCAAACATTAATTTTTTTGCGATAACCCAAAAGGACAATACCCTTAACTTTGTGCTTAAATAATTTAATTATGAGAACTATTTTAAGCATTCTTTTTGTGCTAGCAACAGTTAGCCTAAGCGCACAGCGTATTTCCAAAAATGCTTTGGGTTTACGTCTAGGTGACAATGACGGTTTTGGAGGTGAAATTTCCTACCAACGCTATTTGCATGAGAACAACCGATTGGAATTTGACCTCGGTTGGAGAGACTCAAACAATGTTGATGCCTTTAAATTGGTTGGCCTGTATCAATGGGTGATGCCGATTGATGGTGGTTTTAATTGGTATGTTGGTGCCGGTGGAGGTCTTGGTTCTTTTGATGCTGGAGACAATGATGGTGTATTTGCACTTATTGCTGGAGATATAGGTATTGAATACGACTTTGAGATACCACTACTCATTTCTTTGGATATGCGTCCCGAACTTGGATTTAACGATAGTTATTCAGATGACCTGGATTTGGATATTGCCCTAGGTCTCCGATACCAGTTCTAATAAACACTAAATCACATAAAAGGGCAGATGTACGTTTGCCCTTTTTTTATCCCTTTTCATCTTGAAGAAGATAATCAAACGAGTTGCAGTACTTCTATTGTTCTTATTAATTATTGATATTGTTTTGTCCGAACCCAAAAAAGTCATTCCAGAAAACATAAAACCCGAGGTTGAAGTGGCCTTGGAGCACTTCCCCGAACTCAAGCACATTCCCATAGAGTTCAAGTTTAAAAAGAACATTAAAAAATCTGTGATGCAGGCCCAACCCACCTTTAAAGACATCTTTAAGGCTAAAGAGAACAGAAGCTATAAAATATTGATCAGTGAAAAATTTAAAATTACTGGCGAAGAATACAGAACCACCAACGTTCCCAAAGATGTGCTAATTGGATGGATAGGCCACGAACTTGGTCATGTGATGGATTACCAAAACCGGAGCAGTCTCAATCTGGTTGCATTCGGATTCAGGTATGCCTTTTTAAAGGAATATGTAAAAAAAGCGGAAAGAGCTGCCGATTCTTTTGCGGTTTTACGCGGCATGGCAGATTACATCATAAAAACCAAACGATTTATCCTGGACAATGCCAAAATTGACCCACTTTACAAAGAACGAATCAAAGAATATTACCTCTCGCCAGACGAAATCATGGAAATGGTAAAAGAAAAAGAAAAAGCAAGTAAAAAATAGATACTACCCTGTCTTTTCCGATACAAAATCTTCCCATTCAGCAAATTTTTCTTCACCCATCACGCGCTCCATTTTTACCTGTCCACCCTTCTTTTTATTGGCTCCGCTCCATTCGGCAAAGATGTTCTGGGGCACAAAATGTATTTTTATCCCTTCCAAAGCTTTGCTACGGGCCACTTTATAGTTCTTATTGGCGCTTTTGAGGTAATCATCCAAAACTTTTGCCGTTTTGTCCGAATCCACCACACTGTCCGACCCCAAATACCAAGTGTGGTAGAAGCCATCATCAAAACGTTTTGCACACAGCGTGTATTCAGGAATTTTAACATCCAGTTCCTCCTCCAAATGTTTTACAGCATCGTTCAGTTTGTTCACCGAAAGCTGAGATCCAACAGTGTTCAAAAAGAATTTTGTTCTACCGGTAATCTTAATTTCAGCTCGTTTTACATTGATAAATTCAATGGTGTCCCCAATAATATAGCGCCAAGCTCCCGCAACGGTCGATATGATCAGTACATAATCCTCGCCTTCCTCCACTTGATCTAAGGTGAGAGAAGGAGCATCATCGGTGAGGGAACCATCTTGATTGATGTATTCCGGTTTAAACGGAACAAACTCAAAATAGATCCCATTGTCAGTGATCAATCGCATAGCGGTAGTGTCCGCCCTGTCCTGAAAGGCCAAAAACCCCTCTGATGCCAAATAGGTGTCTATAATCTGAATAGGCTTACCCAACAGGGCATTAAAACTCTTCTCGTAAGGATCAAAAGCTACACCCCCTGAAGTATAGACCTGTAAATTGGGCCAGATTTCATGGATATGTTCCAATTTATGGTATTCTATTACTTTTTTGAGCATCAGTTCCATCCAAGAAGGAATCCCGCTCAAGGCACCGATATCCCAATTTTTGGCTTCCTTGGCAATTTGAAGGACGCGATGGTCCCAGTCATCAATTTGGGCGATCTCATCCCCGGGTTTATAATATTTTTTAAACCAAAAAGGAATGTGGCTCGCGCTAATTCCACTGATTTCACCCTCTTTGCGGCCATTGTGTTCTTCCAAATCGGTGGAACTGCCCAACATCATAATTTCCTTTTCAAAAAATTCCGCGGGCAAGTCAAAATTACTAAGGGCATAGATTTGTTTGATTCCAGCTTTTTTTATGGATTTCAACATGTCCTTAGTTACAGGTATCCGTTTGGATTTTTTCCCTGTTGTTCCCGAACTGAGCGCAAAAAAATCTGGGTGCCCCGGCCAGGCCACGTCAGGTTCTCCTTCAATGGTCTTGTTCCACCATTCTTTGGATATTTTTTTGTAAACGAAATACGGAACCGATTGGGCGAAGGTCTTGGCCACATCATTGGAGGACAAAATCCCTTCAAAGTCATAGTGTTTTCCAAACTGAGTGTCCTTGGCCTGGGAGAGCAAGTTCTGCAGCTCTTTTTTTTGTTCTTCCAGAGGGTTTCTATCCAAACTCAGTGAATCCCTTGCCTCTATAAAACCTTTTACAATGTTTCCTATGATTGCCATTTCAATTCAATGTTTTTAGCTTAACATTACAAAACTACAACCAAGGGGCTTCCGGGCTTTACTCAATTCATTTTTTAATTGACTGGATTCAATAACCGTGCATCTTAAATCATTAGCTTACATCTTGTCAGAAATTTTTTCTACATTTAGAGTTAGCAGCAAACAATCAACCACCATATACAAACTCATTGTACATGAAAAAATATGGTGCCTTACTTTCCATCTTTATTGCTTCCCTCCAGTTTCTGCATGCCCAAAATTTTCTTTCGGGAAAGATATTGGATGCCGATACGCAAGAACCTGTTGACTATGTAAACATCGGTATTGTGGATCAGGCCAAGGGTACCGTATCATCGGACGATGGAACCTTTATGCTTAAGCTGGAAGATGGCGACATCAACCCCATAAATACGGTCCAATTTTCAAGAATAGGATACGAGACCCTCACATTTAACTCCAAAGAGCTTCACCAACGCCTTCAGGAAAATCCCTATGTTCTTATGAAGGAATCATTTTTTGAGTTGGAGGGCGTTACGCTTCATCTAAAAAATGCGAAAAAAAACAGGGTAGGTTATGTGAGCAACGACAAGGAAAACTTTGCCTTCTGGAACGATAGTCTTGCACTGGGCGGGGAACACGCATCAAAAATCCGCATCAAAGATGGGCCTTTAAAATTGGAGGACATGTCTTTCAACGTAATTGCAAGCATTTCAGACAGTATATTGGTGCGGGTAAACATTTACGAAATAGGAAGAGGAGGGCTGCCCGGCAAGAACATATCCAACCATAACATTCTCCACATCATTAAAAGAAAACGAGGAAGGGTAACCATAGACCTTTCCCCTTACAACATTGTGGTAAAAGACCATTTCATTGCCAGTTTAGAGCTTCTTAAAATTTACGGAGGAAAAGTGGGTATTCTTATTTCATCTTTTGATGACGGCGCACGATCATTTTCCAGACTGATCAGTCAAGACAGCTGGAAAAGAATCCGCAAAGGCACTACCATTGGGTTCAGTTTAAACACTTCGCTTTTGGAAGATGGCCAATACAATGATTTTGTTGGTTCCCAAAACAAGTCACGCGACAAACCTGAACAAATTACCCTATTGTGGGACACCTCCTACTCCATGAAAGGTAAAAATCTTGAAAAGGAACTGGGCTTTTTGGACCACTATTTTGAGTACCTCAACTATGTTGCTGTGGAACTGAAATTGTTTGGACATACGCTTTCCACAGAAAGATTTACCATAGAAAATGGCAATTGGCAAGCCCTTAAAAAGCGATTGCTTGAAATCCCTTATGATGGTGCAGGAAAGCTGGAAGTATTCAATGCTCTACAACCCGATAAATACGCGTTGCTTTTTACCGATGGAAAAGGGTTTCCCGAGGCCATTGATGAGAATTGGAGGGTCACTGTTTTTACCATCAACAGTAAGCCAGATGCCAATCACGAATTGTTGAAATCCATTGCCGAAGGTTCAGAGGCCAATTACATAAATCTGGACAAAATTGATGATCAAGAGCTGGCGTTGGACTACACCAAAAAACATATTGTCGATAATTTGGAGTACACCCCTTCAATTTCAAATGTCAACGCCCTACGGGAAATAAAAGGGACAGTTACCGATTTTGATGATCCGCTTCCCAATGTAACCGTCAAGGTTAAGGGAGTGGAAAGGACGGTAAGGACAAATGCTAATGGGAACTTTTCCATTTCAGCAAAAAACGGTGACATTCTGGAATTTATCTATCCCGGAAGAGAAAGTACAGAATCTATAGTGAACACCAACACAGACCGACTTAGCATTGCCATGCCCATGGGGGTAAAAGTGTTGGATGAAGTGGTCTTGGAAGAATATCGTAAAGTCCAAACCATCAAGGGTGCAGATCCCAGAAAGACCGATATTGCAACAAATTTTGGAACCATTGATATTGAACGAACCGGTTTTGCCATAAAACAGATTCAGAATGACAAAATCAGCTCCATCCACAGGGACATCTCGGACGCCTTAAAAGGGAAATTTCCTGGGATTCGTGTTTTTGGGGACGGAGAAAATGCCCGAGTAGCATTGAGGGGTGGTGAAATTATAAAATCATATGCCGCTTGGGATGTTGACGGTCTTGTATATCCCCCGAACAACCCGCCTTTACACATTAATGTTTTGAATGTCAAGAGCGTCACCATTATGCCGGGCAGTTGGGCTGCTGCAAGATACGGCCGCATTGCATGGGGTGGAATTATCATCGTAAAAACGATTAATCAATCTTTTGAGCAAGAAACTGCAAACGGGGGTTCCAACTGGGATTCTTTGCGGTCTAATGACATCTACAAGAACGATGCAGTTCTTTTGGAGCAAACCCAAGGTAGTCTCCCTAGATATATCCAATGGCTATCGGGAGCCAAATCGTTGAATGAAGCTTACGCGACATACTTGGAACAAAGAAAATTATATGGACATCTACCCCATTTTTATGCTGATGTTCATGCATTTTTTCTTCAAAAATGGGGCAGTACTGAGGTAGCTGGAAAAATTCTTTCCAACATAGAAGAAATTTTTTCCGAAGATGCCAGTGCTTTGCGGTTGCTGGCCTTTCACCTTGATGAAGATGGTTTGTTTGAAGAAGCCCATAACATCTACGCCAAAATATATGGTCTGTATCCTTCACAAGCCCAAAGTTTAAGAGACTTGGCCCACAGCCATGTTACTCTGGGGGAAGTACAAGAAGGTTGGTCGCTGTATAAAAAGTACTTGCTCGGCTTAAGTGGTGAACTGGAGGTAGAAGGTATTGACAAGATCATACGGGAAGAGGCCATAGCCTTGGCCAATCGATATCGTTCGGAAATTGATCTGGACCTTCCTTCCTCTTCAACTGAAGATGAAATCAATGACATGGATATTTTGGTTGAATGGAACAATCCCAACACCCAATTTGAACTGCAGTTTGTGGGGCCAACCGGCCATTATTTTACGTGGAAGCATACCAAAGAGTCCAGTCCAAGTTTAATTTCCGATGAAATTTTTAAGGGCTATTCCTCCAACAGTTTCCAGATTAATGACCTGGAACAAGGCGAATGGCTATTGAACGTAAAATATTTGGGAAACCAGACCAACATACCCTCGTTCATAAAAACAACCCTAAAAAACAACTTGGACGGAACAGAAACCATAAAAGTCCTTCGGTTGCAACAAAAGAATGTAAACTTTCAGTTTTTAAAATTGACCTCTGATAAGATTTCCAATTTTAGATGAAACATTTTTTCATTAAATAGTACCCAGCCGTAGTTTTTAACACCCACATTCTTAATGTTTTCATAAATATGAAAAATGAATCGTTCCATAGACATAAAGTATAATTTGAACTCTTATATTTAGCCAATTCAGATTAACTTTAAATCAAAAATGACACAAGATCTATTGTCCAAAGCCGAAGAGTTCGAGAACAGGTCACTGAGCCATATGTCCACCAGCGATAGGGTTGAAGCGTCGAGAGAAGCCAAAAAGCTTATCCTTTCCATCAATGAAATTTATAAAAAGACCAAAGATTCCAAATTAATGGAGACCATGAAGAGTCTTACCAAAAAGAAGCAAAAGATAGAAAAGCGTCTTAAAGGAAGACCATTGGTTTAATAGAACCGGTATTTTCAAATTTTTAAATAGGACCAAAATCGTTTTCCAATACCTTTCTTGCCCCAAATTGCACAATTGTTTGATTAACAGATAGAGTACTATTCTTGTCTGTTTTTCATCTTATCTCCCTACACCCTTTTCTTTAGTTCCCCTAAATCGTTTTTCCATTTACGAAGCAATTCCTACCAATTATATCCCAATTCCTGCAACGAATAAAATTGTGGATTGTTGACCCAGTGTTTTAAGTAATTTCGGTGTGAAGAAATAATCTCAACCAAAAATAAACACTTAAGCAAAATGAACACTGTAGAAACAAAGTTGGGCTACCTTTTTTGGTACTTTGTAATTGCCCTCTCCGTTTACTCCCTTATCAACAGCCTCTACCTGTATATCAATTAAGCTATATAAACACATCCATCATCAATCAAAACCCTTCAGTTAAATAAGTCTCTTAAAGGCACCTTCTGGGTGCCTTTTTTATTCTCCAAAAATCTGGGAGAGGTTTTTCACCAAACAGATTCCATGTATTTTATGGATTCCAGACGGATTTCCGATTCTTCACTTCCATTTTGGATAATCAGGGTATTATAGGGTTCCGTGGAAAAAAGTTGTTCCGTCATGACATATACGCCCCCGTCCATAAAAATCTCAATGGAAGACCAATCCAATAAAATTTTCACCTCATAAATGGAGTCATTTAACATACTAATGGGTGAAAGATGCTTTTTATCCCCAAACTCAGAATCAAAAGCCACCTTTCCAGATTTCATACGGTCTACTACAAAAGTGTTGCTTTGCGAATCCATCTCAAGCATTAAGGTTTCCTTCAGATCATTTTTAAAAATCAAACTAAAATCCTTTGAAGCTGTTTTCAGCTCAATCTGGGATTGATTCAGTCCATCAACCAATAACGTATCCGAGGTTCTGGAACTAATCAGCACATTTTCCGCCAAAATTTGAGATGCCAGTTTATCCAATTGTTCTACCGGATAGCTGGTCAGCACGAAATCATCATCCACTTTTTTAAGGGCAAGCTCGCGCGGCACCGTCATGGCACTTCGCCATTTTTGAGTCGGCGTTTTGTTCGCATAATCCCAGTTGCTCATCCACCCAATAAAAATTCGTTTGTCTTCGGGTGTATTATTGTAGGTAACACCTGCATAATTATCTGTACCATAATCAATCCATTTGGGCTTTTGTTGGTCCGATGTGAATTTCTGTCCATTAAAATCTCCAATAAAATATTGGGTGCCACTACCTCCGTTGGGAGCTCCAGGGTTTATGCTGATGATCAATATCCATTTTTCTTCATCCGTATCGGCTACCTGTATTGGAAAAAGGTCCGGGCACTCCCAAACACCTCCATGGGCCCCCTGCGTTTTTCCAAAATCGCTCAAATGTTCCCACTCTTTCAAATTTTTGGAGGCATAAAATTGAGCATGGTCTCCGGCCACCAAGGTCAAAATCCATTTTTGGGATTCCTCGTGCCAAAATACCTTAGGGTCCCTAAAATCCCTAATGCCGTTGTTCCCGATCACGGGATTGCCCTCATACTTGGTCCAAGTTGCCCCATTGTCCAAACTATAGGCAATACCCTGTGTTTGAAAATCATCCCGCCCGGCTTTTTCTCCCTCCATGGAATGATAGGTGAAAATGGCCACCAAGGGGGCTATCCCATTTTTACCAAAGCCGGAGGTGTTATGCTTATCCACAACCGCACTTCCAGAGAAAATCAGTCCATGTTCATCCGGATAGAGCGCAATGGGCTTATGCTCCCAATGCACCAAATCTTTGCTTGTGGCATGCCCCCAATGCATGGGACCCCAAACAATGTCACCGGGATAGTACTGGTAAAAGAGATGGTAGATTCCTTCGTTGTAGACCAATCCATTGGGATCGTTCATCCATTTTTCAGGAGGGGAAAAATGAAATTGGGGACGATACTCCTCTGTATATCCCTTGTCCTGCAATGCTTTGACGGGTTTTTCCCTGTTTTGTTCCTTGCACCCCATCAACCATATTCCCAAAATAAAAAGAGCGGCTCTTATTTTCATGATATTTTTGCTGTTTATCCGTATAAGTTGGTCAATTTAAGAAATCAAATTTTATTGATTTATCTTTGATTTAGATTCATATCCCATGCGATTTCAGTTACTTTTATTTCTCATGACATTGGGTATCACTTCATGCGCACAGCAGTCCATCCCAAAAGTTTTGCAACAGCTCAATGATGATACGGTCGACTATATTTCCGTGGAAGACCTTCATGAAATAGAAGCCCCCCTCCTTTTAGATGCACGGGAAAAAGAAGAGTTTGGGGTAAGTCATCTGGAAAACGCTGTTTGGGTAGGATATGATGGGTTTGATATCAATAAAGTGGTTCAACAGTTCCCCAACAAGGAAAAACCAATTGTGGTCTACTGCTCCATTGGGGTTCGCTCCGAGGATATTGGGGAACAATTAAAAAATGCTGGGTATGCCAATGTCAAAAACCTGTACGGTGGCATTTTTGAATGGAAAAACAAAGGATATCCCGTTTATGATGAAAATCAGCAAGAAACCGAAAAGGTACATGCCTTTAGCAATTATTGGGGACGTTTTTTAACCAATGCAGAAAAGGTCTACGACAAATAGATTCCAAAACTCCTGGAATGAACATCGAATATTAGTATTTGAATACAATTTTTTCGCAAAATATGTGTTAAGTGTTTGCAATGTTGTTGTTTTTTCCTACAATGCTTCTTGCGAGTTTAGATTTTGAATGAATTGTAGAATGAATAATTGATTTCTATTCCAAGAATTGGTATTGGTATGTCGTTAATGTCTTCAAAAAGAGAGTTGATACTTCCCTTTGCGGTCTTTGTTATTTTTATGACCACGGTGTCCATTTTATGGAACAATTCCTTAAAAACACAAAAGTCATCATTCATTCAGGAAATTCATAACACGGGCAATCTTCGAGCCCAAGAATTCTTCTCTTCAGTTAAATACAATATTAAGTCACTTGAAAACCTGAAGCAACGTATTGAAATGACCGATGGGTCCTATTTTCAATATTGGGAACAGGATGCCCGCCTTATTTTGGAACAAAATCCCTCCTTTAAATTTGTGGAATGGGTGGATAGCCTTATGGTCATAAGGGTAGTGACTCCTTTAAAAGGAAACGAGGCTGCCATGGGCCTGGATTTGTCCACACACCCAAGGAGTGCAGAATGGATGAGACATATGGCGCATGCTTCCACCAATATTTCCTCATGGACAAAGTTATACCAAGGTGGAAATGCTTTTTTGGTAGATGTACCCGTTTTCTTTAAAGGAAGGTTCCAGGGGTCTATCTCGGCAGGAATGGATTTCACCAACCCCTTTAATGAGCTCACATCAAGCTTGGACCTGTATGCCATTGAAATGCAGGATGAGAATGGTACAATTTTTTACTCCAAGAACAATCCCTCCACCGAAGACATTGCGGATGAATACATCTTCACCACATCTTTGGTAATAGATCCATTGGATAACCGGAAATGGACATTTAAATTGACACCCTCAGATACTGATTTTATGGTGGCAAGACAACAGGACACCTATATTCTGCTGATTTTTGCCACCTTGGTGGCATTGCTTACCAGCTTGCTCATTTATTTCTATCAGTCCTCACGAAAAAAGAACATACGCCTAAGCTATGCCAATAACAAACTCAAAGACCTCAATAAATCCCTGAAAAAAGAGAGGTTGAAAGCCGAAAAATCATCCTTGGCCAAAACCGAGTTCATCTCCAACATGAGCCACGAGATTCGGACCCCTTTAAATGCCATTATCGGTTTTATTGAAGTTTTAAAGCTTTCCAAGCTACATAGTTCCTTGCAAGAATATCTTTCATTGATGGATATCTCCTCAAAAAAATTGCTCTTGTTGGTAAACGATATTCTGGAAATTGATAAAATAGAATCTGGAAAGGTCAGCTTTAGGGAAGACATTTTTTCCCCGTTGGAAGAATTAAAAAATGTCATCAGTATTTATAGACCCAATGCCGAAGAGAAGGGACTCCATATTTTACTTGGTTCGTCCCATGAAAATGAACACAGTGTAAAAAGTGATGTTGGAAAATATGGCCAGATCATTACCAATATTATTAGAAATTCCCTCAAGTTCACAGAAAATGGAGAAATAAAGGTTTTCTATCGTGAAGAAGTGAGGAAAGAAACCTTGGCCATTGAAATTGTTGTCAAGGACTCAGGAATAGGGATTCCAAAAAACAAACTGAAAACCATTTTTGACAGGTTTACCCAAATAGATGCGGGCAAAGCAAAAAGGCACGAAGGTAGTGGTCTTGGGCTTTATATTACCCGCAGATTGGTGGAACTTTTGGGCGGAAAAATCACTGTGGACAGCGAGATAAATATTGGCACCGAATTTTGCCTGAACCTGGAGTTCCCCATTGCAGAAGTAAAACAGGATTCCTGTTTGCCCTCTGCTGAACAAATAGACCTTAGCGGTTGTAAAGTTTTGATCGTGGATGACAACCGGGTGAATGTGATTGTACTTAAAATGAGCCTGGAAAAATTGGGCATACAGGCCGAATCGGTATGTAATGGATTACAGGCCGTGGAAGCTGTGGCACAAAACGACTATGATCTTGTCTTTATGGACATACACATGCCCAATATGGATGGGTTCCAAGCTACCGAGGAAATCAGAAAAATTAACCGGGAAATAGCCATCATCGGCCTCTCCGCTGACGTGACCAAAGAGGCCATTGATGAGGCCAAAATTGTTGGCATGAACGACTACCTTACCAAACCCATTTCCTTTGACAAGCTTCGCAACCACTTACCAAATTATCTGGTAAAAATGTCATAGGCCCGCAACAGGTATTTCAAAATAATCTATTTAAGAAAGAGAATTTTTGCTGATTTGTTGGTATTCCTTTACGGTGAAATAGAAAAAATACAGACCTTTGGGTAAGTATTGGAAATGATTCCTGACCAACTGAAGAAAGTACCTCCTTCAAAAAAAATAACCGTTTGAACAATAGCCTACTTTTGATTCTAACGAGAAATCCCGAACTGGGTAAGTGCAAGACCCGATTAGCTGCCAAAGTGGGTGACAAAGCGGCATTGAACATTTATAAATTTTTACTTGACCACACCGTTTCCTTCACCAAAGACCTTGATGTGGAAAAATGGGTGTACTATTCGGAATCTATCTGGGAAAACGATATTTGGGACCAGAATAGCTATCAAAAAAAGCTCCAATTGGGGGCCAATTTAGGGGAACGGATGTTGAATACCTTTCAAGAAGGGTTCAATTCCGGTTTTGAAAAAATCATTATTATTGGCAGTGACATGTACCATCTCTCCCAAGCCAATTTGGAAGAGGCTTTTATACAATTGGAGAAACATGATTATGTGGTAGGTCCGGCCGAAGATGGCGGGTATTATCTATTGGGTATGAAATCCCTCAAAAAGGAAGTTTTCCACAACAAATCTTGGGGCTCTGATACTGTATTGTCTGACACTTTGAAGGATTTGGAGTCTGGAAGTATTTTTATGCTCCCCGTAAAGAACGATGTGGATTATTACGAAGACATAAAAGATATTGCGGCTTTTCAGCCGTTTTTAAAACCTATAAAAGAATGACGCAAGCACAACTTGACGAATCTGTTGATCATTTAAAAAAGAGAGGGTTTGATGCTCCCGAAATTGGCATCGTCCTTGGCACCGGGTTAGGCCAATTGGTGGATGATATTGAAGACCCCATCGAGGCACACTATAACCATATTCCCTATTTTCCATTGGCCACAGTGGAGTTTCATACCGGAAAATTGATCTATGGAACCATCGCAGGCAAAAAAGCCGTGGTCATGCAAGGTCGTTTTCATTTATATGAAGGGTACGACTTCTTGGACATCACCTATCCCATTAGGGTAATGAACCAATTGGGTATAAAAAAGCTATTTGTGTCCAATGCCGCCGGCGCCATCAACCTCAGCTTCAAAAAAGGGGACATTATGCTTATTGAGGACCATATCAATCTACAAGGAGGTTCTCCATTGGCCTTTAAAAATGTGTCTGAATTTGGAGATCGGTTTGTGGACATGAGCGAACCGTACGACCTTGATATGCGCAACAAAATAGAGTCCATAGCGCAAAAAGAAGGCATTTCACTTCAAAAAGGCGTTTATGCCTCTGTTGTTGGTCCACAATTGGAGACCAAGGCAGAATATCGCATGCTCAAAACCCTTGGTGCTGATGCAGTTGGAATGAGTACCGTCCCCGAAGTAATTGTTGCCAATCATTTACGACTACCCATTGTGGCCGTGTCCGTTTTAACCGATGAATGCGACCCTGATAACTTGGACCCGGTGAATATTGAAGAAATATTGGAAATTGCCAATAAGACCGAGCCAAAAATGATACAATTGTTCAAAGAACTAATTAAACAACTATGAGCTATTTAAATGCAACCCAAGACCTTTATAAAGAGGCTGCCCTGACCCCAGATGTGGGACTCTGCTGTACCACCAATCCCATTTGGCAATTCCCTGGGCTATCCATTCCCAAGATCATGCAGGAAATGAATTACGGCTGCGGAAGCACAGTCTCAGCACAGGATTTGGTGAACAACCCAAAAATTCTCTATGTAGGTGTGGGTGGTGGCATGGAGTTGTTGCAGTTTTCTTATTTCTCTAGGCAACAAGGTGGTGTCACCGGGGTGGATTCCGTTGACGAAATGCTGGAAGCTTCCCGAAAAAACTTCAAAGTAGCCGAGGAAGAGAATGATTGGTTCAAAAGTGAATATGTGAATTTGGTAAAGGGTGATGCCCTTAACCTTCCCGTTGCCAATGAAAGTATTGACGTAGCTGCCCAAAACTGCCTCTTCAATATTTTTAAAATGGACGATTTGAAAAAAGCCGTCTCTGAAATGTATCGGGTGTTAAAGCCTCATGGCAGGTTGGTGATGAGCGATCCCATCTGCGAACAGCCCATGAATGAAGCACTTCGCAACGATGACCGACTTAGGGCACAATGCCTTAGTGGAAGTATTCCATTAAAAGATTATGTAAAGGTTCTGACCGATGCCGGTTTTGGGACTATTGAAATAAGGGGCAGAAGGTCATATAGGGTTTTGTCGCCCAACCATTACCCAACCGACGAACTGGTTTATATTGAATCCATTGAAATTGCAGCCATAAAAGACCCAATGCCCGAAGATGGACCTTGCATGTTCACGGGAAAAACAGCCATCTATTATGGGGACGAGGAATACTTTGATGATGGCAAAGGCCATGTCCTGTTCCAAAACCAACCCTTGGCCGTGTGCGATAAAACCGCAGCAGCTTTGGCAAAGGCTTCTGACCAAATTCACGTTAGTGAAAGCACTTGGCACTATAATGGTGGTGGTTGCTGCTAATACGGGAACCATTTCTAAAAAAGAGGCATGAATGTAATCCTGCATCTACTACTTGGCGTATTTCTTCTTTCCTGTAATGGCAAGAAGGAAAAAATGGAGGTTCACTATCAAATTAGTACTTCCAAACCTGACCATGCGATTTGGAACACGCTTTTGAAAAACCATGTGGATGAGAATGGGAATGTGAACTATACAGATTTCAAGCAGAATGGGGCACGACTTGACAATTATTTAAGCCATTTGGCACAACACCCCCCTTCCCAAACATGGTCCAAGGAAGATTCATTGGCGTACTATATCAACCTATACAATGCGGCCACCGTTAAACTGATTGTGGACCACTACCCCGTTGCAAGCATCAAGGACATTCCTAACAGATGGGGCAAAAAATGGATAAACGTTGGAAACACCATCCTGTCCTTGGATTACATTGAACACAAAATACTGCGCAAAATGAACGAACCACGAATCCATTTTGCCATCAATTGTGCTTCATATTCCTGTCCCAAATTATTGAATGAGGCCTTTGTTGCTGAAAACATGGAGCAACAACTCACCAAAGTGACCAGTGATTTTGTGAACGATTCCACAAAAAATCGCTTTGAAAATGGTGAGGCCCAACTTTCAAAAATATTTAAATGGTACAGAAGTGATTTTACAGAAGATTTATCACTTTTGGGGTATATCAATCAATATTTAAAAAATTCCATTGGCAATGATGCCGATGTCGAATATTTAGATTATGATTGGAGCTTAAATGATGCCAAGTAAAAATCATTCAATAAGTATTATTGTCCCAGTGCTGAATGAGGAGCTTTGTATAGGAGAGTTGCTCAACCACCTCAATCAGAACTCAATGCCTTCCAATAGCATAGAAATTATTTGTGTGGATGGTGGAAGTACCGACAAAACGCCGAAAATTGCTACGCAACATGGGGCCAAAGTGGTTCTGTCCCAAAAAGGCAGGGCCAAACAAATGAACCTTGGTGCCGAACATGCCACAGGTGACATCCTTTACTTTTTACACGCAGATACCTTCCCTCCCAACCATTTTGATCAATTTATTTTGAAAGCAGTCAACAATGGCTTTTTAGCGGGCTGTTTTCGAATGCAATTTGACACGAAAAACCTTTTTCTGCGCTTTTTTGCCTGGTTTTCCAGGTTTAATCTACTCCTTTGCAGAGGGGGCGACCAGTCCTTGTTTGTGGAACGGGAACTTTTTAAAACGGCCCATGGTTTCAACGAGGCGTATCGTATTTATGAGGATACGGAATTTATAGATCGATTATACAGACAAACAAAGTTTAAGGTCTTATCGGCCCATGTTGTTACTTCGGCACGGAAATATCAGGAAATCGGCACTTTGAAACTTCAATTCCATTTTGCCATTATCCATCTAAAAAAGTATTTGGGAGCAGGTCCCGAAGAACTGTATCGCTATTATAAAAAGTTTGTTTCTACCTGAAAAGCTTATTCCTCAATAATGTCTAAATCGGCAAAATCGTTCATGATACCACTGGTAAGTAAATTGGCCAACTGTTTTTTGTTGGGCCGAACTGAAAATTTTTCTTCAGTTGACTTGGAAGATTCATTTTCCAAAGTAAGCAAGCTTACTGCCGGAAGGGTATTTTTGGCCAAGTACAGGCTATTCTTATCCTTAAATATCATGTTGTTGTTATCCTGGGGGTTGGACACACTGTTCTTTTTGAACACATTTTGGATGTTCTCCGCCAATCGCTGCCCTTCTTCACTTTTATTGTAATGATAAACAGCCACATTCATGTTGCCCGTTCCTGTAACGGTATTGGCCCGTATCATCAAAACGCGTTGGTATTTCCCGCTGTTTTGAAGATAGCGTTTGTTTATGGCATCAATAAACTTGTCCAGTCTTTGAGTTTGGGCCATCTCGGCTCCACCTTCTTCTTCAATTTCAGGATTATCATTGCCCATAATATAAACTTTTGCCCCGTGCACCATGAGTTCTGATGCCAAGTTTTGGACGGTTTCCATTACAAATCCATTATCTTGATGGGCATCATTCTCCACGATCAAGTAATAGACCGCGTCTTTGAGTTTCTCGCTTTTTAGGGACATGCCAGCCAATTCTTTGTCAAAAATGGGCTTTTCTGTTCCGTTTTCTCCAAGTATTTGCACTCCTGTTTTCTTGAAAGAATCGGTTGCTTTAGGAATTTGGTAGGCCACTCCAATCTGCAAAAAGCTTCCATCCTTAATTTTTTCTCCATTTAGCTTGATGAACTCTTCATAGTGTTTCACAGGGTCTAGACCCTGTTTTCGAAGGAGGGAAAAAATACCATCGCCCTGTTCTGCAATGACCACATTGGGAGTGTCTTGAGCGAATAAAAATGAGCAGGCGCATACCCAAAACAAAAGGGATGGAATAAATTTCATCAGGTTCAGTTTATAATTGGGAGGTGCATTACAAATATGGCAAAAATCACCCATACCAAAACCTGACAGGGTCAAAAAGTTTTAACAATTGGTATTGATAACCTTAAAGTTTTGATTTCTTAACTTGGGCATAGTGTTCCCGAATCACGGATTCTGCCGGTTTGTTTTGAGGGGTAAACCTGTTATCAGCATATCCCCCGGCCCGATCATGATGTATGAACCATTTCCAAACAAAGCCACCGGCAAACCAATCTTCACCCCAAAACTCATCAAAAATGACTTGGGTGGCATCTGCTTGGGCCTTTAAATTGACTTTTTCTTGGTTACGGTCTATCAACCATGGTTTTTTGCCGGTGTAATCCATGCTTCTGTACCCAAATTCAGTAAACAACATGGGCTTGTTGAGTTCTTCCGAAAGGTTTTTCAATTTAGCTTTCCACGGCTGCCATCCTTCCGTTAAGGTCTCCACAGTGGGTGTTTGCTTTTCGCACAACGGAAAATAGGCATTCACGCCAATATAATCCAACTGGTCCCAAAATGGAGTACGGGCATATTCGTCCCAATTGGCAGCATAGGTTACCTTTCCGTGGTAGACTTGCCTTACCTTCCCTATAAGTTCAGTCCAGAATTCAGGTCTATGCTTAATAAACTCATCCCATTCCGTACCGATGCAATACACACTGCATTGGGTTTCTTCGGCCAATTTTGCATACGTCAAAATAAATTCGGCATACGATTTTTCAAACGCCCTCCAATCTTCTTCGGATGACATGACCATATCTCCAGTAAATGAACCCCTCCGAATCCAAATTTGGGGCTTCAACATTACCTGTACGCCATTTTTGTGCAACACTTCAATGTACTGCTTGGCACCACGTGCAGTTTCTCCATACCATTGGTGATCTGTATTAAAGACAAGTTCAGGAGAATTGGCTTCCCTCATAAAACCAAAAGGCATGACCGCCGCATAGTTCGCATGAATTTTCAATACGGGGTCTACATGTACTTGGGTCACTTCTTCCCGAGACCCAACAAAACTGACACCATTGATTTTATCAAGATGCTCACTGCCACAAGAAACCAATACTAAACACCAAAAAAAGCTAACTAATCTCATACCCTTAAATCCATATCCCTAAAAATAATTCATTAAAGTTTAACTCATTTCAAAAAATAGCATCTGTCTTAAATTATATTCTTTCTAAATTAACGGATCGGGTTAAGTTCCTTGGATTTAGTTCGACACATTAGCAACAATAGATTTGGCCGCATGGAGAACATTGTCATCATTGGAAATGGAATTGCCGGGGTTACGGCAGCTCGCCACATCCGAAAACTTTCGGACAAAAAGATTACCATCATTTCTTCGGAAACCGAATATTTCTTTTCCCGTACAGCATTGATGTATGTTTACATGGGACACATGAAATTTGAACATACCCAACCCTATGAGAAAGGCTTTTGGAAGAAAAACCGCATTGAACTGGTCAAAGGACATGTAACCCAGGTCATCCCGGATGAGAAAAAGCTGGTTCTTGCCAGTACAGAGTCCATCTTCTACGATAAACTGATCATAGCCACGGGATCCAAACCCAATAAATTTGGATGGCCCGGTCAAGATTTGGACGGGGTTCAAGGGCTCTATTCCAAACAAGATTTGAATATGTTGGAAGTAAATGCGCCCAACAAAAAGGTCTGCAAACGGGCCGTGATCGTTGGTGGCGGATTGATTGGCATTGAACTGGCCGAAATGTTACGAACCCGAGACATCCCGGTTACCTTCTTGGTGCGTGAGGATAGTTTTTGGAACGGAATCCTGCCCAATGGCGAATCCCAAATGATCAATGAGCATATTTTGGAACACCATATCGATTTAAGGTTAAGCTCCTCCCTAAAAGAAATTGTTTCTGATGAGAGGGGTAGGGTAAAATCCATCATTGTGGAGGAAACCGGGGAAGAAATTCCCTGTGATTTGGTCGGACTAACGGCCGGCGTTACGCCAAACATTGATTTCTTAAAAGATTCTGGAATTGAACTGGGCCGCGGGGTTAAGGTAAACCGATTTTTGGAAACCAACATCAAGGACATTTATGCCATTGGTGATTGTGCAGAACAGCACGAGGCCATTGGAAACAGAAGACCTATTGAAGCCGTTTGGTACACAGGCCGTATGATGGGCGAAACCCTGGCACAGACCGTTTGTGGAAATAAAATCCCATACAATCCGGGGCATTGGTTCAATTCTGCCAAGTTCTTGGACATTGAATACCAAACCTACGGTTGGGTGTTTCCTGAACAAAGAAAGAAAGCCGAGGAAATGCATTTTCACTGGAGACACCCCAAAGAAAAAATTTGCATCACCATTGCCTTCCATAAGGATTCGGAAGAACTTTTAGGCATCAATACCTTTGGTATCCGTCTACGACATGAAATTTTTGACCGATGGCTCACCGAGAAAAGAACCATCGCGTACGTAATGGAGCATATGGCCGATGCCAATTTCGATCCCGAATTCTACCGGACTTATGAAAAGGACATCGTGGACCAATTCAATTCCGATTTTGGGAAAACCGTCAAATCCAAGAAGAAAAGTTTAAAGCAAATCTTCCAAATTGCCTAATTCAACAACAATGAGCACGTACGACAGAAGCATGGCCCTCACCGGGCAACCACCAAAAAGCTTGAGCACAAACCAAAAGTTTGCCACTTTCTTAGGAGTAACTGGATTAATCATCATGCTATTGGCCATTTTTAATGTTTCCTTTCCCAATAAGACATTATGGCTTTCTATCTCACTTTCGTCCGTTTTTGCGGGCATACTCTGGTTTTCGTGGAACGCCTATTCCCAAAAGCTTCCTGGTATAAAAAATGATGGAGTATGGTTTAAGTCCATATCCAGTCGTGGGTTTTGGGCTTGGATAGCTGGGATCGCCTTGACGGGATTTTACATTGTCCTGTATTTCTATCCAGAATATTTAGGATTGGTTAGTGATGGGGACAACAAAGGTATAATTGCCCTTTTTGACCCCTTGAGCAAAGCATTGAGTGGAAATCCTGCGAGCCAATGGTTTGTATATGGAACGCTGTATACAGTGGCCATTTTGGCCTTTGGGATTAAGTTTCTTTGGAAGTATCGCCATAACCGTTATGAGCGATTACGTACAATTAGCGTCATGTTATTTCAAACCGCCTTCGCGTTCATCATTCCTGAATTAATGGCCCGTTTGAACGGCGATAAAATTTTAAACGGTGGTAGTTTACCCTACTACGACCTTAAAAATGTTTGGCCCCTTAACTACTACAATTTTGAGAGCTACCGCATTAAAGGATTTTTGAGTTCCGGGGATATTGGGTTTGCACTGCTGATTTTTGGAATTCTCTCCATTTTTGTGATCACTCCGATCCTTACCTATAAATATGGAAAACGATGGTATTGTTCCTGGGTCTGTGGCTGTGGCGGATTGGCCGAAACTGCCGGGGATTCCTTCCGACACTTGAGCGATAAGTCCACATTCGCCTGGAAAGTGGAACGCTGGGTGGTGCACAGCGTTGTGGTTTTCGTCACCTTGATGACCACTGCAGTGGTGTACTCGTATTTGGGAACGGATACCAGCAAGTACTGGCTGACCAAAAGCTCATTTTTAATTGGGGTTGCGGTATTGCTGACCCTTGTTTTTGGCTGGGTGATGCTTTTTAAACGGGAACAACTTCAAAAAGATGCGCAATACGGGGCAATCGGCTATTTTGTAATTATTATGGCACTCCTTGGCATGCACTTTTTCAGTGGTGATGGAAACGTATTCCTCTTTAAATCCGAAACGCTGCGAAAGTCTTATTCCTTTTTGATCGGAAGCATTTTCTCTGGGGTCATCGGAACAGGTTTTTATCCCATTTTTGGGAGCAGGGTCTGGTGCAGGTTCGGTTGTCCTATGGCGGCCATCCTTGGTTTTCAGCAGCGCTTGTTCTCTAGATTTCGAATTACCACCAATGGCGGTCAGTGTATTTCCTGCGGAAACTGTTCCACCTATTGCGAGATGGGCATCGATGTACGTGCCTATGCCCAAAAAGGTGAAAATATTGTCCGTGCCAGCTGTGTTGGTTGCGGTATCTGCTCCGCGGTTTGCCCAAGAGGGGTGCTGAAACTGGAGAATGGTCCGTTGGAAGGAAGAATTGACAGCAACCAAGTTTTATTGGGCAACGATGTGGACCTTATGACATTGGTAAACCAAAAATAACCATTGCTCTTTGCCATCAAACTGTAAGATTAAAGGGCAAAAACGCATGGAATACCTTAGTTTTGGCAACTTGAACACAAAATAAATTCCAACGGCAGCCCATGGCGGATATTAAGGTCATCATCCCTGCAATCAATGAAGGAGACTCCATAGGAAAAGTGGTCTCCGAAATTCCAAAGCATGTCTCCGAAATTATTGTAGTGGACAATGGTTCCACTGACAATACCATGGAAAATGCCAAAAAAGAGGGTGCCACTGTACTCACCGAAACCCGCAGGGGGTATGGGTCCGCATGCCTGTGTGGAATTAATTATATAGAGCAACAATCCAAAGAGCCAGACATAATCGTATTTATTGACGGAGATTACTCAGATTATCCAGAGGAACTGGATAAGGTAGTCGCCCCCATTTTGGAAAGTGACATAGATTTTGTGGTTGGAGCGCGAAAAAAGTCGCTCAGGGAACCCGGTTCCATGACTCCACAGCAGGTTTTTGGCAACAAATTGGCCACTTTTTTAATGAAAGTCCTGTTTGGAGCAAGATTTACGGATTTGGGACCTTTTAGGGCCATAAAATATGAAAAGCTCAAAAAATTGGAGATGCAGGACCAGACTTATGGATGGACAGTGGAAATGCAGCTCAAAGTTCTGAGAAAAAACATGTCATATACCGAAATACCAGTGCGTTATAAACGAAGAATTGGTGTTTCAAAAGTGTCAGGTACGGTAAAAGGTACTATATTTGCTGGCATAAAAATTATGGGTTGGATTTTTAAATACAGTTTAAAATAATATGGGACTCACAATTGCTATTATCATCATCGCTATTTATAGTACAGCCTTAATTTTGATCTTCTTTTACAGTCTTGCCCAATTAAATCTGTTGATCAATTACTTGGGTTATAAAAAGCGAATTGATGAAGCTCCCAAGTTCAACCTCTTAGATCCCAAGGAAATACCGGTTATCACCATACAGCTTCCCATCTACAACGAAGAGTATGTTATGGAGCGTTTGTTGGATAACATCGCCAAAATTGAATACCCAAAAAGTAAGTTGGAAATTCAGGTTTTGGACGACTCCACCGATGATTCCGTCATAGAGACCGCCAGACGAATTGAAGAACTCCAAAAGGACGGACTTGACATTCAACATATCCGGAGAGAGAACCGAAAAGGGTACAAAGCTGGGGCTCTAAAAGAAGGTCTTGCCATTGCCAAAGGGGAGTTCATTGCCATTTTTGATGCCGACTTCCTTCCGGAAAGCGATTGGCTTAAAAAAACCGTTCCCTATTTTAAAGATGAGGAAATTGGTGTGGTACAGACCCGCTGGGGACACATTAACCGAGATTATTCCACACTTACCCGTATACAGGCCTTTGCCTTGGATGCCCACTTTACATTGGAGCAAGTAGGCCGAAACTCAAAAGGGCATTTCATCAACTTCAACGGTACCGCTGGTATCTGGAGAAAAGAATGTATCCTGGATGCCGGGAACTGGGAAGGCGATACCTTGACCGAGGATTTGGATCTCAGCTATCGTGCCCAATTAAAAAACTGGAAGTTCAAATATTTGGAGGATGTTGAAACCCCTGCCGAATTGCCTGTGGTCATCAGTGCGGCACGTTCGCAACAGTTCCGATGGAACAAGGGGGGCGCCGAAAACTTCAGAAAGACAGTCTGGAGCGTTATCACAGCCAAGAACATTCCCCTGAAGACCAAATTCCATGGGGTAATGCACTTGTTGAACAGTTCCATGTTCCTTTGTGTGTTCATTGTGGCCTTGTTGAGCATTCCCATGCTCTACATTAAAAACACCTATGGCCATTTGGGTTGGGTATTTGAAGTAACCAGCTTCTTCATCATTAGTACCATTATCTTGTTCATTTGCTATTGGTTTACCTACAAAAGTATTCAGGGAAGCAGTTTTGACAACTTTGTGGACTACATCAAACTCTTCTTCACCTTCTTTTCAGTGGCACTCGGATTTTCCTTGCACAACACTGTGGCTGTTTTGGAGGGCCATTTGGGCAAACGAAGCGAATTTGTTCGAACCCCCAAGTTCAACATCAACAGTATCAAGGACACTTGGAAGGGCAATAAATATTTGGCAAAGAAACTTTCGCCCAACATGATTTTGGAATTTGCCTTGATGATCTACTTCCTTTTTGGAATGTACAGTGCCATCCCATTGAATGACTATGGATTGTTTCCTTTCCATTTGATGTTATTCCTAGGTTTTGGCTTTGTTTTCTTTAAATCGCTGACCTCCAAGGCTTAAAACACATGCTCTCTTACTGGCGCTTGCACAAATACCCGATACTCTTTGTTGTCGGAAGTATATTGTTCTATGCTAGTTTTGGGTACGATTTGGCCCGTACCGACTTCATAAAACTGCTCACGCTTTTTGCGGGGCTGTTCTTTTTTTTGGTCAAACTCATGCAGTTTGAGAAATGGAACTTTAAGTTCCTTCTGGTGGCGGGAATTCTATTTCGACTTGTTTTTTTATTTGCCGAACCCAATCTTTCCCAAGATTTTTATCGATTTATTTGGGATGGAGAACTCATAAAAAATGGCCTCAACCCCTATCTTCATGCACCCAACGACCTCATTGGTCAGTCCGATTTGGGAATTGCCAATGCCCAAGAGCTACACACCAAAATGGGAGCACTCCATGCCAAACATTTCAGCAATTATCCCCCGATCAATCAAGTATTGTTCGTTTTGGGTGCTATTTTGGGCGGTGGTAGCATACTGGGGTCCATCATTGCCATGCGGTTGACCTTGATCCTGGCGGATATAGGTGTCCTCTATTTTGGCAGGAAATTGCTCCAAAACCTTAACCAGTCCACCCATATGGTCTTTTGGTACTTCCTGAATCCTCTAGTGATTATTGAACTGACAGGAAATCTTCATTTTGAAGGTGTTATGCTGTTCTTCATGGTTTGGGCATTGTACCTCATTTCAAAAAAGAAATGGGTTCTTGCCGCACCCGTCTATTCCCTTTCCATCATGGTAAAGTTGGTGCCCCTTATTTTTTTGCCCATATTTCTCAAATATTTCCGATTTAAAAAAAGTGCAATCTTCTACGGTCTTGTAGGATTTGGCTGCCTTGTGTTGCTCCTCCCATTATATTCTCCAGCCTTTATCGACAATTACTCAGAAACCTTAAAATTATGGTTCTCCAACTTTGAGTTCAACGCGAGTATTTACAACATCGTAAAAAAAATTGCGGTGATCCACTACGAAGCCAAGCCTTGGGAGCTAATTGAATCCTACGGGAAAATCATCACCAAAGTAATATTGGTCATTACAGTGTTGATTGCTTTTCTCCGGAAAAACAACAGCCTTGAAAGTGTGATTACCTCAATGGTCCTGGTATTGTCCTGTTACTATTTTCTCTCCAGTACGGTTCATCCCTGGTATGTTGTTTTTCTCATGGGACTGTCCCTCTTTACAAAATATCGGTTTCCGTTGGTCTGGTCTCTGGCCATTGTGCTTAGTTATCAGGCGTATTCCAACCCAGATTATAAGGAGAATCTTTGGTTATTGGCCATTGAATATATTTTGGTCTTTGGCTTTTTCATTTATGAAATGATAGGTAGAGGTTCAAAAAAGTTATATTTCTTCAAAAAACAAGTCAATCTCTAGGCCAATTAGAATTAATTTGTACTTTTATCCCACAATGAAAGGACAAGAATACATATTTACAACATTGAGCATTCCCGCTCCCGTACGTCCATTTTCTCCACGTCGTCGCCCGTAAGGGTGCACTATTATCTATGGAAATAGGTGAGTCCATTTCCGCAAAACCAACAAAACATCTTTTTTAATTTTATCTGTTTAATCGCTTGCAATGGATATTGTAATTGCTAACGAATCACATTTTAAATACGCACAAATTATCTGCAATACCATAGCGGAATCCGCTAAGGTGCGTGGCACCGGAATTGCCAAACGTACCCCTGAATATATCATGAAACGTTTACAGAACGGAAACGCCGTCATTGCTTTGGATGGTGATAAGTTTGCTGGCTTCTGTTATATTGAAGTTTGGGGGAACAAGGATTTTGTGGCCAATTCAGGACTTATTGTACACCCCGATTATAGAAACCAGGGACTGGCCAAAAAAATAAAAAAGGCTGTCTTTGACCTGTCACGAAAGAAATTTCCGGATGCCAAAATTTTCGGGATCACCACGGGACTTGCTGTCATGAAAATGAACTACGAGCTGGGCTATAGGCCCGTAACATTTTCAGAACTTACCGATGACCCTGATTTTTGGAAAGGCTGCCAAACCTGTAAGAATTTTGACATTCTAACACGCACCGAACAAAAAATGTGCCTGTGCACCGGAATGCTGTACGACCCCAATGAAAAAAAGAGCGGAAAAAATACCACATCAAAAAAATTAAATGGAAAGGCTTTTCAAAGATTGAAAAATATAAAAGAAACCCTTTTCCTTAAGAAGAAAGAAAAGTAAAATGTCTGTTCAAGCTGTTATCCTGATCGCCCACCTGCCGCAGGAAGGCAGTTGTGAACCGCAATTTAAAATTGAAGAACCAAAATGAAAAAATTAGTATTAGCCTATAGTGGCGGACTGGATACCTCCTATTGTGCCAAATATTTATCCCAAGAAGAAGGATTTGAAGTACATGCCGTTAGCGTAAACACCGGTGGATTCAGCAAAGCTGAGATTGAGGAAATTGAACAAAAGGCACTGGCCTTGGGTGCAACTACTTACACCTCTATCAACGCCATTTCCAATTTTTATGAGAAAGTAGTGAAATACCTCATTTTTGGAAATGTGCTAAGAAACAACACATACCCCCTTTCAGTAAGCGCAGAACGGATTGTACAAGCTATTGAAATTGTAAACCACGCCAAGAAAATTGGCGCCCAGTATATCGCCCATGGCAGTACCGGAGCTGGAAACGATCAAGTGCGATTTGATATGATATTCCAAATCTTGGCACCAGAAATTGAAATCATCACCCCAATCAGGGACAAAAAATTGGCCCGAGAGGAAGAAATCAATTACTTACAACAAAATGGTATTGATTATTCTTGGGAAAAGGCGAAATATTCCATTAACAGAGGATTGTGGGGCACATCCGTAGGTGGTGAGGAAACCCTGACATCGCACCTTTCCTTACCGGAAACCGCGTACCCAAGTCAATTGGAAAAAGAATTGCCCAAAGAATTAAAATTGACGTTTAAAAAAGGGGAGCTCGTAGCCCTGGATGGTGAGGAAGATAATCCTGTTGCCAATATTGAAAAGTTAGAGGCCATTGCTTCCAAATACGCCATTGGACGAGACATCCATGTAGGTGATACCATCATCGGAATCAAAGGTCGGGTTGGTTTTGAGGCTGCTGCCCCTTTAATAATTATTAAAGCGCACCATCTCTTGGAAAAGCATACGTTGAGCAAGTGGCAGCAGTATCAAAAAGAGCAAATGGCCAACTTTTATGGAATGCTGTTGCACGAAGGCAACTATTTGGACGAAGTAATGCGAAACATTGAGGCCTTTTTGACGGATACCCAAAAGAACGTTTCAGGAGATGTATTTGTTACCCTTCATCCTTACAGATTTGAATTGAACGGCATCGCTTCAGACCATGATCTAATGAATGCTTCCTTCGGAAGTTACGGGGAAATGAACAAAGGTTGGACCGCCGATGACGCCAAAGGTTTTATCAAAATTCTGTCCAATTCAGGGAAAATTGCAAACCACGTAAACCAAAAACATGATTAAAGCGGGAATCATAGGCGGTTCTGGGTATACAGGTGGGGAACTCATTCGATTGTTATTGAACCACCGTGAAACCGAAATCGATTTTGTGTACAGCACAACACGAGCAGGAAAACCCATCACCTCGGCTCATCAAGATCTCTTAGGATTGACCGATTTGGCATTTTCAGGAGATATCAACCCAAACGTGGATGTTGTCTTTCTTTGCTTGGGGCATGGTAATTCCACCTCGTTTCTAAAGGAGTACACCTTTTCCAAGGAGACCAAAATCATTGATTTGAGCAATGATTTTAGGCTAAAGGCCGATGCCAAATTTGATGGAAAAGATTTTGTTTACGGATTGCCAGAACTCTACAAAGAAGAGATTCAATCAGCCATTGCCATTGCCAATCCCGGTTGTTTTGCTACGGCCATTCAGCTGGCATTGTTGCCCTTGGCTAAGGCCAATTTGTTGAATAATGATGTCCACATTAACGCTGTCACTGGAAGTACCGGTGCTGGTGTTGGATTGTCATCAACCTCACATTTTAGCTGGCGGAACAACAACATTTCGTGGTACAAACCTTTTACCCACCAACATTTGGGAGAAATAGGCGAAAGTTTGGATTCCTACGGAAATCAAGTGGGAAAATTATTGTTTTTGCCCACACGGGGGAATTTCACCAGAGGAATTTTGGCAACGGCCTACACCTCTTTTGAAGGTACTTTGGAAGAAGCCAAAAAGCTATACAACGATTTTTATACCGATGCAGCGTTTACCCATGTTTCTGAAGAGGAAATCCATCTAAAACAAGTAGTGAACACCAACCAATGTCATATTCATTTGCACAAACATGAAGACTTGCTATTGGTGACTTCAGCCATTGATAATTTACTGAAGGGCGCTTCTGGGCAAGCCGTACAAAATATGAACCTGATGTTTGGTTTCCCTGAAACCGAAGGTCTGTTATTAAAAGCAGGAGTTTTTTAAAAAAATCAACCATGAAAATAGCAATCATAGGAGCGGGAAACTTGGGATTGGCCATTGCCAAAGGGATTTTGCATACCAACGGCGCCACCACCATGTACCTCACCAAACGAAATACCAAATCCATCCAGGATTTTGAAAAATACGGGAACGTTACGGTCACTTCGGATAATGAAGAAGCTGTCAAAAACTCCGATATTCTCATTTTTGCGGTACAACCGGGTCATTTTACCTCCATTTTGGAGCAAACCAAAGACCTGCTCACCGAAAAACATGTGATCATCAGTACCATCACCGGTTTTGGCATACCCAGAATCGAAGGCATTATCGGTTCCGATAAATACATCATCCGAAGTATGCCCAATACCGCCATTTCGGTGGGGAAATCCATGACCTGTATCTGTAGCAATGAACTCGGCAAAAAACGAATCGATTTGGCCAAGGCCATTTTTAATCGGATGGGACATACCATGGAGATTCCAGAGGTACAAATGCAAGCGGCCACCGTTATCTGTGCAAGTGGAATCGCCTTCTGGATGCGATTGATTCGCGCTACAACCCAAGGGGCCATTCAATTGGGATTTGATGCCAAGGAAGCACAGGAATTGGCTATGCATACCTGTAATGGAGCGGCCAGTCTTTTGATTGAATCCGGTAGCCATCCCGAAGAGGAAATTGATAGGGTAACCACGCCCAAGGGCTGTACCATAGAAGGATTGAACGAAATGGAACACCAAGGATTGAGCTCCTCGCTCATAAGAGGTATTGTGAGTTCCTTTGAAAAAATCAGCCAAATTAAAAAGGGGTAAAGCATGAAATTATTTGACGTATATCCATTGTATGATGTCACCCCGGTGTCCGCAAAAGGCATTGAGGTTTGGGATGATACAGGACAAAAATATTGGGATTTTTATGGAGGTCATGCCGTGATTTCAATTGGGCATACTCACCCGCATTATGTAAAGCGAATCAAAGACCAATTGGACAAGATTGCATTTTACAGCAATTCCATCCAAAACCCCATTCAAGAGGAATTAGCCGAAAAACTGGGAGAGCTATCCGATTGTGAGGCGTATGATCTGTTTATGTGCAATTCTGGGGCGGAAGCCAATGAAAATGCGCTGAAAATGGCATCGTTCCACACGGGAAAATCCAAAGTCATTGCGTTTACCAATAGTTTTCATGGAAGGACATCTGCTGCAGTTGCCGTTACGGACAACCCAAGCATTAATGCACCCATCAACAAACAACAGGCGGTTACTTTTCTCCCATTGAATGATTTTGATGCCTTTGAAAAAGCAATTGCTTCGGATGAGTATTGTGCGGTGATTTTGGAAGCGATTCAAGGTGTGGGTGGATTGGACGAACCCACCACAGAGTTTTATCAATTCATCGCAGAAAAATGTAAGACGCATCATGTTGTTTTGATTGCGGATGAAGTCCAATCTGGCTATGGAAGAAGTGGTAAGTTCTTTGCCTTTCAACATCATGGGATTCAGCCTGATATTATTTCCATCGCAAAAGGAATGGGTAATGGTTTTCCAGTTGGAGGTATACTGATCCACGAATCTTTCAAACCCTCATACGGCCTTTTGGGGACCACTTTTGGTGGAAACCATTTGGCCTGCGCGGCGAGTTTGGCTGTTCTGGAAGTGTTGGAAAGTGAGGGACTCACTAAAAATGCGGATGAATTGGGAACCTATTTTAGGAAAAAGGCCCAAGAAATTCCAGAAATCAAGAACGTAAAGGGTCGGGGGTTGATGATAGGCCTAGAATTTGATTTTGAAGTGGCCGACCTCCGAAAAAAACTGATCTATGACCAACATATTTTTACAGGTAGTGCCAAAAACAAGAAGTTATTGCGGTTTTTACCCGCATTGAACATCACCAAGGAACATGTGGACCTATTTTTTGAAGCACTCAAAAAAGCATTGAAATGAAGCATTTTTTATCTGTTAACGATATTGAATCCCTGCCCGATTGGGTGGACGAAGCAATTACCCTAAAACAAAATCCCTATCAATTTGAAGATTTGGGGAAACATAAGACCGTATGCCTGTTGTTCTTCAACAATAGTTTGCGAACACGTTTGAGCACGCAAAAAGCCGCCATGAACTTGGGCATGGAAGTCATGATCATGAATTTTGGCAGCGAAAGTTGGGTTTTGGAATACCAAGATGGTTCCGTGATGGACCAAGGCACCTCTGAACACATCAAGGAAGCCGCCCAAGTGGTATCCCAATATTGCGATATTGTTGCCATACGTGCTTTTCCCGATTTAAAGGATAGGGAAAAGGATGAAGCCGAGGAAGTGCTAACCGGTTTTGCCAAACATGCTTCCGTTCCTGTGGTAAATATGGAAAGTTCTACGGGTCATCCTTTGCAGGCTTTGGCAGATGCCATAACTTTAGCGGAATATAGCCTAAAACCAAGACCCAAGGTGGTTTTATCCTGGGCGCCCCATCCAAAGGCTTTGCCCCATGCTGTGGCCAATTCATTTACGCAAATGATGAAGTTGCAAGATGCGGAATTTATCATCACCCACCCCAAAGGGTATGAACTCAACCCCAACATCACCCAAGGCTGCCAAATTGAGTATGATCAAGAAAAAGCACTGAAGGAAGCCGATTTTGTCTATGTGAAAAACTGGAGCAGCTATACCAATTACGGAAAAGTGCTGCACCAAGATCTGAACTGGACCATGACACAACAAAAATTGGGACAGGCCAAATTTATGCACTGTCTTCCCGTGCGGAGAAACATTGTTGTGGAAGATGCGGTTTTGGATGGAAATCAATCATTGGTAATCAACCAAGCACAGAATAGAACCTTTTCAGCACAAATAGTCCTGAAAAAAATATTGGAAGCCTTATGAAACAAGCACTATCCATCGTAAAAGTAGGGAGCAACCTTATTGAAGATGATAAGGAGTTCACCCGGATTTTAGAGCTTTTTTCCAAAATGCCAGGAAACAAAATCATGGTACACGGGGGAGGTAAAAAAGCAACACAGATTGGCAAGAAACTGGGCATTGAGGCCAAAATGATCAATGGCCGAAGAATCACCGATGAAAAAAGTTTGGAAATCGCCATTATGGTGTACGGTGGATTGGTAAGTAAACAGATTGTGGCCCAATTGCAAGCTTTCGGAACCAATGCCATTGGAATGAGCGGGGCAGATGCCAACGCCATTCTGGCACACAAAAGACCTGTTACAAAAGTGGATTTCGGCTATGTGGGCGATGTGGACAAAGTGAATGCCTATGGTATTTTCAAACTATTGCAGGCAGGTTTTACCCCAATACTTTGCGCATTGACACATGATGGAAAAGGACAATTGCTCAATACCAATGCCGATACCATTGCAGCAGAAGTGGCCATCGCCATGTCCGATCAATTCGACACTACTTTATATTATTGTTTTGAAAAGAAAGGTGTGCTAGAGGACGTGGACAATGAAAATTCAGTCATTACCCATATCAATTCCAAAACGTATGAAGAACTTCTGGCCTACGGCATTATTTCAAATGGGATGCTTCCCAAAATGCACAATTGTTTTTATGCCCTCAGAAACCAAGTTAAGAAGGTATGTATAGGAGATATTGACATGCTGGAAAAAGGCAACCCAAATTTTACCACAGTAACACTATGAAAACCAATCAAGAAACATTGACCGAAAAGGCTATTGAACTATTAAAGGAATTGATTGCCATTCCTTCCTTTTCCGGTGAAGAGGATAAAACGGGAGATGCCATTGCCACTTTTTTAGAGGGGTTTGGTATAAAGACCGAACGGCAATACAATAATATTTATGCCTTTAACAAACATTTTGATGCTTCCAAGCCAACATTGTTGCTGAATTCCCATCACGATACCGTAAAACCTAACAGCGCTTATACCAAAGACCCCTTTCATCCCCATATTGAAGATGGAAAACTCTATGGACTTGGTAGTAATGATGCTGGCGGTTGCTTGGTATCACTTTTGGCCACTTTTGTTCATTTTTATGAGATGGAAGGATTGAGCCATAATATAATTATGGCCGCAACAGGTGAGGAAGAAGATGCGGGCGAAAAAAGTATTCGGGCGTTGTTACCCATCCTTCCTGAAATAAACCTTGCTGTTGTGGGCGAACCTACTTTAATGGACCTCGCCATTGCCGAAAAAGGTCTTGTGGTCTTTGATGCTGTTGTGGAAGGAACGCCTTCACATGCTGCACACCCAAACGATAACAATTCCATTTACAACACCATTGATGTCTTGCGGTGGTTCAAAGATTACACGTTCGATAAAGTTTCCGATGCTTTGGGTGAGGTAAAATTGACCGTTACCCAGATCAATGCGGGAAAACAACACAATGTGGTTCCTGCCCAGGTGGATTTGGTGGTGGATGTTCGGGTAAACGACTGTTATTCCAATAAGGAGATTTCGGATATGTTGCAAAAGGAAGCCCCTTGCAAAATGACACCACGTTCTTTGCGATTGAATTCATCCTGCATTAATCCCAACCATGATCTGGTAAAAAGTGGTTTGGCCTTGGGACGAAAAACCTATGGTTCCCCTACCTTATCCGATCAAGCTGCGCTGAGTTGCCAATCCGTGAAATTGGGTCCTGGGGATAGTACCCGTTCACATTCGGCCAATGAATTTATTTATGTAAACGAAATTGAAGAAGGCATCGACCTTTATATTAAAATATTACAAGGTTTTTTAAAAAAGAATTAAAAGGAGTTCGAGCGGAGTCGAGAACTCGATAAACAGATTCCCGCCGGAGTTTATGCTGAGCAAAGCGAAGTGCGGGAATGACAACTACATACTATGAAACTCTGGGACAAAGGTTTTAGTACCGATAAAAAAATAGACCATTTTACCGTTGGAAATGACCGCGAACTGGATTTGGTCTTAGCAAAATATGATGTCATTGCATCCACCACCCACGCCAAAATGTTGGGCAAAGTAGGATTGATCACTGAAGAGGAGTCCGGTGACTTGGTGAAGGCTTTGGGCCAAATCGGCAAGGATATTGACAATGGAAAATTTACCATTGAGGACGATTTTGAGGACATGCACTCCAAAATTGAATTTCTCCTTACCGAAAAGCTGGGTGATACCGGCAAAAAAATCCATTCAGCCCGTTCCCGAAACGACCAGGTATTGGTGGCCATGCAGTTGTACCTGAAGGACGAATTGACTGAAATCACTTCACAAGTAAAGTCTTTGTTTGATTTGTTGCTGGATTTAGCGGAAAAACACAAAAACGTATTGCTGCCTGGTTACACGCATTTGCAGATTGCCATGCCTTCCTCATTTGGACTTTGGTTTTCGGCCTATGCCGAAAGTTTGGTAGATGACCTGTACTTTGTGCAGGTGGCCCATAAAGTGGCGGACCAAAACCCGTTGGGGAGCGCTGCAGGTTATGGTAGCTCTTTCCCCATTGACCGAAGCTTTACCACCGCCGAAATGGGTTTTGACACCCTAAAATATAACGTGGTTGCTGCCCAAATGGGTCGTGGGAAAGTGGAAAAAGCTGCCGCTTTCGGGATTTCCAGCGTTGCTGCTACGCTATCCAAAATGGCCATGGACATTTGCCTGTACATGAGCCAGAATTTTGATTTTATCTCTTTTCCCAATGAACTGACCACGGGAAGCAGCATTATGCCCCACAAAAAGAATCCGGATGTCTTTGAACTGATTCGGGCCAAGTGTAATAAAATTCAAACGGTTCCCAACCAATTGACGTTGATTACCAACAACCTGCCCAGTGGATATCATCGAGATTTGCAATTGGTGAAGGAAGTTATTGTTCCTGCTTTGCAGGACATGCAGGCTTGTCTGGAATTGATGACTTTCAGTTTAAAGGAAATCAAGGTGAACCCAAACATTTTGGAAGACCCCAAATACGATTACCTCTTTAGCGTAGACACTTTGAACGAGCTCGTAAAAAGCGGAATGCCCTTTAGGGATGCCTACAAAACCATGGGCAAGGCCATTGAAAATGGCAATTTTAAACCCAAACGGGACATTGAACATACCCATGAGGGGAGCTTGGGCAATTTGTGTTTGGAGGAAATCAAACAGAAAATGGAAAAGGCACTTAACCCTTAAATCACGCTTCATATTTTAGGGAAAGTAAAAATCCAGAAGGTTACGCTCTAAATTCACACTGGATTTTAATTGTGGAAAACGCTAACTTCATTCGATCATTAAAGTATACTTTGAATGGCGTTTATAGACTACTATAAAATCCTTGGGATCCAAAAAAATGCAACCCAAGACGAAATTAGAAAAGCGTACCGAAAGCTGGCGCGTAAATTTCATCCTGATTTAAATCCAAACGACAAAGAGGCTGAGAAAAAGTTCAAAGAAATCAATGAAGCCAATGAGGTGCTCAGCAATGAGGAAAATCGTAAGAAGTATGACAAGTATGGAAAAGATTGGATGCATGCTGAAGAATTTGAAAAAGCGCAGCAACAACAGCGTTCGCAACGAGCCTACACAGGAAGGTCATCTGAACATTTTTCAGAGGGCGATTATTCCGACTTCTTTGAATCCATGTTTGGAGGAGGAAGAGCCAGAGGCGGAAGTATAAAGTTTAAAGGGCAGGACTATAATGCGGAGCTCAACCTGAACCTAAAGGACGTCTACAAAACACACAAACGTGTTCTCACGGTGAACGGTAACAACATTCGAATTACCATTCCCTCGGGAGTCAAAAACGGCCAAACAATCAAAATCAAAGGACATGGTGGCCAAGGCATCAATGGTGGTCCAAATGGAGATCTTTTCATTACTTTCTCCATTCTAAATAATACCGATTTTAAACGTGACAAGGACAATCTGTACAAAACAGTGGATATCGACTTGTACCAAGCTCTACTTGGAGATGAAATTGTTGTAGATACTTTTGATGGCAAAGTGAAGTTGAAGGTCAAGCCAGAAACTCAAAATGGCACCAAAGTAAAATTAAAAGGGAAAGGGTTTCCGATATATAAAAAAGAAGGTGAATTCGGTGATTTATTTATCACCTATAATATTGTACTTCCCACTAAATTGACGGATAAAGAGAAGGAATTAATTAAGGAACTGGCAAAATTGCGGAACAAATGAGCAAAGAAAATTTAATCCTGGTCAACAAGTTGTGCACACACTATGAGGTAGAAATGGTGTTATTTCACCATCTTCAGGAACTTGGCATAATAGAACTCAAAACTATTGACGATTCGCATTTTATTCATGAGGACAAAATCGGTGTTGTGGAAAAAGTTATCCGGATACACAGGGACCTTAATGTTAATTTGGAAGGGGTAGATACAGTCTTAAATCTACTGGAAAAAATAAATGCCCTGCAGACAGAATTGAATACCGTAAAAAATAGATTGCGATTGTACGAAGACTAGAATCAATTTATTTGACAAAGTCTATTATAAAACACCTCCCTTTTTTGTTCTTTTTAGTTCTATTAAATTTCCAAGGCCATTGCCATAAATTGGGTAAATTGGGCCAGAAAACTGTTAGTGGTCCATTTATGCAGCAAAAAATTGTAACCTCTATTGTGGCTTTCGCCATGGTTTGTCTTCTGGGAAATGCCCAAGATGCCTATCCAAAAAACGAAAACGTAGATGTACAACACTACGTGTTCGGCCTTTCCTTAACTGATGCCTCCAACAAAATACAGGGCGAAACCCAAGTAACCGTCTCCTTTAAAGAAAAGGCTGTTCCATTTGCTTTGGATTTGGTTGGAAAGTCAGGAGAATTTGGCATGGAAGTCACGGAGGTTTTGGAGGATAGTCTCCAAGCAGACTATTCCTATTCTGAAAACAGAATCAATATTCTTCCAAAAACCGAGGCCAAAACACAAAAGTTCACCATAAAATACCACGGCATTCCTGAAAGAGGTCTTGTCATTGATACCACCAAATATGGAAAACGCTCCTTTTTTGGGGACAACTGGCCCAACTTGGCGCGGCATTGGCTTGCCTCGGTAGATCATCCGTATGATAAAGCGATTGTGGAATTCCAAATTACGGCTCCAGACCACTACGATGTAGTGGCCACCGGTGAAAAAATTGAAGAAAGCAATTTGGAGAACGGCTACAAACTCACCATATACCGAGAACCTGCTCCCGTGGCTACCAAGGTCATGACCATCGGCGTTACCGAATTTGCAAGTCGCTTGGTAGATGAAGTGCAAAACATCTCCGTTACCGCTTGGGTCTATCCACAAAACAGATTAGAGGGGTTTCACGATTACACCGTGGCCGGAAAAGTGCTGGAGCCGTATTCCTATGCCAAACTGGCCAACATGCAGGCCAAGACGCAGTGGGGTGGACTTGAAAATGCCGGAACCATCGCCTATTTTGAAAATTCAGTCACCGGAAACAATACCGTAGAACCTTTGATTGCGCATGAAATCGCCCACCAATGGTTTGGCAATTCCGCCACCGAGAAGAGTTGGAACCACGTTTGGCTAAGTGAGGGTTTCGCTACCTATTTCTGCATCCTTTATCTGGAAGATGTGTATGGAAACGAACGTAGAAAAGAAGAATTGGCCATTGATCGTAGAGAAATTATTGACTATTACAAAACCAACCCATCACCCATTGTTGATTTGACCATATCCGACCCCATGCGGGTACTTAGTACAAATACCTACCAAAAAGGGGGTTGGGTATTGAACATGCTCCGCCATAAATTGGGTGACAAAACCTTTTGGAACGGAATTCGAAAATACTACACCACCTATCGGAACAGCAATGTCCTTACCGATGATTTTCGGAAGGTGATGGAAGATGTTTCTGGTGAAAAGCTGGACGATTTTTTTCAGCAGTGGCTCTTTACCAAAGGACACCCCCAGCTAAAATGGAACTGGGAATACAAAAAAGGGAAAGTAATACTCCATTTGGAACAACTACAATCGCATCATGTGTTCCAGTTTCCGATGGAAATTGGTTTGGTAAAAGATGGTAAAACAGTTATGGAAACCATTCAAGTAAATGAGCAGTCCCAAAATTTTGAACTGAGGTCAAGTACACACCCAGACAATGTCATCCTCGACCCCAACCAATGGACCCTTTTTGAAGACATGGGAAAATCAAAAAACTGACATTGACAGATTGTGACATACTGACACCCAGTGTGTTAATTTTTTTTACATAACACTGGTTGTATTCTTAAAAATTTTTAAAGTCAAGTTTCTTTAGGCCCAAAACAATCGGTTTGGCATTTATTTTGCCCATATCACTGCGAACATTTGAATTATTGTCTAACTTAAAATTTAGCAGTTATGAGTAATTTAGTTGCAACAAAAAATGGAAGTGTGGCAAAATCAAATTCGAATGGCCTAACCTTCCCCATGTGGTCTTCCTGGATCGATGAATTGTTTAACAGGGAGCTCCCTTCAGTATTTACATCAAATTTTAATACGGGCCTAACCCTACCCAAGGTGAACATTAGGGAGACCAAGGATTCCTATTATGTTGACATGGCGGTACCAGGGTTACAAAAATCGGACTTTACGGTAGATTTGGACAATCAAGTACTTTCCATTACCGCCGAGACCAATGAAAACAATCTTGACAATGAGGACAACCATATCCGAAGGGAATTTGGATATGCCTCATTTAAACGTTCCTTCTCCTTGCCAGAGACTGTGAACGAGGACAAGATCAAGGCAGAATATAGAGATGGTATTTTAAGCATTCATTTGCCTAAAAAAGAAGAGGCCATCCAAAAACCTGCCCGTAGTATCAAAATTTCTTAATACGGGTTATGCAGGAGAGGCCAAAATAGGTCTCTCCTAATTTTTTGTTTAATCTTAAAATGTAATCCCATGAAAAAGTTTGTGCTACTTTCCTTGCTTTCGTTGGTGTGTTTTGGTTGTAATGGCCAAGAAAAAGAGAGCGAGGAAAAAAAGGAAGATCAAAGTCTTGCCGAACAGCCCAAAGGCAGCTGGAAAGTAAACCGGGAATTTGATGAAAATGGAAACCTTATTCGTTACGATTCTATTTATTCCTGGTCCTCTTCAGAGTATATGGACGATTTGGCCCAAATGGACCGGGATAGCTTACTTGAATCCTTTAGATCGAGGTTTTCCAGAAGTTTTTCGCATTTTAATCACAATGGATTTCCCAATTTTTTTGAAGAAGATTCGCTGTTCACTAAACATTTTTTCGAAGATGATTTTTTTGAAAGCCCGCTAGGCAAGGACTTTATGGATTTGGATAAAATCCAAAAACGGATGGAAGCCATGCAACGGAAGTTTTTGGAACAATACGCACCTAATCCCGACAAAGAAGAAAATGAGCAGCTTTAATTAAAAAACATCATCCAAAAATTGAATTCCCCTTGCCAAAGTGCAGGGGATTTTGTTTTTGGGAAATTCATCCATCGGCTATGGTTGTACTGTCTTATTTAATCATCCTTAAATTGATGACTTCCTGCTCAGTGAGGTGGCGCCAATGGCCCCGAGGCAAGTCCTTTTTGGTGAGTCCGGCAAAGATTACCCGGTCCAACTTGGTGACCTCGTAGCCCAAATGTTCAAAAATGCGCCGTACAATTCGGTTTCGGCCGCTGTGAATTTCCACACCCACTTCGCGTTTGGGCGCCCCTTGGATAAAACTGATGCTGTCCACGTCAATGGAACCGTCTTCCAGTTCCAACCCTGCTTCAATTTTATGCAAATCGGCCAAACTTAAACTTTTGTCCAAATGCACGTGGTAAATCTTGCGAACACCGTGTTTGGGATGGGTCAACTTTTTTGTCAAATCACCATCATTGGTAAAGAGTAGTAGACCGGTAGTATTTCTATCCAAACGGCCAACGGGCAACAAACGGGCCTTGGTGGCACTTGAGATGAGTTCCATGACCGTGCGCCTACCTTTTTCATCGCTAGTGGTGGTGATAAAGTTCTTGGGTTTGTTCAAAAGGATATATTCCTTTTTTTCAGGGTTAAGGCGTTTGCCATCAAAACGGACATCATCAGAGCGCTTAACCTTAAAGCCCATTTCGGTAATAACTTTCCCATTCACGGTTACATTGCCTGCGGCGATGTACGTATCAGCCTCCCTTCGGGAACAAATACCAGCATTGGCAATATAGCGGTTCAACCGAATCTCATCCGGATTCGATTTTTTTACTGGGGCATTTTGCTTGTCCTTGGGTTTAAAATTTTTGGAATAGGGCTTTCGTTGATCGCCCCCTTTGGTGTTTCGAAAAGGTTTCCGGTTACGGTTATTGTCTGATTTCGCCATCAGTCATCAATTTTTTGCAAATGTAGTCTTTTTACACCCCTAAAGTCCCCTCAAGGGGACAATTTGTTTTCGACTCATAAAATACGATTCAACACCAAATCCACATCAATCAAAAGAATACTAAAAACACCTGCTACTATAATGAATTTCAATATGTTGTGAAGCCGCACATAGTGTCTTTTGTCACTGGATTTCCATAAGAGCACCAAAAACAAAATAAGTAGGGCAATGCAAGCGATGAAATAGAGGTACATATAGCCCACATCAAAAGTTTTGATGAGCAAGAGTGCGGGAATCAAGGTGAGAACAATCAGCAGCGCAATGATGAACTTGGACACTTTTGGACCATAAATTATGGGAATGGTCCGGTAGTTTTGGGCCATATCGCCCGCCATGTTTTCCAGATCCTTGATCATTTCCCGGGCCAAAATCAACAAAAACAAAAAGAGGGCGTGCACAAAAATCACCGTTTGAAAGTTTCTGTAGTACACAAACACCACAAAGAAGGGGGCTATGGCCAAAGTGGCCGACACCAAGTTCCCAATAAAGGGTATCCGTTTAAGTTTGTGCGAATAGAACCAAATCCCAAAAATATAGGCCGAAAAAAACAAAACCGCCCGAAACGAAATATAACTAGCGGCCAAAACGGCCACAAAATTGAGAATAAAATAGGTGGTCAATTTAAAGCGTTGACTCACCAAGCGGTCCAACATGCTTTTGGTGGGTTTGTTGATCAAATCCTTTTCGGCATCATAAAAATTGTTGATGATATACCCACTGGCTATCACGAGGGCCGAAGCGGTTACGATCAAAAATAGATTGAGGTCGAAAACCACTTGCCGAAGTGGAATATTTGGGGATAAAATGTAGATGGATGCCAAATATTGGGCAAGGGTAATGACCAAAATATTGTAGCCGCGCACCACAGAGAATAGACTCAATAGCTTAAAAAGCAAGAGTTTGTTTTTTCTACTAAGCATGGGATTGCTTTTAGAAGTTGTACACGACTTCCAAATTGTAGTCTTTGAGCGCTTTTTTGGCTTTCTCCAAATCTTCGGTAAAGCCCAAAATATATCCGCCGCCGCCTGAACCACAAAGTTTTAGGTAATAATCATTGGTTTCAATGCCCTGCTGCCACAACTGGTGGAATTTGGCTGGAATCATAGGTTTAAAATGATCCAAAACCACATGGGAAAGCTGTTTTAGGTTTCCGAAAAGGGATTTTACATTGCCGTTCAAGAAATCCTCCACACAGGCATCGGTGTGCTTCACGAACTGGTTTTTAATCATGTTCCTGAAACCTTCCTGCTTCATCTTCTCCATAAAAATCTGAACCATGGGTGCCGTCTCCCCTGTGACTCCACTATCCAACAAAAACACCGCTCCTTTGCCGTTCGTGTTTTGGGATGGAATACTGGTGGATTCGATATTGTCCTGTGAATTGATGAGAATGGGCAAACTGAGATAACTGTTCAAAGGATCCAATCCAGAGGATTTTCCGTGGAAAAAGGATTCCATTTTTCCAAAAATCTTCTTCAAGGTCAAGAGCTTGTCCCGGGTAAGATTTTCAAGAATGGTAATTTTATCATTGGCATACCTATCGTAAATGGCAGCTACAAGGGCCCCACTACTTCCAATACCATAACCTTGCGGAATGGAACTGTCAAAATACATGCCGTTGGCAATATCCTTTTCCAAGGTTTCCATATCAAAAGAGACCAAACCCTTTTCCTGCTTTTCAATATTTTTCAGGTATTTTGCAAACCCCTTAAGGCTTTCATTGGACTTTTTGGCCATCTCGGATGGGTTCTTGTCCTTCTTTAAGGCACCCTTAAAAAAGTTATAGGGAATTGAAAGGCCTTTGGAGTCTTTGATGATACCATACTCGCCAAAAAGCAGAATCTTAGAATAAAATAGTGGACCTTTCATATACTATGACCAAGATACAAACAATTCTGTTCAATTTTCAAAACATTCCGATAAACAAAACTGTTTCTTCTTTGAAAATATCAATTTTTGTAAAATACGGAACAAATAACGCAAAAAAACAGCTATGCTGTTACTTCTTGTCCATTATTTTTTTGGCTCCAATCCCAATTCTGTCGCAAATATAATGCCCTTTCTCGCAGTGCACAACCAATTCATTCTGAATAAATTGAATAGCCTTTTCTTTTACCGATTCTGGATAGAGCACATGTACATTGGCCCCAGCATCCAACGTAAAACAAATAGGAACCTTGCTCTCTTTTCTATACTCCCAAATTTTGTTGATGATTTCCAGGGTATCGGGCTTCATCAAGATAAAATAGGGCATGCTGGTCATCATCATGGTATGGAGGGTAAGTGCCTCACTTTCCACTATTTTGATGAAATTTTCCAAATCACCTTCCGCTAAAATGGATTTCAATTTGTGCAGATTTTCATGAGCTTGTTGAAAACGGTTTTCGGCATAGGGATGTCCATGCATCAAATCATGCCCCACGGTGCTGCTCACTTGTTTCTGGCCTTTGTGCACCAACAAAATGGTATCGTGATAATTTTTGAAGACCGGGTTCACTTCAAACGGATACTTAATGCCATAGAAGTTTGAGCTATTGGGAATTTTGGAATGCTCGCCCCATTGGATCAAATCGCCTTCAATGCTCCTGCAGGCACTTCCAGAACCCAATCGAGCCAAAAAAGAGGCCTTCTTTTTAAAAAACTGGTCATCCATATTTGGGGTCAACTGCTTTTCAATATCCATCAAGCAAAGCGACAATGCTGCCATTCCGCTCGCCGATGAAGCAATTCCACTGCTGTGGGGAAAAGAATTGGAGGTTTCAATGGTAAAGTCATACTCCTTTAAAAAAGGAACATAACCCACAATTCTATTGAAAAAAGTTTCAATCTTAGGTTTAAAATCTTCTTTGGGCTTTCCCTCAAAAAGCAAATCAAAAGAGAGTCCATCCGTATTACTTTCTTTCTTTTGATAGGAAACTGTGGTGGTGGTAGCACAAGCATCCAAGGTAAAGCTAATGGAGGGGTTTGCTGGAATCTGATCGGCCAATTTGCCCCAATACTTCACCAAGGCAATATTGCTGGGGGCCTTCCATGTCACTTTTCCCCCATCGGAAAAATGCTGGTATGGTGCTGGCAAAAAATCTTTTTCCGTCATGGGAAAGCTATTTGGGCAAATATACGGTTGCAACACACGTATTGGAAATTGGATTGAAATAAATTCTTATTTTAGACGGAGTTGCGCCAACCATGAAAAAAAGAATCATTTACATTGCCATAAGTGTTGCTGTGTGCCTTTTGATAGGGTTCTTGGCTGGAATGGCCACACAAAGCTCTGTAAATGATTGGTATGTTACGCTAAACAAACCTGATTTTACGCCTCCAAATGCTCTTTTTGCTCCGGTTTGGACCGTGTTGTACATTCTTATGGGAATAGCAGCCGGAATTGTCTGGTCCAAAGGTTACCACCATGTTTGGGTGAAGACTGCGCTGTACCATTTTGTATTTCAACTCCTCGTAAATGCTTTGTGGAGCATTGTTTTTTTTGGGTTGAAAAATCCTTTTGGGGCCCTTTTGGTGATTTTGGTGTTACTAACGTTGATCATACTGACCATAAAATGGTTCAACGTGGTAAGCAAACCTGCAGCTTTTTTGATGATTCCCTATTTACTTTGGGTCGGTTTTGCGGCGGTGCTCAACTACAGAATTTGGGAGCTTAATCCTTAGGGAAAGTTCAAGGGCAAGCATTTAAGTTCAAGAGCAAGAATCAAGTTCAAGAGCAAGGGGTCAGGCTCAAGTTCAAGAGCAAGAATCAAGTCCAAATATTGTTTTTTATTTTGTGGGATTTGGAGTTTAATCATTCTTTGTCATATCCAATAACTTCTGCATGGTTTTTTGGTTACGGGTGGTGGCTTCCACTTTTAATTTTCGTTCAATGAGGTTATTGTTGAGCTTGGCATTTCCATATCTTTTTTTGCACATTAGGTAGACACACTTTTCCGTGACATGAAAATCTTCGTTGACAAAGCGGAGTTCTTCAAATTGCGCCACCAAATCCTTCTCCGGAGCTTGTTTGAGCAGTACATAATACAATCTGTTCTCCTCCTCTTTTTCCGTAAATGGATTGTCTTCCAAAACCCTTTTTATGTCATTTCCGCTAACCACCAAAGTGGGCACGTTAAACCCAAAATCTTTGGCTATAACTTCATGAATCGTATGTTCAAGAGTGCTTACTTCCGTAATCCCACTTTCAAAAATAATATTGCCACTCTGAATATAGGTCTGCACATTTTCCAGTCCACTTTGGGTCAAGGTTTCCCGTAATTCGGCCATTTTAATTTTCTTTTGGCCACTCACATTGATGCCACGTAAAAGTGCTATAAAAGTCTTCTTCATTAGTGTCAAGGAAATTACTCAGATTAATTTTAGTAAATTCAAACGCATTAAATTAACTAAAATGAATCAATATATTCTTGCCCTGGATCAAGGCACCACAAGTTCCCGTGCTGTGGTCTTTGATCAAAAAGGGGCCATAATTTCTGTTGCACAAAAAGAATTCACCCAAATCTTCCCCCAACCGGGATGGGTAGAGCACGACCCCAGTGAAATTTGGGCCACCCAAGCCGGAATGGCCGCTGAAGCCGTTAGTAAGAAAGGCTTAAAAGGAGAACAGATGGCCGCCATTGGCATTACCAACCAACGGGAAACCGTGGTGGTTTGGGACCGAAATACCGGAGAACCCATTTACAATGCTATCGTTTGGCAGGATAAGCGCACAGCGGATTATTGTGATGAATTAAAAAGTCAAGGAAAATCCCAAATGATTCGGGAAAAGACTGGGCTGGTCATTGATTCCTATTTTTCAGGAACCAAAGTCAAATGGATTTTGGACCATGTGGAAGGTGCTAGAGAGAAAGCCGAGGCTGGTGATTTGGTTCTCGGCACCATCGACACCTGGCTCATTTGGAAAATGACGGAGGGCCAACTTCATATTACAGACGTTACCAATGCCTGCCGTTCCATGTTGTTCAACATTAATACCATGGATTGGGACGATGATCTTTTGGAGCTATTGACGATTCCCAAGAGTATGCTACCCATAGTAAAGCAATCCAGCGAGGTCTACGGCCATACCAGCCCCAACTTCTTTGCCTCCAAAATTCCGATTGCCGGCATTGCCGGAGATCAACAAGCAGCCCTGTTCGGGCAGATGTGCACCAAAAAGGGGATGGTAAAAAACACCTACGGCACAGGTTGTTTTATGCTGATGAACATTGGCGACAAGCCCATTGTTTCCGAAAATAGACTCTTGACCACAGTGGCTTGGAAAATCAACGGGAAAACCCAATACGCCCTTGAGGGAAGCATTTTTATTGCCGGAGCGGTGGTGCAATGGCTTCGCGACAGTCTCGGCATCATTAAAAAATCTTCTGATGTGGAAAAACTGGCTGGCTCGGTGGATAGTTCCGAAGGGGTTTATTTTGTTCCGGCATTTGCTGGATTGGGTGCCCCGCATTGGAACCAACGGGCCCAAGGAACCATTTTTGGGTTGACACGGGGTAGCACCGATGCCCATATTGCGAGAGCCGCTTTGGAATCCATAGCTTACCAAACCATGGATATTTTAAAAGCCATGGAAGCCGATTCTGGAATCTCCATCAAGGAGCTTCGGGTAGATGGTGGCGCAACGGTGAATGATATGCTCATGCAATTTCAGGCCGATGTATTGAATACGATAACGGTACGACCAAAAATTGTGGAGACCACCGTTATGGGTGCTGCTTATTTAGCCGGATTGGCTGTGGGATATTGGAAGAGTACGGATGAAATCCAAGATATATGGCAAGCCGATGTGCATTTTAATCCTTCATCTGACCGGGAAACCATTGAAAAAGGCATTCAAGGTTGGTACAGGGCCATAAAAGCTTTGGAATATTGGACAGAAAATCCCAAATGATCGAACAAATAAAAAAACCAAACCATTAACTTTTATCATAGAACCTTATGACTCCTTTTATTGCTGAGATTGTTGGCACCTTTTTACTTATGCTCTTGGGGTGCGGTGTAAACGCCAATGTTGTGTTACAGAAAACCTACGGTTCAGGTTCAGGTTGGATTGTCATTACCACAGGTTGGGCCTTTGCGGTCTATACCGGGGTTGTTGTGGCTGGGCCTTACAGTGGGGCACACATTAATCCCGCCGTGACCATTGGCCTAGCGGTTGCCGGTGAATTTCCCGTAAATGATATTGTTCCGTATATCATCGCTCAATTTATCGGTGCTATGTTGGCCGCTTTTTCGGTTTGGCTGATCAACAAGGATCATTTTAATGCCACTTCAGATGGTGACATCAAAAGAGCCGTTTTTTGTACTGCACCTGCCATCCCAAACACATTTTTGAACCTTCTTACTGAAATCTTGGGAACTTTTGTGCTCATGTTTGCCGTGCTATATTTTACTGATGCCACAATTTCTTCGGATAATACCATTATTGGACTTGGGTCCTTGGGTGCTCTTCCAGTGGCCTTGATTGTGTGGAGCATTGGCTTGTCATTAGGCGGTCTTACAGGATATGCCATAAATCCCGCAAGGGATTTGGGGCCAAGAATTGTGCACGCTTTACTGCCCATAAAAAATAAAGGCTCCCATGGTTGGGCGTATTCATGGATTCCCGTAGTGGGGCCCATTGTAGGGGCTTCAATAGCAGCAGGAATTGCGCTGCTATTGAATTGATTTATTTTTGGGAAGCAATGGCATTAGCGGCTAAATAGCCCCCAGTCCAAGCATTTTGAAAATTGAATCCACCCGTAATGGCATCTACATTAAGAATCTCCCCGGCAAAATAAAGATTGGGATGCAATTTGCTCTCGAAGGTCTTAAAATTGATTTCCTTTAAATCCACCCCGCCCGCTGTGACAAATTCTTCTTTGAAGGTACTTTTCCCTTCTACCCGAAAGGAACAGGCGGTAAGCTGTTTGGCCAGCTTTTGAAGCTTTTCTTTGGTGATATCGGCCCATTTTTCATCCTTTTGGATGCCAGCTGCCTCTACCAATTTCGTCCATAAACGTCTAGGAAGATGCACCGCTTGGGTACGGGCTACGGTTTTTTTGGGTTCTACTTCCTTAACTTTTTTTAGAAAACCTTCCATAGATCCAGTGGTATATTCTGGGGTCCAATTAACATTCACCCGAAACACATAATTGTAATCATGGAGAATGTTGGCTCCCCACGCGGAAAGTTTCAAAATGGCCGGACCGCTCAATCCCCAGTGGGTGATCAACACTGGTCCTTCGGAACATAATACCGGTTCTTCCTTGACGACACTTTTCAATCCCAAGTCGCTCCTATCCGTGGAAAAAATACGTTTTGGAGGGATTTCCACCGAGACATCGGCACTGATACCTTGGATTCCATTTAATCTTTCATCTCTTATATTGAACGTAAACAGGGAAGGAACCGGAGGAACAACGGTATGGCCCAAATCTTTCAACTGATTCCATATTTTGGTATTGCTTCCCGTGGCCAGCAGTAATTTTTTGGCTTGGTAGTGCTTGTTCATGGTAGTGACCTGCCATCCATCACCATGCTTTTTGAACTGTTTTACGGAGCTGTTCTTCAATACTTTGATACCAAGTCGTTTGGCTTCATCTTCAAAACAATCGATAATGGTTTGGGAAGAATCACTTTGTGGGAAGACCCGGCCATCATCCTCAATTTTGAGCGAAACGCCCCGTTCCTCAAAAAATGCCATAACATCCATAGGAGCGTGGGAGTGGAATGGTCCTAAAAGTTCCTTTTCGCCCCGTGGGTAATTGGTGATCAGCTCCCTGGGATCAAACTCACCATGGGTAACATTGCAGCGACCTCCGCCAGAGACCTTTACTTTGGAAAGTACGGTCTTGCCCCGTTCAAAAATAGCCACGTTGAGGTGCGGTGCCTGTTCCACAATATGGATTGCCGCATAGAATCCGGCGGCGCCACCTCCCACAATTATGACATCAAACATCAGTGTGCACGCTCAGGGTAATTCGTGATGATGCCATCCACACCAAAATCCTTCATTCTCTGAATGTCTTCGGGTTCATTAACGGTCCATGTGTAGATTTTTAGGTTTTCATCATGGATTTTGGCCGTATTTTCTTGGGTCAAGGTTTGATAATTTGGATTTATGGCCACGGCATTGAGCTCTTTGGCCACTTCAATGGCCTGTACTGGATCTTCTTCAGTAAGCACTGCGATTTTAACCTCTGGATTGAGCTTTCTCATTTCCCTTAATTCATCCCAAATAAAGCTTGAAATGATGATATTATCGGGAGACCAACCTCTATCAGCAATATAGTAGTTTATGATATGGTTGACTTTATCTGCCGTTTTGTATCCCTTCAATTCAATGTTAAGGGCCATCTGATTATTGATAAGTTTTAAAACATCTTGGAGCAGTGGGATCTTATGGCCACCCTCCAAGGTAAGCTGTTTCATGGTAAACACATTGTAATCCTCAATCATACCCGAACCATTGGACAACCTATCCACCGTTCTGTCGTGAAAGACCACAATTTCTCCACTTTCTATTCGAAATACATCAATTTCAATCATATCCACCCTCAAATCCAATGCTTTTTGTACGGAAGCCAATGTGTTCTCGGTCTCGTGGCCCATGGCCCCTCTGTGGCCAATAACCAAAGGTTTTGAATCTTTCATACCACAACTATTTAAAAGCAAAATGACCAAGGAGGCCAACAGCAAACTTTTTTTCATCCTGTTTTAGTTTAAGAATGCTAAAAATACAATTTGAAACCGAAACGGGGAATCCTTTTTTAGAAATCCAAAAGCATGTGCAAATCACCTTCAAAAAATAATATTGATAATATTATAAGTATAATTTTATGTATTTGATAATTTTTATTTAATATATTTATCACATTAACAACCAATTAAATAACCAACATGTTTTCAAAATCTAACTTGCTGGCCACCTTGGTCGGCGCTATTGTTATGTTTTTTTTGGGATACCTCATTTGGGGTCTCGCCACAGTAGATTTTTTTACAGAGCACACCATCGTGAACACGATGAAGGAAACCCCTGATTTGGCTCTTATTGCCGTCTCCAATCTGATTGGGGCTTTTATTTTGAGCACATTGTACAGCAAATGGGCCAGAGGGCATCACTCTCTTGGTCAAGGATTTGAATTTGGAGCCTTAATCGGTGCTTTTGTAGGTTTATCCATGGGATTGCTTTGGTATGCCACAGCAAATATGATGGACTTGACAGCTCACGTGGTAGAAGCCATTTTGGATGTCATCTTTTACGGGATTGTGGGTATTTCCATTGCCTTGGCCTACCAAAAAACAGCCAAAAAGGAATAAAATCAATAGCCACCTTGAACTTGGGCGGATTGCTTTGCAATCCGTTTTTTTTATTGCTCCAAACTAAAAACAAAAGATTGTAGGGGTTGGAGCTCTAGTTGTATTTCCCCTCTCCCGTTGCTGACGGCAAGCGTCTTGTCGACCTGTCCGTACAGCTTTTCGCCGAGCTGATATACTTTATTTTCCAATTGCCACTTACTGATGACCTCCTCGGGAATTTTTAGTTGGAAGCTATAGTTTTTATGTGCATCAAAATTGGAGACAATGATAAGTTTTTCGTTGGACGACCATCGTACAAAGGAAAATACGCGATGGTCGTATCCTTCGGTGTGCTCCTTATTGTAATAATGGATTTCTTCATAGTCCCCCATTAAAGCATCACTCTCAATGGTAAAATTCAAAAGGCGTTGGTAGAAATCGCGTAAATCTTTTTCCTCTTCTGAAAGTTGACCCCCATCAAATTTTTTGTTGTTCATCCATCGCTGGTGATGGGGCACTCCAATATAATCGAAAATGGAAGTACGGGTAGGTTTGCCAAAACCGGCATCCTCCGCACCGGGTTCCCCAACTTCCTGTCCGAAATAAATCATTGTGGGCGAAGTGCTTATTGTGGCCGAAACTACCATCGCCGGTTTGGCCAATTGTGCATCCCCCACAAAATCTGGACTGGCAATCCGCTGCTCATCATGATTTTCCAAAAAATGGAGCAAGTGGTGTTCAATATCCGCCACTTTTTGCTGAACCACAGGAATATGGTCCGTCCAGCCATAGCCCTTCATAATATGTTTGATACTGTCATAAAGGTCGACCTTGTCATATAGGTAGTCCATTTTCCCTAAATGGATGTAGGCCCGGTATAAATCCGGATTATATACCTCAGCCAACAAAAAAGCATCGGGGTTTTTCGTTTTGATGTTGGAATTTAGATAACTCCAAAATTCCACTGGTACCATTTCGGCCATATCAAACCTGAAACCATCCACACCAAATTCCAGCCAATACAAGGCAATATCTCTAAACTTGTGCCACGAATCGGGAAGGGTTTTGTCTTGCCAAAATTCAAAATGGGCTTTGTGGTCCTTCAATGCGAAACCTTCTGGAAGTTCGTCAAAATCTTTGGTCCCATCGAGCCGAATGCCATAGTTGACCTTCACGGTCTCATACCAATCATTGAAATGGGGTTGGGCCAACCGCGAGCCGTTACCGGTCCATTTGGCAGGATTTTCTTCAAACTTGTCATCAGCCAACTCATTCTTTTCACCTCCCAAGGGCAAATACCCGTTATCCCACTCTGGAACTTTGAAAGCTTCCCCGGGAATGTAGTAGAAATTGTTGTTGACATCGTATTCCTTACTCGTATCATCGCTCGCCCCAAAATCCTCAATCCCTTTGGGATTGGTAGTCCCTTGATAATTTCGGGCCACATGATTGGGGACAATATCGATGATGACCTTCATTCCAGCTTTGTGTGTTCTTTTAATAAGTGCTCTGAACTCCTCCAACCTATTTGCGGGGTCAATCGCCAAATCTGGGTTTACATTATAGTAGTCCTTTACGGCATAGGGAGACCCAGCTCTACCTTTAACCACATCGGGGTCATCATTGGAAATACCATAGTCGGTATAATCGTTAATCAAGGCATGATGTGGCACTCCAGTGTACCAAATATGGGTAATGCCCAAATCCTTGATTTCTTCCAGCGCCTTATCGGTGAAATCCGCAAATTTCCCCACACCATTTTCCGCTATCGTCCCCCACGGTTTGTTGGTGGTATTGGTATTTCCAAAAAGTCGGGTAAAAACTTGATAGACTACCGCTTTTTTCTTCATAGGTGGCTCGGTGGGCTTTGGGTTGCTGTTCTCTTTACATGAATATACTGCACCCAACACAATCAAAAAAGTGATGAGGCGATAAGTTTTCATGCCTGCGTGGTTTCTCCAGGAATCAATTTGACCGATTTTCCGTCAACCTGAATGGTCAATGATTCATTTCCAGTGATTTCAAAAGAACTTCCTTTTGCTGAAACATGAATGGTAATGATCTGGTTCCTAAAATTGATCTTGAAGGAATAGGAATCCCATTGATCTGGAATCTTGGGTGCAAAGCAGAGTTGGTCGTTCAAAATGCGCATACCCCCAAAACCTTCCACGATGCTCATCCACGTTCCGGCCATGGAGGTGATGTGAAGGCCTTCTTTTACCTCTTTGTTGTAATCGTCCAAATCTAGTCTTGAGGTGCGCAAATAAAAGGTATAGGCCTGTTCCATTCGTCCCAATTTAGCCGCTTGGATACTGTGCACGCAAGGTGACAATGAAGATTCATGAACGGTGAAGGGTTCGTAGAAATCAAAATGGCGTTCCAATTCTTCTGGGCTGAAATGGTCTTCGAAGAAATAGAACCCTTGGAGCACATCGGCCTGTTTAATGTAGGGTGAGCGCAAAATGCGGTCCCAGCTCCATTTCTGGTTGATGGGCCGTTCGGACTTGTCCAAATCCTGAACTTTGACCATTTTCTTGTCCAAAAAACCATCTTGTTGTAAAAAAACTTTATGCTTTTCTGAATAGGGAAAGTAGATATTGCCCGCAACTTTTTCCCAATCGTTAGTTTCGGCTTCGGTCAGTTCTACTTTATCTATGATTCTTTTGTAGTCATCGGGATAGGATTCCTTAACATTTTTTAGTTGTTCCAAGGCATATTCAATGCACCATTTTGCCAAGTAGTTGGTGTACCAGTTATTGTTGACGTTGTTTTCGTACTCATTGGGTCCGGTAACCCCCAACATTACATATTTCTGTTTCTCTTCAGAAAAATTGACACGTTGGTGCCAGAACCGGGCTATCCCGATTAACACTTCCAACCCCATTTTTGGGATATAGCTGTAATCTCCGGTGAATCGATAATAATTGAAAATGGCGAAGGCAATGGCACCATTTCTGTGGATTTCCTCAAAAGTGATTTCCCATTCGTTATGGCATTCCTCCCCATTCATGGTCACCATAGGATAGAGTGCGGCCCCGTTGGAAAAGCCTAACTTTCCTGCATTTTCCATAGCTTTTTCCAGATGGTTATAGCGATATTTAAGCAAGTTCCAGGCTACTTCTTGGTTCTTTGTGGCCATGTAAAAAGGTAAGCAATAGGCCTCGGTGTCCCAGTAAGTACTTCCTCCGTATTTTTCTCCTGTGAAACCCTTGGGTCCGATATTCAAACGGGAATCCTTGCCCAGATAGGTCTGATTCAACTGAAAAATATTGAACCGGATACCTTGTTGCGCTTGTACATCGCCCTCAATGGTAATGTCGCTCATCTCCCAAATCTGCGCCCAAGCTTCTTTTTGTTTTTGCAGGAGTTCATCAAACCCCAATTGAGAAGCTTCGTCCAAAACGGCATGGGCGGCTTGTTGCAGTTCATCTTTTGGATGGTTTCTATCTACGGTGTAACCTCCAAATTTTATCAACGTAAGGGTTTCATCTTTTCCAAGCTTAATTATATAGGAGTGACCAACAGAGGTATCATTCTTTTTTACTGTAGGTTCTTCTTCAAATTTGGTCCCATCAACATACAATTCACTTTGCATAAAGGTACAGACCGAAAAGTTAGTCTTCATGGTATGGGATTGAACAAACGCTCTCTTTCCTTCCGAAGTAATATTGGTAATGTTCCAGAACTTATCGTCCCAATTGGTGTCCTTGTTTTTGATTCCTCCATCCAAATACGGAATTATGCTTACTTCCACATCTGAATTCAGTACTTGAAGATTGTATTGAATGGCTCCGGTTTCATCCAGGTCCAAACTCAAGAACCGAACTACCTCAACAGCTACCTCTATGTCATTGGGCATTGTGGCCACAAAGCTGCGCTTGTACCAACCTTCCTGCATATTAAGCTCGCGATGGAAATGCTCTACTTTTTTGCAAGTGTTCAAATCCAAAGGAGCATCATTGATAATGACATCAATCCCAATCCAATTGGGGGCATTGAGCACTTTGGCAAAATATTCGGGGTACCCGTTCTTCCACCACCCTACGCGAGTTTTGTCCGGGTAATAGACGCCCGCAATATAGCTTCCTTGAAAAGTTTCTCCTGAGTAGTGTTCTTCAAAATTGGCACGTTGTCCCATGGCCCCGTTACCCAAGCTGAAAAGGCTTTCGGAAGATTCTACCTGCTCTTTACTAAACCCCTCCTCAACAATTGACCAAGGGTTTGCTTTTATATAATCCTGATTCATTGCTTACCAAAATTGTGCAACAAATGTAGGTAGCTTTACGATAAGGACAGAATAAACTTAATGAAATATAGAATCCCTGATGACCAAGGTAGGCTCCAAAGTTTTGGTCTGGAAGGTTTCCTCTTCCTCTTTTTCACCTTCAACCTTATCTATTAACATTTGGGCGGAAATCTCTCCCATTTTTTCACCATGTTGGGCCACTACTGTTAAACTGGGGTAGGCATATTTAGACAGAAAACCATCAGTAAATCCAATAAATGAGATATCCTCGGGAATCTTAAGCCCCTTTTCTTGAGCCAAGCGCATACTATAGACTGCAAAAATCTCATTGACACATAAAACGGCATCCACATCTGGGTGGTCCTCGAAAAAATCCTTGATGCCTTTTTCATCCATTTCCATGGTGGGAAGTTTCAGTATTCTGGATTCGTTCACACCCAAACCACTGTCAATCAATGCTTTTTTATACCCTATGGTACGGGCTTTACTCACACTGAGGTAGTCATCTGTACTGATCAAGGCTATTTTTTTTCTGCCTTGCTCAATAAGTTTTTGGGTGGCCATGTAGGCACCAAACTCATCGTCAATAACAACCTTATCACAGTCTATTTCGTTGGTGATTCTGTCAAATAGCACCACTGGGATTCCCTGTTCGGTAACTTCCTTAAGGTGGTTATAGTCCCCTTTTTGTTGGGTCTCCGAGGACAAGGACATGATGAACCCATCAATGCTTCCGTTGGCCAACATTTCCATGTTTATCACTTCTTTATCAAAAGATTCCTCTGAAAGACAGACAATTACATTATAGCCCTTGGCATTTGCATATTTCTCGATGCCCCGGATAACAGTGGTAAAAAAATGATGCACAATATCCGGAATAACCACTCCGATGTTCTTGGTCCTCTTATTTTTGAGGCTAATGGCAATGTTGTTGGGCTTATAATTATAGAGTTTGGCAAATGCCTGTACCTTTTCCTTGGTATCCCTACTGATTTCTTCACTGTTCTTCAACGCCTTTGAAACTGTTGAGATGGATACTTCAAGTTCTCTTGCAATATCTTTTAATGTGATTTTCACTTTATGGTGTTACTAATTTAATTCTTAAGATTTGGGTTCGGGAAATTACGTAATAAAGAAAACAGGCTTGACCAAAATATGCATTTTAACAAAAACACGATGTGGTCAAAAAAAACTCTTATCAAAATGTTAATAGGTGCTAAAAAATAAAAATACTATATTAGTGGTAAAATTGCGCATTTCTTAATTATTTGCTATTATATTATGATATAAGTGTTATTTGCACATTAATTTTATCAACCTTCTACAGATACAAAGTTATCAACACGAAACCGTTTTCGCTTTATATTGTAATATGCTTAAATTTTGATTAACCTTTTTTTTATATATGTTTAACACTTGAATTAAAATTAACTAAACTTAAAATTAACTATTTATGAAGATTACGCTACTTAGAAGCCTTTTGCTGCTTGGAGCTTTTTTATGCTTCAGTATGGTGAAAGCTCAAACAGTATCTGGTACTGTTTCGGATGCAAACGGACCATTGCCGGGAGCAAGCGTATTGGTTAAAGGAACAACCAATGGTACGCAAACCGATTTTGACGGTAATTACACATTGGACGGTATCGGCGAATCGGCAACTCTTGTGTTCAGTTATATTGGATACAAAACTGTAGAAACCGCTGTTAACGGCCGATCTACCATTAACATAACCATGGAGGAAGATGCCCAGGCATTGGATGAGGTTGTTATCATTGGTTATGGTCAAACAACGGTTAAAGACGCAACGGGTGCGGTGGCAGCCGTAACCTCGGAAGATTTCAACCAAGGTGTCATTTCTTCACCAGAGCAGTTGATACAAGGTAAAACTGCAGGTGTTCAAATCACGCAAAGTAGTGGTGAGCCCGGTGCAGGCATTGCTCTGCGTATCAGGGGAACAGGTTCCGTTAGGGCCAACAACAGTCCGCTATTTGTAATTGACGGTGTTCCTGTTACCAATGAAGGAGTCTCTGCTGGTGGTGCCGATTTGGGTACAGGTACAAGTGGGAATCGTAACCCTCTTAACTTTCTTAACCCAAACGACATAGAAAGTATGAGTATCTTAAAAGATGCTTCTGCAACAGCAATCTATGGTTCACGTGGCGCGAACGGTGTTGTTATCATCACCACCAAGTCCGGTAAAGGGGCAGGTTCAGAAGGTCAATGGAGTTTTAATACCAGCTTGAATATTTCTGAAGTTAGGGAAACCTATGATTTGTTGACCGCCGAAGAGTTTATTGAAGCAGGTGGTGCAAATTTGGGTTCTAAGACAGATTGGCAAGATTTTGTGTTCAGAACTACTGCGTCAACAGACAATACACTTTCATATGCGCGTAATTATGGTAAAGGGAACGTTCGCGCGACTTTTGGATATGCAAAGCAATTCGGTGTAATTGAGGATACGAATTTAGAACGTATTACCGGTCGCATCAACGCCAACCACAGATTCCTTGATGATAAACTTAGGGTTGGACTACAGGCCACAATTTCTAGAATCAATGACCAAAGACCTTTTGTAAGTAGAACTTCCGGGAGTACAGGTGACTTGCTAGCCTCTGCATACTACGGTAACCCTACCTTGTCTTCAAACCCAGACACAAGCGCAGAGCCCGATAGAAATCCCGCTAACCTGCTTGCCTATTATCAAGATATCACTAATACCAACAGGTTTTTAGGAAACCTTTCATTGGAATATGATATTACTGATGAATTTACTGCCAAACTGAATTTGGGATACGACGCTTCTGACTCATCCAGGGGACAGGTAGTTGGCCCTCAAATTCTTGGTTTGCAAAACGGCGCACAAAATAATGGACGTGCCGCAGTGAGTAATTTGGATACTGAAAACAAGTTAATGGAAGTTACCGTTAACTATACAAAAGAGTTTGAGAACTCAAACTTGGATGCGTTAGTAGGTTATTCATTTCAAGATTTTAACAGAAATGGACAAAATATCCTGGGGCAAGGATACGGAGGCGGTAATTTGAATCAAATCCTCGCAGCTACAAACCAAGCTTTTAATGCTACAAAAAATTTGGCCTCCGGTTATCAGGCTTACGGGGTGGGTACATTCGAAGATGAGCCTGATGCTGGCAATCAATTCAGAATTTTAAATTTATTCCCGAGTCCTAATATCACAACGGGTCCGGTACCATTACTACCGGTCACTGCATTTACAGTGGATACCTTTGATACCACGGACGAATTGCAGTCTTTCTTTGGAAGGGTTAACTATACCTTATACAACAAGTATTTGTTCACTGCCACTTTTAGGGCAGACGGTTCCTCAAGATTTGGTGGAAACAACAAATACGGTTATTTCCCCTCGGCGGCGTTTGCCTGGAAGTTAAACGAAGAAGACTTTGTTGGTGATGCCTTTTCCACACTTAAACTTCGTTTGAGCTGGGGTATTACAGGTAATCAAGAAGGTATTGGTTACGGTAACTATTTGAACAGAACCAGATGGGGAAGATTCAATGCTCCAACACTTGATATCTCCTCCAACTCGCAAATTACAGCTCCCGCTACACGTGCGCTTGCGTTTGAGAACCCAGATTTGAAATGGGAAGAAACAACACAATACGCTGTGGGTCTTGATTTTGGTTTTTCCAACGATCGATTGACGGGTAACTTAGATTTTTATCGAAAGGAAACCTCAGACATCCTTCTAAACCTTCCAGCGGTACAGCCTTCCAATGAACCATTTTCATTTCAAAATGTAGATGGAGTAATTGTGAACCAAGGAGTTGAATTTGGTTTGGATTATGACATTATTAGATCGGAAGATGTTAGCTGGAACGCTAATTTCAATATTGCATACAACGACAACGAATTAACCGACTATGACGGACCAGACATTCAAGCTGGCCAGGTTTACGGACAAGGTTTGTCCAATGCATTTGTGCAAATATTGACAGAAGGAAGATCACTTTTTACTTACAATTTAAGAAATGTAGATGCTGATCTTAACGTAGACACCGATCCCAGCATACAAGATAAATCAGGTCTGCCTACGGTAACAGCTGGTTTCTCAACAAGCGCTAGTTATAAAAACTGGGATGCTTCCCTATTCTTCTCAGGTCAGTTTGGACATTATGTCTACAACAATACTGCCAATGCACTTTTTGCGCTACCTCAAGTTGGAAGTAGAAACAACTTAAAAAGTGTTATTGATAGTGGCGTTGGCCCATCAAGCCAAAATCCAAGCACCTTTTTCTTGGAAAAAGGAGATTTTGTGCGGCTCCAAACTGCTTCTATCGGATATAATGTGCCCTTAAGTGGAGATGGAACTCTAAAAAGCATGCGATTGAATCTAACCGGTCAAAACTTATTGTTGATTACCGATTACAGCGGTCCAGACCCTGAGGTAAGTACTTCAGACGTACCTCAGGCAATCGGAGGAGTTCCTTCTGCATCTATAGATTATTTATCCTATCCTAGACCTCGAACTTTTAGTTTAGGTATAAATGTTACATTTTAAAAAATTGTTTTTATGAAAAGAATCGCTAATTATTTAAGTATATCGCTTCTAGTTCCTTTAATGTTCTCATGTACAGATTTGGAAATAGAAGAAACAGATTCCCTTATAACCGACGGATTTGCAGGGGTTCAAGACGTACAAAGTGAAGTTACCAACCTAGCAAACAGTATCGCTGGTGGAGCACTTGCCAATCAGGAGAGTTTATTTGCTTTGAACGAAGTTACCACGGACGAATATGTAGTGCCTACAAGAGGTAGTGACTGGGGAGACAATGGTCGTTGGCTTTCCATTCATCGTCATACCTGGAATGCTGAATTATTTGACATCATTCAGCCATGGCAGCAATTGAACGCCGTAAGTTTTAATGCCAGTCGGGTAATCAGCCCTAAAAGTGTCAACACTTCTGGAGGAGACCTTACTACTTTAAAAGCACAAGCACATTTTTACCGTGCTTGGGCATACCATTGGATATTGGATATGTGGCGGCAGATTCCGTATAGAGATTTGGATCTCCCAAACAGTGCAATTCCTGAGGTTTTAACAGGCCAAGTTGCCATTGATAGTATTGTTGCTGATTTGAATATTGCCATTGCTGACCTTCCGGAAGTATCCGTTGGAGACCCGATCAGCGCCAAAGCAACCCCTTCAAAAGCTGCCGCCCACCTCTTAATGGCAAGGCTTCACCTGAACAAACATGTCTACTTGGGAACAGAACCCCAAGCTTCGGATATGCAGGTCGTTGTTGATGCTGTGGATGCAATAACCGCAAGTGGTTATACCTTGGCTGAACCTGGAAAATATTTTGACATATTCAAACCAAGTAACGACGTGGAAACCATTTGGTGGTCAGCTGCTGATGCCGGCCCAAGGATTTGGCACACACTTCACTACAACCAAGACTTCCCAGGATTCAATGACGGAGGAGGTTGGAATGGATTTACAACACTTGCAGAATTCTATGATCTTTTCGAAGGACCCGCGGATACAAATTACCCTGGGGACGGACAAGAAGAACGAAGAGGAGTTGTACACGACCCAAGTACGGCCAACGCAGAAAATTTAGGGATTGGCCTTGGTTTCTTGATCAATCAACAATATGAGCAAGATGGAACACCCCTAGATGCCAGAGAAAATGTGGGAGGAGTTCCCTTAGTATTTACAAGAGAAGCCGAAAAAGCAGAATATTCGGCACCTGCAGACAATGCAGTTTTAGAAACCTCCGGAATTAGGATGTTCAAATACCACCCTAATGAAGAAGGTGGAGATAGAAGACGACACATTGTACGTTACAGATATGCCGATGCCTTCTTGATGAAAGCCGAAGCCATGTGGCGTATGGGAGGAGATCCAACAGCAATGATAAACGAATTGAGAACTACTAGAGATGCTTCTCCATTGTTATCTGTTACAGCAGCAGATATGCTCGCCGAAAGAGGTCGTGAACTTTATCAGGAAATGGTAAGAAGACAGGATTTAATACGATTTGGTGAATATTCACGCGCTTGGAATCTTAAGGAAGCTAGTGATGACACTAGATTGATTTTCCCAATTCCGATTTCGGATGTTCTGGCGAATCCAAACCTTCAGCAGAATCCTGGATACTAAAAAATGATCAATTGATTATTTTTATATAAAAGCCCGCCAAATGGCGGGCTTTTGAATTAAACTATTATTATACAACGCACTGGATTTTAAATCATTTGCTACCCAAAATTTATTCCTTCTTTTCTAATCCCCTGAAGTCAGTATACTTTTATGAAAATTTTGACAAAGAAATGATTAATGAAATATTAATGGGTGGAAATAATTTTGAGATAAGTATCCAACGTGGTAGTTTAGATGTTTAGCATTGACTTAAATCAAAGAATTTATGAGTCCAGTGATTTGACCTAAAATTTGCCCTTGGATATTTCTGAATTCATTGAAAAGATTAAAAGATGGACTAGATTGAGAAGAATTCGTCCTTATAAATAGAAATTCTCCCTTTTTTAATCAAAAAACGCAACTTAGCATGAAACTTACATATCTAATCATATGTCCTTTTATAATTCTTTTTTTGTCCTGTACGGAAAAGGAATCAGAAAGGGTGGATAAACCAGATGTTGAGACACTCTTCACCTTATTACCCCCAGATAAAACAGGGGTAACTTTTGTCAACACAGTAAAAAACAAAAAAGATTTTAACATCTTTAAGTATCGTAACTTCTACAACGGCGGCGGTGTAGCTCTTGGAGATATAAATAATGATGGCTTGCTGGATATCTATTTCACCGGCAACATGGAACCCAATAGGCTTTATCTAAACAAAGGCAATATGCAATTTGAAGATATATCGGAAAGTGCCGGGGTCTTGGGCAACAAACCATGGTCCACCGGAGTGTCCATGGTTGATATAAACCAAGATGGACTATTGGACATCTATGTCTGCAACGCGGGAAACATGGAGGGCAACAACCACGATAACGACCTCTACATTAACAATGGAGATCTAACTTTTACCGAAAAGGCCAGTGAATACAACTTGGCCAAAACAGGCTTTACCACCCATGCCTCTTTCTTTGATTATGACAAGGATGGTGATTTGGATGTTTATATTCTTAACAACAGCAACATACCTGTAAGTAGTCTTGGTTATGCTGAACAACGTACAGTCCGTGCCCAAGATTGGGAAGGTGTGCCACATATCTTTAAAGGGGTGGGTGATATGCTGTTACGAAATGATAATGGCAAGTTTGTAGAAGTAAGCGAAGAAGCAGGTATATATGGCAGTCTCATTGGTTTCGGACTAGGAGTGTTGATTACGGATTTTAACGGCGACCTTTTTCCTGATATATATGTATCCAATGATTTTTATGAAAGGGATTATCTCTACATCAACCAAAAAGATGGCACCTTCAATGAAGAAATAATGAAGTGGACCTCGCATTTGAGCCTATCTGCTATGGGAATTGATATTGCAGACATCAATAATGATGGGCATAACGATATTTTCATCACCGACATGTTGCCCGAAAAAGAACATCGGGTAAAATCTGTGATGGAATTTGAGGGATATACAATTTTTGACCTAAAACAGAGCAAGGATTTTGGCCAACAATACATTCAGAATACACTGCAACTCAACAATGGAAATGGAACATTTTCGGAAATAGCCTATTATAGCGGTGTTGATGCCACAGACTGGAGTTGGGCCGGACTTATGTTTGATATGGACAATGACGGTTTCAAGGACATCTTTATCACCAATGGTATCAATCACGATCTTACAGACTTGGATTTTGTCGATTTTTTCGCCAACGAAATCGTTCAAAAAATGGCCCTTACAGGTAAAAAGGAATCCATTGACTCCATAATCAATAAAATGCCGGTTAAACCCCAACCCAATTACGCTTATAAAAATAATGGGGACTTTTCATTTAAGAATGCCAATAAAGAATGGGGGTTTGAACTGCCGTCCCGCTCCAATGGCGCCGCCTATGGGGATTTGGACAATGATGGCGACTTGGATTTGGTCATCAACAATGTAAACACTCCTGCCTTTATTTACAGAAATAACACTGACACCCAATTGGACAACAACTATATTCAATTGAAGTTCAAAGGGTCCAAAACCAACCTATTTGGTGTGGGCACCCTGGCCAAGTTTTATTTTGATGGCCACATCATTAACCAAGAGCTTATCCCTTCCAGAGGGTTTCAATCCTCCATGGAATATGGCATGACCATCGGCCTGGGCAAATCAGAAACCTTGGATTCAATACGCATTGTTTGGCCCGATCAACAAACCCAGAAAATCACAAATGTAGAAGCCAACCAGCGCATCACTTTAAACTATGCCGATGCAACCGAAATCTATGATCCCATCAAAAAAGAAAACAAAAAACCTTTCTTGACAGAGTTGGAAACTGGAACCATAATGGCTCACCAAGAGGACAACTACAACGATTTTGACTACGAAGGTCTTATCTATCAAAAACTCTCGCAAGAAGGCCCTTCTTTGGCGGTGGCCGATATCAATGGAGATGGAAATGAGGATTTCTTTATTGGTGGAGCCCGGAACCAGCCTGGAACCATCTATCTGCACAACGGAAATGGAAAAATCACCCAAAAACCATCAAGGGCATTTGAGGAAGACCAAATGCTAGAAGATGTTGCCGCGGCCTTTTTTGATGCCGATGGTGATAATGACCTAGACCTCATGGTAGGTTCGGGCGGTAATAATGTTAGTGAACAACGCAGTTACGTCCCTCGATTATACTTAAATGACGGCAAAGGGAATTTCACCCGTTCTGAAAGTCAGCTGCCATCAACCTTTAAAAATGTTTCGACCATATCCCCTTTTGATTTTGACGATGATGGTGATATGGATGTATTTATAGGTTCGCGTAGCGTGGTGGGCGTTTATGGCATATCACCAGACCATCTTTTCCTGGAAAATATGGGAGATGGTACCTTTGCCAATGTTACCGAGCGATTGGGCTACGACCTTAAGGATGCCGGAATGGTAACCGATTCCAAATGGGTGGACATTGATGGGGATTCCAAAAAAGACCTCATTGTTACAGCGGAATGGGACACTCCAAAAATCTACAAAAATACGGGCAGAAGGCTCACCAAAATGCCTTCTTCATTGGATAGCCTTTACGGATGGTGGAATACTGTGGAAAGTGCAGATTTGGACAATGACGGGGACATGGATTTGATTCTTGGGAATCAAGGATTAAACCTGCACTATAAACCTTCCATGGAGCACCCCATGAAATTATGGATCAACGATTACGACAACAATGGTACCATTGAACAAATTGCAACCATGGGTCAAGATGGCGGTGATTACCCAATCCACCAAAAAAGGGAGCTCACCCAGCAGTTGCCGGGCCTAAAAAAGCAAAACCTGAAAGCGTCGGACTATGCCCACAGGACCATCCACGAACTTTTTCCAGAGCAAGTGGTTAAGAATTCCATCGTAAAAAAAGTGGAAACTTCCGCTTCGGTGATAGCCATTAACGAAGGTGGTGGTAAGTTTACCATTAAAAATCTTCATCCTCGGGTGCAACTATCCTGCGTTTGTGATATTACCTGTGCCGATGTGAACAAAGACGGCAATCTGGACCTGATCATGGCAGGGAACAATTTTGAATACAAACCGCAATTCTCCAGACTGGACGCCAGCTATGGAAATCTTTTATTGGGCGACGGCAAGCTTGGATTTGAATGGCAGGAGTATAACGTGAGTGGGTTTAAGGTAAAGGACGAGGTAAAGTATATGGAGCAATTCAAGGACAAAAACGGAAAAACATTCGTTATAGTGGCCATCAATAACAATAAACCAAAGATTTTTGCCATTGATGAATAAGCTCAAAATAGCCGTTTTGATTTTAATCCTTTTTGTGGGCTGTAAGAAGGAAGGTAGTCTTTTTGAAAATCCTACCCCAGAAAAGACTGGTGTGGAGTTTACCAATACGTTGACCACAACCGAAGATCTGAGCATTTTGGACTACCTCTATTTTTATAACGGCGGAGGGGTATCCATTGGGGACATTAACAACGATGGGCTCCCAGATATTTTCTTCACCGGAAACCAGGTGAAAAACAAGTTATACCTCAACAAAGGCAATCTAAGTTTTGAAGATATTTCCAGTTCAGCTGGAATTGAGGGAAATAGCAGCTGGAACACCGGAACAACCATGGCTGATGTGAATGGAGACGGTCTTTTGGACATTTATGTCTGTGCCGTTGTGGGCATCAATGGGTTTAACGGATTCAATGAACTCTACATAAACAACGGCGACAACACCTTTGCGGAAAGTGCAGCAGAATACGGCCTCGATTTCGATTCCTACAGTTCCAACGCCGCATTTTTTGACTATGATCTTGATGGAGACTTGGATTTGTATCTTCTAAACCATGCCGTGCACACCCAAAATTCATTTGGCAGGTTCGACCTGCGGTTTGAGCGCCGATACGAAACAGGAGACAAATTGCTTCGCAATGATGACGGTCGGTTTGTGGATGTGAGCGAAGAAGCCGGCATTTATGGCGGCATCAATGGGTACGGCCTTGGTTTGGCCATAGCCGACTTCAATCAGGATGGGTACCCGGATATTTATGTGGGGAACGATTTCCATGAGGACGATTACTATTACTTAAACAACGGTGATGGCACTTTTACGGAAAGTCTCAAAAAATATTTTGGCCACACTAGCCGGTTTTCCATGGGAAATGATGTCACCGATATTAACAATGACGGGCGTCCCGATATTATTTCGTTGGACATGTTGCCCGAGGACGAGGTAACCTTAAAATCTTCTGAAGGCGATGACAACATTCAAACACAAAAGCTACGGGTTGATCGTTTTGGGTACCACTACCAGTTTACCCGAAATATGCTTTTTGTAAACCAGCCCGATGGAAATTATATAGAAACTGCCCTGATGAGCGGTATTGCTGCAACCGATTGGAGCTGGAGTGCGTTGTTCGGGGACTATGACCTGGACGGCACACAGGATCTCTTTATTTCAAATGGGATTCCAAAACGGCCCAACGACCTTGATTTTGTGAAATTTGTTTCCAGTGACGAAATCCAGAAAAAAATAGACAACACCAAACTTGTAGATCAAAAAGCATTGAATCTAATGCCGTCAGGAAATGTACACAACTACGTATTCCAAGGAAGCAAGGATTTGAAGTTCAAGGACAGGTCTGGGGACTGGATTACCAAAGACACTTTAATTTCAGGAGCTACGGCTATGGGGGATTTTGACAATGACGGCGACCTTGATCTGGTAACAAATAACATCAACCAACCTGCTTCCCTTTACATTAACAAAGCCGCCAAAAAAGGAAATTATCTCAAATTAAAGTTCCAGTTTACCCAAAAAAACGTGTTTGGTATCGGAACAAAAGTGTACTCCTATCAAAATGGAGAACTTCAATTCAAAGAATTGTTCCCCACACGTGGATTTCAGGCATCGTCAGAACCCATAATCCATTTTGGGTACGGCAACATTCAAAAAGTGGATTCCATCAGAATCATTTGGCCAAACAAAACCTATCAAACCCTAAAAGATGTTGTCACAAACCAAACTTTGACCATTCAACCCAAAGACACAAAACCTTTTGACTACAAATCACTGCACAAGAAACCCCAAAGCCTCTTTGAGCCTGTCCCCAATAGTCTAGGCATAGATTTTACCCATGTAGAAGACAACTACACCGATTTTAACCGCGAAAAACTGATTCCGTACCAAGTTTCGGATAGAGGTCCGGCACTCGCTCTGGGCGACCTTAATGGCGACGGAAAGGAAGATGTTTTCGTTGGAGGATCAAAATTCGTTCCTTCACAAATCTATCTACAACAAGACTCAACTTTTGTGGAGCAACGTTTTGAAACCATAGCCACCGATTCCATCAAAGAAGACATTTCGGCAACCATTGCCGACTTCAATAACGATAAAAAAAATGATTTGTTTGTAACAGCAGGTGGCGGTGACTTTTTTGGTGAGTCCGATGTATTATTGGAAACCTATTATGTCAGCAAAGATTCCAGCTTTTCAACAATGGAATTGCCCAAGTTTTTTCAAAATGCCTCAGTGGTCAAACCCCATGATTTTGATGGGGACGGTGATTTGGATGTTTTCGTGGGAGGACATACCATTACCGCCAAATTTGGAGCTCCTGCAACTTCTTATATTTTGGAAAACAACAATGGGAATTTTTCTGTTTTTAAAGGATTTGAAGCCTATTCCAAAGGAATGGTGACCGATGCCATTTGGGAAGATTTTAATGGGGATGGAGCCCAAGATTTGATTTTGGTGGGTGAATGGATGTCACCCAAATTTCTCGAATACAACAACGGTACTTTTACCGAAGCCAAATCCCTGGATGTAAAGGGGCTATGGCAAAGCGTAGCTTCATTTGATATTGATGGCGATGGTGATAAAGACTACCTCTTGGGTAATTGGGGTACGAACTCAAAATTTAGGGCCTCTAAAAAGTATCCCATGAAGTTGTTTTTCAATGACTTTGATGCCAACGGTCAAACCGAAACCGTAACAGCCTTGGAAAAAAATGGTGAATATTATCCATTGGAATCCTTGGATGGGCTTTCCTCGCAATTGGTCTATTTGAGAAAGGAGTTCACCACCTATAAATCTTTTGCCGGTAAGACCATGGAAGAGCTATTTGGTAAAGAAATCTTGAAAAAATCGACCCTTTTGGAGGTAAACACGCTTGAGTCTGGGTATTTAAAAAATGATAACGGCAATTTTACTTTTGTCCCTTTTAAAAGTGAACTCCAAGTTTCGCCCATTATGGAATTTTTGGTGGAAGATTTTGATGGTGATGGGACCCAAGAAGTATTGATGGGTGGCAACTTTTTTGGGGTCAAGCCCTACCATGGCCGCCTTGATTCCTTTCCCGGGGCACTCCTAAAAAGTGAAAATGAGGTAATTTTGGGCAATGAACTGGGCCTGGACTTTACAAAAAAGTCCTTGAGGCATTTAAACACATTGACCCTAAACGGCGAAAAGTACGTACTCGCCATTTTCAATAACGACAAAGCACAAGTATATAGAATCAATAATTAATAAAGGCCATGAAAGAAAGAATTAGTTTACTGGTAGCACTACTGTTGGTTTTTGTTTCCTGCCAAAAAAAGCAGGAACCCATTACCATAACCCCCGAAGACTATCATAAATCTGTGGACAAGGTTGTTGAGGTCATGATTCATGATATCTTCTCTCCCCCTGTTGCAAGCCGAATTTTTGCGTATCCCAACATTGCGGCTTATGAAATAATCGCCCAAAAAGAGGACGGTTATAAGTCACTGGCAGGACAAGTGCACGACCTAAAGAACATTCCAAGTCCCAAAGAAGATAACATCAATTATGAAATGGCCGCCTTGGTGGCCCACATGGATTTGAGCAGAAGATTGATTTTCTCCGAAGAACGAGTCAAAAGTTTTCGGGATAGCCTATATACCCTCTGGGCCGATAAAAATGAGCCTGTTTTCAATGCATCCAAAGCTTATGGCCTGGAAGTGGCCGATTTTATTGGAGCTTGGATGGACAAGGACAATTACAAACAGACACGGACCATGCCAAAGTTTACCGTGAACACAGAAGATCCTTCACGTTGGCAGCCCACTCCACCTGCTTATATGAGCGGTCTGGAACCGCATTGGAGCAAAATACGCCCGTTTGCCATTGATTCGGCGGAACAGTTTAAACCCATCCCTCCACCTGCTTTCTCCATGGAAGAAGATTCACCATTTTACAAAGAGTTGATGGAAGTATATGAGGTAAGAAAAAGCATGATAGGCAAAGGTGATAAGTCAGAGGAAATCGCCATAGCACAATTCTGGGACTGTAACCCCTATGTTTCTGTAACTAGGGGACACTTAATGTTCGCCACAAAAAAAATCACACCGGGAGCCCATTGGATAGGAATTACCAAAATAGCCAGTAGAAAAGATAATGCCGATTTTGCCAAGACCGTTTATGCCTATACCAAGACCTCCATTGCCATTGCCGATGCATTTATTAGCTGTTGGGATGAAAAATATAGAAGTAACCTTATTCGCCCGGAAACCCTGATCAATGAGTACATTGATGATAGTTGGGAACCTGTGTTGCAAACCCCTCCCTTTCCAGAATATACGAGTGGGCACAGCGTGGTTTCCGGTGCTGCATCCACAGCCCTTACGGATATTTTTGGTGATAACTTCTCTTTTGATGATGATACCGAGGTGCCTTATGGCTTGCCCGTTCGTTCCTTCACATCATTCAAGCAAGCTGCCGATGAAGCAGCCATAAGTAGAATGTATGGTGGCATCCACTATCGTGCTGCAATAGAGGTGGGTGTAAAGCAAGGGCGCGACCTTGGAAAATTCATCGTAGATAAACTTGACATGACTAGAGGGTAATTTTCTATTTTTGCTTGTTGTTTATGAGAAAAATTATTTTAGCAGCCCTAACGCTTGTAGTAGGTGTAATTTTATGGTATCTTTTTTTAAAACCTTCAGACTATACTGTCCGTTTTAAAGCAGACACCTTCCCTGGAGCAATCAACCAAAGCCTTAAACTTTGGGATAGAAATTTGGATCCCGTGGAAAAAATTCATCAAGAAAACGACCTGTACCACCTTATCCATAAAGTAAAGTTTGGTGATTCCATACATAGCTATAAGTGGACAATTGAGCCACTTACAGACTCCACATCCCGCGTCAAAGTGAATATCAAGGATGAGGATCACAGTCTTATGAACAAGTTACAGGTACCATTTTTTGATACAGATTTTGAAAAGCGCAGCAGGAAAACTGTGATGGATTTTATGGAAGTCCTTAAAAACCATAAAGAGAAATTTAAAGTCCGTATTATTGGGGAGGAGGAAATGCCAACCAAGTACATTGCCTATCTCCCTATTAAGTGCACCCAACTGCAAAAGGCCGATGAAATGATGAAAAACTTCAGTTATCTTTTTGGGTCACTTGTGGAAAGTGGTGTTGAGTTTGATGGTTTTCCAATGATTGAAATAACGCAATGGGATCAAGAAACTGACAGTATCCATTTCAATTTTGGTCGTCCCATAATACGCTCGGAAAAACTTCCCATTGGAACAGATATTCAGTATAAAAGAATTTTTAGGAAAAAAGCTTTGAAAGCGGAATATTTTGGCAATTATATTACATCAGACAGAGCTTGGTATGCCTTACTGGACTACGCCAAAAAGAATAACATTGACGTTGAAAAAACTCCAATAGAAGTGTTTTATAATGACCCAAAAAGTGAAGGTAACGAAATAAAATGGAGAGCTGAGATATATCTGCCCATAAAGGAGTCCAAATGAGCCGACTTGCCCTTATTTTGATTTTGGTTTTTGCCCAAGGATGTGCCCAAAAAACCTATTACGGGAAATTGAAACATTTGGGGAGTTTTCCATCAAAGCTCAAAGAAGTATCGGGGATTGGGATTGGCCAGGGAGACATTTGGGTTATTCAGGATAGTGGCAACAAGGATAAAATTTACAAAGTCGACAAGAAGGCCAATGTCATCAAAGATCTTAAAATTGACCATGCCAAAAATGAGGATTGGGAAGACTTGGCCATGGACAAACAGGGTAATCTCTACATAGGCGATTTTGGAAATAATAACAACGACAGAAAGAACTTGACCATTTATCGTGTTTCAAGTTCCCAGTTGGAGAAAAAAGAACCCAATGCAGAAAAAATTGAGTTCCATTACCCCCAACAAAAGGAATTTCCGCCCAAAAAAGACAGTTTGCTTTTTGACACCGAGGGTTTTTTTCATAGAGAAGGACATCTCTACATTTTTACCAAAAATCGTACACGACCTTATACTGGAGAAACCCTCATCTACAGGGTTCCTGATATTGAGGGCGAATACGAGGCCGAATTCTTGGGCTCAATGCTATTATGCCAAAGTCAAAATCGCTGTTCGGTCACGGGAGCCGATATTTCACCCGATGGCAAAACCATTGCTTTGTTGGGATATGGCCTGATTTTTTTGGTAAGGGACTTTGAACTTCCCAATTTTGAAACGGCCTCTATACAAATCATTGACTTTAATAGCAATACCCAAACAGAATCCATTGGGTTTTTGGATGGAAAAACACTCTTGATCGCCGACGAAAAAAATATAATAACAGGAGGGGGCAGTCTGTATTCCTTTTCCATTAACTAAAACCCGAAGCCCATTCCAAAGGCAAACCGAAGCCCATCGGTACTATTGAACAACCCAAAATTGGCGGTAAGCATATCGGCCCCGTTCACAAAAAACCCTCCACCATACGAATTGTGCCATTTATCCGAGTCCTCACCGGGTAGCCAAACACGGCCATAATCAAATCCTCCATAAATTCCAGGCGTTACGGGCAACAATCCCGTTTGCCGACTCCTAAAACTGTAGCGGAGGTCTGTACTATGATAAAACGAGGTCTTTCCCGTAAAACGCTGAAACCGGAAACCGCGCAACCCATCATTCCCTCCTATACTGGCAGCTTGATAAAACTCAAAATCGTCCCCAATATTTATGTGTCCTTTTACTTTTGTGGCAAGGACCAACTTGCCATTGGAGCACAATCTATGATCTATGGACAAACTGGGCACCACATACCCAAAAGACCTACCCGATTCTTGAACATTGGTCTTATACCCACCATGCAAAGAAAAGCTCATCCCCAAAGTGGGAAAGGCTTCATTATCCGTATTTGAATAGGAGTATTCTGCATCTACACCCAAGAATCTCTGGTGTTGTTCTTCCCCATTTCCAATATAAAATTCATTAATGAATCTATCTTCTGTGGCTTCAACCTCAATGTCTTCATAAGAAACACCAACCCGAACTTTAGATTCCAAATACCCACGCCAAACCAGTGAGGGAGCAACCCTAAATGTTCGCAACTTGACCCTGTTATAATCCAATCCAAGGGGTTCGTCATCATCATTATTGACCGTTTCATTACCAAACCCGAAGAAGTTCAGGGTAAAATTAGGGCTGGTGAACTGAGCTTGAACCTCTAGGTTTACTTCATTTATCACATTGGCAAACTCTCCCCTGTATCCCAAATTAAATCCATTTGTGGCAAAATAAAATGCCGCGTTGAAAGTATGCTGCTGGGTAAAAGGATTCTGCCGAAAAGCATTCAGCGTATACGTGTCGGTAAATCCAAGTCTAAAACCATCATCCGGATTAAACCCCAGGCTGGGCAATAATTGATTATTGCTTGCCTTGATTTTCATAAACTCATAGGTGTTGGTCTCGTAATCGTTCAAACGGTGGATTTTCCCTCCAAAGGCTTCATCATAGGTGTTCTTTTTGCGCTTAAAATCATAAACGTGCACTTTTTCCGAGCGCTCTCCAATCTTGTACACATCGTTGTTCTGCCCGCCCACAATCCTGATTTTTATCCGGGAATTTTTTGCAGTGACATCAAAAACATCGTCGTCGTCCAAGCCATATACCCAAATTTCCTTGGTAAACTTTGGCTGGTAGACTTTTTGAAAGAAAATATCGGCATTTTCCCCTCCTTTAATGCGGTAGCCTATCACCTCAACACTTCCATCCTGCAGTGAATTGATGCTGAAATAATCATCCTTGTCCGTTCCGGTGATCACACTGTACTTGTTGAGAATGGCAAAGTACTCTCTTGCGGTTTCTACCAAATTCTCCTTTCTAGCCAATAAAGTATTTTTGATATTAATAACCGTTTCATCCCTTACTTCTTCGGGAAAGGCCATGAATGCTTCGTCTATGACCTCTTCATTAATATGCTGCTGAATGAACTTGGCCTCATCAACCCACATTTGCATGTCGGTTTCAGAAAGCAGGGCCATATCCAATGCAAAGGTCCGTGGTGAGGAGGTAAACCCTTTCACACTCCTGATTTCATCATGGAATCCTTCAAAAATGCGCAAAGCAGGAACTGATTTTGAACCAAATTCCATTATAAGGCCATCGCCCCAACGAGAAAACACCTGATCCCTATCTCTTGGAATAGGTTTAAAAATTTTGTTGCCATCTTCCGTTTTAAACTCGGCCCATCGCCATTGATCTACATGACGGTCCCAGTCTCCCAGCAGCATATCGAACAAACGGGCCTTCACATATTCCTTTTGGTCAATTTTGTATTCCTCATCTTCCCTTAGTTTATTGATAAGGTCATAGGTGCTTTCAATTTTTTTGGTTTTCCCGAAGCTTTCCAATTCATCATGCCCATCAGATACGTGTTCCTCAATCATGTAAAGACCATCACCAAAATCAGAATTGAAATCGCCTAAAACGGATTGTTTGGGAACATAATACAATTTAGGATTGGTATGATAGATGTCCACAGCATCAGATAATTTGGCTATGGTAAACGGTGCATACGGATGGGCCCCGGTGTAGAGATCCAAAAGTAAATCTTCTGTGTAGGTATCTTCAAACTGCCCAATAATATATTGATCTTGAAATGCAATGGCCTGCAGGTAGCGTTCAGCACTTTTCCGAAGGTCGCGCATTACATATTCCCTTCCTTCCTTGTCCGCCAATCGTAAAGAGTTTGATTGGTTCCCTCCTCCTTTTCGCACCACGGTAAGTCCGCCGAAAAGGGTATCCAAACGGACCGTTGGCGCCTTTACTTTTGTGGCGTAATATTTTCTGTAGCGTTCCCCCCATAACCATTTATGGAAGCCACTTTTATCGATTTCTTCCGCAGTATACACAGAGGCCTCCTTATAGAGCGGAAAATCATCCGGTAGCGGCGTTTTTAGTGTTGATCTATCAGGTGGCAGCACCTCGGTGGCAAACAATGCTTTATTTCCATCTTCTTCAATTCCATGGAAACTAACACTGGATGACCCATCCTTGTACACTTTTAGCACTGCAAAACCCATTTCCCCTGTAGAAAATTTACTTCCGTTCAAAAGTCGGGTGGCACCGGTTTTGGCACCGGCTCCACTTACGATCTGTGGTTTCCCGGATTCCACAATATATTGAAGGGTATGCTCATGCCCTGAGACAAAAATCACCTTATCTGAATATTGTGAAAGGGTCAGAATGCGCTTTCGAAGCTCGTTGTACTTTTTGTTGGACAAATCCTCAATACTAACCCCCGAAGTTCGTCTCAACATATTGGCCACTGTTCCCAAAATGGGAAGTGGAAAGCCATCACCGCTTGGATATATATGCTGTTTAAAAGAAAACTGTCCTCCGTGGGAGCCATACGTGAACATAGGGTGATGCAGAGCAATGATAATGGTCTTGTCCAGATTTTTTTTGATTTCGCTTTCCAGCTCTTCAAAAAAGCGTCCCCGATCTTTGATCTCGCATTTGTCGTTCATGGTGGGATGCTTGTCCCAATCGGTCAGGTACCACTCCGTATCTATGGCCAACACCAAAATGTTATTGCCAATTTCAATTTCTTCAATAGGGCAACCATTGTCCGGAAGAAATACATCCTTACTGTCCAGTGCTTTTTGAATGTATTTTTCTTCGCGTTCCAATCCTTCCAGCCCATTGCTGTACCAATCATGGTTGCCAGGAATAAAAACCGTTTTTCCTTTAAAGGATTCCACTGTACTCAATTGGGCATCTAAGTAGTGCTTTGAAAGTTCATGTCCTTTGGGATCATCATCTTTATCGGGGAAACCAGCAGGGTAAATGTTGTCTCCCAAAAAAAGGGCGGTACTGTTTTCATCGGCCTTGGCTAAAACAGATTTAAACTTTTTTAGTGTAGGATTTAGGTCCCCCTCTGGCGATAAACCCGCATCTCCGATGAGATAAAAGGTATGCTCAACTTCCTTGGTATCAAAAGGGATGGGAGTACCAGAGGTGTCTGCATATTTTGCCTCATAGGTTGCACAACCGTATACCATTGCCAACAAGAGGATGAACAGGTAATGTTTCTTCATAAGCACATGAGGTTGAATCCAAAATTTTGTACTTTGGATAATTCAAACATGCAGTTATGTCGGATATTGTTGAAAAAACTGAACAATTTGTCTGTGAACTTTTTGATAAAAAGCTCGACCCGAGGTTTTTATACCACAATTTACGACATACCCAGCGTGTAGTTAAAAGTACTAAAGAATTGATCAATTTCTATGACCTAAAGGAAGAGGAAAATGAAAAGTTGCTTTTGACCGCTTGGCTGCATGATACGGGTTATATTGAGGACCCTCTGAACCATGAAGAAGCTAGTTGTAAGGTTGCTGCTGACTTTCTTATGGATAATGGCTATAAAACACAGGATATCAAGGAAGTCTGTGATCTCATCTTGGCCACAAAAAAAAGGCACGAGCCACAAAATTTATTGGAGGAAATCATTAGGGATGCAGATATGTCCCACTTTGCCAAGAAAAGTTATTGGGAAACCACGGACTTTTTAAAGAAAGAACTGAAAGATCTGGGCATTGCGGACTATTCGAGCAAAGAATGGAGGGAAAAAAACATTCAAATGTTCCGAAATGAACATAGGTTCTATACCGACTATGCCAATGAAAATTGGCAAAAAGGAAAAGAACGTAATTTGAAACAGTTGCTCAAAGAGAAAAAAACGGAAAAGAACATCGCCAAAAAGGAAGCTCTTAAGGCCAAATACAAAGAGGAAAGCCCTGATAGAAGTGTACAGACCCTCTATAGAGTGACGCTGAAAAACCACTTGAAGCTGAGTGACATTGCCGATACCAAAGCCAACATTTTGTTGTCTGTAAATGCCATTATCATTTCTTTGGTACTGGCCAATTTGCTCACCAAACTGGATAACCCCACCAACACCTACCTGATTTATCCCACGATGATCCTAATCCTTTTCAGTGTCATCTCCATGGTATTATCCGTTTTGGCCACCAGACCCAATGTTACCACCGGTAAGTTCACCAAGGAAGATGTGGAACAAAAACGGGTGAACCTTTTATTCTTTGGCAATTTTCATCAAATGGAGCTAAATGAATATGAGTGGGCCTTGAAGGAATTGGTGAAGGACAAGGACTACGTTTATTCCTCCCTCACCAAAGATCTATACTATTTGGGGCTGGTATTGAACAAAAAGTACCGGATATTAAGGCTCACCTATAACATTTTTATGATAGGAATGATTATCTCCGTTCTTTCATTTGGTATTGCTTTCCGGTTTTTTGGACCTGACAGACTGATATTTTAGGCTAAGCTTTTAACTCTTCCATTAAATCATCGTACGTGTAGGTCTCTTCAGATTTTTTGTCTTTTTTGTACAAAATCTCAGCACGGATGGCCTTAAGGCCCGTTACCCCTTGCAGACCTTCCAACTCTACAATTTCAATATTGTCCGTAAAGTACCCCTTATTTTTTAGGAAGCGAATGTAACGCATGTACTCCCGCTCATCCTTTCGTTGGGAATACACAATGGCCAACTTGCCCTTTTGGGTCAACCGTTCGTTGGTGCCCTTAATATAGGATTTATCAATGCGCTTTTTAATCACTTCATATCGCGCATTGTAGGTGCCATCCACATCAAAACGTTTTTCATCCATTCGAAAACGGATGGACAAGGAGGTGCTATAAACCAAAATAAGCGAGGCCACATCCAGCTTTACAGGCAAGTGTGGTTTAAGGGAGTAATACTTGTTCTCCATGTCGCACATTACCTGAAGCTGCCACAACCTCAAATTGCTCAAATACAGTTCATTGAACTTCCTGTCCCGGGCAATGGAACTGCCAATGTACATATTGTGCTCAACACCATCGGTCTTATAGCGCTCAAAATAATGCGGGAACATTTCTTGCGCAGCCAATTGTTTCTTGTCCAAAAGTGCGGCCAATTGCATATTGGATTCCATCACACTTTCATCATAATTGCGTCGGTGGTCATAGTAGGATTCCGTAGTTTCATCTATTTTGGACTCGTATGCTTTAATAAGTGCCTTAATGGTACTATCCTCTTTTTTCAAATGCTTGAAAACAGGATTGATTTCTTCCTTCACAAAATCGAACACGGCCTGTTCTGTATGGGTATACAGGGTCTCTTTAACCTCATTGAGATAGGTGCTCACCCGAAACATCAACTCCTCATAAATGAGCAGTCCATATTTTTCAACGGCAATTTGTAGAACATCGTTGATTTCAGAGAGCTGAATCATTAAATCCCGTTGGATGGAAAGGTTTCGTTCCTTGGAAGAATCCTTTATATCGATTTGGCCATAGAGCGGATATACATCCTTGAACACAATTTCCTTGAACACGGGCTGATTTCCGGATAATTCATCGGCCATAAACCGTTTGGCCTCTTCCTGAAATTTCCAATACACCGATGGGTGCACTGTGGTACACTCATGTTGGATAATGGCATCCACTAAATTTTCTTCTTCCTCAATGGATCGCAACACGGATGATATAATGTACGGCATAACATCATCCAGCTTATTGGCATTGACGCTGTTCAGTTCGTTAACGGTATCCGAAACCAGCTCCAAGACCCCCAAAAGTTCCCCATTATTGGAAATAGGGGCCAATATGGCACTCCGTATCCCCTGTTCGTAAAGGTTCTTATACGGTTGGGACCCTTCCTTTTTATAATATTTTTCCACATTGGAAATGGCAAAATACTTGCTCTCCCGGAATAGTTTTCCATGGGAATAGTCACAGAGCATTACATCACAGGCTTCTGTTTCCTTTCCGTTTAGGATGTAACTTTCCATACCCCTTCCATAGATTTTGAAAAAGCTATTGGCATTGGAATCATAGCCCGCAAAGCCCACATTGATCTTCTTGAGTTTAAAGAGCGAACGGAAGGTATCCTGAAAACTTTCCATATAGTTTTCGCTCTCACTCTTCTTTTTGCCAATTAGGGTGGATTTTATCTCCGAAATGGAATGTTCCGTGGTCACATCGAACATGTTGGAAATAACAAAGCCTTTGGCAATAAAACTGTTCGGCGGTATTTTTTCTTTCCAAAGCTCTAAATTCTCAAAATTATCCAATAATTCATCTACATCCTCCTGGGTCAACTTCTTGGATTTTTCCGTTGGCAGGATTTCCATGAAATCCGCATTATAAAGAATGCGATAATGGCGCATTACCCCATTGGCATCTGGAATATCGTAAAAGATGGGTCGCTTAAAATCTAAATTAAACCCATAATGGAAGTTCAAGATCACAGTACATTTCATGATGTAGCTGAGCTCTGTGGGTATGTTCTGAATTTCCAGTTCAAAGTCCTCCCCGGCCTCCTTCAATATTTTCTGAAAGCGTTCCGATGAATTGAACACCGCACTTTCAAAAGCTGTGGATGCAGTTTTAATCTCATTATTGGTCAAAGCGGGAGCAAAGCTTTCCTTTAAAATAATGCTGATGACATCCTTGTGCTTTTCCAATAAACTAAGGTCTGTAAACCCATCCCTAAGCTCAGGATAAGGTGCCTGTGTATCCAAGACATACTTTGCCCAATCAGCAAAGAATTTGTCCTTGCTCTTAAGTTGTTGGTCGTAGTGTTCCAACAATTTGTTGAAACTTACCAACTGCACCATTGGGCTTTCGGCATCACAGTTCTGTTTCATACCAATATAGGTCGTAGATTAGCACGTAAAGTTACAAAAAGAAAGAATGCCCGTCTTATAATGGAAATCTTAATAGATTAATCGCCATTTTTAAAGATATTTAGTGAAAAATACGCCATGTCCTCTACTTTTAGGTTAGATCGGGCCTACAAGAACGCCAAGATTATTCCTTTTGATGATGATTCCAAATTCATTTTCTTCAGTGATTGTCACAGAGGGGACAACAGTTTTGCCGATGACTTTGCCAATAACAGAAACATTTATTTTCATGCCCTAAACCATTACTACCGACAAGGTTTCCAATATTGTGAACTTGGTGATGGTGATGAGCTTTGGGAAAACATAAGTTTTGATGAAATTTTTGAAGCACACAAAAATGTGTACCAATTGTTGCGACAGTTTCATTTGGAAAAAAGGTTGCACATGCTTTGGGGCAACCACGATATGGTGTATAAGGACAAGGGCTACGTGGACAAACACCTTTCTAGCTATTTTGAGCCCATAGATGGTTCGGACAAGGAACTTTTTGAGGGTATTACCTATCATGAAGCCCTAATTTTAAAACATTCAAAAACGGGGCAAGAGCTTTTCTGCACCCATGGGCACCAAGCCGATTGGTGGAACTATGTCTGCTGGCGGATTGGCCGCTTTCTGGTTCGGGTGTTGTGGAAACCGCTTCAAGTAGTGGGCATTGCCGACCCTACCAGTCCGGCGAAAAATTACAAGGAACTCATCCGAATAGAAAAACGTATCAAACGTTGGATCTTAAGGAACAAACTGCTGATTACCATTGCCGGGCATACCCATAGACCCCGATTTCCAGAACCGGGCCAAATTCCCTTTTTCAATGATGGAAGCTGTGTACACCCCCGAAGCATAACCGGTATTGAAATTGAAGGTGGCAAAATAGCATTGATCAAATGGCACATTGCCACCAAAGCAGATGGCACGCTGCAAATTGTTCGGGTGTTACTTGAAGGGCCTGAAAAATTATCAGATTATATGGAATCTTAGGTGCGTTTGGCCAAGGTTTTGATGGCTGCCACAAAACGGTCCAGTTCGTTAAAAGTGGTATACACATTGGGTGTAATTCTGCATCCATGAACATTTTCAAAATCTATGGCAACCGTCCAAATATCAAATTCCTTCAAAAGCGTTTTTGCCAGGTCGTGGGGCTTCATGTTCTTCAAACCCACATTGGCAATACCACAACTTCTATAGGGCTCCACGGGTGTATTGATCATTACGTTGTCCACAGAACGCAATTGATCGCTCCAATAACGCTGCAGTTGCCGCAACCGTTCCTCCTTGCGCTCCATGCCAATCAGTTCCAGATAATCCAAACTATCGGAAATGGTAAGGTCCGTATGCACGGGATGGGTTCCCGTATGGTTTAAACGCCTGATTTTGGTCTCGTCATCTTCATGTTCAGCCAACAAGGGCCAAATTTTGGGAATATGTTTTTCAGCTACATACAGCATTCCAACTCCAAGCGGCGTACTCACCCATTTATGGAGACTTGACCCATAATAATCGCAATTCAGCTCCGCCAAATCAACTTTAATATGGCCCACACAATGGGCACCATCCACCATCACCTCAACACCATGGGAATGGGCCATATCGCAAATCTTCCGGATGGGCAAAATCTGTCCAGTTACATTGACCATATGGCAAACCATTAACAACTTGGTCTTCGGTGTGATTTGGGACTCGTACAATTCCACAATTTCCTCATCGGATTTAGGATGATTGGGCAAGGACACTTTTTTACAAACTATGCCATATCGTTTCTGCATTTGTTCAAAATGTAGCTGCATGGCCCCATAGTCCTGTACGGCAAAAACCGCTTCATCTCCTTTTTTCCAGGGATATCCCCCAATGATCAAATCCAAAGATTCGGTAGTGTTTCGGGTAATGACCAATTCCTTTTCAGAGCAGTTCACCAATTGCGCTACCCGTACCGCCGCTTTGTTTTTGTTCTCCCATTGTTCGGTTCTCATGTAATAGGAACCTTGATAATTCACCTCCCGAACATGTTCCATGAATTTGTTCAAAATGGGAGTCGGCACAAAATTGTAATACCCATTCTCCAAATTAATGTAATCCGGCTTAAGTCGGTAATCCATTCTAATCCGCTCCCAAAAAGCCTCTTCATTCGTATCTGGGTACGATAAGTTTTCAAAGGATTCCTTTGCATTGGCTGAAAGCGGGAAAAAGGGAGCCGCCATGACCGCGCTGCCCATATATCGCAAGAATTGTCTTTTTTTCATTTTTGGTCAACAGTTGATTAAAAAAAGAATGGTAATTTCCACTTTTGATGGTGTATCAAGATACGATTTAAGTTCTTAGCATGGAAGACATTAAGACCATATTGGAGCAAATTCCCATTCGGCACAATCTGGCATCACACATCATGTTAGTTGGTATTGTTCAAGGGCTGTTCCTGGTCCTGGTTATTTTTCTTAGAACGAAAAAAGGCTCTGAAATTCGACTGTTTGGGTGGGCTTTGTTGGTGCAATGTTTGGTGTTTGCGGACATTTACCTTTGTTATACGGGACTTATGAAAAAGGTGCTGTTCCTAAATGATTCCACGGAAATTTTTGTCCTGCTCATAGCGCCTACATTATATTTTTTCTTGCATTCGTTGTTGAAACGAGAGCCCTTTTCGCTAAAAAAACAATGGTATCATTTTATACTGCCTGTTGCGTATGGATTGTCACAACTTAATTATACTTTGAGTCCACTGGAGGTGAAGCTCAATGCTTATTTAGGGGCTTATCATCGCGAATTGGGTTTTGTGGAGGTGCCTGAATCCATAAATTATTCCTACCATATCATTAAAGATAAGTTCCGGTGGATTTTGCTTTTCAGTTTTACATTCTACCTTGTCTTATCCTCAAGGTTGGTGGCCCAAACCTGGCGGAAAAAAGAAGTTTCAGCAAAAAACATTAAGGTGGACAAGTATGCCTTCTCCAGAAGTGCCGTACTATTTTTCTTGATTCTACTTGTGTTTATCTTTATGATTTTCCTAAACTATAATGATGATGGTGGTGATCACTATATTGCGATTTTTGGAACAGTGATCATCTTTATCACCTCCTTCTTTATTTTTTCCGAATCCCGTTTTTTTGAAAAATCTTGGATTGCAGATAAGTACGAAACCCTTTCCACCAACTCGCTTCAATTTGAAGCCGTTGAACAATTTTTGATCGATACGGATTATTATTGCAAGCAAGATGTGTCCCTCAAAAACCTGGCCCTGGAACTCAATACCAATGCCAACACCGTTTCCAAATTGATCAACTCTAAAACCGGGATGAACTTTAATGACTTTATCAACAGTAAAAGAATCCTACTTGCTAAAACCCGGTTGTTGGATGAAGAATTCGCCCACTTAACCGTTGAAGCTATCGGTCACTCTGTGGGTTTTCGGTCCAAATCTGCATTTTATACCGCTTTTAAAAAGCATGTGGGAAGCTCTCCCTCCAGCTTTATGAAGCAAAAAAAGGAGCAAAAAGCTTCCTAATTTCTCCCAAATTGTAATTCTGCACGTTTTGAGAGCCCAAAAACTGTATCATTTTGCCGTGTTACCGCAACTTTGGTTAAAATTCATCTAGTATGCAGGCAAAAATCAGACGCTACGATTTAGATTGGCTACGGGTCATCGTTTTTGGACTCCTTATTTTTTACCATGTGGGTATGTTCTTTGTACCCTGGGGGTGGCACATTAAAAACAATAATATATATGACTGGTTGCAATGGCCCATGCTGTTTTTAAACCAATGGCGTTTGCCCATTCTTTTTGTTATTTCAGGGATGGGTACTTATTATGCATTTGGAAAGCGAACGGTTCGACAGTTTAATTGGGAGCGGTTCAAACGCTTGGGCATTCCCCTCATTTTTGGCATGTTGTTCATTGTACCTCCACAGATTTACTTTGAACGTGTGGCCAATGCTCAGTTCACAGGTTCATACTGGGAATTTTTCACAACAGCGGCCCGAGATGGTATTTATCCCGAGGGGAATTTCTCATGGCACCACCTTTGGTTTTTGCCTTACCTACTCGTTTTTTCTTGGGCTTTATCCCCTATTTTCATCCGAATTCGAAAAAGACCGGGGAAGTTTGTGCAATGGACAAAACGCCTTGTAGCCAAACCGTTGGGGTTATACTGGTTTATTCTGCCACTATATCTTTGGGAAGCTTTGGTGGAACCTTTTTTTGACATTACCCATGATCTCATCCACGATTGGTTTGCCATCATCAACTACAGTACGCTTTTCTTTTTCGGGTTCGTATTGATCTCGCTGGGCGATACTTTTTGGCTAAGTGTTAAAAAAATAAAGAAAAAAGCCTTGATTATGGGATTGATATGCTTTACGGGGCTCATCATTTCTTGGCAATTTGAGGATGGATATGCCAGACATTTCACAGAGGCATTTTTAAAAGTAGCCAATCTTTGGAGTTGGATTCTAGTTCTATTTGCCTACGCGGCCCAATATTTAAATCGTCCTAGCAAGACATTGGCCTATGCCAACCGTGCGGTCTACCCGTTTTACATTTTGCATCAAACCACAACGATTACCATTGGGTACTATCTAATGGATTTGGATTGGGGTTTTTTCCCAAAAGCAATCATTTTGGTCGTGGGCACTTTTGGCATTAGTTGGCTCATCTATGATTTGATCATTCTTCGGATTCCGCTTTTACACCCTTTGTTTGGACTAAAACCAAGGCAAAAAGAAATAGTTACAGCTTAACGATTTAACGCCACTTTATCATCTTCATGGCAAGGTATTTGCTAACTTTATAATTATCTATCGACCAAGTTGCTATGAAAAAGCTTGTATTGTTTTTAATGGGTTTTGCGGTGGGAATTATTTCCCTTCACGCACAATCTGATATCCCTACAACCCGTCCCCTACAAATTGGCGACAACAACAATTTGGATGTCAAGGCCAGCAACCAAGGAACTTCCCTACGTATGCCTTCCGTACTTGATGAGAGTTTAACCTCCGACAATGAAAAGCCCGGTGTTCAAATGCTACCCGACAGGGAGCTCCTCCAGGCGGGACACGATATGGTAATTGACCCTAAAGTGGGTGAAAAAGAGAAGAAAGGCTCCAATGAACATTTTGGGGATCAATATTTGGGTGATTTAAAAACCACCTCAAAATTTGTGGGTATTGTGTGCCGAGACCATGAGTATGTGGATGGCGACCGAATAAAAATCTACCTCAACGGCGAAGTGGTGGAATACAATTTGTTACTTTCAGGTTCCTTTAGAGGGGTTAATCTTGATTTGACCCAAGGCTTCAACCGAATTGAGTTTGAAGCTTTGAACCAAGGATCATCCGGTCCCAATACGGCTCAAGTTGTGGTAGCTGATGAAAAAGGTCAAGTAATCCATAACAATCGTTGGAATCTCTCCACAGGCTCCAAAGCCAGTCTCATCATTGTTAAAGAAGAAGAGTAATCATTCCCCCGGCTTGTACGTCCGCTCAGCTCTTTTCAACACATCTTCCTTGTAATAAGCGGCATCCTTGAATTGCTTGTCCGCATAGCGTTGCGCCTGATCATTAAAATGGGGAGAATCTGGGTCGCCACTCTGACCACCGGCTAACATGGTCTTTGCTTTTACCTTATCTCCAAACTCTACCACGGCTACAAAGCTGTTGCCACGGGTTCCGTAGATTTTCTTGGTACCATTGTCATATCGCGCACCATACGCGGCCAAAGCCCCCCAACGACCACTGGCAAAACCAATAGGGATACTGGGTTTGGCATCATCAAAAGGTTGACGAATATCCCCGTTCAAACGTTGATAGCGATTGACCTCGCCCCAAGGCATTTCCCACGTGCCAAAATCGTTCTCCAATTGATGAACAACTTCTTCGAACATTTCCAATTTTCTGGAATTGGGCCAATCACTTCCCCAATAGTTGACCCACTGCATCGGATACATGCCCTCTGTCCTTTCCGCTTTTGCGTAGCAATGGGTTCCATAATAATGTGCCAAAGTCATCGCCACAGATGCTTTAGATGTGGTAAAATTCCATTCCCGCAATACTTGAATCGGTTCTTTTAAAGCTGGAATTGGATTTGTATCATAAGCTTTCACCAAGCCTGGAATCAAAGCCTCAAAAGCAGGTAAATACGGGTCGTGCGCCAATTCAATTAAACTGTCCAAGGTATAGCCACTACGTCCCGTCAGTAGTTCAATGGCATGTATACCCCTAAAATTTTCTTGATCGCGCGACATATAATTTGGATAATCTTCCCGTTTTGGACTGTATTCCAACGCCGAAGTGTAAGGGGTAGAATTACAGTTCTGAATCCACCCATTTTCTGGGTTCAATACCAAAATATTCTCGTCGACCGTATGTAATCCTTGCCAATCGGTTTTGGGATTGTGTCCATCGACAGGCTGGGTGTAATCAAAAATGGTATCACGTTTTGGCACAAAATTGCCGTGGAAATAAGCAATATTACCTTCAGCATCAGCATAAACCGTATTGTTTGAGGAGTTGGTTCGGATGTCCATCATCTCCCTGAAACCTTCATATCCATCCTGTTTGGTTCGGATGTAGGATTGTTCCAAAGCCTTCACCGGTTCCCACATCATGGCCGAAGCCGTCCACTGGCCATCCACCAAATGGGTGATGGGTCCATGATGAGTGCGATAAACGGGAAAGGTCTTTTCTTTTAAAAAGTCTCCATCCTTGTACTTTAAAGTGACTTCCAAAGAATCCACTGGACGTAATTCCTCACCATATTGATAGAAAAGTTGGCCATCATTCTTGACCAAAGTTTCCTTGAATTCATCCATCACATCGGTATAGGTTGAAGTGTGCATCCACCCCGTTTTCTCATTGAAGCCCTGATAGACAAAAAATTGACCCCAAGTTACCGCGCCGTAGGCATTCAACCCTTCTTCACTGACCACATGCACCTCACCCCGAAAATAAAATGAAGTATGTGGATTGATCAAGAGCATGGCATTCCCCGATTGCGTCAGTTTTCCCGAGATAGCAATCCCGTTGGAGCCTTGGGGTTCGGCCATTTCAGCTTCTTTTTGGAGTTCTAGTTCTTCCATTTCAGGAAGTTCCATACCACTTTCATAAAACCTTTTGATTTTTTCTGTGGAAATGCGCTCGATGTCCCCTCCAATGGATCCCTCACTGAAATACATGGGCATCCAAGGTTCAAAATGGGTGAGTAGTTTGGGTTTTACCTCGGGATGGGTGTGCAGATAATAGTTGATGCCATCTGCAAAGGCATCACAAAGCTTTTTCAGCCATTCGGGGCTGCTCTCATATTTGGCGATGGCCTCTTCTTCGGTCATGAACAGATTGGCACGCAGGTCACTGTAGATAGCTTCCTCACCCTCAACTTCGGCCAATCGGCCTGTGGCCCAAATGTAATTTTGTTCCACCCGATTAAAATCATCCTCACATTGGGCGTACAACAATCCGAATACGGCATCGGCATCAGTTTTGCCATAAATGTGGGGCACCCCAAAATCATCCCGAATAATGGTAATATTCTCAGCTTGTGCTTTCCATTTGTCAACTTGGGTCTGTGGTTGTTTGGAACAGGAAAGAAATATGAATAGGACGGTCAGGATTGCAATTCTCATCTCGGGGTTTTGTTTCGTTAGCAACGTGAAAATACGTCAAATGAAAAACAATTACCAACTTCCGCTGGCACCACCGCCTCCAGAGCTTCCGCCACCTCCTGAAAAACTGCTGGAACTTCCCCCAGAAGAGGAGCTGGAACCAAAAGAATGACTCCCTCCAGAAGAAAAGGTCTTGCTCATATAGGTACTATCCGACTTGACTAATGAAAGTTTGAAATCTTCCTTGCCCTTGATCAAAATCTTCAGGATTGCCAAGGTTATGGCAACCACAAAGAACCCAATAGGCACAAGATACACCAAAGTGGTATTCAAGCTTATGTTATCTGGGTCAAAATCGAATCCAAAGACCAGAACAAGAAAAAACAGTGGCATAAGCATAAAAACCAATCCAAAAGCAACTATCATAATGGTAGGGATAAACATGAATATTCCTGGAACAAGCCCGAGTTTTCCAATAAATATTCCCCTGAACATCTCCACGAGATTGGAATACCCCTTATAAAAAACGAAACCTCCAGCCGCTATGAACACGGATAGGAAAAGTGTCATGAGCAGTATAGCCCACCATGGAAATTCACCTTCGCTTTCTATCTCTTGTCTAAATTCCTCAAGGGCCTCTGGATCATTAAGAAATGTAATGATTTGGTCTGTGGCCAAGTCCAGTCCTCCAAAATAATCCTCCTCCTTAAATTTGGGAATCATGGTATTTCTGATGATGCGCGAAGCAACCGCATCGGTGATATAGGGTTCCAATCCATAGCCCACCTCAATTCGCACTTCCCTGTCAAGTTTGGAGAAAAGAATCAAAATACCATTATCCTTTTCGTCTTGTCCCAATTTATTTTGGTTGAACGCACCGTGGGCATACTGCTCAATAGTTTCAGAACCCAATTCGTTTATGGTAAGAATGACCAATTGGTTGGTGGTCTCCGTTTCAAATTGGGTGAGCTTTGCCCGTAAACCTTCAAGCTGCGGTTGGGTAAAAATCTGGGCGTTGTCGGTGACAATCTCGGTCAGTTTTGGGTATTCTTCCTGTGCAGCACACAAAGCGAAAACCAAAAATAGAAAACTGAACCATTCTGCTTTTAGCATAATCTTTTTGTTATTCAAGCAGTTAAATATACCATTTGTAATCTTTCCAAACTTAAAAACCGACCCCTTCGGCATCTTTTTAATTAGCCGTAACTTGCAACCTCTTTCTCAAAATTGTTATGCCCGAAAAAAAAGTAAGCATCTTAACCGCTTTTAAAACCATAATTTGGCCAAAACGCAAGCTCGTTTTTATTGGTCTTTTTTTGATTGCTATCAGCAAAGCGGCCAGTTTTGTTGCACCTATTGCTTCCAAATACCTTATTGATGACGTTATTGTAAAGAAAGATGTCAACATGCTTAAATATTTGGTTGCAGGGGTCATGTTGGCCATTTTTGTGCAGGCGGTCACCTCCTTTTTATTGACCAAGATTTTAAGTGTACAGGCCCAGTATTTAATTTCTGAGCTTAGGGCACAAGTGCAGAAAAAAGTGCTGGCCCTTCCCGTTCGATTTTTTGACAATGCAAAGTCAGGCGCTTTGGTATCCCGAATTATGTCCGATGTTGAGGGCGTCCGAAACTTAATTGGCACAGGTTTGGTTCAATTGGTTGGCGGTATCATTACGGCCGTAGTTTCCTTGACCTTACTCATGGAAATCAGTGTTTTTATGACCCTTTTTACCTTTATTCCCTTAACGATATTTGCCATAATCGCACTCAAAGCCTTTAAAATAATTCGACCCATTTTCAGAAATAGAGGGAAAATTAATGCCGAAGTAAAAGGTAGGTTGACCGAAACTTTGGGCGGCATACGTGTCATCAAAGGTTTTAATGCGGAAAAACAGGAAGAGGAAGTTTTTGAGGTTGGTGTGGAACGCTTGTATGAAAATGTAAAAAAGAGTTTGACCACCACCGCATTTATGACAAGTTCTTCCACCTTTTTACTAGGGGTTGCAACCACCAGTGTCATGGGGTTTGGAGGTTATAAGATAATTCAGGACACCTTAACTATTGGAGAGTTTGTGGAGTTTACGGTATTGTTGGGACTCATGATTGCCCCTATTGTGCAAATGAGCAGTGTAGGGAGTCAATTGACCGAAGCTTTGGCAGGTTTGGACCGCACCGAAGAATTAATGAATTTGGACGAGGAGTCAGATGAGGAAAACCGTACCATTTTATTGGAGAGGGTAGTTGGGCGTATGTCCTTTACCGATGTTTCCTTTTCCTATGAAGAGGATAAGGAAGTATTGCACAACATCAGTTTTGATGTGGACCCTGGGCAGGTCATCGCCCTGGTAGGAAGTTCTGGATCGGGAAAATCCACCATTGCGGGTTTGGCTGCCAGTTTTTTAAACCCCGATTCAGGAACCATCACCATCGATGGACACGATTTATCCAAAGTGAACCTGAACAGTTTTAGACAACATTTGGGTGTGGTGCTGCAAGATGATTTTTTGTTTGAGGGTACGATTCGCGAAAATATACTTTTCCCTAGACCCAATGCCAGCGAAGAAAAATTACTGGAGGCGGTGAAAGCGGCCTATGTTGATGAATTCACGGACCGATTTGACAAAGGTCTGGACACCCTTATCGGAGAGCGGGGCGTAAAACTTTCGGGAGGTCAACGTCAACGGATTGCCATTGCCAGAGCTATCTTGGCCAACCCTAAAATCCTGATTTTGGACGAGGCCACTTCAAGTTTGGACACCGAATCCGAAGCGCTTATTCAAAAAAGTTTAGGCGAATTGACCAAGGGAAGAACAACTTTTGTAATAGCACACCGATTGAGCACCATTCGCAAAGCTGACCAAATATTGGTGATTGAAAACGGCCATATCCTGGAACAGGGAACACACGAAACACTGATAGCTTCCGAAGGAAGGTATTTCAATTTATTTACCTACCAAGCAAGAATTTAAGCTTCTTCCGGTGCCAGTTCCACTTCCAGCCCATCCAAATCTTCGGTAATATGGAGTTGGCAGCCCAATCGGCTATTGTCCTTCACAAAAAAAGCTTCGGCCAACATGGCTTCTTCATCATCCGATTTTTCCGGAAGTTGATGATCGGATTGTATGTAGCACTGGCATGAGGCGCACATGGCCATGCCTCCACAGATTCCAATGGTCCCCTCAGGAGCCAATTCGTAGGAGCGTACCACCTCCATCAGGTTCATGTTCATATCGGTTGGGGCATCCACTTCGTGGGAAACACCTTCTCGGTCAGTAATCTTTAGTTTGATATCACTCATTCTATTTCGTAGGGTATAGGAATTAGGGGTTAGGAATTAGTCTTCATAGATTTTATCAATCCATACAGTAATTTCGAGACTTCATTGGTAACCTGAATTATTTCGTCTGCTCTTCCTTTTGCCAACAAATTTAATTTAACAGAAAGATAAATCATAGATCTTACTTCACTATTGGAACCAAAAGCGTAGAATAAAAACTTGGAAAAGTCAGCATTGGAACTTCTTTCAAAGCCTTCGGCGATATTATTGGATACTGAAACAGAAGCTCTTCTTATTTGATCCCTGAAACCAAAATCTTTACATCCATGGAAATCATTATAAATAATAATAGCAAGTTCTTGAGCTTTTTGCCAGACAATCAAATCTTCGAACCTCTGAACCGCCATACCCAACTCCTGTGTACTAATTACTAACCACTTATTAATCTATTGCTTTGACTACGGCCTTGGGAGCCTCTTTCTTACTGCCATCAAATCCTGTGACACCACCTACCGTGGTATATTTCATCACATATTTTTTATCAGGATGGATACGCTGATAGGCACTTTGGCACATCAAAGTGGCTTCATGGAAGCCGCAGAGAATCAACTTTAACTTTCCTGGATAGGTATTGACGTCACCAATGGCATAAATTCCGGGAATATTGGTCTGATAGTCCAAGGAATTGTCCACTTTAATGGCATTTTTTTCAATTTCCAAACCCCAATCGGCAATGGGACCCAATTTTGGGGAAAGTCCAAAAAGTGGAATAAAATTATCCACCATTACATCGGTTTCTTTCGAAGTGTCTGTATGCTGCACTGTGACTTTTTCCAACTTTCCTTCCCCTTGAAGCCCAACCACCTCGGCGGGGGTGATCAAATTGATTTTACCCTCATTTTTGAGCTGCTGCACTTTCTCAACCGAATCCAAAGCTCCCCGAAACTCATTGCGTCGGTGCACCAAGGTGACCTCATCGGCCACATCGGCCAAGAAAATGGACCAGTCCAAAGCGGAATCTCCACCTCCTGCGATCAATACTTTTTTGCCGCGATAGATTTCCGGCTCTTTGATCATATAGGCAACCCCATTATCCTCATAATCTGAAAGGTTGTCCAACAACGGTTTCCTAGGTTCAAAACTTCCCAATCCTCCCGCAATGGCAATTACAGGTGCTTGATGTTTTGTGCCTTTATTGGTGGTGACCACAAAGGACCCATCCTCCAATTTTTCGATGGTCTCGGCTCGTTCGCCCAAGGTAAATCCGGGTTGAAACGGCTTGATCTGTTCCATAAGTTTGTCCACCAATTCACCAGCCAAAACTTCTGGATATCCGGGAATATCGTAAATGGGTTTTTTGGGATATATTTCGGCACATTGTCCTCCGGGCTGGGGCAAAGCGTCTATTAAATGGCATTTAAGTTGCAACAGGCCTGCTTCAAAAACAGCAAAGAGACCCGTAGGTCCCGCTCCAATAATGAGTATGTCGGTCTTGATCATGTAACAAAGGTTTTGGGTGTGCAACTTACTGCATGCTCACGGAAAGATTTCTGATTTTCATCAGTTAGCTCACATTAATGACTTCCTCGATCTGCGGGGCGTATTTTTTAATGGTCATTTCCACACCGCTCTTTAGGGTCATTTGGTTGACACTGCATCCAATACAGTTGCCTTCCAATTTGACTTTTACCGAATTATCGTTGTCTATTGAAATCAATGTGATGTCTCCTCCATCGCTTTGAAGAAAAGGTCGTATTTCCTCCAAAGCCTTCTCAACATTTGTTTTTATTTCCTCTGATGTCATGCTCATTTCTTTTTAACGGCGGCACAACCAGCCATTGTTGTAATCTTTATTGCTTCAGTGGGGGGCAAATCGGTGTTTCGTTTTACCAACTCACTGACCACATTTTTTGTCAATTCCTCAAATGCCTCCTCTGTTGGGGTGGCGGTCTGCAATGCAGCAGGTCTACCTACATCGCCTGCTTCCCGTATACTCTGCACCAATGGAATTTCTCCTAAAAAGGGCACATCCAAGTCTTCAGCCAAGTTTTTGGCACCATTTTCCCCAAAGATATGGTATTTGTTGTTAGGCAGCTCTTTTGGTGTAAAATAGGCCATGTTTTCCACAATGCCGAGCACTGGTACATTTATGGCTTCTTGCTGGAACATGGCAACCCCTTTTCGGGCATCGGCCAATGCTATTTCCTGGGGGGTACTCACTACCACCGCTCCCGTTACAGGTAGGGATTGCATGATACTTAAATGAATATCCCCAGTTCCCGGAGGCAAATCCAACAATAAAAAGTCCAATTCACCCCAATGGGCATCAAAAATCATTTGATTGAGTGCCTTAGCAGCCATGGGGCCACGCCAAATTACGGCTTGGTTGGGCTGGGTGAAAAATCCAATGGACAACAGTTTCACCCCATAGTTTTCAATGGGCTTCATCTTGGCCTTGCCATCCACGTTGATGGACAATGGTTTTTCCGAAGCAACATCAAACATAATGGGCATGGAAGGTCCGTAGATATCCGTGTCCAAAAGTCCGACTTTAAATCCCATTTTGGCCAAGGTGACCGCCAAATTTGCGGTAACCGTAGATTTACCCACGCCTCCTTTGCCGGAGGCTACGGCGATGATATTTTGAATTCCGGGAATTGGGTTTCCTTTAATCTGGTTGACCTTGGGTTTTTCTGGAGCATCAACCTTTAGGTTGACCTTGATCTTTGCTTTTTCATAGACTTCCCTGTGGATACACTTTAAGATTTCCACCTCTGTCTTCTTTTTGGCTTGAAGACTTGGGTTTTTTATGGTAACATCCACTTCCACTTGATCTCCAAATACCTGTATGTTGGTAATGGCTCCGCTTTCCACAATGTTCTGTCCATCTCCCGGCGCAGAAATTTTTTCCAATGCCTTAAGAATATCTGCCTTTTTCAGCTTCATGTAATCCTAATTTTATATGCAGTCGTTTGTATTGATTCTAAATTACAAAGATACGGTGTTGCGCTTAGATTAAGAAGTTGGTTGATTGAATTTCAATATAGTAGAACAACTTACATCTATATTATGAAAATTCATTCGATTTTTAACTGCTTTTGAGTGCTTTCCCTTGTCCCAATCTGAAAATAATGATGCTATATTAACATAAAAAAGAGCCGTCACCCCACTTTTTTTTGAAAAAAATGTAGCTTAGGTGTTTCAACCCACCAATGACTGACCAAAATGCAGTTCAAACCCAAAACCTCTCAATTTGTTTGCTTTTTTAGCTTGATAATCCTGTTTTCTTGTGCTTCTAAACAGGAATTCACCAAAAGGGATGTCAAAAAATCGGAGCGCCTGATTGGTGTCCATTTTGCAAAACAGGGCAGGGATACCCTGTATCCGTATTTACAAAGAAACCGCGAAGGGTTCGACTCCCTCCGAAAATACCCGTTGGCCAACGATATTTTTCCAGCGGTTCGCTTTGACCCGGTACCCTTTGGGTTTGAGATGCCCGAACAGTTGGAAAATCAAACTTGGGAGATTCCAGAAAATGTGGAAGTCCCAGAACCTTATGATGCACTGGCATTCTATACCATCCCGCAGTTGGCCTCATTGATCAAAAATCAAAAAATCACCGCTACCGAGTTAACCCAATTCTTTTTGGATCGATTAAAAAAATATCAGCCCATGTTGCAGTGCAGCATCAGCATTACGGATAGTTTGGCGTTGGCCCAGGCCAAACATGCCGATGATGAGATACAAAACGGCCACTACCGCGGTATTTTACATGGCATCCCCTATGGCACAAAGGATTTGATGTCCGTTCCCGGATATACCACCACTTGGGGTGCGGGACCGTATAAAAATCAAGTTTTGAATGAAACCGCAACGGTGGTGCAAAAATTGGAAGAAGCAGGGGCTGTTTTGGTGGCTAAATTGGTTTCAGGGGCATTGGCGCGGGGCGATGTATGGTTTGGGGGAAAGACCAAAAATCCTTGGGATACTACGCAGGGAGCCAGTGGATCATCAGCAGGGTCGGGTTCGGCCACTTCAGCTGGATTGGTGCCTTTTGCATTGGGAACCGAGACATTGGGCTCCATCACTTCTCCCAGCACCCGAAATGGAATAACAGGACTACGTCCTACTTATGGACGGGTAAGTCGACATGGTGTTATGAGTTTGAGCTGGTCCATGGACAAGGTAGGACCCATGGGAAGAAATGCCGAGGATTGTGCCATTGTCTTCAGTGTCATCCAAGGAAAAGACAAAAATGACCTGACCACCGTGGACTTACCCTTTGGTGTGGATTGGGAAAAGGATATTGCCAATCTTAAGGTTGCCTACCTCAAAAAAGATATAGAAAAGGACACTACGGAAAGTGGCGATAATCTTCGCGCTGCTCTAAAAACATTGGAAGAAATGGGCGTACATCCTACCGCTGTGGAAATGCCGGAGGAGATTCCGTACAGAGGGTTTGATATTATTTTAAGGGCTGAAGCAGGAGCCTTTTTTGATGAATTGGTACGATCTGGAGAAGTGGACTTAATGGTTGAACAGGATTTTAGTTCCCGAGCCAATTCCCTAAGGCAAAGCCGATTCATCCCAGCGGTGGAATACCTCCAGGCCAATCGCCAGCGGCAGGTGTTAATCCAAAAGATGCAGGATTTGATGAAGGACTACGATGTGCTCATTTCCCCTACGTTTGGCAACGACCAATTGCTGGCCACTAATTTAACGGGGCATCCGGTCATTGCCATCCCTACCGGATTGGACAAAGAAAATCACCCCACCAGCATGACTTTTGTAGGCAAATTGTATGATGAAGCCAGTATTTTGTTATTGGCCAAAGCCTTTCAGGAGAAAACCGTATTTGATGAAATGCACCCTCCAGGATTTTAAAGCTCTTTTGCAGGGTCCCAAAAATGCTTTTGAAAATCTACGATTTGGTTGTCTTTGACTTTTATACCCTCATTTTCGAGTAGCTGTTGCATAAGGTTAGTCCCACTAAAATGATGCTTTCCGGTAAGAATCCCAACTCGGTTTACCACGCGATGAGCCGGCACATCCTTGGCCAAGGAATTATTCATGGCCCAGCCGACCATTCGAGCACTTCGGGCAGCACCCAAATGTTTGGCAATGGCTCCGTAGGAGGTAACCCTGCCATACGGGATCAGTTTTGCTACCTCATAAACTTTATCAAAGAAATTTTGCTCTTCCATGTTATCGGTAAAAGATTCGGATAAGGGTAATTACCAAGAGTACAAGCATCAATGCACTCAAAATGTAGTTGGAATTCTTTGAAAATCGATTGGTTTTCGTCTCCAATTTATCGAAATAAAATGTATACAGATACAGAACGGAAAAAGTTCCTGCTCCTGCGGCCACTACAAAAGTGGTAATGTCCTTGGCTTCAAATTTTATCCAACCGGCCTCGTTCCACATGGCATTTAGTCCACTGTAGTAGGGAATGGTCAATAAATTTAACGCCGCCAACAGTACCCCTTTATAAAAACTGTTCTTTTTGCTGACTTTTACCTCTTTTAGTTTTTGGGCTTTTTTCCGCTTGGCGGTAATAAAAAAATAAATGGCGAAAAAGGCGAAAACCGCTATTGCAATTTTTAACAAAAGGTCAATTACCTCGGGGTTTTTATACAGAAATTTTGAAATAAAAACGGCAATATACGCCTGTACCATAATCATGGAGGACACTCCCAAACTGAAGATGATACCGTTCATCTTTCCTTTTTCCACACTTGTTTTGGCCGCATTCATGTTAAGCAGACCTGGCGGCACGGTAGCCATAAAGGCCGCCGAAAATGTGGCGAAGAAGAGTATGAGAATGTGGGTCATTGGCTAGTTGATCCTAAACTGGATGAAGGTGATTGGTTTTCCAGCCTCAAGATACTGATTTTCATAGAAAGTCTGGATCTCCAAAACTTCGGAAGGGCTTCCTTCATTCTTGTATACATCGTGATTGGCATACAAAATTTCATGCCCAAGCCCCTGTAAAAGCCCCAGTGTATAGCCATGCATGAACTCGCTATCAGTCTTTAAGTTCACAATCCCCTTAGGCTTGAGTATTTTTTTGTATCGCTCCAAAAATATGGGGTTTGTCATCCTATGTTTGGTGCGTTTGTACTTGATCTGCGGGTCTGGAAAGGTGATCCAGATTTCATCGACCTCATTTTCTCCAAATAAATGATCTATCAATTCTATTTGGGTCCGAAGGAATGCCACATTTTCCAGCTTTTGCTCCAATGCCGATTTGGCTCCTCGCCAAAAACGTGCGCCTTTAATATCGACCCCGATATAATTTTTGTCAGGATTTCTTTGGGCCAAGCCAATCGTATATTCGCCCTTGCCGCACCCCAATTCCAAGACAATGGGGTTGTTGTTCTTAAAAAAAGACGCCCAGTTATTCTTTAACTTGAATCCTTCCAAAACTTCCTTCCGCGTGGGCTGTACCACATTGGCAAAGGTTTCGTTCTCTTTAAACCGTTTCAGCTTGTTCTTGCTTCCCACTGTCTGCGTTTTTGAGCAAAAATTTAATGTTTTGGCAAAACTAAGGAAATCTACAAGCAAATTTGATTTTGTTTTTTTGTCGTTATGCAAAATTCGAAACGCATTCTGGTAGCGCCACTTAACTGGGGGCTGGGACACGCCACACGCTGTATTCCCATTATCAATGCCCTTTTGGAACACGGCCACCAACCTTTTATTGCTTCGGATGGGGTTGCTTTGACTCTTTTGCAAAAAGAATTTCCGGAGTTACCCTCTTTTGAGTTGCCTTCATACAAGATTACCTATGCCGAGAAGGGGAAAAACTTTAAGATCAAAATGATATGGGATTCACCCAAGGTGCTCAAAGCAATGGCCAAAGAGAAAAAAGCGGTTAAAAAATTGGTCAAAGAGCATCAATTGGACGGAATCATTTCGGACAATAGGCTGGGGGTGTATTCCAAGAAAGTACCTTGTGTTTTTATCACCCACCAGCTCAATGTGCTTTCGGGGAACACTACGTGGATGAGTTCACAAGCGCACCAAAAGATCATCAAAAAATTCAATGCCTGTTGGGTTCCCGATGTTGAAGGCAAACCCAATTTAACGGGAAAATTAGGGCACTTGAAGAAATCCAAACTCAACATCAAATATTTGGGGCCTTTGAGTCGGTTTGAAAAAATGGATGTTCCTGTAATCTATGATCTTATGGTCTTGCTTTCTGGGCCCGAACCACAGCGCACTTTTTTGGAAGAAAAACTTTTGAAAGAACTTCGGGAATTTGAGGGCAATATTCTTTTTGTGGGGGGTAAAATCGAGGCTTCACAGACAAAAAAGGACATAAAAACGGAAAAGGGATCCCTATTTCACATCAATTTTATGCAATCCGGTGAATTGCAAACTGCATTGAACCAAAGTACCAAAGTATTGTGTCGTTCCGGCTATACCACGGTGATGGATTTGGCAAAGTTGGAAAAAAAGGCCTTTTTTATTCCGACTCCCGGACAGTATGAACAGGAATATTTGGCCAAACGGATGGAAAAACAAAATTTGGTCCCTTACTGTGGACAGGATGATTTCACTTTAGGCGAGCTATCCCGTATGGATAATTTTGAAGGTTTGGCTCAGTTTGATTCGGAAATTGACTTCGCCGATTTATTTACCGCCTTTTCCAAAGTAAATGAAAACTCGGAGCCTACATCTTCCTCACTTTCCACATAGATTTTTTCGCCATGCACTTCAATAATATGTTTAACGATGGCCAGTCCCAGACCTGAACCGCCTTCATTGCGACTCCCACTTTGATCCACGCGATAAAAACGCTCAAAGAGTCGAGGAATGTGCTGTTTTGGGATGCCCTCCCCATTATCCGTCACCCGAACAATCACCTTATTTTTAATCAGATTTTCCACGCTTACTTCTGTGGTTCCGTTGGCGTGTCCATACTTAATGGAGTTTACAAGTAGGTTACTGATTACTTGCTGTATTTTTTCACGATCTGCATTCACGTAAATGGGTTGCGTGTATTCCATATCAAAAGTAAGGGTGATATCTTTTTCGGCTGCCTTCATCTCCAAGAGGTCGAACACGTTTTTTATCAGCTCAATGATATCAAAATCCTCACGCTCCAGTTTTAGGCCACCCACTTCCAATTTGGTAATCAAATCCAAGTCTTTTACGATGTAGATCAACCGTTCTACCCCTTTACTGGCCCGCTCCAAATACTTTTTCCTAAGTTTTTTGTCTTTCATGGCGCCATCCAACAATGTTAAAATATAGCCTTGAACCGTGAAAAGTGGGGTTTTGAGTTCGTGGGACACATTGCCTAGAAAGTCTTTTCGGTATTCCTCCCGAATTTTTAGGGTATCGATTTCGATTTTCTTGCCCTCGGCAAATTTTTCAATCTCTTCGGTAAGGGTCTTCATATCCGTTGTTACCGGTTTGGAAGAAAAGGTTGAAGACTCCAATAGGGAGACATCGTCATATATTTTTTTGATACGTCGGTAAATGAAGCGCTCCACCCGAATCTGGAGAATGATAAAGCAAATGGCAAAACATGTCAGCGCAAAAAGGATGGTATAAGGCCAATCCATTTGATCCTTGTTCAAAAGAAATGCAGCAAACAATCCGGTTAAAAATACCGTGAGAAGAAGGGATGACCTTAAGGCAAATTTGTAGGATTTCCTTAGTTTAATGGCCATTACAGAACAAACTTATAGCCTACGCCCTTAACGGTTTTAAAGTGATGGTCTCCTATTTTTTCACGTAGTTTTCTGATATGAACATCGATAGTACGGCCACCGACCACTACTTCATTCCCCCAAACCTTGTCCAGAATCACCTCTCTTTTGAACACTTTGCTGGGTTTTGAGGTAAGTAAGGATAGAAGTTCAAATTCTTTTCTAGGGAGCACAATTTCTTCTCCATCATTGATGATTTTGTATTCTTCCCTATTGATGACTATGTTACCCACTTTAACGATATCTTCAACTTCCTTCTTTTCCTCCTTCAATCGTCTCAACAAAGCTTTCACTTTACTGACCAAAACTTTTGGTTTAATGGGCTTGGTGATATAGTCATCGGCGCCGGCATCAAACCCGGCCACTTGCGAATAATCCTCTCCACGTGCGGTTAAAAAGGTAATGATTGTGTTTTCAAGTCCAGGCGTATTTCTAATCTGTTCACAGGCTTCAATACCATCCATCTCGGGCATCATAACATCAAGGATGATCAAATGTGGACTTTTTTTCTTGGCTTTGGCTACACCTTCTGCACCATTTTTGGCGGTAAAGACCTCATACCCTTCTGCAGATAGATTATAGCTTACAATCTCCAGAATATCAGGTTCATCATCAACAAGTAAAATCTTAATATCCTTGGTTTTCATGGGATGGTATTTCTAAGTTAAACGCCCAAATGTAAAGATAATACTATAACGGGATAAATGCTTAACATTCATTTAATCTCATAACATTATTGTAACGGTTCCCAAATAAACACTTAACACACAGCTAACATCGCTTTTACAGGCCGTGGCGTTCTTTGCGCCAAATACTTACCTGATAATGAAATATTTTTTACTGATTATGACCCTTGCAACAACAATGCAAGCGGTAGCACAGGATACCACGGGAAGCATCGTAGGTAAACTGACTGACAGAGAGCTAAATGACGAGCCTTTAGCTTTTGCAAATGTCCTTATAAAAGGAACAACAACCGGAACAACTTCGGACTTTGACGGGTTATATGAAATCTCTGGTTTGGAACCAGGTACCTACACCGTTGTATTTAGCTATTTGGGCTATGAAACTGTTGAAATACCCAATGTGGCTGTAGAAGCCGGAAAGGTAACCAGTGTAAACGTGCCCATGAGCGCTTCATCTGGTTTTGCGCTAGAAGAAGTTGTTGTAGTAACAGTAGCACGAAAGGATTCTGAAACTGCCTTATTACTGGATCAAAAGAGAGCTATTGAAATCAAAGAAAGTATTGGGGCCATTGAGCTTGGCAACCTTGGTATTTCTGATGTAAAATCTGCGGCTACAAAAATCTCTGGTGTCACCGAAAGTGAAGCTTCTGGAGATGTTTTTGTTCGAGGACTGGGGGACAGGTACCTGACCACAACTTTCAATGGTTTGCCAATTCCTTCTGATGATATTGAAAAAAAGAACATTGATTTAGGGCTTTTTCCCACCCGCGTCATCCAGAATGTGAGTATCAGTAAAACATACTCCGCTGCCACATCAGCAGATCAAGCTTCAGGCAATATAAACATTGCCTCACGCGAACTCACGGGAACCGGAGAGTTGGAGGTTGGTGTAGCTGTTGGAGCTAATACCAATGCTGTAGGAGATGGCTCTGATGGAGATGGCTTTAAAGTATCTGCTAACTATGAAGACACCTCTTTGGGGTTTTATGATACCGACATTGATATATTGGATCAAGTTACTGATCAATCTTGGGATGCTGGAACTATAGACTCCCCAATGGATTTAAGATTCAATATTAGCGGTGGTAAATCATTTTTTAATAACAAATTCAAGATTTTTGCCACCGCATCCAACTCCAAATCACATAGATACTATTCTCCTGGTGTTTTCAAAGTCTATGACCAAGTTAATGTTACCGATTCCGTCACCGATTTTAATCAATGGGAAACAGAATATGTCAATAACGCAATGTTGGATTTGACCTACCAAGACAATAAGAACATCGTAAAGTCAGTAACTCTTTTTGTCAACACCCTCAAAGATATTGTTGCGGAAGCTGGTAGAAACGGGTTGGGTAATCTACAAGAGGAGACCTTAGGTAATTTTTCAGATTTCGTAAGAGATCAGAATACCAAACAGACCCGCCTGTTTGTTACTCAACTAATTGGTAATCACAAGCTTGGTGAAAACAATGTTTTGGACTGGGCAGTAAGCTACAACAAATTGGCGGCGGACGAGCCTAACCGAATAAGAAACGTTGTAAACTTTACCCCAGAAACGGGAGAAGTAATCCTATATGAAAATAGTGGCTTTGAATCAAGAAAACTTTCTCAGCTAATCGATGACGAGGAATACAATGGTCTTATAAAAGATAGATTTAAAATTATAGACGATGATAATAGAAACTTCTACATTGACCTTGGTGTAAATTATAGAAGGAAAACCCGTGACTTTGAATCTACATTTTATGGGGTTTCAAACGTAGATGATAATAGACCCAGTTCCGACTCATTGGACGAATTGGATCAAATTTTTACTTCCTCTAATTTTCAAAACAATATTTTGGAAATATTATCCTTTCAATCCAATGAGGATGGGGAGGTCAAGGATGAGTACACAGGTGAATACACTTCAGCTGCTGGCTTTGCTCTTTTCAACGCTGGCTTTGGAAAATGGAATTTCAATGCTGGACTACGATTTCAAAAAGATGAAATAGTAGTGGATTATGATGTGAATAATGCTCCTGGCGGTGACGTGGGAAATGTTTCAAGGGAGTATTCCAATGTATACCCTAGCTTAAACATTAAATATTCCATTAATGATGAGCATGCCGTACGATTTGCTGCCAGCCGAAGTATTACACTCCCAGAGTTTAAGGAAATTGCTCCCTTTCGTTATATCTCTCCAACAGGACAGCAAGTTTTTGGTACTGTCGGTGAAAATGCCTTGGAAGCTTCCTTCTCAAACAATTTTGACTTAAAATGGGAATTCTTTCCAACAAGGGGCCAGTTAATTTCAACATCCCTCTTCTATAAATCTATAGAAGATCCTATCAATAAGGTTCGTAACCGTGGGTCAGATGGTGCGCTTTTTACCTTCAGGAACACTGGAGATGAAGCGACTATATATGGTATCGAGTTTGAATCCAAAATAGATTTGATTCAACCCAAAACAAATGACGAGGACGGAAATCCAGTTGGACCTACCCTAAGTTTGGTTTTGAATGCCAGCAGAATGTGGCATGAACAGGAACTATTTGAAACGTTGGCGGATGATGGTGTGACCATCGCTGAAACGTTTAGATATGGCACCAATAGAAAAGCGCCATTACAAGGCGCTTCCGACTGGATTACCAATTCAAGCTTGAATTTTGAAACTTCAGGACCCAATAAATTCATTGCCAACCTTTCTGCCAGTTACGCTTCTGATAAAATTTTTGCTCTTGGTTTTGCCCGCAGCCAGCAAGATTGGGATGTTAGATATAACGATGCCATTTTGGAGAAAGGTTTTGTTGTCCTGAATTCACGGGTTAGCAAGGAAGTAGGGGAGCATTTTGAAATTTCCCTTACAGGCCAGAACCTGTTTAATCCAAACATAAAACAAACCATTGATGTTCTTACTCTGGATAGCAGAAATGAGCTAGAGGCCTTCTCAGATGACCGTGAGGAACGCCTAGGCCCTGATGCACCCAAAAGACAGATCGAGACCGAAGTGGTTCGAAACTATAAAATAGGTAGACTATTCCGTTTGGGACTTACCTACCGCTTTTAATTACTTATGTCAAACACTAATAATCAAAAATTAATTTTAAATCCTTAATTATGAAAACGAAAATCTTTAAATTTTCACTATTATCGATGATGGCTTCCGCCCTTGTGCTGGTTGGCTGTAGCAGCGATGATGGCGGACCAGATGTTCCAGATGACACTCCAGTAGCTACCTGTGATGATAACATTCAAAACGGTGATGAAACTGGCGTGGATTGTGGTGGTTCATCTTGTAACGCATGTCCTACTCCTGCCATTGAGTTGACTGGATCACAAACTGAAGACTTGACTTTGGATCCAGCAGAAACCTATATCCTTAAAAACACCTTTAGCGTTGAGGCGGGTGCTAAATTGACCATTCCTGCTGGTACTACTATTACTGCTGAAGTGGAAACTGGTGACGAGACCAACACCTATATCGTAATCCAGCAAGGTGCTGAAATCGATATTCAAGGTGAAGAAGGTAATCCAGTAGTTCTTACCTCTGCCAATGAAGAGCCCGGTGACTGGGGTGGATTGGTGATAGCTGGTGAAGCAACAACCACAGAAGGTGTGGATGCTACGGCTGAGGTAGGTGGTATCATCTACGGTGGAACCGACGATGCCGATGATTCTGGTAGTATCGATTATTTGATCATCAACTATGCCGGTGCCCAGATAGATTCTGAATCACAATACAACGGTCTTACCCTATACGCTGTTGGTTCTGAGACCAGCATCAGCAATGTGGCCATCTTGAACGGTACCGATGATGGTGTCGAGTTCTTTGGAGGTACAGTCTCTGCTTCTAACTTCTACTTGGAGAACAACGAGGACGATGCTATCGACTGGACTGAAGGATGGAACGGTACATTGACCAATGCCTATGTATTGCACACTGCAGACTTCTCAACTGTGGTTGAAGGCGATGGTGCCAATAATAACCCTTCCATTGTAAACCTTACCGCTGCTTCAACTGTGGGTGGAACCGCACTTCAGTTCAAGAACCAATCCGGTGCAACTATCACTGGGCTTTCCTTGAGCGGATACGACACTTCTGTTGATTTCCCAAATGCCGGAGATCCTGCAAATGCCCAAGTAAACGGTGCAGATGCAAATCCATCACTTTCTTATGTAGGTCCTGCAACGGTTGATGTATCCATGTTCGATTGGGTAGGTTCTGCTTTATCAGTTGAAAGCAACATCCTTACCGGTAGCATAGCTTCAGACTTGGAATTGGATCCAGCCATTGACTATTTCTTACAAGGATCGTTTAGTGTAGAATCTGGTGCAACATTGACCATTCCCGCCGGTACTAGAATTGTTGCCGATGTTGAGGAAGGTGATGAGACCAATACCTATATTGTGGTGCAAAAAGGTGGTATGATCGATATCCAAGGTACTGCCGGTAATCCTGTGGTAATGACCTCCGTCAACGAAGAGCCCGGTGATTGGGGTGGATTGGTGATTGCTGGTAACGCAACAACAACAGAGGGTGTTGATGCTACCGCTGAAGTGGGTGGTATCATCTATGGTGGAACCGATGACATGGACAATTCCGGTAGTATCGAGTACTTGATTCTTAACTATGCCGGTGCCCAGATAGATTCTGAATCACAATACAACGGTCTTACCCTATACGCTGTTGGTTCTGAGACCAGCATCAGCAATGTGGCCATCTTGAACGGTACCGACGACGGTGTCGAGTTCTTTGGTGGTACAGTCTCTGCTTCCAATTTCTACTTGGAGAACAACGAGGACGATGCTATCGACTGGACTGAGGGATGGAACGGTACATTGACCAACGCCTATGTGGTCCATACCGCTGCCTTCTCAACAGTTGTTGAAGGTGATGGGGCGAACAACAACCCTACCATAGCGAACCTTACCGCAATTTCTACCGTGGGCGGAACTGCACTTCAGTTCAAGAACCAATCCGGTGCAACTATTACTGGCCTTTCCTTGAGCGGATACGACACTTCTGTGGATTTCCCAAATGCCGGAGATCCTGCTAACGCTCAGGTAAACGGTGCAGATGCAGATCCTCTATTAACCTATGAAGGCCCTGCAACAGTTGATGTAAATGATTTCACTTGGGCAACTGGAAATGCTGAGGCTCAATCTGCTACACTTACTGGTTCTGTAATGTCTGATTTAGCTTTGAATCCAAGCATTACCTATTTCTTACAACAGTCTCTTAGTGTTGAAGATGGGGTTACTTTGACCATTCCTGCTGGCACCAAAATAGTTGCCGATGTTGAGGAAGGTGATGAGACAAGCACTTATATCGTGGTACAAAAAGGTGGTATGATCGATATCCAAGGTACTGCCGGTAACCCTGTTGTAATGACCTCTTCCAATGAAACTCCAGGTGATTGGGGTGGATTGGTAATCGCTGGTAACGCAACAACAACAGAGGGTGTGGATGCTACCGCTGAAGTGGGTGGTATCATCTACGGTGGAACCGACGATGCCGATGATTCTGGTAGTATCGATTATTTGATCATCAACTATGCTGGTGCCCAGATTGACTCTGAGTCCCAGTATAATGGTCTTACATTGTACGCTGTTGGTTCTGAGACCAGCATCAGCAATGTGGCCATCTTGAACGGTACCGATGACGGTGTCGAGTTCTTTGGTGGTACAGTATCTGCTTCCAATTTCTACTTGGAGAACAACGAGGACGATGCCATCGACTGGACAGAGGGATGGAACGGTACATTGACCAATGCCTATGTTGTGCACACCGCAGCATTCTCTACCGTAGTGGAGGGAGATGGACAGAACAACAACCCTACTATAGAGAACCTTACCGCTGCTTCAACTGTGGGTGGAACCGCACTTCAGTTCAAGAACCAATCCGGTGCAACTATCACTGGGCTTTCCTTGAGTGGATACGACACTTCTGTTGATTTCCCAAATGCCGGAGATCCTGCTAACGCTCAGGTAAACGGTGCTGATGCGGATCCTCTTTTAACCTATGAGGGTGCTGCTACGGTTGATATTACTCTATTTGATTGGGCAACCAATTAAGAAATAGTTAACCAACATAAATTAAAAGCCTCCAAATTATTGGGGGCTTTTTTTGTTATTCGTCAAATTAAAAGGCCTTTTCGTCAAACGGCACGCCATCACTTTCATATTTTTATATCTTTGTGGCATAGCGTTTATAATCAATATTTTATGAAGCACCTTTACCTCGTCATTTTCTTTTTTGTCTGTGCCCTTGGTTTTTCGCAAGAAAGTACCTCAAGTTCGGATATTGACGGGTTTAAGCTCTATCCAAACCCCGTGACCCAGGGCAAGGTGTTCATCGAGACCTCCGAAAATGCCCCCAAACAAATCCTGATTTTTGATGTTTTGGGCACCCAAGTCCTTCAAACCACAATTTTGGGCAAGGAACTCAACCTTTCCCGACTCAGCAAAGGAGTCTACATTCTTAGGGTCATGGAAGGTAATAAAATGGCCACTAGAAAGCTTATTGTCAAGTAGTTTACCCTATTAAACCTTTCTTCCCCAGCCCTAAACCACACTTTTTCCACTTTTACCTACATATTTTTCTGTTTCACAACATTTTATAGCCCTAGACCACAGGTTTAGCTACTTTTACATTGCACATGATCCCAAATCAGCGTATATGAAGAAAATCTACTTTGTTCTTATTATGGCTTTACCTCTTATTTCCTACGGTCAAGAGTTGGTCAGTGTAAACACTGAACCCGTGCAAGAGCTGAAGGGTTTTAAAATGTACCCCAATCCTGCCTATGGTGAGGAAATCTATATTACCACCGAAACCAATGGCAATAAGGAAATCAAAGTCTACGATGTGTTTGGAGAAGTGGTCCTAACCGATAGGATTTCAACCAATACTTTGGATATATCCAGATTGGTCCCTGGAGTTTATGTGCTTCAGGTCACCGAACAAAAAAAGACCATGACCCGAAAACTGGTCGTCAAATAATAACCATGATGTTTTAGAAAGTCCTTCTGCAGAAGGACTTTTTTTTTGGGTACTTTTATACCCCAATGGACAGCATGGATATTCAACGGATTTTTTCCATTTCAAATCTCAAGGAATTTGAAGGGGTTGCCCTGCAAGTGTTCCAGTTCCAATACAAAAACAATCCCGTCTACAAAGCCTATTGCGAGTACCTGAAAAAATCACCATCAAATGTGGCCAACACTACGGAAATTCCATTCCTCCCCATTGAATTTTTTAAAACACAACAGATAACCTCCACCCAAGAACAGCCCCAAGCCATTTTTGAGAGCAGTGGTACTACCCAAGCATCAGTAAGCAAACATTTTGTTCCCGACCTCGAAATATATGAGCAAAGCTTTCTAAAGGGCTTTGCCAAGTTTTATGGTCCTATTAAGGACTATTGTATCCTGGCCCTACTGCCCTCCTATTTGGAACGCAAAGGTTCCTCTTTGGTCTATATGGTGAACGAACTGGTTTCCCGTTCCAACCACCCAGATAGTGGTTTCTATCTCTACAATTTGAAGGAATTGCACCAAAAGCTCATTGCTTTGGAAAAAAAACAAACCAAAACACTATTGATCGGAGTTTCTTTTGCCTTGTTGGATTTGGCTGAACAAGCACCCATGTCACTAAAAAACACCATCATCATGGAAACTGGGGGGATGAAAGGCCGACGAAAAGAGCTCATCAGAAAAGAATTGCACCGTATTCTGAAAAAAGCGTTCAACGTGCCCAAAATACATTCGGAATATGGGATGACCGAATTGTTGTCCCAAGCCTATTCCCAAGGAGATGGAATTTTTAGGACTCCACCTTGGCTGAAGATAATCACCCGTGATACTGAAGACCCTTTGTCCCTACAATCCCATGGCAGAACCGGTGGGATCAATATCATTGATCTGGCCAATGTGTATTCTTGTTCCTTTATTGCCACACAAGATTTGGGGAAAACCCATTCCAATGGTTCATTTGAAGTTTTAGGCCGATTTGACAACTCGGATATAAGAGGCTGTAATTTGATGGCTATTTAGTGCTATTCCACAACCAAAACAAAATAGTTCTTCTTGCCCCGTTGCAGCAACACAAACTTGTTGTTGATCAAATCAGCTTCGGTGATCAGGTAATCCTCTTTTACTTTTTCCTTGTTCACCGAAATCGAATTCTGCTTTAATTCCCTACGGGCCTCACCATTGGATCCCAAAAAATTGGTTTTGGCCGCCAAAGCACCGATCATATCCAATCCTGGAGTCAGCTCATTTTTAGAAATCTGGGCTTGTGGCACTCCCTCAAACACATCCAAAAACGTCTTTTCGTTCAATTGTTTTAAATCGGCGGAAGTGGATTTACCAAAAAGGATTTCACTGGCTTTTATGGCATTTTCCAAGTCTTCCTTGGAATGTACCATAGTGGTGATTTCTTCGGCCAATTTCTTCTGAAGTGTCCGTAAATGTGGAGCTTCTTTATGTTCAACCGCCAAACTTTCAATTTCTTCTTTATCAAGAAAAGTAAAAATCTTAATGTATTTTTCGGCATCCTCATCCGAAGTATTCAACCAATACTGGTAAAATTTATACGGCGAGGTACGTTCCGCATCCAACCATACGTTTCCGCCTTCGGTCTTGCCGAATTTGGTACCATCGGCCTTGGTGATCAATGGGCAGGTCAATGCAAAGCCCTTTCCCCCGCCTATCCTACGGATAAGTTCGGTGCCTGTGGTAATATTCCCCCATTGATCACTACCCCCCATTTGCAAGGTACAATCGTGGTTTTGATAGAGGTACAGAAAATCATAACCCTGTACCAATTGATAGGTGAATTCGGTAAAGGACATCCCTTCCTTTGCATCGGAAGACAGTCGTTTTTTTACAGAATCCTTGGCCATCATATAGTTTACGGTGATGTGTTTCCCCACATCCCGAATGAATTCCAAGAAGGTAAAATTCTTCATCCAATCGTAGTTGTTCACCAAAACCGCTGCATTATCTGCGCTACTTTCAAAATCCAAAAAACGGCTCAACTGACTTTTAATGGCCTCTTGGTTATGACGAAGGGTCTTTTCATCCAAAAGATTGCGCTCGGCAGATTTTCCGGAGGGATCTCCGATCATTCCCGTGGCACCCCCCACTAAAGCAAATGGCTTATGTCCGGCCAATTGAAAGTGTTTCAACATCATTACACTTACCAAGTGCCCAATATGTAGCGAATCTGCCGTTGGGTCAATCCCCACATAAGCGGCCCGCATCCCTTCCATAAGATGTTCTTCCGCCCCGGGCATTACATCATGCACCATTCCCCTCCATTGCAGTTCTTGAACAAAATTCTTTGTCATGGTTGTCTTTTAGAATAGCTGCAAATATAAAATGAAGTTGGCACTTCCCTGAATAAATCCGTTACAAATAGGTACTTTTATCGCATGATATTGGTCACTGGAGGCACTGGATTGATTGGTTCGCACCTACTGTTCCATTTGGTAAAAAATGGCGAAACAGTACGGGCAACCTATAGAGATATAGTCTCCATTGAAAAAGTGACCAAGGTTTTTGGGTATTACAGCGATAACCCGTCCAACCTAATGGAACGCATTGATTGGGTTCAAGCCGATATCACCAACATTGGGGAGCTCGAAGCCTCCTTTAAGGATGTAAACTACGTTTACCATTGTGCTGCCCTCATTTCCTTTGACCCAAAAATGTACAAGACCTTGGCCAAAATCAATGTGGAAGGAACGGCTAATGTGGTGAACCTCTGCTTAAAACAGGGTATAAAGAAATTATGCCATGTGAGTTCCATTGCGGCCATTGGTCCAAGTGTTAAGGGTGATGTGGTCACCGAAGAAAATGAATGGAGCGACTCCAATGCCTCGGTATACGGAATTACAAAACATGATGCGGAACTGGAAGTTTGGCGAGGTTCGCAGGAGGGGTTAAATGTAGTTATCGCTAATCCTGGAGTAGTCATTGGCCCCGGGTTCTGGAAATCTGGAAGTGGTTCATTTTTTACGTATGCCGCAAAGGACAAAAAATCCTTTATCCCAGGCGGGACAGGTTTTGTGACCATAACTGACGTGGTCACCGCCATGACGAAACTAATGGAATCAAATATTGTGCAAGAGCGATTTATAATGGTCAATCAAAACCTTTCGTATGGTGAACTGTTCCAAAAAATAGCACCAAAACTGGGTGTTGCACCACCAACCAAAAAAGTACCGTTCTGGATGCTGGAATTATTTTGGCGATTGGATTGGTTGCGAAGCAACCTACGTAGTAAAAGAAGAAGATTGACCAAAACAATGGCCAAAGGACTCTACAAACAAGAAATATACAGCAGTGAAAAATTGAGGAAGGCCCTTGATTTTACATTCGAAGATTTGGATGTAGCTATCGCCTTTTGCTGCGCCAAATTTAAGGAGTGACGGAATCCTTCTCTTTTCTCAAAGCTTTAATGGAATCCCTTCTATGGGACTGCGCATCCCGAATACTATCATTTCGTCTTTTTGTAGTTGCCTCAATCGCATTTTTTCTTTTTTCAATCCTGGCATCCACATCTTCATAGATGGATTGGTATTCCAAGGGGATAGAGGCATAATACAAATCACTTTGGGCAAACTGGGTGCTGTCTATATCATACTTCTCATAAAGAAATTCCATAATGTCGATTCCCGTTTTATCAAAAGCACTGGAGAATGCCGATTGGGTGGAGTTCAATAGGGCCAGGTCACAAAGAATATTGGTCATTTTATCTTTTGGGATAAGGTTTTCGGGTTCTTCCACCACTTTTTCTCCACAAGAAAGGAACAACATTCCAAAAAAGAAAAGAACAGTTTTTTTCATAGTTCAACGATTGAATGTAAGTCGTTTTGCATTCTTCTTTTCCGAAAAAATACCGTTATCATACGCCAAATGTCCGTTGACAAAGGTTCGCATTACTTTGGAATCAAAAGTAACACCTTCAAAAGGAGACCATCCGCATTTATAGAAAATATTGGCTTTTTTAACCTCTTCTTTGGAATTTCGGTTCACTTGGACCAAGTCTGCATAATAGCCCTCTCGGATATAGCCCCTTCGGTCAATATCAAACAACTTTGCTGGATTGTGGCACATTTTCTCTACCATCTTTTCCAAAGTGATCACACCCTCTTTTTCCTTCTGAAGCATGGCCAACAACGCATGCTGTACCAATGGTCCGCCAGACGGCGCTGTGGTGTAGGGATTTTTCTTTTCTTCCAAGGTATGTGGCGCATGATCGGTGGCCACCACATCAATGCGGTCGTCCAAAAGCGCTTTCCACAACTTTTTACGATCTGTTTTGGTTTTTACCGCCGGATTCCATTTGATCAATGTCCCTTTTTCGGCATAGTCTTCATCCGAAAACCACAAATGGTGAATACAGACCTCAGCGGTAATTTTCTTTTCCTCCAACGGAATTTCATTGGTGAACAAATCCGTTTCAATTCCTGTGGACACATGGAACACATGTAATCTGGCCCCTGTTCTTTTGGCCAGCGCAATGGCCTTGGAAGAGGACAAATAACAGGCCTGTTCACTCCGAATTATCGGATGAAGTTCAATGGGAATATCATCCCCGTACATTTCTTGGTATTTGAACATATTGGCACGGATGGTGCCCTCGTCCTCGCAATGGGCCGAAATCACCATTTCGGTATTGCTGAAAATCTTTTCCAAGACAGCTTCATCATCCACCAGCATATTTCCTGTGGACGACCCCAGAAACAACTTCACCCCAGAGCATGCATTTTTGTCCAAACGTTTCAATTCTTCCAAATTGTCGTTGGTGCCCCCAAAAAGAAAGGAATAATTGGCTGAGGCATCCCTTGCTGCTATGGCGAATTTCTCTTCCAACTTTTCTATGGTAGTGGTCTGTGGAACGGTGTTGGGTTGTTCCATAAAGGTGGTAATTCCACCCGCTATGGCCGCCCTACTTTCAGTGGCAATGGTTCCCTTATGGGTAAGACCAGGTTCCCTAAAATGTACTTGGTCATCAATGATTCCGGGAAGTAGCAGGTCTCCCTTTAAATCAATGATCTGGACATTGGCATCGGAAATGTCAGCATCTATTCGGGCAATAAATTCCCCATCCAACAGCACATCGGTCTCAACAATGTTGTTCTCGTTGACCACTTTGGCATTTTTTAATAGTGTTCTTGACATTTCTAAAAACTCTTTTTGAAAAATATACTTCTAAACTTCATGGCAATGACCCCAAAAATGGCTTCCCGAATGATCGCGGAGTTCATTTTAGATTTTCCATTGACCCTATCGGTAAAAATGATGGATACTTCCTCTATCTTGAATTTTTTAAGATAAGCCCTGTATTTCATTTCTATCTGGAAGGCATATCCGATAAACCGAACATTGTCCAGCTTTATGGTCTCCAGGACCTTTCGCTTGTAACAGACAAACCCAGCCGTTGGGTCGTGCACCTTCATTCCGGTAATGATCTTCACATAAAAAGATGCTCCATAAGACAACAAAATCCGAAATAGCGGCCAATTGACCACATTCACGCCCTTTTTGTATCGGGAACCTATGGCCACATCGGCACCATTGAGACAGGCCCGGTGTAATCGGGATAAATCCGCTGGGCGATGGGAAAAGTCGGCGTCCATTTCAAAAATGTACTCATAGCCCTTCTCCAAGGCCCATTTAAACCCATGAATGTAGGCGGTCCCCAAACCAGATTTTTCTTTCCGAACTTCAAGGAACAACCTGTCCGGAAATTCTTCTTGCAATGACCGCACAGCATCGGCCGTACCATCGGGAGAATTGTCATCTACCACAAGAACATGAAAGTCTTTCTTAAGATCGAAAACCGTTTTGGTTATGGCCTCAATGTTCTCAATTTCATTGAAAGTAGGGATAATGACCAAGCCGTCTGCCATTCGTACTGGATTAGAAGGCAAAAATACGGTTTTCTATTTAGCCTAAATAGCTTATCCGGAACACCCGAGTGCACTTGGGCAATATTTGTAACTTTGCGCCAACTAAAACCCATTTGATGACCCAAAAGTTTCCCAAACTTTTTCTTTTTCTACTAGCGTTCATTTTTGCCCTGAACCTTGTTCAAAGTTATTTTACGGAACTTATCTATGATGAAGCCTACTACTGGTACTATGCCCAAGATATGGCTTGGGGGTATTTTGACCATCCTTCCATGGTGGCTTTTTTGATCAAAATCAGTAGTTTTTTGTTTAATGGGGAACTTGGAGTGCGTTTTATGAGCTGTGTGCTCTCTGCGGGCACCTATATTATACTATGGCTGCTGGTGGAAAATCCCAAGAAAAAGGATTATGTAGTCCATTTTTTTCTATTGGTGTTCTCCTTTACCTTGATGAACGCCTATGGCTTTTTAACCTTGCCCGACACGGCATTGCTCTTTTTCACGGCACTGTTTCTTTGGCTGTACAAACGGTTTTTGAATGATCCTTCGGTTGGGACCACCATTCTTTTGGGGCTGACCATGGCCGCATTGATGTACAGCAAGTACCACGCTGTCTTGGTGATTCTCTTTGTTTTTCTATCCAATGTAAAGCTCATTACCAACAAAAAAGCGTGGCTTGCGGTAGGTTTGGCGTTGGTTTGCTATATCCCCCATTTTGTTTGGCTGTACCAAAATGATTTTGTTTCGATTACCTTCCATTTGTACGAACGCCCAAACCAAGCTTACAAATTTCATGAGTTTACCCTTGGTTTTTTCTTGAACAATATTGTGATCATTGGCCTCTTGTTTTACTGGGTTTATAGTGCCTTCTTCAAATTTAAAACAACCGATACATTTTCAAAAGCCTTAATTTATTTGGTTTACGGAATATTGATTTTCTTTTTTATCTCCAGTTTTAACCGAAGGGTGCAAGCACAATGGACCATTGCCATTTCCATTCCCTTGGCCATAATTGCTTTTAACTATATTTTGGAAAATGCCAAGAGCAGAAAATGGATATACCGTATTGGTCTAGTGAGCTTGGTATTACTATTATATGCGCGAATTTGGTTAGTTTACAAACCCTTATTCCCCATGGTTTACGAAACCCATGGCAATAAGGAGTGGGTGGCTGATCTCACCCAAAAAGCAGGTGGAGTTCCCATTGTTTTTGAAAACTCGTACCGTCGTGCTTCCATGTATCAGTTTTATTCCGGTATTCCGGCAATCTCTTTGAACAATCTTTGGTATCGGAAAAATCAATATTCCATAGATGATTCCGAAGAACGTGTGCGGGGCAAAAAAGTACTGTATGTTCCGGTAGCTGCCAAAAGTGGCGACATTAAATACATGCACTTGGACAGTACGGTCTTTTACGGAAATTTTATAGACGATTTTCAATCGTATCGAAAACTGCAATGCATTGTAGAGAAACCGAAAACGGGGATTGAACATTCGTTGAAGGTATATAATCCGTATGAGTTCAACATTCCATTGGAAAACCTGAAATATATGATATCATATTCCAATGAACACAAACAAGTAAAGGAAATGAGATCCCTCAAGGTTAAAAATATTTATCCAGAAAACCGTATTTTGAAGGCCAAGGATACTGTTTTTTATACCTTTGAACTACCATTGCCAAAGATGGAAAATCCGGGGTATTTTAGAATTGGAATTTCGGAAAATGGCTTAGGGCCCGGACTCAATGGAAAACCAATCAAGATAACAGAATGAACCCAATAGAAAAAGCTGCTTATTCGCTGGACTGGATGACTCTGGTACTGTTTATAAGCCTCATAATCTTTGCCTTGGGGAAATACTTTTATCACACTAAATTCTTGAACTTTATAATATTGCCCTTTAATGATAAATATGTGCTCTTGCACAATAAAAAAGGGCAACTGTTCAATTGGTTCCACATCTTACTCACCGTTTTCCAAGCCATAAACCTCGCCTTTTTCATTTTTCTGTCATTAAAAGCTTTTGATGTGTTGCCAAGCGAAAATCATCAAAATGTGTTTTTTTTGATTTTGGCTCTTTTGGTTCTTTTCCAAATTGCAAAATTGATTTTGCAGTTTATCAAAGGGTTTGTTTTTAATACCCAAGGACTGATATCGGAATTGGTGTTCAGCAAAACATCTTATCTGAACCATAGCAGTATCCTTCTCTTTATTGGCAACGTGATCTTGGTTTACATTTTTAGGGACTCAAAAATGATAATTTATGCCACCATCATCTTAATTTTATTGGTAAATGGCATAGGTGTGATAAAGCTGTTGAAGAACTATCAAAAAGCTATGTTTCCGTATTTTGTGTATTTTATTTTGTACCTTTGCGCACTCGAAATTGCGCCCTTGGTGATAATTGGAAGCTATCTAAAAGTTTAAAAACTTATGAAAGTAAAAACAATTTTGGTTTCCCAACCAGAACCTAAAGTCGAAAACTCCCCCTATTCAAGATTGATTGAGAAAGAAAAGGTTAAAGTGGATTTTAGACCTTTTATCCATGTTGAGGGGGTTGAGGCCAAAAGTGTAAGGCAGCAAAAAATCGACTTGAACAATTTTACGGCGATTATCTTGACCAGCAGGAATTCTGTGGATCATTTTTTTAGAATTGCCGAGGAGATGCGCTTTAAGGTTCCGGACACCATGAAGTACTTTTGCCAGTCTGAGGCCGTTGCCTACTACTTGCAAAAATATGTAGTGTACAGAAAACGTAAGATCTATGTGGGAAAAAGGACTTTTAACGAGTTGATTCCCTTGATCAAAAAGTACAAGGACGAGAAATTCCTTTTACCTTCATCCGATGCATTGAAGGCTACCGTGCCCCAAGCTTTGGATGAAATCAACGTGGACTGGAAACGCGGTGTTTTTTACAAAACGGTCATCAGTGACCTATCGGACCTTAGGAACGTTTATTATGACATATTGGTTTTCTTTAGTCCTTCTGGAATTGAATCGCTATTGAAGAATTTCCCGGATTTTGAACAGAACAACACTAGAATTGCCGTTTTTGGCAACAGCACCGTAAAAGCAGCTACGGAAGCCGGACTTCGCATAGACATTCAGGCGCCAACACCGGAAACACCATCCATGACAATGGCCCTACAGAAGTACATTACCAGTGTGAACAAGTAAATTATTTATTTCATTGGAAAAAATCAACGCCCTCGACATACGAGGGCGTTTTGTTTTAAAAGGCATACCGTTGTGGCCCTCCCCTTCGGATTTCTTCACTGGCGTAGGCCTCGAACTTCTTAAAATTCTCCCGAAACGCATTGGTCAATTTAAATGCCGTTGTATAATAGGCCTCATCATTGTTCCAAGTAGCCCTTGGGCTTAACACACTGGTTGGCACTCCTGGACATTCCCTGGGCTGTGCCACACCAAAAACGGAATGAATATGGTACTTGTCATAGCTGTAAAGACCCAATTCTCCGCTAAGGGCAGCACTGATCATAGCACGGGTGTATTTTAACTTCATACGAGTACCCACACCGTAAGGCCCACCGGTCCATCCCGTATTGATCAGCCAAACGTCCACACCGGATTCTTTCATCTTTCGGCTCAGCATTTCAGCATATTTTGCAGGGTGCAACGGCATAAAAGGAGCGCCAAAACAGGCCGAAAATGAAGGTTGTGGCTCAACCACACCGGCTTCTGTCCCAGCTACTTTAGCCGTATATCCAGAGATAAAATGATAGGCCGCCTGTGCTGGGGTAAGCTTGGAAATGGGGGGCAGCACCCCAAAGGCGTCCGCCGTTAGAAAAAAGATATTCTTTACATTTTTCCCGATGGAAGGTTCCTGAATGTTCTCAATATGATAAATAGGGTAGCTTACCCTGGTGTTTTGGGTGATGGAGGTGTTGGAAAAATCGACCACACCATCTTTATCCAAGACCACATTCTCCAAGATAGCTCCCTTTTTAATGGCTCCATAAATTTCAGGTTCGTTCTCTTCAGATAGGTCTATGACCTTGGCATAGCATCCCCCTTCAAAGTTAAAAACGGTATTGTCCGGGGTCCACCCGTGCTCATCGTCCCCAATCAATTTTCTATCGGGATCTGTGGAAAGTGTGGTTTTTCCGGTACCTGAAAGTCCAAAGAAAATAGCAGTATCACCTTCTTCTCCCAAATTGGCCGAGCAATGCATGGGCAGCGTATTTTTATAAACGGGAAGAATAAAGTTCAATGCTGAAAAAATTCCTTTTTTAATCTCTCCGGTATAACCTGTACCCCCAATCAACGCAATCTTTCTGGTGAAGTTAAGGATGGCAAAATTGTGTTGACGGGTTCCATCAACGTCGGCATCGGCCATAAACCCTGGAGCATTGATTACGGTCCATTCCGGTTCAAAATCATCCAACTCCTCAGCAGTAGGTCGTAAAAACATATTATAGGCAAACATGTTGGACCAAGGATACTCATTGACCACCCTTATGTTCAATTTATAGGCTGGGTCTGCACAAGCATAGCAATCCCGAACGTACAGCTCTTTTGAATTCAGGTAGTCGATGACCTTATCGTATAGTTTGTCAAACTTTTCAGGTTCAAAAGGGATGTTGATATTTCCCCACCAAATCTTTTCTTCGGTGACAGCATCCTTTACAATGAAACGATCCATGGGCGATCTTCCGGTAAACTCACCTGTGTTCACCGCCAAGGCTCCAGAGGAAGCTTCTTTTCCCATACCTTTTTCCAAGGTTAGGTCATGAAGTTCATCAGGCGAAAGTTGATACTGAAAATTGTCATGTGTAATTCCGTAGGGCTTTAACGAAATCGTTTTCGTAATTGAGTCAGAATCCTTCATTTTTTTGTTTTAGTTGTAACACAAAACTAGAAAATTATACGCTTTCCGCCTTCTATTTCTAGCTTAATTGAACCCTTTTTGGGTCAAAATGTAGTATCCTAAAAGAAACCATCCCAGAATTAAAAAAACCCCTCCCATTGGCGTTAAAAAACCTATAATCCTAAAATCAAAAGCTGTTAAACTGTTCAAGGCCAACAGGTAAATGGAGAACGAAAACAATATCACACCGATCACTATCATCACAAAAATCATTTTTTTGCTCCGATTTTTAAGGCCATCCCAAATTCCCAAAAAAAGCAGGAACAGTGCATGGTACATCTGGTAACGCACCCCAGTTTCAAAAGTACTGACAGCATCAGCATTTACCAATTTTTCCAATCCGTGTGCCCCAAAAGCACCCAAAACAATGGCCAATAAGCCAAATACCACCCCGGTCAGAATTATTGTTCTGTTCATAACTTTTAATGCTTGTTTTTTTATAGATATAACAATTTGATACCTTAGTATCCGTTTTATTCAAAATTACACAAAACCTATGGTCCGCACTATTTTGGTCGTTGGGGCTGGAAAATCAACCTCATATCTTTTAGATTACATTTTAAAAAAATCCGACGCCGAAAACCTAAAATTGGTCATCGGAGATCTTCAACCTGAGCATATCCCAGAGCAATTTTCATCACATCCCAATTGCAGTGTGATGAAGCTTGATATTTTCAACGATGCGGACCGTAGAAAAGCCATTGATTCAGCCTCCATTGTCATATCCATGCTTCCAGCTAGCATGCACATTAAAATTGCAGAAGATTGCATTCATTTCAACAAAAATTTGGTCACCGCATCTTATGTCAGCAAAGAAATGAAGGCACTGGATGACGAGGTCAAAAAAAATGGCTTGGTGTTTATGAACGAAATTGGCCTCGACCCTGGTATTGACCACATGAGTGCCATGGAGGTCATTGACCGTATTCGGGATAAGGGTGGCAAAATGTTACTTTTTGAGTCATTTACGGGAGGGTTGGTTGCCCCCGAAAGCGACTCCAACCTTTGGAACTATAAATTTACCTGGAACCCCAGAAATGTTGTTTTGGCCGGCCAAGGCGGTGTGGCCAAATTCATTCAGGAGGGCACCTATAAATACATTCCTTACCAAAAATTGTTCAGACGGACAGAATTTTTGGAGATTGAGGGTTATGGCACTTTTGAGGTCTATGCCAACCGGGATTCCCTGAACTATCGAGAAGCCTATGGCCTACAAAATGCCCTTACCCTTTATAGGGGTACTATGCGTAGGATTGGGTTTTCCAAAGCATGGCAAATGTTCGTGATTTTGGGCATGACGGATGATAGCTACACGATTGAAAATTCCGAAGGAATGTCCTACAGGGAGTTTGTAAATTTATTTTTGCCTTATTCCCCAACCGATTCTGTGGAACTCAAATTGCGGCACTATCTTAAAATTGATCAAGATGATATTCGCTGGGGAAAACTATTGGAGCTGAACATTTTTGACCCTACCAAAAAAATCCCCCTAAAAAATGCTTCTCCAGCACAAATATTACAGCACATTTTGGAAGATAGCTGGACCTTAAAGGAAGATGAAAAGGACATGATCGTCATGTACCATAAATTTGGCTATGAACTGAACGGTGAAAAGAAACAGATTGATGCCAATATGGTGGTCATTGGCGAAAACAGAACCTATACCGCCATGTCCAAAACGGTTGGGCTGCCTGTTGCTATTGCAACCCTTCAAATTTTGAATGGGAAAATAACCACGCCCGGGGTGCAAATTCCAATTAACAAAGAAGTTTACGCTCCTATACTTACCGAACTAAAAACACACGGCATTATTTTTAACGAATTCGAGGTACCTTATTTAGGCTACAATCCAGATTCTGTAGCAAGCTAAATGAAGATTTTCTATATTTAGCTTCAATTCTAAACAGTTTCCGTGAAAAACCATAACAGTTCGGTCAAAATTGATGGCATAGACAAAAAGATTCTAAGGTATTTGATGGAAGATGCCCGAAAACCTATTTTGGAGATTGCCCGAAACATAGGTATTTCCGGGGCGGCCATCCATCAACGGCTTCGCAAATTGGAAAGTTCCGGTTTGCTCGCGGGGTCCAAGTTTATCATCAACCCACGTGTATTGGGCTATACCACAATGGCTTACATTGGAATTTTTTTGGACAAGGCCATGGCCAACCCAAGGGCTGTAAAGGAACTGGAAAAAATTCCCGAAGTTTTGGAATGTCATTACACCACAGGAAACTGGTCCATACTCATAAAAGTGTTGTGCAGGGATAATGAGCATCTTATGCAAGTGCTGAACAAAAAAATACAACAGATTGAGGGGGTTTCCCGCACTGAAACCTTTATTTCCCTGAACCAGCAAATTGATCGACAAATTCAGATCTGATATTTGTATTCAATCTAAATAAACTTTACATTTGTCCCATGAATGTAATAGTTCAAACTTCATATTACACCTTATACCAATCTGCAAAAGAGCGTAGCTTCTATGTGGATTTTGGCCAAAAAATGGTCCGTATGTCGCTTTGCCAATTGTTGGCACTGCGGTACAAAGTGATGTCAATCCCTATTGAAAACCATTTTGACGGCGATTTGAACAAGCACGGATTTGAGGTTTTATTGCTCTGCAACAAAGAACACCTCTTTGTCTTGAACACTTACGAAATTTTGGACTTGAAACATTTTGTGGAGCACTGCTTTATAGCCTTGGGACTTTCGGTTGAAAAGGAAACCGAAAGTGTTTAATCCCCACTTTCCTCCCCTTATTTTTATTCAATCTTAAACTGCCTTAAAACAAAGGAGTTACTTCCGAATCGCAGTTAAATTTCGTATTTTTGTTAAAGTTGATTTTACGATATAAACCTATTGATATGAAAGATATAGCAAGACAAAGTATGAGCATTAAAGTGGAATCCATGGATTTGCTCAACGGACAGATTAAAATGGAAGCCCATGCTTCTGCCACCTATTTGGCCATGGCGTCTTGGTGTGAGCAGAATGGTTTTTTTACCAGTGCCAAATTTTTCTATAAGCAAACTGAAGAAGAACGTGGGCACATGATGAAGATCTTTGAATTTTTGGTGGATACGGGTGGTAATCCTGTTTCCCCGGAGGTAACTGGTATCAACCACGATTATTCATCCATTGTGGATGTGTTTGAAAACACCTTGGAACACGAAGTAAAAGTGACCAAGTCCATTCACAATATTGTGAAAAAGGCCCGTGAGTTGGGCGATATCGCCACAGAGCGATTCTTGGATTGGTTTGTTTTGGAACAAGTTGAAGAAGAAAACACTATTCGTGATATTTTGGATATGATCGCTGTTACCGGCACCGAAGGTGTAGGACTGCAAATGATCGATAACCAAGTTGCCAATTGGATTAAGTAAATCCAAAAATTATATCGATTAAAAGCGGGGCCTTTGGCCCCGCTTTTAGTTTACGTACTTTTCCTTAATTGTATTGAAATGGCGTAGTTCATGACCTGCAATGTGATACGCCAATCCCCGCACCGTTCTATGGTTTATAATGCTGCCATCAAAATCCACTCCTTTACCACCCCTTATAAAGCTTTCTTCCGGTAAATAAGTAAAAAGGGTTAGTGTAGCCCTTCTTACCGATTCATATTCATCAAAAATACTGTCCAAGCTCCGTTCGTTGGCGTCTGAATACTGCGCATAAACATCTTGGTCAAATCCATGGACCGGTGTGTCATCATTTCTAGCATACCGCAGTGCCCTGTAAGCAAAGATGCGCTCGTCATCAATTAGGTGCACCAGTATTTCCTTAATGGTCCATTTGTTTTTTGCATACCGATACTCCAACTTTTCCTTGGGAAGGGAGTATACAAAATCTTTGATTTTGAGGAAATTTTCCTGTAAATGTTCTAAAACCTTACCATCATCTTCCAACAGGTCCATATAAATATGGGAATAGGCTGGATATTCTCCCTCAGTTGGTTTTTTGATGTACCTCATAGTCTTATGATTTGTTGTCTTTTTCGGTAAAACTGAGCGCCCATCGGTGTCGGGCCCAACTCCCCATCGGCTCCAAAAGCTCGTACAGTTCTTTGCCATATTCGGTAAGCGTATAGCCTTCCAATGTCCTTTCAATGAGGTTACAGTCCCGTAGTTCTTTCAACCGAGTGTTCAACGTTGTGGGTGAAATGGACTCACAATAGTCCTGTATGCCCCGAAACGTATTCGGCCCAGTATACAAATGCCAAACAATGCCCATCGCCCAACTTCTGCCCAACAGATCGAGCAAAGCCATAATGGGCTGTCCACTTTTTGACCCGCGAACGGGAAATCCAGGTTTAGGAACAGTCATATTGCTACGTCTTTAATAGCAAAGCTACAAAAATAATAGCAAATAGGATTACAAAGAGTATCCTTTAATAAAAAAAGCCCACTTGAATCAAATCAAGTAGGCTTAAATATATTCTGCAAATGGATTCCTAATCCCTTCCTCCAAAGACTTGGAAGCCCCAATAAATCAAGGAAGCCAAGGCACCCAATGCGGCTACCAAATAGGTTCTGGCCGCCCATTTTAAGGCATCCTCGGAACCGGCATACTCTTCTTGGCTTACCATGTTCTTTTGCTTTAACCACACCAAAGCCCGTCTACTGGCATCATATTCCACGGGAAGCGTGATAAAACTGAACACAGTGGCCAATCCCATCATGATCAATCCGGCCACGGCTATGTAAAACCCAATGCCTCCTGCTACACCCGTAGCAGCCATCAAAATAATACCTCCAAAGACAATCCAAGTGGACATTCCCGAGGTAACACTGACAACGGGCACCAACTTGGAACGCATGGTTAACCATTCGTAAGCCTGCGCATGTTGCACGGCGTGACCACATTCATGTGCGGCCACGGCTGCTGCGGCTGCATTGCGCTGATTGTATACGCTCTCACTTAAATTCACGGTTTTGTTTTTTGGATTGTAATGGTCTGTCAACATACCGGGCGTGGAGATTACCTTTACATCCCTAATTCCATGGTCATCCAACATTTTTTGGGCAATTTCGGCCCCACTCATCCCATTCCGAAGGTGCACTTTGGAATATTTCTTGAATTTGCTTTTCAACTGGCTGCTCACCAACCAACTGATCAGAGCAATTCCACCAATCAAAATATAATATGTCATCATAGCATTTTCTGTTTTTGGTCTATTAAATATACCACATTAAAGCAAAAACCCCGCCAAATGTTGGCAGGGCTTTTTTACTGACAAAATGTATGTTATGCCAATGCTGGCTCCCAATGAAAGGCTTCAATAATTTCTTTGTAAACTACTTCACCTTCCACAATGTTCAATCCTTTGGCCAGTGATTTATCCAAATTACATGCGCTCCGCCATCCCATATTGGCCAATTTTAGCACATAGGGCAGTGTTACATTCGTCAAGGCAACTGTAGAAGTATAAGGCACTGCCCCTGGCATATTGGCTACACAATAATGGACCACATCATCTATGATATAAATGGGGTCTTCATGGGTTGTGGGTTTGGTGGTTTCCACGCACCCTCCCTGATCTACGGCGACATCAACGATAACCGTACCGGGATGCATGTCCTTGAGCATGTCCCTTGTAATCAAGTTTGGTGCTTTTGCGCCTTTTAAAAGAACGCCGCCTATTATTAGATCATGGTTTTTTATATGTTTTCTGATATTGAACTCGTTGGAAAATTCTGTGACTACGTGGCTCGGCATAATGTCGTTCACATACCGAAGCCGTTTCATATTAACATCCAAAATGGTGACTTGGGCTCCCAGGCCTGCTGCCATTTTTGCAGCCTGAATGCCCACCGTTCCAGCACCCAAGACCAAAACACGGCCCGGGGACACTCCGGGCACACCTCCCAAAAGCACCCCTTTTCCTTTTACGGGCTTTTCCAAATATTTGGCGCCTTGTTGAATCGCCATTCGTCCGGCTACTTCAGACATTGGGGTTAGGAGTGGGAGGCTTCCGTCTGGATCCTCAACCGTTTCATAGGCAATACAGATGGATTTGCTCTTGATCATAGCTTGGGTCAATGCCTCGCTAGAAGCGAAATGAAAGTAGGTGAACACGATCTGACCTTTTTGGATCAAATTATATTCCTGTGCAACGGGCTCTTTTACCTTAACGATCATATCACTCATGGCATACACCTGACCGATAGTATCCAAAATTGTGGCCCCGGCCCGTTGATAATCATGATTGAAAAAACCGCTGCCCTCACCTGCACCTGATTGTACATAGACATTATGGTTGTTCTTTACCAGTTCAAAAACCCCAGCTGGAGTCATTCCAACCCGGCTTTCATTGTTCTTGATTTCTTTTGGTACCCCTACAATCATTTTGTTGTGTTTTATGATTACACTCTCAAAGGTGTTATAAAAAAACTGAACTGAGAAACAAAATCGACAAAAAGTAGGGGTGTGAAGCTGAAAAACATGTTTTTTAACATTTATACCCCTATTTTATCAGGGGTTATAGTCATTTTAAAATATTTTATTTAGTTATACCCTATATTTTTTAGGGGTTAAATACTTTAAAAATAAAAATGCATGCTGTTTGGCATGCATTTTAATGGGTTTAATGAGCAAATGTCAATGAAAAATGGCTTTAGCCTATAAATTCAAAATTTACCCTACGATATTCACAATCTTGCCGGGAACCACAATAACCTTTTTAGGGGCACGCCCTTGCAGTTGTTCTTGGGTTTTTTCGTGAGCCAAGACAGCTGCCTCAATTTCATCCTTACCCATATCTAACGGAAGTTCCAATTTAAAGCGCATTTTTCCATTAAAGGAAATAGGATACTCTTTGCTGCTCTCCACCAAGTATTTCTCTTCAAACTTGGGGAATGGGGCTTCGGCGATGGACTCGGTATGACCCAAACGTTCCCAAAGTTCCTCAGCAATGTGTGGTGCATAGGGTGATACCAAAATAGCCAGTGGTTCCAAAATGGCCTTGCTGGTGCATTTTTGGGCGGTCAACTCATTGACACAGATCATAAAAGTGGAAACCGACGTATTGAACGAGAAGTTCTCAATATCCTCTTCCACTTTTTTGATGGTCTTGTGGAGGGTTTTTAGATTTTCTGGGGTGGGTTCCGCTTCGACTCCGCTCAGCGACCCGTCCATATATGGGGAATAGAGTTTCCATAATTTCTTTAAGAAGGAATGTACCCCGGTAATTCCTGCCGTGTTCCAAGGCTTGGATTGCTCCAACGGGCCGAGGAACATTTCATACAACCGAAGGGAATCTGCGCCATACTCCTCACAAATGGCATCTGGGTTGACGACATTGTATTTGGATTTGGACATTTTTTCAATTTCCCTAAAAACATCAACCAAAGTATCTTTGGTCATATCCTCGTTGGGAATAACTTTTTCTCCATCAAAAAAATGTGCATTACCAATATGTTTTAGACGAGGGTCATCCTTGAATGGCAGTATTCTTACTTTATTATTTTTTATGTCATCAACGGGAATATTGGTTGATTTAAAGGCTATAAATGATTTATTGTAATCCCTATAAGATTTGTTAAAATCTAGATGAAGCTCAATTCGTTCATTTAAAAAATCAAAAAGTGGTTTCGGCAACTTATCTATAGTTCCGTTATATAAATCCAAACCCTCATAAACTTCTTTACTTATTATGACTTGACAATAGGCAGGTACATCTTCTTCTCCTTTTATTAATCTTCCTTCAATAATATTGAAAAATGCACTTTCCCCGGTAATCATCCCTTGGTTAATCAACTTTTGGGCATACTCGTCTTTGGGCACATAGCCTCTATCAAACATAAACTTTTGCCAAAAACGGGAATACAAGAGGTGGCCTGTGGCATGCTCACTACCTCCTATATATAAGTCCACATCCTGCCAATAGTCAATGGCTTCCTTGGAGAAAATAGCCTCGTCATTACGCGGGTCCATATACCTATTAAAGTATTGGGAACTCCCTGCCCAACCGGGCATGGTGTTCAACTCCAATGGAAAAACGATCTTATGATCAATCAAATCGTTGGAAACGACTTTATTTTTATCGGTGTCCCATGCCCAATGCGTAGCATTGCCCAAAGGCGGCTCGCCTGTTTCGGTGGGGAGGTATTTTTCCACTTCGGGGAGTTCCAAAGGCAAATGTTCCAAGTCAATCATCTGCGGCATCCCATCCACATAATACACCGGAAAGGGCTCCCCCCAATAGCGTTGACGGCTAAATACGGCATCCCGAAGGCGATAGTTCACTTTTCCTACACCATGCCCAATCTTTTCCAATTCGGCTATGATTTTCTTCATGGCATCCTTATAGGAAAGCCCGTTGAGAAAATCGGAATTGGCAATTACCGTAGTTTCCTTATCGGCAAATGCTTCTTTCGAAACATCGACCCCCTCAAAGATATTTGGAATAGGGATCTTGTAGTGTATGGCAAAGTCATGATCACGTTGGTCACCACAAGGAACCGCCATGACCGCACCGGTTCCGTAACTGGCCAACACATAGTCGCCAATCCAAATGGGAATGGGCTCTTTGGTAAAGGGATGCTCCGCATATCCTCCGGTAAACACTCCTGAAACTGTTTTCACATCGGCCATCCGATCCCGCTCGGAACGTTTGGCAGTAGCTTCCACATAGGCGTCCACTTCCGCTTTTTGTTCTTGAGTTGTGATTTTGGCCACCAAATCGTGTTCCGGGGCCAAGGTCATAAAACTTACCCCAAAAATGGTGTCTGGGCGGGTGGTGAAAACTTCAATAGTGTCATCAAATCCTTTTACATCAAAAGTCACCGATGCTCCTACGGAACGTCCAATCCAGTTGGTTTGGGAATCCTTGAGCGGCTGTGGCCAGTCAATTCTGTTCAATCCATCCAATAAACGCTGGGCATAAGCCGTAATTCGCATGCTCCATTGCGTCATTTTTTTGCGTATTACGGGGTGACCCCCACGTTCGGAAACGCCATTCACAATCTCATCATTCGCCAAAACGGTTCCCAAAGCAGGGCACCAGTTGACTTCGGTATCGGCCAAATAGGTCAATCTATATTTTAAGAGGATTTCTTGCTTTTCCTTTTCCGAAAAATTGACCCATTCTTCAGCAGAAAAAACAGGAGTATCCTCATCGCATGCGGCTTCTACTTTTGCATTTCCTTCTTTTTGGAATAGGGAAACCAAGGTTGAGATGTCCTCAGCCTTATCGGAAACTTTATTGTACCACGAATTGAACAGCTGGATGAAAATCCACTGTGTCCATTTGTAATATCCTGGGTTGGAAGTACGCACTTCACGGTCCCAATCGAACGAAAAGCCAAGTTCATCCAACTGCTCCCGGTACCTTTTAATGTTGTTTTCCGTCGTTATGGCCGGATGTTGTCCAGTTTGGATGGCATACTGTTCCGCAGGCAATCCAAAAGAATCATACCCCATCGGATGCAGCACATTGAAACCTTTATGTCTTTTGTAGCGCGAATAGATGTCCGTAGCGATATACCCCAGTGGATGCCCCACATGCAATCCAGCCCCAGAGGGATAAGGAAACATGGACAATGCATAAAATTTGGGTTTGTTGGAGTCGTTGGACGCTTTAAACGTTTTGTTTTTTGCCCAATACTTCTGCCATTTGTCTTCTATCTGACGGAAATCGTAATTCATGCTATTCGCTTTCATTTTCGAGTTGCAAAAATAGGTTTAATCCCCTAAATACAATTTACTTTTCTATTTTTACGTATTGATTCCACTATATGAGCCAATATATTGAAAGATATCAGCGAAGAAAACTGATTTCCTCTTATTTTTCCGTGGTTTTGAGCATCGCTTTGGTGCTGTTCCTTTTGGGAACCCTTGGTCTTTTGGTGTTGAACACCAAAAAACTGGCCGATCACTTTAAGGAGCAAATTACCATTTCGGTGTTTTTGAAGGACAATGCCAAACCTGTGGAGATCGATCAATTGCAGAAGAGCCTAACCTTGGCAGAATATACCAAGTCGGCAGATTATATCTCCAAAGAAGACGCTGCGGAGCAATACAGCGAGGACATTGGGGAGAATTTTGTGGAATTTTTGGGCTACAATCCTTTAAAGAACTCTATTGATGTGCATTTAAAGGCCGATTTTGTCTCTCCTGAGCAAATTGCCGAGATTGCCGAGGAAATCTCCACAAAAACGTATGTGGATGAGGTCAGCTATGACAAACCCTTGATTTCGCTGCTCAACGACAATGCCCGGAAAATCAGTTTGTGGATTTTGGTGGCCAGCGCGGTGTTTACCGTAATTGCGGTGCTGCTTATCAACAGCTCTATCCGGCTGTCCATTTATTCCAAGCGATTCATTATAAAGACTATGCAGATGGTGGGGGCCACAAAGACTTTTATTAGACGCCCTTTTATTTGGACAAATATTAAATTGGGTATGGTGGGGGCCGCCGTGGCATTGATTTCATTGAGCATCCTTATATATTACATCAACAAAAATTTCCCGGAACTGAATTTGCTTCAGGATTATATGGTGCTTATCTTTTTGTTTGTTGGTGTTTTTGGTCTTGGTGTGGTCATTTCATGGGCCAGCACGCATTTTGCTACGCAACGCTTTCTGAATTTAAGAACAGACGATCTATACTATTAGATTATAGATATTAGACCGCTCCGGTGATAGAATTGAGGCGCATACTTCCCATATAATTGGTTTTGAAAATTTTCTGGGAAACTTTTCATTAAATTTGCGGCATGAGCAAGAAAAAAAAGAACGACCAAAAACCTACCAAGGTATTCATTTTCCAAAAGAAAAATTATCTGTTCCTTTTCATCGGCATTGCTTTTATCGCTTTAGGCTTTATTTTGATGAGCGGTGGTGGCAGTGATGACCCCGAGGTCTTCAATCCAGACATCTACAACTTTAGAAGAATCCGTTTGGCCCCCACTTTGGTGCTGATCGGTCTGGGCATCCAGATATATGCCATTTTGTTGAACCCTAACAAAAAGAACGACTGATTTGGAGCTCATTGATGCTATTATTCTTGGTATTATCCAAGGATTGACCGAGTTTTTACCTGTATCCTCCAGTGGACATTTGGAGTTGGGGAAAGCCATTTTGGGCGCGCACGCTGTCCCTGAGGAAAGCCTGTTGTTTACCGTAATCTTGCACTTTGCCACAGCCTTGAGTACCATTGTCGTTTTTCGAAAAGACATCATAGAAATATTTAAAGGGCTTTTTCAATTCAAATGGAATGAAGAGACCCAATTTTCCATAAAAATCATCATCTCCATGATTCCTGCTGCTTTAGTAGGCCTCTTTTTGAATGATTTTATTGAAGTATTTTTCGATGGTGCCATTGTCATTGTGGGCATCATGCTCATCATCACCGCTTTTTTGTTGTATTTGGCGGATTTGGCCAAAACCACGGATAAAGGGGTTTCGTTCCGAAGCGCTTTTGCCATCGGCATGGCTCAAGCTGTGGCCATATTGCCCGGAATTTCCCGAAGTGGCGCCACTATATCCGCCGCTGTTCTTTTAGGGGTGGACAAGGGTAAATCAGCTCGATTCTCTTTCTTGATGGTTGTTCCTTTGATTTTGGGAAAGGTTGCAAAAGATTTAATGAGCGGTGACATCAATTTCCATGGAGACCAGGCCGTGGCCATGGGAGCAGGGTTTATTGCCGCCTTTATCGCCGGACTTGCTGCCTGTACCTGGATGATCAAGCTGGTGCGCCAAAGTAAGTTGACCTATTTCGCTATTTATTGTTTAATTGTGGGGCTCATTGCCCTTGCTTGGAGCATTTGGGGATAGATCAGTATTTTTGTTGCAAACCCCGAAGCTTTTGAAAACCAAAGATGATTTTTTGAATGGTCAAATTCTATTGATCGACAAGCCGTTGGAATGGAGTTCCTTTCAAGCGGTGAATGCCCTTAAGTGGGCCATACGGAAAAAATTTGACCTTAAAAAGATAAAAATCGGCCATGCGGGTACACTTGACCCTTTGGCCACGGGTCTTTTGATTATCTGTACGGGCAAGTTCACCAAGAAAATTCCAGAGCTTCAGGGGCAAGTCAAAGAATATATTGGCACATTCACACTAGGTGCAACCACCCCTTCTTACGATATGGAAACTGAAGTAGACCAAACTTATCCCACAGCACATTTAACGCAAGCATCCATTAAAAAAGCTACGAACCAATTTTTGGGTGAAATTGACCAGGTTCCTCCCATCTTTTCGGCCTTAAAAAAAGACGGAAAACGGTTATATGAATTTGCCCGGGAAGGCAAGGATGTTCAAATAAAATCAAGAAAAATAGAGATATTGGAATTTGAAATTACCCGAATTTCATTGCCGGAAGTGGATTTTAGGGTCGTGTGCAGCAAGGGCACCTATATTCGTTCTTTGGCGCACGATTTTGGCAAAGCTGTAGGTTCTGGAGCTTATTTATCGGCCCTTAGAAGAACCAAAATAGGGGATTTCAACGTAAATAATGCTACAAGCCCCAAGGTTTTCAAAGAAAATCTGTGATTTTATGTCCAAAAAGTGCTGAAGCAGTAGGTTGTATAAGATCACGGGGTAAAATATTTTTGAAAAAAAGCGGTTATAGTAAAACCATGAACCTTAATCTTAACAGAAGTCAGTTATCACTATTGATCACATTCTTCTCCATGTCCATCGTGGTCTTGTTGTTGTTCAACATTCACTTGGGGGGTATGAAGGAAGAAGAATATGTTATTGAAATGAGCTTGGCCGATGAAGATATTGAGGAATTGTTGGAACAAGAGGAAGAGCGATTGGAAGAATTGGCCAACAACGACCCCATTAAAAGCCATATGGCTTTTAACGAGACCGCCAAACCTACCATAGGAAATCCCGAACCCCTGAAAACTTTAGAGGAACTCTTGGAAGAAAAAGCATTAAGTAGCGAAACTGGTGAATATGCAGACAATTCCGGTTTTGAGGAGCAGTTGAAGCAACTTAAGGCAAAGCGTGACGAGAATAAAGAAAAACTGGGCGAACGTGAAGCGCAAAAAGAAGAATTCACCAATTATTTAAAGGACAGACGAACCTCCATTTCGTTTTCACTAGTGGAGCGTAATGCCTATTACCTTCCCCCTCCTATTTATACCTGTATTGAAGGGGGCAAAGTGGTCGTCAATATAAAAGTGGATGACAACGGGTATGTTACGGAAGCTTCGTTTAACGATAAAAGCTCTGGAACCAGCAACGGTTGTTTGGTGGACAATGCCATTACCTACGCCCTTAAAGCACGGTTCAGTCCCGATTCCAAAGCAACACAAATTGGCACCATTACCTACCTATTCCAAGGGAAGTAAATCCAAAATATCTTGTAAAATACCCTCTCCTTTATCCTTATTGTACCAAACCTGAAGGTCCTGTTTAAAATCTGGGGTAAGTTTTCCATGTTCCTGTTTATAGGCCTCCACCATTTTAGTGGCCGCACGCGGTCTTGGTCCCCATTCACCCAAAATTGTCTTTTTCTCCTTATCCCACAGAACCACTTTGGGGATGGAACGGGCTTTGTTGGTCAAAAAGGCATCCATAATCTCAGGGACCTCATCTCTAAGAACTATTTTAAAATCGATATTGGGGTTGAGTCCTGCAATCTTATTGATGATAGGCAAGCTATGCGCCGCATCCCCGCACCAACTTTCGGTAATCACCAAGAATGCCAACCTTGATTTTAAGTTGATAACCTTCTGTTGAATCTCTTCGGGAATCACAAAGGTTTTGTCCCAACGTTTCATTCTGCGGTCATTGAGTTGGGTATAATGGATGTTCGCTTCGGTTTGAATATGACCAGTGGTTTGTTCAATTTCAACCAAATGGTGCACTAAATTCCTGTATTTCTGGTAATCCATTCCCATGGAGATGCCTTGCTGCACCAAAGTGGGTTTATCATGCTGTACGTGCTTTTCCAATAAGTCCATAAAAATCCTTTCTGCAAATTTATTCTTCAAAAACAGCCTATTTTCTGACTTTTATCATTGGTTGTATTACACTAAAAAACCTTACAAGATTCTCAACTTGGTTCTTTACGGTCTTAAGAAGTTCCGCTAACTTTAGCTAAAATTTTTACCATGGATAAACATCGATGCGGTTGGTGTGTGGGCGACCCGCTTTATGAAGCTTATCACGATTTGGAATGGGGTGTTCCCGTAAAGGATGATGATACACTTTTTGAGTTTTTGATACTGGAGACGTTTCAAGCGGGACTCAGTTGGATCACTATTCTCCGAAAACGGGAAAACTTCAGGGAGGCGTTTGACCGTTTCGATTACAAGAAGATTGCAGAATACAATCAGGATAAAATTGAAGAGCTGCTACAAAACCCAGGTATCATTCGGAACAAATTAAAAGTAAACGCCACAGTGTCCAATGCCAAGGCTTTTATGGAAATCCAAGAGGAATTTGGAAGTTTCAGCAAGTACATCTGGGATTTTGTAGATGGTAGCCCTGTTAAAAATGCTTGGGAAAACTACAAGCACGCTCCGGCCACCAGTGAAATATCGGATGCCATTAGCAAAGATCTAAAAAAACGAGGGTTCAAATTTGTGGGCAGCACGGTCATCTATGCCCACATGCAGGCCACAGGCATGGTAAATGATCACGAAATTCATTGTTTTAGGTATGATGAGGTCTAGTCTTTTGTTTATTTCCCTCTTGTCTGTTTTCCAAGTGGTTTTAGGCCAAAACAAGTATGGGAAAGAGTATAAAATTAAAAAGGTGGCGTTTCCTGAAGAAGCACTTGCCCTGATTGAAGATCATTTGGAAGATGCGAAGCGGGTGCGCTTTTACCAAAGGGAGGACAATAGCAAGAAAGGTTTTAATGCCAAGTTCAAAAAAGGTCGACTGCATTATAATGTAAATTTTGATGGAAATGGGAGTTTGAAAGACGTAGCGTTTGATATCAAGGAATTTGATGTTCCTGAGGATAGTTGGGACGCCATTACCGCCTATTTCAGTTCAAATTATCCCAAGTTGCGCATCAAAAAAATACAGCAACTGCACCCCTCAGGAGGAGACCCAGAAAGAACGGTACATGAAGCTTTCCAAAACTTGATGTTGCCCCATATCAACTATAAAATCATTTTTTCAGCAAAAAAAGAGGGGAAGCGACAATCGTATGGGGCGTTGTTTAACGCCAAAGGAAATTTGGTAGATGTCCACAAATTATTGTGACCTCAAACCTACAACAATTCCATAAATTTTTTCCGGGGAATCAATTCCGCGCCCAAGCTTTCCAAATGCTCGGTATGGACCTGACAATCAATAAGTCGATATCCTTTTGTGTCCAATTCTTTCGCCATTTTTATAAAAGCAAATTTGGAAGCATTGGGCTGCAAACTGAACATACTTTCACCACAAAACACATGCCCCAAATCCACACCATACAACCCTCCGACTAATTTTTCATCTTCCCATACTTCATAGGAACGGGCAAAACCTTTTTTGTGAAGTTCGGCATAGGCCGCTTTCATTTTTGAAGTGATCCACGTACCGTCTTGTCCTTTACGTGCCACCAAAGCACACTGTTCCATAACTTCATCAAAACAAGTATTTTGGGTCAGCTTGAACTTACTATCACGTAAGACCTTACGCATACTTTTGGATACTTTTACCTTTTTCGGGAAAAGCACCATTCGCGGGTCTGGGCTCCACCACAAAATCAAGGTGTCATCATTAAACCAAGGAAAAATGCCACTTTTATAGGCCAACAACAGTCTTTCAGGCGACAAATCACCCCCAACGGCCAACAATCCATCTCCATTAGCCGTTTCAACGGGAGGAAACTCCAATCGATCCCCTAAAAAGTGTAGCGGGAAGTTATTCCTGTTATTTTCCAAAATGCAATTTTTACTAAAATACGAAACGCTTTGGGGCTAAAAAATAAGCAGACCAACTATATATATGATACTGCCCACAACCATAAACATCAGGGTGTAAGGAAGAATCTCCCTCGCCTGTAACTTTGTAATTCCCAACAAAGGTAAGGCCCAAAAGGGCTGTAACATATTCGTTACTTGATCTCCGTAGGCCAGGGCCATGACAGCTTTGGGCAGTGGAACCCCAAGCTGTAGGGCAGATTGCAAAACCAATGGTCCTTGAACGGCCCATTGGCCACCCCCACTGGGCACAAAAATATTAACAAGACCAGCACTCATAAAAGTGAAGATCGGCAATGTGGTTGCTGTACTGATGGACACAAAAAAATCTGAAATGCTCTGAATCATTCCGCTACCTGACATGATGCCCATGATGCCAAAATACAGTGGAAACTGAATCAAAATTCCAGCCGTATCACCAATGGCCTGCTCCACTGCGGTCAAAAAACTTTTAAAACTACCATGCAGGATAATAGCCAAGCCCAACATAAAAAAATTGAGCATATTCGGAGTGATGTTCAAAGTTCTGAGTGCTGGCAAGTACTGAATCAAAAAGGCAAGCAAAATTAAAATTCCAAATGCGGTTGAGACCCATGTGGAATAATCCAATCGCTCTGCCCCCTCGAGTTGTTTCCGTTCACTAGTTTTGAACTGATACCCTTTTAAATCAGTGGCTGTGGTGTTGGTCCTTTTGCTCAGGTAATACGCCAAAACGGTAATGGAAAGGGCCACCAATACAAAAAGGATCAGATTCCAATAGCTGAAAACGGTAAGTGCTGTGGAAATGCTGTCAGGTAATCGAGCCAACACCTCATTACTGGCATTAGTTTCCAGCAACCCTTTTAAATGCCCCGACTCAGCAACTTTTATGGGAGCAGAACCACTGATTCCGCCATGCCAGACCATTAACCCGGAGTAGCCACAGGCACCGATTAGTGGATAATTGATTGAAATGTTGTTGGTTTGGGCATATTCGCCAACTTTTCGGGCCAAAATCGCACCAAAAATGAGTCCAAGCCCCCAATTGAAGAAGGAAACCAACAGTGTGGGCACTACCACCAATACTGTGGCACTGGAGGTGTTTTTTACCAAACCGGTGATTTTCAAAATCAACCGTTCCATGGGTTTGCTCAGTACCAACACATGGCCCAACACCAAAATGAGCATCATTTGGTAGGCAAATACCAAAAGTCCGTTGTTCCAAATACCATCCTCCCAATGGGAAAGAATAGCAACAAAATGATTTTCATCGGAAGTATTTTCCGTAAAAATCAAGGCCAAAATTATGGTAAGAACGGTGAGCAATACCGCAATGGTAAATGGGGAGGGTAAATACCTCCTAAAAATACGTTCTATGACCTTGGTAAGGTCCAATGCTATGGATTAGAATGGAAGGTCGTCGTGATCTTCCTCATTGAGGTCATCAGCAGGTTCAAAGGCTTCCATTGGTGGAACCGGAGGCATATCGTCAGAGCCGGCTTCAGGCTGGAGGCTTTCAATGCGCCACCCTTGAATGGAATTGAAATATTTGGTCTCTCCTTGCGGATTCACCCACTCCCTTCCTCTCAAGTTGATGCTGATTTTCACCATTTGTCCCACACTGTAGTTGTTCAGCAAATCGCATTTATCCTGTACAAACTCCACCAAAATATGCTGTGGATATTGTTCTTCCGTGGTAACGACCACTTCTCGCTTGCGGAAACCATTGTTCCCATACGTTTTGGTTTCATCTATCATTTTTATTCTTCCCTGAACTTCCATGTATGCTAATTTTCAATGAATTTCAAATGTACATAAAATGATGCCCAATGGAAACCCAAGTTTATCACGAAGTATCAACATATTTTTCATTTTCCGCTATCTTTAATCACAATTCTACCAGAAAAATGAACTTTAGCCCTAGACGGAAAGCTTCCAATATTACCTTGCTGATTTCGGCTTTTATTATTGTTAGCTTGATTTTGTGGAACACCAATAGCTTTTTTAAGAAGTTCAAGGAGGAAGAACGATTAAAAATGGAGATTTGGGCCACGGCTCAATCGGAGCTCATTCAATCTTCCGTGGATCAAGAACTGGGAAACCTGACGCTGAAGGTGATGGGCAACAATACCTCCACCCCTATGATCTTGGTAAATGAAGAGGGGTCTTACAAAACCCATAACATTCCTGAAGACAAGATTGCCGATAGCAGCTATATCCAAAAAAAAATAAAACAGTTCCGTAGTGAAAATGAGCCCATTGAAATCATTCAAGACGGTGAACTTTTGGAGACGCTCTACTACGGAAATTCAGAAGTATTGAACAAATTAAAGTATTATCCCCTAGCCCTCTTGTTGATCATTTTTTTGTTTGGAGCGGTCATTTTCTTTTTCTTCAGGACCAACAAAGCTTCGGAACAAAACAAACTTTGGGCAGGTATGGCCAAAGAGACGGCACATCAAATTGGTACTCCCTTGACTTCACTTTTGGGCTGGAATGAGTTGTTGAAATCAGAGGACATTAATCCTGATATCACCGTTGAGATTGCCAAGGATATTGATCGCCTGCAGACCATAACCGAACGGTTCTCCAAAATAGGTTCCACGCCCGATTTGGAGGTGCATGATATTGTGGAAGAGACTAAAAAAGCTTATGAGTATTTAAAGAAGCGTAGCTCCAAGTTGATACACTTTTCCTTTAGCTCCAATGTTGAAGAACTATACGTGCTTTTAAATCCACCCTTGTATAATTGGAGCATAGAAAATTTGGTGAAAAATGGCATTGATGCCATGAAAGGGAAGGGAAATATTGCCATTCAAATTGATAAAAAAGGCCAAAATGTTAATATCTTAGTTTCGGATACGGGGCACGGTATCCCAAAAAGTGATTTTCAGAACATTTTCAGCCCGGGGGTAACCTCCAAAAAAAGAGGCTGGGGATTGGGTCTTTCGTTGGTAAAAAGAATTGTGGAAGAGTACCATAAAGGAAAAATTAAAGTACTTTCGTCCAGCAAAGAAGGAACAATCATGCAAATTTCGCTAAGAGTAAAATGAACAGTGAACCATGTCTAAGGAAAAAAGAATTGTAATAAAGGACGCTGACATTACCAATAACTGCCCCGAATGTTATAACCAAGAATTGAAGCTTACCTTTTACCAAAAACACACTTTAAATCCATTTTATCACAGGACCACCGGTGAGGTGACGCATGAGATAAAGTGCAAAAAATGCCATTCCATTATTTATCCGGTAAACTGGACCCCAGACATTGAGCGCGTCTTCGACTATTATAACAAACTGGTACGGCCAGACCGACCTTCTGTGCGGTTTACCACCCTGTTCTTTATCCTTCTCATATTGATTTTGTGCCTTGTTGGAGCGGCTGTTTATTTTTATTTGGAAGGCCTTATTTAAGTTGCTCTTTAATTTTACTCGCTATTGCTTCAAATTCCCTGGCATCCAAGTTTTCTTTGTGCTGAAAGGTTGCATTTTTCATACTGTGGAGTGGAATAAGGTGTACATGCACATGGGGTACTTCCAACCCAATCACAGACATTCCCACACGTTTGCAATCAATTGCCGCCTCAATGGCCCTGCCCACTTTTCTGGAAAAAGCCATTAGTTTCATGTAGGAGTCCTCATCCAAATCCAAGATCTTGTCCACTTCTTTTCTGGGAACACAAAGCGTATGGCCCTTGGCATTTGGGTTAATATCCAAAAAAGCAAAATTATGGTCGTCCTCAGCTATTTTGTAGCACGGGATATCTCCGTTGATAATCTTGGTGAAAATACTGGGCATGTCGGTTTGGTTTGGTTTAAAATAAAAAATCCTGTCAGGTGACAGGATTAAATATAGGAATTCTACAAGCTTTTAATTACGTGTGATCTCTAAAATCTCCAACTTTAACGTTCCGTTGGGGACTTTGATTTCAGCTACATCCCCCACGGATTTTCCCAATAAGCCTTTTCCAATGGGAGAGGTTACAGAAATTTTACCCGTTTTAAGGTCAGCCTCACTTTCTGCTACCAAGGTATATTTCATTTCCATACCGTTCGCTTGGTTCTTTAGCTTCACTGTGGACAGCACCAATATTTTTGAATTGTCCAATTGGGATTCATCAATCAATCTGGCATTGGACAAGGTTTCTTCCATCTTGGAAATCTTCATTTCCAAAAGACCTTGGGCCTCCTTGGCCGCATCATATTCCGCATTCTCGGATAAATCGCCTTTGTCCCGTGCCTCTGCTATGGCCTGGGAGGCTTTGGGACGTTCCACATCCTTAAGGTGGTTCAGCTCCTCCCTCAATTTTTTTAATCCCTCCGAAGTATAATAAGATACTTTGCTCATATCGTCATATTTTTATGCAAAAGAACATCGAAGAAAATCAAAAAATTTCCCCAATGATCTTGTTCTCTACAAATACAAAAAATCCTCTACGATTGCCATGACCTGCATGGTTTTTAGCGAGGATTTAACGCAAATATAGGTAATTTTTGTTCAACTTTGTAGAGCGATGAATTGAAATCCAAACTATGAAACACTTTTGGACCAGTGTCCTACTTGTTCTTATAATTTCCTGTAGTTCAGACAGTACCAACAGAAATCCCTATCTCCAAGAAGTGGGTTTTAGGTTTGATTTAAACTTAAACCTTCCACTCTATAATGGGTTGAACAACATTGGAAATCCAGTTTATGTCGGAAATAATGGTGTAGGTACACGAGGAGCCTTTGTTATGAGGGCAGGATTGAGCGGCTCCCAGTTTGTTGCATGGGAAGCCAGTTGTCCCAATCACACCCCCAACAATTGCTCTACCATGACCATTGATGGGCAAAATGTGGTTTGCGACTGCGAAGGCTACACCTACAACCTTTTTACAGGCCAACAACTGGACCGACCCGATGATGGCAAAAGATACTACGACCTTCTTTTTTACCGGGCCACACAAAGCGGAAATACAGTAACCATATCCAACTAAAATAATAGCATGCAATACAGAAAACTTGGAAAAACCGGACTCAGCGTCTCTGAAATCTCTTTGGGAACATGGCAAGTGGGAGGCAAATGGGGTTCGGGTTTTGATGATTCCCTTGCAGAACGCATTATCAACGAAGCCATTGATGCAGGCATTAATTTTATAGACACCGCCGACGTATATGAGGCCGGCGCCAGCGAGGCCGCCGTAGGCAGAGTGGTGAAATCCAGGTCCGAAGAAATTTATGTGGCCACCAAGTGTGGACGGCAAATCAATCCCCATGTTAATGAGGGCTATACGGTAAAAGCTTTGCGGAATTATGTGGAGAATAGCCTTAAAAATTCAGGCTTGGAGTGTTTGGACCTTATCCAATTGCACTGCCCACCCACTGAAGTCTACTACAGACCTGAAATCTTTGAGCTTTTTGACCGCTTGAAGGACGAAGGAAAAATAAAAAACTTGGGGGTGAGCGTTGAAAAGGTCGAAGAAGCCCTAAAAGGAATGGAATACCCGAATGTGACCACCGTACAGATCATCTTCAATATGTTTCGGCAACGCCCTTCGGAGTTGTTTTTTGAACAGGCCAAGAAAAAGGATGTAGGCATCATTGTCCGAGTGCCTTTGGCGAGTGGCTTGCTTACCGGAAAATTTTCATCGGACTCTACTTTTGAAAAAGACGACCACCGCTTTTTTAACCGTGAAGGTGCCGCTTTTGACAAAGGTGAAACCTTTTCCGGAATTCCATTTGAATTAGGTTTGGACGCTGTGGAAGAGCTTAAAAGGCTTTTCCCAAATCATAAAAATTTGGCGCCAATTGCCTTACGATGGATTTTGGATTTTCCCGAGGTGAGTTGCATTATTCCTGGTGCCTCAAAAGCGGAACATTTGCATTCCAATTTGGAAGCTACAACCATTCCTTCACTAACCGAAGAGCAGGCTAAAGGAGTCAAAGCTATTTACGAGAAATACATCAAAAAGCAGGTGCACCAACTTTGGTAGGGTTTAAATCACTCCCAAAATTCGGTCCATAATCCAACTGGTGTGCAATGCTGATTTTCCCAAAGAAGGATGCTCACCATTGCCCAGAAAGTGGTTTTTGATATTTTCCACGTGATATTGTTGCACGTGTTCTGGATGTGGTATCTCCAAAACCTGATGTCCAGCCGCATTTTTTAATTCAATCGGGGCCTCATCGAGTACGGCAAAGGTTATGGTTCCTTGAGAACCTAAAATTTCAACCTTATCTACACGATCTTGGGTGCCAAAATTCCAAACACCTTCACCGGTAATGTCGTTAGTGTGTATCCAAGAACCAGAAACTGCATCATAGGCGGAATACAAGCCTTGTTGGTTGGTGGCAACGCCGTGGACTTTTTGGATCTCACCTAATAAGAAGGTGAACAAGTCGAGACCGTGACTGGCCAAATCATCAAAATAGCCTCCAGGCGCCACGGTTTTATCCGTTCGCCAATTGTATTTCCCGCTCAAATCCAATTCGTTGGGCGGTTGGGTTTTTTGCCAATGGATATGCCGTACTTCACCTATCTGTTTTTCGTCCAGCCATTGTTTAATTTGAAGAAAACGGGGCAATGACCTTCGGTAATAGGCAACAAAAAGTGGAATGCCTTTGGATGTAAAGGCCTCATAAATTGCCAAACTATCCTGATAATTGGGCGCCATGGGTTTTTCTATACAACAAGGTTTTCCAGCCGCCGCCGTCTGAAGTGCATACAATTTATGGGTATCGGGTGGCGTGGCAATATAAATGGCATCAACATCAGGGTTATCAATGACCGCTTTGGCATCTGTGGTCCAATGTGCAACACGGTGCCTTTTGGCATAGTCTTCTACCTTTTGGGCATCGCGTCGCATGACGGAATGCACCAAAAAACCTGGCGTTTTTTGGTAGGCGGGTACGCTTTTTTTTTCGGCCACACTTCCGCAGCCGATCACACCCCATCGTAAGGGTTTATCTTCAGTAAAAACAAAATGGGATTCTGTCATAGCCTATAAATGTACAGAATCCCATTAAAAATAGTCTGGTCAACACAGTTCTCAACACAAAATTCATTCAGAATTTTAAATGAGCTGACAGTTTTTCTTTTTCACAAGCTTTAAAAATTAACCGTGGCACCAATCAAGAAATTGATTCCCGCCTGTGGGTAATAGCCTGCACCTTCAATGGTGGTGATGGTTCCAGGACTGGAAAAATCATCATCGTAGGTGTAAAAATAGCCGTTGGAAATAATATCGGCATCAAAAATATTGTTCACCAAACCGGATAGGACAATACTTTTTACAAACGAGCCGGTTTCAATCACGTATTGTACATTAAAGTCTGTTTGGGTGTAGCGGTCCAAGGTTGAATTTTCTGAATCGATGTTGCCCATGTACTGTTTTCCCACAAATTTTGACAATAGGGACACTTGTAGGTTTTCATTGGGTTGAAACGCAAGCACGTTGCCCGCAACCACTTGGGGTGAATAGGCGATATGGGTGTTCCCCAAATCCTGAAGCTCACCATCCCGCTGAAAAAAGAAATCGATGTTCCGGTTATCGCTCAGGGCAATGTTGGGACGAAGCCTAAACTTGTTCCCCAATCGTAGATTGGCATCCACTTCCAATCCCAAACGGTAACTATCACCTACATTGGCACGTAAAGGTGCACCAACATCGTTGAGCTCTCCCGTTAGCACCAATTGGTCCTTGTAACGCATGTAGTACACGTTGGTGTTCAACTGAAAATCTGGGGAAATGTAACGCCAGCCCAACTCAAAATCATTTAATTTTTCGGGTTTCGGGTTGCCGTTTTCATAGTCGTTACGATTAGGTTCCCTATTGGCCCTGGCATAGGACAGGTAGAAATTGTTGTTCTGGTTCAAATCGAACGTAACCCCTGCTTTTGGGTTAAAAAAATTGAAGCTGTCGTCCACCAATCCGGTGTCATCACCATTGGCTTCATATCCTACACCACGATATTGCACATCACCGAAAACAGACCATTTGTTGTTCAATTGATAGTTGGCCTTGGCATACACATTAAGGTCTGTCTTTGTGGAGTTGTCATCGTAATAGCGATCTCCAATTTCACTATCACTGGCATAGCGGGCCCAAATAATTTCGCCAAAATGGTCTCCTTTATATTCATTGTAACCTCCGCCAAGAATCAGTTTTAGGTTGTCGTTATTGTACGTGGCCGAAAAAACAGTACCGTAGAAATCATTATCCAGCCACCTTCTGCGGATCAAGTCGGTAGTGTTTACGGTTTCCCCTCCTATATCGATGGGCTCCAAGCCATAATCCGAAAAATCCTCATCTTCCTTGTACTGCTCAAAAAATCCTCGCCCTCGTGTATAATGCAAGGCTAAGTTGGTGCTCCATTCTGGACTTAAGGTTTCATTCCAATGCAATTGAAAATGATCTTGCTTGTAATTGTCGACCTCATTATCATGGAACTGTCTGTTTCCATTCTCATCAAAGTAAATCCCCGCCGAATTGTATGTACGGCCTTCTTCTTCCAACTCTTCCGGCGTTACTCCGTTCCAAGCTTGATAGGTGATTTCATGTCCGCCAAAAAGCAAGGCCTTCACCAAGGTATTTTCATCTTTATACACCCCCTGAAGGAAATACGCATCCAATTCGGATCGTGCCCTATCGATGTATCCATCTGAAGTGATTCTGGACAATCGCCCAGAAATCTCAAAATGGTCATTTAGGATTCCCGTGCTGAACTTTATGTTGTTCCTAAGGGTTTTAAAACTCCCAACGGAAGATGAAATTCTGGCATAGGCTTCTTCAGAAAAGGCATCGGTCAATAGATTTAAGCTCGCACCAAAAGCGGCAGCTCCGTTGGTGGAAGTTCCCACACCCCGTTGCAATTGCAAACTTTGGGTGGAGGAGGCAAAATCGGGCATGTTCACCCAAAAAGTTCCCTGCGATTCCGCATCATTGTAAGGAACCCCGTTGATGGTAACATTGACCCGGGTGGCATCGCTACCACGAACCCGAATACTGGTATAGCCCACTCCGGCACCTGCATCGGAGGTGGTGACCACGGCTGGTAAAAAGTTCATTAAAATGGGAACATCTTGCCCCAGATTTCTAGGCGTGATTTCCTCCTGATCCAAGTTGGAAAAGGTAATGGGAAACTCTTTGGTAACCCTAATGGCTTGGACCAGAACTTCGTCCAGTACCACTTTTTTTCCTTCTAAAGAATCGGTTTCTTGTTCTTGAGCGCTAACTCCAAGTGACAACCCTGACAGGGCCAATGTTGTGAGTAAAGTTTTGCGACGACGTTTACATTTTTGCGTCGGTCGCACCGTGCCGCATTTTAGTGCCGCGGTCTTGCACTGAATAATTGAATAAAGCGGTTTCATCCGTAAAAATTTTACGAATAAAAGGGGTCATTATTCTTGTTGCTAATTGATTTTTGTTTCTAAGGAAACATAGAAATTCCAAGATGCGCTGCTTAGCGCAATCCCTTGGCAGCATTACCCGCCCAGGTTCATTGGGTATAATCTCAGCCTTTTAAAAAAGCACCCCTTTGAGATAGGGCAAATGTAAGGAGCGGCGCTCTTTTTTCATAAGAAACCTTAGAAATTAACTTTTGATAACAACTATGTGGCATACCTCAAAGCGTATATATCTTATAAACTGATGACAATGGACCATAAATCCAAAGGCAAGTTTACGTTAAAGATTATAAGCAGCTATGTGGTATTAGGGGTATTGGCCCTTTTGGCCGCTGGTTTTATCTATTCTGAATTCAAGAATTACGCTGCTTCGCAAAACAAGGAAGACGATAGCCTTAAACTGGTAAAGACCAACGTTCTATTGACCAATCTGTATGAGGCAGAAAATTTATCCAAGTTGGCACTTCAAACCAAGAAGCCAGGAGATCTTAAGGCTTATGCACAAAAAGTGGACTCCATTGATGCCCTTATTGATTCCTTAAAACCCTTGATTGATAATGTAACAGGCACTCAAGTTGCCAAGTTGGACAGCGTTCAGAAATTGCTGCAGCAAAAAGTATATAACAGCGCGGAACTTCGTAAACTAAAAGTGGAGAATGAAAATTCAGCTTCCATCGATTCCATTCTCCAAGCGTTTCACAAAATGGAAGTGGATATGGGTCGGATTACCCCCGAGACCTTTGTGCCCAATTTTGACGTGCTCTCTCCAGAAAAACAAAAGTTCATCCGAGAATATGTCGCCATTCTCAACAAAAATATACCAGACCACAATGGCACCACCAATGCCAAAAACATTGATTCCATTCTTCAGGTCTCAAAATCCATTTTAAACAAAGCTAAGGTAGAAAATGCGGCTATTGAGCGTTCCATGTTTCAAAAAGAATTACAGATTTACAGAACCGATTTGGAACTCTCCCAGAAAATGCGAAGTATTATTTCCACATTTGAGCGGGATATTGTACAAAAGGCATTTCGAGACAACCTAAATCAACAACAAATTCTAAGGCGAAGTACCCGTTTGGCCGGAGGTGCTATTATTTTGGGACTATTGATTGTAATTCTTTTTACGTTTCTCATTTCCCAGGATTTTTGGAAAATACAACGGTATCGGGACCAACTGGAACAGGAAAAGAAAAATTCTGAGTCCATTCTTAAAAGCCGGGAGCAGCTGATTACCACCGTGAGCCATGATTTACGAACCCCCCTGAACACCATTAGCGGTTATTCCGATTTAATGGAACATAGCGGCCTTAATGAAAAACAGCAGAAATATCTCAAAAATGTCAAATCTGCTTCGGGTTATGTGGAGAATTTGGTGAACGACCTATTGGATTTCTCAAAATTGGAAGCAGGCAAAATACATCTGGAAAGGATCCCATTTGTGCTTTCAAATCTAATTGAGGAGACAGCGCTTCATTTTAAGGAAGTCCACTCAAAAAAAGAAGTCGAGCTGCAACTGGAAATTGCGGAGGAATTGGAAAGACCCATCATCAGTGACCCCTTTCGAATCCGTCAAATCCTTACCAATATTATTGGCAATGCCTTTAAATTTACTCATGAAGGCTTCATAAAAATCCTAGCTTCCGTGGAGGAAAACAAGCAAGGTCCATGGGTGACAATAAAAGTTGAAGACACCGGCATTGGAATTGAAAAGAAAAAACAGGAATTCATTTTCAAAGAATTTACACAAGCTGAAAACAACACTACAGAGAAAAAATATGGCGGTTATGGACTGGGACTTACCATTTCCAAAAAATTGACGGCGCTTTTACATGGGAATTTGACATTGGAAAGTGAAAAGAACGTAGGGAGTACATTTACCATTTCGCTCCCTCTTGAATTTTCATCCAAGACCATCAAAAAACAAGACACTAAAAAACCGTCCTTTCAAAATCGATTATCATTGCTCATTCTGGACGATGATGAAAACATGTTGGGGTTATTGGAAGAAATTTGCCATGTCAATCAAATTGAAGTTCAGAGTTTCTCCCATTATTCCAAGCTTATAGAAATGTCCCCAAAAGGGTATGATGCCATCTTAACCGATATTCAAATGCCCGAAATAGACGGGTTTGGGGTTTTGGAAAAATTAAAACAAAATAATGTTCCCAATTATAAAGGTCAGCCCGTGATAGCCATGACGGGCCAAAAAGTCAAGGACAAGACCCCCTATATTGAAGCCGGTTTTATGGGAGTTCTCCAAAAGCCATTTTCCAGCGAATCCTTATTGGACATACTTTCCAAAATTTATGGATATATGGTTTCCAACACTAATGCCAACCCCTTACAAGAAACGATCCCAAAACCAAATACGAACCTATTCAATACTGAAGGCATTGCCGCTTTTTTGGAAAGCAACCACGCGGTTAGGGAAGTCCTAGAGGTTTTTATGGAAAATACCCTTAAAAACATGGAGCTCCTAACTTTGGCGGTGGAGCAAAATGATGCGGATGAACTACGATCCATATCCCATAAAATGCTCCCGATGTTCCGACAGTTGGAAATTCATGAAATCATTCCCATCCTACAACGATTGGAACAATTGAACGGGGATGCGCAAAGTAAATCGGTTTTCTCAGATTTAGGCCAACTGAAAAAAGTCATTTCCAAACTAGAAAATGCCATAATGGAATATCTGGCTATACTTCCAGCTCGTATTGGCTGATTTTATTGTAGAGGGTCTTACGGGTCATTTCAAGCAGTTTGGCCGCCTTGGTCTTGTTAAAGTTGGTTTGTTTCAGTGCATTCAGAATCCGTTCTTTTTCATATTCCGATTTTGAAAAATTTGATGCTGATGATTCTCCGGTTCCATTGACCACCACATCAGGAACTGACTGTACCATAACCGTATCGCCTTCCGTAAACAAAACCGCACGTTTTATCATGTTTTTCATTTCCCGGAGATTCCCCGGCCATGTATATTTTTGAAACAGCTGTTTTACCTCCTCTGAAAATCCCATGACTTCTTTCTCCAACTCCACATTGGATTTGTCCAAAAAATAATTGGCAAATAGCATAATATCCTCTGCCCGCTCTTTTAAGGAAGGTACCTCAATTGAAAACTCGTTCAGCCGGTGGTAGAGATCCTCCCTAAAATCACCTTTCTCTGAAGCTTTTAGTAAATTTTCATTGGTGGCTGCTATAATTCGAAGGTCTAAATGGATTTCCTTGGTGCTCCCTACCCGCTTTATTTTGCGCTCCTGAATGGCACGGAGCAGTTGAATTTGATGTTCATACGAAAGATTTCCCACCTCATCCAAAAAAAGGGTTCCTCCATTTGCGGCTTCAAAATGCCCAATTTTGTCCTCAATAGCCCCAGTAAAACTGCCTTTAACATGACCGAAAAACTCACTGGTGGCAATTTCTTTGGGAATGGCACCACAATCCACGGCAACAAATTTTTGACCCTCCCGTTTACTGGCCGTATGAATGGCCTTGGCCGTGACTTCTTTACCTGTTCCGCTTTCCCCGGTCAATAAAACCGACATATTGGTGGGGGCCACCAGTTGTATGTATTGTTGTAATTTTTTTGATTTCTCACTCTTCCCGACCAAAAAATGGGTTTGTCGCTCCTCTTTTTGAATCTCCTTCTTCTCTTTTGGTTTGGACGTTGGTTTGGTCTCAAGGGCGTTTTCAATGACCGATAAAATTTCCTCTGGGGTGAAGGGCTTGGAAATATAATCAAACGCACCTTTTTTCATGGCGTTGACAGCCGTTTTCACTTCAGCATAGCCCGTCATTAAAATCACTTGAGTTTTGGAAGATTCTGCCTTAATTTGGGATAATAGTGTGACACCATTTCCTTTGGGAAGCCTAACATCGGAAAGGATGACATCAAAGACTGAATCGTTCAATTTTTCCTCGGCCTCTTTTATGGAATAGCTTGTGGAGACCTCATAATTATGCCTGGTCAAAAACTTTTGCAGCATTTGACAAAAGGAAGTGTCGTCTTCAATGATTAAGATTTTGGGCATAATCGTGTCAGTATCTAATATACGATGCCAACACATTTTGAGACTCCCATAATTTGATAAAATTATCACAAAAGAAAGGGCTGCAAAAGCAGCCCTTTCTAAACCAAACTAACTAACCTAACACGGTATCGAAAACTATTACATTTCAATCCAGTTTCCTTCGGCATCAGCATATACGGTACCTTTGGTGCCATCCTCCAAGGACAATTCCAATTTGTACTGGTCTTGATCGTTTTTGTATGCTTTGTCAACTGTGGCAGTGGGGTAATTTTGTGCCACGGCTGATGTCACGGCCTCAGGAAGGTCAGAAACACTGATTTCCTCAAAATCTCCAACGGTGATTACGGTTGCTTTATCTTCATCCAACTCTGGAGTGTCTACATTGGCAAAGGCTGTGAATCCAACAAAAGATAGTACGGTTGCTAAAACTAGATTTTTCATGGTATATGATTTTAATTGTTAAACTTGACTATCTACATGAAAAACCAGTGCCAAGATTTTCCATAAGGCTAAGAATAATTTAACCTCCTAAAAACATGTCTATTAGGAAGTAAAGTGATTTTTACAGACTGTGTAAAACTGTATAGAAAATCTTTAAACTGTATATTTTTTACACAGGAAAGGCTGCCGAAGCAGCCTTTCAATGCCAACATCATAATCCCAAGGAAAAGACTATGAACGAGATTGGCATAGTGGAAAATGCATGGTCAGTGTTTATTGCATAGCATCATCCTGGTTTTTTTGTTGATCCTTATTCTTGTTGAATTTATTTTTCGCATAAGATGCCAAAAGGTAGATTACCATAGCCATTGCAATTAAATTAAGGAATAGAATTACTTTATATATCATGGTGCTTTGGTGCCATTATCGTTTAAGCCCTATTGGTAAAAGAAAGCCGTACATGGTGCACGGCCTCCTAACCAAATCAACCAACCTAATCTGAATAATCACAAGGATTATCCATCGCTTGTCCTATTGCAAGTTGCAATAGGATGGTCTGTTACTTCTTTTGACACTAATTTTTTGGAAAGGTCACATGGGGAACAAAAAAATCCGCCTTTTTAAAGAGCGGATTTTAACTAATTGTTTTTAAGTATTTTAGGCTTGGTGCGTAGGCTTCAAAAGGTCATTGACCGTTTTCACCGGGTTAAAAGTAACCAGAGGGACCTCCACAAAAATGGTATTCCAAAAGGCCATGGCTCCGTTCCAAAGTCCGGGAAGTTCCAAAGCTTTTAATTCTTTTCCTTCTTGGGTTTTTCCCGTAATAAATCCTTGTTTTTCATCCACAAAATCCAAGAGGTTGTATTTTTCGCCTTTATGATTGCGAACACCGCAGACCAAATCAACGGGATTGAAGTGGGTTGAGTTTTTTAAAATGGCTGCTTGCTCGTCATTGGACATGTCTATCTGTGCGGACTCGATGATCTGTAGTGAAATATTTCCTTCGCCATCCTTAATCCAAAATGGTCCGCCACCGGGCTCTCCTTCATTTTTGACCATTCCACAAATCCGTATGGGTCTGTTTATCCTGTCCTTCAAAATTGAGAGTTGCTCATCAACGGACAGTTCGTCATAATTTTTGGGCATACGCACATTGAGGTCCTTTTCCAAAAATGCCTTGATTTGATCGGCAGTTTCTGGTGAAACATCACCCGCATCCAATTGCTTGGCATAGGCAAATGCCTTATCCTGAACTTTTTTAAGTACCCCTGCCAACATTTTTTTACTATTGGCCACGGCTTTCAAATTTTTGTCGATGACCACATTGTCAATGTTTTTGATGAAAATGATATCGGCTTCTTGATCGTTAAGGTTTTCAATAAGAGCTCCGTGACCCCCAGGCCTAAATAAAATGGACCCATCACCATTTTTAAAGGGTTTGTTGTCCATATCCACGGCTATGGTATCGGTAGATGGTTTCTGATTAGAATAGGAAATATCGAATTCGGTTTTAGTGGACTTCGAAATTTTGGGAGCCACCTTAGCTTCTTCGGCAGCGAACATATCATCATGCTGTTCCGAAACGGTAAAGTGAAGATTGGCCTTCCCGTCAGTTTTTGCATAGAGGGCAGCTTCCTTTAAATGCTCCTCAAAAGGAGTGGCGCTTCCGGAATCATACTCATGAAACGGCAATAACCCTTTTGGATAGAAGCCGTAGTTCAAGCCATCTTCCATAAGCATTTCCTTTACAAAAAGATAAGCTTCCTCATCTTTGTTGGCTGCCTTACCCTTAATTCGTCCCATGATCAAATCATAAAAAGGGAACTTGGGCATTTGCTCCGTAAACTTTTTGGCATCAGTATCGCCCGTTCGTTCTATATAGGCCGAAAGTGATTCTTTGGAAGGGTCATAAGCGTCCACAAAATTGAACATGGCCTTGAACATTCGGGATGCTGCTCCAGAGGCAGGAACAAATTTCAATAAATCAAGATTACCGCGGGCATTTTCAAAATATTGGATGAGTTCTTCTTGTTCCTTTTCTGAAAACCGGAGGATGCCATTGGACACAACGGCGGCCTTTACCAAATCCACAAAAGGGATTCCCTCTTTAAAAGTTTCTATTTGGCGGGCTACTTTTTCTTTGGAAATGCCTTTGCTTTCCAATTGTTGCAAGTCTTTTGGACTTAAATCGATCATGTTATGAAGGAGTTTATCAATGTGTTTTATTGCTGTTGAAAGCCGAGATGCTTTATCTCCCTTTAAAATAATAAAATTCCTGTTATATTTTTCTAAAGTTTCCTGGAAATACGCAAACATTCGTTCTCGTTCATCAGGTTTGTCCCGAAGGTCGTCCGCTTCCCAAGGCGTATCAATATAAGTCAGTAGATATAAGTCATACGAATTCTCTAACGCATACTTCTCCAAAACGGGGTCACAAGAACCCAGATAATATGCCTCTGAATATACTTTGGTCTCCAAAAGATCCGTATCACAAATAAGAACTTTATCAGCTTTTTTGGCTAATTGGTTTTCCAATCGCATTTGTCCATGAGCAATGGGCACTAAATCTTTGGGCTCACAGGTCTTTTGTTCCCTATCCCATTTGTCCTGAAGATATTCCCGCGCATACTCAGCTACCCATTCTGTGTTGTAATGATGGGCCAATGCTCTGGCCAGAGTGGTCTTTCCAGTGGATTCAGGCCCAAAAAGGACTATTTTGATGAGGTCTGTAGGGTCTTGTCCAAGTCTTTCTTCCATGCTAAATATCCCTGAATGGCCAGTACGGTGAAGATAAGGTATTGCAATGAAAACATGCCCCATCCCCTATACGCATACAAAGGCACCGTTATTATATCCCCTATGATCCAAAGGGTCCAGTTTTCCAATTTCTTGTTGGCCATGTACCACATTCCGGTAAAAAAGATTCCCGAAGTAAGAATGTCAACATAGTTGGTAGCCTTTATTTCTGCACCAAAGGCCTGATACACCCCAAAGGTTATCAATAGGGTGAGTAGGAAAAGACCAAAACCAATCCATTTTTCCCTAGTATTGGTCCTTGAAATCTTTACTACAAATTCCCTGTTCTGTTTTCTTCGGGCCCAGTTCCACCATCCATATATACTCATGATGGAAAAGTAGAAGTTCATCATCATATCCCCCAACAAACGATCCACAAAAAAGATATAGGTGGTAATGGCCGTAGCCACCAGCCCGGTAGGGTAGACCATAATATCCTCCCGCTTGGCATATACCACACTGGCTATTCCAAAGAAAAAAGCGGTGGCCTCTAAAATGATCAAGGAGAGCTCCCGATCTTCATAAGGTCCAATAAAAAAATCAAAAATGGGGTTCATAGTCGCTTCGGTCCGATTTTACCATTTTCATGGTCAACACCACATGTTCCAAATTCTCAAAAGCTTCCTTGATTTCGGTTTGAAGCAATTCCATGACCTTTTCGTACTCCCCAAACACTTGGGTACTTAACGGATTTTCCAAGACCGTAAGTCCAGAAGCGCGCAATTTTTTGATAAAATCAATGATCGGGGGTTCAAAATTATCTTGAAGTGGCGTAAGGGTAAGTTCAACAGAAATTTTCATGGGCTATGCAGAATTTTCAGGGGCAAAACTACAAAAAGGAATCGTCATCCCCCCATCATTTTTAGGGCATATACGCAGGTGAAGCCTTCAAATTCCAAAAATTCAATCTCATAATGGGATTTCTTGCCCTTGTATAAAATTTCGGCCAAAGTTCGGGAATCCTCAAAGGTAAAATCCATTACATTTATATGCCTCAAAAAACTCAATCCCTGCTGCGCATATATTTTGTAGAGCGATTCCTTGGCTCCCCAAACAATGGTGAGCTTTCTGATGAGCGCATCGGTATTGGCCAAGGTTTTATACTCTTCAATGGGGGTGAATTTATGGGCAATCCGAAGAATTTTGCCCCGCTGCATCTCTATATCAATGCCCACTTCATCGGATTCACTCACAATAATCCCCGTAAAATTGTGCGAATGGGTGATGGAAATATGGTTCCCATCCTTTAGGTGTGGTTTCCCGAAATCGTCATAAAACAAATCTTGGTCCACGTAGCCTGCTTGGGCCATTAAATGCCTGATACTCAAAAAAGCCCTCCGGTGTGCTTCGGATTTCATGCCATCCATGCGGTTTTGGCAATGCGGGGTCAGCACAATTCCATCTGCTAAATCCTGTTCCGCCTCCTCGACCTTCCAAATGTAGACAGATGTTGTTGGAGAAACTGTTATGGTTTTGTAAATAGGCATGACCAAAAGTTAAGCGAATTCGTATCTTTGTCGCACTATAAAGCGAAGCTACAAAAGTAAATTTATATAAAGTTATGAGCACAAAGACAATTCCGTATGTACCTTATAAGGTAAAGGACATTTCCCTGGCACAATGGGGTAGAAAAGAGATTGAGCTTGCCGAGGCCGAAATGCCCGGACTTATGGCATTGCGGGAAGAATACGGTAAGGAACAGCCCTTAAAGGGAGCGCGAATTGCCGGTTGCCTGCACATGACCATACAAACAGCCGTCTTGATAGAGACCTTGGTGGCTCTAGGTGCCGAAGTGACTTGGAGTTCCTGCAACATTTTCTCTACCCAAGACCACGCTGCTGCCGCCATAGCCGCGGCTGGGATTCCTGTGTATGCTTGGAAGGGCATGAACGAAGAAGAATTCGATTGGTGTATTGAACAAACCTTGTTTTTTGGAGAGGAAAGACAGCCTTTAAATATGATCTTGGATGATGGGGGAGACCTTACCAACATGGTTTTTGACAAATACCCAGAATTGGCAGCAGGAATCAGAGGGCTCTCTGAAGAGACCACAACCGGAGTTCACCGTTTGTACGAGCGAATGAAAAAGGGCACATTGCCCATGCCCGCCATCAACGTGAACGACTCTGTGACCAAGTCCAAGTTCGATAATAAATATGGATGTCGTGAAAGTGCCGTGGATGCCATCCGAAGGGCTACCGATACCATGTTGGCCGGAAAACGAGTTGTGGTTGCCGGATATGGTGATGTTGGAAAAGGAACGGCCGCTTCTTTCCGTGGGGCAGGAGCTATTGTTACTGTCACTGAAATTGACCCTATCTGTGCGCTTCAGGCCTGTATGGATGGTTACGAAGTAAAAAAATTGGAGACCGTTATCTCAAATGCCGATGTGGTGATTACTGCTACCGGGAACAAGGATATTATCCGTGAAGAGCATTTCCGTGCTTTGAAAGACAAGGCCATTGTCTGCAATATTGGACATTTTGACAATGAAATCGATATGGCCTGGTTGAACAAAAACTACGGCAATACCAAAGATGAAATAAAACCACAAGTGGACAAGTATACCATTGATGGCAAAGATTTGGTGATCTTGGCCGAAGGCCGACTGGTAAATTTGGGCTGTGCCACGGGACACCCCAGTTTTGTGATGAGCAATTCGTTCACCAACCAAACGCTGGCGCAAATTGAGCTTTGGAACCACAGCGACAAATACGAAAACGAAGTGTACATGCTTCCCAAGCATTTGGATGAAAAAGTAGCCCAACTGCATTTGGCCCGTTTGGGTGCAGAACTGACCGAGCTTAAGGAAGACCAAGCGGAATACATTGGTGTGGAGGTAAAAGGCCCCTTTAAGCCGGATTATTACAGGTACTAGAAGACCAACTCTTTTTTTATAAAGAAAAACCCATGGCTAACACCATGGGTTTTTTAGTAGCTTTTAGGTTTTAATCCGCTAAAAGGCTTTCGGAATAATAACAGGTCTTGTTTTCTTGTAGAATGGCCAACCCTTCTTCACGCGTGCTCATTGGGTCTATTTTAACTTTTTCACCATTGGGCATGTACACAATATAGAATCCTTCCTCAAAAGAAGATAGTTTGATAATTTCTCCATTGGGTCTGATGGCATTCCAAGATTTTTCATCAGGCTTATAAAATAATTCCAATTTCTTGCCCTTCTTAGGTCCTTCAACCACAGTAACCTGTATGCGGTTTTGTGTGGCCACCATTTTAAAGGTGTTCCCATCGTGTTCTACCATTTGGGTCTCGGATTCGCCCGGTTTCATGGCAATGGGGTTAGATCCAGACCAAAATTCGATGACGTTGAAAATCAATACGTCGCCAAGAAAAAACAATCCATAAACAGGAACGATGTTCAATCCCCAAAAAATAAGGTTGTCCAAAAATTTGCTGTCGGTAGCACCTTGGTTCCAATCCTTAAGGTTGTTGAATGCTTTAAAAGACCCCAAACAACTGGAGAACAAAATTGCTGAGGACAACAACAAGCAAGTGGTGAATTTTTTCATGATATTAAGATTTATAGTTAATGTTCTTAAAGCTACGAAAAGCATTTAATATTTAATGAATTAGGTCACATCCCTTTTTTGGCGAAAAATTCAAACTAGTTTCCATACAAATGATTACATTGTTTTTCAAATCAAGTTTGAAACAAACAGTAGGGAAAATGTCCAAAGATTGGTATGAAATTGAAAATGTGGAAACGGTAGATTCGCCTTCCATAGCATTGTACCCCGAACATCTCAAGTACAATATCAATGAGATGATCACCTTGGTGGATGGCCAAACCAAAAGATTGATGCCGCACATTAAAACCAATAAAATGCCCGAGGTAATGGAAGTTTTATTGGAGTCGGGAATTACCAATTTTAAAGCTTCCACCATTTCTGAAGCAGAAATTGCTGCCGAGGCTGGTGCCAAATCTGTATTAATTGCCCATCAGTTGGTAGGACCTAAAATAGACCGATTTTTACATTTAATTCAACACTATCCCGAAACCCAGTTTTCCACTATTTTGGACAATGAGGATAGCGCAGAACTTTTGAACCAAAAAGCGTTGGAGCAAGAGCTTTCCGTTGCTGTTTATATTGACATAAACAATGGAATGGACCGTTCCGGAATTGAAATTGGCCCGGGACTGGATGAGCTTATGGCTTATTTAAAAATATGTAAGTCTTTGGTTTTTAAAGGACTTCATGCCTATGATGGTCACTTAAGGGATCCTGATTTTGAAGTTCGAAACCAAAAAATAGAAAAAGGGGTGAAAGATGTTGAAGTCTATTTTGAAGCGTTGCGAGACGATTATCCCCTAGCCGAATTGATCTGCGGAGGGACACCTTCTTTCACTTCGCATTTGCAAAAAGAAAAAAGAATAACCAGTCCTGGAACCTGTGTGCTTTGGGACTGGGGCTACGGTGAAAAATTAACCGAACAGCACTTTAAATATGCCGCTCTTTTGGTCACACGAATTATCTCCAAGCCTACAGAAGAAATTATTACCGTGGATTTGGGGCATAAATCCGTTGCCGGGGAAAATCCGATTGACAAACGTGTTAAATTCCTGAATCTGGACAATTATGAGTTGCTTTCACAAAGCGAAGAGCACGGTGTAATCAAGGTAAAAGATTGGGACAAATACAAAGTCGGGGATGTCCTGTACGGTGTTCCGTACCATATTTGTCCCACTATTAATCTTCATGATGAAGTTTCCGTTATTGAAAACGGTAAAAAGGTCGATACTTGGGAAATTACCGCCCGAAAACGAAAACTTCGGTTTTAATCATCGGTTTAAATCCAAAGCTTTGTTCAAATCATAAAAGTAGAAGTTCTTTTCATCGTTCATTGCAGCGAAAAGTCCGTTTGGAAAAGTGTCGTTCAACGGAACTGTGACCACGTCACACCCATCGGTTTCCATGGTGGATAGGTTTACCGCCTTGATGAAGCTGTTGTCCTTTCTGGAAAAAATATTGAACTGGCCCCGTTGTTGATCGGAAACGATAATATAGCCTTCGCCATTGGGGTATGTGGCAATGGCAATTCCTTCGATGTCCTCCAAAAAGTATTCTCCTCCAAAACAAGCCAATTCCTGATTTCCCATTTCAGGCTCGGCATGGTATTTTTTTACACATTCGCCCTCATCGGAATAGTATACAAAACCGAGTTCATTGTCCACAGCAATGGCCTCAATTTCTTTTCCGCCGGTAAAACTTCCAAATTTCCGGACCAAATTGGTCGACACCCCCGTGCTATCCGATTCCAATTTATATTGATACAAATAGGAACCGCTTGGTCCAATTTTTCGACCTACAATGGCATAGACCGAGGAATCTTTTGGTGATTTGTACAGGCTGATGCCCATGGCCAAACGCTGTTCCACATCGGTTTCATCTTCAAAAACGGGAAAGCCGCCACCGTCCAAGGGTTTCATATCAGGGACGGAGAACAACCGAATTTGTTGTTTCTCCCGTTCCGTGAAGGCAATCACATCTACAGCAACGGAATCATTTAATTGAAAACCATATTCCAAATCCACATTATTGGGGCGTTGAATGTTGGTGATTGATTTCTCTTTGATGATCTTTCCATCGAGATCAAAGGCATAGACCCCTCCGTTAGTTTCCTTATCCGTCCCAAAAACAATACTTTTTGATGAGTCTTGGGGATTAATCCAAATGGCAGGGTCATCGGTATCGTTCGGTGTTCTTTCCGTAATGATATCCGGGGCGATGGCCGGTAATTTATTGCCTTGCTTGCACGAGATGATCCCCAGTACCAAAACAAATGGAATATATAATTTTTTCATAATAGAAATTCTATGGATATAGGTCGTCACTCCAAGTACCCACCCATTGTGGGCGGGCACTCATCATGACTTAGTATATAAAATACTACCTGAATTATTTTCTGAACAAATCGTATTTCAACCCGAATGTAAAGCGGATATCGTAAAATTCGGCTTGTTGGGTCCTTTCTTTTACACTTTGGAAATACCGTAGGGGTTGATTGGTGATGTTGTTCACATCGGTATAGATCCTCAAGTTATTGGTAATGGCATAGCTGGCATTGAAATCCAAGAAGAACTGGGTATCATAGTACCGATCTTCAAAAGCGTTACCCCCAATTTCATCGATATAGGAATCGGAAAAGTTGGCTGAAAGTCGAGCACTGAACCTTTTATCGGCATAGCCCAAAGACCCGTTGAACATATTGGGCGCGGTGTTGGGGAGATCCAAATCGGTACGCTCGTCACCATCCTCATTGCGGATACCATCGGCACTGGAAGATAAGTAGGTATAGTTTAAATAAATACTGAAGTTTCTAGCGAAGCCAGGCAAGAAGTCCAGTTGACGTTGGAAGGATACCTCAGCTCCAAAAATGGAAGCGGAGTCGCCATTCAATGGTTGAAAAACATCGTAGCCTGTGGTCCCTGCTCCAAAAGAATCGTTTTCGGCTTCTGTAATGAACGTGTATATAAAATCATTGATTCTTTTATAGAAAAGACCACCGGAAACAATACCCACACTCTGAAAATAATGTTCTGCATTCAAATCGAAATTCATGGAAGTGGTTGGATCCAATTCTGGGTTACCCACGATGACCTCGGCATCTTCATTGACAATCTCTGACCTAGGAATTAAATCCACATAATTGGGACGGGCCAAGGTGTTGGTCCAAGCAAATCGAAGGATGGTGTTGGTGTCCACATCGTATTTAAAGTGAAGGCCCGGCATGACATTGGTATAGGAGTTTTCATCTGAAACGCGCTCTACTTCAATACCTTCCTCAATACCGTTGTCCTCATCTTCTTCAATGTAAATGACCCTGTTCCCATCAGATTCCAGTTTGGTGTTCTCCACACGGACACCCGCCAAGACACTTAAATTACTGGAAAGCTTTTGGTTGATCATGGCGTAGGCACCTAGAACATTTTCTTTTACCTCAAAATTGCCCGGTAAAAATTCGTCAAGTAAAGCCTCTCCATTGGAACTGTTCAAATTCAACGAACCCAACCACTCCTCACTGGCAAAATTGCCCGCTTGGTATTTGGGTCCTGCCAAGTAATCTGGGTCTGTGTAATTTTTGATGGGAACATCACCCAAGGTTGGAAAATCGTCCTCCAAATCGTATTCGAAGAAATCATTGTTTCTTTCCTTCGTCTTGAATCTACCTCTTGCCCCAAATTTCACAGAACCATCACCCCGAGCAAAAATATCCGCTGGCAGTTCAAAATTCACAAAGAAGTTCATATCCTCTTCTTCCGTGTATTGGTTCTCATTGGTGATTTCTCCAAACTCAAAACTGCCCAAATCATCAAAATCGGCAGGATCTGCAGCAGTCATTATAGGATACCTAGGGTTACTGTTATCATTTCTCACAATGTACTCTGACTCGTATTCGGCATAACGCTCATTCAAGCGTTCTTCGGAAGCTTTGGCATAAGCTGCCATCCAATCCATTTTTAAAGACCCAAACAAGTGGTTGCCTCCCAAGGTGTAGTTCTGCATGCGCTGATCTTCCAAACGACGGTTTTTGTTTCGGCCACCTGCAATACCACCTTTACTCTGTCTTTTAACCTCAGCAGGAAAGCGAGTCAATTTTCCATTGTTTACTGAAAAATCTCCCACTTCAATATCTTCTCCATCCAAAATCTCATACTCCAATCGAAATCTGTTCTCACGGTCATCTCTCCAATTGTACATCGTTTTTAAGAAAATGTTGTTGTTGGCATTGATTTGGTAGTCGAAATTGGCTGAAAAACTTCTTCTTACCCGTTGTACCAAATAGGTTCTCTGCTCGGTAACATTGGTATATGGATCCACATCCACTTCTTCCAAGATAGGCTCCCCTTCGTCATCATCCTCTCCTGTGTAGTATTCAAATTCATCGGCCCATTCGGCTTCAACATCATCCGAACCAAAATCATTGTCATTGATGGTTGCGGAAAACATGTATCCGAATTTGCCGTCATTGGTTCGATCACCTATCAAAAGGGAACCGTTCCATATTCTTTTATCAGTAATAAAATTAACTCCCGATCCTGCGGTTGCGGAAATCCTAAATCCTTGCGGAGCGGTACGGGTAACCAAATTTACAGATCCCCCCAAAGCATCGGCATCCATATCTGGCGTTACTGCCTTGTTCACCTCAATGGTCTGAATCATATCGGAAGGAATCAAATCCATCTGAATGTTCCGGTTATCGGATTCTGCGGAAGGAATACGGCTCCCGTTCAAGGTAACGGAGTTTAATTGTGGAGACAAACCTCGAACGATAATGTTTCTTGCTTCACCTTGATCCACCTGCATGGTGATGCCAGGAATACGTTTTACGGCATCCCCGATATTGGCATCGGGGAATTTCCCGATCTGGTCCGTGGAAACCACATTAGTGATATTCAAATTGGTGCGTTGGGTATTCAAGGCCTTGGCTTGACCACTAAGTCCGTAGGCACTCACTTGAACTTCATCCAGTTCAACATTGCTTGGGTTCAATACAATACTCACCGCGGCTGTGCGACCTCCCGTTACAGAGACTTCTTGGTCAACATCGGCATAGCCCATGTAGGTTATTTTTAAAGTATAGCTCCCTTCAGGAATACTGACCAAGGTAAATCTACCATCAAAATCGGTAATGGCTCCTTTGGAAAGCGATTCAATGAATACGTTGGCACCTGGAACATAAATCCCGTTCTCGTCAGTAATTGTTCCTTGGATATTCCCTGTCTGAGCTTGAGCTTTTAACAGTCCAAACATCAAAAAAAGCGTTACAAAAAGTAGTTTCTTTAGGTTCATTGGTTTCATTTTGGTTCTTGTTAGAATGCAATCCAAAACTATGTATATCAGCCCATTATGATTTAAACTAAAGGGAAACAAAAAGGAAACAAATCGGTTATACAGCAGAAACAAGAGGGCAACAATTACGTTAGTTTTACATGGGGCTAACCTTTTCCAAAAATTGGAGTGAAAATGGGTCAAAGTTCTATCATAAAATTTACCAACTCGGATTTTTGATCTATGGGGAGTTTTTTGCGAAGTCGGTGCCGCGCCACACGAACACTATCTGGAGTCACCCGAAGGATTGACGCAATCTCTTTGGAAGAGAGGTTTAATCGTAGCAACATCCCCAAACGAAGTTCCGCGGGTGAAAGACTGGCGTCTGAAAGAGTGGATAATTTTTTGATGAACTCCGGATGTATTTCTTTAAAGAAATTCATGAACTCGTCCCATTCATCTTCTTGCTGAAGGTTAAAGTCAATCTCTTTTACCAAGGCCTTGATTTTTTCCGAGGTATCCATATTTCTTCGGGAAGCAATATTTCGAAGGGTATTTGCTAAATCGAGCAAGATTTTATTTTTCTGTGAAAGATGGAGGCTATATCGCGATAGTGAAGCCGTTTTAAGTTGCACCTCATTCTGTAAATTCTTTTCCTCAATGGCTTTTTTATCAAGTTCTGCCTTGAGCATCCGCTGTTTGTATTCTTGGATTTTTAGCTTCGCCTTCCGTTTTCTACCCAAATAGCTATATAAAATGGTAAGAATAGCCGCCAAAGCGAACAAAGCCACCCATAACAGGTTCTGATTGGCTGCACTTACCTTGTTCTGTTCCTTCAACAATTGAATTTCAGCCTCCTTTTTATTGGTCTCATAGATGGCCTGAAGCACATGGAGCTGATTATTGTTCTGAGCCTTTAGCATGGCACTTTTGTATTCCTCGGCTTGCATCAACTGGGCATGGGCCTTTTCAAAATCGCCTATGAGGGCATAAGTTTTGGACAAGTCTTTATGAGCACTTTCCAACTGGTGGAAATCATTCAACTTTTTTGCAATCTTTAGGGCTTGGTTCGTATAATCAAGAGCGGACTCATACTTTCCAGTTTTCCTGAAACTATCTCCCAAATTATTGAGCACGTTGATCTCTTCCGCAGTTCCACTGCCTTGCAAATACTGATAAGCTTTACGAAAATATTCATGGGCTAAGTCAAACTCCTCCAAGTCCTCATAAATACTGCCGATGTTCTCGTTGGTCATGGCCACCCCATGCCTGTCATTCAACTGTTCAAACAGAAATAAGCTTTCTTTTTGGTAGGCCAATGCCTTGTCGTACTCGCCTTGTTTTTCGTAACAAGCTCCAAGCAGCCCCATGGATTCTGCCTGTCCTTTGCTATCATCCAAATTCACCACAGTGTTCATGGTTTCGGTGAAATGTTGCTCGGCCAGTTTAAAATTATTTTGGGAAAGGTATACTTTGCCGATATTGTTGTTCAGGGTAGTGTAAAGGGTATCATTGAAATCAATCCCGATTTGCTCCAAAGCTTTGTTGTATTGTTCCATGGCTTCGGAATACAATCCCAAAGAGCGGTAATATTCACCCAGCTTTAAGTGGCTTTGAGCAATTTGTTTTGGAAATTCAGGATTGTTTTTGGAATGATCCAATTTTTTTTGAAGATCCAAATAGGTAGGGTCAGAAGTTTCTACAGCAGAAAAGTCAATAGGTTTTTGTTGGCCCCAACCCTTGCTAGGGAAAAGGACCAAGATGGCAAACAAGAGAGATAAAGATTTAACACATGCTCTCATTCAACGTAATTGGCAAAAGAGGATTCAAGAAACACAATTACGTTGGCCCAAATATCACCGTTAGGTTAATAAACCTTTACCAATCGGTTAGGCAGAAAAAAGAAAGGCCCCGCTACTGCGAGGCCTTGAATATGATATAGTTTTGTAATTATGCTTGGAAAGGCTCGATGGAAACATAGGATTTTCCACCCGCTTTCTTTTCAAACTTAACTAAACCATCCACCTTGGCATGCAAAGTATGGTCTTTACCAGCGTAAACATTTTCGCCAGGATTGTGCTTGGTACCACGTTGTCTTACAATGATGTTACCAGCAACTGCTGCCTGACCACCAAAAATCTTAACACCTAAGCGTTTCGATTCTGATTCTCTACCGTTTTTTGAACTACCTACACCTTTCTTGTGAGCCATGATATATAAATTTTAGTTCGTGTCTTATTTACTTAACGCTTCAATCAACTCAGCTTTCTTCATGGAAGAATAACCGGTAATATCCTTAGCCTTGGCCATTTCCTTCAACTCTGCTACAGTTTTGGAGCTCAAGTCTTCAGTTGCCTTTGCTTTTGGAGCCTCTTTTTTAGGAGCTGCTGCTTTTTTAGCTTCTGCCTTTTTTGGCTCGGCAGCAGGTTTTTCCTCAGTTTTGGCTTTTGCTGCAGGAGCGGCTTTCTTGGCTCCTTTAGCTAGGATACTTTCAACAACGATCTCAGTCAAATATTGTCTGTGACCGTTTTTCTTTTGGTATCCTTTACGTCTTTTCTTTTTGAAGACAATTACCTTATCTCCTTTAAGGTGTTTTACAACTTTGGCCTCAACAGCCGCACCTTCTATGACCGGGGCGCCAATGGTAACGTTTCCGTTGTCATCCAAAAGAAGCACTTTGTCAAAAGTAACTTTTTTACCTTCTTCTGTCTGCAAACGGTGAACGTACACTTTTTGGTCTTTTGCAACTTTAAATTGCTGCCCTGCCATCTCTACAATTGCGTACATAATGCGTTAACTTAGATTAATTTATGGTCGCTTTATCAAATTAGCGGGTGCAAATATACTGCTAAATCCTTAATCTACAAGTATTATATGCCTCTTTGGGGCATTATTTTTTTTGATTGTTTGTGGATTTAAAGAGTTGCATAAAGGAAAGCGTTAAAATCAAGGTGGTGGCAAACCCCATAATGGCCACTGTAAAGAAAACAATACCTTGAAAGTTTTTATAGTCTTTGGACCATACCTTAGAGAGTTCATCCAGATATGTACTGTCCAGCTCCGTGCTATAAAAAGCAAAGAAAATGGTGAACAATAGCGTAGCTATAAACCCAGTGGTGATTCCCGCCGTAAATCCATTTCCGTAGCTAAATCCCTTACCTTGTCTAAGCTTGGTGTATTTTATGGTCTCATAAATACCAAAACCGGTAATGACCCCATTGAACAGGCTATAGAAAACATTGGTGTGTTTTCCCATTAGGGACAAGATTAAAAAATACGCTATAAGAACGGCACTTGTAACTATTCCAAAGCGAATAGGCAGGGTTAAATTTTTCATCTCATTTTATTTTTGATATGATGTTTAATTTACTGAATGTTTACGAATTATCCCATAGATTCTTTTAAAGACTTGCGCCCTATTCATTCCGCTTGTAAATTTTATCCTATATTTAGCGTAACATCAATCATCAAATCAATACCAACCTCAGTAGTACATCGTACACCAACATTAAAATAACATATCATGAAAAGACATTTACTTTTGGTGCTTTTCATACTTGCCATGGGTAACTTCATTGCGGCGCAGGAAGTTACCTTTGAAGAGTATGATCTGGAAAATGGCCTGCATGTAATTTTGCATCAGGACAATACGGCCCCTGTGGTCACCACTGCCGTTATGTACCATGTGGGATCCAAGGACGAAGATCCACAAAAGACAGGATTTGCCCATTTTTTTGAACATTTATTGTTTGAAGGCACCAAGAACATTGAACGTGGCGAATGGGATAAGATCGTTACTTCCAATGGTGGAAGGGGCAATGCCAATACGTATTTGGACCGCACCTATTATTATGAAACTTTCCCCTCCAACAGTTTGGAAACGGGCCTTTGGTTGGAGTCCGAGCGTTTAATGCATCCCATCATTGGCCAAGTCGGTGTGGATACCCAAAAGGAAGTCGTTCAAGAAGAACGACGACTTCGCGTGGACAATTCGCCCTACGGTGCTTATTTTGAACAGATCTGCAAGAACCTTTTCATTAAACATCCTTACCGATGGGCTGTAGTTGGTTCTTTGGAGCATTTGGCCAGTGCCACTTTGGATGATTTTAAGAACTTCAACAAGACCTATTACGTACCCAACAATGCAGTTTTGGTTGTAGCTGGTGACTTTGAAACCGAAAAGACCAAGAAAATGATCTCCGATTATTTTGGCCCCATTCCAAAGGGTGCACCTATCGATAGACCCACATTAAAGGAAGACCCTATTACCTCAACCTTATTTGCCACCTACCATGACCCCAATATTCAGATTCCTGCCATATTCTTGGCATATAGAACTCCAGGGCAAGCCGAAAGGGATGCTTACATCATCAATATGATTTCTGCCTATTTAAGTGATGGTGAAAGTTCCAAACTTTACAAAAAACTGGTGGATGATAAAAAAATGGCACTACAAGTCTTTGCCTTCCCCTTGGATGGTGAGGATTACAGTGCCTATATTTTGGGTGGACTTCCGCTTGGAGAAAATACGATCCAAGACCTCAAGGATGAAATTGATGCGGAAATATTAAAGCTCCAGACCGACCTTATTTCTGAAAAGGACTATCAAAAACTTCAGAACAAGTTCGAAAACCGTTATGTGAATGCCAATAGCAGTGTAGAAGGAATTGCCAACTCGCTCGCTGAAAATTATTTGCTCCGCGATGATACCAACCTCATCAATACCGAGATTGATATTTATCGTTCCATAACCCGGGAAGAAATCCGTGAGGTAGCCAAAAAGTACCTAAAAGTGAACCAACGTTTGGAACTGGAATATTTACCTGAACAAAATGATGCCAATTAAGATGAAAAAGTATATCCTATTTTCCGTACTGTCGCTTTTTTGGGCAGTAACAAACGCACAGATAGACCGCACCACACCGCCCAAAAAAGGTCCCGCTCCGGAAATAAACCTTAAAGAACCTATGCGTTTTGAATTGCACAATGGGCTTAAGGTAATGGTGGTGGAAAACCATAAATTGCCACGGGTCAATATGTATTTGACCATAGATAACCCCCCTATTTTGCAGGGCGATAAAGCCGGGGTTTCCGATTTGACCTCTGGTATGCTGGGAAAAGGGTCCACCTCCATCCCCAAGGATGATTTTTATGAAGAAGTGGATTTTTTGGGGGCTTCCATAAATATTGGCAGTCAAAGCGCATCAGCCAATTGCCTGTCCAAATACTTTCCAAGAATATTGGAACTCATGGCCGACGCAGCCCTTAATCCCCATTTTACCCAAGAAGAATTTGAAAAGGAAAAAGAGCAACTCCTCGCCGGACTCAAAAACGAGGAAAAGGATGTTTCCGCCATTGCAACCCGGGTACAACTGGCCTTGGCTTACGGCAAAAACCATCCGTATGGAGAAATCACTTCGGAAGAAACCGTAAACAAGGTATCCTTGGCCGATGTAGAACAATTCTACAGAAACTATTTTGTGCCCGCCAACGCCTATTTGGTGATCATTGGCGATGTTGATTTTGAAAACACCAAAGAACTCGTTACCACGAATTTTACACCATGGTCCAAAGCTGTGCCGCCATCGTTCAGTTATTCAAAACCTACGGATGTACAATATACCCAAATCAATTTTGTGGATGCACCCAATGCGGTACAATCTGAAGTGGCCGTGGAGAACATCACAGAACTTAAAATGAAAGATGATGACTACTTGCATGCCCTACTTGCCAACAGGATTTTAGGAGGCGGTTCACAAGGCAGGTTGTACCTTAATCTTAGGGAGGGTAAAGGCTATACGTATGGGGCCTTCTCTGCCATCAGGGACAACAAGTACAGCCCCATACGTTTTGATGCTGAAGCACAAGTACGAAATGTCGTAACCGATAGTGCCGTGGTTGAAATTTTAAAGGAAATCGACAAGATTATCAGCGAGCCTGTAACCGAGGAAGAACTCTCCAATGTAAAAGCGGAGTATGCCGGAAACTTTGTCATGGCCTTGGAAAATCCAACAACCATTGCCGCATATGCCCTTAATATTGAAACCGAGGATTTGCCAAGCGATTTTTACAAAACTTATTTGGAACGACTTGAAGCAGTTTCTATTGCCGATGTTCAAAAGGCGGCACAAAAGCACCTTACTACCTCAAATGCCAGGGTCGTGGTCGTAGGCAAAGGAAGTGATGTCCTGAAAAATCTTGAAAAAGTCACTTTTAAAGGCAAGGAAGTTCCTGTATTTTATTTTGACAAATATGCGAACAAAACCGAAAAACCAAAGTACAATGCAGCAATTCCGGAAGGCATGAGCGCCAACGCTGTTTTGGAAAAGTACATTGAGGCCATTGGAGGGAAGGCCAAACTGGAAGCGGTTGAATCCTACGCCATGGTGGCTGAGGCCGAAGTGCAGGGCACAACCTTGGAGCTGGAACTGAAAAAGACCTCCCAAGACCAATTTATGCAAGATATAAAAGTACAGGGCAACTCCATGCAAAAACAAGTTTTGGACGGAGATACAGGCTATATGGTAGTGCAAGGGCAACGCAAAGATCTTTCCCCTGAAGAAATTGCAAAAATCAAAGAAGAATCAGCCGCTTTTCCAGAGTTGAACTACTTAACAGCGGGCGAAGTTTCTCTGGAAGGTATTGAGCCTGTCGGAGACAAAAAGGCCTATAAACTGAAGATTACCGATAAAAAAACAGCCTTTTACGATACCGAATCCGGTTTAAAGGTACAAGAAGTATCGGTTGAAGAAATACAAGGCCAGCAAATGCAGAATATTGTGGGGTTTGATGATTACCAAGAGGTCTCTGGAATCAAATTTCCTTTTAAGTTGACCCAAAGTATGGGACCGCAAAACTTTGAATTTACCGTGATGGAACTCAAGGTGAATGAAGGAGTAAGTGCTTCAGATTTTGATTAACAAAAAATCAAATAAAAAGGCACCATTGGAGGTGCCTTTTTTTATGACCGTACTTCAAATATTTCATACTTCTTAACTAGTTTTGTGTTTAAATACATCAAGATGAGAACACTTTTCTACCTAAGCGCAATAACAATTGTTTTATTCCTTTCCTGCAAACAAGAAAAAAAAGCCCCTGAAAGCCCTACACAAATGGAAAAAGTAATGGCCATTCATGATGAAGTAATGCCAAAAATGGGAAAATTGGGAAAATTAGTGGGAGAACTCAAAGCTAAGGTGGACACCACCGAAATGGGCCAAAAGTACGAAGTCGCCATGAAGGACCTTCAAGAGGCCAATACCGCTATGATGGACTGGATGAAGGGCTTTGGAGACCGATTTGATTCCGATGAGATATTAAACGGCAAAGAGCTTACCGAAGAAAAACAACAATGGCTGGATGAAGAGGAAGAAAAAGTAAAAGTGGTCAAGGAAAAAATAAACGGTAGCATTGAAAGGGCCGAAAAACTCCTCAACAAATAACATTTTTCCAAATTTTGGTCAACTCAAACTACCTATTTACCAACCCATGTCCTTCTTTTCTCGGCTAGACTTCTATTTTAGGTCAAAATAATTCCTAAAATAGGACGTATGAATCTTCACGAAAAAGCCTTGGAAATTGTTCATTCTTTTCTGAAAGAGCACAATCTGGAAGATAATTGGGATGAATTAAAATATGACCTCCATTATTATCTTGACTATTCTGCAAATAGCATAGAGGATGAGGGAAGGGTTCCTTTGGGTAAATCCAAAATTTGGGGACTCCCCCATTTACCAGATCATATTGAGCTTTTACCTGAAGAATTTTTTGTTGCTCAGCTTAATTGTGCAGAAATTAAACCTTATGATATTCTGGATATCCTACCTGAAAAAGGCATTCTGTACTTTTTTATGGCAGATCCCGGAGATGTTAGGTATGCTTACTTTAATGGCTCCGTTGATCTATTGAAGGCACGCCAATATTCCGAACCTGAAAACCTGCCTTATCAACTAGAAGAGCTCATGGAATGGTCAGAAACAATGGATTTTGAGAATAACGGGTTTATTGTATTGAGAAAGTTATTATTTGAAGAAATCTTAGGAAATACGTTTGAAGAACTCGCCACAAAACTGAAAAAAGAGTTGGGGGAAAAGGTAAAAATTCAAGATAGTTTTGATCAAGCAGGGTTACCTTTTAGTTTTGTATTTGGGGAACCTCTTTTTTGGCAAGATGAAACTTTCTATGATGAGAATCCATCATACAAACCCCTTTTATGTGTTGAATATGCCGAGGGCAACATAAACTTTTTTCTAAAAGCTGGCACATTGGACATTTCCAAGGACATAAACAATCAAATTGTAGATATTTATTCTGGCACCTAGTTGCTGAACAACTAATTATCCCATCGCAAGGTTTCCATTATCCTGCGAATATCGTTTTGTAGATACATAGCTGCAGGGAGAATGGAATCATAGTTGGGCTTGGCATAAAAATAGAGCGATCCGGTAACAAAATGTTTGGTGCTATCGGTCACATAAAATTGGGATTGGGAGGCTGCATTTCCACTGACCTCATAAAACATACCATATACTTTATCTTCTGGGTTCACAAAAGGTTGGTCTATGATATTATCTGCCTTACGAACATGCTCATAGGATAATTTTTGGGCATCAATCAACAAAGTGTCCAAATTGCCTTTCACGGGTTTGTAGGTAAGGTAGATGGAGCCCTTCATCATGGGATAATCCAAAACCAAGGAACAATCCGTGTTCTCTTTTATATTGGAGAGTGTATTTTGATCAAAGGAATAGGGGCAATCAATATCGGATTCAGCGTAACGGGCCCTTGGATAGTCCAAACGGAGCATGCCCTTAGGTTTAGGCTGCACGTCATCCTTACAGCCAACCATAAAAATGGCCACTAACAAATAAAAAAAAGGGTTATGCTTCATGGGGCAGTGTTACTTTTATGCGTTTCAATCTTTTTTTGTCCAGATTCTCTACAATGAACTGATAGTTGTTGAAGAACACTTTTTCCCCGCGTTTGGGAAACCCTCCGAAAATCTCCAATACAAACCCGGCTATGGTTTCAGATTCTCCCTTTTTCGACTCAAATTCCTCCTCATTTTCAATCTTCACCACTCTGTAGAAGTCCTTTAGTGTAGTTTTTCCATCAAAAACATAGTTATAATCGTCCAATTTTGAGAAAACAAGGTCCTCATCATCAAATTCATCGCTGATATCGCCCACAATTTCCTCAATGATGTCCTCCAAAGTCACAATACCCGATGTTCCTCCGTATTCATCCACCACCACCGCCAAGTGGTTCTTTTTATCCTGAAATTCCAACAAGAGATCATCCAGTTTTTTATTCTCCGGAACAAAATAAGGTTCACGGATCAAGGACATCCAATTAAAGGCCTTCCGGTCTATGTAGGGCAAAAGGTCCTTCACGTACAGAACACCTAGCACGTTGTCCATATTTTCCGAGAATACGGGAATACGGGAATATCCATTTTTTTTGATTTCCTGAAGCACCTCCGGGAATTTCATCTTTTCATTAAGGGCAAAAATATCGATACGGGGACGCATGACCTGCTTGGTGTCCGTATTGCCGAAGGTAACGATCCCTTCCAATATTCGCTGTTCCTCCCTTGTGGTGTCCCCTTCTGAAGCCAATTCCAAGGCTTGTGACAAATGGTTGACACTAAAACTGGATTTCTGTTTTCCCAATTTATCTTCCAGAAATAAAGTGGCAGAGCGCATGGGAGCACTCAACGGCGTAAACAGGGTGTTCAACCCTTTTAAGGGCAGGGCCATAAAATGGGAAAATTGCACCCGGTTTCTATTGGCATAGATTTTTGGTAGAATTTCCCCAAACATCAGAATAAGGAATGTGGCAACCACCACTTCCAACAAAAAACGCCATGTCCCATCAATGTTTGCAAAAATGGTATTTCCAATGGAACTGAACAGCAGCACAATTCCAATGTTGATGGCGTTATTGGTAATAAGAATGGTAGCAAGGAGTTTCTTAGGTTTCTCCAATAAATGAACAATCAGTTTTCCACGAGAGGTATCCTTTTCCTGCATTTCGTTCAAATCGGTCTGAGAGAGACCAAACAGGGCCACTTCGGCGGCCGAGATTAGGGCAGATCCACCTAAAAGAAGCAAAAGCACAACTATTTTTATGGTGAAGATACCATTAACCGCTGCGAAGAAAAACACCAAACAATGGGGCTCAGGATCCAAATTGTATTGCTTTAAACTTGTATTTAAAAGGGTAGATCGTCATCCTCTTCAGTATCGTCAACCGGCACCTCTGGCACAGCGGATTTAGTCGGATTATCCTGGGGCGGGGGGCCTGATGACTGCTGGGCATTGGCCATACCTGCCTGCCCGGTAGACTGGCTTTCATTTTTGGTGGTTAAAAAGGTAAAGTCTTGCACATGCACCTCCGTAGTGTACCTCATATTGCCATCCTCACCTTGCCATTGCCTATTTTTCAATCTTCCTTCCACATAGACCTTATCCCCTTTGCTCAGATACTTTTCACAAATTTCCGCGGCCTTGTTCCTCACAACAATATTGTGCCAATCCGTATTGGTAACCTTTTCCCCGGTCTGCCTATTGGTATAGGTTTCATTGGTGGCCAAAGGAAATCGAGCAATGCAATTGCCTCCTTCAAAATAGTGAATTTTCACTTCGTCTCCCAAATGCCCAATCAGCATTACTTTGTTCAATGTTCCGCTCATATCTCTTTAATTAATCAAAAGTACTAAATTTTAAATTTTTCAATGAAATCTGCAATCAAAACCGGAACAGGAAAAGCCGTTATTTTCTGCCATGAAATCCCATTGGCCAATAAACCGTCCGTTTTCAGGATCCAAAACTTGGTATGCAAATGCTGATGGGAAAGTTTGTGCGTGATGGGCTCTGTATTATATAGTGAAAATGATTTTGTTTCAGGAAGGTCGTTTTTTATGGTCAATTTTTTTTTCATTTCATTAGCCTGAAGCTCTTTTTCCGATTCCAATAAAGGAAATTGATACAGGTTTTGCCATATTCCCCGCCCTTTTCGTTGTTCCATCAAGGTGTTTTCATCCTCATCCAGAAATACCAAATAATTAAAATGCCGTTCTTTGATTTTCGTCTTGTTCAGTTTTACGGGAAGGACATCAACTTTGTTTTCCTTTAGTGCAACACAACTTTCCTGCAATGGGCACAAAAGACAATACGGCTTTTTGGGTGCGCATTGTATGGCACCAAATTCCATGATTCCTTGATTATAGTCCCGTACATTTTTGGTTTCCATCACCTCTCTGGCCAATTCCTTGAAATATTTGATGCCCTCTGTACTGTTGATGGGAAGTTCCACCCCAAAATATCTTGAGAGTACGCGATACACGTTGCCATCTACCACAGGTTCCGGCACATCAAAGCAAATGGACGCAATGGCACTTGCCGTATAATCGCCAACGCCTTTTAGAGATTTTAGTCCATTATAGGTAGTTGGAAAATTTCCATCGAAATCTTCTACAACCATTTTTGCAGTGGCGTGAAGATTCCTTGCCCGGGAATAATAGCCCAGTCCTTGCCATAGCTTCAACACCTGTTCCTCGGGAGCATTTGCCAAATCACGAACACACGGAAAAGCTTCCAAGAACCTGTGATAGTAGGGCATTCCCTGCACAACCCTTGTCTGTTGAAGAATGATTTCAGACAGCCAAATCTTATAGGGATCACGGGTAGAACGCCAAGGAAGTTCACGCTTATTACTATGGTACCACGCTAAAATTTTCTCAGAAAAAGACATCTAGAAAAATACTATTGCCAAAATGAATGAGTTTATATACTTAAAATTAAAGGCTTTAAACGAAAGATTAATTTTAATTTTTATATTTGCAAGCCGAAAAAATAAGAAAAATAATCAAGAGAAATGACGAAAGCAGATATCGTAACTAGAATCTCAGAAAAACTAGGAATTGAAAAAGGAGACGTACAAGCAACAGTGGAATCTTTTATGGAGGAGGTTAAGTCTTCCTTGGAAAACGGAGACAACGTTTATTTAAGAGGTTTTGGAAGCTTTATCATTAAGACAAGAGCCGAAAAAACAGGTAGGAACATTTCAAAGAACACTACCATCAAAATCCCCGCGCACAATATTCCTGCCTTTAAACCAGCAAAAGTGTTTGTTGAGGGCGTTAAGAGCAACGTACAAGTAAAATAATATAACTAACACAAAAGGAGAGCCCTATGCCGAGTGGTAAAAAAAGAAAAAGACATAAGGTAGCTACCCACAAGCGTAAAAAGCGCAGGAGAGCTAACCGACACAAGAAAAAGTAGTTGGCAGCCAACTACTTTTTCATTTTGTATTTACACGTTCTTTGACATAGAGATTCAAGAAACGAATTTCAGTCGGTTCGAAAAATAACCGATACCATATATTGTTTAATCATTTATCCCAAAAATTGATATGGGATAGATACAAAATCGATTCAGGTGAATAGAGAATTAATTGTTAGATCTAGTCCTGAAGCAGTCGATTTTGCCTTACTCAAAGATGGAAAACTAATAGAATTACACAAAGAAGAGGACAACAACAACTTTTCCGTAGGGGATATCTTCCTAGCCAAGATACGTAAACCCGTTACAGGCCTAAACGCGGCATTTGTCAACGTAGGTTATGAAAAAGATGCGTTCCTGCACTATCATGACCTTGGTCCGCAACTGTCCTCTATGCTTAAATTCATTAAAAAAGTTAGAACAGGGAGGTTAAAAGACTTTACCCTTAAAGATTTTCCATTTGAAAAAGATATAGACAAGAATGGCAGCATCAACGATGTTATCAAAGCCAATCAGTCATTATTGGTACAAATTGTAAAGGAACCCATTTCCACAAAGGGTCCAAGAATCAGCTCAGAACTTTCCATTGCTGGGCGATACTTGGTAATGGTGCCTTTTTCTGACAGGGTCTCGGTATCCCAAAAGATAGCGAGCAAAGAGGAAAAAGACAGGCTCATACGACTTGTAAAGAGCATAAAACCCAAAGGATTTGGCGTAATTATCCGTACCGTAGCAGAAGGCAAAAAAGTTGCAGAACTAGACAAAGATCTTCAGAACTTGTTATCCAAATGGATAGCAATGTGCAAGAAATTACAAAGAGCACCGCATCCGTCCAAAGTATTGGTGGAACTCAATAGAGCTTCCTCCATTTTAAGGGATGTTTTCAACGATTCCTTTACAGGAATTCATGTTGATGAGGAAACGCTCTACAATCAAATCAAAGATTATTTGCACGAAATAGCACCCGAAAAAGAATCCATTGTAAAATTATACACCGGTTCGGCCCCGATTTTTGAAAAGTTCGGGATTGAGCGTCAAATTAAGACCTCGTTCGGACGTACGGCTTCAATGAGCCGTGGGGCATATCTTGTTATTGAACATACCGAAGCACTTCACGTCATTGATGTGAACAGTGGCAATCGTTCCAACAAGGCCAAGAACCAAGAAGATACCGCCTTGGAGGTAAACCTGCTCGCCGCAACAGAAATTGCACGGCAATTGCGTTTACGAGACATGGGCGGAATCATTGTAATAGATTTTATAGATATGACCCGAGGTGAACACAGAAGAAAACTGTTTGATCACCTAAGGAACGAAATGAAGGACGATAGGGCAAAACACAAGATTTTGCCACCCAGTAAATTTGGACTTGTACAGATTACAAGACAGCGGGTGCGTCCTGAAATGAACATTAAGACCAGCGAGGAAAATCCCAACGGCACAGGAGCCGAAGTGGAGGCTCCAATCGTCTTGATAGATCACATTCAATCCGATTTAGAGCGAATCCTAAAAGGGGACCACAAGAACAACGGAATTGTATTAAATATACATCCGTTCATTGCGGCCTACCTTACCAAAGGATTTCCCTCAATCCGTTCCAAATGGTTCAAAACCTATAAAAAATGGATCAAGGTACAACCAAGGGATGCTTACAAATATCTTGAATACCGTTTTAAGGATAAAGACGGTAAAACAATACGACCACAATAAGAAGCGACTCCAGAAATGGGGTCGCTTTTTTGTTTTATGTACATTTGAGCATGGCGTATACCAAAAGCTATACCTTATCTGAAGCCACCAAAAAAATGGAGCACTACTGTGCCTACCAAGAGCGCTGCCATTATGAGGTTATTGAAAAATTGAAAGGCATGCGCATGATTCCCGAAGCCATTGATCAAATTGTGGGCCATTTGATCCAAGAAAATTATTTGAACGAGGAGCGCTTCGCCAGAAGTTTTGCCCGCGGAAAATTTAAAATCAAAAAATGGGGGAGGAAACGTATTGTCCTGGAATTAAAAAAACGAGAAATTTCAGCCTTCAACATTAAAAGTGCACTCTCAGAAATAGGGGACGAAGATTACCACGATGCCCTAACTGAACTCGCCCAAAAAAGATTGGGTCAAATCAAGGAGCAAAACATTCAAAAAAGAAAGAAAAAATTAGCAGATTACCTTCTATACAGAGGGTGGGAAAGCCATTTGGTCTACGAAAAACTGCAAGAATTGATCTGACTATTTCTGAGCCAAAAGTCTTTCGGTACGAACAACAGCTTCTTCATTTTTCCAATCAATCCACTCTTGCCCTTTTAGCCTACGCATCAAATTATCAAAATGGCGCATAAAGAAAATATTGTAGACGGCCTTACCAAAATTTTTTGGTTTTCGGGCTATGGCTCGAAGACTCATGGAAAATCCTGGTGTAACATATTTCATATGGTGCCAATACCCTTCGGGTATATAAAGGACATTACCGTGTTCCAATTGCGCCACGTGCCCTTTGGCATGTTTAAGGGCCGGCCATTTGTCCAAATCCGGGGCATCAAAATCGATGTCTTCCCGAGTGATCAGGGAATGTGGAATTTTATACAGAAACTTTGTTTCCGATTGGGAAAACAGGATACATTGCTTTTTTCCTTCAAAATGAAAATGGAAAATATTGGCCAAGTCAATATCATAGTGCATAAAGGTGTGCGAATTGCTTCCGCCAAAAAACAACATGGGCAAACCTTTCATCAAAGGGAGCCCAAAATCAGGGTACGAAAAATCTTTTTGGAGTTGGGGCACTTCCTTCAAGACGTTCCAAAGAAAAATCCGGTATTTGGTAGGCTTGCTTTTGAGCAGTTCGATGTACTCCCGCATCTTCATTTTGGCATGGGGCTCATTGAATCCCTCATCATGTTTTACGGGTCGATCATCATAGAGTGGCACTTCCTTTTCACCCGCCACATCCTTCATATAGTCCAAACTCCATTTGGAATAAGCGGGCCAATCCTCAATAAAGCGTTCAATAACAACTGGCTTCTGAGGTTTAAAATATTTTTGGATAAACTCCTTTTTGGAAAGGGTCTCCTCCCTGGGAATTTGGTCAAGGTTCAGTTTCAAGATTTCAATGAGTTTGAAACTGCTAAATTAGTAAAAAGCTTAATATAAAATAGGAAGACCTAGTCCTTGGAAACCAATCCTGATTTTTGTTTGGCTGCCTCATTGCGATCGATCACATGTCCTGGTCTGGACCATTTAGGCTTCTCGCCCAAAGGTTGGAATTGTGATTCAGCGGCTTCAACTGTTTTAGGCTGAGGCGCTTTTACAAAGGCTTTTTGTGGATTCAAGCCCAATTGTTGAAACATGGCCATATCCTCGTTTACATCAGGATTTGGAGTCGTCAACAATTTATCTCCGGCAAAAATGGAGTTGGCACCTGCAAAAAAGCACATCGCCTGACCTTCACGGCTCATTTCGGTCCTTCCCGCAGAAAGTCGAACTTGTGTTTTTGGCATAACAATTCGGGTGGTGGCCACCATGCGGATCATTTCCCAAATTTCAACAGGTTTTTGGTCTTCCATAGGTGTACCATCAACCGCAACCAACGCGTTGATTGGCACCGATTCAGGTTGAGGGTTTAAAGTTGAAAGCGCCACCAACATTCCGGCACGGTCTTCAACAGATTCTCCCATACCAATAATACCCCCACTACACACGGTCACATTGGTTTTACGAACATTTTCAATAGTCTGTAACCGGTCTTCGTACCCACGGGTAGAAATAACTTCTTTGTAATATTCTTCCGAAGTGTCCAAGTTATGGTTATAGGCATACAGCCCTGCTTCGGCCAAACGCTTGGCCTGATTTTCGGTAACCATGCCCAAGGTACAGCACACTTCCATATCCAATTTGTTGATGGTACGGACCATATCCAACACCTGATCAAATTCGGGACCGTCCTTTACATTTCGCCATGCAGCACCCATACAGACCCTAGAACTCCCAGAGGCCTTGGCACGCAGTGCCTGTGCCTTCACCTGTTGAACCGTCATTAAATCGTTGCCTTCAATATCGGTATGATAGCGAGCAGCTTGCGGACAATACCCACAATCTTCGGGGCAACCTCCTGTTTTAATGGAAAGCAGTGTGGAAACCTGAACCGTGTTCGGGTCATGGTGTTCCCGGTGAATGGTAGCCGCTTCATACAGCAATTCCATTAGTGGCTTGTTGTAAATTTCCAGGATTTCTTCCTTGGTCCAGTTGTGCTTTGTACTGCTCATATTAGTTGGAATGAGATTCAAAAATAAGGCATTCTTTAGTATTAAAACCAAGAAAACCGCTATTTAAGAAATCGTCTATTTTTTATTACTTCGGAGATTTCAGCAAAATACTTACGGCATTCCCGCCAAAACCGACGGCATTCACCATAACAGTTTCAATCTTTTTTGGCCCATCATTATTTTTATAAAAGGGCGTTGGAACATACTGCTGGTGCTGCAGCATCAAAACTCCCAGTTCCAAACTCAATAATCCGGAAGCACCAAAAGTGTGCCCCATTTTCCATTTGTTGGTGGTCAAAAAAGGCATGTGATCGCCAAATACTTTTTTGATGGCGTTGTATTCGGTCAAATCCCCCTTGATAGTTCCGGGGGCATGCATGACGATGGCATCCACCTGGTTCATCCCAGCACTTTTTAAAGCCATTTTCATGGAGTCTTGAAAGCATTGGGCATCCGTGGAGATGGAAACACTGTGTTCCAAAGGTTCTGTGGCATAACCAATTCCGGTTACCAAGGCCAATGCATTGGATTTTTTACCCTTTTCCAAACAGGCCAAAGCCGCAGCTTCTCCCAATACCATGGTGTTTTGATTCTTTTCCAAATCCATGGCTTTACAGGGATGGGCGTCCTCCTCCCTAGAATAAATCTTCAAAGCTTGCATTTGCGCAATGGTAAACGGGGTCAACGGCGCTTCGCTTCCGCCTACCAAAAATTTATCGGTCAACCCGCTTTGAATCCATGCCACAGCATTCAACAATCCATGCAATGCGGTTGAGCAGGTAATGGAGTGTGATATTTCTGGTCCTTTTGATTTTAAGTCGTGCGCCACCCAAGACGAAATATTGCCCAAGGTAGTGGTAGGTGAGGTAAGGGTGGATGATTTTCCCTGTTCCAAAAATTCTTGGTGGTATTTCTCAAAAAGGGAAGTGGCCCCCCGGGATGACCCGATGTTCACCCCAAAATTGGATTCTGATTTCCAACCTGACTTTTCAATGACTTTTCGGGCCGTGTAGATGGCAAACAAAACGGAGTCGTCCAATTCCTTGTATTTATGATCGGATTGCCGTAGTTCTTCTATCGATTTCTTCACCTCACCTCCCAGTGAAGCGGCCCAAACCCATTGTCTGCCAATTTCAATTTTTGAAAAACGGTGGTTTTTATCCAAGTAGGAATTCCAAACTGCTTCAGAACCATCTCCCAGCGAAGAAATGGACGACAATGCAGTTATGGAAATGGGTTCTTTCAACATATTTTCAACTTATACCAATTCCAAGGCCGATTTAATGGCCCCATAAATCCGTTGCATTTGCTCTTTGGTTGTGATGAAAGGCGCTAAAATATAAATGGTATGACCCAACGGTCTCAGGAATACCCCTTGATCCATAAAGTGCTTGAAGAGTTTGTTTCGCAAATTGCCATAACGCTCCATTTGCACATTTAAATCCAATGCATAAATGATCCCCAACTGACGCGTGTTGGCCACTTTTGGGTGGTTTTTTATTTCCTGATCAAACTCTTGGTGCCATTCAATACAATTTTGTATTCCTGTTTGAATTTCGTCGGTTTGGAGCAACTCCAATGCCGCCAAAGCCGCTGCACATGCCAATGGATTGGCCGTATACGTATGCCCGTGAAATAAACCCTTGGCTATGTCATCGCTGTAAAAGGCCATGTAGACCTCTTCCGTGCAAGTGGTAAGGCCCATGGGAACCAGACCAGCGGTCAACGCTTTGGAAAGGCACATAATATCTGGCTTGGTCTGCATATATTCCGATGCAAAATGTTTCCCTGTTTTGCCAAATCCGGTCATCACCTCATCGGCTATCAAAAGCACACCATGTTCCTTCAAAAGTGCAAGAATGGCATCGAGACCCTCAGCATTGTGCATTTTCATGGCTGCCGCTCCCTGAACCAAAGGTTCATAAATGAATCCGGCAATGTTGTTCTGCTCCAATCGCCTTTCCAAAAAAGTAAGAATCTGGTTGATATTGGTTTCTGAGGGCACGGGTATACGTTCCACTTCAATGAAAAAATCTTCAAAGGGACCATTGTAAACCGACAAACCAGAGACGGACATCGCCCCGAAGGTATCGCCGTGAAAGCCTTCTTCAAACGCCAACAACACATTGCGTTTTTCACCTTGGTTATGATGGTATTGTAAGGCCATTTTTATCCCAACTTCAGTGGCCGTGGAACCATTATCCGAAAAGAAAAGTTTCTCCTGATTCTTGGGAAGGACCTTGATGAGCTCCTCCGACAACCTCACCGCCGGCTCATGCGTGAATCCGCTGAAAACAACTTGGTCCAAACGCTGCATCTGTTCCGAAACTTTTTTTAGAATATAAGGATTGCAGTGTCCGTACATACAGGTGTACCATGACGAAATGCCGTCCACATAATCCTTTCCATCCTCATCAAAAAGTAAGGCTCCTTCAGCTTTAGCTATGCCTAGCATGTCCGGACTTACCTTGTGCTGGGTCAATGGGTGCCAAAGGTGTTTTTTGTCCCTATCTGATAATTTTTCCAATGCTGTTGTCTTACGCAAACCCCTTAATTTATCTATATTGCAAAGATGACAATTAATAGCCAAAAAACTTAATCCGGACCGTGTTTACTAAAATCAGTTCCCTTACTTCGCCCAGATATGAAGACTTTGACTGGAAGACGGTTTTATTGATTTTGTTTTTGGTGGCTTTTTTTATTCGGTTCCCATTTTTCTTCCGGGATTATATAGATCGAGATGAAAGCACGTTCATCATCATGGGGCAATCTTGGGTGGATGGTCATCTACCCTACACCCAACTTTGGGACCTAAAACCTCCCATTACTTTTTTGTTCTTTGCCGTTGTCATTAAACTATTTGGAAAAAGTTTCATTGCCATTCGATTGTGCGGAACCTTGGTTGTGGCATTGACCGCTTTGTTCACCTACGGAATCGCCACAAAAATCGCCACAAAAAAAATAGCCTTTTGGTGTGCGATATTTTGTGTTTTCTTCTTAAGCCTCTTTGGAAGTTTGCAGGGCGTAATGTCCGAACATATTTGTACTCTCTTTTTTACGGCAGGACTCTTTATTTTGTTATGGAAAACAGATGCCAAATGGTTTTTTACTTCTGGCCTTCTTTTTGGGCTTTCGTTCATGACCAAATTGAACATGGCATATCCTGTATTGTGTTTAGGCTTCTATTTTTTATGGGAGGGATTCCACAAAAAGCTAATAGGATCCACCTTTAAAAACTTAACTTATATGGGTTTTGGCGTACTACTGACCGTTGTGCTAACCGCTCTTCCGTACTATATGGATGGAAAGACACTTCTTTGGTGGGAATCCATTTTTGAGGCTCCTATGGCTTACTCCAAGGGAAAATTCCATTCTCCTTTAAAAACATTGCCTTTTTTAATCGTGATTGTGGGCTTGCTCGCGGTTGGATATGCAACCAAAATAATAGATCGGAAAAATAGGAGGCTACAAATCTTGACCATCATTATAATCGGTGTTTTGTTGTCATTCATGCAGGCCGGAAAGGTAAATGGCCATTATCTGATTCAGCTCTATCCCTTTATTTTGATTCCCCTTGGGATGGGTGTTGCCAAACTTCCCACTTTAAAGAAAAAGTGGAGACCATTCATCATTCTATTGCTCATTTTAATTCCCATGGAGTCGTATCTGGAATACGCCAATATTATTTCCAACAAAATGGAAAAGGGTTCCTTTTTTAATGGGGAAGGCATTGATGTGCCCAAATATATCGCCTCCCATAACCTGGAAACCGAAAACATCTTTTTTACGGAGTACCATATTGGATATTGGTTGCTAAATGAGAGTCCGCCCACAAAAGCTGCCACGCATCCCAGCAATGTAGTACGGGAAGAAATCTTCCCCTATATGGAAAATCCAAGAAAAACAGGAATGGAGGAGTTGCGGTATATCATGGAAGTTCTTCAACCCAAAACTTTGGTGGCACGCGATGGAAAAAAAATCTTTGACAAAAAGCTGGTAGAATACAATGCCTATATCGATTCATATCTGGCGGAACATTACACTTTGGTTGAAAAAGTAGATCGCGGTCTTATTTACCAACGGTTAAAATGATTCCAAAGCGGGTTTTAATTGCTTGGCGTATTTTCTGATGACTTCCTTGTCAAATTTTGGTTCTTCATTGATTCTACCCAAAAAGGTCACTTCAGATTTTTTCAAAATAATGTCCTCGGTTGTCGGGTGCTCATAGCCACTAAAAATTATACCTACTTTCACTTTCTTTTCCTGCAATTTTTCCAAGGTCAAAAGCGTATGGTTGATGCTTCCCAAATAATGACGGGACACCACAATTACTTTGTAATTGGGTTGGATAAGGTCAAAAATGGTATCTGTATCGTTCAAGGGCACCAACAACCCGCCCGCTCCTTCAATAACCAAATGGTTTTCGGTTTTTGGAGGTATAATCTTGTCCATATCAATCGTAATCCCATCAATATCCGCAGCGGCATGAGGGCTCATTGGCGTTTTTAAAGCGTAGCTGTTAGGATGAATAATGGTTTTATCGTTGGAAATAAGGGACTCTATTTTGTGACTGTCCGAATTGTCCAAATCGCCTGCCTGAATGGGTTTCCAATAATCCGCTTCTAGAGCTTCCACCACAATGGCGGACGCCACCGTTTTACCTACTTCCGTTGAAATTCCCGTAATAAATAGTTGCTTCATTTAGCTGGTCGAGATATGAAGTTGCACTGCATACATTTGTACTTGGTTGGCTCAAAAAATGGAAATAGCTTATGAAAAATATTGTTCCTGGAATAATAGATTTCGGACTTGGTCGCCTTGCAATTGGGACACACTATGGGTTTGCCTTGGTGGTCGGTGGCATAGTTTCTTACCTCATCGTAGATTTCCTTGGCTCTTTCCTTGTCTGAAGAATAGACCTGAAGTTTTACTCCTCCAATGGCAGAACTGATCAACGGATCGGTATTAATGGTGGCTTCATCCCTAAGAAAAACACTAATTCCTTCAGATTCCAGTTTTCCCTTGATGATCTGTACATCGGCGGGAAACTCAAAAGTAGCCAAGGTATAGAATTTAGGTTCTTTCATTCCATTACATTTTTTAATAACAACAAAACTCGTGATATTTCCTCTTTTGTATTGAAGGCGTGTACACAAAATCGCAAGCGCTCTTCTCCTTCTTTAACGGTTGGGGATAGAATGGGCCTTACATCAAAACCCTCGTGCTGTAATTGGGCAGCTATTGACTTTACCTTTGCATTACCGGAAATAATAGCACATTGAATGGCTGAATTGCTTTCAATAAATACATCAACCATCCCCAACTGCTCCACATTCGTTTTAAAATAGTCGATATTCTGCTGAAGTAATTTACATGGTTCCAAGCCAAAATCCCTTAGGTAATGGTACGAAACCAATAGGGCCGCAACGGAATGGGGCGGTAATGCCGTGGTATAGATTAAGCTTCGGGCAAAATTGACCAAGTAGTTTTTAAGTGCTTCGCTCCCTAAAATGGCCGCTCCGTGATATCCCAAAGCTTTTCCGAATGTTATGATACGAGCAAAAACCTGCTCTTCCAATCCCAGTTGGCACGTTAAATCCTTTCCTTTTCCATAAATTCCAGTGGCATGGGCCTCGTCCACAATTAAATGACAGCCATTCTCAATACAAAAATTGGCCAAAGCCACTAAATCGGGTGAATCGCCATCCATGGAAAAAATGGATTCGGTAACTACATACAATTCCAAATCACTTCTCGACTGCGCTCGATGTGACACCAGCTTTTCTTCTAAGCTTTCCAAATTGTTATGCGTGAACTTATAGCTCTTGGCATGGCTCATTTGGAGGCCATCCCGAATACTGGCATGGACCAATTCATCATAAAAAATGATGTCCCCGCGTTGTGGTACCGAAGAAAAAAAACCAACATTCGCATCATACCCAGAATTGAACACCAAAGCTGCTTCGGCTTTGTGGTAACTTTTCAAAAAATTTTCTAATTCTGTATATAAAGGATGGTTTCCCGTGAGTAACCTGGACCCTGTAGCTCCGTTTCTTTGAGGTTTTATTTTGAGAAAATTGGAGGTCTCTTCGGACAGATTTTCATTTCGGGCAAAGCCCAAATAATCATTTGAGGAAAAATCTACCAGTCCATCTACGGAAGATAAGCTTCGCATGGCGTCGTTCACCAGTCGTTCAGACAGCTTATGTGACAACTTTTTGGGTAATTTCTCCATATTACAAATGTAGCACTTACTGTTTTTAAACAGTATCTTAGTGGTTGATAAACCTTGCTTAAAATGAAATTTACACTCTCTGTATTTGCACTGTTTTCAACTTTCTTTTTAACAGCGCAAACGAATACTTATACGATCTCATTTGACAATGCCGTACATCATGAAGCCATGATTGAGGCTACTTTTCTAGATCTGAAAATGGATACGGTTTCTTTTCGGATGAGCAGAACCTCTCCAGGAAGATATGCCCTACACGAGTTTGCCAAAAATGTATACGGTTTTAAAGCAATGGACAGTAAAGGGAATCCCTTAAAAATACATCGTCCAAATCCATATGAATGGCAGGTAACCGGACATGATGGTGCCATCGAGATTCAATATATTTTGTTTGCCAATAGAGGAGGCGGAACGTATTCTCAGGTTGATGAAACCCATGCCCACCTTAACATTCCTGCAACCTTTATGTTTTCACCTGAGCTGAGCCAGCGTAAGATTGAAGTGACCTTTGATGTTCGAGAAGATCTCAACTGGAAGGTGGCCACCCAATTGCCATTGGTTTCTGGAACCACCTATTCGGCTCCAAACTTGTATTATTTTATGGACAGCCCTACGGAAATCAGTGATTATACGCTACGGTCTTTTCAGGTTGATGGTAAAACCATTCAATTGGTGTTGCACCACAATGGTACAGATGAAGAAGCTGACATCTATTTTGAAAAAGTAAAAAAAGTGGTGTTGGCCGAAAAAGAGGTGTATGGGGATTTCCCCGATTTTGATTATGACACCTATACCTTTTTGGCCTGTTATATTCCGAATGCTTCAGGGGATGGGATGGAACACAGAAATTCCACCATTCTGACTAGCACACGAAGTTTGGCAGATGGTGGAATGGAGCGGAACATTGGTACGGTTTCCCATGAATTTTTCCATTCATGGAATGTGGAGCGCATGCGGCCCAAATCTTTGGAACCTTTTGATTTTGAAGCTGCCAATATGAGTGGAGAACTTTGGTTTGCGGAGGGGTTCACAAGCTACTATACCAACCTCATTCTATGCCGGGCTGGTCTCATTTCGCCCAAGGAATATGTGGAAGGACTTGCAGGCACCTTCAATTATGTTTGGAATTCGCCGGCCCGTCAGTTTTTCAACCCTATTGAAATGAGCTATCAGGCTCCCTTTGTGGATGCCGCCACTTCGGTAGATCCCGTGAATCGGGAAAACACATTTATATCGTATTACTCCTACGGAAGTGTCTTGGGATTGGCCTTGGATCTTTCCTTACGCCAAAATGGGCTCAACTTGGATGATTTTATGAAAATGGCCTATGAGAAATTCGGGGAAACAGAACATCCATATGCGGTTGAGGGCTTACACCAGACCTTAAACCAATACGCAGGCGAAAAATTCGGTGATACTTTTTTCAATTCCTATATCTACAAAAGTGAAATGCCGGATTATGGGCCACTGTTTGAATCTGTGGGTGTGGTGCTTTCCCAGAGCAACGAAATTCCTTATTTCGGTCCTTATGTTGAAATCAATACAGGTGGTACAGCAACCATTTTGGGCAATCCCACTATGGAAAGCCCGGCTTATGTGGCCGGATTGGATAAGGGCGATGTGATTACAACCATCAATGGTCTTTCCTTTTCAAAGCAGCAGGAATTTGACGAATATCTGAAACAGTTCGAGGTTGGGGATAATTTAAAAATCGATTTTACCCGTTACGAAAAACCAATGACCACGACCTTGACCCTTGGCCTCAATCCAGATTACTCCATGCATTTGATGGAAGATGTAGAGCAAACCCCAGCAGCCCAAATGTTGGAGCAACGTAAGGCTTGGCTCAAAAGCGAATAAATGATTTACTACAAACAAGCCTCCAGCGAGCAAGAATTGGAACAGATTCTTGAGCTACAACAAGAGAACCTCATCAAAAGTCTATCTTCTGAAGATTGGGAAAAAGAGGGTTTTTTAACGGTTGAGCATTCCATGGAAATTCTAAAGGCCATGAATGATAAATGCGGGCACATTATTGCTGTTGAAAATGGCGGTGTGATAGGGTATGCGTTGTGCATGCATCCTGTTTTTGCCGATTCCATTGATGTGTTACGGCCCATGTTCATCGAAATAAACAAAGTAATACAACATGCGAACAATTATATGGTCATGGGGCAAATTTGTGTGGCCAAAAGCCATAGGGGCAAGGGCGTTTTCAGAAATCTCTATCTTACCATGAAAAATAGACTGCCAGAGGGATTTGATAAGATCATCACTGAGGTGGATGGAAAAAATAAAAGGTCACTTGCAGCACATGCAGCTGTGGGGTTTAAAACCTTAAAAATTTATCCTTCTGGAGAAAAAGAGTGGCACCTTATTATTTTGGAATAAAAAAGCCGCTCAATTGAGCGGCTTTTCTGCGTATGAATTCATTTATTTTAATCGGCTAGGACAATTATTTTATTGTCCTTCATTTCCACGGTACCACTGGCAATGGGAAGTATGGTCTCCCCATCATTTCCTTTGGAAAATTTGTTTTCAAAGGCCTCATCAATGGTAATGTTACCCTTGACCTTTACTTTTCCCTCTTGCAGTAATGAAACTATGGGGGCATGATTTTCCAACATTTGAAACTCCCCGTTAACACCAGGTACAGTAACTGAGGTTACTTCTCCGGCAAACAAAGTGGCTTCTGGTGATACTATTTCTAAATACATATTTCTTAGTATTGAGAAGTGAGATATAAGTATTGAGCTAAATCTAACTACTCAATACCAGATTCTCAATTCTGTTCTACGCTTCCGCCAACATTTTCTCTCCGGCCTCAATGGCTTCGTCTATGGTTCCCTTAAGGTTGAAGGCAGATTCTGGGAGGTGATCCAATTCACCGTCCATAATCATGTTGAATCCTTTAATGGTATCCTTAATGTCTACCAAAACTCCGGGTATTCCCGTAAACTGCTCGGCCACGTGGAAAGGTTGTGACAAGAAACGTTGTACACGTCTTGCTCTACCAACCGCTAATTTATCTTCTTCAGAAAGTTCCTCCATACCCAAGATGGCAATAATATCCTGAAGCTCTTTATAACGTTGCAACAACTCTTTTACGCGTTGCGCACAGTCATAATGTTCTTTACCCAAAATTTCAGGGGTCAAAATCCTAGAAGTTGAATCCAATGGATCCACCGCAGGATAGATACCCAACTCTGCAATTTTACGTGAAAGTACGGTAGTGGCATCCAAGTGGGCAAATGTTGTCGCTGGTGCAGGATCCGTCAAGTCATCCGCAGGTACGTAAACCGCCTGTACCGATGTAATGGAACCTCTCTTTGTTGATGTAATTCGTTCCTGCATGGCACCCATCTCAGTGGCCAAGGTAGGTTGGTAACCCACCGCGGAAGGCATACGACCTAAAAGTGCCGATACCTCGGAACCTGCTTGTGTAAAACGGAAAATATTATCCACAAAGAAAAGAACGTCTTTTCCTTGTCCCTCTCCTGATCCATCACGGAAATATTCTGCAATGGTCAATCCAGACAATGCCACACGGGCTCGGGCTCCTGGAGGTTCGTTCATCTGACCGAACACGAAGGTTGCCTTGGATTCCTTCAAGGCTTTTTTATCTACTTTGGACAAATCCCATCCTCCTTCTTCCATGGAGTGCAAGAAATCGTCTCCATATTTTATAATACCGGACTCCAACATCTCACGAAGCAAATCGTTTCCTTCACGGGTACGTTCACCAACACCTGCGAATACGGAGAGACCACCGTGACCTTTTGCAATGTTGTTGATCAACTCCTGAATCAATACAGTTTTACCTACACCTGCTCCACCAAACAATCCAATTTTACCCCCTTTTGCGTAAGGTTCGATAAGGTCGATTACTTTAATGCCGGTAAAAAGTACTTCTGTTGAAGTGGAAAGGTCTTCAAACTTTGGTGCTTCCCTGTGAATTGGAAGTCCATTGTCTCCAGTTTTAGGTAGGTTTTCCATCCCATCGATAGCATCACCGATTACGTTGAATAGACGTCCGTACACATCCTCACCGATTGGCATTTGAATTGGGTTTCCTGTAGCAACCACTTCTACACCTCTACTTAAACCGTCGGTGGAGTCCATGGAAATGGTTCTTACCGTATTCTCACCAATATGTGATTGTACTTCCAATACCAATTTTGAACCATCTGCTTTTGCGATCTCAAGGGAATCGTAAATTCTAGGAATTTCTACCCCTGATTCAAACTCAACATCAATGACCGGGCCTATAATTTGGGCAACCTTACCTGTTACTTTAGACATTAGTGTGTTTATTTTTAATTGAATACACGGAAAATAACCGCTATTTTTTCGGCTGCAAAGATATGTTTTTCCCTCATTATTGAGAAACCGATTTTAGCTTTTTTTTAAAAGAAAAAAGGCGTTGGAAAATCCAACGCCTATTCTTTTTTTAATTTACTCCCATTTAGGGGTTTATGGTCCAAGACAGATAATAAATGGAGCCGATGTTCCCCGTACCGATTGCAGTGTAGTATTCATCGCCCAAAATGTTGGATCCCCCTACCTTAAATATGGATTTTATGCTTGGAACAGCATAGTTGATCTGCGCGTCCAATACAGTAAACGCAGGAATTTGTCCGTCGGCAAAGGAAGCTTCCCAGAAATAGCTATCGCTCCATCTATAGTTTACATTGAAACCAAAGTTCTCGAAAAGGGCGGTGTTTCCAAAGTGGGCTTTCACCTTATGCTTTGGTGTGTTGAAGTTTGTTCTAAAATCCGATAATCTTCCTTCATCAATATCCAAATCGGCGAAGGTATAGTTAACCCCTAAGTCAAAGTTACCCAATTTGGTATCTACTCCTACCGTTGCACCATAGGAGTTGACATCCTCATTTGAATTGGTATAGGTTTGGTACACCTGATAATCCCCATTTTGAAGCGCCAACAAAGATAACCCTCCGTCTCCCGCCTCTCCATAAAATGGAACTGCGGTGGTCGTATTGGCCAAGAAATTCTTGTACTTATTATAGTACCCGCTTAAATCAATGGTGAACTTGCCAACCTGAGCCCTATATCCTGCTTCATACGCCGTGATTTCTTCAGGTTGTACCAAAGGTGTCTCCACTGCTTCAGGTGCCCCAGCTTGCAACGAACTGGTGGAATAGGCGTTTTCATAGGCAGCACGGCCAACAATTTCTACCGTAGCGGGTTGACCCAAATTGTCTTGGGCGGCTTGACTCACATTGAATGTTCGCACATCCCTATCCAAGTTTGCCGGGGCAGAACCTACTAGAATAGCACGACCAGCATTTAACCCAATAAATAAATCCTGTGTAGTTGGATTTCTAAAACCTTGTTGAACCGAAACTCTTAGGTTATGATTTCGCTTTTCACCTAAGGTGTAGGCCACGGAGACCCTTGGCGATAAAAACCCATCAAAGAATTCGTTTTTATCGTACCGAGCCGAACCAGTGAATTTTAAGCGGTCATCCAAAAATTTCTTCTGAATCTGGGCATAAGCTCCATATTCATTATAGGTAATTGGCCCATCAATATCGGTGAAAATGGTTCCGTTGGAATTCAATTCATACTCCCTAAAAGAACCTCCTATCTGGATATCGGCCCAATTATCAATCAAATGGGCCAAATTGTAGTTTCCATTCACATGCCGGAATTTTGTTTTATCCACAAACTTAGCCCCAGTGGTGAGGTTACCATCATTGGTTACTTTGTTGAAAGCGCTTTGGAATCCAGGTGTTCCAGGCACCAACCTTCCTGTATCGGCAGCTTGTCTACCAACAATATGCGCTTGTTCAGAAGCTTGTTCGGGTGTAAGCCCACCCTGTTGAATTCCTCCTAGGTATGTTGGGATATATGCCGTTGCATAGTCTGTGAACCATTGCGTATCTGACTTCCAAGATCTATTAATGTTAATTGCCGCAAAGCGTGTATCATAAGCATCTCCAGAGTTTTCTGAAACGATATATCCTCTAAGGAAAAAATTATCGTTTTTTATCTCCAACTTGTGTTGCTGCATGGTAAAACCTGCAACTGCATATCGGTTGGCCCCTTGATAAATAGTTGTACCTCTACCGATCCTACTGTTAAAGATAACCTCTAGGTCATTGCCAAAGGGTCTGTAGTGCAATGCAAAATCTGCTTTAACACTTTCAGCATTATAATTGGCCAAGTCAGCTTCGTCATATCCAGTTCTTGAAATAACAGCAGACCCAACGGTACCTGTTGGCAATCCGGCAGCGGCATCGAAGTTTAATGTCGTTGAAACCTCATCCCCATAAACATTTAATCCATCATAGGCTGGATTGGAACGGTCAGCACCGGGATTGTTTAAATCCACAGTACGGTTGGCATGCCAGTCTTCACCATTTAGTACCGATAAGTTTGCCTTAACAGCCACTTTATCGCTAAAGGCGTGAGCTGCACGTATGCCAAAATCCTTATAAAAATTGCTTCCTGCGGCATCTTGTATGGTAACACCTCCCTTGGCATAGGCGCTTATCCCTTGAAAATCAAAAGGGTTCTTACTGGTCATAAACAGTATCCCGTTAAAGGCACCTGCACCATACAGGGCCGAAGATGCTCCTGGTAGAATTTCCACACTTTGCACATCCAATTCGGACATACCCACAAGGTTACCCAATACGAAGTTAAGACCGGGTGCAGTATTGTCCATACCATCCACCAACTGTAAAAATCGGTTATTGGCAAAAGTGGCAAAACCCCTAGTGTTAATGGATTGAAAGGTTAAACTGTTGGTGTTGATGTCAACACCTTTTAAATTCTGTAGGCCGCCATAAAATGACTCAGCCGTAGTGTTCTTAATTTCCCTTAATCCAAATCTTTCTACGGAAACAGGAGACTCAAAAATACGCTCTGGGGTTCTTGAAGCAGAGATCACAATCTCGTCCAACAGGGTGTTGGCTTCCGATAGGGTTATGGAAAGTGTTTGGTTGTTAGAAGTGACATTGGCCACAAAATCTGAAAATCCAATACTGGTAAATCGAAGTTGGAATGGGGGTTCTTCCGAAGTATTGAAGGTGAAATTTCCATCAAAGTCAGTGGTGGTTCCTTCTGCTTTTCCCACCAAAACTACATTGGCCCCTGGTATGGGCTCATTGTTATCATCAACTACCTTTCCCTGTACGGTTGTTTGAGCATAGGATACAACTCCAAACATCATTAGGGAAATGAATAAAAGTCTTCTCATCAGCTTTGAATTAGAATTAAATTAGAATTAAGTATCTGTTAAGCAATGGTCGTGGAAGATACATTTTTTTTCATTTGATTTCCACAAATATGAAAAAAATTATGCATGCATAATACTTTTTTCACAAAAAATATAGAGCAAATATGTCTATTTCATAAAAAAAGCACCCAATTGGGTGCCTTTCTATAGTAATTCAATAATCTGAAAAGTTACTCCACGGTAACTGTTTATTATTCTGTGTATGTTATTCTTACCCCTTATTCCTTTCCCAATAATTCCTTTTTGATATAGTTGTAATATGATGAAAACTTTGGTTTATCCCAGATTTTATTAGTTGGGGTTCTCAAACCCAAATTGTTGAGTTCTTCACAAACCTCGGAATGAGACAATCCATTTTTGATTTTTAATTCATAAATGTGGTTGTTCAACTTCTCTCTATCTTTCTTACTTATTCTATTTCTCTTTGTTGAGGTTGGAATAATCACTTCCAGATTATTCTCTCCTTCTTCAATATCGTACCGTTTAAATCCTTTTTCGTCTTTTCCTTCCTTATATATTATGGTATCACCAATAATTGGTTTAAGAAAAGAAATATCCAATTCATGTGATTGAATATTTGGATTGTAGTTCACTTTAATGGATTCTACATAATCTTTGAGGAACGTTCTCTTTTTGGAATTATCAAAATTGGGTACATCATCTAAAATCTCATACATCTTCTCAATCCAATTGACCCATCCTTTAGTATCAGAATAAAGTTTTTCTTCTTTCTTTAGTTTTTGCAATTCTTCATCGATTACCGTCAACCTTTCAGAGAACTTATCTTTCAATTGTTCCCCATACCTACTGGTTAATTTTCCCAATCTAATTTCAAAATCAATTTGTACCAACTCTCTTTCTATTCTCTCTTTTTCTTTCTCCTTTTTGTTTATATAACCTTTTATCTTGTTCAGTTTCTTTTTATTCTCATTCTCATTTTCCCATTTCGGTTCTAAGTTTTTCTTCTTGAATTCCTCCCTTACTCTCTTGGATTCCGTCAATGATTCCAAAACTTTATCAAGTACCAAGGTATCGGTCAACTCTGTTCTCAACCCCTTTTTAAGTCCACAGTTGTTGTAATCAAACTTCTCCCCATTGTATTTCCATTTATATTCCTTACACCTACCATAGTACATTGAATTCTGTTGGTTTCTTTCTGGTAACATTAACCCACATACACTACACTCCAACAATCCTCTCAACAAGGACTGACTTTCTTTGGGTGTATTGTTCCTTGTGGAGGAATCCATCCTTTTTTGAACTCTATCAAATACCTTTTTATCAATGATTTTTGGAGTTTCAATTTCAATTTCTTCGATAAGTTTCTTTTCTCCGTTGGGTAAATTTTCTTCCCACCTCCATACTTGTTTCCCTATATAAAGGGTATTTCTCAACATCTTTTGAATTGTTCCCAAATTCCATCCATACTTGGATTTTCTTGGTTGTATTTCCACCTGTTTATCCAAAAACATCTTGATATCCATCGTGGATTGACCTTCATCATACATTTTGAATATCTTCTTGACGTACTTCCCTTCTGTATTATCTATAATCAGATTTTTATTCTTTACGGAATATCCAAAAGGAATTGTAGAACCTAAATAGGTGTTCCCACTTTTGAGAGAATTTCTTTTTCCCATGACACTTCTCATTCTTCTCAATTCATTATCGTATTGAGAAATCAAGGATAACAACCCAATAGTGAGTTTGTCAGTTAGATTTTTCAAATCATACGGTTTATCACTTTCACCTACATATACCTCAACCCCATAATCCAAAAACACCTTCAGAATGGAATACCAACTGTTTGAGTATCTCCCCAACCTATCAGTATTAAAAACCCACACCTTCCTAATTCCCTTGGGTTTTTGGATTTCATTCAATAATTCCACCAGTTTTGGACGAAAATTGATTTCAACATTATAGGAACTTTGAACACCTTCATTGAATTCAACATAATCGTATCCCAAAACTTTACTCATTTTCCTACCCATTTCTTTCTGAGTATCCAAAGAACTCCCATCTACTTCTTGTGGTTTTGAGGAAACACGGTATAACAATCCAATTTTTTTCTTCATCTGAGTAAGATTTATAAACACGTCAAAATATAGTATCTGTCTAATTTATACTTTTTCTTACCAATGTCAACTGGTTTTACTTCGTTTTTCTTAAAACCATCAAAGTTTCCACTTTTTACCGAAAACCTTTACGTTTTCCCCTTCTCCCCAATACTTATTGTAAGAAAGAGGTAAATACTGTAATACAGTACCATGAGAATGGTTGAAAGAGTACTATCGATTTCTAAGTTTAACGAACATCAATACCGGTAATGGGTAAATGGTATTCCATTACCAATAATTCAAATAACAATTATGAAATCAATGGGAGTAATGTTCAGAAAGATTGATAAAACTGCTAACAACAGAATCACCAATCCAAACAGGGAACTATTGAAAAAACAAGTAAAAACCCTGCACAGAAAACTAAAGAAGAAGGATGATATAACCACTTACTACGTCATTGAAAGTGACACCAACAAAGGTGGTAAGTACCACACCCACCTCCTAATCAAGTACAACAATCAGGAGAACCTCTACAACGGGTTATCTCGATTCGTAGGTGGAACAATATGGGAAGAAAAAGATTGGGGATTGGACACCCTTAAAACTTGCAAGGGAACGTTTGGTGAGGTGGATGTACACCCTATCCATGATGAAGTTGAGTTTATGAGGTACATGGACAAAAAAGAAATGATTGAAAAACCATTGATTTAAGAACAAGAGTATTTATACAAAAAGAGGAACTGATTATGATAGATGGAATAAAACTGACAACTGAGGGTATTACACCTCAACAAATGAAAATCCGATTAAAGGAACTTAGTGGTGTCCCATTGTATGAATGGGAAAAAAAAGAAGTGGAAATCCCTTCAGAGGATGAAGATGAACTCTTTGATTTGGATGAAATCCTCAGGGAAATGGGATATGATGATGAAGATGAATTTGATATAGAGGATTCAGAGGAAGATGTTTACAAGAAACTTTCCAGTTTGGAACTCAATGAGGGAAAGGTGAACGTGGATGGTATAAAGTTCATTTCCGTTATTACCTCAGATAATGTTTTATCATTCATACCATCCACCATAAAGGATATCATGGGAATCGAGGATAAGGGATGGGATGAAATGGATACCATCAAAAATATCATCACCCATTTGAAGAAGAAATTCAAAGGATTGGATTTCAACCCATCATTTGATTATGACGGTCAAGGATATGGTGTTGAGGTGGATATGAACTCGTTTATTTAAAGGAAATGGAAAAAAGAATTACAAAACAAGAACTTGAAAAAATGTACGGTGTGGGTAGAAAGACCATTGAGAATTGGGTAAAGAAATATGATTTACCCCTCATTAGGGTATCTCCCAACAAGAAGTACATCAGAAAGAGTGATTTGATGGAATGGGAAGAATCGAAGATGGAAAATATATTAAGAGAGGTTTAAATTTCAAACTATGTCAAAGTTTGAAAATGACACACTATTCGGTAGAATGTATTACCTTTTTAATATATCACCTATGTGGACTATGGTGTTCATGTTGAAATAAATTTCCGATGAGGACTGTTCTTGAAAATGGAACAAATGTGATTTCATTATTTGAGGAAATCCCAAAATTTCAACTTATTGTCCCTCCATTTCTTTATAACCATATCATTATCCTTCTCCATCTCCTTCATTAGATTGTTTGTAATAATTCTACGAATATCTTCTCTACACTCATCAGATAGATTGTCTTTCCAATCATTCACACGAGGTCCATATTTTGCAACCTGAAGAATCTCATCCACCTTGTACCGTACATTTTCATCACTCCCCAAGTATACTTTCCTTTTAATATTACCCAAATCCACATTCAAACTCCATTGATAATTGTTACTTGATTGTTGAGTCGGTGATACGGAAGGTATGTAATTGGTTTGAAATGAATGAAGTTCTTTATAGAGTTGGGTTCTTTCCTTTTCCCATTCCCTTCTTTCTTCTTTCAGTTCCCCTAATTTACTTTTCAACCTTTCAATTCTCTTCTTTCTTATTTTGATCCAATGTTGAAGTGTTCCAAATCTCTTCTTTTTGTCTTGGATATCCTCGGGGGTTTTCTCCCATACCTCATCCTCCACATATTTCAATTGATAATTCCTACTCATCGTTTGATGGATTTTAAATGACAAGGTAAAAAAATATCAAAAAATAACTCTACACTTTTTTAAAAATATTAACAGAGTAAAGTGTTGACTATCTTGTATATGTAATTGATTGATAAGGTTATAACATTGGTTGTCAGTCTCTAACAAAAATTAAATAGTTAAACTCTAAAATTTAAAATCATGAAGAAAAATGATGTTTTAAAAAGTGTAAAAGTGATTTCGTTGAATCCAAAAAGTCAAGAAAAAGAAGAAACTCTAAGGGTTTTTATTGATGAACTCTCTAAATCACTTAACATTTCCATAGACGATTTCGAAATTGATTATACGTGGTGTAATTATCACGTTGTCCACAACAAGAAACCCTTTCATGGTTCTGATTTACGTCTTCTTAGTAGATATTCCAATGAAAAATTCAAAATCCAATTTACCCCAGTGAGTTCTAATACTGTGGAACTTCAATGGATTGAAGTATTTGATAATGGAAATGGTTTAGGTTCAGATTTAATGAATGAAATACTTGATGTATCAGATAAAACAGGGATTAACATCAAAGTACTCCCAGTTGATTTCAAGTGTAATGAGTTCGGAGGATATCTGAATAGGTTGAGAGAGTGGTATCGTTCCTTTGGATTTACATCAAAAATTTACAACAAGACCCCTTACCTCCACTATTATTCACAGAAGGTAGAATTAAAAATGGTATCCTAATCAAAGTTGTTGAAAGTACTATGAAGTATAAGACTCCGAGGTACACAGGTAAACCATCAAAACGAAAGTTCTTGGGATTTGGTTTCTACATTCAAAGTAATGAAAGACTTTCAAAAAAGAATAGAGAGAAATTACTGTTGGATTCGGAGATTCATTTGGGTGAGGTGTTTGAAGGACTAAATCTTACCGAAAATTTCATCAATTCCACTGGATTGGTGAAAGAACTGGATCCCAACCTGTCAGACTACGAACTCCTGGGGATGTGGAATCCAATATATGAGGAATTTGGTTACTTGATGTCAGAGTTCAAGGAAAAATGGGAGGAAACCAAAATTAAAGAGTTCAAAAACCATGGTTTCAAACAGTCAAGTGAGTTTGAAGAATTAAAATCAAGGGTTAGTAATATCGAAAAGGAGATAATGAAATTGAAAATGAATAAAATCAAAGGTTTGTTAGGTGTTTGAAAACCAATTGAACTCATTAAAATATTATTGGATGATTGGATTCAGTTAAATACCCAAGAGGACCCTCACTATCGGTAGTGGGGTTTTTCCTTTTAGGGAGTATGTAAGAACAAAAATGAAAAGGAGTGAAAGATTGATATACTCTGTTTGGAATCGATTCATGACCACCCTACAAGATATGTTGAAGATGGTTCATCGATTGTCACTATAAAATGAAAAAATTATATCTTTTCATCATATAAATTATATATAGTTTTAATTATTAAAGAATCTACTCACATGACTTTCTCTCGAATATCTTTTCTTTTTGTTCTTTTAGTGGTATTATTTGGATGTAACAATCCTTCAAAAAAAACAATTTTTGATAATCTTAGTATAGAGGAAATCAAAACTATTTCTAAAAGAATCCAAGAGTTTCCCATGATGTATGAGGAAATAATGGAGATTAGAAATTCCCCGAAGTTGAATACACAGGAACGAGTTGATTTTTCTGAACTCACCTATGAAGACTTCATAGATTATCATGAATTGGTTAATGATTCTACATATTGGGGAGAGGAACTTCAAAAATTTGAGGAACAATGGAATAATGAGTATGGTTTAATTGATAAGAAAATAGATTCTTTAATAGAATATTACAACATAAAATACGAGAAGGAAAAATTAGAGAATTATGTTAAAATAGAACCCATTCAATACTATCCATACTATAAAGACATAGACTCCATTTTAATTGATGGATATCGTTTTGAATTTAAACTCACACCCATAAAAGGAAAATTAGATAAAGTTTCGTTTTCTTTCAATTTAAAACCGATAAAACCGAACAATAGATCATTAGAGAATTTTGGTTTAATGGATGAAATAGATGTTTTTCATTTTACTCCTTTTTCGAATGTTGTAAATGTTTTTGGTTTTATTGTTGACGTAAATAATGACAAATGGTTTAGAGTTCTTAGGGATAAAAAAATTGATGATTTATTAAAGAATTATGAAATAGTCTACGAGGTCCAGTCACTAACATTTAACGGGATTTATATGTTCCACGGGGATTTTGAACCACCCTTTGAAATCATGAGGTACAATAAATCAATAAATGAAGGTGAAAGTTCCTCTGTTATAGGTTATAGACGTGAATACATTAGTGAAAATATTTTGAAGAATGACGATTACATTTCCCTTACTTCTTACAAAGAAAAACAGAAGGATAGTATTCTGGGGTTGAACCAAAAATTTCAGATGGTCCAAAAATTTCAAATTATGAAGTATGAACTAAAAAATAGAGGTAAAACTCTCAATTTTTAATCCAAATACTCTGAAAGAATTTTCAAGAATTGATTTTCGTATTCATAAATCCCTAACCATACATCCAACCCATTCAAACCAACTTACATAGGGTTCTTTTTCCAACCCTCTCACATACCTCAACCCATTTATCCTTTCATATTCCTTACGGAGTTCCTTCTTCCGTTTCTTTGATATATTTCTCAAACCTCAACATATTTACGAACCTTGACAACTGTTTTTGGTGATACTCCCAACCTAGAACTAATATCTCTTACCGATTTACCCTTTTCAAGAAGTGAGATGATTTTCTTAGTAGAATTTTTCTCTAAAAATGTACTCCTACTCTCAACAGAACCAACTTTTCTACCCAACTTCCCTCCTTTATTTACATATACTTTTCTACCCATTTCAGTTCTTTCACGAATGTTATCCCTTTCAAGTTCATAAAGTGAACTCATAACAGAGGTAATCAAGTTCCAAATTGGATTTTTCTTACCATTTACTTGGGATTGAAGATTACCCATTCCCCTTACCACAACATTAACCCCATTCTTTTCAAAGAAGTTTAGAGTTGTAAGGGTATCTAAAGTATTTCTACCCAATCTCGATAAATCTTCCACAACCACCTCTGAAACTTTACTTTCATTTATCAATTCAGTTAGTTTCCTACCTTTTTCCCGTTTAGAAAATGGAACTTTACCACTTACACCTTTATCGAAAAGGGTTAAATCATAGTTCTCTTTATCGAGTTTAAATCTTTCTCCCTCTTGTTGGATGGTTGAGGTTCTGTTGTACTTGACTCTCATGATAGAATTAATTAAAAGTGTTACCCTTTTTATTTCAATATTAAATATACAACATTCCTGATTGACCCGGAAGTAAAAATCAGGTTTTAATGTTACCTTTTTTATTAAGATTAAAAGGGAAGTGAATTAAAAGTCATCGTGAATTAAAGTGGGACGGATTGAGTATATTAACTTACTCTTAGAATTCATAAATCATGGAACGAGATAACTTAAAATTATTATTACCATATTCTGGAACAATTTTGATAATAATAGGTTACTTAAAGTTAAAAGTTTATTATTCGTATTTTGGATTGAATATTTTGAATTACCTAGAACTTTCCGAATTACTCACCCAATTTCTACCAGATTTTTTAAACTATCTACTTACGTACATTGTCATTATATTTTTTGTGTTCTTATTACCGAAAAAAAATAAATCTTCCAACATTGAGGACACATTATTGTCTTCTAATTGGAAAACAAGAATTAAATCTTATATCGCAAGTTGGTTTTCAATATTAGGTCTAATATCGTTGATTATAGTTTTAGGGTTTATTATATTTCTTTGGGTAAACCATGATTTTTTTGTTATCAAATATCTTCTGTGGTTAGTGTTGACCATGTTTCTTTTTTTGATTCTTGGTCAAGAATCCATATACAAATATTTTAAAATCTTCAAAAAATATCCACGATTAGACTACCTATTCATTTTAATTTCTACAATAACTTTAACAATATTGAGTATTCTTTCGGGTTTATTCGAGTCAAGAATGGTACTACGTTACCATCATAAGAACGTAACAATTTTTACCCACAAGAAAAAAGTAATTACTACCGATAAAGACATTATACTTATTGGACAAACCAACAAATATCTATTCTTATATGATAAAGAAATGAAACTGTCAAAAGTTTATAAAAGAGAGGAAATAAATGATTTTCAAGTTTTGAATTATGACAAATTTGATTTGGAGTAATCTCATTTTTTTAACTTCATGTTTCTTAAAAACTTTTCGTGAAAGTACCCCCACCCCCCTTCATTAAAAACCTTAAAGGACCCGTTTTTATATCGAGGTCAATTTTTTTCCCTATGGGAACTTTTTCAAAAATAAAAATCCATGATACTTATAGATGAAGTGTGAACCAACAACACTTCCAAAGAACCAATAAGAAAAGAATTATGGATAAAATAAATGAATATGAAATTGAAGGATTGATAGGAATCCTTAGAGAAACAGGAATCAAAGGAATACTCAAACACTCCGATCTGATTGTGTGGAATCACATATTGGAAAGAGGTTGGTGTGAAGATAGTTCAAGGGATGGAATGATTAGATACCTACGTGAGAACACCGATATGAGTTATGGGGAAATTACCTCGTTACTGAATAGGTTCAAGGATTGGAAAGAACTTCTCCCATCATACAGTTTAAAACTCAACTCCAAACTCGATTCAATAAACAAGAGGTATAATTCAATTGTACCGTTCCAATGGATAGGTGAAAGTGATAATCGGAAACTACTTGGTTTTGTAAACGAGGAACGTGGTATCAATGTCTATGATGGTAGTGGGGATTTCTTGGTGAGGGTATGTGAGATAAAAAAGGGGAATTGGGAAGTAAATTGGAAAAATACAATGAATCTTACAGTACCTCAACAGAGATATATATTGGATGAAATCTCACGTTTGAAAAAGACAAATTGGATTTGATTATGGAGAATCCGTTTGAAGAACAGATTGAAGGTCTGGAGTTCTATCGATGGATATCGGTAGATGATTGTTCAGAAAAATTGAATGTGAGTAAAAGAACAATTTTCAAATACCTCAAAGAAGGAAAGATTAGGGGTGTGAAATGGAAAAACCGAAGGTTGGTGGATTCTGTTTCGGTAATCGGTTTCCTGCTGGAGAAAAGGGTGATTGAATACGAACAACTCAAAAGTGAGGAAATGAGAAAGATGGTAAAATCAAAGAACCAAAATCTTATCCCAAATTGATTCTATAAACTCCCTTGTGGGGTTCTCAACCAATTCAACGGATACATCTTTTAATTCTACTATATCCTCCCTTTTCACCCTTTCCTCACGTTTCAATCCCTTTTTGTAAATAGAGAAAACAATTTGGGGTGTAAAAGACCCCCCACGGGGTGATTTCAAACCTTCCTCGTTAAGGATTTTGGAAATCTTTCTATACCCCATCGGAGTAAGAATATTTTCCTTAAATCCTCTTATTTTGTCAAAAAGTTGTTGTTGGTATTCACTATAATTTGATTCCCACAATTTTGTGGTAACTACTGATACCGTGAACCTTATGATTGTTATTGCGGGGTAAGGATAATAAACACTTTTTTCTATTCCACCGTAACCGATTTTGCCAAATTTCTGGGCTGATCCACATTACATCCCCGCATTACGGCAATGTGATATGATAACAATTGTAGTGGTATTGTTGTCAATAGTGGCGAAAGCCCTTCCGAGGTTTCTGGAACCTCAATGACGTGATCCGCTAGCTCTTTTACAGTTTTGTCACCTTCAGTAACAATGGCAATGATCCGTCCATTTCTGGACTTAATTTCCTGAATATTGCTGACAACCTTCTCATAATGCCCTTTCTTGGTCGCAATGACAATTACTGGCATCTGTTCATCAATCAAGGCAATGGGCCCGTGCTTCATCTCGGCTGCCGGATAACCCTCCGCGTGGATATAACTGATTTCCTTCAACTTTAAGGCACCTTCCAAGGCCACAGGGAAATTATATCCCCTGCCCAAATAGAGACAGTTGGTGGAACCTTGGTATATTTCTGAAATTTTTTTCACAGCTGCATTCGACTCCAAGGTCTTCTCCACTTTTGCAGGAATACCTTCCAACTCCGCTAAATATTCATGGTACTTGGATTGTGACAACGTCCCTTTTTCTTGTGCCAGTTTTAGAGCAATTAGGGTGAGTACCGTAATCTGTGTGGTAAATGCTTTTGTTGAGGCCACACCGATCTCAGGACCGGCATGGGTATAAGCTCCCGCATGGGTTTCCCTGGCTATTGATGAGCCGACCACATTGCAAACCCCAAAAACAAAGGCACCTCTTTCCTTGGCCAATTTTATGGCCGCCAAGGTATCTGCAGTTTCCCCAGATTGCGAAATGGCAATCAACACGTCATTTTCCGTAATTACCGGGTTTCTATATCTAAACTCCGAGGCGTATTCAACTTCTACAGGAATCCGGGCCAAATCTTCAAAAATGTACTCGGCCACCAATCCAGCGTGCCATGATGTTCCACAAGCCACAATAATAATTCTGTTGGCGTTGAGGAATTTTTCTAAATTTTGATCAATGCCCGCCATTTTTATAAGGCCTTTATCTGCGAGCAAACGTCCTCTATAGGTATCCAATATGGCCCTGGGTTGTTCATAGATTTCTTTGAGCATGAAATGCTCGTATCCTCCTTTTTCAATCTCCTCAAGATTCAATTGAAGTTCATGGATATTGGGATAGGCGATGGCATCGTCCTTGATTTTCCTCAACTTGATTTCCTTTCCGATGCGCACAATGGCCATTTCCTCATCCTCCAAATAGACTGCATTATTGGTAAATTCAATAAACGGGGAAGCATCTGAGGCAATAAAGTATTCGTTTTCCCCTATTCCAATAGCCAACGGGCTTCCCAGTTTGGCCACAACAATCTCATCGGGCTTATTTTTATCAAAAACGGCAATGGCATAGGCACCCACTACCTGGTTGAGCGCAATTTGAACTGCTTTTCCCAATTTTACGCCTTCTTTGTTCTTTACCTCTTCGATAAGGTTGACCAATACTTCAGTATCTGTATCAGATTGAAAGGAATAGCCCCTCTTGATCAGTGCCGTTTTTATGGACTCATAATTTTCGATGATTCCATTGTGGATAATCACCAAGTCACCGGAATTTGAATAATGGGGATGTGAATTTACATCGTTGGGGACCCCATGGGTGGCCCATCTTGTATGGCCAAGCCCCAATTTCCCGGTTGTGGATATTGAAGTTTCGGCTTTGTGCTTTAGGTCCTCAACCTTGCCTTTTGTTTTGGATAAACTGGTGTTTTCACCATCAAAAAGTACAATCCCTGCACTATCGTATCCTCTATATTCCAGTCTTTGAAGACCTTTTATGATTATGGGATATGCGTCTCTGTGACCAATATACCCTACTATTCCACACATAAGATAGATTTTTGTTGAACGGTTGTTGTTGGGTTAAGCTCCTTAAAATTATAATCTATTGCTTAAAAACCAACAAAACGACACGTTGAAAACGATGAACAACGTAAAATTAGCCATAAGAAGCGATATTAGTTCGCTTCGGTATAGTGAATTTCAAGTTTTAGTTTCTTGTCCTCATTGGCAGGGTCAACATTACTGCCGTAAAGAATAGTGCCCAAAGGACTTATGGATGACATGACGGGAGCATCAATTCCTTGATCACTCCCATCCATCCCCTCTTGTGTCCCTATAAAATCGATGTTCGATGTCAAGGTAAGTGCCAAACTGGCATTTGTGGAGTCCCTAACAATAATGTTATTAAGGTGTTCGGTTATTCTAATGGTATATTTTGTAGTATTATTTTCTTTATCAATGATCCCGTCATAGTTAAGGTAGATTCCCAATGGACCCTCATTACGGTTGTTTTCTGTTGCAATATTGTACAAAGGCAAGTTTGTTTCGGCATTGTATAAATAAAGTCTAGGCGGTTCCACAACATCACCTCCGCCCAGAGCACTCTGATTTACATGAAAGACCAGATTGGCTTCATTAATGATCCAATTATTTGCCCTAATCTGATTTATAATGTCCCCGCCACCATTCAAGGTTTCCTCAAACAAACGTATTTCGGCAAGGGTCTTTGCGCCCTTGACATAAATCTGGGAGGCATTTTCACCATTGTCCAATTCACTTGCAATATCCGGAGAAAGCGGTTCTTCTTCAAATATATTGACCGCATTTCCGATGAAGCTATTTGTGTTGCTATTTACGCTCAATAAATTGAGGACAAAATCCTTTTCAGCTGTCTCCACATCCTCATCTGTGGAATTGTAATCTTGGTATTCATAGGTTATGGTAATATTGGCATCCGTCAAGTCCAATAGGAACATTAATTCTTCCGAATCAGCATCCCCTGCGGTAATATGTATACCCCTGAAAAAATCGGCAAAATTGAACTGGCTCAGCAATTCTGATCCACCTTCTTTGTCCAAAATATTTTGCTGAAAAAATTCTGGGTTCAAAGGTACACGTATGCCCGGGGCCAATCGCGATTCTACAACAGTTTCTGATTCGTCAACATCAGTATCAGGGTCATCCTCGGCAAAAGTCAACATTTCCTGATTGTCAATAACCACTGTTTTTTGACCTTCAAGGGTAAGCTCTTCGCCAATAAAACTGGAAAAATCCTGATTGGAGAAATAACGTTGCCGTTCCTCAAAATTGGTATTGGGGTCCAAATCCCGAAGAAAGTAGTTTGACCTTGACACTTTTATATCAAAAGACTTTGTTCTATCACCATAAATACTGTCCAAATCATACGTTCGAGGGTAAATGTTGGGCACAAAATTATCTCCAGTGCCATCTTGATCCGCGTCAAGGGGATTGGAGCCAATGTTCCTTTCCTCAATATCGGTAACCCCATCACCATCGGTATCTGATGTAGCATCAAATGGATCACTGTCCAACTCATTCTCCACGCCATCCCCATCGCTGTCCCTTGTAACTGTTGGAGGCACTTGGAACGGGATATATAGGTAGACTTCTTTTACGGTTTCTTCTTCTGGAACAGTAGCGTCGTTATCATCAGAATCGGCATTGTTCTCTGTAGCTTGGGAATAATCCCCAAAAACCGGTTCCGAACTGGAGAGGGTAACCTGGGTCATGATGCTTGCCTTCCGTTTTCCATAAACAGGGTCGTTAAAAGTTCCCAATTGGTACAAAGGCAGCCGATTGGTCTGCACGGCAACAATGCTCTTGTTAAAGGCAAAAACATCATATTCTACCGTACCTGTAGTAAAGGGTTCTCCACCTACAACACCTTCTCCTATGGTGTCCAGTTCATCTTCACAAGAAACGGTCATTAAAAATAAAGTTCCAACCAAGGCCGAAACTTTTATCATCCTGGAAAATTTCATGCAATTTATTTTAAAACCTCTGTTTTATAGAAATTTGTGTACGCTTCCTCGGCTTCTTGAAGTGAAACATAGGGCAACACAGGTTTGGAAAGATTGTCTATGTGGTCCTTTAAATCTTCCGACACCTCTTCTGCGGCTAAAATAATGGCATCGGAATAATCTGCCGCAACCTTTAACAAATTATTATAGTCAGGGTGGGAAAGTGATGAAATCTGTTCCTTATCAATACCATCAAAGGCAATTTTATTGATCATTTCAGCATCCAGCTCTCCTTCAAAACTTTTGTTGTAGATAGAGGTGATAATCTTACTATCGGCAAATAGCGGTTCATCCGCATAATACTCCCTAAGATATAAGGGCAGCAAAGAGGCCATCCAACCATGAACATGGATAATATCTGGGGACCAATTCAATTTTTTAACCGTTTCCACCACGCCTTTGGCAAAGAAAATAGCGCGCTCGTCGTTATCCGGGAACAGGTTCCCTTCACTATCCGTAAAGGTCGCCTTTCTTTTAAAGTATTCTTCGTTGTCTATAAAATACACCTGAATACGTTCCTTGGGAATGGATGCCACTTTAATGATCAATGGCATATCCATGTCATTGATGACCAAGTTCATCCCCGATAAACGAATAACTTCGTGCAATTGATGCCTCCTTTCATTGATGTTTCCATATCTTGGCATAAAAATGCGGATTTGGCCGCCGTTGCTATTGACCATGCGGGGCGCTTCATACGACATTAAGGAAACCGGATTCTCTGGGAGGTAAGGAACTAATTCAGAAGATACAAACAATATCTTTTTACCATTCATAAACACTTTCTTTTGTTTATCCGAAAAACGTAGCTGCAAAAGTACAAAAATTATGCTGATTACCAGTATTTATAGTATTTTTGCACGCTTTTAAACCATGTAATGCACATATTTGACCGTAAAAAAGAACTCATGTCCTTCCTTGAAGAAGAGCGCAACAAGAACCGTACCATTGGGCTTGTGCCCACTATGGGCGCCCTTCATAAAGGTCATATCTCCTTGGTTAAAAAAGCACTTTTGGAAAATGATAGGGTTGTGGTCAGTATTTTTGTGAACCCTACCCAATTTGACAAAAAGGATGATCTTGAAAAATATCCCAGAACCTTTGAAAGGGATTTAAAACTTTTGAAGGACGTTTCGGAAAACATCATTGTGTTTGCCCCTTCCATAGATGAAATTTATGGAGAAAACATAAAATCGCAAAACTATGAGTTTGATGGTCTGGACAAAGTCATGGAAGGTGAGTTCAGGGAAGGTCATTTTGATGGTGTGGGCACCATAGTGGAACTGTTCCTTAGAACCGTTTCTCCAGACAAAGCCTATTTTGGTGAAAAGGATTTCCAACAGCTCCAAATCATCCGAAAAATGGCGGCGTCCAAGAAACTGCCATGTGAAATTACAGGGTGCCCCATAGAGCGCGAGCCGCATGGATTGGCCATGAGTTCGCGTAATGAAAGGCTCTCCAAAACGACTAGACAAGAAGCGAGTTTCATTTATGAAACCCTCCAATCTGCCAAGGCAAAATTTGGCACGGAAAGTGCGAGAAATATAATGGATTGGGTAAAGGAGGAATTTAAAAATAATCCGTTGTTTGAGTTGGAATATTTTCAGATTGCCGATGAGGATACGCTCACCCCAATGCTCAAAAAACAAGAAAATAGAAAATATAGGGCGTTCATTGCCGTTTATGCCGATGGTGTTCGCCTAATAGATAATCTAAGATTGAATTGATACATTTGCACCATGCAAGTAGAAGTTGTAAAATCGAAAGTTCACAGAGTAAAGGTAACCGGGGCCGATCTTAATTATATCGGTAGCATTACCATTGATGAGGACATCATGGATGCCGCCAATATTATTAGGGGCGAAAAAGTGCAGATTGTGAACAACAACAACGGCGAACGGCTGGAAACCTATGCCATTCCTGGCCCACGTGGCTCAGGAGAGCTTACCCTTAACGGTGCCGCCGCCCGAAAAGTGGCGGTTGGCGACGTATTGATCCTAATCACCTATGCCTGGATGAGCATTGAAGAGGCCAAGTCATTCAATCCAGCTTTGGTCTTCCCCAACGAAGCCACCAATCTTTTGAACTGATTTTGGGCAAATCCCTGAAAAAATTCCTGAAGATTTTTGTTCCCATAGCCGTTGGGCTGTTTTTGGTGTGGTACTCCTATAACTCCACCACTCCGGAGGAACGCAAACAGATTATCCATTATATTTCAAATGCCAGTCCTTTTTGGGTCACAATGTCCGTTATTCTTGGGGTTTTGAGTCACATTTCAAGGGCCATCCGTTGGAACTACCTTTTGGAACCCATGGGATATCGACCCAAGGTCATCAACAATATCTTCATTGTACTCATTTCCTACTTTGCCAATCTGGGGATTCCTAGATCAGGTGAAATTTTAAGGGCTACGGCATTGACCACCTACGAAAAAGTTCCCTTTGAAAAAGGATTTGGAACCATCGTCACCGAAAGGGTCATCGACCTCTTGATGCTTTTATTGGTCATCATCATCACCCTTTTGCTTCAAACTGATATCATTTTAACTTTCCTGGAAGAAAAAGGGGTCAATCTTATTGGTGCTTTTGGAATTCTGCTCGTTGGGATTGCCGGACTATTTATTTCCACAGCGATTATCCGAAAATCAAAATCGGCTTTGGCCCAAAAGCTCAAATCCTTTTTAAATGGATTATTGGATGGGGTATTGAGTGTCTTCAAAATGAAGAAAAAATGGCCTTTTATTTTTCATACCTTCTTTATTTGGGCCGCCTATATTGGCATGTTTTGGGTCATAAAGCACACCGTGGCCGAAACCATGTCGCTCTCCCTAAGTGAATTGTTGGTTGCCTTTGTGGGAGGTGCCTTTGCCATGTCCACCACAAACGGCGGCATAGGGCTGTATCCCATAGCCGTTAGTGCTGCTTTGGGCATTTATGGCATTAGCTCCGTTTCTGGAGATGCTTTTGGCTGGATCATGTGGATCGCACAGACCCTAATGGTTGTGGTTTTCGGTACAATATCCTTCATTGTCCTACCGTTATTGAATAGAAATCGGTAAACCCCAGCCATCAAAATCTTGACCTATGAAAAACTGCCTATTGTTTTTTTTGATGGGCCTTGTGTGCCTTAATCTTGGCGCACAGGTAAAAAAGGAAATCTTTGAATCCTTTAAGCTCCAAGAGCGAAGGGATGTTTCCTATTATTTCCCAGAAGACTTGACCGAAGAAAAAAAATATCCCTTGATCGTTGTTATGGATGCGGAATATCTATTTGACCTTGTAGTGGCCAATGTGAAATTTCAAAGCAGATTGGGTCGCATGCCTCAAGCTATTGTAGTGGGTGTTGATCAAGGCAAAAATGATATCCGTTGGGAAGATTGCGCTTATGAGGAAGATTCGGGGCTCCCATCCGATAAAGGAAAAATGTTCTACGAGTTTTTGGGAACAGAAATCATTCCTTATCTCGAAACAAGCTACAACATTGCCCCTTTTAAAATGTTCATCGGTTATGATATTACCGCCAATTTTGGCAATTACTATTTGTTCAAGGACCGGTCTTTGTTCAATTCGTATGTGAGTATTTCCCCTATTTTGGCTCCCGAAATGGAAAATAGAGTGCCTGCACGCCTATCCGCTTTGGACCAAGAGATTTTTTACAATGTTATTGTTGAAAAAGAGGCCTCGGACGATAGGCAGCTTATCCTTCAGATGAACCACAACATCAATTCCATTACCAAGGAATCCCTTCATTATTTCTTTGATGAATACGAAAACGCCGACCACGTTTCCATTGTGGCCTATGGTATTGGCAAGGCGTTTGACAACGTCTTTAAAATGTTCAGGCCTATTACCCCAAAAGAGTATAAAACAGAAATTATCACTTCAGACGAACCAGCTTTTAAATATTTGGAGGATCGATATGCACTGATTGAAAAACTTTTTGGTTTTGAAAAGCCCGTGGAACTCAATGACATTATGGCCATTTACGCGGCCTGTAGAAAAAAGGACGATTTTGAATCCCTAAAACCCTTAGCGGACCTCTGCAAAGAACAATATCCCGAGACCATGATGGGCTTTTATTTTGAAGGCGAATACTATGAAGAACTGGGTGAGCCCAAAAAAGCGTTCAAAACCTTTGAAAAAGCATTCCAAATGGAAGAAATCGACTTTTTGACCAAGGATATGGCCCTGGAAAAAATTGATGCACTCAAAGCAGATTTTGGATATTAGATTGTTGGAAGGTTGGCCTTTTAGATGATTGGATGGCTCAATCCAATAATCGAAATATCTAGGAATCCATCCATCTAAATCCATATCTTTAGGGCCCTCATTAATTTAGAATGGCCAAGACCAAAACCGCTTTTTTTTGCCAAAACTGTGGCACCCAATATGCCAAATGGGTCGGACAATGTTCCGCCTGTAAGGAATGGAACACCGTTGTGGAGGAGGTGGTCCAAAAAGAGGACAAAAGAAGCTGGAAGACCAGTAGTGTATCGGACAAAAAGGCGAACAAACCACTCCGTGTTTCAGAGATTACCCATGAAAGTGAACTTCGTCTGGACACGAAAGACCAAGAATTCAACCGGGTGCTGGGCGGTGGACTTGTCCCTGGTTCCTTAACCTTGTTGGGTGGTGAACCAGGCATCGGAAAAAGTACCCTTTTGCTTCAGATTGCCTTAAAATTGCCTTTTAAAACCCTATATGTTTCGGGAGAGGAAAGCCAACGACAGATTAAAATGCGGGCGGACCGCATTCAACCCAATAGTGAGAACTGTTTCATCCTAACCGAAACCAAGACCCAGAATATTTTTCAGCAAATTGCTTCACTGGAACCCGATTTAGTGGTCATCGATTCCATCCAAACCCTGCACACGGATTATATTGAATCTGCAGCAGGGAGTATTTCGCAGATCAGGGAATGTGCTGCGGAACTCATCAAATTTGCCAAGGAAAGTCATACACCGGTTATTTTGGTCGGACACATCACCAAAGACGGTACCATTGCTGGACCTAAAATCTTAGAGCACATGGTGGATACCGTGCTTCAATTTGAAGGTGACCGAAACTATGTCTACCGCATCCTTCGTTCGCTTAAAAACCGTTTTGGTTCCACCGCAGAATTGGGCATTTACGAAATGCAGGGCAGTGGATTGCGGGAAGTGAACAACCCTTCGGAAGTGCTCATTTCCAAAAACGAGGAAGACCTCAGCGGAACCGCGATTGCCGCCACTGTGGAAGGTATGCGTCCCTTACTGATTGAAATACAAGCCTTGGTCAGCACTGCCGTTTATGGAACACCGCAACGTTCCGCTACGGGATTCAACGCCAAGCGTTTAAATATGCTCTTGGCTGTACTGGAAAAACGGGCCGGTTTTAAATTGGCCGCCAAAGATGTCTTTTTGAACATCACCGGAGGTATTTCCGTGGATGACCCCGCCATAGATTTGGCCGTAATGGCCGCCATTCTCTCCAGCAATGCGGATATTCCCATTGAAAAAGGAGTCTGTTTTGCCGCCGAAGTAGGTCTCGCGGGAGAAATTCGTCCCGTACAGCGGGTGGACCAACGGATTTTGGAAGCTGAAAAATTGGGCTTCACCACCATTTATGTTTCCAAGAGCAACAAAATTGGGCTGAAAAATACCGCAATCCAGATTCAGAAAGTCTCCAAGATTGAAGATGTGGTCAGCCTACTCTTCGGTTAAATTACGGCGCAGGATTAGGGATAGCATTGTGGATTTCCTCAATACCCTTCAACACTTCATCCGAAAGATTCACCTCAATACTACCAATATTTTCTTTGAGCTGTTCCATGGTGGTGGCCCCAATGATGTTGCTCGTCACAAACGGACGGGTATTCACAAAGGCCAAAGCCATTTGGGCCACGCTCAACCCATGCTTTTGGGCCAATTCCACATATTTTTTGGTGGCTTCCACCGCAGTATCACTGCTATATCGGTTATAATTGGGGAAAAGGGTGATCCTTCCTTTTCGGGGTGGTATTTCATCCAAATATTTTCCGCTCAAGACCCCAAATCCCAGTGGTGAATACGCCAAAAGACCGATTTGCTCCCGCATCGAAATTTCAGAAAGCCCAACCTCATATAAACGGTTCAATAAGCTATAGGGGTTTTGAATGGTCTTAACTCTTGGAAGCGTCTGGTGCACCTTGCTCTCCTCCAAAAAGCGCATGGTGCCCCAAGGTGTTTCGTTGGAAAGCCCCAAATGACGAATCTTTCCTGAAGCAATCAAATCACGAAAAGTTTCCAATACTTGATGAATATTGTCGTCCCACGAATCCACGGCATGGGCATTGTACCCACGTTGACCAAAATAGTTGGTGTTCCGCTCCGGCCAGTGCAGTTGGTACAAATCAAGATAATCGGTTTGGAGTCGTTTTAAACTCTTTTCCACAGATTCAACAATTTCTTTTTTGTTAAATCCCTCATCCCTGATGAATGAGGCTGGTCCGCCCGGACCAGCCATTTTTGTGGCCAAAACAACCTTATCTCGATTCCCTGTCTTTTTGAACCAATTTCCAATGATTTCTTCAGTAACTGCATAAAGTTCCTTTTTGGCTGGAATAGGATACAGTTCTGCCGTATCAAAAAAGTTGATGCCTTGATCCAAAGCATAATCCATCTGCTCAAAACCTTCATCTTGGGTATTTTGGCGACCCCAGGTCATGGTTCCCAAACAGATTTTACTTATTCTGATATCGGTATGTGGAATTCGAGTGTATTTCATCAAACTAAATTTTTTAAAGCGACTAAGGTAGTCAATCCTATTTTTTGGGTTTTAAAGCAATTGTTATTTTTCCAACTCCAACAAAATGGGGCAATGATCACTGTGTTTGGCTTCCGAAAGAATCACGGAACGTTTTAAACGGTCTGCCAAAGATTCATTCACCATCCCGTAATCCAAACGCCAGCCCTTATTATTGTTTCTGGCATTGGCCCGATAACTCCACCATGTATAATTGTGAGGTTCTTTGTTGAAATGTCTGAAACTGTCAATAAAGCCGCTTTTTATAAAATTGCCTATCCATTCGCGTTCCACCGGCAAAAATCCAGATACATTTTTATTCCGCACCGGGTCATGAATGTCAATAGCTTCATGGCATATATTATAATCTCCACAAACCACAAGGTTGGGGCGTTCTTTCCGAAGTTCATCCGCATAGTTTTGAAAATCGGCCATATACGTCAGTTTTAGGTCCAAACGATCCAGATTGGTGCCAGAGGGCAAATACATGCTCATAATGGACAGGTCGCCATAATCTGCACGAAGGTTACGACCCTCAAAATCCATATAATCGATGCCTGTGCCATATTCCACATGATCTGGTTGCTCCTTGCAGAGCAATGCCACCCCACTGTATCCTTTTTTCTGGGCGCTGAACCAATAATGGTATGGGTATCCGGCTTCCTCCAAAACCGAAGTATCCACCTGTTCTTTCATGGCCTTGGTTTCCTGCAGACATACCACATCGGGATTTACGGCCTGCAACCATTCCACTAAGCCTTTGTTCATGGCGGCCCGAATTCCATTTACATTATAGGAGACGATCTTCATGCTAAAATTTTGCCTAAAAATAGCCATTGCTGCCCTTCTGTTAAAATTAATATGGTTCCCAATCATGCTGTACCTTTGTTTTTGGAACGCTAATTGATTATTCTACTTGGAATTAAAATATGCATCATGAAAAAACTTTTTCTTCTTGGGTTCCTGTTTTCCGGCTTCTTACTATCCGCCCAAGCCTATCCCCCTCTTTATAATAACAATGAGATAAAGCTTAACATTGGATTGTTCTTGGTCACCTCCTCGGTTGAAGGATCTTATGAATACTACTTTAGTGAAGACGCCAGTATTGGTGCAACGGTTTATTTTGATAATGATGCCACCGATTACAATGGGAATTTTGGCATCGGGCCCAATTTTAGGGCTTATTTTGGGTATCAACCCAGAAGCGGATTTTTTGCTGAAGCTTTTGGACTCTACTACACCGGTGAGGATGAAATTGAAAATGACCTGCAGCGAAATAGGGATTACAGTACTACGGCTTTGGGGTTGGGATTGGGCAATAAATGGTCGACCCGAGATCAACGGTTCACGGTGGAGATTTTTGGGGGTCTGGGCCGAAATATCAATCCAGAGGATTTTCAAGATGACTTTATGTACCGCGGCGGATTATCGATTGGTTTCAGGTTTTAATCCCTACTTTTAGGTACAAATTGTAATCGAATGACCGCTTTACTCCTTATCGATATACAACAAGGGCTTCAAGAAATGGAGTTTTACGGTACGGAACGCAGCAATCCGGATGCCGAGGCCAATTGCCAAAAAATCCTGAATTTTTTTCGGGCAAAAAAATGGCCCATCTTTCATGTGCAGCACTGCTCCACCAATCCAACATCACCGCTCCATCCCAGCAAAGAAGGAAATGCCTTTCATCCATTGGTAAGACCTTTGGAAAGTGAACCCATCATCCAAAAAAATGTAAATAGCGCCTTTATTGGAACAGATTTGGAAATAAGTTTAAAATCCCAAAACATCTCCGATTTGGTGATCGTTGGACTAACTGTTGAACACTGTATCTCCACTTCGGTGCGGATGGCCAGTAATTTAGGTTTTAACGTAACTCTAATTTCGGATGCCACTGCCGCTTTTGATAAAATTGGCGTGGATGGGAAACGGCTGGGTGCCGATATCATTCACAGTGCAGCCCTTGCCAATCTCAAGGGCGAATTTGCCCATGTGATGAATACAACAACTTTGCTAAAAGAACTTGTAGATTAGTTGTTATTTTTATGTCCAATTAAACAAACACATGCTTCGCAATTTCATTGCCCTCATTTTTTGCACGATTAACTTATCGGTTGGTCTATCCCAAGAAAAGCCCTTAAAAATTGGTGTGGCCGGACTTACCCATACCCATGTGCATTGGATTTTGGGGCGTGAAGACATTGGCGATATTGAAATTGTTGGGATAGCTGAATCCAATCGGGAGTTGGCACAACGCTATGCTGACCAACATGGGTTTTCTATGGATTTGGTCTACGATTCATTGGAAGAAATGATATCCGAGACAAAACCTGAGGCGGTAACGGCCTTTGGTACCATTTACGATCATCTGGAAGTTGTACAGACCTGTGCCCCAAAAGGCATTCATGTCATGGTGGAAAAACCCTTGGCTGTTAATATGGAGCATGCACAGCAAATGAAGGCCTTGGCCGAAAAACACAATATACATCTCCTCACCAACTATGAAACTACTTGGTACCCCACCAATCACAGGGCCAAAGAGTTACTGGACCAAGGCAAAATTGGAGACCTACGTAAGGTCATTGTCCGAGATGGGCACCGAGGACCTGTAAAAATAGGTGTTAACCAAGAATTTTTGGAGTGGCTTCAAGACCCTGTCCTCAACGGCGGTGGGGCCATTACAGATTTTGGTTGTTACGGGGCCAATCTTATGACCTGGCTAAAAGAAGGGGCAAGGCCGAACACGGTTACAGCGGTGACCCAACAGTTTCAATCCGAGAACAATCCCAAAGTGGACGACGATGCTACCATCATACTCACCTATGATGAGTCCCAAGCCATTTTAGAACCCTCCTGGAACTGGCCTATTGGCAGAAAGGACATGGAACTCTATGGCCTTACCGGGGCCATTTATGCTGATAATCGCAACACCTTACGAATCCGAATGGCAGAAGGATACGATGGCTATGAAGAAGAAAAAATGGTTCTGGAGGAAAGACCATCTCCCTATAACGACCCTTTTTCATTGCTTGCTGCTGTCGTCCGAGATAAAATAACACTTTCGCCTAACGACCTTTCTTCCTTGGAGAACAATATGATAGTCGTGGAAATTTTGGATGCCGCCCGAAAGAGCGCCCAAAATGGCGAAACCATCAACCTAAAAAAATAATAGCACTTGTTAGCACATAATTCCCTCACAAACAAAATGAAATTTCTTTTTTACAGTTTGACTTTGTTCTGTACTGCCCAAATTCTGGCACAGAACGTTCAAAAAGATTCCATAACCCAGTTGGATGAGATTATCCTTACCGAAGATCTCGCCCCTAAAAAGGCAACTGGTATTACCGCTTCATCCACCATCAGCACCAAAACCTTTGAACGCTTCAATCCAACGGATATTCCTTCGGCGGTAAACCAAATTTCAGGGGTATATATTCTTTCCGGTGCCATCAATACCAACCGAATCACCATTCGTGGTGTGGGTGCAAGAACGTTGTACGGAACGGACAAACTCCGAATGTATTTTAATGGCATTCCTGTGACCAACGGCACCAACTTCTCCGATATCGAGGCTTTTGATTTGGAAAATTTAGGCTCTCTTGAGGTCATCAAAGGTCCAAAAGGAACCGTATATGGCACTAATTTGGGTGGGGCCATTATTCTGGATACCAAATCAGCACAAACAGATGAGACCCAGCTCATCAATACTACAAATGTGGGGTCTTATAATATGTTGAAGGACAACCTTTCCTTTACCCATGCTGAAAAAACCTTCAACCTCACCTTTAGCTACAACCATTTGGAAACAGATGGCTTTCGGCAGAACAGTCGCTTTGAACGAGATGGATTCTTATTGACAAGCAACGTCAATCTAAGCACAAAAAGTAGTGTGGGCATCTTGATGAACTATATCGACTATACCGCAGGTATCGCCAGTTCCATCAACCAGACCGATTTTGAGGAAGACCCCACCCGTGCAGCCGGAAACTGGTTGGCAGCCCAAGGTTACGAAGCCAACAAATATGTGCTTACGGGTTTGTCGCATACCTATAAATTTTCAGAAGCGTTCATGAACACCAGCAGTATTTTTTATACCTACACGGACCACTATGAGCCACGTCCGTTCAATATTTTGGATGAGTTTACCAACGGCTTTGGTTTCCGAAGTCAATTTGAGGGCAGTTTTGACAAGGCCGAATATACCTTTGGTGCCGAACTCTATAAAGACGAGTACCATTGGAGCACCATTGAGAACCTGTACGAGGACAACAACGGTAATGGCAGCCTTGAAGGTGACCGCTTGAGTCAGAACACTGAATTCCGTAGGCAGTTCAATGCCTTTGCAACTTTTACGTATGCCTTGACCACCGACCTATCGGCACAAGTGGGGCTCAACCTCAACAAGACGCATTACAATTTTAAAGATTTGTTCAACCAAGGTGCGGCAAACACTTCGGCCACTCGAAATTTTGATGCCATCCTCCTGCCCAGTTTTGGGTTACAATATGCCCTGAAAAATGGTAACCTCTACGCCAACATCAGTCGTGGGTTTTCCAATCCCGGTTTGGAGGAAACCTTAACCCCAGAAGGCGTGATCAACCCCGATATTGCCCAAGAAACCGGCACCAATTACGAAATTGGGGCACAATGGACCTTATTGCAAAATCGATTTTCAGCCAATGTGGCACTATACCGCATGGACATCAACAACCTGTTGGTGGCCCAACGCGTGGGTGAGGACCAATACATTGGCACCAACGCCGGGGAAACCCGTCACCAAGGGGTGGAAATGGATGTGAAATACATTGCTCGACTCTCCAATCAACTTTCCTTGGCGCCTTATTTTAGCTACACGTTCAACGACCATGTGTTTGTTGATTTTGTGGATGAGGACAACGACTACTCCGGTAATCCGTTGACCGGAGTGCCCAAACACCGATTGAACACGGGGATAGACCTGCAACATTCCAACGGTTTGCAGCTGAACCTTACCCATCAATTTGTTGACCAAATTCCATTGAACGATGCCAATACGTTAAGCAGCGATTCCTTTAATGTGTTCAACGCCCGATTGGGTTACAAAACGCAACTCTCCAACCATATTTCTCTTGGAGTGCATGCGGGCATCAATAATGTATTTGATACCAACTATGCACAATCCGTTTTGATTAATGCCACAGGGTTTGGCGGTGCACAACCGCGCTTCTTTTACCCCGGAAATGGTAGAAATTACTTTGTGGGAGTGCGTTTGGGCTATCTTTTTTAGGGATATTGTCATTCTCAATTATAAGGCAAATGAGTTATCTTTAAGGACAACCTAGACCCTTGTACTTATGAGCCACGATAACCGAGACCTGTTTGAACGGATGCTTGAAGGGGGAACCATTCCGCATGACGACCCCCAAATGCCCAAACTTTGGAAAGTGGTGGCCAAGACCATGGAGCTGAAAGCTACACTGAACACCTCCACAAGTGTGGAGCAGATTCGAGAACGGCTCAGTGAAATCATCGGTAAGAAAATTGATGTCAGTACCCGCATCTTTGTGCCTTTCCATACCAATTTTGGGCAACATATTACCATAGGTAAAAATGTATTCATTAACCACGATTGTACCTTTTTGGACCTTGGTGGTATTACCGTTGAGGACGATGTACTTATTGGCCCGAAGGTGAGCCTTATTTCGGAAAACCATCCCATTGCGCCCGCCAACCGAAAATCCTTGTCCCTACACCGGGTGGTCATTAAACGAAATGCGTGGATTGGGGCTGGGGCCACTATTTTGCCTGGAGTCACCGTAGGTGAAAATGCGGTGGTGGCCGCTGGAGCGGTGGTAACTAAAGATGTACCTACCAATAGCATTGTGGGCGGAGTACCCGCCAAGTTTATCAAGATGATTGGGGAGTAGTAAAATTACATAGAAGTAAAAAACATTAGTTTAGATATGTATCTTTGAATTATGTATCAAGAAAAACTGACATTTATTGACCTCTTTTGTGGCGTTGGGGGTTTTAGAGTTGCATTCGAAGAGGCTTGTTTTGAAAATGACATTGTCCCAAAATGTGTATTCTCTTCTGACATAGACAAATTTGCCCAAGATTCATATGAAGAAAACTTTGGTGAAAGGCCATATGGAGATATTACTAAAATAAATGAGGAGGATATTCCTGACCATGATATTTTATTTGCAGGATTTCCTTGTCAGCCTTTTAGCATAATTGGTCAAATGAAAGGTCTTACCGATACAAGAGGAACTCTTTTTTTTGATATAGCAAGAATTCTTAAGGCAAAACAGCCAAAAGCATTCATATTAGAAAATGTCAAACAGCTAGTAGGACATGACAAAGGAAAGACTTTAAAAGTTATCCTCAAATCGCTGAAAGAATTAGGGTATCATGTTAATTACAGTGTATTAAATGCATTGGATTATGGATTACCCCAAAAAAGAGAAAGAGTTGTGATTGTAGGCCATAGAGAACCAATAATGTTCACTTTTCCAAATCCTGAAAAACCCTATAAACCTCTTTCTGAAATATTAGAAAAAAATGTAAATAAGAAACATTACGCATCCGATTACATCCAAGAAAAGAGGAAGAATAGCCATAAATCCTCCTACTATCCATCAATATGGCATGAAAATAAATCTGGCAACATTTGCTCTTACCCATACTCGTGTGCTCTAAGAGCAGGAGCATCATACAATTATCTTTTGGTTAATGGAGAAAGAAGGCTCACACCAAGAGAAATGTTTAGATTACAAGGGTTCCCTGACACTTATAGAATTGTAGTTAGTGATGGCCAAGCAAGAAAACAGGCTGGTAATGCTGTTCCTGTAAACATGATTAAAGCTGTTGCCTTAAAGTTATTGCCATACATCGCTATTGGAATGGATCAAACCGCTGTTTTAAGGGAGTATGATTTACGCTTCAACGCTAGTTAAAATGGGAAAAAAGCAATCACCAAAACTGAGAACAGTCAATAAATCAATTGCTGCATATCCATTAAATGAATTTAATAAAGACTTTCCATACATTTTAGGTCAAGAAATTGTATACCTACTTGCTAGTAAAGGCCGTGCCGATTTACAGGGAAATGAGTGGGAGCAAATATTCGCCCATTGCATTGCTGCTGAATGGAAACCCTCAAATGTTGGTCTTGATGATGTTGTAATGGGTAATACGGCTTGGGGTGCAAAAACAGTTAAATCTGGGGTGAAGGATTTTAGAGATTTAAAACAAGTCAGATTGATTTCTGGAAGAAATTCACCTATTTATTCTTATGGTGCGACCATTGACACGACCATCGAACCAAATCTAATAGGAGAACAAGTTTTGGAGATTTGGAATGAACGTGTTTCTGCGATTCGTGAGAAATACAAACACCTACGCACAGTTGTTTTGGTTAAATCAGATAACCTTTCCCAAGTTGCCGTATTTGAGTTTGAAACCATCCGCTATGATACTGAGCTTTTTGATTTTTTCTGGAATCAAAGAGGAAATTTAGAAGGCTTTATAAAAGGAACCAAAGAAAAGCGGTTTGTTTGGCAGCCTCATGGTTCCCAATTTACAATCATAGAAAAAGTTCCAGAGCATACATTGATTCTTAAAATTAAGCAGCCTGAAACTCTGGATAAAGAAAAGGTGCTTAGAGCAATTGGATTTGATAAATCATGGGTTACAATTGAGAGAAAATAAATTCTAGAGACAACTCCATAATTTCACCCCAAAACCCGTTTTATTCCCCTCAAAGCCGTAACCACATCCTGCACTTCTATCTGCTCAAAGGCATCCTTTTCCAAGTAAAACAACATTTCTATTGCCAAATCTAGGTAATGGGCCAGTTCTTCAGGGGTGCCGTAGGTATCGGTAATCCATTCTTGGAGCTGTGCAATTTTGGTTTCATTCATGTTTGGGACATTTATATCTAAAGATATAAAAAGAATTTCAAATAACTACTAATTAGTAGTTACTTATTAACAGCACTCTTGATTTCTTTACTTCATGGACAAATCCAAGGAGATTAAGAAATTAGCTGAGCGTATCAAATCCTTACGACTTCAAAAAGGATATTCAAGCTATGAAGGTTTTGCCAATGACCATGGTATCCATCGTGCACAATTTGGTCGTTATGAAACTGGAACGGATATGCAATACACCAGTCTTCTCAAAGTTGCCCAAGCTTTTGACATGACCCTTGAGGAATTTTTCAGTGAAGGTTTCGATTAACGGTCTAAAAATTAGCTGTGAGGTCCACCTCTTTTTATATGCTTCCTAATTTTTTTAATAGGTTTGTCAAATCAGGATTATTATCAGAAAAATCCTATTTTTTGATTTGTTCAATTCAATCAACCTTAAATGAAAAAATTTGTCCCTGTCCTACTTCTTTGCCTTGTTATTTATGCATGTAGCTCTAGCTCTGATGACCCCGCACCCCCGGAAGAAACACTTTCAGCACCTTCGGTTTCCACAACAGCGGTGACCGCAATTGAAGAAACTTCGGCAGTAAGTGGAGGTAATGTCACCGATGACGGAGGAGCCAATATCATTTCACGAGGAATCTGTTGGAGCACCAGCGCCAACCCAACAACTGCGGACACCAAAACTTCCGACGGAACCGGAACCGGAAGCTTTACCAGTAATCTTACGGGTCTGGATGCCAATACCGAATATCACGTAAGGGCATATGCCACCAATAGTGAAGGAACAGCATATGGGGAGCAAGTCAGTTTCACGACTTTGGAAGAAGAATCCCTGTCCGCTCCTACGGTTTCCACTACGTCTATCACCGAAATAGATGTGACCACAGCTGTAAGCGGAGGAAGTATTGTAACCAATGGCGGGAGCGAAATCATTTCCAAAGGAATTTGCTGGAGCGTTAATCCTGATCCTACCATAAATGACAATAGTACTTCTGAAGGAACAGGAGACGATAGCTTTACCAGCAATCTTACGGGCCTGGATGCCAATACCGAATATTATGTACGGGCATATGCCACCAACAGTGAAGGAACAGCGTATGGAGAACAGGTTAGCTTTACTACGCTGGAAGAAGTATCCCTGACCACTCCTACGGTGTCAACTACATCCATCACCGAAATAGGTGTGACCACAGCTGTAAGCGGAGGAAGTATTGTAACCAATGGCGGCAGTGAAATCATTTCCAAAGGAATTTGCTGGAGCGTTAATCCTGACCCTACCATAAATGACAATAGTACTTCTGATGGAACTGGGAACGATAGTTTTATCAGCAATTTGACCGAACTGGATGCCAATACCGAATATTATGTAAGGGCGTATGCCACCAACAGCGAAGGAACAGCGTATGGAGAACAACTTACTTTTACCACTCTAGAGGTGCTTGGCGGCATCTACGAAGGTGACCTTGTATTCACCAGTCAACAACAGATTGATGATTTTGGAGAAGAAGGCTATATTGGGGTTAACGGAAGTATTACCATTGGCAATTTCGTAAATGGGCAAACAGACATCACCAATTTGGATGGATTGAGCACCATAGAAACCGTGGCCTCCTTTTTGACCATTTTTGCAAACAATGCACCCCTCACCCAAATTGATGGCCTAAGCGGTTTAACATCAATTGGTGGAGACCTCTCCGTGCAGTTCAATAATTCCCTCGCTAATCTTAATGGTCTTAGCAACTTGACCAGTATTGGGGGTAAATTGTTTATTTCGGGTAATAATCTGTTGGCCAATATTACAGGACTTGCCAACGTGGCATCTATTGGTGGTAACATTGAGATAATTCAAAATGATGCCTTGCTCAACTTGCAAGGTTTGGAAAAAATTACAGTGGTCAATGGCATATTGGACATCGCAAGAAACTTTGCGCTAACCAGTTTACAGGGACTTGGTTCTGTCACTGTGGTAAATGGTGATCTTAATCTATATTTTAATTCTGAACTGTCAGACATAAGTGCACTGAGCAACTTAGAAACTATCGGCGGTGATTTTTATGTTTTCCAAAGCTATGCTTTAACGGAAATCACAGGTTTTGATAACCTAACCCATATTGGGGGCCGATTATTTCTGAGGGGCAACGACGCCTTGGTTGAAGTTAATGGGTTTACCTTAGTTGAATCATTAGGAGGAGTCCAAATTGATAACAATGATGTACTTGCAAGTATAACCGGCTTTGACAGCTTGGTATCTGTACAAGGAGAATTCAACCTCTTTGGAAACTTTGCTCTGAGCAATATTGGGGCCTTCGGCAGTATTTCCAATATTGAAGGAGATATTACAATCGGAAATTCCAATTTAGTTGATTTAAGTGGGTTGATTGGGTTGACAACAACGGGGGGTAATTTGGAAATATCTTCAAATGATATTCTGGTAGAATTGAATGGCTTGCAAAATCTCGAAACAATTGGTGGTGATTTGGTCATTACGAACAATGGAAATCTAAGTGACTTTTGCGACCTACAGACCTTAATTAATAATGGCTTTACAGGAGTTTACACCGTTGATGGCAATTTCTACAACCCTTCCCAGATAGACATTGCCAATGGTTTATGTAATTGATTGCAAGAGACCGGGTTATTTCTAAAAAGACTTATTGCGCTATTCCGTATCTTAGTCAGACCTAACCCTGCCCTATGCAAAAGTTGGTCTTGATCGTTTTGTCGCTCTTTATCCTTTCCTGCGCCGAAAAAGCGCAAAAAGAGGTGAGTTCCATGCATCCGGTAAACTGGAACAACCGCACGGTAACGCTTTCGGCCAGTGATTCCTTGGTGCAGGGGATCAGTTACCTTTCCGTCTATTCCCAAATCTACAGCGAAACGGAGCACCGCACCCATAACCTTACGGGGACCATCAGCATGCGGAACACCAACCTCAGGGATACCATCTACATTAACAAAGCGGAATATTTTGATACCCGTGGCAATTCCATCCGTACCTATTTCAACAAACCCATCTACATCCAACCCATGGAAACCGTGGAAATTGTGATCGATGAAAAAGACCAATCTGGTGGAACAGGGGCCAATTTCTTGTTCCAATGGTCCATAAAACCCAATACACACGAACCTTATTTTGAGGGGGTGATGATCTCAACATCCGGGCAACAAGGACTGTCCTTCACTACCAAGGGCATTCGGGTGGAATGACCTCACCAATGGATTCGGCTCACAATCTTCGCGATAAATGTTAGCCCCTAATTCCGTATCTTAGTAAAGGTTCCCTTCAGAGCACATGCGGGGTGGCCTGTACAACTGAACAAACCTTTCCTTTATGAAACGTAAGCAATTCATTAAATCATCCTCCATGGCTGTGGCGGGCGGAATGTTACTGCCCAATCTCGCCTGTTTGGACAAGAAAAAAGAAACCGTGACCGCACAAGCTACTCCTCCTCGAACAAATTGGGCTGGAAACTATACCTACCAAGCCGAAAAATTATATGAGCCTACTTCCGCCGAAGAGGTACAACAACTGGTAAAAGAATTCGGGCAGCAAAAGGCCTTGGGCTCTCGACACTGTTTTAACAACATTGCGGATAGTCCAAAAAACCAGATTTCCACCAAAAACCTGAACAGAGTGGTCAGTCTGGATACTGAAAACAAGACCATCACTGTGGAAAGTGGTGCTCGGTACGGGGATTTTAGTGAAGAGCTTTATAAAAAGGGTTATGCACTTCATAATCTGGCCTCCTTGCCCCATATTACGGTGGCAGGCGCCTGTTCCACAGGAACACATGGCTCTGGGGTCGCCAATGGCAATTTGGCCACTCCGGTAGTGGCTTTGGAACTGGTCACCCCGAGTGGTGAGCTGGTGACTATAAACCGCAACCATCCCGACTTTTACGGTATTGTGGTGGGCTTGGGTGCTTTTGGCATCGTTACCAAAATCACCCTGGAAATTGAAGAAGCTTATGATGTTACCCAAAACATTTTTTTGGACTTGCCTTTAAGCGCCATGGTCGAAAATTTTGATGAAATCATGTCCGCTGGGTACAGTGTGAGCCTATTTACGGATTGGATGGATGACAAAATCAGTGAGGTTTGGATAAAACGTCGGGTAGATGCAGAGCATGAAGCCTTTAGTGATGATTTTCATGGGGCTACCGCCGCCACGGAAAATGTACATCCCATTGCCGCTCTTTCCGCGGAAGCTTGTTCAGAACAAATGGGCATTCCTGGACCGTGGTATGACCGTTTGCCTCATTTTAAAATGGGCTTTACCCCAAGTGCGGGTGAGGAACTCCAGTCCGAATTCTTTATCCCTCGTGAAAATGCAGTGGAAGCTGTCTTGGCATTGGAAAAAATGAAGAATGAGATCAATCCGCATTTGATGATCACTGAAGTGAGAACTATTGCTGCGGATGAATTTTGGATGAGTCCCTGTTATCATCAGGACTCTGTGGCCATTCACTTTACCTGGAAGCAAAAACCAAAGGAAGTCATGGCATTGCTTCCAAAAATTGAAGCCACTTTGGCACCGTTCAACGTAAAACCACATTGGGGAAAATTGTTCACGGTAAATCCAAACACGCTGCATGAGCGGTACGAGAAATTTGGCGATTTCTTGGCCTTGGCCAAAAAATACGACCCCGAAGGGAAATTCAAGAACGACTATCTGGATTTGAACATTTACTAGGAAATTCTTGTGCGATTATGGTATATTGTAGGATGGAAACCGAATCCGTTTCGGGTTTCCAGAACTAACTCAACATACCACTTATGACCGATTTGCAAATTGCGAAGGAGGTTGAACTTCAACCCATTTCCGCTATTTCCGAAAAATTCGGCATTCCCGCCGATGCGATTGAAATGTACGGGAAGTACAAGGCCAAACTCCCTTTAAAAGCCATTGACAAGGAAAAGGCAAAAAAGAGCTATCTTATTTTGGTTTCGGCCATTTCCCCAACTCCCGCTGGTGAAGGAAAGACCACCATGTCCATTGGGTTGTCCGAAGGTTTGAATCGGTTGAAGAAAAAGACCACGGTGGTGCTTCGTGAACCTTCACTGGGACCCGTTTTTGGGATAAAAGGAGGGGCTACCGGAGGTGGCTATTCCCAAGTGCTGCCCATGGAGGACATCAACTTGCATTTTACAGGGGATTTTGCGGCCATTGAAAAAGCGCACAACCTTTTGGCCGCCATTATAGACAATAACATCCAAAGCAAAACCAACTCTTTGCTTTTGGACCCTCGCACCATTGGTTGGAAACGGGTGATGGACATGAATGATCGTTCCTTGCGGCATGTGATTGTGGGGTTGGGAGGAACCACTTCGGGTGTCCCACGGGAAACGGGATTTGATATTACGGCAGCATCTGAAATCATGGCCATTCTCTGCCTGGCCGAAAACCTCAGCGATTTAAAGCAGCGTTTGGGAAACATTTTCGTGGGCTACACTTTTGACAAAAAACCCGTTTATGCCAAAGACCTTAAGGCGGAAGGAGCCATAGCCGCTTTGCTGAAAGATGCCATAAAGCCCAATTTGGTGCAGACCATTGAGGGGAATCCGGCCATCATCCATGGAGGTCCGTTTGCGAATATTGCGCAAGGTACCAATACGGTCATCGCCACTATGATGGGTATGTCCCATTCTGAATATACGGTTACCGAAGCGGGATTTGGATTTGACCTTGGCGCCGAAAAATTCTTCGACATCAAGTGCCAAAGTGCTGGATTAAAACCCAAGGCCGTGGTACTCACTACTACTATCCGGGCTTTAAAATACCATGGGGGCGTAGATTTAAAATCGTTAACCGAGCCTAATGTGGAGGCCCTTAAAAAAGGGTTGCCCAATCTGGAAAAACACTTGGAAAACATTGCCAAGTTTCAGGTGGTTCCGGTAATTTCCATAAACAAGTTTACCTCAGATACGGAAGAGGAAATTCAAGTCATCAAAGATTTAGCAGCCTCCAAAGGGATTCGCGTAGCAATCGCTGATGTTTGGGCAAAAGGAGGGGAAGGTGCTTTGGATTTGGCCCAAAAAGTGATTGATGTGGTGGAATCCAACGCCTCCAACTTTAAACCTTTGTACAATTGGAATTCCAGTGTCAAAGATAAAATTGCCACCATAGCTACCGAAATCTATGGTGCCGAATACGTGGATTACACGGCTAAGGCCAAGTCCAATCTTCGGAAAATTGCTGACATGGGTTTGGAACAGCTGCCGGTCTGTATTGCCAAGACGCAAAAGTCTTTATCGGACAATCCTGCATTATTGGGAAGACCCAAGGATTTTATCATTACGGTCCGGGAGATTGAAATTGCCGTTGGTGCCGGTTTTTTAATTCCAATTACCGGTGACATTATGCGGATGCCAGGACTACCTGCACATCCTGCTTCAGAGAATATCGACATTAATGATGATGGAGAAATCACTGGCCTGTTCTAAGCTCTCTACCAGATTTTTGGATTGGTCAACCCATAACTACCATCTATAAATTTGACTTCGAACATTTTCTCCTTTAGGGATATTTTGCTGGCCAAGAAAGTTTGGCTCATGGCAAATATCAAAATTCATTATCTAAAATTGGCGAACCTTTTTGAAGGATATATCCCCATTTTCCCAACCTTACGCTTTGATATTAAAGGAGACCATACCCATTTTACACTAAAAAAAGTGCATGGTTATGCCTACCTCTACGCGGGTTTGTTTATGCTACTATGTATCATTCCATTTTTAGGGATGATTCTCTCCAATCTTAAAAATTCCCGCTTTTGGGTGACTGGGCTATTGCTAATCGGGATTGCCTGGATTGTTTTTAAGTATTTTGTTGCCTCAAGAAGCATCACAATAGATACTGTTGAGAAAACCATTAATATGGAAAGGAACAACATTTTTAGAACGCCTATTTCCAAACCAATTAAGATACAGTTCCGAGATTTCAAAAAGCTAACTTCCGAGCCAAAATCCAAGACCATAAACAAGTTTGGTCAAAAAGTGGTGTATCACAGCATTTATATATTATATAATGACCAAAAGGAGTTTTTGTTTGACCTTCCCAGCAATTTTCAACTAGGTGATAGCCATAGAACTTTCATTGAATGCATGGAAGCAATTGTAAAAAATGAATGAAAAAATCTACTGGATTTTCTGTAACCAATAGCGCATGTCCACTTCCTTGGATATAGTTTTGAAAAAGTTGTTTAGAAATTACATATTCTCAAACCATTTGAAAAATGTTTTTCTGTCCATTTTTAAATGTCTCAGTACTTGTTTGACAATAAATTCTGGAACAGGGTCTATGTGGGTTTGAATTGTAATTGGTCTATCCATCCCTTTTTTTGACCATTTTTCATGCCCTCCTCTGCCCTTTGTGTCTTTTATAATATTGAGTCCTTCATATTTAAGAAATTTCCTAAAATCCTTTAGTGGGATATTGGATAATTTCTTGGTAGACATCTAACAATTGATTTTAAGCATAAGTAGGGATGCCTACCTCTTCATGATAAGTATTAACAGGATATTTGTCGAAAATTTCAGAAACATAGTCGTTTTTACCAATAACAGAAGTGATGCTTGGCGCGACAATGTTTCTAGGTCTTTTTAAAGTTCCTTTTAATTTCCAACCTAAATTTTTTAAAACCTTTCCTATGGTTTTTTTCTTTAAAGTATAATCCACAAAATCTTCAAACACTATTTTAAAAGACTCTTTTGCATCTTCCTCTGTTTTGCCATAACCTGATAAATCAAGGTGGGGAGAGTAAATAAAATGAACTCCATCCTCATCAATAAAATGAACTAAAAAAAGTTTCACCTTAACATTGCCCGATTTGTTACTATAATCGCCTTCAAAAAGATATTCAGACATATTAGACCGTTCTATTAAGATTAATATAGAGGTAAATAACTGCCCTCACAATGTAGATAAAAAAAGTTACAATTGTACCAAATTCGAGTTAAATACAGGTACCCAACGTTAAATTAGGTCGGAAAAGTATATTACTATTTACACTTTCTAAATCAAAAAATCTAAATCTTCTGCAACCAGTAGCGCATGTCCACTTCTTTTGAGATGATGTCCTTTACCTCGGATAATTTCACGCGTTTTTGGTCCATGGTATCCCTATGGCGAATGGTAACCGTGTCATCTTCCAAGGTTTGGTGGTCCACGGTAACACAGAATGGCGTTCCTGCCGCATCTTGACGACGGTAACGGCGCCCAACGGCATCCTTCTCATCGTAATCCACATTGAAATCCCATTTCAACTCATCAACCAACTTTTGGGCCACTTCGGGAAGACCGTCTCGTTTCAACAAAGGCAAAACAGCCACTTTGTTGGGGGCCAAAACGGCTGGGATTTTTAATACGGTTCGTGTGGTACCATTATCCAACTCTTCCTCTTGCAATGCATTGGAGAAGACGGCCAAAAACATACGGTCTAGACCAATGGAAGTTTCCAACACATAAGGAACATAGCTTTCGTTCAACTCTGGGTCGAAGTATTGCAGTTTTTTGCCCGAATATTTTTCATGGTTGCCCAAATCAAAATCAGTTCGGGAATGGATTCCTTCCAATTCCTTAAATCCAAATGGAAATTTAAATTCGATATCAGCCGCGGCATCCGCGTAGTGAGCCAATTTTTCGTGGTCGTGGAAACGATAATTGTCTTCGCCCATTCCCAAAGATAGGTGCCATTTCATTCGTTTTTCTTTCCAAGCCTCGTACCACTCCATTTGGGTGCCGGGCTTGATGAAAAATTGCATTTCCATTTGTTCAAATTCTCGCATACGGAAGATGAACTGGCGAGCCACAATCTCATTACGGAAGGCTTTTCCGGTTTGGGCAATTCCAAACGGAATCTTCATGCGTCCCGTTTTCTGAACATTCAAAAAATTGACAAATATCCCTTGTGCGGTTTCAGGGCGAAGGTAGAGGTCCATGGCGCTATCAGCTGAAGCACCCAATTTGGTGCCAAACATCAGGTTGAACTGCTTTACATCGGTCCAGTTTTTGGATCCTGAAACAGGGCAAACAATCTCCAATTCCTCTATTAAGGCCTTAACATCTGCCAAATCCTCTTTTTCCAAGGATTTCCCCATACGTTTTAGGATTTCATCAGCCTTAGCTTGATAATCCATGACACGCTGGTTGGTAGACAGGAACTGTTCCTTATCAAAATTATCCCCAAAACGCTTTTCGGCCTTAGCAACCTCTTTTTCTATTTTAGCTTCGATTTTGGCCACATAATCCTCTATCAAGACATCGGCTCGGTATCTTTTTTTGGAATCCTTGTTGTCTATCAACGGGTCGTTGAAGGCATCCACGTGGCCGGAGGCCTTCCAGGTGGTCGGGTGCATGAAAATGGCAGCATCAATGCCCACAATGTTCTCATTGAGCTGCACCATGGCTTTCCACCAATATTCGCGAATGTTTTTCTTTAGCTCTGCGCCGTTCTGTCCGTAGTCATAAACCGCACTGAGTCCGTCATAAATCTCACTGGATTGAAACACGTACCCGTATTCCTTTGCATGGGAGATAACCTTCTTAAAAATGTCTTCCTGATTTGCCATTGGGCAAAAATAGAATTTTACCCAAAAAGAAGTATGTTATTTCAGCTGAAATTCTGTGGAAGCCAACAATCTTTCGTCCTCAAAAACATTAAGGGTGTAAATTCCTTCCGGCAAGGAACCTTCGGGAACCGTAATGGCATCACAAATACTGATTTCCTTTCCGGTGTACACAATCTCCACTTTTTTACTGTAGGTGTTGCCGCTTACAGAAACCGTATTGGCATTATCCTCTATAACGGCCATATTGGGATCCAAAAATTGGAGGTAGAGCACTTTTACATCCCCTCTTTCATTGGGGTCACTTAAAACAGTGACGCAGCCCCTAAGTTTTTCAATGGTCGAGGCTTTGTTGGTCTTGATGGGGCGTCCAGCACGCAATCGGAATCCACTACCTTCGGCGTCCTGTAGTTTTAGGTAGCTTTTTATGCGAAGTTCCCTGGTCAATTCCCTGTTGGTTTCCCTGAGCAGCGACTCTGATTGTTCCATGGAACTGGCCTTGCCCCTGAGTTCTTCGAGCTGTTTGCGGGTCTCTTCATAACGACTTGCCATAAGGCTGTTGTTATATCGAAGGAAATTGTTTTTGAGTTTTAAACTATCAAACCGGATTTCCAGTTTGCGGAGCTCTTTTCGGGTTTCCTTTAGTTTAGTGATACTGAAGTTAAGCCTCCCCACAGAATCCAATAATTGTTGCACCCTGAACCTGGACGTCTGCAATTCTATTTCGTTGACCTCATTGAGCCCGGACAAACGATCTACTTCGGCTTTCATCAAAGTAAGGTCCTTTACCAAAATGGATTTCTCATCTTCCAAAAACGACATTTGGTTCTGAGACTGTGCATAGCTGTAATAAAAAGCTATGAGAATACCCACTATGACCGCAACAAGTGCAGCAAAGATAATTTTGTAGTTGAAATTGTTATCTTGGGGGTTCATGGACTAACAGACTACTCTAACGCATATACGATTTGACACCAAAAAGGTTGGCTAAGATAATAAACGAGATTAACAACATCCTATTGCCACAGGTATGTTTTGGATGTAATGCCCAATTATTCAGGGGAGAACGCGTTTTGTGTGCCGTTTGTCGACATGAAATGCCACTCACCGATCATAACTTTCTGGAAGAAAACGCGGTAGACCGTATATTTTATGGGAGAATTCCTATAAAAAAGGCAGCTTCGTTTGTTTTTTTCTCCAAAAATGGGATAGTAAAAAACTTGCTGCACTGGTTAAAATACAAAAATCAAGAGCAAATTGGAGCCTTTTTTGGGGATTGGTGTGGAAGTCTTTTGGAAAGAGACGGGAGTCTTAAAAAAGTCGATGTTGTGGTGCCCGTTCCCTTGCATCGGAAAAAACTGAAAAAAAGAGGCTATAACCAAGTAGCTTTATTTGCCCAAAAAATTGCCTCCTCCATTGGGGCGGAATATCGGGACGATCTGCTTGTAAAGACCCTTAACACAAAGACACAGACCAAAAAAGATCGGCAATTGCGTTGGGAGAACTCCAAAGAAGCCTTTCAACTCAATTACAAAGCCAAAACGTCCTTTGAACATGTGCTTTTGGTGGATGATGTCATTACTACCGGAGCTACCATAGAGTCCTGTGCCAAAGTGCTCTTGCAGCTTAAAAATGTCCGTGTTTCCGTACTGAGTATGGCCGTTGTGCCCTAGGGTTAAAATTTGTGAATCCTTAGGTCAAGTTTTCAAATTAGTTGTTTCTTTGTCCCATTGGTTTTGAGCATGGCGTACATCAAAAAAATACTGGGTTTACTATTTTTCGCCTTTGTGGTCCTCGCCCTTTGGCAATGTGCCAAAAGATCTGGTTCTCCTTCAGGTGGCCCGAAAGACTTGACTCCTCCGGAACTCATACGTGCCGAGCCCGAAAATTTCTCAACCAATTTTAAAGCTGAAAAAATTCGGCTCTATTTTGATGAACTCATCAAATTGGAAGATGTACAACAGCAATTGGTCGTCTCGCCTCCTTTAAAAAATCAACCTGAAATAACCCCGCAGGGTGGCCCCAGAAAGTTTATTGAGATTACCCTGAAAGATACCTTAAAGGAAAATACCACCTATACCCTAAATTTTGGACAAAGTCTTGTGGACAACAATGAAGGGAATCCAAATAGTTTTTTAACCTATGTATTTTCAACGGGCGACTATATAGATTCTTTGACCTTAAGTGGAGCGGTAAAGGATGCTTATAACAGAAAAGCAGATGAGTTTGTGAGTGTGATGCTCTATGAAATGGACACAGCGTATACCGATTCCACAGTCTATAAAAACCTTCCCAATTATATTGCCAATACGGGAGACAGTCTGCCTCTTTTTGAGCTGAGGAACCTTAAGGCCGGAAAGTATGCCTTGTTTGCCATAAAGGATGAGAACAAAAACAATAAATTTGATCAAAGGTCCGACAAGATTGGATTTCTTGAAGACACCATAACATTGCCCACGGACTCCATTTATCTACTTAATTTGTTCAAGGAATTGCCAGATTATAGTATTTCAGTGCCCAGCTATGTTGCCAAAAACCGTATAATTTTTGGATATCAAGGAGATTACAAAGACATTGCTATTGAAACTTTAACAGAGCTTCCAGATTCAGTAAAAACCGTTATCCGAAAAGATCGGGAGAAAGATACCTTGAACTACTGGATCACTCCCACAGATTTGGACTCCATTATTTTTACCGTGACCAATACAAAAATGGAGATGATCGATACCTTTACGGTTAAAACCCGCAAACTGCCTTTGGACTCACTCACATTGAGCAATGGTCTTCAGGGTAGATTTGGTTTTGAGGATACTTTCAGTGTGTTGGCCAATACACCGATAGCCTCAGTGGATACAACCAGAATTGGACTTGTGGTCAACGATTCCGTACTGGCTTCCTATAAGTATTCCATTGATTCATTGGAAAACAAAATCTATTTTGACTTTGATGTTGAGCCCAATCAAAAGTATCGGTTTGCCTTCCTTCCTGGAGCTGTTACCGATTTTTTTGGGATTCAAAATGATACGTTGGACTACAATATCTCAACCAGCAGTTATGCGGATTATGGAAATTTACGCTTTAACCTTGGTGGAGCAGTCCAATACCCTCTTATATTGCAACTCTTGAACGAGAAAGCTGTGATACAAAGGGAAATTATTGCGAACGAACCCAAAAGCTTTGAATTCAACAATCTTGATCCGGGCAATTATATCGTTCGAGTAATTTTTGACGAGAATGGTAACGGAAAATGGGATACGGGTAATTACCTCAAAAAAATACAGCCCGAAAAAATCAGTTATTATCCCGATGTAATTGAAGTACGTGCCAATTGGGAAATGGAACAGCGTTTTATCCTAACAGAGTAAACTGATCCCTGTCCTCCAAAAACCGTAACTTGTTTCGAGTAGTTTCAATATGCTTCTTCTCCAAAGTGGCATACAAAATCTCTTCCTCTTCTGAGTATGCTAATTTTTTACCCAAAGTATCGTACACTGCTGAATGTCCGGAATATTCATAGTTCAAACCGTCCAATCCTATTCTGTTGACTCCAATGGTATAGGCCATATTTTCAATGGCCCTGGCTTGGAGCAGGGTATCCCAAGCAGAAATTCTGGGCTTTGGCCAATTGGCCACATAAATCAAGGCATCGTAGTCATCCACATTTCTGGACCAAACTGGAAATCTGAGGTCATAGCAAATCATAGGGCAAATTTTAAATCCCTTATACTCCACAAACAGCTTTTGGGTACCAGCTTCGTACACCAAATCCTCTCCAGCCAAGCTAAAAGTATGCTTTTTATCATAGGCTTTTACATCCCCATTGGGCAACACAAAAAACAGACGATTGAAATATCTGTTATCTTCATGATAAACAATACTTCCTGTTAAGGCTGCTTGTTTTTGTTTGGCCAATTTTTGCATCCAGGCTATCGTTGCATTTCCCTCAGGGTGTGCAATGTTCTGGGGCTCCATGGTAAAGCCCGTGGTAAACATTTCCGGCAGAACAATCAAATCCACTTCATCAGGGATGGCTACTATCTTTTCTTGGAACATTTCCCTATTGCCCAAAGGATCTTCCCAGTGTAACGGAGATTGAATAAGTGCTATTTTGAGTATTGATTTCATCTGGCTTTTTTAAATAGTTCCACCAAGGGGTGCATCCCTTGTTCTTGAGCATAATCCAAAGCAGAATTGCCTCTTGCATCCTTTATGGAAACATCTGCACCATGCTCCATTAATAATTGGGCAATTTCTTGCCGGTTGAAGGTGACGGCATAAATAAGGCTGGTGGCCCCCATGGCATTAATGTGGTTTACATTGGCCCCGGCATTTATCAGCTGTTCCGCTATCTTGGTATATCCTTTAAAGCAAACCCCCATCAAGGCTGTATTGCCAGAACCATCCTTGGCATCCACATCTGCCCCTTTTTCCAACAAAAGGTCAACCAATTTCTCATGACCGTAATACGCAGCCAACAACAAGGGTGTAGACCCTCTTTGGTCTTTGGATTCCAATAATTTATGATCGGTGTCCAAAAGCATTTCAACCTGCTCTGAATCACCATTACGAATGTGGTTGAATAAATTATCCGTATTGCTCATCTTATTTGTGGAAGTTATAAAAAAACTGCCACAACCTTGGGGGGATGCGGCAGCTTGTCAAATTAATTTTCTTTTTCTTAATATACTATAGAAATGCTTTTTTCTAATTCAGGTCAAAGCGATCTAAGTTCATGACCTTCGTCCATGCAGCAACAAAGTCCGCAACAAACTTTTGCTTACCATCTTCAGAAGCATATACTTCAGCCAAGGCCCTCAAAATGGAATTTGAACCAAATACCAAGTCCACTCGAGTACCGCTCCATTTAAAATCACCTGTTTTCCGATCAACACCTTCATATAGGGATTTTTCTTCATTGGCAGCTTTCCATTCGGTAGACATATCGAGTAAGTTGGCAAAGAAATCGTTGCTCAATACACCGATGTTATCTGTAAACACCCCATGTCTTGAACCATCAAAATTGGCACCAAGTACACGTAAACCACCTACAAGAGCGGTCATTTCAGGAGTAGTAAGCGTCAATAATTGAGCTTTATCCACCAACAAATGCTCCGCAGGTACTTTTACCCCTTCCACCACATAATTTCTAAATCCATCATAAGGAGTGTTCAAATAATCCACTGAATCAACCTCAGTTTGTTCTTGAGTGGCATCGTTACGACCAGGCGTAAAGGGTACTTCAGTTGGCACACCAGCATCGCTAGCTGCTTTTTCAACCGCTGCACTACCCGCCAAAACAATCATATCGGCCAAGGAGATTTTTTTACCTCCACTAGCATTGCTATTGAATTCATCTTTAATTCCTTCAAGAACAGCGATAGTTTTGTCGGTTCCTTTGTTTACTTCCCAACTTTTCATGGGCTCCAAGTTGATACGAGCGCCGTTTGCTCCACCACGCTTGTCCCCACCACGGAAAGTAGCTGCAGATGACCAGGCGGTATACACCAAATCAGAAACTGAAAGACCAGAATCCAATACTTTTGCCTTTAATGCTTTTACATCTGAAGCACCTACCAAAGTATAATCTACCGCAGGAATTGGATCTTGCCAGATAAATTCTTCTTTAGGCACCTCAGGTCCCAAGTAACGGGAAAGCGGTCCCATATCACGGTGCGTTAACTTAAACCAAGCGCGGGCGTAAGCATCGGCAAAAGCCTCTGGGTCTTTATAAAACTTACGTGAAATTTTCTCGTATGCAGGATCAAAACGCAACGAAAGATCCGTAGTCAACATCGTTGGTTTTCTGTTAGGTCCGCCAAAAGGATCTGGGATAATGGCCTCCGCATTTGAAGCTACCCATTGGTGCGCACCAGCTGGAGATTTGGTCAATTCCCACTCATATTCGAACAAAAACTTAAAGAAATCATTACTCCATTTTACTGGTGTTGATGTCCAAATTACCTCCAATCCAGAAGTAAAGGCATCTGAACCTTTTCCTGTACCATTTTTATTTTCCCATCCAAAGCCTTGTGATGCCAAATCTGCTGCTTCTGGATCTGCATCCATCATTACTTTTTCGCCATCTCCATTCCCGTGTGTTTTACCAATGGTGTGACCACCAGCAATCAATGCAACGGTTTCTTCATCGTTCATCGCCATACGCTCAAAAGTTTCACGAATGTCATGTGCAGCAGCCACTGGGTCGGGATTGCCATCTGGGCCTTCTGGGTTTACATAAATCAATCCCATTTGAACGGCTGCCAAGGGATTTTCCAAATCGCGTTTTTCTTTGTTGTGCGAATAACGACTGTTTGGTGTATCACTCGTTGCCAACCATTCGGTTTCGCTTCCCCAATATACATCTTGATCCGGCTCCCATACGTCCTCTCGACCACCTGCAAAACCAAAAGTGCGGAACCCTGTTGATTCCAAAGCTACATTTCCAGCCAATATCATAAGGTCTGCCCAAGATATTTTCTGTCCGTATTTTTGTTTGATAGGCCATAACAAGCGACGGGCTTTGTCTAAACTCACGTTATCTGGCCACGAGTTAAGGGGCGCAAAACGTTGTTGACCACGGCCACCGCCACCGCGACCATCTTGAACACGATAGGTTCCCGCACTGTGCCATGCCATACGGATAAACAAACCGGCATAGCTGCCAAAGTCAGCTGGCCACCAGTCTTGTGAATCGGTCATAACATCCAAAAGGTCTTTTTTAAGCACTGCGTAATCCAGCTTCTTGAACTCTTCGGCATAATTGAAGTCCTCACCAAGTGGGTTCGATTTTTCAGAATGCTGGCTTAAAAGTTCCAACTTAAGTCGATTGGGCCACCAATCTTCATTTTGTGTACCTCCACCGGCCACTTCACTCAAAAATGGGCATTGACTTGCATCTGCCCCGTTTGCCATTTCTTTACTCATGATTGTATGTTGTTTTAATTAAATTTTAAGCCTTCATAAAATTACAAAATTGCCCATCCAAAGCATAGATAATTGATATTAAAATACTATAAAATTATAGATTTAATTTATTATGATTTACAAAGGCATAGATATTTTCTTTTGCATAACCGCACCCTTAAAATGGCGCATTCACCCCCTAAAAGGGTGTTTTTTTACATTATCTTTATGTTGGATTATTTTTTCAATCCGAAAACACTATCAAACAACTTAAAACCCACAACAAATGAAAAAATTTATGCTACCCGTGGTAACCTTGGTACTTTTTAGTTTTAGTACGGATACAACCAAGCTTACCGAAGAAGAGCGCCAAATGGTGAACAACCACTTGACCGAAACACGAGATCACATGTTGAGTGTTCTGGACGGTTTAAGTGATGACCAACTGAACTTTAAGCCTGATGTTAACACTTGGTCCATTGCCGAAGTGGTGGAGCACCTGGCCATCATAGAAAACACCTTTGGGGGCTTGGTCCATAAAACCGTTGCCGATGGCGCCAATCCAGCACTGAAAGACTCCTTAGTTTTTAAAGATGAACAAATTATGCCCATGATTTCAGATCGGAGCAACAAAGTAAAAACTTCGGAACCTTTTGAGCCCAGTGGGAAGTTTGGATCCCATGAGGAAACATTGCAAGCTTTTTTGGATAAAAGAAGCGAACTTATTGACTATGTAAAAACCACCGATGATGACCTTAGGAACAGGTATAACAACGACCTTCCTTTTGGTGCTGTTGATGGAGTACAATTAATTGTTTTTACCGCCGCACATACCGAACGTCATGTATTACAAATGGAAGAGGTAATGGCCCATTCCGATTTTCCCGAATAAGACAAGAATACAATTTCCTTAACATTAATTGGCAAACCCTTTCCATTTTGGAAGGGGTTTGTTTTTTAACTTTGATATACACTATAAAACAGGAACACTATGAAAATTCCAAAATCAATAATGCTGGCAGTTTTGGTTGTTTTTACCTCTACTGCAATGGCGCAAAATGTGAAGGATAAAAGAATAATGAATGATGCCAAGAAGGCAAAACAAACCCTCGTGGAGAACCATTATGGTTTAGAGCGTTTCTTTGAAAATTCTGCAGGCTATGTAATTTTCCCCAACGTGGGAAAAGGTGGTTTTATCATTGGAGGAGCTTCTGGAAATGGCGTTGTTTATGAAGGCGGGGAAGCCGTAGGCATGGCCGACCTTAAAAAATTGAACATTGGTTTACAAGCTGGTGGGCAGGCCATTATAGAGGTCATTTTTTTTGAAACCCCAGTGGACCTACAGCGATTTAAGGAAGAAAAGTTCCAATTTGCTGCCGAAACTTCTGCCGTTGCGCTTAAATCTGGTATTGCCTTTGAGGCCAAATACAAAGATGGCGTAGCTGTTTTTGCCCTTCCAAAGGCTGGCTTAATGGCCGATGCTTCTGTTGGTGGGCAAAAATTTGGATATAAGCCCTTTTAAAATTTAATCCCTAACCCCTGGGGAAAAATCCTCGGGGGCATTTTGGGGTTGTTTTATGGTTCCAGCATCACCCGTATCGTTGTAAATAATCCATTCGGAAAAGGTGTAAATCGGGTTGCCCTCAACAACAGCCGCGTTGCGAATAGCACGACCATCTTCAAATTCGTGGTTTGTGCCAGAACCATCTTCTCCAATTACGCCAAATACATCGACTACCTCTCCGAAGGGGTCAACCAGCTCTAAGTTATCATCCCCGTTGGAATCGGCTGGACTGTTGGTGGAAACGCCCAAATCTGGAGGAAATCCGTAGACCAACTCAAATTCTTCGGCATTGGGCGATATGATCAAGGTGCTTTCAGCCCCAATAATCAATCCTGATAAATCAATGGAAGAGCTCACCTCGGTATTATCGTTGGTATACCGTCGAAGTGTCCACAAGTTCAAATCAAGGGGCTCGGGTGCTGAATTGTATAGTTCCACAAAACGGGCACCTGAATTGTTGTCTGGATCTGCCAATTCTGAAATGAAAATTTGGGTCGATGTGAACTCGGTGATGATTTCGGGGCATCGATCATTGGAAAAATCAAGGTCTTCCAAACCCCGAATCACCAATTGCCGATTTTTTCCATCCTTAATCAAAACCCCGATCACCGATCCATTATTTTCAGGAAGCAATTCTGGCTGGAAATCGGCATACCCACTGTTCAACATCACTATTTCATTTTCGGTACAGTCTTTCAAAACCCGCTCTGTTTCCTCTTCGGCTATCGCGAAAGGCTGTCCCAACTCATCTTCCAAAAACTCCAAGCTATCTAATTTGACCAAGGTGTTCCAAGGCATATTTTCTATTTCCGAAATAGTGGTTTGAATTGGTTCCAAACCACGGTTTTCATCACAAGCCAAAAATATATGCTCTGGCACTTTCAAGCCCGGTAATCGACCAACGGAAATAGTGCCAAAAGAAGTAAATGTACCGCCCAACTTTATGATATCGCTACTTTTCCCAAGGTACAAACCATTCAACTTTACCAAAACTTTGCTGCCTACAGGGTAAAACAAATGGGATTCTCTATAATCAATTTCAATTTGGATGCCCATAGTAGGGTTTTCCGGAGCATTTTGTAGATATAGTACATTAAAAAAGTTCCCTGCTTTGTCCGAAGAAATTACATACCCCTCCAACACCAAATCATCATGAATTTGTATTACCTCATCCTCAACCATTGCATCTAATTCAGAAAAACTTAGGTTGGATTCCAAGTTTGCATCACATTGTGTTTTGGGCATGTCAAAATCCACATTGCCCACACAAGATGCCACTAAAATCGAACTAAAAAGGGATGTATAAATGCATATTTGTTTTCTCATAATTTCACTGTTTAAAAACTGACTGCCAGATTCAAAAAATAGGTTCTTCCGTAGCTGTACCAATATTTTGGGGCGAAGGACGGGGTACCACTCAAATTGTCTTTTTGCAATTGTCCAAAATTGCCGTTACGGCTTTGTTCATAGCCACCAGTCCTAAAAACCGAATCAAAAAGATTATTGACGCTCACAAAAGCGCTGATATATTTTTTGCCCCACAACCAAGATTTCCCTCCTATAAGATTGAGCAGATAAATATTATCCAGGGCTTTTTGCCTTAAAAGCTCATCAATATTTTCATCGGTGGCATTTGGGAAGCGTTCCCCTGTATCTGGATTCAAAACAAAGCTTGGCGTGCGGGTAATGGTAGAAATATTAATGTAGTTATTGGTGAGGTAATTTGCAGTGGCTCCTACCCACCAATATTTTGGTGCCCTGTATTGCACTCCCAAGGCCAATGCAGTTTGGGGACCTTGGGCCAATTTCAATTCCTTGAGTTTGGCAATGCCCAAATCTATAGTGCCTTCCGGGTCAATGAGTTCCTCTTCTGCTCCGGCGGTATCAAAATTTATCTGAACAAAGGGGTCACTGGCATATACGTAACGACCAAAGTTTCCAACCGCGGATATTTTTACGCTGGATGATGCCTCGTACTCCAATCCAAATTCTATCCCCTTATGCAACTGGTCCAAACCAGTGATGACCTCCTGAACAAAGTCCGAACCCAGACCTGAATCCACAAAAAAGAAATTGATGTCTGTCAAGTTTTGAAAACGGGTGTAGAAAGCGCTTATACGCCCGGTTAGGTCAGGCAGTCTGATGAAGTAATTCAAATCTACAGTAGTAATGGTCTCTTTTTGAATATCGGGCACAACTGCATTGTTTTCCCTTGGGTTGATAAAGGTGTTCTGAAGTGTGGGTGCTCGCTCAATTTTAGCCCCGTTTGCCGAAAACCAATGCCTACCTGATAAAAAGTAGGTTAGGCCGCCCTTTAATCCAATGTTGGAAAAAGACACTTTTTCACTCGACCCAAACGAACTTTCCGGGAAACGCTCATTGGCAAACAAGCCATTGCGTTGCACAGCAAAGCTGGTCATGGAGGCCGAAGCAAATCCACTCCACTTTTTGGCTGATAAAGAAGCCTGCCCAAAAACCTCAAATTGGGAAGCATCCAAGGTGTAGTGATAATTGAAGATGTCTCCCTCGGTTTTCTCCAAGTTTCCATTGCTATCGTTCAAGGTATTGGAAAACGCATCAATATCTTCATGAAAACTGGCACCCAGCAGGTCTTGAATTTCAGCATAATTGTCTGAAGACATCTTTCTAAAATTCCCACCCAGACCCATATTGATCATGTCATTAAAATTGTAGTCCAAACTAGTAGAAAAGGTCATTAGATCATCCCTGGCCACATCATTGTAAAGTACATAGGCGGCTTTGCCATTGGTATTGGGGTTGGTATTGGCGGTATAGAGCTGATTCCAATCCATTTGGGGGTTGTCCAAAAGAGCCTCCTTGGCCAGATTTGCATTGATGAAATCCGCGCCAATGGAACTATTGATGTGGTAACTGGGCAAATATCGGTAGTAGGTAGGGTCTGGATTTGGTGCATTAAAATAGCCTAATCGGCTTCTTGCATTGGAACCAAATTGATAGGCAACACCCAAATTCCAATCCAATTTGTCCAGTTTCAGTTTGTAGTTCAATAGAAATAGGGGTTCAAAAATGTCGCGCTCCCTAGAATTTCGAATTCGTCCATCTTGAGTGCCCCAATATGGGTTATACTGATTTCCCAAAAGTGCAAAGGCCTCTTCCGTAAGTGCGGAGGAACGTCCCCTTCGATTACGTGCCAGAATGGATGTGAACACAATGCTGTTCTGCGGGTTGAATTGATATTCCAATGCTCCGAAAAAGGAATATGCATCATACAGAGTGCCCTCTACATAACCTTCTTTGGCCCATCGCCTTGAAGCTGAAAAAGTATAGGCCAAACCATTTTTCCCCAACCCAGAATTATAGGTGGCCATCAACCTACCTCTGTACGTTCGGTTGGATGCAGAACTGGACAAGCGGATGCCCGGGCGCATCCCAGATGGACTCGTGTCAATATTTGTTGTGCCCAGAATCCCTCCAAAGGCATACCGGTTCTCGGTTAACCCATAGGTGTACTCCTGATTTCGGACCACATCATTGAGCCCGCCCCAATTGTTCCACTGAGGTCGACCATCAAAAAATTTGTTCATGGGAATGCCATTGATCAAGACGTTACCGTTACGGGAATCGTACCCTCGGACCTTAAAAAAGGCTTGGCCAAAATCAAAAGCGGCCCTATTGAGGAATATATCTTTTGTGGACTGGAGTAATCCCAAAGTCCCCGAAATGGTTTCCCCATCATCCAAAAGATCACCATCAGTAAGGGTTATCAGGTTGTCTGTCTTTTCCCGTTCAATGTCTCTTTCCAATAGAATTTCACCTAATTCAACGGTCTCGTCAGACAGGTATATTGAAAATCGTTTTGAAATAAAATCTGGAGAGGAAATGGTCAATAGAACATCCCCAGAGTCCTGAATTGACAACTCAAAATTCCCATTCTCATCGGTGAAAAATTTTTCTGAAAAGCCTTTAATAGTAATACTGGCTTTGTAAATAGGCGTATTGGTTCCCCTTTCGTGCACACGCCCTGAAATGGTAGTACTCTGTTGTCCATATTGCATAGTAGTCCAACAAAATACAGCCAAGAACATAGCTGTTCTCATAGCTTATGAGTAGGTTAATTAATAAAAAAGGGGTTGTAATTGCCTTACAGGCTGCGCGATAATTTCGCAATCTTACTTATTTTAGTGGCAAAATCAAAATAAAATGCGATTATTAATATGCCTACTTGTATTAATATCGACCTCACTTTATGGACAAACGTCCAAAACATATACCCTAAGAACCATTGCGTTCTACAATGTTGAAAACCTGTTTGATACGGAGAACGATTCTCTCACTTTTGATGATGATCGTACTCCCGAAGGAAGCTATCATTGGACGCAAGAACGGTATCTCCAAAAGATCGACCACATTTCTAAGGTACTTTCCAAAATAGGGGAGGATACGTCCAAAACTTCACCAGATGTTATTGGCTTGTGTGAAGTGGAGAACCGAAAAGTGGTAGAAGATCTTATCCTTCACCCGAATTTGAGGGACAAAGATTATGGCATTGTGCATTTTGATTCCCCGGATGCACGGGGGATAGATGTTGCCTTACTTTTTAAAAAATCCTCTTATTTGCCCACTTCCTTTAAGAGTCATCGCCTTTTACTTTTTGATGACCTTGGTGAGCGTGTCTATACGCGTGATCAATTGGTAGTGGGTGGACTTATGGATGGTGAAGATGTATACTTTCTGGTGAACCACTGGCCCTCTCGAAGAGGTGGGGCCGCCAAAAGCAATCCCAAACGGGTACGGGCCGCATTGTTGAACAAACGTATCATTGATTCCATCCAAAATTTGAACTGGAAGGCCAAAATCATTTGTATGGGCGATTTGAATGACGACCCGCGTGACGATAGTTTGAAGAGCATCTTGAAGACCAAAGGCAAAATAAATCAATTGGACAGTCTAAGTCTTTTCAACCCTATGGAACAGTTATACAAAAAAGGCTTGGGTTCTTTAGCGTATCGCGATAAATGGAATCTTTTTGACCAATTTTTTATAACGGCCAATTTAGTGAATGATGGGAAAGAGACTTTATCCTATTGGAAAGCGGGCATCTTTTCTCCTTCCTTTATCCGAACCACAGAGGGAAAGTATAAAGGGTATCCGCTAAGGACGTATGCTGGTGGAAGCTATACGGCAGGGTACAGCGACCACTTTCCCGTTTATTTGTTTTTGATAAAAGAGAAAAAATGAGATTCCCGCCTTCCTGCCTATTGCAGGTGAACGCGGGAATGATACCTTAGCGCATTAACTGAACCACTGCCCCCAGGGAATACGGCTCAGAATCAATAGTAGCCCCAAACCATAAAAAATAGTAATGGTCTTGAACTTTTTATCACTCTCCATAAACTTCTTGTGACGAGACCACCCCATGGTGATCGACACCAAAGCTATGATGTTGATAAAAGGATGTTCTACGGCCAATAGGCGTGCAGGAGCGTTCAATCCACCCATGCCCAAGCTTTGGATGGCTTTAAGTCCGTTCGCGGAAACGAAGTACAGAATAAGCCCCACCAAAAGCTGGATATGGCTTAAAATGAGTGCAAACAGACTGATTCGAAGGTCTTTGTGAAGGGTAAAATCCTTTTTACCCAGCCACCCCAATAGGGCATTGACCACCGCAATGATGAGTACAGCCAATACAATATAGGCAAGATACGAGTGTAGGTTCTTGATAATTTCCATTTTGAGTATAGTTTTGACTCTAAAAATAACGAATTTGAAAATAAAAAAACCCTGCCGACGGGCAGGGTTTTACATATTCTTTCAGTTATACTTAGAAATCGTAACGTAAAGTAACGTTCCAAGTTCTTCCCAAACCAAAATATCCTCGGTTAGATACTGCAAGACCATCATAAGTCTCATCGCCAGCTTCAGCAAAGTTCGCAGTGCTCAAGGTAGAAATGTACTCCTTGTCCAATACGTTGTTCATATTGGCTCTGATCTTTAAGTTTTTGGTCTTGTCTATTCCTAAAGGAAGATTAAATGTTACCCCAGCATCCAACAGACCGAATGATGGCAATTCAAGATTTTCCTTAATGGCCCCTACATCAGCATAAAGATTGTCATAGTATCTAAAATCAGAATCAATAGAGAACATATTGGAAATTCTGTAAGCAAATCCAAGTCCACCAGAAAGTTGCGCGGCGCCACCTACTTTACCACCATCAACATCTTCAGTCTCGGTACTGATTACATTACGTTCCTCATCAGTAACTTGGGTAACCACTTCACCTTTGTACTGCCAATCTCCGATTGAGGCAAATGCATTAAAAGTAAGTCCGCTCATCGGTCTTATTTTAGCATCCAGCTCAACACCAGTGTGCAATTGCTCTGTTCCAAAATTAGAAGTATAGGTTACCACGTCGTCAACAACATCAGAAGTGGTTTCTACACGATCCTTCCATGAGGTACGGTAAGCATTTATACTTCCTGAAAACACAGCACTAGAATATTTATATCCCGCTTCCAAACCAAAAATCTTTTCATTTTCTGTTAACGGATTTATTTGGTTCGTAAAGTTCAAATAAATGTTGTCATGATATGGTTGACGGTTATAGTATCCTGTGTTAAAATAAAAACTGTGCTGATCTGTAGGGCTGTAGCTAAAACCACCTTTGGCATTGTAACCAAAATTATTCACCTTTTCAGAATCCACCCCAGGCTCTATTCCAGCAGGAAGAGGCTCTCCTGTCCATTGGGAAGAGGTCCCATTAATCAAAGACTGGTCTGCGTACTGATAGGGATCAAACCTTTGGTGGTATTGATTTGAAATAGATCCTTGGAAGAAAGCAGAAAATTGATCAGTAGCATACTCCAATTGGGTAAACAATCCACCGTAAGAGATTCTCTCATCATTGCTATAGGCAATTTTTTGATCTTCTGGATAGCTGTTGAACGCTGCGGCCCATCCGGATGGCCTAAACGATTCTGTTGCAATTACTTGCTTATAGGTTCCAAAAGTACCATAAGGCTCATGGTTATTGTTTTGATCGATCAACCGAATATTCTCTTGCCACGAATTAAGTCCATGAAAGTTAGAAACCACCCTAAAGTGCTTCCCGTAATACGTTCTTAAATCGAAACCTACGTTCCAAGTCAAATTATCCGACAATTGCTTTTCAAAGTTTGAGATCAACCCATACCAGTTATGCAGGTTCATGGATGCTCTGGTGACATACCCTCCACCAGCGGCAAAATATCCTCCAGCACCATTGGGAACACTATTATTGAATGCATAAATTGCGTTATAATCAATACGTCCTTCATCTGTTCTAATACGGTTTCCGCGATCCCCAGTACCACCACCGTTACCCCAAGAGGCATATAATACGGTTGATAGAGTGGACGTATCATCAATATTCCAGTCCCAGTTTAAGTTAGCCACTGGTTTGTGGTAAAAGTTTCTTCTTTCAGTCAAATATTGACCATTGTAAGTTCCCCAGTTGTTGTTGTAACGTAAACCATATTCCAAATAGTCAGATATTGGTTTGGTAAAGTTTTGATCGTGGAACTGAGGCGCCCCAGTAATCAAAAAGTTGAAGTTATGGCTGTCATTGGGCCTATAACCTACAGAGATAAAATAGGTCTGTCCTTCACCAAACATTCCTTCGTTGTAACCATCACCTTGCCAGTGTGAAAGCATTACACTTAAACCCCATCCTTTATCAGAAATTCCAGTATTGTAACCAGCAGAGGTTTTTATATAATTGTTATTGGCCACAGTGGCATATCCAAAACCACCTTCATTCATCTCGGTTGCCTGGGTTACAAAGTTAACCGTACCCCCTACAGAAGAAATGGCCAGTTTAGAAGATCCAAGTCCTCTTTGAATTTGAACTCCAGTAGCAATATCGTTCAGTCCAGACCAGTTTGACCAGTACATCAAACCATCTTCCATACCGTTGATAGGCTGACCATTCAAAAGGAAAGCGGTGTTATCTTGATCAAAACCACGAACCCTCATGTTGGTATCTCCGAATCCACCTGCTTGTCCAGAGACGTATACAGAGGGAGTGTTCACCAATGTCATGGTTACATCTTGTGTTCCTATTTTTTCCTGGATAGTTTTTATTGGTACCGAAGAAACCGCGATTGGTGTTTGTCTATCCGCAGCAAGGTCAATAATCCCTGTACCTACAACCACTACGCCTTCCAATTCTTCTGCATCGGGTTGCAAAGAAATGGTTCCCACGTTCCCAGCAGAGCTAAAAGAAACATTCTGCTTAACAAATCCAATATAAGAAACCACTAGGGTTCCGGAAGCTTGGTCAACTTCCAGAGTAAAGTTTCCATCAAAATCGGTAGAAGTACCAATTGAAGTACCCCTAACCACCACGCTGGCCCCAGGAAGCGGGCCGCCAAGCTCGGCGTCCACCACAGTACCAGTAATTGTTCCTTGTGAAAATGCCATTGCGGACACAAAAATTGCCACAACAGCCAAGTAAATTTTTCTCATTTTTCAGTGTTTAAGTGTTTAATTTGCCCTGCAAATGTGCTTCATTTTTGACTTTCAGCGATTAAGCCAAAGTTAAATGAGCTTGTTACAGTTAACACAAAATTAACAAAGAAAAATAGTTGACAAACAATTGCTTATGGTTTTTCTTAACAAATAAAAACCTACTTGATCAACGCTTAAAAAATTGCAAAAGATTCAATGTGGAGGCGTCATGTTTGCCAATTTCTGAATTTTCTATGTCTGAGAGAATGGTCTTGGCCAATTGTTTGCCCAATTCCACACCCCATTGATCATAACTGAAAATGTTCCAAACAACCCCTTGAACGAAGATCTTGTGCTCATAAAGGGCAATCAATGCCCCAAGGGTTTTTGGAGTGAGTTTTTGTATCAATATGGTATTGGTGGGTTTGTTGCCTTCAAACACTTTGAATGGAAGCAAGGATTTTAATTCTTCTTCCGATATGCCCTGTGCCTTCAATTCTTTTTTGACCTCATCAGCAGTTTTTCCGTTCATCAATGCTTCGGTCTGTGCGAAGAAATTGGCCATTAACTTATTGTGGTGGTCCACATCGCCATGTAATGATTCCTTAAAACCGATAAAATCTGTTGGAATCAGTTTTGTGCCTTGATGGATCAATTGAAAAAAAGCGTGCTGCGAATTGGTCCCGGGCTCTCCCCATATAATGGTCCCGGTTTCGTGCCCCACCCTATTGCCGGCACGGTCCACGCTTTTCCCATTACTTTCCATAATCCCTTGCTGCAAATAGGCCGAAAAGCGATGCAAATATTGGGTATATGGAATAATGGCCTCGGTCTCTGCACCATAAAAATTATTGTACCAGATACTCAACAAGGCCAAAACAACGGGTATATTTTCAGAAAATGGGGCTTCCTTAAAATGGTTGTCCATGGCATGGGCTCCAGACAACAGCTCATCAAAATTTTTATAACCTACCGAAAGGGCAATGGAAAGCCCAACGGCACTCCAAAGTGAAAATCGTCCCCCGACCCAATCCCACATGGGAAACACGTTATCATCGGCAATTCCAAATTCCTCTATTTTTTCAAGATTGGTGGAAACGGCCACAAAATGCTCGGCTACATCGTTTTGCGAAGCGTGCTCCAAAAACCATTTTTTAATGGTGAGGGCATTGCTCAATGTTTCTTGGGTGGTGAAGGATTTTGAAACGATGATGAACAAGGTAGTTTCTGGATCGAGTTCCTTTAACACTTCATGCACATGATCGCCATCCACATTGCTCACAAAGTGCATTTTCAAGTGGTTCTTGTAGAATTTTAAGGCTTCGGTGACCATCGCTGGACCCAAATCGGACCCCCCAATGCCAATATTGACCACATCGGTGAAGGCTTTTCCGGTGAATCCTTTTTTCTCACCAGAAATTACGGCTTCCGAAAAGGATTTTATCTTCTCTTTTACTTCGTAAACTTCCTCTACAACATTTTCACCGTCAACCAAAATGGTGTCTCCTTTATTTGCCCTAAGTGCGGTATGGAGTACGGCCCTTCCTTCGGTTTGGTTGATGAGGTCTCCACCAAAATAACCGGCCATGGCCTCTTTAAGCTTTACTTCCTCGGCCAAATCCAGCAAAAGGGAAAGGGTTTCTTCCGTAATTCGGTTCTTGGAGTAATCTACCAAGAAGTCATCCCACAGGATATTGAACTTTTTACCTCTCTCAGTATCTTCTGCGAATAAATGTCTTAGGTGAGTGTCCTTGTTTTCTTTATAATGTTCCGAAAGTTTTTTCCAAGCGTTGGTTGTAGTGGGGTTAATTCTGGGTAGGGCCATTATGGGTTATAGGTTATGAGCGTTTCTTCGAGTTCTGGGGTTGGTTCTATCAATTCAATACAATCCAATTGATCGCGTAGCGGCTGAATGTACGATAAATAGTCAGTACGTAACGAATCTGCGATGGGTTCTGCAGCGGGAAGTTCTTCTTTAAAAGGGTCTACCTGTCTACCATACTTCCAAAAACGATAGCAAACGTGTGGTCCGCCAGTGTTTCCTGTCATTCCGATCCAACCAATGACATCACCTTGGCGTACAAAGTCGCCTCGTTTTACGTTTTGGGCCTTCATGTGAAGGTATTGGGTGCTGTACGTATCGTTGTGCCTAATTTTTACGTATTTGCCATTTCCACCTCTTCGGGTCGATTCGGTTACTGTTCCATCAGCAGTGGCCACAATGGGAGTTCCAATCGGGGCAGCAAAATCAGTTCCTTTATGGGGCCTTACTTTATACCCGTAGTAAGCAATCCTTCTTTTCAGATTGTACCGGGACGATAATCGATATTGGAATTTAACCGGTGCCCGCAAAAAGGTGCTTCTTAGATTATTTGCATCTTGATCAAAATACTCTAAGATATTGTTGGTTGCATCTGAAATATATGGGAAAGCATAAATGGTTTTTCCCTTGTGCTCAAAATAGGCCGCCTTTACGGCGCCAATCCCAGCATAAATGGTATCATTGATATAACGCTCTTCAAAAACCACTTTGAATTTGTCGCCTTTGTCCAACCGTCCAAAATCAATGGTCCAGGCATAAATATCGGAAAGTGCGAAGGTTAGGTTGTAGTCCACTCCCAATGTGTCAATTGACATGGACAAACTATGATCTATAACACCACCTATCTCACGTTCGACCAGTTTTACCTTTTTCTTGCTCTTGTAAGCTTTTACACTATCCCTTAAATCAACCACAGTGTAATTGATCTTGTCATTTTGATAGATAAAGATTTCGGCTACTTCAGAAGTGTCCTTGGATTTAAGAATGACATAGGGCTTGCCCACTTTGATCTTTCGCACATCAAAGGTATCCCTGAATTTTTCAGAAATGGTCGCAATTTTGGGATAGTCCACCTTGTTTTTCAACATAAGCTCCCCAAAGCTATCGCCCCGACGAACCGTATCATGGACCACATTAAAGTGATCTAGGTTGAACCCAAAATGGGTGATGGGTGGTTTTTCTATGGTTTCCACCTTGACCAACTCATCATTTACTACAACCTTTTCTTCTTTGCACGACACCAGAACCACCAGTGCCAAAATTGCCCCAATAAATTTTCGCATTCTACTTTTGTTCCTTTTCCTTGTATTGCTTGTTTGCCGGGTTAAAAATATGATCTACCCACTGTTTCCCCCACGTATCCAACTCATTTTCTGAGTACAAAGTTGGGAAAAATATTATTTTCTGAAAACTGGGTGGTAAAAACTGTTTCCAATTGGTGCCTCCCGTGGCATCAATTTCCTGATTTTCCTTGGCCAGATACCTGTAAGCGGAGCCCATGTGCATCAACGGCCAATTTACGTTGGCATTCATGTCCAACTCTTTTAACGCTTTTACAAGCTCGTTATTATTTCTGGATGCTTCGGGCAGCTGAAGATATTTATGGTATATGGTACTGTTCTTGACTTGGTTGGAAATACGCAAGAGCCGTGGGGTATACCGAATCTCAAATTGCTTTAAGGTCAAGGTTTTTTCTCCAGTGGCCTTGTCCGTTGCGCCTTTCTTCCAATAGATATGCTCAAAAAGTTCCTCTATGTTGTCTTTTGATGAAAAACCGTCACGTTCTGTATGGTGCACCAAGTTCTCCAAAGGGGTGGCATAGATCTCTATCATTCTATATTGTACCGATTGAAATCCACTGGCGGGCAGCAACGCCATTCGATATCGAAGAAACTGTTCCCGCTCCATGCCCTTGATCATAATGCTGAACGAAGAGATGAGGGCCTTAAAGTAGTTGTTGATGCGGTTTACTTTTTCAATAAAGAACCGAAGGTCTTGGGACCGATCCTCCACAATCTGCTTTTGTTCGTGGATGATCAGCTTAAAATAAAGTTCCGTAATCTGATGGTACATGATGAAGATTTCCTCGTCCGGGAAATGGGTGCGCGGCACTTGAAGGCTCAACAGTGTATCCAAATGTATGTAGTCCCAATAGGTAAGGTATCTCTGGTAGAGCAATCCATCAAGATAAGAGCTTAGGTCTTGTCCAGAGTTTTTGTATTTTTCTTCTAGCTTATTGATTTGGGACTCAATTCGCTCATCATTCTTCATCCAAACTAATACTAATCCATTATTATTTTAAACTGGTTTCTTAGTCCGTTGTAGGCTTCCAAATCTGCTTTTAAGGATCCTACGGCCAAATCTGCCTTGATTCTGACAGGGATTTTATTCAAATCATTTGAAACCCAAAGGGTAAGGCTCTCTTTTTCCTTAAAAACACGGCCCGATTGAACCAAAGGTCTAAATTTAAGACATTCCACCTTTCCAAACTTGGTTCGGAGCACTTCTTTTCCCAAATATTTCAATTTAAATTGAAAAACCCCGTCATCGTCGAACAACATGTCGAGATTAATGGATTGACCTTCCTCAAACTTTTCCAAGTTGTAGTTGTTCCTCATAAAATAGGAAGCCGAGATGAGGTCCTGGATTTTATTGTGTACCGGGATTCTTTTTTGGGTGCCATTCTTATTATCCCTGAGAACTGCCATTTCTTCTTTGTAATTGAAATCGATCTCAATGTCTTTGGTATAACCGCCTTCGTCTATTCTTCTTATAAACCGATACGGTTTTCCATTGTTCCGGCCAAAATAGCTTTCATAGGTGTCATCAACCTTAAAAAAGATACTGGCAAAACCCGTGGTTTTTCCTTCTCCCACCACATGATATACGGGAATGCTATCCAAGGTGTCCGAGGTTAAGTGCAATGTGGCATAACTGGCATTAAGGAACCCGTAATGGATTCGGAATTTTAGCCATTCCCCCGATTTGTACGCTGGTTGGGACTTTTGCCCAAATACAGATGTAGCAATAAGTAGGATAAGTACGATCAGTGTCTTTTTCATGACCCTTTTTATTGAGTAAAATTAATAAAATCGCTTTTGGGGCTATGCGCTTTACACTTACTTAAACAAAAGTTATTCCAAAATAGTATATAAAAAAAAGCCCAGTCTTAAAACTGGGCTTTTCCTAAATAACCAACCAAACTTTAAATTATGAAAAACCAATACTTAAAGTTATAAGGGAACCACCCCTTATGTGGTGTAAAGATACATTAAGCCTTTGTAGGAAAATAAGTTTTTAACGGACTTTAACTATAGTTGTCCAATATTGATGGTTTTACTACTAATTTTTGGCAATTTCTTAAGAAAAACTAGGGGTTAGGTGAACATTTCCTTAATTAGAACCAGTAACCAATACTAAAGAAAATACTGTCATTTTTAATCTCTGGAGTCCAAGAATAATATACTTGGATGGGGCCAATGAACGATTCAAAACCGTACCCTATTCCATAACCGGAAAAAGTGGGTTCGGTGAACCATTCTCCTGTCCTAAAAAGATCGTCATCCACATTGGCAAAATTTGCCGATAGGAGCACGTGGTTCTTTGGGGCAAATCTGTAATCCAACCTTCCGTATGTCTTTACAAAACTGTTTCCGGGAAGACTCAGAAAATCGTAGCCAAAAAATGGAACAAAATTGTTCACAAAATCGTTCCCAAAACCACCGAGCACAAAATCAAAAGAGGTTACGCCAGAGGTTCCCAATTTAACCCCTCCATTCGCCTCTAAATTAAAACTTAGGTTGTGAAACAAAGGGATTACGGTTCCCAATCTTGCTTTTGCTATGGAAAATTCCTTAAAATTCTCATTGAAATCCGATGAGAAGAGATACAAATGAAAATCACTTTCAAAAAACAACCCTTTGGTGGGGAAATATTTATCGTCGTATGTATCCAAAGTAATTTTTCCAAAGGCACTGAAGTAATTGGAGTTTTCAAAAAATGTTCTTTCGGGAGGATCTATGAGGGATTCCTCCGTAACCTCACCCTCCAACTGGTTCAGGGTTCGTGTACTGTAACGCAAAAGTTTATGCTCTGCCCCTATGGTAAAGGCAAATTCCTCTTGCAAAACGGTCTGTAGGTAAATTTGATTGGTCAAATCGGTAACATCCAAGTTTATTTGCCGAATGTTGGGGTCATTGGCCACATCAAAATTGGACTGAATCAAACCAAAATCAATTTCTTCGTCAAAATCCGTGAATTTGGAATTAATGCCAAGACTCCAATAATAGCCCTTATCCAAATAATACTGCATATTGTACCTCAGGTGGTCTCCCAGAATAAAATCAAAGGAAGCTACATCATCCTTCATCAGAAAATTTTTCTTGGTGAGATTTATCAGGGCTGCACTTTTGTAGAGGTCATCGTAATGGGCGGACAGTTTAAGGAACATTTTGGTTGGGTTTTCCTTTAGCTTTAGAATCAGGTCAGTACCAAGTCCATTGGAAACCAGCTCATAGCGGATAGCCTTAAAGTTCCCTGTTGCGGATAGGTTATTGATTCCTTGTTTTAGATCTTCGAATGAAATTTTTTCAGCCAGATTAAACCTAAGTTTTCCCTTGATAAACCCGCGGGTATATTGATCGTTCCCCCTAATGATCATTCTATTAATGGTAAGACTGTCCATTACCTGAATATTCTTCTTGTCCATCCCTTCATGATTTTGGCTTTGGGCCAACACTTGTAGCTCTTGAAATTTGGCTCGCGCTGCCTCTTCCCCGCTTTTTACAATTTCTTTGCTTCTTCCAAAATCAATTACCGAAAATTCATCAATGTCGGGCCTTATGTAGACATCTGTTTCTTCGGATTTCCTTTTCATATCATTAACGGTCCTGTAGTTATTGATCTGCAGTAAAATTTCCGTAGCTGACATAAGGGATTCCCGTGTGGACAAATTATGCTGTACATCCACCCCTATGATGACATCGGCGCCCATATCCTTAATTTTATCTATGGGATAGTTGTTGACCACCCCTCCGTCAACCAAGATATCCCCGTCAATTTCGGAGGGTTCAAAAAGCGATGGAAATGTTCCGCTTGCCATGATGGCTTCGGGCAAGTACCCCTGATCCAGCAACACCTCTTCTCCTGTTTCCACATTAGTGGCCACGCACAAAAAAGGAATGGGCAATTTTTTAAAATCGTGCACGTCCTTGACATGGAACAGCAATCGAACCAGCTCGTTATAGATGTTTTGCCCCCCTGAAATCGCTTGCGGAAAGGAAACACTGAAATCTGTAAAGGGTAGTGTTAGGGCATATCGTTCAGAATCTTCTTTTTCATAAAATGTTTTGGCACCCCTAGGTACATTATCTTGAATGAGCTCGGTGAAATCGGTGACCTTAAAAATAGAATCAAGCTCATGCGCAGAATAGCCCGAAGCATACAAGGCCCCCACTATGGCGCCCATACTGGTACCCCCAATATAGTCTACCTTTACCCCTGCTTCTTCAATTACTTTTAGTGCTCCAATATGGGCAAGCCCCTTGGCACCACCACCACTGAGAACCAGACCTATCTTTGGGGGTGCCTCGCCATTCGGCGTCTGGGCCATGCCCAAAACCCCAAAGAAAATAAAGGTTACAACATAAAAAATACGTTTAATGCCCATAGTTTCAGTGAAAGGATTTATAGATTTTTTTTGCCTTTGCCATTCCTACCGATTCGGCTAGACTCTCAATGGTGGCCTCTTTTATTCTTTTTACCGATTTAAAGTTCTTCAACAATTGTTCGGCCGTCTTTTTGCCAATGCCCTCAATGCTCTCCAGTTCCGAACCAATGGCCCCTTTGCTTCTTTTGTTCCTGTGATGGGTAATCCCAAAACGGTGCGCCTCATTTCTGAGTTGCTGTATTATTTTTAAGGTTTCCGACCTTTTGTCCAAATACAACGGGACCGGGTCATCTGGAAAATAAATCTCTTCCAACCGTTTGGCAATGCCAATGATGGCTATCTTGCCCCGAAGCCCAAGTGCTTCCAAACTTTTTAGCGCAGATGACAGTTGCCCTTTTCCCCCATCAATAACAATAAGCTGGGGCAGAGGTTCCTCTTCATTGAGCAATCTTTTGTACCGCCTAAAGACCACTTCTTCCATACTTGCAAAATCATCTGGGCCCTCCACTGTTTTTATATTGAAATGCCGATAGTCCTTTTTGGAGGGCTTTCCATTCTTAAAGACAACACAAGCGGCCACAGGGTTGCTTCCTTGAATGTTGGAATTGTCAAAACATTCAATATGGGTGGGCTCCTTGGAAAGCCTAAGGTCCGCTTTCATCTGGGCCATAATTCTTTTGGTATGCCTGTCCGGATCCGTTATTTTGATTTGTTTAAGTCGGTCCTGGCGATAAAAACGGGCATTGCGTTCAGAAAGTTCCAAAATCCTGCGCTTATCTCCCAATTTTGGGAAGCTTACTTTTATACTGTCTTCCACAGCAACCGGAAAAGGCAGATAAATCTCTTTGGATTGCGAGTTGAACCGCTGCCGGATCTCCGTAATGGCCAATTGCAACAATTCCTCATCGGTCTCATCCAGTTTTTTCTTGATTTCCAGGGTATGTGACCGAACAATGGAACCATGTGAAAGTTGTAAAAAGTTAACGTAACCATGGGTCTCGTCGGATACAATACTGAACACATCCACATTGTTGATCTTGGGGTTGACCACCGTAGATTTGGCCTGATAGTTTTCCAGCACATCTATTTTTTCCTTGATACGCTGTGCCTTTTCAAACTCCATTTGCTCCGCAAAAGCCTTCATTTGTTGTTTAAAGGTCTGTATGGAGTTTTTTAAATTTCCTTTTATGATCTGTCTAATGTCTTCAATATGTCCGTGATATTCACCCTCGCTTTGCAGTCCTTCACAGGGCCCCAAACAGTTGCCCAAGTGGTATTCTAGACATACCTTGTACTTTCCTGCTGTAATTTTTTCTTCGGACAGGTCATAGTTGCATGTTCTCAATGGATAGAGGCTTTTTACCAAATCCAATAGGGTCCTTACCGTTTTCATGCTGGTGTAGGGGCCATAATATTCCGATCCATCCTTGATGAGTTTCCGGGTTGGAAAGACTCGGGGAAAGCGCTCATTTTTAATGCAGATCCAAGGGTAGGATTTATCGTCCCTGAGCATTACATTATACCTGGGCTTCAGCTTTTTGATCAGGTTGTTCTCCAACAGCAGGGCATCGGACTCCGTGGGAACCACAATGTGCTTAATACTGTGTATTTTTTTGACCAAGACCCGGGTTTTTCCATACTCCTGCTTTTTGTTGAAATACGAAGACACTCGCTTTTTAAGGTTCTTGGCCTTGCCCACATATAGAATTTTACCATCGGCATCATAAAATTGGTACACACCCGGATCATTGGGCAGTACACTGATTTGGACATTGATGGATGGGTTGGACATAGATGCTTCAGGAAGTTTTCCTTAAATGGACTTTTAACAAAGTTATATTTTAATTGGAGTGTTTTCTGTTAAACTTGATGCTTTCTTGGTTTGGTTTAACCACAGTGCGGTTTGCTTTCATGAAAATGGTTCACTTTCAAAAAATTCTCTATAGGAGTTTTACGAAAACTGTGTTTTTTCCTTAAAAAACCTATGTAAAATCCACAATTTGGCACTTTGGGCATGTCTAAATTGTTAAACTATTAATAAAAACTGTGCATTTCATCGATAAAAAGTGCATTTCGTGGTGAATTTTAAAATTGTTTTACCTATTTTTAACGCTATAAATACAATGCAATGGAAAACTATGTTATCGTTTTGGGAATGTATTTGATTTTGATGCTTTTCTTCAAAATCTTTTTTTCGGTATCTACCCGAGGAGAATAGTACTGTATTTCCCCAAAACACTACCCCAAAATCTTCAACATTTCACCTAGATGTTGAAACATGAACTAAGAAAAAAATACAAAAATCTGAGAGCGGGACTTACTCATTCCGAAATTTCAGATTTGAGTATGGATTTAGCAAATCATGTACTTCAAATCCCTGTTTGGGATTTTTTTTATTTCCATATCTTCTTGAGCATCGAGGAAAACAAAGAAGTGGACACACTCCCCCTCATTACCCTACTCCAGGGAAAAGACAAACATGTGGTCATTCCAAAAACGCTTGGTGCAAACGCTTTGGAAAATTATTTGTTGACCGATAGTACGGTAATCAAAAAAAACAATTGGGGCATTCCAGAGCCTGTAGACGGAATTCTGGTCCCAGAAAACAAAATTGATGTTGTCTTTATTCCGCTCTTGGCATTTGATCTTCACGGAAACCGCGTGGGTTATGGAAAAGGCTTTTACGATACTTTTTTACGGAAATGCAGAAAAGAGACCCTTAAAATTGGACTTTCTTTATTTGAACCCGAAGAAAATGACATTACCGATGTCCATGAAAATGACGTAAGGCTGGATTACTGCATTACTCCAGAAAAGACCTATAAATTTTGATCTACCACTTCCTTTGGTTGTTCCGCTTTTTTTGGAAAAGCCTTCTTGTTGAAGACAATCAATATGCCCACTCCGGTACTGATGGCCGTATCTGCAATGTTAAAAACGGGCTCAAAAAATCGGAACCGTTGTCCGCCAACTGAAGGAACCCAATCGGGCCATGTAGTATCAATCAACGGAAAATAGAGCATGTCCACTACCTTTCCATGAAACAGACTTCCATAAGGTTCATTGGAAAAGAGCGTAGCCACTTGTCCGTTGCTGTGGTCAAAAATAATCCCATAAAAAACGGAATCAATAATATTTCCCAAAGCCCCTGCAAAAATGAGCGATACCGCCAAGATAAGGGTCCTGGGGGATTGCTTTTTAACGATGTCCCACAACCAATAACCTATGCCAAAAACGGCAAAAATCCGGAATATGGTCAGTACAAGCTTTCCAATCGATTCTGAAATGGGCAGTAAATCGCTTAGTTTGGTTCCCCAAGCAGCACCCTCATTTTCAATAAAAAGTATTTTGAACCACCCCAAAACATCGTGGGATTCCCCCAAAATAAAATGGGTCTTGATGTAGACCTTGCTTATTTGGTCCACTAGGAGTATCAATACAATGATTATGAGGGATTTCTTTAGATTCATGCCGTTAAAAAGTGGTTGCAAAAATAGGTATATTATTTTGTTTTCCTAAGATGGATGTTGCCTTCTACCGTCTTTAAGATATATTGGTTGTGCCCGGTTGGGATTTGGTTGTTTTCCACTTGTCCATAGGCGCTTTCGGCGAGAATACTCCCGTTTTTGGCATTCAACCATATATCGCCCTTTTGGGTAGTGACTTCAACTGTTTCTGATACATTGTCCAACTCACACCGTCCATCGGAGAGCTTTACATTCAAATTCTGATAGCTGCCCTTTACCTGTACATTGCTATTGGTGCCAAAAATGGACACGTTCTTGTATTGTGGCACCGTAATATGTAGTGCTATGGAAACTACTTTATGGGCACTTAGCTTGTCATTGGGGTTGATGAAGTTGGGTTGGAAACCCGCACTGATGCGTACCGTTGTTCCTTTTTCTTCCAAGGAAACCAGCAAATCCTCGGAATATTCTCCCTCAATACTGGCCTCAACCAGAACCTCTTTGGTCTTGGCGGTTTGCACATCAATCTGATAACAGTACCGCGAGTCAATCTGAATGGATTGTGTTCGGGGCCCGATAAAAGCTTTCTTTACCAGTTTTTGCCCCTGTACCTGTACAAGAAATAAAAGCCCAAAGACAGCGAAGAAAAAGGTTTTCATAAACAAAAAACGCCCAAAGGCGTTTTTATCATTTCTGCATGTTCTTCGCCTCAATGCTCAGTGTGGCATGCGGCACAAGCTTCAATCGTTCCTTGTTAATGAGCTTTCCGGTAACACGGCAAATACCGTATGTCTTGTTCTCAATGCGCAAAAGTGCATTCTTAAGATCCCGGATAAATTTCTCCTGTCGGATGGCCAATTGGGTATTGGCTTCCTTGCTCATGGTCTCGGACCCTTCCTCAAAGGCCTTGAACGTGGGCGAAGTATCATCTGTACCATTATTTCCATCGTTCATATAGGCACTCTTTAAAAGTTCCAAATGGCTCTTTGCCTTTTCTATTTTCTCTTCGATCAAGGCCCTGAACTCATCAAGGTCTTTATCCGAATATCTAACTTTTAGTTCTTCTGCCATTTTCTTAATGTTTTTGAATAAACAATTTTGTATTCACGTCATCAAAGGCAATTGCTATACCTTCTTCTAGTTTTTCTTCAAAGTTCAGCTCGGCGGTCAAGGTTTCCGTTTTAATGTAATCCTCGTTACTGGACACCGCATTCTCCACTAGGCCGTCCTTCAATATTTTAATGTCAATCTTATCCGTTACCTCAAATCCTGATTCCTTTCTCAGGTTCTGGATTCGGTTTACCAGTTCTCTTGCTATACCTTCTTTCTTCAAGGTCTCGTCTATGGTCACATCCAAGGCAACGGTCAAAGCGCCTGAACTGGCCACCAACCAACCCTCAATGTCTTGGGAACTGATGTCTACATCGGTTAACTGTAAATTAACGGTTTTATTTTCCAATTGTAGCATTAATTCCCCTTCTCTTTCCATTTTTTGAATGTCCTCTTGGCCCAATTTTGATACCTCCGCTGCAATCGCCTTCATGTCCTTACCAAATCTTGGCCCCAAAACCTTAAAGTTAGGTTTTATTTGTTTTACCAGGATTCCAGATGCATCGTCCAAAAGTTCAATTTCCTTTACATTAACCTCGGATTTCACCAAATTGGAAACAGCTTCAATATCCCTTCGCTGTTCATCATCCAAAATTGGGATCATAATTTTTTGAAGCGGTTGGCGCACTTTTATTTTTTCCTTCTGACGGATGGAAAGCACTAAAGAAGAAATTTTCTGGGCCAATTGCATCTTGCGCTCCAAATCCTTGTTTACCATATTGGCATCAAAAACAGGGAACTCGGCCAAATGTACACTTTCAAAACCTTCTTTTTGGGTCGTTGCGTCCAAATCCCGGTACAATTGATCCATGAAGAAGGGCGCTATTGGTGCGGATAATTTGGCCACAGTAGACAAGCAGGTGTACAGCGTTTGATATGCGGAAATCTTATCCTGTTGGTAATCCCCCTTCCAGAAACGTCTCCTGCTCAAGCGAACGTACCAGTTGCTCAAGTTTTCCTGAACGTAATCGGAAATCATCCGTGCCGCACGGGTAGCTTCGTAATCGCCGTAGGCTTCATCCACGTTTTTGACCAAAGTGTGAAGTTCGGACAATATCCACTGATCTATCTCGGGCCTATCCTTCAGCGCGATATCAGTTTCGGAATAATCAAACTCATCAATATTGGCATAAAGCGCCATAAAGGAGTAGGTGTTGTAGAGCGTCCCGAAGAATTTTCGCTTCACCTCAACAACGCCTTCAATATCAAACTTAAGGTTGTCCCAAGGATTGGCATTAGAAATCATATACCAGCGCGTGGCATCGGGTCCGTGCTCTGGCAAAACCTCGAACGGATCAACGGCATTGCCCAAACGTTTGGACATTTTTTTGCCCTCCTTGTCCAGAACAAGTCCGTTGGAAACCACATTTTTGTAGGCGATACTATCAAAAACCATGGTGGCTATAGCGTGCAGCGTATAAAACCATCCACGGGTCTGATCCACCCCTTCGGCGATAAAGTTGGCTGGAAATGCCACTCCGTCATCAATCAGCTCTTTGTTTTCAAAAGGGTAGTGCCATTGGGCATAGGGCATGGAACCACTATCAAACCAAACATCGATAAGGTCGGCCTCGCGCTTCATGGGTTGACCAGATGGCGATACCAAAGTGATGCCGTCCACTATATTTTTGTGAAGATCAATTTTATCGTAGTTCTCCTCGCTCATATCGCCCACCACAAAATCTTCAAAAACATCCTTCTCCAATACACCTGCCTCAACAGCTTTTGCCATTTCAGACTTCAATTCTTCCACGGAACCGATGATCAATTCTTCCTTGCCATCTTCGGTACGCCAAATAGGCAATGGAATTCCCCAGTATCTTGACCGGGAGAGGTTCCAGTCATTTGCATTGGCCAACCAATTGCCAAAACGACCCTCACCAGTGGATTTTGGTTTCCAGTTGATGGTTTGGTTCAGTTCGAACATGCGATCTTTCACATCGGTGACCTTAATGAACCAAGAATTCAAAGGATAATACAGGATGGGTTTGTCCGTCCGCCAGCAGTTCGGGTAGCTGTGCACGTATTTCTCGACCTTAAAGGCCTTGTTCTCAATTTTTAACTTGATGGCTAGTTCAACATCGACCGATTTTTCGGGGGCTTTACCCTCATCATAATATTCGTTCTTTACATACTTGCCGCCAAATTCCTTCATTTCTGGCCTAAACTTCCCTTGAAGATCTACCAATGGAACAGGATTGTCATTTTCGTCCAAAACCAACATGGGCGGAACTTCTGGGGTGGCCTGTTTTGCCACCAAGGCATCGTCCGCACCAAAGGTGGGTGCAGTATGTACAATTCCCGTACCGTCTTCGGTGGTCACAAAATCCCCAGCAATGACGCGGAATGCATTTTCAGGATTTTGGTAGGGCTGAACATAATCAATCAACTGTTCATACTGAATACCAACCAAGTCCTTGCCCAAAAAAGTTTCACCTACCAAAAATGGAATTTTTTTGTCGCCTTCTTGGAATGATTTCAGTTCTTCCACCGTTTCAACCTTGGTGAATTTTCCTGAGAAATTATAGTTCACCAAATTTTTGGCCACTACCACATTGATCGGTTCAAACGTGTATTGGTTGTATGATTTTACGAGCACATACTCAATCTTTGGTCCTACCGTCAATGCCGTGTTCGATGGAAGCGTCCACGGTGTGGTCGTCCAAGCCAAAAAATAAATGTCCCCATCAACTTTCTTCAAAAATTCTGGAAGCGAACCGGTTTTGGCCTTGAACTGGGCCGTAACCGTGGTATCCGTAACATCTTGATAGGTTCCGGGTTGGTTCAGCTCGTGGGAACTCAATCCAGTCCCCGCTTTTGGCGAATAAGGCTGAATGGTGTACCCCTTGTATATGAGTCCTTTGTTGTAAATCTGTTTCAGCAGCCACCAAACCGATTCCATATACTTGGGCTTGTAGGTGATGTAGGGATCATCCATATCTACCCAGTACCCGACTTTTTCGGTCATTTCGTTCCAAACGTCCGTGTAACGCATTACCGCTTTTTTGCAGGCCGCATTGTATTCCTCAACCGATATTTTTTTCCCGATATCCTCTTTGGTGATGCCCAGTTCTTTTTCCACACCAATTTCCACGGGCAAACCGTGGGTATCCCATCCGGCCTTTCTCTTTACCTGAAATCCTTTCATGGTCTTGTAGCGCGGAAAGATATCCTTGATGGTGCGTGCCATTACGTGGTGAATCCCCGGCATTCCGTTTGCAGATGGTGGGCCTTCATAGAACACGTAGCTCTCCTTGCCCTCCCGTGTGGAAACACTCTTTTCAAAAATCTGTTTGTCTTTCCAAAAGTTCAGAACCTCTTCTGATACCTTGGGCAAGTCCAATCCCTTATATTCTGCAAACTTCATATATATTGCTACTTCTTCTCGAATTCCAAGTTTGCAAAATTATAAATTTAGATGGAATAATACCCCTCCCTTTTGGGTATTAGTATTTCCTTAATAGCCTTAACCTAAATATGATATGTTCCTCATTAGCATTTACATTAATTTCACTACCTTGAATTTTAATAACACTAAACCATTTATAAGATGAGAAAAGTTTTAGTAGCCGTAATGGCCCTTACTTTATCAATGTCCGTTTTAACCTCCTGCAAAGAGGCTGCAGACAAAGCCAAAGATGCTTCTGAAGAAGCCAGCGAAACCCTTGAAGAAGCGGGTGAGGATTTAAAAGATGCCACAAGCGATGCCGTTGATGCCGTAAAAAAGGCAGGTGACGAAGCCATGGAAATGGGTGAACGGGCGGCAGACAGCATTAAAAAGGCGGGTGAAGAGGCCATGGATAAGGCCGAAGAAATGGGTGAAGATGCAAAAGAAATCACCAAAAAGGCCATTGACAGCCTTAAAATGTAACAAAAACAGCACAAAAGTAAGCCGCTCAAAACCTTCCCAATTGTCAGTTCGAGCGCAGTCGAGAACCCAAAAATACCATAAACAGGTTTCGACTTCGCTCAACCTGACAAATTCAAACTTTTCTTGCTTTATAGAGACCCTTTTTGTTTTTAAAAAACGTAGCCCAATCCTAAAATTAAATTGGTTCCAGGAGCCACAATGCCCGAAGAATACATCCGATAGCGTTGGTTGGTCATATTTTCCAAACCAACTGTGGCCTTTAGGGCATTGGAGATTTGATATTGCGACCTAAAATTTAAGGTGTACCAAGAAGGTGCATAAGGGTTGCCATTGGCGTCACTGGCATAGATATAATCCTTGCCTTGCTCCGAAAGGGCCAAATCATCATTACTGACCTCTCCATTGTAGTTGACAAAAACATCTGCTTTCAATTTTTGATTCTGCCAAACCAAATGGGCGTCACCAAAGGTGGGCGCGGCATGGCGAGCCGGACTATCGGTGCCATCATCGTCCTCTTCAATCCCTTCGGTAAGGGTAAGGTTCGATGAAAATGACCAATGCTCATCAAAAAAGGCTTCCATCCCAAATTCAAAACCATACACATAGGCCTTGGCAGCATTTTGAATCGCCTGAACATTGCTTAGCTCTCCGTTGTATTCAATCTCGGTTTCCCCATTAAAGTTGAAATCCCTTCGTACCAAAGCATCCACCAAATAGGTGTAATAGGCGGCTCCTTTAAAAACAAATCTGTCACCAAAATTTTTTCGGATTCCAAGTTCCCCGTTGTAGGCATACTCAGGTTCCAAATCTGGATTGGGAACCACCACAGAGCCCGGTTCGGAGTCGAATATTTTTCCAATGTCATCAATATTGGGTGCTCTAAACCCAGTGGATCCGTTCAATGTTATCTGCAAATCCTCCCTGGGAAACCAACTAAATCCCAAACTTCCGGTAAGGGCTCCGGTTACGATATCGGCCTCATCAAAAGGGAAGGGATAAAAGGTCTTTTCAAATTCGGCATCCACCCAAACTTGGCTATACCGAATTCCGGAAAGCAAGGTGAAATTGGGTTCTATTTGATATTCGCCATTGATATATCCAGCGAAAGTCTGCCAAGTGGCCCCATCAGGATAACGGGATGCAGTACGTTCCACCGCACCGGTTTCAATGTTTCGCACGCTTCCTTTGGAATTTACCTTGTTGAAGACATACTCAGCACCATAATACAAATGCAGTCCTCCCAATTTTTTGTTCTCAAAATCCAAGTTCATGGAAAGGGCATCCACTTCTTCCTTTGTGGAAAACAGCTCCACATCGCCAAAACCACGGTCATACCGACTCTCCTCAAAAAATTGATAGGCCGTAGTAAGTTTTAAGCGGTCGTAAAATTTGCTTTCCCCCTTTTTAGTGACCTGAAAATTCCCCATAAACCACTTTTGGGGGCCATAATACCATTCAGCAGATCGAAGTCCTTGCCCATTACCAGTTGGACGAATCAATCTATCATATCTGGGGTAATCCGAAGTTTCAGAATAGTAGAGCCCCAAGTTATAGTTCCATGTATCATTGGGTCGATACGCAAATTTTTGAAGAAAATTTACCTGATCGTATCCGGTTGAAACCTGTTTTTTCGGGTCATCGTTGGAAACCAACACATCCATGCCATTTTGTTGGATGACATAATTGTTTCTGAGATAGGAATCCGGACCGTGCTCACCCATTTTCAAATCATCAAAATTATTGTAGGTAAAACTGGTGTAGGATGCCCATTTTTGCCGACCAAAATTAAACTCCACATGACTGGTGCTTTCGGTGTTGGCCGAAGCAAATCTATAATCTGCCTTGCCCGAAAACGCCAAGCTATCCGTAAATGAAAAATGGGGTTTTTTCGTGTAGAAGTTCATTACCCCACCGATGGCATCGCTGCCGTAGATTACAGAACCGGGTCCAAAGATAACTTCGGTCTTGTTCACCGTAAAGGGATCAATTGAAATTACATTTTGAAGGTTTCCTCCGCGGAATATGGCATTGTTCATCCGAACGCCATCCACGGACAACAATAACCTATTGGTGGCAAAACCCCGGATCATGGGGCTCCCTCCTCCCAATTGACTTTTTTGGACAAAGACCTTTCCGCTGTTCTGTAGTAGGTCTGCCGAGGTTTGTGGCGCGGTAAAAGAAATACTTCGCGCATCAATGGTTTCTATTTTTTGGGGAACATTCTTTTTTTGTTGCTCCCATTTGGAAACGGACAGAACCACTTCTTCCAATTCTTCAGACCTTAAATAAAGGTAAACTCGGTGATCATTTTTGGCAATCTGTGATTTTGTGGTGGCATAAATCTCATAACTGAGATGTTGAAAGGTAATCCGCTCATTGGGATTGAAAATTCCCAAATCGGTTTTTCCATTATAATCCGTGATTGTGGTTTTGGATTTGTCCCTATTAAAAATGGCCAAGTTGGAAATGGGTATTCCCGAATCGGCATCCAGAACGGTTACTTCTTGTGCATAAAGCGAAATGGAAACCAGTATTAAAAATAAAGTTAGGGTTAAGGCTGGTTTAAACATGTTAGTTAAAAACGGCATTTAATACGGCAAGGGACTTTGGTTCCCTAAATCCGTGCACGTGCAACCGGAAATAGAGAATAACCATTTTTAAGAGTTCCCGCCTGTTAGACTTAGTTAGTTGTATTGCATGTAATGCCTCAAAATTCGTGCCCAAAAAACGTTTAAAATTTTCCAGTATTTCACTTTGAATCAATGGGTTAAGTGATTGTGTTTTAGAAAATCTTCCTTCTTGAAGATCAAAAAAAGGCGAGTTTTTAAAAGAAGTGTCCGGATAGAAGCCCAAATACTTGGTGAGATCCAACAAAAAAAGGAGGTGAAAATTGGGGTTTGCAGGATGCTCATCCAACCAAAGCAATGCATATTCCAAATAATTGAAAAGGCCTTCATCCCGCTCCTCTTCATGAATACTGTTACCCAACATTTCGGCCAAAAAAAGAACGATGCTGTTTTTTACAATATCGGTATGGAGCGACTTGTAGGGCATGGACACCTTTACCTCCCGTATACTTTCTAAAGTACCTTTGTTTTTGTGGTTAGCCACAATTTCCAACTGCATCAACGGGAGAAAATAGCCCGGTTTCAGTTTTCCTTTTTTGGAGCCCATAACCCCTTTCAACAAATAGGTCTTGAGTCCATCCGAAGCCGTAAATGCCCTAACAATAAGACTGGTATCGCCATATTTTAGGGAAGAAAGTACAATGGCCTTGGTGGTTACTTGCATAGGGTTAAAAAAAAGGCAGTTACAGAAAGGAGTAAAAATAAGCACTCCTTCCGGTAACTGCCAACCAAAAACTCTGGTTGATTATAGGAATTAAATCACACCTTGGGCCAACATGGCATCCGCCACCTTTACAAAGCCAGCAATATTGGCTCCTTTTACATAGTTGCAGTAGCCGTCCTCCTCTTTCCCATATTCAATACAGGAATCGTGAATATCGGCCATAATACCTTTAAGCCGCTCATCAACTTCTTTTCGGGTCCAGCTGATACGCAATGAGTTTTGCGACATTTCCAATCCTGAAGTGGCCACACCTCCTGCATTTGAGGCTTTCCCAGGAGCGAATAAAATTTTGGCATCATGGAATGCATGAATGGCTTCCGGGGTTGAAGGCATATTTGCTCCTTCGGCCACGGCAATACATCCGTTTTTGATCAATGTTGCGGCATCATCACCATTCAATTCGTTTTGGGTGGCACAGGGCAATGCAATATCACAAGCCACTTTCCAAGGGGTTTCTCCCTTATGGAATTCGGCTGATGGATATTTATCCACATACTCCGAAATTCTGCCTCTCTTGTTGTTCTTCAAATCCATAACAAAGGCGAGTTTTCCTTCATCAATACCGTCTTTGTCATAAATGAATCCTCCGGAATCGGAAAGCGTCAATACCTTCCCTCCCAAATGCAATACCTTTTCTGCGGCATATTGCGCCACGTTACCCGAACCTGAAATGACCACTTTTTTGTCTTTACAGGTTTCGTTTTTGGTCTTCAGCATGCTATCGGCAAAGTAAACGGTTCCATATCCTGTGGCTTCAGGGCGAATCAAGGAACCGCCCCATGAAAGTCCTTTCCCGGTCAACACTCCAGTGAACTCGTTGCGTATTTTTTTGTACATCCCAAAGAGGAAACCAATTTCACGGGCGCCTACGCCAATATCCCCGGCTGGAATATCGGTGTTTGGGCCAATATGCCTGCACAGTTCGGTCATAAAAGCATGGCAAAAACGCATGATTTCGTCATCCGATTTACCCTTTGGGTCAAAATCGGAACCTCCTTTACCACCACCCATGGGCAGGGTGGTCAAGCTATTTTTAAAAACTTGTTCAAAGGCCAAGAATTTCAATACACTGGCGTTCACTGTGGGATGAAAACGAAGTCCTCCTTTGTAAGGTCCAATGGCCGAGTTCATTTGAACGCGATAACCACGATTAACATGGATTTCACCATCATCATCAATCCATGCCACTCGGAACGAAATCAATCGTTCCGGCTCCACCATGCGCAAAAGGATATTTTTTCCGTAATAAATGTCGTTTTGTGCGATGTAAGGAATTACGGTTTCTGCTACCTCTTGAACCGCTTGGATGAATTCTGGTTCATGGCCGTTTCTAGCAATGACCTCATCCATAAATGCTTTAATTTTCTGTTCCATATAACGGATTGCTATTTTGTTGTTGCTGCAACTTTAATAAGCGGCAGTTTTATTGAATTTATAATTTGATGGCAAAATTATATTATTTACATAATTTGAAGTGGCTTTTTTTAAAAATTTTTCAATCCACTACCCTATGGCCTGTTTCAAATCCGCAATTAAATCGTCTGCGTCCTCAATACCTACGCTTAAACGAATCAAAGCATCCACCACGCCACTTTTTTCTCGTTCTTCTTTAGGAATACTGGCATGGGTCATGCTTGCCGGATGGCCCGCCAAACTCTCCACGCCTCCCAGCGACTCAGCCAAAGTGAAAACCTCCAGTTTTTCCACAATTTTTATGGCTTCTTCATAGCTGCTCCCTTTGGGCACAAAAGATATCATTCCACCAAAACCGCTCATTTGGCTTTTGGCAATGTCATGATTGGGGTGCGACTCAAATCCGGGCCAGTACACTTTTTCAATTTTGGGGTGGTTGGCTAAATAGTGAGCTATGGCTTTCCCGTTTTCACAATGGCGTTGCATACGAACGTGGAGGGTTTTTATGCCGCGAAGCGTTAAAAAACTGTCCATGGGACCACACACCGCACCACTGGCATTTTGAATGAAATAGAGCTTGTCCGCCAGTTCCTTATCCTTCACCACCAAAGCTCCTACCACAAGATCACTGTGACCGCCCAAATATTTGGTGGCTGAGTGCATCACAATATCCGCTCCCAAATCCAATGGTCTTTGTAAATAGGGGGTGGCAAAAGTATTGTCTACGGCCAACAATAAGTTGTGTTTTTTGGCCAGAGCAGAAACCGCCTCAATATCTATAACGTTCATCATTGGATTGGTTGGTGTCTCTACCCATATCAATTTGGTTTTTATGTTGATGTTCGCTTCAATGGAAGCTACATCTTGCATCCCTATAAAATGGAATTTTATGCCAAATTTTTCAAATATCTGTTTGAAAAGCCGATAGCTCCCCCCGTACAAATCGTTGGTGGAAACTACCTCATCACCAGGTTGCAACAATTTTATAACGGCATCAATGGCCGATAAACCACTGGCAAAGGCCAATCCATAAGTTCCATTTTCAATGCTGGCCAAAGCATTCTCCAAAGCGGTCCGGGTGGGGTTGGCACTTCTAGAGTATTCAAATCCCTTATGTCCGCCCGGGGTGGTCTGGGCATAGGTTGAGGTTTGGTAAATGGGTGGCATTACGGCTCCATAAGCTTTGTCTGGATGTTGCCCCCCATGAATGGTCTTGCTGTTAAATCGTAACTTTTTTTTGCTCATTTTCTTATGATCTTCCTACAAATGTATTGCTATCTTTCGGAGTTTTCAATGAAGTCTTATTTTTGGAAACCCAAAAACCTCACTTATGAAAAAGTATTTCCGCCTACTTTTAATCCTCTGGATTCCTATTGGTTGCGAAACCGAACACAAACTTACGTTTGAACCACTGAAATTACAGGGGGAGTCCTGCAAGAATTGTCCTGAAATTACAATAAACATTCCACATGCCTTGGATGAGTCGGGCGTGGCCACTGCCATTAACCGCAGTTTGCGGGAAGAGGTGATCGCGCTTTTATCTTTCAGTGAAAATGAAGACATTGAGAATGTGGATCAGGCCATGGCATCGTTTACCGAAAGTTATAAAGAATTAAAGACCAAATTCCCCGATGAAATAGGCTGGGAGGCCAAAATAAATGGCGAAATCATTTATGAGGATGCCAATATGGTGACCATTGTGGTGAACTCCTATACCTTTACCGGAGGGGCACACGGATATGGCTCCACGAGCTATCTCAATTTTGATAAGGCAAAAGGCACTGAACTGGAAAACTGGCAGCTTTTTGATGATCCTGAAGGTTTTGAAAAATTTGCGGAGACCAAGTTTAGGGTTCAGGAGAAAATTCCCCAAGATAGCAACATCAACGCCACAGGTTTTATGTTCGAGGGTGACTCGTTTCATTTACCCAACAATGTGGGTTATACCCAAGATGGGGTACAATTAATCTACAACCAATATGAGGTGGCTTCTTATGCCGATGGGCCCATCATCTTGACCCTGCCCTATTCCGAAGTAAATCTTTTTTTAAAGCGCAAGGTGAAGTCTTGAATAATTCCACAAAAAACTTCACTTCAAATAATACCGAATACCAACTCCCAACAGTAGCATGGTGTCATTAAGGTCACTGTTAAAATGGTAAAAACCACTTGTTGGGACAAATAATGAAAAAGCATCCGAAAGAAAGAAATCCATTTCAAAAGAGGCAAAACCTCCAAAGATAAAACTGCTCTCAGCTGTTGATGCATCAAACGGAAATTCCGTTTCACCATTGTTGATGTACTTGTACCCAACCGAAGGCCCTCCACCAAAAAAAATGAAGAATCCCCGTTTTGGAGCAGTCAAAATTGTGGTAAAATACCCAAGATTGAATAGGTAGTCGTGGTAGGGAAATTCAACACCGGAATTGGGTTGCTCTTTGGAAAAAGTAGCTGCCAAAGAGGCTTGGAGATAATCTGTTGTGCTGTGATAATGGTTTAAATTGAACTGCATACCATACCCATCAGTCTTGTAGGTGGGCACCACTCCAACGGAATAATTACTTCTTTGGGAATGGATTTGCTGAACGGTAACCAACACTAGGGCGCAGTATACCCAGTAGGTAAAGTAGGTTTTTCTCATTATGGTTAAGATTTGGACCAGACATTACTTCGTATCTGTAATTTTGGGGTACTGCGCAATTGCCATTTATAACGCTAAAGATACAAAATGGAGGAAAACAGACTTATAATTCCCTCATCAAGGGAAGGGCTCTCTTAAAATAAATGCGAATGCCTAACGGTTTTTTTCCAGCGCTTTCTGCAAGCCGCGTATGGCACCTAGATGGATTCCCTCATGGTAAGTGCTAAAAGCAATGGCATCTTTGGCACTGATAAGGGTTACATTGACCGAGGTGGTGAGTTCTTTGTAGTTCTTGACATTTAATCTGCCATGTTGGTAATCCAACTGAATATGCTTAACCGTGCTGAACAGATAGGCAGAAATCTTTTCCACTTCTTGATCTGAAGGTTCCCCATCAGGGAAGGTTCCCTTTCGGTACTTATTGATCAATTCTTCCTCAATGGTATAGTCCAGCCCACTTAAACCGTACACCAATAGCTGGGGGGTAACCACCACGTGGGCAATGTTCCACCAAATATTATTGCTGAATCCTTCTGGAATTCTATACAGCTCTTCTTTTGGGGTATGCTGCAAAGTATCGTGCAGTATTTTCCTGTTTTTAAGGAGAATGTCAAATATCTTTTCCATTTTTAGGTGCAAAAAGCCATCATTATGTTAAAACATATCTATTTTTTTAGATATGTAAATATTTAAATTATATTTGTAATATGAATATTGTAGAAATCAATAAGGTTTTATCCAATAAAACTAGGGTTAATATTTTGAAATGGTTAAAAAACCCGGAATTAAATTTTCCGCCCCATCAGGATATTGATCATTTCAATGATGGTGTTTGTGTAGGTTACATTCAAGATAAGGCCGGCCTATCGCAATCCACTATCTCAACCTATTTAAATTCCATGCAAAATGCCAAATTGGTCATCCCAACCCGACATGGCAAATGGACCTATTATAAAAGAAATGAGAAAGTCATTACCGCCTACATGGAGGCCATACGTAATGAACTGTAATTTTTTTGATGAACATATTGATATTTAGCGAAATATAAATATTATGGAAAACTGTACAATCTGCACACCTCAAAGACAAACAGCCCTAAATCCACTTAGAGTCATGGCCCAGAAAGTGTCTCATTTTTTAGCTTCGATTTCCATAGAGGGAGCTGAAGAAATGTCAAAAATTAAGTAAAATCCAAACAGGCAAAAGATGAAAACAATTGGAATGATCGGTGGTATGAGTTGGGAGTCCTCAAAAGTTTATTATCAGCACCTCAATGAAATGGTGCGGGATCAATTGGGAGGCTCACACTCTGCAAAAACTATTCTCACCTCAGTTGATTTTGATGAAATTGAACGTCTTTCCTTCTCGGACGATTGGGACCAGATTGGGAACCTTATGGCCCTGCAGGCCAAAAAATTGGAAGTTGCGGGTTCTGATGTCGTTCTCCTATGTACCAATACCATCCACCTAGTGAGCAACTTCATTACGGATGCCCTACACATTCCTTTTCTGCACATTGCCCATGCCACTGGACAAGCAATCAAAGAAAAAAGAATGGGAAAAGTGGCCCTTCTGGGGACCAAGTTCACTATGGAAAATGATTTTTACACCAAAATTCTGACTGAGGATTTTGGTCTGGAGGTCATCGTTCCAGATGAAAAAGACAGAGAAAATCTTCACTCCATTATTTACAATCAGTTGGTTAAAGGAATTTTTACAAAAGAATCTAAAGCAATCTGTTTGGAAATTATTAGAAGAATGGAGTTGCAGGGTGCTGAAGGAGCCATATTAGGTTGTACGGAACTTCCGTTGCTCATTCCAGCAGAAGAAGCTTCAATCCACACCTTTGACACTACAAAAATCCATGCCCAAAAGGCAGTTGAATTTGCACTTTCATAACATGAATTGATTCATTTTTGACTTCCTTTGTGCCTTAGAACGTGATTATGAAAAAGATTTACCACTTGGGCAGCTGCTCTACCTGCCAACGCATTTTAAAAGAATTGGAACCTCTGGACGATGTTCAACTACAAGAAATCAAGACCGAATCCATAACTACCAGGCAATTGGAAGAAATGGCCTCCCTTGCCGGAGGGTACGAGCCTTTGTTCAGCAAAAGGGCCATGCTGTACCGTCAAAAAGGATTGCACGAAAAACAACTTTCCGAAAACGATTATAAGAATCTCATTCTTGATCATTACACCTTTTTAAAACGACCCGTTGCCTTGGTGGATGGACAGATTTTTATCGGTAACTCCAAAAAAGTGGTCCAGGCCGCTAAAGAGGCCTTGCACCCATGAGCAAAAGAACACTCGCCATTTTAGCCGCCATTGGGGCCACTATTATCTATGGTCTTAACCATACTATTGCCAAAGGCGCCATGCCTGATTATGTGGGGCCTTTTGCATTTATTATGTTGCGGGTGGGTGGGGCCACCATCTTATTTACCTTGATTTCCTTTTTTGGACCCAAAGAGAAAATTGAGAAAAAGGATTGGGGACGGATACTGGCCTGTTCTTTTCTGGGTATGGTCATAAATATGTTGGCCTTCTTTAAAGGCCTTCAGCTTTCCACGCCCATCAACAGTGCAGTTTTGGTGACCATTACCCCAATTATTGTGGTAATTCTATCCGCTTTATTTCTTAGCGAACGCATTACCTTAAATAAGGGTCTCGGCATCTTCTTAGGATTTGTTGGAGCTTTGGGGCTTATCCTTTTTGGCGCCGAAATACGGCAAGATGCCCCCAACATTCCCTTGGGTAATTTTCTGTTCATTCTTAATGCCACCTGCTATGGCTCTTATCTAATCTTGGTAAAAAAGCTGTTGGAAAAGTACCATCCTTTCAATCTGATGAAATGGTTGTTTGGCCTTGCCTTTATTATAAATTTCCCCATAACCTTGCCAGAGTTTTTGGAAATACAATGGGCAACTATGCCCCTTTGGGTGTATGGTTCCGTGGCTTTTGTGGTTATCGGCACAACCTTTATGACCTATCTGTTCAATGTGTTCGCCCTTAGAGAACTCAAGGCATCCACAGTGGGAGCTTTTATCTATGTGCAGCCGCTTATTGGTATTCTTTTCGCCTTATTTTCGGGTAAGGATCACTTAACTTTGGTCAAAATTTTGGCCACATTACTGGTATTGTTGGGGGTATACCTGGCCGGAAAACGACCCAAGCCAAAAACTTGATCCAGTAATTTTCCCTTAGTCCGTTATTCGTCAACTTGTTTTGGGCATTTATCAATCCATCCACAGAGTTTTCGTGTTTGGACCATAGATTGCATCTGTAATTGGCCACCATAGTGCCGAACAACAACAGTATGAATCTATTGCTACTTTGTGGAATTGCCATTGGATTTCTCCTATTCCTTGCCCTTCTTTGGTTTGAAAAAAAACTGATGAAAGCTTTTGAAATAAATCCACTGTTGGAATTAGGATTACTATACCTTGGTTTTCATTTGCTCCCAGATTTGGCAAATGATTTTCTTCCAGCTTCTTGGGGTATAAAGCAAATTGACACACCCTTTCAACTTGAGGGTTCGCTAGGTTTTCTCCTGCGTTTAAACAAGCCCACAATGTCTATGGTAGATGTTGCATTTGCTGTTTTTATATTATGCATATTAGTTCGCTTCGTTTACGTAATTGGCGGTAAAAAAGCTATGTGGGGAAAGCTGGGCAATAAAGAGAACAAGGATACCTTATGACCAATACTCCTAATTTCCATCAAATTGGTAGAATCAAAAAAAAGCTGATGGGGGCTAAACAGATTGATAAAGATTGCTTGGTCTTTGGAGCAAGTGCACACAAGTACCAAATACACCCTCCGGCTCCCATTTCCCAAATCAAAGCCTTTGAATCAACTTACAGAATTTCCCTCCCTGAGTGCTACCGTGCTTTTGTACTCCATATTGGAAATGGGGGGACATCATACCAAAATTCCGGGGCAGGCCCCTACTACGGAATCTACACGCTTGGAGATCACTTGGATGCATTGGTCTACGGAGACCCAAAAATATTCCTTAAAAATGACTGTCGGCTTTACCCCAATATGACAGATGCACAATGGAAAAATCTGACCAAAATCTTGGATGAAGATGGTCTTTCTGACAAAGTCTATTATGAAGAGTTTGCCAAAATCTTCGGAGGAATCTTGCCTTTGGGGTCACAAGGGTGTACCTATGTTCATGGACTTCTTCTCAATGGCCCGCACAAAGGCAAAGTTGTAAATCTAGAAATGGCCGCTGAAAGTAAACCAAAGTTTGCGCCAGGCAACAACTTTTTGGATTGGTACGAGCGTTGGCTGGATGAAATTATTTCCGGAAAATTAATTAAAAGGTCGTCAAGTTGGTTTGGGTATTCCAAATAGGACAAAATCTTAGAGATCCTTCGGAATTTGCACAAACTTACGGGTATCTGCCTTGGTCAAAACCTTAAAATCCTCAGCCTTTTCCATGCGCCCAAAAGCTGCTAGGAATTCTTCGGGCAACCCAATCAATTTTCGTTCTTTTAAATCAATCCAAGCGCCCATCATTTGGCAACGGGCAAAATTTTTGCCTTTGCTATCATAAAAATCGTGCACAAATTCAAAGAACATCCCATCTTCGCTCATTCCCTTAAATCCCAAGGAAACCTTCACGGGCTTTCCAGCAAACACTTCCTTAAAATAATACATGTGTTCATAAAAAACTACAGGACCAATATTGTGTTCGGCCATACTCTTTTGGTTAAATCCCAATTGCCCCAAATATGCCATTCGGGTATGGCTCATAAAGTTGATATAGGCCGAGTTGGCCAAATGGCGATTGGCATCCAAATCGCTCCATCGAATCTCAAATTCCTTAAAAAACATAGTGGTTATTTGTTATGCATGCATAATAGATGGCAAAAATACCATAGTTTTATAAACTGATTCCAATGAAGTCCTATTATTAATTCTATTTTTAGACATAGTTTAACACAAAGTCCATGAACCAAAAAGCCGAATTCATCAAAGACCTATCATTACCCGTTATAGCCGCCCCCATGTTCCTCATATCCGGTCCAAAATTGGTGGTGGAATGTTGTAAAAATGGTATTGTTGGAACTTTTCCCGCCCTTAACCAACGTACCAGTGAGGGGTTTGAGGAATGGCTCATCCAAATAAAGACAGAACTACAGCAATTCGAGCGAGAAACCGGTAAAAAGGCCGCTCCTTTTGGGGTAAATCTAATTGTACACCCTACAAACCCAAGGCTGGAGGCCGATGTAAAGCTCTGTATAAAGCATAAGGTTCCCTTGGTGATCACTTCGCTTGGAGCGGTGAGCATGGTGGTGGATGCGATTCATAGGTATGGCGGGGTTGTTTTTCATGACATTATTAAAAAACGCCATGCGGAAAAAGCCGCTGAAGCAGGAGTGGATGGTTTAATTCTGGTTTCAGCTGGGGCAGGTGGCCATGCGGGAAACATCAATCCCATGAGTTTGGTGACCGAAGTGAAAAAGTTTTTCGACAAAACGATAATTCTTTCGGGATGCATCAGTAATGGAAGGGATATTGCATCGGCAATGCAAATGGGTGCGGATTTGGCCTATATGGGCACCCGTTTTATAAATACCGAAGAGAGCAAAGCCACGGACGAGTATCGAAAAATGATCATTGAGGCCGGTGCCAGCGATGTGGTCTACACCGCTGCTATTTCCGGAGTACATGCCAACTTTTTGGCTGCCAGCTTAAAGGCTGCCGGAATTTCAGAAGAGGATTTGAAAAAAGATCGGAAAATCGATTTTGGAAAGGAACTCGATACCGAAGCCAAGGCTTGGAAAACCATCTGGTCTGCAGGGCAAGGGGTGACCTCCATTGATAACGTACTGCCCGTTTCAAAATTGGTTGCTGAGCTTAAAACTGAATTCAAGACTGCCATTGAAGAGCAGTCCAAACTTTTGGAGACCTTCCCAAAGGATTGATCGCGGTAACTTTTCTTTTGTATTTTGTCAAGGTATAATCAACAAACACTGCCATGTACATCAAAAGAAATATCAGCTGGCACATTATTCTACGCTACGCCTGGAAAAATCTTATTTTTTTCGTGCTTTATGCCGGCATCATTTTTTATCTCTATGCTACTTTGGGTTGGACACATATCGATATTCCTTTCCAGCCCCTTTCGGTAATAGGTATTGCCGTGGCTTTCTATATTGGCTTCAAGAACAGTCAAAGCTATGACCGTTTTTGGGAAGGTCGAAAAATATGGGGCGGTATCGTCAATTACTCACGTACTTGGGCCAATAACGTGCTAAGTTTTGTGGAGAACGACCGTAATGCCCAAATTACATTGATTTACCGGCATATTGCTTGGATCAATGCACTTCGAATTCAACTGCGCCAGCCCAACAGTTTTTCCATAAAGGAAAACCGCGCCGTGGAGCGTTTGTTTGATAAACATGGAGAACGAAATCCTGCTTGTGATGGAATGGATTTGCTGCTATCCCAAGAAGAAATAGCCAATCTGGAGAACAGAAAAAATGTGGCCACCCACCTCATTAAAAATCAAGGTCTACAGCTTAAGCAATTATTGAAAGCTGGAAAAATAACAGAATTCGACAAACAGGTCTTGCACAATAATTTAGAGGAAATGTATAATCTTCAAGGTATGTGCGAACGGATAAAAAACACTCCCTTTCCGAGACAATATGCTTATTTCAGTACTGTTTTTACGTGGATTTTTATTCTTTTGCTCCCATTTGGGCTGCTCAATGTGTTTGAGACTCAACTTCAAAACCTTAATGAAATGCACAACTGGTGGTACCTTGGGCTAATGGTTTTCTTTTCTGTTTTGATTTCATGGATTTTTACCACCATGGAAAAAATTGGAAGCAATAGTGAAGACCCTTTCGAAGGGCGCATCAATGATGTACCCATGACCGCTTTGTGCCGTACTATAGAGATAGATCTTCGGGATATGTTGGATGAAACCAATCTGCCCGAAAAAGTACAACCCCAGCATAACATATTGTATTAATGCCTCTTATTTCATCCCATTACGCCCCACCACTATTTTTTAAAAATGCACATTTGGCCACCATTTACTGTGGTCTATTTAGAAAGGTCGAAGGGGTTGTCCAAAAGCGGGAACGTTTAACGTTGTCAGATGCTGATTTTTTGGATTTGGATTGGAGTGAATCCGTTATCCCAACTCAAAAATTGGTCATTTTGCTCCACGGTTTGGAAGGTGATGGGCAACGACCCTACATCACAGGAAGTGCCAAACTTTTCAACCAAAAGGGTTACGATGCCTGTGCTGTAAATTATCGGGGGTGTAGTGGCGAGACCAATAAACGCTACCGTTCGTACCATTCCGGTGTTACGGAGGACCTCAAGGAAGTAATCGACCACATCTTAAAAACAAAGGACTATTCGGAGATCTTTATTAAGGGCTTTAGTCTAGGCGGAAATCTAGTCTTGAAATATCTAGGTGAAGAAGAAGCTCTTCCGAAGGAAATAAAAGGAGCCGTTGCTGTTTCCGTACCCTGCAATTTGCACAGTTCGTGCCAACAACTTCTAACCTTTAAAAACATATTGTATGCCATCCGTTTCAAGGGAAATTTGATTGGCAAGCTCAAACAAAAACAAGTCTTGTTTCCAGAGTATATCACAGATTCTGACATCAAAAAAATCAAGACCCTTAAGGATTTTGACGATATATACACCAGTAGGGCCCATAATTTCAAGGATGCCCTGGATTATTACAAACAATGTAGTTCCCTGCAATTTTTACCGAACATTAAAGTGCCGAGCCTTATTGTAAATGCACTCGATGATTCTTTTTTGGGTACGGAATGTTATCCTTTTGCCGAAGTGGAACAAAATCCAAATCTATATATGGAGACCCCTAAATATGGTGGACATGTTGGTTTTTGGGGCAAGAAGAATATAACCTATACAGAGAAAAGAGCTTTGGAATTCTTTGATGATCTGTAAGTTGAATCTCTCCGAAAGGGAGACCGTAACATCTAATACAAAAACTACTATAAAATTAGTCCTCAATTACCTATATTAGTAGCTGCATTTAACACAAACTACAACAGAATTGATCAAGATGAAAAAAATACTCCTTTTCGTGGCATTGGGAGCCCTTGTGGCCAGCTGTGGCGGAAAAAAAGAAGAGAAGAAAGATGATGGTTTTGAAGTAAGCCGCACAAAAACTGAAGAGACAAAGACCCAAACCAGCGAAGGTGTGCCTGTGGATTTGGACAACAAAGGGGTCGGCCCCATTGAAAATGTGGCTTTCGCCGCTGAAATTGATGAAGAAATGGCCGCTCGAGGCAAGGCTAAGTTCGAATCTATTTGCGTTGCCTGCCACATGGTGGACAAACGTTTGATTGGTCCTGCAATGCAAGGAGTCTATGAGCGTAGAAGTCCAGAATGGGTCATGAACATGATCTTGAACCCCGATGGTATGCTCAAAGAGGATCCCATTGCAAAGGCGTTGTTGAAAGAATACAATAATGCGATCATGCTCAACCAAAACCTTACCGAAGAGGAAGCAAGGGATGTGGCCGAGTACTTAAGAACACTATAATTACCAAACATACATCTTTGAAATGCTGTTGTTTTACTTAAAAGCAACAGCATTTTTATTTTTACGAATATGGATTTAGCGGCAAACAAAAACAATGCAATAGCCTTCTATAAAATGGCCTTTGAAGGGAATCCCCGGGAAGCTGTTGAAAAATTTGTCGGGGATGTCTATATCCAACACAACCCAGATGTCGCGGATGGAAAGGAAGGTTTTATTTCTTATTTTGAGAAAATGCAACGAGAATATCCCCACAAATCCATTGCTTTTGTACGTTGCATCGCCGAAGGCGATTTAGTTGCCCTTCATACACACCAAACTTGGCCAGAAAACGATGAATACGTAACTATGGATTTTTTCCGCTTTGATGACAATGGAAAAATCTGTGAACACTGGGATGCCATTCAACAAATACCAAAAACAGCTGCACACTCCAATAAAATGTATTGATCATGAAAAAAAATGTCCTAACACTGATCGTTTTTGTTCTTACCATATCCTTTTCCAAGGGGCAAGACCTTAACGGAGCATGGCAGTCAACCGTCACCAACAACAAAGGTGTTTCTGTCCAATATGTGACCATAGTATCTGGCGGTTACTTTTCGCTGGCCATTTTTGAAAAAGAAAACGGTAAGTTTATAGGCACCAAGGGCGGTGCCTTATCCGCTGAAAATGGATTACTTACCTATACCCTGGAATTTACCTCTATTGATCCTGATTTGGTAGGCACCTCAGATAGTCTTCCTTACACCTTTACTGGAGACAAGCTACATGTAGATGATAAAGTTTGGTCCCGTTTGGATGATGGCTCCCCAGGCGATTTGGCAGGAGCATGGTTAATATCAGGCAGGAAGCGTGATGGTGAAATTGTGATGCGTGATACCTCGGGACCTCGAAAAACCATGAAAATTTTATCCGGGACCCGCTTTCAATGGATTGCTTACAACATCGAGACAAAGCAATTTATGGGTACCGGCGGAGGAACCTACACCACCATAAATGGCAAATACACAGAAAATATCGATTTCTTTTCCCGAGATGACACACGGGTCGGGGCAAGTTTGCAATTTAATTATGAGCTTGTGGATAACGACTGGCATCATTCCGGATTGAGCAGCAAAGGCCAACCCATTTATGAAGTCTGGAGCAAAAGATTGGAATAATTGGCTTTCTTATCCATTTATTAACCTGATTGATTGAGGATTACATCGTAATTTTTTAGTACTTTTCTGTACCATTAACTAAAATTTTCTGCACAAATGAAGCCTTCAATCATCCTTCTTGTAAGCATCCTGATTTTGGTTTGTTCATGCAATCCAAAGCTGGACAACTCTGAAGCAGTTTTCAACACCACCTGGGAATTGGAATACATGTCTGGTCCACGCATTGCTTTCGATGGACTTTTCCCTGAGAAAAAACCACAGATCACTTTCAACAAAGAAACCCACCAAGTTACTGGCACTGATAGCTGCAATGGCTATTCCGCCGACTTTGAATTGGATGAGAATTCCATCTCGTTTGGAGAACCCGGCCCTACCACCATGATGTTTTGTGGAGGAGGGGAAAGACAATTCCTAAATATGATGCAAAAGATTGATGGGTACATCATTCAAGATGGTGAACTCAATCTTATGGCTGGCGAAGTTCCCATGATGCGCTTTAAAAAAGTGGAACAATGAAAAATATACTCCTGTTAAGTTGCGCCGTATTGCTGTTTTTCGGTTGCATTGAAAAAAAGAAGGAAGAAACAGCCGAGCCCGAAGCTACAGAAGAAATTACGCCAGATACCCTTCAAACAGAAGAGAAAAAGCGGGAAATGGAGCCAATTGCCATGAAAATTGACGGCAGTTACTTTAAGGCCACTGGAACCGAACCTTTTTGGGGACTCAAAATCTATGACAACATGGTGCAGCTTCAGACCATGGAGGACACCATAACCACTCCTCCTTCGGAAGCCATTAAAGCACAAGACTCCAACATAAAAATGTTCCGAATCCAGACTGAGGCCACTCAAATGGATGTTATCATAGCCCATAAAGAATGTACCAATGCCATGTCTGGTGAGGTATCCCCTTACACGGTAACCGTTTCTTATAAAAATACCGGTGGAGATGAAACCGTAGTATACGAAGGCTGTGGATCTTACATAACCGATTACAGGCTTCACGATATCTGGGTGTTGGAAGAAATGAACGGTGCCATGGTCAGTAAAGAAGAATTCGGCGGCAAGGATTTGCCCAATATGGAAATCAATATCAACAACAATCGCTTTTCAGGTTTTTCGGGGTGCAACCGAATGACCGGAGGCCTTTTCTACGAAAAGGATGTACTGCGATTCACCCAGGTGGCCGGAACCAAAATGGCCTGTCCCGGTATGGACAAAGAGTCGGAGTTTTTACAGCACCTTCAAGCCAGCACAACATATTCCATCTCAAACAACAGACTGTACCTTTCCAATGGCAATCAGGAAAATCTGCTTGTTTTTAAAAAAATAGATTGATATGAAAAAGATAGCGTTTACCTTCTTCTTATTTGTGTTGATTGCCAGCTGCAAAACCAAAGAAGAAAAAGAATCCAATGGTTCTAGATCGGATACATCAACAGAAATGTCTGAGGAAAAAATGGAAACCCAGTCCCCAATTTTGGAAATAGGCTGTTATATGTATGAGGGGAATGGCAACAAAATCAGTTTGGAGCTAACCGATATATCCAACACCGTACATGGAAACCTGGATTATGCCCTAAAAGAAAAAGATGCCAGCACCGGAACCTTTGCCGGAACGCTACATGACAGTATGCTCATTGGCAGTTACACATTTGCTTCCGAAGGGATGGAAAGCACTCGCGAAGTAGCTTTTTTGGTAAAAGATGACCAACTGATTGAAGGCTACGGCGAATTGGATGAAACTGGAACAGCTTTTAAGGACAAAAGTGCGTTGAGTTTTAGTTCTTCGATGCCATTGCGTAAAACCGATTGTGACTCCGAACTGTAATTTCCGATAGTATGAAATATGTTTTTTTGTTGCTCCTTTTGCCGTTTTTTATGAACGGTCAGGAAAGTGAAAAAGAAAAGTCTCATTTTGTGGCATTGTACACGGTAGGATCCCTTTGGGATATGGACAAAACACCCAATGATCAACCCTATTTTAAGGAACATTCCGCTTTTTTGTCCAAATTGAGAAAAGAAAATACCATAGTCATGGGTGCTCGGTACAGCGATACCGGCATGATCGTCCTTGAGGCCATGGATTTGGAGTCCGCCAAAAAAATCTTGTTTGAGGATATAGCGCTTCAAAATAAACTGTTCAATGTAGAGGTGCATCCGTTAAATGTTTTTTATAAGGGATGTTTTGATTGAGGAAACTGCATTTTCACCCCTGTTTTTTGGCAAAAAAACGGTTCTGTTTTGATTTTCAAATAGTTAATTTTGATGGATAGGCCACTTAAAACAATCGATATGAACCCAAGACTTATTTTCCTTTTCTTTTTGCTCAGTTGTTTTTTGACCCGTGCACAATCTGAAACTGAAAACACTACATCCAAAGAAATAGGATACAATGCAGAAAAAGCCAAAAAATATGGTGCGGACGATTATGGCATGAAAAAGTACGTCTTTGCTTTTCTAAAAAGAGGGCCAAACCGTGACCTTTCCAAAGAAGAGGCAGCAGAATTGCAGGCTGCCCATATGCAGAACATTGGCAAAATGGCGCAAGAAGGAAAATTGGTGCTCGCTGGCCCATTTTTTGGCAACGATGACCTGCGAGGAATTTATATTTTTGATGTGGCCTCCGTTGAGGAAGCTAAAATGCTCACGGAAACCGACCCTGCCATACAAGCCGGAAGCTTGGTGATGGAATTGAAAGAATGGTACGGTTCTGCGGCACTCAAGGAAGTTAATGAAATTGGCCTTACCCTTGCCAAAAAATCAATCGTGGACTAAAACCCTATTATGAAAAACCTTTTCTACATAAAACTTATCGGTTTTACTTTCTTATTTACCTTAGTTGTGGAATTACAAGCACAGAACATGGAATTGCCCTATCATCAAATTCCAGATTATCCCGAAACCTACACCGCAGGTAATATGGCAGCCCGTATGATCGATGGATTGGGGTATCGTTATTATTGGGCATCGGAAGGGTTGACCCAAAACGATTTGGATTATAAACCTTCAAAAGAAGGAAGGAGTACCATGGAAACCTTGCAACATATTTATGGCTTAACCATCAATATTGTCAATGCCACCACGGGTACGCCCAACACAAGAAGGGATTTAACCGCATTCTCGTATGAAGAGCTCCGCCAAATGACCTTGGGGAATTTGAAGACGGCAAGTGATAGTTTGCTGGGAAAATCTTCCGATGATTTAAAAGAATTCAATATTATTTTTCAGCGTGGCGACCAACAGACGGTGCTTCCGTTTTGGAATTTGATCAATGGTATGATTTCGGATGCTATTTATCACACCGGGCAGGTTGTTCTAATGCGCAGGACCAGTGGAAACCCACAAAACCCCAACGTAAATGTGCTGTTGGGCAAGACAAGGGAGTAAACTTATTTACTTATCCACTACAACCTTGTAAGTAGGATCTTCCAAAACGTTTACCTCAATAATATCATCGGCATTCGCCAATAATCGTCTACAGTCGCGGCTCAAATGCTTCAAGTGTACTTTTTTGCCCACTTTTCGGTAGCGTTCGGTAATTTTGTTCACCGCTTCAATCGCCGACATATCCACCAATCGGCTCTCGGCAAAATCAATTACTACTTCATCCGGGTCGTTCAATACATCAAATTTTTCTGCAAATAGTGTGGTACTTCCAAAAAACAGCGGGCCGTATATTTCGTAATGTTTAACTCCATCCTCATCAATCTGTTTTCTGGCCCGGATGCGTTTTGCATTGTCCCACGCAAACACTAATGCCGAGATAATGACACCGACCAAAACGGCCAAGGCCAAATTGTGAAGGAAAACCGTTACCAAGGTCACCAAGACCATCACCAAAACATCGGATTTTGGCATACGACGGAAGGTTTTTAAGCTGGCCCACTCGAAGGTTCCCAAAGCCACCATGATCATCAATCCTGTAAGTGCCGCCATGGGCACCTTTTCAATCAGGCCGGAACCGAACATGATGAACACCAAAAGCATTAACGCAGCAAAAATTCCTGAAAGTCGGGCACGAGCACCATTGGAGGTGTTGATCAAACTCTGTCCGATCATGGCACAACCGCCCATCCCTGAGAAAAATCCAGAAAGAATATTCGCTGTTCCCTGGGCAACCGCTTCCTTGTTTCCACGACCACGAGTCTCGGTGATTTCATCCACAATGTTTAAGGTCAATAAGCTTTCAATCAAACCAACACCCGCCATAATTGCCGCAAATGGGAAAATTATCTGCAACGTTTCCCAAGTAAAAGGAAGATCGGGAATATGAAAAGGAGGAAAAGTTCCTTGAATGGAAGCAATATCCCCAATGGTTCGCGTATCCAATCCAAGGAAAAACACAATTCCGAACACCAAAAGAATGGCGGCCAAAGAGGCAGGAATCACCTTTGTTAATTTGGGAAGTCCCCAAATCACCACCATGGTCAACAATACCAATCCCAAGAAAATGTACAGGGTACTTCCGCTCAACCATTCGCCATCCACGGTTTTGAACTGACTCATTTGCGACATGAAGATGATCACCGCCAAACCATTGACAAATCCAAATATTACCGGATGGGGTACCAAACGCATCAATTTTCCCAAACGAAGCAATCCAGCGGCCATTTGTAGAAGTCCTGCCAAAATCACTGTGGCAAAAACGTATTCTACCCCGTACTGCTGTGCCAAACTTACAATGACCACGGCCACTGCCCCGGTGGCGCCAGAAATCATCCCGGGCCTACCTCCCAAAATTGAAGTCACCAACCCCATAACAAAAGCGGCATATAATCCTGTTAGGGGTGAAAGTCCAGCGATAAACGCAAAGGCTATCGCCTCTGGAACCAAGGCAAGTGCTACGGTTAAGCCCGATAAAATTTCTGTGCGATAGTTTACCTTTTGTGAAAAATCAAAAAGGTTGAGGTACTTTTTCATGGCTTCGTTCTTGAAGCGGGCAAAAGTAGCATTATTAAATGCAAGACCCTAATGGACTGGAAATTTTTAAGGATTTGACAATCTACCAGTTAGTCAGCCCCAATAGCTTTTCGCCAAGTGGACTTAATTTTGCGGTTTCGTATTTGGTCTGTTCCCATTTTCTGGGATCACCGGGAAAGGCATAGCCTTCTGGAGCTATTTTATTTTTCCATGAATTGATGCGCCATTCTCGCATTTCCTCATTGTCTTCCTCTGCGGGCATCATAGAAATGTACTGCGCAATTCGCACTTTATTTCCAGATTTATTGGGTCGGATGCCGTGCGGTTGGGTACTGTTAAAAATAAGAAGGTCACCCGCTTCCAGTTTCACTTTCACAATTTTGTCTTCCAATCCTGTTACATCGGGCTGAAAATGGTCTCGGTCCTCGGGTTGGGTCAATTTCCATGAATCGTAGTTTCGGTACAACCAAGGTATGCATTGAAAGCCTCCCATATTCTCATCGGTTTGATCGGCAAGGGCCAATACCCCCTGCACATTTTGAGGTCTGGTCTCCGGGTCGTAGTCCCAATGGATGAACCCTTTTTTGTTCTCTCCCGGACGTTGGGGCATATTCAAGTTGGCACGATCTATGGTCACCCAAAGCTTTTCCGTCCCCCAAATGTCCACAAATGCGTCGTATACTTTTTGTGTTTGTCTGTTGTTCCATAAATGTTGATTGTTATACACTTCTACCATTCCAGTTCCGGTAAGTTCTTTCATTTTCATTTCTGCACGGGGAGGAGCGTACCAAGTTTCTGGATTGTTCGGGTCTTTTTCATCAAACTCCCATAAAAAATCGGCGGTTGCCTTGGCCTGCTCTTTTGGAACGGCATTTTTGATTACGATGTACCCGTTTTCCATCCAAAACGCCCAGTCCTCTTCAGACAGTATTCGAAGTGGTTTGCCATTGGACCTATCATTAAGATTTGTTTTGCTACTGGTGGCCGTTGAAGGATTTCCGGGAATTGTTTCATGGGCCTTATTGGCCATTTCTACTTTTTGCTGCATCATATTTCTATTTTTTTAGTTGCACAATCGATACTCCAAAACTATGGGAACTGCGAAGTGGTTTCTACCCTAACATTGACCAATATTTGAATTATATTGATTTTTATTGGTTATTTTTAAAATAAATTAGGCAATAGAATGAAAATTCAACTTGAAAACATACAGCCCAGCGACAAGAGTTCTTTCCATTTATTGCACAATCCCAAGTTGAACGATCTCTTTTTCTGGCATTTTCATCCCGAGTTTGAATTGGTCTATATTGAGGGTGCCAACGGGAAACGGCATGTAGGGCGGCACACCTCCAATTATCAGGGCAGTGATTTGGTTCTTATCGGTTCCAACATTCCTCATTTGAATTTTGATTATGGGATAAAAACGGAATACCATAAAGAGGTTTTGCACATAAGTGCCTCTTTTAAGGAAAAGGTTTTTACCGAAATCGAGGAACTGGAAGATGTGTATGGACTGTTGGAAAAATCGCAGCATGGAATCGCTTTTTATGGGGACACCAAAAAAGCTGTGGGCAACATCATGAAGCAATTGCAAGCTATGAATCGGTTTGAGCAATTCCTTAAAATTTTACAGCTGCTGAAACTATTGGCAAAAAGTGATGAATTTACCCTTTTGCACCAAAACCCCATCATAAATGATAAAGCCAACAAACAACAAGAACGATTGCAAAAGGTATATTCCTATATTGATAAGAATTATTCCAAAAAAATAGCACTAGATGCCATTGCTGCATCGGTCAACTTGGGGAAGGAAGCTTTTTGTAGGTATTTCAAGAAAAGTACAGGAAGTACCTTTACACATTTTTTAAATCAGTATCGCATTACACAGGCTAAACGATTGTTATTGACGGGCAGAAATGTTGGGGAAACCTGTTACGAGTGTGGTTTTGAGAGTTTATCCTATTTTAACCGGACTTTCAAAAAAATAAGTGGAGAGAACCCTTCAGATTACAAAAAGAGAAAACACTAAAAAAGAACCGCCCCAAACTGGAACGTTTGGGGCAGTTCTTAACTAAATAACCAACCAAAAAACTTGTTTGTATAGTCGCAGACTCTACTATTTCCTTACATTTTTCTTTGTCGGGCAACATCCATGACAGGATTCTTCGTCTTCACCCTCTTTTTGCCGGTTCCATCACCCGATTTCAAGTACTGCTGAAACCCTATTCCAGTGAACTCGTAAACTGTTCCGCTGGACACGTGGTACAGCTCAATAGTACTGTCATTTATAACGTATATTTCAAAATAATCATTGCCCAAGTAGTCATAATCGAGTGTTAAAGTTTTCAGGGTAGCGTCATTGGCCACATCAAACACTTCATAATCACCTTCATAGTCCCATTGTAGATTTACCAATGGGGTTCCAGAAAGATCAATGGAAGATCTGAATGTACCTCCATTGGCATCAAAAAACTGCAGGAAATTCTCCTCATCGAACTCGTTTATAGCCCCCTCTTCACTCACATACGTTTTCTCCCAAACTTGATATTCCTGCAAGAAATAGTGAATGTTGTCATAAAAGACCAAATCATAATCAAAGGTGCTTCTTTGGTATCCTCTAAGCAAGTACGAAGTATCAGTGTTTGGGTCGTACAGCTCCAAGGTATTGTTGTTTACGGTATATACATCCAACAGCCAAAGTCCATCCACATCATGGTCCACTTCCACTGTTCCACTATAGGTTCCATAGGTCCCCACATCAATACCGGTGCCGTTGCCTGTTTTTCCGATACCTACCAAGTTATTGTTGGCATAGACCACACCTCGGTCAAAAGAAATGGTAAAGGCTCGTTGCAAAAAGGGAACTTCCCCATTTCCTTGGGTAGCATTAATATCGATGTACCAAAGATCATACGATTCCAAAACCAAAGCGGTATTTATGGGAGACGCTTCTATATAATCGTCATCCACAATAACCTCGGTGTAACATGAACTCGCCAAAAAGCCTATGAATAAAATTCCAAAAAGTAGTTTTCCATTTTTCATAATCGAGGTTTTAATATTCACCTTGTATAATCCAAGCACCGTGCCAAAATTTATAACTTTTTGATAATCAGTATTTAACAAAGGGAGTGATATATTTTTTAGCTTTGCGGACAAAATGATGTGCATGGAAAACAAACTTAGGTTTGGTGTTTTTGGTGGAGGAAGCTGGGGAACGGCTCTGGTTAAAATGTTGTCGGAGAACATGGATACCGTTGGATGGTACATGCGGAATGAATCTGCCATTCGGCACATTTTAAAGGAAGGACACAATCCCAACTACATCAGTTCAGTGGAGTTTGATGTGGAAAATTTGATTTTGAGCCATGACATCAACGAAATTGTGGAGGCTTCAGATGTGTTGATTTTTGCCATCCCGTCCGCTTTTTTGGATGCCGAGCTCAAAACCTTAACCGCTTCCCTTGAGAACAAGATTGTTTTTTCGGCCATTAAAGGGATTGTCCCCGAAACTGGGCTTATTGTTGGGGAACACTTTCATAACCATTACAACATCCCCTTTAAAAATATTGGGGTCATTACCGGGCCCTGTCATGCGGAGGAAGTTGCTTTGGAGCGCCTATCCTATCTCACTATTGCCTGTGCCGATGCCAGCAATGCCAAATTGGTGGCGCAAGCTTTGAAAAGTGATTACATCCGCACCAAAATTTCGGATGACATTATTGGTACCGAATATGCCGCCATGCTGAAAAACATTTATGCCATTGCTGCCGGTATTGCCCATGGTCTTGGGTATGGGGACAACTTCCAGAGTGTGTTGATGAGCAACGCCATACGTGAGATGAAGCGTTTTATTGATAAGGTCTATAAAATGAAACGGAACATCAACGCTTCGGCCTATTTGGGCGATTTGTTGGTGACCGGCTATTCCACTTTTAGTAGAAACCGCTTGTTTGGCAATATGATTGGCAAAGGCTATACCGTAAAAAGCGCCATGATGGAAATGAACATGGTGGCCGAAGGGTATTATGCCACCAAAAGTGCCCATTTATTGATGGCCAAATTGGAGAAAAAATCCAAAACTCCCATCATCAATGCAGTGTACCAAATACTCTACAAAGAAAAAAATCCAAAAAAGGTATTTGAAAAGTTGATAGATAAATTGGATTAACCCCTATCCAAAGAAAAATTGGAATGTTCTTTCAGCTGTGCATCCAATTCCTTGGAAAAGGCTTTCATTTCTTCCGCTGAATAGTTGTACGCTTTTTGGAACTCCTCAAAAACGGGTTTGTTATACTTCCTGACGCTATCAATATCAAAATAAAGTCGGCCTGTGCGTCTAATAAAGAAATCCAACGGATGCAATGCCATCTCGTAGGCCATGGCAAATTGTGCCTCGGCCCTAATCATCCGTTCATGCACATCGGAACCTGTAATCGCTGAATAATGTTCCAAAATAGTCTCGGTCTGTTTGCCATAGGTGGTCACCAAATACCAAGCATCGTATTCCATAAAACCGCTATCCTTTATACGATCAAAAAGTTGGGCAATATATTTTTTTACGTGCTTGAACTTTTTAAAGTCACTGCCGCACAAGGGTATCTTGTCCGTAGTACAGGGCTCCAATTCCAGACCGTGGTCTTCTTCCATGCTTCGCGCTATTCGGTTCACGGTTCGCTCCGCCATTTTTCGATAGCCTGTCAACTTTCCGCCAGCAATGCTTACCAGTCCGGTTTCGGAAGTAAAGATTTCATCCTTTCTGGAAAGTTCTGAGGCCGATTTTCCTTCTTCGTGAATCAAGGGACGTAAACCTGCCCAAGAGGAAATAATGTCGTCCAATTCCAAATTAATTTCTGGGAACATATGGTTCACGGCCGATATCAAATAAATGGCATCGGCTATATCAGTGGTCACATGGTCTTTATCCAAATTGAAGTTGGTGTCCGTGGTACCAATATACGTTATCTTACCCCTGGGAATTGCAAACATCATCCTACCATCCGGAATATCAAAATAGACTGATTGTTGCACGGGCAATTTTTCCTTTGGAAAGACCAAATGGACGCCTTTTGTCAAGTGCAGCCGTTTACCTCTTTTGGAATGATTGATAGATCGAAGCTCGTCTACCCATGACCCCGCTGCATTGATCACATATTTTGAAGAAACGTTGAACTCATCACCAAACACCTCATCCTTAAATCGCACCCCTGCCACTCGTTCATTCCCATACACAAAATCGGTGACTTTGGCATAGTTTAGGACCTGTGCTCCAAACTGAAGGCTTGTCTTGATGTTTTCAAGTGTGAGTCGGGCATCATCCGTTCGGTATTCGGCATAATAGCCCGCTCCGTTCAATATTTTCTTGGGCAGCAGCGGTTCCAATTTCAAAGCTTCCTTTTTCTCCAACATCTGCCGTTTATCATCCCCGGAAACTTGGGCCAAAATATCGTACACTTTTAGTCCGATGGAGGTAAGCCATTTTCCGTAGGAACCACCTTCAATCAAGGGCAACAACATTTTTTCAGGAATGACCAGATGGGGTGCCAATTTGTGCACAATGGCTCTTTCGGAGCCCACTTCCTTCACCAACCAAAAATCGAACTGTTTTAGGTATCGGAGCCCACCATGAATCAGTTTGGTGGATTTGCTACTGGTGCCCGAAGCAAAATCACCCTTTTCCAACAACAAAACCTTGAGACCTCGCGACGAGGCATCCAGAGCAATGCCTGCTCCGGTGATTCCTCCCCCAATGACCACAAGGTCAAATTTCTCCTTTGCAATCTTTTGAAGGGTCTCTTTTCGGTTTAGGTTTGAAAAAGAAATGTTCCCGTCCATACTTTTCTATTTGGTGAATTCATATTCGCGTTCCACTTTGCAGATTCGGACCTTATACCACGAATACCATTTTTTAATGCCATTTTTTTGTGCCTCTCTGTGGTCCATGTTGGCTTTCCAGTTGGCAATGGCCTCCAAGTTCTCCCAGTAGCTTATGGTGACCCCCAATCCGTCCCTGGCGCTTTCAAAATCCAAAAAGCCCGGTTGTTGCCTTGCCAATTGTTCCATTTCAGCGGCCATTTGGCCGTAACCATTGTCGCCATCAGTTCGCGTACTGGTGAAAATGACGGCATAATACGGTTTTTGTAGCTCCATATTAATTAATGTATTCCTTTTCCAGAAAATAATTTACCACGGCTTCCTTCATCAAAACCGTTTGCTCGCCCGCTTTTAAGGGAGGCAATTGCTCTTTTATCTTGTAATGGGGCCAACCTTCATCATCAAAAAAATCAAAATTGTAATAGCCATACGGTTCCAACAGCCTGCAAATGGCAATATGCATTAGATTGATTTTTTCATCCTTTTTGAAGTTTCTGTGAAAATTGCCCAGTTCCTGGACCCCAACCAAATAAATGATACCATCCATTTCCAAAGGGTCACCATCGGAAAACTGTGCGGACAATTTTTCCACCAAAAGTTCCCACCGTTCCTTTAATTTTTCGTCCCTAGCCATGTTCTTGATAAGAATTCCAAAGGTACAAATCAATATTCTATATTTGTTAAAACCCGTTTATGAGCTTTTTAGATATTGTTTTGGGAATTCTATTGGTCTGGGGACTGTACAAAGGCCTAAAAAATGGGCTTTTTGTGGAAATTGCCTCCTTGGCGGCCCTAATTGCCGGGATTTACGGCGCCATACATTTTTCTTATATCACTGGAGATTATCTCTCGGAACGATTAAACTGGAGCGACCAATACATTAAAATTACCGCTTTTCTTATCACTTTTTTTGGTATTATCCTGCTTGTGAATTTTGCCGGGAAATTCTTGACCAAAATTGCCGATTTTGCCATGCTCGGACTTTTGAACAAGATTGCAGGCGGTATTTTTGGGGCACTCAAGGTGGCCATCATCTTAGGTGCCATGCTCATTTTTTTTGAACGACTTGCCACACCTCTGAACCTCATCAACGAAGAGACCAAAAAGGAGTCTGTCTTCTACGAGCCCTTAAGGGAAATTGGGGCGTTTGTTTTTGCCCTGGCACTCGAAGAGGAAGAAGAACAAAATCCTCCGCCCTCAAATATGGAGGTCATATAAAGTGTGCGTTTTTTCCGATGAACGTATTCTCACCGTATTAAGAAGTATGTATTGACCTCCTACTCATGCAATTCAACGTAAGAATTTGCCTTCCATGGACATTATGCGGTCAAGGTAGACTCCTCCACTAGATTAGCCATCAGAACACTTGGGATTGTTAGAACCGGTCCCTGAAAGTACCCCGAAAGATGAAAAAATTATTTGGCACATTATTGGCCGTTGGCCTAGCGTTGGTTGTTAGTATGTGCAGTACAACAACCATTGAAGAAGAACAAGACTATACCGAAGCCCAGTTGGGAAATGAAAAAGTTACCGTTGACCCTGTTTCAATGGAGGAGGAGCTTTTGGATTTGGTGAACGACCATAGGGTTTCCATTGGAAAAATTGTACTACAAGATAGTCAGTCTTCCTATAAATATGCCGAAGAGCATAACCAATACATGATTTCCCATAATAAATTAAGCCATGATAATTTTGAGGACAGGGCAACCCAAATAGCGGCAGAAACCAATGCTGTGAGTGTTTCGGAGAATGTGGCCCGGTATTATTCCTCAGCGGAAATAATATTGCAAGCCTGGCTCAACAGTAGCTCACACAGAGCGGCAATGGAAGGGGATTTTACCCATACCACCCTCAGCGTACAATTGGACAAAGATGGCAGACCCTATTACACGCAGATATTCCTGAAAGTGGAATAGCACACCAGACACATTTATTTACATTCGTGAAATAGCCCCAGCAAACTGGGGCTATTCTTTTTGCAAAATCTATGTTTCCACAAAGGTTTTTTTTACCTTTCGTAAAAGATTGGATTATGGCGATACAGGCACCTTTTAACCTGAACAAATGGATTGAGGAAAATCGGGATACCCTAAAACCCCCGGTTGGCAACAGAAACTTATACAAGGATGCCGACGATTATATTGTTATGATCGTTGCCGGCCCCAATGCCCGAAAAGACTATCACTACAACGAAACGGAAGAGCTTTTTTATCAATTGGAAGGGAATATTGAGGTCCATATTCAAGAGGATGGCAAAAAAAGGACCATGAAATTGGGTCCTGGTGATATGTACCTACATCCGGCAAAAGTTCCCCACTCCCCGGCTCGCCAAGAAGGCTCCATTGGCCTAGTGGTGGAACGAAAACGAGCGGACATGAAAGTGGATGATGGCTTGTTGTGGTTCTGTGACAATTGCAACCATAAACTTTACGAAGTGTATTTCACTTTGAATGATATTGAAAAGGATTTTCTGGGCCATTTTAAACACTTCTATGGTTCTGAAGAATTACGTACCTGTGACAATTGTGGAACAGTGATGCCCGTAGATGAACGCTTTATGGCCAAAGACGAATGATGCTTCTCCTAGCTAAAATAATAGTAATCATTGTGGCCTTGCTCCACCTCTATTTTCTTTGGTTGGAGATGTTCGCATGGACCACAAAGGCCAAAAAAGTGTTTCGACAATTTCCCGAGCATTTGTTTGAACCCACAAAAACCCTTGCCGCCAACCAAGGCTTGTACAATGGCTTTTTGTCCGCGGGATTGATATGGTCATTGCTCATCCAAGATGCCAAATGGCAGATGTATGTAGCACTTTTCTTTTTGGGATGTGTTGCCGTTGCCGGCATTTATGGTGCTGCTACAGCCTCAAAAAAAATCTTTGTGGTACAGGGGCTTCCTGCCTTGATCGGGATTGCATTGCTTCTCCTCCACCTTTTCCTCTAAAACACATTATCCCATCAGGATTATTTGTAATTTTGAAAAAATATAACAATTCACGTTTAAAAAGTTATAAATGTTAGGAACTGCTATTGATTTTGGAATGGATAAAGCCCTAAAACAACTTGGGCTCACAGAAATAAATAATGGAACATCCACGGGAAAAGACTGGTTTTCCAACGGTGAAATCATCGAATCCTATTCACCCGTTGATGGCTCTCTTATTGGAAAAGTAAAAGCTACCACCCGGGAAGATTACGAAAAAGTCATCAGCACTGCACAAAAGGGCTTTAAAAGCTGGAGAACAATGCCGGCTCCACAACGCGGTGAAATTGTTCGAAAGTTTAATGACGAACTCCGCCGTTTAAAAGAACCGCTGGGCAAATTGGTATCTTACGAAATGGGAAAAAGCTACCAAGAAGGTTTGGGCGAAGTGCAAGAAATGATTGATATCTGTGACTTTGCCGTGGGCTTATCCCGTCAATTGCACGGGCTCACCATGCACAGCGAACGTCCTGGCCACCGTATGTACGAACAATACCACCCACTTGGTGTTGTGGGTATCATTTCTGCCTTTAACTTCCCAGTAGCCGTTTGGTCTTGGAATACTGCACTGGCATGGGTCTGCGGTGATGCCTGCATTTGGAAAGGATCAGAAAAAACCCCTATGACCTCTGTGGCTTGTCAAAATATTGCAGCTAGGATTTTCACTGAAAATGGTGTCCCAGAAGGAATTTCTTGTTTGATTACGGGAGATTACACCGTAGGTGAATTTATGACCAAAGATGAGCGCATTCCGTTGATTTCGGCTACGGGATCTACCCGAATGGGAAAAATTGTGGCCAAAACAGTAGGCGAGCGCCTAGGAAAGTCACTTTTGGAGCTTGGTGGAAACAACGCCATAATTGTCACCCCTGATGCCAATATTAAAAACACCGTTATTGGGGCCGTCTTTGGAGCGGTGGGTACGTGTGGACAACGGTGCACCTCAACCCGAAGACTAATTGTTCATGAAGATGTATACGACAAAGTAAAAAATGCCATTGTCAACGCCTATCAACAAATACGAATTGGAAATCCTTTGGATGAAAACAACCATGTTGGGCCGCTGATTGATAAGGACGCTGTAAAAAACTATTTGAGTGCCCTGGAAAAAGTTAAGGCTGAAGGTGGAAACATCTTGGTTGAAGGCGGTGTGCTTGAAGGTGAGGGTTATGAAAGTGGCTGTTATGTAAAACCTGCCATTGCAGAAGCCGAAAATCATTATGAGATTGTTCAACATGAAACCTTTGCCCCTGTACTTTACCTCTTAAAATATAGTGGTGATCTACAAAATGCTTTGGATATGCAAAACGGTGTTAGACAAGGTCTTTCATCGGCCATAATGACCAACAACCTACGTGAGGCTGAACGTTTTCTTTCGGTAGAAGGTTCGGATTGTGGTATTGCCAATGTAAATATCGGAACATCGGGTGCGGAGATTGGTGGTGCCTTTGGCGGGGAAAAAGAAACCGGTGGAGGTCGCGAAAGTGGTTCAGACGCATGGAAAATCTACATGCGAAGACAGACCAATACCATTAACTACACTACCGAATTACCTTTGGCACAAGGAATAAAATTTGATCTTTAATTAACTTGGAATATAAAAAGCCCGGTTCCCCGGGCTTTTTTTTGAACTTTTTGTTTACATTAATTTTCGGGAGCAATTCTTTTTACCAACTCATAGACGATGCTGTATTCAAAACCTCCCTCTGGCATTATCTCTCCCATTTTAGATTGGGAGATTACTTCTTGAAAATCAGGATCCATACCATCTGGGTTATACCTTAGATAGTTCATAACATCAGAAATTTTGTCGAAACCGTCCCAAGTAAGAACAGAGAATCTTGCCTGACTTCCACCAGGATAAACAACTGACATAAGTCCCCAAGATTTCATGCCCATTTTTCCTGCTTTAATGCTTTTTTCAAACATGGGCTTCCAAAGTTCTTTGTTTTCCTCAATAAATCCACCTCTGCTCTTTGGCATAGCATAGTTTACAATAGCGTACTTGTAATCACCAGGTATCATGTCCTCTATTTGAAGCCAATAGTCAAAGGTAATCTTGGCAAACGAATTGGTTTCTACCATGTCTGGCGAAACACCCATGGTCTGTACATTTTCGCTGGTCCAAACCTCACCTGGGTTGGCTTTTTCGAAACTTTCATAAGTGTTGACAAAAACATAGTTTGGAGCACCTTCCTCGGTTACGCCAACTTTTCTCCAAAGCGACCAAGTGGCCATCTTACCTTGATCAATAGCCGCTTGGGCCACCTTAGCCCAATACTTGGTTTCTTTCTCAACAAATTCAGCCTCCCTGTCTCCTGGAACTGCCCTATATTGCAAATAGGCTACTTGTCCAAAAGAACAGATTGCAAGTGTTAATGCGATAGTTGTTAATAGTGTTCTTTTCATCCTTATGGATTTTTAGTTTGTTCTCCTATAAGGTACAGAAAATCAATTCTATTTAACACTTTATTAACATATTGTTAACGTTTTGTTAAACAAGAAATGGCGGTATATTAAAATAAAGTCGCCCATCTAGGACGAACACTGGATGGGCGATCTTTAAAAAACCAACTTAACTAACTCAAAATTAATTTGATTAAACCCTATTCCAATGCCGGAACTTTGTCGGGAGAAATAGGGTTTCTTACCTAATATTTGATGCAAATTTCACAATATTTCTGTGAGTTTTTAGAAGCTATCTTATCAGTGGTCATAAAAAGTGTATGGTTGGTATTTTTTGGTTGATTTTCTGGTTTCATTTTTTGGAATTTTCAAGAAACCACCTTAAGTTCTTAAAGTTAAATTCGGAATTTTAAGATTTTTTTAATATTTTAAAGTTTGAATTCCCAAATCTCCCAAGCCCTTATTTTAATGCTTTGGCTTTTTTGGATACAACTGAATGTATCTTCCAAATGATAGCCAATGAATACTGATATGATGGACATTTTTTTTTGGGTCGTTTTAGCCATTGTTTGTATTACAATTGGCGTAGTGGGGTATTTTCTCGGCAAGGCAAACAAATCCAAAGAAACAGATGATTCTTCCCTGATCAAAAAACTTGAAATTGAGAATGCAAAACTCAGGGCTGATCTTGAGATTTGTGAAAAACGAGTTGCTTCGGCTGAAAAACCCAAACCCCGGTCCGTTTCTGCAACCCCCATAGCCACCCCTTCATTTGATGCGAAAGCTGCCAAGGCAGCATTGGGAAAAAAGGTTCAAAAAGACGACCTGAAAATCGTAGAGGGCATTGGCCCCAAAATCCAGGAGCTCTTTCACAATTTTGATATTAAAACTTGGAAAGCCCTTTCGGAAACATCGGCCAACAAATGCCAAGAAGTCCTCGATTCGGGGGGAAAACGGTACAGGATACACGACCCGGCCTCATGGCCCATGCAGGCCAAAATGGCCCACGAAGGTCATTGGCAACAACTGCACGAATGGCAAGAAAAACATAGGGCGGGCAAGTTTTAGCTACAGCATTCCGTTGGCCTCAACCCATTTAAACTTATACTGATCTTGTGAAAATTGCATCCGTTCGGAAATGCGCTGTAACCTGTCCGGAAGTTTCATCAGGTAATCCCTGGCCTTTTCCGCTTGATCCGAAAGTCCTCTTAAATGGCCTATGGCCCAATATTCGTTCAATTTTTTGAGGATATCAATATAATCTTGTGCCGTATAAACCCCCAAGCGCTGTGCACAATTGGAAAATTGCTCGAATGCAGCACCCATACTTTCACCTGATTCTCTCAAGAAATGGGCGGGCATCACAATTTTCTTCTTCATCATTTCGGCAAAGGCTATGACCATTCCATTGGGATCGTGTTCCAAAATGGTCTTCACAAATTCTCGGTATGCCAAATGGTGGCGCATTTCATCTCCCGCAATAATACTGCACATCTTCCCCAAAAGTCCATTGCTCTTTTTCTTTGCCATCATCCCCACACGCTTATGTGAAATATTGGTGGCCAATTCTTGAAAGGTAGTGTACACAAAGTTTTTATAGGGGTCCCTGTCGGTTCCAATGTCAAACCCATCTGAAATTAAATGCTGTGTAGTGATTTCCACCTCGCGCATGTTGACCCTTCCTGATAAGTACAAATATTTGTTCAGTACATCACCATGACGGTTTTCTTCCGCGGTCCATGCCCGCACCCACTTGCTCCAGCCATTCTCACGGCCACTGTGTTGATCAATTCCTTCCACATCCATTAACCAGGATTCGTAAGTGGGTAAGGCTTCTTCGGTAATGGTATCGGCCACAAGGGTTACCCAAAAATCATAACCCAGTTCCTTGGCCTCTCCCCTAATCTGTTCTATTTGGTCATAGAAATCATCGCTTTGGGAATCGGGCAAAAAATCGGTGGGTTGCCATATTTTTTCTGTTGGAATCAAAAACGAATCCATAAACCCTTCTACTTTTGGTTCTATGGCTTGCATTACTTCCAATCGGATATTCTTTATAGACATATAGTGTTTTTTAGTTGTTAATCAAGGTTTTTGAAATCTGGCGTTGGATATTTAGTTTCTACCCCGCTCTCCGGGATAAAAGGTATGGACCGGATCACTTTGCCAAAACTCTTTGGTCTCCACATCCATCATGGTAAGTCCTCCCATAAAAGCAGCCCCCGTATCCACGTTCCATACATTGGCCTCTTTCTGTGGAGGAACCGCCTTGCTTTTGGACAAAGGGGTGTGGCCGATGAAGACCTCCTTGTAGTGGGTCAGCCTTTTAGGAAATTTGGGGTCTTTTGGCTTTAAATTTGAGTCAATCGCCGTGGCCAACTCCCATAAGGTCCTATCCCAATAAAAGGATTGCTCAAAATATTCAAAATCTATGCCCTTTAAATTGGTGTACCCGGCATGAAGGTACAATCGGTTGTCATCGGCGAGATAGTAATTTTTCAAGCTTGCATAAAAATCAAGATGTGAACTCCAATCCTCTCTGTTGTCCCTTAAATAAGAATCTCGTGTCGCCGTGCCTCCATGGGCCAACCACTGCGGATTTTCTCTTTTGGTCAACAACCAGTCCCTGCACAGTTCATCATGGTTCCCCCGAATAAAAGTGCAATTAAGCTCTTTTTTTAAATCAATCAAAAAGTCAACGGTTTCCACGGCAGTACTCCAAGCATCTACATAATCCCCCAAAAAAATAAGGTGGTCCTTTGGGGTGACTTTGGCTCCGGATATAAGTTGTTCCAACGCCCTTAATCCAGAATGGATGTCCCCCACAACCAATGTTCGCATAGAAAAATTTTTTACAAAAATACGGACAAAACAACCCTTTGATACGAAATTAAACCTAAAGTTTTGCAAACGCCAATAACATGATTCTTCTAAAAGCTGTCATCTTTTTTGGTCAACGAAGAATTTTCTATGTACATTAGGTTATTGCATAGCGAAAATGAAAAAGGTATTCTGCATTGGTGAATTATTGATAGATTTTGTTGCCGAAAAGCAAGGAAGTGACCTGTCCAAAGCTACCGAGTTTACCAAGAAAGCGGGTGGTGCCCCTGCCAATGTGGCCTGTGCCATATCCAAACTAGGTGGGAGAAGTGTTTTTTTGGGCTGTGTTGGTGATGACCCTTTTGGGCGCTTTTTGCTGAATGTGCTCAAAACCGAAGGGGTTGACATTTCCATGGCACAAAAATCCAAGACCTTTACCACTTTGGCCTTTGTCTCACTTGCTGAAGACGGAGAACGCGATTTTGTGTTCAGCAGGGGTGCAGACAAGGAGCTTGTATACGATCCCTCCTTACGAAAAAATCTTAAGGATAACATTCTACATTTGGGTGCTGCCACTGCATTGTTGGGAGGGTCTTTGGAAAAAGCGTATGGAAAGTATCTTTTTGATGGCCTTACCAAAGACATGTTCGTCAGTTTTGACCCCAACTACAGAAGCGACCTGTGGAAAGAAAATGAAGAACAGTTCATTAAAAAATGTATGCCATTTATTGAAAAATCCCATTTGTGCAAGTTCAGTTTGGAAGAAGCACAATTACTTTCGGGAAAGAGCGACACTAATGAGGCATGCGATTTTTTTCATAAAATGGGGGCCAAAATCATTACGGTTACCATGGGCAAAGAAGGTACTTTATTAAGCGTAAATAACTCCAAAAAAGTAATTCCCAGTATTTCGGTCAACCCGGTGGACACCACCGGCGCAGGGGATGCCTTTATTGGATGCCTGTTGTACCAAATTTCCGATTTGGGCAACTTTGACCCCGTTTTTGAGAATCACGCTTTGTTGGAAAACATGGTAGCCATGGCCAATAGGGCCGGTGCCATTACCACCACCAATTATGGAGCCATTCCATCCCTGCCCACCAAAGACCAGTTGGAAAATTAAAATGAACCAAACAGAATTACATCGGCTGGTATCCAAACAGTTCAAAACAAAAGACCCCAAGGCGCTTTTTGATCTACGCTTGGCCACAAACCTAAGTCTCATACAACAATTGTTCTTCTCTTTATATCCAGAGGAGCAATACAAAGAAGCTTTTAAAAAGTTGCTGAATCAACTCCCAAAATTATTTGTATCTCGACCGGATGAATTAAAAAAACAGGATCTTGAACGATTGCAATCAGGCAATTGGTACCAGTCCGAGAAGCTCATGGGAATGCAATTGTATGTGGAGCATTTCAACAAAGACCTAAGAGGCCTTCAGCAAAAAATTCCTTACTTAAAAGAGCTTGGCGTTAACTTTTTGCACATGATGCCAATTACCACTAGGCCGAAAGGAGAAAATGATGGAGGATATGCTGTAAACAGCTATCATGAGGTCGACAAAAAGTACGGCACCAAAGAAGACCTATTGGAACTTACAGCGGAGTTTAGAAAACAGGGCTTGTTTTTAATGCTGGATTTTGTGGTGAACCATACCTCAAACGAGTTTTCCTGGGCCAAAAAAGCCATGAATGGGGACAAGAAATATCAGGGATATTACTACACTTTTGAGGATGATACCATTCCGAAGGAGTACGAAAAATCGCTTCCAGAAGTGTTCCCCGAAACCTCGCCGGGCAACTTCACCTACATACCGGAAATGGATAAATGGGTCATGACGATCTTCAACAGCTATCAATGGGACCTCAATTACACCAATCCCGAAGTTTTTATGCAGATGTTGGCCAATCTGGTGAAAATGGTCAACATGGGCGTGGATGTGGTTAGGTTTGATGCATTGGCTTTCCTTTGGAAAAAAATGGGCACTATTTCCCAAAATCTCCCGGAGGCACATAATCTTATCGCCCTTTTTAGAATGTGCCTGCAAGTCGTGGCTCCGGGGACCATACTTTTGGCTGAAGCTATTGTGGCTCCCACGGACATTGTTAAATATTTTGGAGAGGGACAAAAAGAGGGCAATGAATGTGAAATTGCGTACAATGCCTCTCTCATGGCACTTTTGTGGAATTCCATTGCCACCAAAAAGACACAACTCCTCTACAAAAGTTTGGCCCATGTACCTGCCAAGCCCAAAGATTGTACCTGGATCAATTATATCCGTTGCCATGATGATATTGGTCTCGGGTATGAGAATGCCTTGATCCACGAACTGGGATGGAATCCAGAAATGCACCGGAAATTTTTGTTGGACTACTACTGCCAACGATTGGAGTGGTCACCCGCCACGGGACAAGTATTCATGTATAACCCAAAAACCGGGGATGGACGAATTGCTGGAAGTGCCGCATCACTTTTGGGATTGGAAAAAGGACTGGCCCTAAAAGACCAAGTGGTTATTGAGCAATCCATTGCAAAAATTATCATGCTACATGGAATAACTTTGGCCTTTGGTGGTATTCCATTGATATATGCCGGAGACGAAATTGGCACTTTGAACGATTATTCCTTCCTTAAGGACGAATCCAAAAAAGATGACCGCAGATGGCTCAACCGGCCCAAGCAAGATTGGGATGTCATTGCTCTATTGGACAGTCAAAATTTACCCCAATCCAAAATCTTCCATACCTTACAAAGATTGATTCAAATCCGAAAGGAAAACCCCGTTTTTGCGGACCACAATGACGTGCAGCTCTACCATACCGGAAATGACCACATCCTTGTTTTTGAAAGGAGCCACAATAAAAAAGGGCTTTTGGTGGTCTGCAATTTTGATTCAAATCCTCAGGTCATTGAAACCAGTTGGATCAAAAAATTGGGGTATTTTGCCCAAGGCGACCCCAAGGATTTGGTTTCTGGCCAAAAGATCATTATCAACAGCGGTCTCTTGGAAATACTGCCCTACCAGATGCTTTGGCTGAAAAGGGACTAATTGTACCTCACTTTTCTAAGAATACGCTGCGATTCCTTTAAGGATTGATACACGTTGTCATCATACGCCTTAAGGATAGATCTAGAGCGGTCCATTTGTTCTTTTGCCTCTTCAAATCCATTCAAATAGCAGATGAGATAGGTGGCCGGCAGATGGGTAAGGTCAGCTTGTTCGGAAGGTGTCAGTGCGATTTGTTTTTCCAGTTTTTGGAGGAGGGCATTGTTGGTATTGTACACGTGGTACAAGGTCTTTTTGTCATATTGCGGTGGTTCAAACACCAATTTGCTGTTGATGGTATACTTGCCGTTTTCAGAAAATGTGATCATCAATTCTTCCAGGGGGTAATATTTTTGCTGAGACCCTAATCCCAATTGCACATACTCCAAAGTTTGGAACGAATCATCATCGTAAGTAATGGTGATTTCATCCAAAGCGGAGTAGAAAAGTTTTACCTGCTCATTGATGAGTTCTATATCAACCCTTGAATAATAGGTTTTGTTCTTTACTTTTTTCTTGTTTCCCGCCCAACAGACCACAAACTGCTCTTTAAAGACTTTATAATCACTTGTAAGATCGGGATGCCTTGTGTTCATAAAGTTGATTACGGCATCCAAAGTAAGCTCAATATTGTTTCGGGCATGTTGCTCTATGGTTGCCACGGCTTGAGAGTTGATATCTTTCAACTCAATATCAAAGGCTTTGGGCAAGCTAATGCTTCCCTCCCTGAAGAAAACAGCTCCTCCGTAATATTTCCAGATATTTTTACGAAGGGCACAGACCTTTCCGTTTGACCGGATGGTGACCAAACCCACAACTTTCCCTTCGGGTAAATGGGGGAATGGAATGTTTTCATAAGAAATGATGGGTGGGTTATCCAAATAGGCATTAACCAAATTCTGAATCTTACTGTCGTCAAAAAAGTCTACCCCCACAATTTCATTATCGGCATCTTCCACTCCAATAACAATAAAGCTATTATTCTTTGGGTTGCTGTTGGCCAAAGCACAGACGTGCTTTAGAAATTTGGCCTTCCCCTCTTTTTCACCTATGGATATAAAACGCTTCTTGTCGTAAAAACTGTTCTCGTCGTTATGTGCTAAAAGATTCTTTACCAGTAGGCGTTTGTTGATCATAACACAAGATTTCGGGATTCGGGATTCGAGTTCAATGCTGAAAGAGCCTCAATCATTTTTTTTCTTTCTGTCCTTTTTCAATTCACAACTCAAAAGCTATTTCTTATTGACAACAGTACAACTTGCTTGGGCTGTGGGTAAGACCATTAAATCAGCAATATTGACATGATAAGGCCTGGTAACCACAAAAAGAATGATATCTGCAATATCCTCAGCCACTAAAGGTTGCAATCCATCATAAACTTTATTGGCTTTATCCGTATCACCCTTAAATCGCACATCGCTAAATTCGGTCTCCACCATTCCCGGGTTTATAGCCCCTACTCTAATTCCGTGTGAGTTTAGGTCAATGCGCATTCCTTGGTTTAGGGCATCCACTGCAAACTTGCTGGCACAATAGACATTTCCATTGGGATACACTTCCTTTCCGGCTATAGATCCAATGTTGATGATATGCCCTGCCTTACGTTCCACCATTTGGGGCAATATGGCCTTGGTCACATACAGTAATCCTTTCACGTTAATGTCCAGCATTGCATCCCAATCGTCCAAGCTTCCCTTGTCAATGGGATCTAAGCCATGAGCGTTTCCAGCATTGTTGATTAAGATGTTGATAGGTGTGAATGCTTCCGGCAGACTCTGAATGGCCGCGAAAACCGCCTTACGGTCCCGTACATCAAAACTCAGGGAATGGACTTTCACCGTTTTTCCCAAAGTTTCTTTCAATTCATCCAAACGCTCTTGCCGGCGTCCACAGAGTACCAGATTAAACCCTTGCTTTGCAAAAATTTCAGCGGTGGCCTTACCAATTCCGCTGGTGGCTCCTGTAATAAGTGCAATTTTCTCCTTCATATTATTCGTTTTTAAGGGACATCATGGCCTTGGCTTGCCACCAAAAGCGCAAACCAATCCTGAAGTTCCAAATCCAATTCCATGGCCTTTGCGGCCAAGGTTATCCGTTCTTTATTTGTGGTCCCAATGACAGGAAATACCTTGGCCGGATGTTTCAATATCCAAGCCAAGAGCAACTGACTTTCATCAGCATCATATTTTTCCATCAAAGGTTTCATGGTTTTTTTTATTCGCTTGGTCTGTTCGGTTTTTTCCCGGAACATGCTTCCCAGTGGGCTCCAGGCCATCGCCATTCTTTTGTTGGCGATACAATCATCAAAAGTGCCATCGTACATGGGGTCATCATGTGTCAATGAAAACTCCACTTGGTTCCCCGAAACTGGAATTGCCGTTTCCAACATGGTGATTTGGGAAGGTGTAAAATTGGAAACACCAAAGGCTTTGATCTTTCCACTTTCCAGCAGTGAATTGGCAGCTTCTGCCATTTCATAAGGTTCCATTAATGGGCTCGGTCTGTGCATCAGCAGTAAATCCAAATAATCCGTGTGGAGTTTTTTCAAGGATTGTTCCGCCGACCAGATGATATACTCCTTGTTGTATTGATAATGATTCAACCGATTGTCCCGTCCCCTTGTCATTTGGATGCCACATTTGGAAATCAATTGAATAGCTGAACGTTTGATTCCACTTTCAGCAAAGGCATTACCAAAATCCGCTTCGGTGGAATAGCTCCCGTAAATATCAGCATGGTCAAAGGTGGTCAATCCAACATCAATGCAGTGGTGCATTAAATCGATCATTTCATTTTTGGAAAGTTTTTTGCCCCAACTTCCCCATGTCATTGCTCCAGCTATAATTCTGGAATACGTATCTGTCTGTTGCATATAGGGTGAAAGTATAAAAATAAACCCTTAAATCCTTCATAAAACTAGGGGTTTACCATTTTTTTTAACCATTAATTAACAGGCGAATTTTAAATAAATTTTCATTTTGCACCCCTTAGCTAAAACACCAACACAAACACCAAATAACAAAGCTTCATATGGAAGAAAACACTACTATTGATATTAGTGCTGTGAATGAGAAAATTGCCCAGGAAAGTGCTTTTATCGACCTTTTAAAGGTTGAAATGAACAAGGCCATTGTAGGGCAGACCCACATGGTTGAACGATTGCTTATTGGTCTTTTGGGCCAAGGCCATATTCTTTTGGAAGGTGTTCCCGGACTCGCAAAAACACTGGCCATCAATACACTGGCCAAAGCGGTAAAGGGGAGTTTTAGCCGAATTCAGTTTACTCCCGATCTTTTGCCTGCAGATGTTATTGGTACGTTGATCTACAACATCAAGGAGAATGACTTTTCCATTAAAAAGGGACCCATTTTTGCCAATTTTGTTTTGGCGGATGAAATCAACAGGGCCCCCGCCAAAGTGCAATCAGCTTTGCTGGAGGCAATGCAGGAAAAGCAAGTGACCATTGGGGATGAAACTTTTAAATTGGCCCCGCCGTTTTTGGTGATGGCCACCCAGAACCCTGTGGAACAAGAAGGTACCTACCCTCTTCCTGAAGCGCAGGTGGACCGTTTTATGCTAAAGACCGTTATTGATTATCCCAAGCTCAACGAGGAGCAGCTCATCATCAGACAAAACCTTAAGGGTGCCCACGAGCCTGTGAAGCCCGTGGTGACTTTAAAGCAGATTTTGAGTGCCCAAGAGGCCGTTCGGGACGTTTACATGGATGAAAAAATAGAAAAATACATTCTGGATTTGGTATTCGCTACCCGATACCCAGAAAAATACAATCTAGAAAACCTTAAACCCCTGATCAGTTTTGGTGCCTCTCCAAGGGGAAGTATCAACTTGGCCAATGCATCCAAATGCTACGCTTTCATTAAAAGAAGGGGGTATGTAGTCCCTGAAGATGTAAGGGCGGTGGTCCATGACGTATTGCGTCATCGTATTGGAATAACCTATGAGGCCGAGGCGGAAAACATTACTTCAGAAGAAATCATCAACAAGATTGTAAACGAGGTAGAGGTACCGTAACGGTTCAATGTTTCTCGGTAAAGTAAAAACATACTTTAACCAACCAGAAAGCTTATTCCTTGAACCCAATGGATACAAAAGAACTACTTAAGAAGGTACGAAAAATTGAGATTAAGACCCGGCGTCTTTCCGACCATATTTTTGGTGGGGAGTACCATTCTACCTTTAAGGGAAGGGGTATGACCTTCAGCGAGGTTCGGCAATACCAATTTGGGGACGATGTTCGGGCCATCGATTGGAACGTTACAGCCCGCTACAACGAGCCTTTTGTAAAGGTTTTTGAGGAAGAACGCGAACTCACCATGATGCTCATGGTTGATGTGAGTGGCTCGGAACTCTTCGGGACCGCCAACCAGTTCAAGAAGGAAATCATTACCGAAATCTCAGCTACGCTGGCTTTTTCGGCCTTACAGAACAATGATAAAGTGGGTGTGATATTATTTTCGGATGAAGTTGAACTTTTTATCCCGCCTAAAAAAGGAAAAAGTCACGTTTTACGAATCATTCGTGAGCTTTTGGAATTCAGCCCAAAAAGCAGTCGCACCAACATTGCCGAAGCCTTAAAGTTCCTTACCAATGTGATGAAGAAAAAGGCCATCGTATTCATGTTGTCCGATTTTATTGCGGATAAATACAACAATACGCTTCGCATTGTGGGCAACAAACACGATGTTACCGGCATTCGGGTGTATGACGAGCGTGAAGAATCAATTCCCAATTTGGGCATGGTGCAAATGCAGGATGCCGAAACCGGAACACTACAGCTCGTCAATACCCAATCCAAAAAGGTGCGGAATGCGTATGGCCAATTCCACAAGGACAAAGTGAATTATTTTATGGATTCCTTTACCAAGTCTGGCTGTGGGGTTATCAATTGCAGGGTGGATGAAAGCTATGTGCGAAAATTGTTGGGCTATTTTAAACGAAGAGGATAATGCAAGTTGAAAATTCAAAGTTGAAAATTCAAAATGTCCCAACACAATTTGTGTTGATGACGCTGCTATGCCTTTTGCTATTCCCACTTTCCGGGTTTTCACAGCGCAATCCCAACATTGATGTGGAATTAGACACCCTTTCCATAAAAATTGGAGAGCAAATTCAATACAAGATTACCGTTGAAGCCGATTCCACCGATGTGGTCCATTTCCCAGAAGGACAGACCTTCTCTCCATTGGAAACCGTTGAGGCCATTATTGGGGACACGATAAAAAACAATGATAAGGTCACGCTTCAGCGCATTTACGCGCTTACGCAATTCGACAGTGGCGCCTATACCATCCCTCCGCAACGGATTGCCATCAACGAACAGCCCTTTTTCACGGATTCGTTCAACATAAAAGTGGCCGATGTAGCCGTGGATACCACCAAACAAAAGATGTACGACATCAAGCCCTTGATGCAGGTGGAAAAAAGTTATGCCAAACTTTGGAAAACATTATTGTGGATTCTTTTGGCCTTGATTATTGTTGGTGGACTGGTGTATTGGTTCTTCCTCAGAAAAAAACCGCTCACCGAAGAAGAAAAAGAAGCACTTCTTCCTCCCTATGATCGTGCGTTGTTGGAACTCAAAAAACTGGAAAACTCCAGATACCTGATCCAAGACGAGTACAAAAAGTACTATTCCGAGCTTACCGATATCGTGCGGATGTACTTGGAAGATGAGGTCCATGTTTCTGCCATGGAAAGTACCACCGGTCAATTGATCACCAAATTGGAAATGCTTCGGGATGCAGGGGAACTCAAAATTGATGATGATACCCTCGCTCAGTTTAAAAAAATATTGGAGACGGCGGATTTGGTAAAATTTGCCAAGTCAAAACCAGCAACTTCGGTGGCCGAGCAGGATCGGAAATTGGTGGAAGAAATTGTGGTAAAAACCCATGACGCCCTTCCAGAACCCACCGAAGAAGAATTGTTGCTGAACGAGGAATATTTGGAAGAACTTGCCAGAAAAAAACAACGGAAACGTATCTATTGGGCCGCAGCCATTTTTGCTGGATTGGTTATTATTGGCGGAGGTATCTCCGTGGCTTACTTCGGGTTCAAACAGGTGCGGGATTCCGTATTTGGATATCCCACAAAAGAACTATTGGAAGGTGAATGGGTCTCCAGTTCGTATGGTTTTCCTCCCGTGGAATTGGAAACGCCCGATGTGCTTATCCGCCAAGAGGTGAAGCTCCCTCCCGAAACCGAAGAGTTGATCAAAGAACTACAAAGTTTTTCTTATGGAAGTTATGTGGGCATTTTTTCTGTATCCACAAGCTCGGTGACCTATAAAGAAGAAAAGGACCCCGATTTTAATGCGGCTGTTGGATTAATCTTGTCCAATTTTGAAAAATTTGGGCTTAAAAACATCATCACCAAACAAGAGGAGTTTGTGACGCAATCTGGTGTAAAAGGATTAAAAACCTACGGTACCGGAACTCTGGATGTCCCTGGAAGCAGCGAATCCAAAAGGGCCAAGTACAACATTCTTTCGTTCGGTGGAAAAGGGTTTATGCAACAAGTGGTCATCACCTGGGAAGATGGTGATGACTACGCAGAACAAATTGTAGACCGAATATTGAACAGTTTAGACGTAAAAACACAGGTATAGATGTTTGAAAATATAGAATTTGCAAATCCACAGTTTTTCTGGTTGCTCTTATTGCTTCCATTGGCTTTGCTATGGTATTTTTTCAAACGAAAGAATGAAATGGCATCCTTACGGATTTCCAGCATAAAGGGTTTTTCGGTCAATAACTGGGCCGCTCAAATAAAACCCGCTCTTTTTATCCTACGGTTGTTGGCGCTGGCTGCCATTATCACGGCTATGGCTCGGCCTCAGACCGAAGATATTTCAACCCGTACCAAGACCACAAAAGGGATTGATATCGTCATGGCCATCGACGTATCCTCCAGTATGTTGGCCCGCGATTTAAAACCCAACAGGCTTTCCGCCCTAAAGGAAGTGGCTGCCAATTTTATCAAAGAGCGCCCCAATGACCGAATTGGGTTGGTGGCCTATGCAGCAGAAAGCTATACCAAAACACCTATCACCAGTGATAAGGCCATTGTGCTCAGTGCACTGCAGCAAATCACCTACGGTGAACTGGAAGATGGAACGGCCATTGGCATGGGATTGGCCACCGCGGTAAACCGATTGAAGGAAAGTAAGGCCATCAGTAAAGTCATCATTTTATTGACAGACGGCGTTAACAATTCTGGGTTTATTGAGCCGAAAACTGCCGCTGATCTTGCCGTGGAATTTGGAATAAAAACCTATACCATTGGATTGGGAACCAATGGAAATGCACTTACACCAGTGACCTACAACCGGGATGGCACCTATAGATATGGCATGCGCCAAGTGGAAATTGATGAAGAGCTACTCAAAGAAATCGCACAGGTGACCGACGGCAAATATTTTCGGGCCACGGACAATGAAAAACTGAAGGAAATCTATGAGGAAATCAACAGTTTGGAAAAAACAGAAATAGAGGAATTCAAATATTACAAATACGAAGAGAAATTTAGACCCCTCATTTTTTTGGCGGGAATCTTGCTATTATTGGAATGGGGATTGCGTAATTCCGTATTCAAAAGTTTTATTTAGGAAATGATTCAGTTTGACGAAAAAATATACTTCTACCTCTTGGGCATTATTCCGATAATGGTCCTGGCCTTCTTTTTTCTTCAACTCTGGAAAAAAAGGACCCAGCGCCAGTTTGCGGATACCAATTTGTTGAAGCGATTGGCCCCGAACAAGTCGAGTTTTAAATCGGCCTTAAAGCTGATTTTCCTCTTGGCCGGACTTTCATTTCTCATTTTGGGATTGGTGAACCCAAAAATAGGCACGAAACTGGAAACCGTTAAGCGCGAAGGGGTCGACATTGTCTTCGCTGTGGATGTTTCAAAAAGTATGTTGGCCGAGGACATTGCTCCAAACCGGTTGGAAAAAGCCAAACGATTGGTTTCTGAAATCATCAACCAATTGGCAAGTGATAGAATCGGGATCATTGCCTACGCTGGGCAGGCGTATCCCCAATTGCCCATCACCACGGATTATGGGGCGGCTAAAATGTTCCTGCAGAGCATGAACACCGATATGTTGTCCTCGCAAGGTACCGCCATTGATGCTGCCATCGACTTGGCCAGCACCTATTATGATGATACCGAGCAGACCAATCGGGTGCTTTTCATTGTTTCGGATGGGGAAGATCATTCCGAAGATAACACGGTGAATGCGGTGGACAATGCCACACAAAATGGAATCCGGGTCTTCACCATTGGCGTTGGAAAAGCCAAGGGAGCCCCAATTCCCATCAAAAGAAATGGGGTGGTGGAAAGTTTAAAGAAAGACAACCAAGGAGAGGTGGTCATCACCAAATTGAACGAAGCCATTTTATCAGAGGTTGCCAATAGAGGAAATGGAGAGTATATTGATGGTTCCAATACCGAACAGGCAGTGGAATACATCAAAGACTTATTGAACCAAATGGACAAAACGGAATTTGAAGCCAAGCAGTTTGCCGAGTACAAAGATCAATTTCAATGGTTTCTCGCTGCAGGCTTTTTATTTTTATTTTTGGATATCTTCCTCTTGGACCGAAAAACACAATGGTTGAAAAAACTGAATCTTTTTAATGAGCATGATGATGAATAAGACAAGATTGCTGTTCGGCCTTTTATGCTGTGTGGGAATTACCTATGCACAAGACGAAATTGTGGACAAAGAGGCTGAAAAAGCATTAAGGACTTCCACAAATCTCACTTACGAGGCCAATGAAGAACTTACCGCTAACGATTTTATAACGGCAGAAGCCGTTTTAAGAAGAGCTATATCAAAAAGCAAAGAAAATGTGATCGCCCCTTTTAATCTGGGAAATGCTTACTACAACCGGGAAAGTTATGGAGAAGCTTTTGGGCGATACAAACAGGCAGGTGAATCTGCAGAGGAAAAACCTACAAAGCACAAGGCCTTCCACAATATGGGCAACGTCTTCATGAAAAACAAGGAATATGAAAAAGCTGTGGAAGCCTATAAGGAGGCTTTGCGCAGTAACCCCAATGATGATGAGACCCGGTATAATCTAGCACTGGCCAAGAAAATGCTGGAAAAGCAACAAGACGAGCAAAAGAACGACCAGAACCAAGATAATAAGGACAATCAGGATCAGCAAGATCAAGACAAAGACCAGAACCAAGACCAAAACAACGAAGGGGACAACGACAAGCAGGACGAGGGAAAACAAAACGAGGACGAGAACAAGGATAAGGGTGATGAAGGTGAGAATGGGGAGGATAAGCCTGAAGAAAACCAAAAAGGAGACGGAGACGAGAAAAAAGAACAGGAGAAGAAACCCAATCAAGGAGATCAACCTGAAGAACAGGAACAGGAGCAAAAACCACGACCTAATCAGCTCTCCAAACAGCAAATACAGAATCTACTAGAGGCCATGCAAAACGAAGAGAAGAAGGTGCAGGAAAAAATGGAGGCCATGAAAGTAAAGGGCAAAAAAATTAGAAACGAAAAAGACTGGTAATGCACAGGTTGAGGGGCAAAATAGCGTTGTTTTTAGCTGCGATTTTTTTTGTGGCCCACTCTTCCCATGCCCAAGATGATGAGGTTTCCTTTGAGATGAACCTCAGCAAGGAAAAACTGGGCATTAACGAGCGGCTCCGGGTAGAATTTACCATGAACAAAGACGGGGACAATTTTACCCCACCTCCCTTTGAAGGATTTAAGGTGGTCATGGGACCTTCACAATCCATCAGTTCCTCATGGATCAATGGAAAGCGTACCTTCTCCAAAACCTATTCCTATATTTTGGTGCCTACGGCAAGGGGTAATTTTACCATAAATCAAGCTACCATAGAAATTGGTGGGGAAACCTATAAAACCCTTTCTAAAACTGTGGAGGTGACCGCCGCTGTGGACAAGCCCAGTGACCAAAAAACGGTGGACGATGTTGCGGATGAGAGTCTTCATTTAGTAGCGGAAGTTTCCAAAGGAAATCCATACCTCAATGAGGCAGTCACCGTCATTTATAAGCTGTATGTGAGTCCTAACATCAGTGTTACCAATTACAGACCGTTGGACAATCCCAAATACAATAATTTTTGGAGCCAAGAGATTCCAGTGACCAAGCATACGGCCCAAAATGGCACTTACGAAGGCAAGCCCTACAGATATGTCATCTTAAAAAGAATGGTACTTTATCCGCAAAAGGCGGGGCAGTTGGAAATTGAGCCTCTTTCCCTGGAAATTTTTGTGGACGTACCCACCAATCGTCGGGACTTTTTTGGAGGTCGAATCTATACACAGACCAGTAAAACGGTATCTGCAGGTAGAAGGACCATCAACGTAAAACAACTGCCTGAGAGTGGAAAACCGGCCAATTTTGGCGGTGCTGTTGGTGATTTTGAATTCTCTGTTACTGCCAGCAAGACCCAATTGAATGCTTCGGAATCGCTTCAGGCTGTGGTTGAGGTTTCGGGAAAAGGAAACCTAAAGCTCTTCCAGCTTCCAGAACCGGAACTTCCCAGCTCCCTTGAGGTATATGAACCCGAATACGAAGAAAATATTCAAACGTATACCTCTGGTATGGAGGGCAAGGTGAGCAACAACTATACGATTGTGCCTTCATTCAGGGGGAAATATCCCATCCCCAGCATTCCCTTCAGTTATTTCAATCCGAATACCGGGAAATATGTGACCCTAAACTCCGAGGAAATCAATATTGAGGTATTGGAAGGGCCAACCAGTGCCTCTTCCAACGCTATTACGGGAACGCCATCAAATCAGCAATTGGTAGTGCCCACCGGAAAACAATTCCACTTTATAAAGCTGAGCCCTAACCTTAGCCCCATTGGTGTAAATTATTTCTTTGGTTCCAACACCTTTTATTTGCTCCTGTTTGCTCCTTTACTGTTGATTCCAATCGCTATTTTTTCCTTTAAGAAAAGAGAAGCCATTGCCCGTGATGTGGAAGGTAACAAGGTGAAACAAGCCAACAAACTGGCCAAAAAATACCTATCCACCGCTAAAAAGGAACTGGGCAACAAAGAGGCCTTTTATGTGGCGTTGGAAAAGGGTCTGCACAATTATCTAAAGGCCAAACTAAAAATTGAAACCTCAGAGTTCAGTAAAGAGAAAATCACATCCATTTTACAGGACAAAAAAATTGACACAAAAGATGTGGAAGGTTTTATTGCTTTGCTAAAAAGTTGCGAAATGGCACGTTACAGCCCATTTTCTGATGTGCAAATGCAAAATGATTATGACAAGGCCAGCGAAGTAATCTCTAATTTGGACAAGCAATTATGAATCTAAAAAAGTTGATTGTTGTATTAGGTCTCTTTTCATTTTCCTTGGGGTTTTCCCAAAACGAGAGCCTATTTGACCAAGCCACAGAGCATTACAATAAAGGAGAATATTCCAAGGCCATAGAGAATTACAAGCAAATCCTGGAAAACGGTGAACATTCGGCACAACTTTATTTTAATCTTGGAAATTGCTACTACAAACAGAATGCCATAGGCCCCAGTATTTACTATTACGAAAAAGCGTTGTTGTTGGACCCCACTGACAGTGAGATCATCAATAATTTAGGATATGCCCAGAATATGCGATTGGATGCCATTGAAGAAATGCCAAAAACCGAAATCTCCCAAATCTACAATACGGTAGTGAACCTTTTTTCTTTTGACCAATGGGCCTATTTGGCAGTTACCCTCATCTTTTTGTTCGTACTAGCCTATTTAGCATATTTTTTTCTCCGATATGCCAATCAAAAACGAATAGCTTTTGTAACCAGTATCTTTTCACTGGCTTTGGCGGTGGTATGTGTATTAATGGCCTACCTACAATTCCAAGGGTTTAAAAACGATAACCCTGCCATAGTTTTTAGTAAGGAAGTTCAGGTTTCCTCCGAACCCAATTACAATAGCGAAAATGTTTTTACCTTACATGAAGGCACCAAAGTTAACGTTATGGACCATTTGGACGATTGGAGTAAAATAAGGATAGCAGACGGCCAAACTGGATGGTTGTTGACCGATAATATTAAGTTGTTAAAGGATTTTTAAAACTTATTTAACAAAAAGTAATGGTCTTCCCTCTTATTTTTACGCAAAACGGTACCGTGTGTTAAGAACAATTGCATTTCCTTTTGTTTCTGTGTTGCTGATATTCTCCTTATTGGCCTCACCCCTTATACCATTTTTGGACAAGGAATTTAGTAAAACCCTTGTTTTGTCCGCGGAAGAAGAAAAAAGCAGCAAAAAAGAAGAGTCAGAGAAAAAATTTGATGAAAAGGATTTCTTCATCAAAAATTACTTTGCCGTTTCTTCGGACTTTCTTGCTCAAGATAAACATTATACAACGGCCGGATATTTATTCCCCGTATTGGAATATACCGTTGAGATACTTGACCCTCCCCCCAGGAGATTGATTTAATACTTCCCAAACATTTGAATCAATTTCTAACCGTCTTCAAACAATCTTACACTTGAAGGCACAACTAACTAATTATTATGTTCAAGTATATTAAAAACGACTTGCCTGCCAGTATTGTGGTCTTTTTTGTGGCACTTCCCCTTTGTTTGGGTATTGCCCTGGCCAGTGGCGCTCCTCTATTTTCCGGACTTATTGCCGGTATTATAGGGGGTATTGTGGTAGGTTCACTCAGTGGTTCCCAAATTGGGGTAAGCGGACCGGCCGCAGGACTTGCCGCTATAGTATTGACAGCAATCGGCACCCTGGGGGGTTATCAAAATTTCCTGGTGGCCGTAGTTTTGGGTGGAATCATCCAAATTATCTTCGGATTGCTAAAAGCCGGGGTAATTGCCTATTACTTTCCCTCCTCGGTGATCAAAGGAATGCTTACCGGAATTGGGATTATCATCATTCTAAAACAAATTCCCCACTTTTTCGGCTATGACTCCGATCCTGAAGGAGATTTTGCATTCTTTCAAGTAGATGGTGAAAACACCTTTAGTGAAATTATTAATTCCATTAATTTTATTAGCCCTGGGGCCACCATAATTGCTGTGATAGCATTGGCCATCCTTATTTTATGGGACAGGGTCTTGAGTAAAAAAGCAAAAATATTTCAGCTGATACAAGGTCCCTTAGTAGCTGTGGTATTGGGAATTGTTTATTTTGTAATTACCCAAGACAACCCTTCGTGGGCTATTTCAAAAGAGCATTTGGTAAGTGTTCCCGTTCCCGATAGCCTTGAATCTTTTGCCGGCTTGTTGAGTTTTCCCAATTTCTCGGCCATTTCAAATCCAGAGGTTTGGATCACTGCCTTTACCGTTGCATTGGTAGCCAGTTTGGAAACCCTATTGTGTGTTGAGGCCACTGATAAATTAGATCCCGAAAAACGAGTAACCCCTACCAATAGGGAGTTATTGGCCCAAGGGGTGGGGAACACCTTCTCCGGTTTGGTTGGTGGTTTGCCCGTAACCCAGGTTATTGTGCGTAGTTCAGCCAACATACAGTCTGGAGGTAAAACCAAAGCTTCCGCCATTATCCATGGCTTTTTCTTGTTGGCATCTGTTATGTTGATTCCAACATTACTTAATATGATACCATTATCCGTTTTGGCGGCGATTCTATTTATTGTAGGTTTTAAATTGGCCAAACCAAGTTTGTTCAAGACCATGTACGATGCTGGTTGGAAACAGTTTGTCCCTTTTGTGGTGACTGTAGTGGGCATTGTGTTCACTGATTTATTGATAGGAATTGGGTTAGGATTGGGTGTTGGTATTGTGGTCATCTTGATCAAAAGCTATCAAAACTCCCACTTTCTCCATATTGAAGATAAAAGCAATGGAGCACACAAAATAAAAATGACCTTGGCCGAAGAAGTAACTTTCTTCAACAAGGGAGCGATCTTGAAGGAGCTTGATCGTATACCAGAAAACTCCTATCTTGAATTGGATGTTCGAAAGACCAGATATTTGGACAATGATATTGTAGAAATCTTGGAAGATTTTTCAAGCAAGGCCAAAAGTAGGAATATTGATATAAAACTTATTTCTGAGAGAGGGGAGGTTGAAAACCCCCCGAGTTATATAGAATTTTTTAATCTAAGACCGAAAAAATCGGCATAAAATATTGATATGAAAGCACACACCAAAGAAACACAAGCCACCATGACGCCCCAAAAAGCGCTCCAGTTTTTGAAGGAGGGCAATGAGCGTTTTCAACAGAATTTAAAGGCCAACAGAAATCTTTTAGAGCAAGTAAATGATACTAAAGATGGCCAATTTCCATTTGCGACCATTCTAAGTTGTATTGATTCCAGAGTCTCCGCTGAATTGGTTTTTGATCAAGGCCTTGGAGACATTTTTAGTGTAAGGATTGCGGGTAATTTTATAAACGAGGATATTTTGGGCAGTATGGAGTTTGGCTGTAAATTGGCCGGAACCAAGGCAATTGTTGTTCTAGGCCATACCAGTTGTGGTGCCATAAAAGGCGCTTGTGACCATGCACGCCTGGGCAACCTTACCAAACTCATCAATAAGATTGAGCCTGCAGTTGCAGCTGTTCCAGAACCAGCAGATGAAGCTTTGAGAACATCCAAGAACCTTGATTTTGTGGATGCCGTCGCCATTAAAAACGTTGAAATGGCCATAGCGGATATCCGGAAAAGAAGTGAGGTCCTAAAAGAGATGGAGGACAATGGAGAAATTGCCATTGTGGGTGCCATGTACGACATCTCGGATGGTAAAGTGACATTTTTGTAGCCTCTTTTTTAACAATCCATTGAAAGGGCCGATGATCTTAAGATCATCGGCCCTTTTGTATGGTAAAATTAGTATCTTCAAACTACACAACCGAAACCAATCCAATGTTTAAACATTTAAAGGGAGATTTATTTGGAGGCATTACCGCAGGAATCGTGGCATTACCTTTAGCACTTGCTTTTGGGGTAAGCTCCGGACTTGGCCCCAGTGCCGGTTTATATGGCGCTATTTTCATAAGTTTTTTTGCAGCCCTTTTTGGAGGCACCAATACTCAAATTTCTGGCCCCACGGCACCTATGACTGCCGTAAGTATGGTGGTTATTGCGGGAATAGTGGCCATAAATGATGGGGACATCAACCAAGCCCTACCAGCTATCCTAACAATTTTTCTTTTGGCTGGACTTATGCAAATAGGTCTCGGGCTCATCGGCTTGGGAAAATATATTAAGTACATTCCATACCCCGTGGTCTCCGGATTCATGACCGCCATTGGAGTCATCATTTTAGTCACACAAATACTGCCCGCCGTAGGCTATTACCCCAAGGAAGATGACACATATGTAGACCAGTTTATGCCCGAGGCAGAGGAAAGAATCTTAGAGAATATACTCCAAGAAGAAGCTGGCGAAGGCATTCTGGTTTTGGAGAATTTTGAGGAGACCATTAGAAGAGCCAAAAATATTACTTCAGCTGACATGCAAAAGGAAGCCAGTACCTTGGCGGCCAAGGATGCTTCTGGGGTTGTTGGCACATTTAGAGTGCTGCCCCGTGCCCTAATGAATATAAACTGGTTGGAACTTGGACTTGCTTTGGCCACCATTCTTATCATTTATGGTTTTAAACGCATTACCACAGCTGTTCCCAGTACTTTAGTGGCCCTTATTGTTGTTTCTGGAGCCGCTTTTGGATTTGGATTGGAGTATCGCCCTATTGAGCAGATTCCAAGTGGATTGCCCATTCCCAATTTGGAAATCTTCACTGGCTTTCAGCTTAGCTCAATTACCCCCTATATTTTTACGGCTCTTACCTTGGCCTTGCTCGGAGCCATTGACTCCTTGCTTACCTCAGTGGTAGCCGATAACATGACCCAAACCAAGCACAAACCCAATAAAGAATTGGTGGGGCAAGGCATTGGAAACAGTATTGCTGCCGTTTTTGGAGGCCTTCCCGGAGCGGGGGCCACCATCAGAACCGTGGTCAACATTAATTCGGGAGGCAAAACAAAACTATCCGGTATGATCGCTGGTGTCCTACTCCTTATCATTTTATTGGCCCTTGGGCCGGTGGCATCCCAAATTCCCGCTGCAGTTTTGGCTGGTATCTTGGTGACAGTGGGTATCGGGGTAATGGATTATAGGGGATTAAAAGCGATTCCCCATCTTCCCAAAGACATAAAACTGGGACCATTAAAGCTGAGTTCAGAAGTGATTATTATGTTGGTTGTGATGGTGCTTTCTTCAGTATGGAACCTTGTTTATGCCGTTGGAATTGGCTTGGTGATCGCCTCCTTAATGTTCATGAAAAAAATTGGGGACCTTACCGCACAAAGATCCGATGTTAAACCCCTGCGCGAAGAAGCATGGTCCGATGAAAAAAATCTTCCGGCCAAAATCAAGGAAGAAGTTTTTATAAAACATATTAAAGGCCCCTTGTTTTTTGGCTCTACCAATGAGTTTCAGCAGTTGGCCTCCCAAATTCCCCATAACGCTTCAACCGTAGTCATCCGAATGGGAAGAATGCAGTATATGGACCAATCTGGATTGTATGCCATGGAAGATGTACTGCAAGATCTTTTGCGAAAAGACATCACTGTGCTTTTGGTCAATATTTTGGACCAACCCAAATATATGATGGAGCGTATTGATATTATCCCCGATCTCATCCCCCATGAACATATCTTTGAAAATTTCAAATCTTGTATGGCCTGGATAGGTGACAATAATAAACCCGAATCATAGCCAAACAAACCTATTCTTAACATGTCCTTCCTAAGATTTCCTAACGATTCAGGACCCATTTATTTGGAAACGGTTGAAGGTAGGTTGCCTGTGGAGCCCTTCAATACCTACAGTAACCTTGTTTTTTTGGTCCTTTTGGTGTATTGGGGAACCAAAATCTATAAAAATCCCAAACAACACCTTTTCTTGGCATGGGTGCTCCCTGTAATTGCCATAAGCTATGTTGGAGGCACAATTTACCATGCCACTCGTAGCCATGAATTCTGGCTTAAACTGGACTGGATGCCCATTATGCTTTTATGTGCGGCATTGGTCATCTACTTTACCTTTAAATTGGTACAAGTTTGGTGGGGGCGTGCACTTTTGATTGTTCTGCTTTTGGGAGCATCTTTCTTGTTACGAATTCTTCCCATTCCCAGCTCGTGGCGAATTTCTTTGGGCTACATTATCACAGCAATAACCATTTTGCTTCCCTTGGTTTGGTATTTGGTAAGAACCCAGGGGGGAAATCTAGTTTTGGTCATCCTTTCCTTTGCAATTTTTGGAATTGCGATTTTCTTCAGAAGCATTGATCTTACCCAGACTTTCTTTCCCATGGGCACCCATTGGTTATGGCATTTTTTTGGTGGTGTTGCAGTACATTTTCTTATTGCCTACATATTCAAGGACAATTTGCTAAATTTGTCCGCCAATACAGCCATCAAACATGATTGATACCATTAAGGAGCATTTGGCTGAAGTGGAGAAATTCACCTCAACCTCAAAAGATGAAATTGAAGCTTTCCGAATCAAGTATTTGGGAAAAAAGGGACTTTTGAACGGCTTTTTTGCTGAGTTCAAAAACGTGCCCAATGAAGAAAAGAAAGAGTTCGGTCAGGTAGTCAATCAATTGAAAAATGCCGCAACGGATAAAGTAAATGCACTAAAAACCGCACTTGAAAACCAAGTGGAGGCCAAAGGCAAATATGGTGATCTTACCCGTCCCGGTGAGCCCATTGCCTTGGGAGCTCGGCATCCCATATCCATTGTTAAAAATCAAATCATCGATATTTTCTCAAGAATAGGGTTCAATGTTTCAGAAGGACCCGAAATTGAAGACGATTGGCATAATTTCACGGCACTGAACCTTCCAGAATACCATCCTGCACGGGATATGCAGGACACTTTCTTTATTCAAACAGACCCGGATATTTTACTTCGGACACATACCTCATCGGTACAAGTGCGCTACATGGAAAGCCATAAACCGCCCATCCGTACCATTTCTCCCGGAAGGGTTTATCGGAACGAAGCTATCTCTGCCCGCTCGCACTGTTTTTTCCACCAGGTGGAAGGTCTTTATGTGGACAAGAACGTGTCTTTCGCTGATTTGAAGCAGACACTGCAGTATTTCACTTCCGAAATGTTCGGAAAATCAAAGATTAGATTGCGCCCGTCCTATTTCCCGTTTACGGAACCCAGCGCCGAGGTTGATGTGTATTGGGGACTGGAAACCGAAACCGACTACCGCATGACCAAGGGAACGGGTTGGTTGGAAATTATGGGCTGCGGAATGGTAGACCCCAATGTCTTGAAGAACTGTGGAATTGACCCCGATGTCTACTCTGGCTTTGCCTTTGGCATGGGAATAGACCGTATTGCCCTGCTCCTCAATCAAATTTCAGATATTCGCTTGTTGAGCGAAAATGATGTCCGCTTTTTGGAACAATTCAAAAGCGCATTTTAGGCCTTTTGACCTTCTATTTTTTCATTTTTAAAAACTAGCACTAAGTTTTAACACAAGTTTAAGTTCGCTTAGTTTTGTAAATACCGAACCAACACTACTTTTGCACTTTCAAATTCGGTTTACTATGGAAAAAACCAAAGATGAGTTGATAGAAACCTTGGGGGTCCATCTTGAGGTTGAGAACAATCTGCCACCACTTGCAGCTCGGATTTATGCCATTTTGGTCTTGACCAATGAAGATGGGCTAACTTTTGATGACTGTCTGGAAAAAAGAGGTGCCAGTAAAAGTTCCATATCCACATCACTAAATCTGCTGTTGAACATGGGCATTGTCACCTACTTCACAAAACCCGGTGACCGCAGGCGCTATTTTACCCTTGCCGAACGCAAGACATTCTTTCTTTCCAAATTGGAGGAAAATCTAAAGCGTATTGAAAAAGAAAAGGAAATCTTCGCCTTGGTCCAGAATTATTTTAAAAACAACAGCCCTAAAAAATATGAAGATAGCAAGGCCAAAACCAGCGTATACTTGGATTACATCACCAAACATGAAGTGCTTTTAAAAGAACAGATAGAAAAATATCAAGAACATCTTTGATTACAAGAACATGATTGCCAAACCGTTTATAAAACCCTACAACTATAACATCTTCAGTACCAACATGAAAACAATCAAAACGACTATAGCAATAACAATCACATTTCTATTGCTCTCTTGCGGAAACAAGACCCAGCAGCAAGCAAGTACACCACCTCCGCCCGCTTTAAAGGTGTTGAATCTTAAAAAACAGGACATCACGGTGTACAATACCTACCCCACCACCCTGGAAGGAAAGCAAAATGTGGAAATAAGGCCCAAAGTATCTGGTTTTGTGCAGCACATTTATGTAGAAGAAGGTCAAAAGGTCAAAAAAGGTCAGTTGCTTTTTAAGTTGGAAACCCAAACCTTGACCCAAGATGCCAAAGCGGCCAAGTCTGCCGTAAACGTGGCCCAAGTTGAAGTGGACAAACTGGTCCCCTTGGTAGAAAAAGGCATTATCAGCAATGTGCAATTGGAGACCGCCAAAGCTCAATTGCAACAGGCCAAGAGCAATTACCAAAGCATTACGGCAAATATTGGATATTCCCACATTGCGAGCCCGGTAGATGGATACATTGGTGAGATTCCCTACAAAGAAGGCGCTTTGGTAAGTGCCACCATGTCCAAACCTTTAACAATGGTTTCCGATATCAGCCAAGTACGTGCCTATTTTTCCATGAACGAGAAAGAACTTCTTGAAATGAAAAAACAAATGGTTTCGGAAAATGGCTCTGTTACTGCTGATGTAAGCCCCGAGGTGGAGTTGGTCATGATCAATGGAGAAACCTATCCGCAGAAAGGTAAAATTGCCATGATCAACAACCTCATCAATGGTACAACCGGAAGTGTGACTTTAAGGGCCGATTTTGAAAATCCAAATACCCTGTTGACCTCGGGAAGTACGGGAAAAATAAAAATTCCATCGACCTACGAAGACGTTTGGGTAATTCCCCAATTTGCCACCGTTGACCTTCAAGGAAGCAAGATGGTCTATGTATTAAAAGAAGGAGATTCCGTATCAACAATGCCTTTGAACATTGTGGCCCAAACGGATTCAGAGTTTATCGTGGCCGATGGTTTTGACCAAGGAACCACCATTGTCTCTGAAGGAGTTTCAAAACTTAGGGATGGACAGACCATCAACCCTGTCCAATAAAAAATTACTGCCAACATTTTAGAAAAACTATATGTTCCAAAAATTTATAGATCGTCCCGTACTTTCCACTGTGATATCAGTTATCATTGTGATTCTTGGTATTTTGGGACTTACCACTTTGCCCGTAGAACAATACCCAGAGATTGCGCCACCAACCGTTCAGGTTACCGCCAACTATACTGGGGCAAACGCCGAAACCGTATTAAAAAGTGTGGTGGTTCCTTTGGAAGAACAAATCAATGGTGTTGAAGGCATGACCTACATGACCTCATCCGCAAGTAACGATGGTGCGGCAAGCATCAGTGTCTTCTTTGAACTTGGGGTTGACCCAGATATTGCTGCAGTAAACGTACAAAACCGAGTGGCCAGGGCCAATAGCCTTTTGCCCCAAGAAGTAATCCAGACTGGGGTAAACACCCAAAAAGCACAGAACAGTGCCCTCCTTTTCTTCTCCATCTTCTCCGAAAATGAGAATTACGATGGCACCTTTGTAGAAAACTATGCCAAAATCAATTTGGTTCCCCGTTTACAGCGGATTAAAGGTGTTGGAAACGTGAACGTTTTTGGCGCCAAAGATTATTCCATGCGAATATGGATCTCTCCCGATAAAATGGCAGCCTACAATTTGGTACCGGCCGATATACAGGCTGCCTTAAGGGAGCAGAACCGTGAGGCGGCTACCGGAAAGATCGGGGAAAATGCGGAAGGCATCTTTGAGTATGTGATGAAATACAAGGGGCGACTTTCCGAGGTGGAGGAATATGAAAACATCATTCTAAAAACAACAGACAATGGAGGTTTTCTTCGCCTAAAGGATGTTGCAGAAATCGAATTGGGTGCTTTCAGTTACGTTCGAAAAAACTCAGGGATGGGAAATCCCGGTGTAGCCGTAGGTGTATACCAGACCGCGGGATCTAATGCGAAGGAAATCATTGATGAAGTCGAACAAATCTTGGTGGAAAGTAAAGCAGATTTTCCCAAAGGACTGGACTATGTCATCCCCTTTAACACCAAGGATTTTTTGGATGCTTCCATTGATCACGTAGTGCAAACCCTGATTGAGGCGTTTATTTTGGTATTCATTGTGGTGTTCCTATTTCTACAGGACTTTAGGTCCACTTTAATTCCGGCCATAGCCGTACCCGTGGCCATTATCGGAACCTTTTTCTTCCTGCAACTGTTTGGCTATTCCATCAATATGTTGACCCTTTTCGCCATGATCTTGGCCATTGGTATTGTGGTGGACGATGCCATTGTTGTGGTGGAAGCTGTCCATGCCAAGTTGGAACAAGGTGGTGATTCGGCTAAAACGGCTACAAAAACGGCCATGAGCGAAATATCCGGGGCCATCATTTCCATAACATTGGTGATGTCTGCCGTGTTTATTCCCGTATCCTTTATTCAGGGGTCTTCAGGGGTATTTTACCAACAGTTTGGTATTACACTGGCCGTGGCCATCCTAATTTCAGCAGTAAATGCTTTAACGTTGAGTCCTGCCTTGGCCGCGTTATTTCTAAAACCACACGACCCCGATAAAAACCATAAATCAGGATTGTTGAAACGCTTTTTCAGAGCCTTCAATGTTGGCTTTATGGCCATCACCAACAAATACACCAATACCGTGGGAACTTTGGTGAAACGAAAGTGGGTCACGGTGGCCATGTTGATCGGGTTTAGCGTATTGGCCATTATTCTTTTTAGGACCACCCCTGCAGGGTTTGTTCCAGATGAGGACCGGGGTATCATTTTTGTCAATGTAAGCATGCCTCCCGGAACCACCATTGAAAAGACCGAAGAAACCATCATGCAGTTAGATTCTATCTATGAATCCATGGACATTGTGGAAGCTCGAATGAGTGTGGCCGGGTTCAGTTTGCTGAACCGGGTAAGTGCCGGCTCCTATGCCTTTTCCATTATGAAATTGAAGGACTGGAGCGAACGGGAAGCCGATTCGCTATCCGTGAATGCCACTATGCAAAGGCTAAGAGCCACTTCAGGACAATTTAAGGATGCTCAGATCATTTACTTTACGCCGCCCAGTATTCAAGGTTTCGGAACCAATTCCGGGTTTGAAGTACAATTGCAAAACAAAGGGACTGATGATTGGTTGGCCATCAATGATGTGAAAAATCAGTTCTTGGGAGCTTTGAATGCACGACCCGAAATTCAATATGCCATTTCCCAATTTGATCCTGGATTTCCACAATACGATTTGGAAATCGATATAGAAAAAATAAAAATGGCCGGTTTCTCTGCCACCGATGTGTTCAATGCTCTCCAAGGCTATTATGGAGGAATTTATGCCACGGATTTCAACAAGTTTGGAAAACAATACCGTGTCATGATCCAAGCTAAGCCAGAAGATCGTGCCAACGAAAATTCCTTGAACCATATTTATGTGCGAAACGAGGATGATGAATCCGTTGCTGTAAGCCAATTCGTAAATCTGAAAAAGATTTATGGTCCCGAGGTAGTGGAACGGTTCAACCTGTTGAGTTCAGTAAAAATAAGTGGTGTGCCCAACCCTGGGTACAGTACCGGGGATGCCATAAATGCCATTGAGGAAGTGGCTGCGCAAGTATTGCCCAATTCCTATAGCTATGACTATTCTGGACTTACCCGAGAGGAAAGCAATGCCAGTTCACAGACCGTGCTTATTTTTATTTTGAGCCTTGTTTTTGTGTACTTCTTGCTCAGTGCGCAGTATGAAAGTTACATTGTGCCCCTTTCGGTACTGCTTTCATTACCAATTGGACTTGCAGGCGCCATTCTTTTTATAAATCTAGCAGGGTTGCAGAACAACATCTATTTCCAGATTGCATTGATCATGTTGATTGGACTATTGGCCAAAAATGCCATTTTGATTGTGGAGTTTGCCTTGCAAAGAAGGAGAGCCGGATTATCATTATTTGAGGCTGCTGCGGATGGTGCCCGGGCAAGGCTTCGACCCATCTTGATGACTTCTTTTGCCTTCATCTTTGGTTTGATGCCATTGGCCCTGTCCTCTGGAATCGGCGCCATTGGAAACCAGTCCATTGGGCTGAGTGCCGTTGGAGGTATGTTTATCGGAACTATTTTTGGAGTGTTTGTGATACCCGTGCTATTTGTGGTCTTTCAAGCCCTTCAAGAACGCATTTCAGGAAAACCGGAAGTAACCATTGAAGAAAGTAATGCCTAATCATTCATTGACCGAACAAAGTAGATTACCCATGAAAATTCAACCCATATATAAATTCATTTTGTTGCTCTCAGCACCTTTGTTGTTACAGTCCTGCTTTGTGGCTAAAAACTATGATCGGCCCGAAGTGGAAACAGAAAGTTTATACCGTACGGACAATCTACCCCAAGATAGTGTCTCCATGGCCAATGTTTCGTGGCGGGACCTGTTTAATGACGAACAGCTGAAATCCTACATTGAGCAGGGACTGGAAAACAACTTGGACATCCGAATTGCCCTCCAGAGCGTTACAGCTGCCGAAGCTTATGTAAAACAGGGAAAGGCTGGGTATTTCCCAACCTTAAGTGGAACGGCAAGTTTTACCCGTACCAAAAACTCAAGAAACAGCCAATTTGGTAGCTTTTTTACCAGTGCCTTGGAACAATACGAACTCTCTGGTGCCCTTTCTTGGGAGGCTGATGTCTGGGGCAAGATTAGAAGCAACAAGCGCGCTTCGGGGGCGTCTTACCTGCAAAGTGTGGCTGCCCATCAAGCGGTAAAAACGGATTTGGTGGCTGCCATTGCAAACACTTATTATCAATTGATGGCCTTGGACAAACAACGGGAAATTGCAGAGCAAGCCTTGGAAGCGAGAAAAAGCAGCTTGGAAACCACAATTGCCCTTAAAGATGCAGGTCAGGTGACCGAAGTGGCCGTAAAACAGACCGAAGCCCAAGTGCATACCACTGAAATTATCCTCATTGATTTGGAAAACAACATTAAATTGTTGGAAAATGCATTTTGCATTTTGCTGAGTGAACCTCCACATGAAGTACAACGCGGAAGTTTAGAAAATCAATCCATCAAAAGTGATTTGCAAACTGGTGTTCCCTACCTACTCTTGGCAAATCGTCCAGATGTGATGCAAGCTGAATACGGATTGATCAACGCCTTTGAACTGACCAATGTAGCCCAAAGCAGTCTATATCCTTCATTGCGTCTTACAGCTGCAGGTGGGTTTCAAAGTTTGGAGTTCGACAATTGGTTGGATGCAAGCTCCCTCTTTTCCCAACTGGTGGGTTCACTCACCCAACCAATTCTTAATGGAAGAAGACTGCGTACCCAAATGGAAGTGGCCAAGGCACAACAGGAACAAGCACTTTTGTCGTACAAAAAAGCCTTGCTCACAGCAGGAAGGGAAGTTTCAGACGCCTTGTACACCTATAATGCTGAAACTCAAAAATTGGAAGCCCGTTCCAAAGAATTGGAAGCTTATTCCACGGCAGAGGACTATTCAGAGGAATTGCTGAACAATGGTCTTGCCAATTATTTGGAAGTACTTACGGCTAGACAAAATGCCCTGAATTCTGAATTGAGTTATGTGGATTCACAGTATGGGCAGTTGAATGCGATGGTCGAATTGTATCGCGCTTTGGGCGGTGGATGGAGATAAAAAACGGCAATGTGGATAGCAGAGAAGACTTACTGGCATTTGCCATAACCAATTTTACCAAATTTGGGAGCAAGCGCTTTTCCATGGACGAATTGGCCCATAGTATTGGTATCTCAAAAAAGACCATTTACAAGCACTTCGACAGCAAGGAAGAATTGGTTACGGAAAGTCTTTTATACCTTTTACAAAATGTCCGCGAAAGCATTGATAACTATATCGGTGAAAATCCCAATGAAAAAAATCCCTTAAATACCATTGTATTTATCTATAGATTGGGCTTGACCCACTTGCAGGTAATCAGTCCATCATTTTTTTACGGACTCAATAAATATTATCCAAAAGCCTCCAAGGCTTATGCTAATTTTCGTTCAGATATAGTTTGGCGTATTGTGTTTCCCCTTCTGGAGAAAGCCCAAAAATTGGGTCAAGTACGGCCAAAAGTCAATGTAGCGCTAATGTGCAAGCTTTTTTTGTATCGGATGGAAGACATCGTCTACGCCAACACCAATCTTTTTGAAGAATATAGCATTCAGGAGTTGTTGGATCATATTGTAGTGAACAGTTTACGCGGAATTATGACCGTGGAATATCTTCAGATTTGCACCTTGGAAAAATAACTTTTCTTTAATCCTTCCGTTCCAACGCTTACAATATCAGAAAATAGAAACCTCTATTTTTTGGATTCTATATTTTAAGGTGTTGATTTTTATGTTTTTAGTATTGCTTTTTGCCCTGTAATCTCATAATTTTAAGAACACTACTAAAAACATCATCTATCATGGGAACAACTAACATCAACAGAAGGGATTGGTTACGCAAAAGTATGCTCACAGCGGGTGGGGCCATCGCCTTGCCATACATTGGTCTTGCGGAAACACCGCGGGCTCCTTTGCAATTGGATAATAATGGAAATGCGGTGTATAGCCCATTTTTTAAAGAGTTTTTACCAAAGCCCGATTCCATGTTCCCTGATTTGGCTGCCAAATTGAATGCAAATGAAAATCCCTATGGGCCATCTCCCATGGCTTTGGAGGCATTTAAAAATGCGGCACCTGGAGGAAACAGATATGCCTGGAAGGAATTGTTTCAGCTCGTTGACAAGATAGCCGACTTTGAAGGTGTGGAAAGCAAAAATATTATGATGGGGCCAGGGTCTTCTGACCTTTTGGAAAAAACGGCCATGGTTTTGTTCATGGACGGTGGAAACGTGGTTTCCGCTGATCCTGCTTATATGTCCCTGATTCGAGTGGCTGAGTCTGTAGGTGCTACCTGGAAGCCCGTCCCCCTGAAAGATGATTGGTCACATGACCTTAAGGCCATGGAGGCCGCTGTGGATTCAGATACAAAACTGGTTTATATCTGTAATCCCAATAACCCTACAGGAACTATGACAGACCATGAAGAACTTGTGGATTTCTGTTCCAGGGTTTCAGAAAAAGTTCCTGTTTTTGTGGATGAAGCCTATCTCTGGTTCTTGGATGAAGGTGCAAAAAAGAGTATGGTTTCCTTGATCAATGAGGGGAAGGATGTTATTATTGCAAGAACTTTTTCGAAAATTCATGGTATGGCTGGCCTGCGTGTAGGTTATATCGTAGCACAAGAATCCACCTTGGCAAAACTTGAAAATATAACCCGTGGCGGTATGGGAATTTCCTATCCATCAGTATATGCCGCAATGGCTGCAATGGATGACACCGAGTTCATCGATTCATCCCGTACCTTGAATGCAGAATGCAGGGAATATGTCTACCAAAGTCTAGATCAAATGGGCTTTTCCTATGTTCCTTCCCATACCAGTTTTCTCATTTTCCCCATCGAAATGGATGGTAATGCATTTTTGGACAAAATGACCCAATTAAAAGTCGGTGTCCGAGCCTTTGAGTTCATGGATAAAACATGGTGTCGGGTAAGTATGGGCACTATGGACGAAATGAAATTGTTCACCGACGCCATCAATAAGGTATTGATATAGTATAATAGATATCAGCCTACAAAAAACCATTGTATTTCTATTTTTTATCTTCATTGGAGTTCTACTTAAAGTAAAGTTTAAGTCCAAGGAAGAGATTTCTGGCATCAAAAAAATCATCCTTAACCTTGCCTTGCCGGCCACTATTTTTATTGCCCTTTTAGGCATAAAAGTAGAATTACATTTACTGGTTTTGCCCCTCCTCGCCCTTGGGCTCAACCTACTCTTGTTTTTGGCCATGCCCATGGTTTTGCCTCTCATGGGAATCAGTAAAAAGACTCCAGAATATCGTACCGCCAAGCTTTTAATTCCCTCTTTGGCTCCCGGATTGTCTTGCTTTCCCTTTGTGCTTGAGTTTTTAGGGGAGGACTATTTGGCCAAGGCTGCAATGGCCGATTTGGGAAATAAAGTCTTCGTACTTTTCTTCCTTTACCTCGTTGCCATGAATTGGCATTATGCGCTGCAATCCAACCAAAGTAAAAAAGGTTCTGCTCAATTGGGACCTATGCTCAAGGCCATGATTTCCGAACCCGTCAACATTTTTATTGGTGTGGCACTGCTCTTATTGGTTTTCGGATTTACCATGGATTCACTGCCCTTCTTTTTAAGTGAAACCTTGGAGAAATTAAGCCTCATCATGACTCCATTGGTTTTACTGTTTATTGGATTAGCCGTTAAAATCAAAAGAAAACAGTTTTTTCAGATCTTCTCACTTTTGTGTACTAGAGCAGGTCTGGTCCTGCTAATTTCCGGAACTTTTATAATGATAACAGGTATTCAAGCTCAAAATGAAATCCTGCTCACCATGGCTTTTGGATTGAGCGCCTGTAGTTTTTGGCCCTATGCCCATATTGCTGCGGTGGATGGTTTGGAACTGGAAAACAAGCCCAAGAAAAAAACGTTCAATAATGATTTTGGTATTGCCATATTGGCACTTTCCTTTCCCCTTTCAACCATGCTCATTCTAGGGGTGCTCAACAGTGGCACTTTTTTCGCTTCGGGCTATACCATTTTTTTGATTGCTGGTTTGTTATTCGCCTTGGGGCTGCTTCCACCCTTATTCAACGGATTGACCACAAAGTGGGCCCACCTCAAGTTCATCAGTCCAAAATTGGATAGGCCCGCTGCGGAGAATGCATAGGGTTTTGGGTGGTTTTCACCTCAAATGATTATCTTAGAAAAGAACACGCTAAACCTTCAATCATGTTTTTTCGCATTATTCCGCTATTCGTTTTATTGGTGTCAATTTCCCTTACTGCCCAAAAAAAAGAAATTAAAGTGGATCAAGACCGTCTGGAAAAACGCATTTTTGACCTAGCGGAATTCGGACTACAAGAAAACGGCGAAACAGAACGGGTGGCTTTTAGTGATGCCGATATTGAAGCGCGAAACTGGGTGGTTCAGACCATGAAAGACTATGGAATGGAAGTTATAATCGATGCTGCTGGAAACATTATCGGAAAACGAAAAGGAAGCGATGCTTCCAAAAAACCAATCTCTTTTGGCTCCCATATAGACCGCGTGCCCAATGGTGGAAATTATGATGGTTGTGTGGGTTCCATGGCAGCCTTAGAAGTTATCGCAACCTTAAATGACCATAACATCAAGACCAAACATCCATTGGAGGTCATCATTTTTCCCAATGAAGAAGGGGGTGTAATGGGTAGCCGAGCTATGTCCGGGAACTTGACCAAAGCCGCCTTTAAAGTAATTAATTCCACAGGATATTCCATGGGTGAAGGTATTATGCGCTTGGGTGGAGATACTACACACATCAAGGACGCCATCCGAAAAAAAGGAAGTATGGCCGCCTTTGTGGAGCTTCATATTGAGCAAGGCGGTATTTTGGAAAAAGAAAATCTCAACATTGGCGTTGTAGAAGGTATTGTAGGGCTAAAATGGTGGGATGTGGTCTTTACCGGTTTCGCCAACCATGCTGGGACTACCCCTATGAACGCAAGACAAGATGCACTCTTGGCCGCTGCCAAGTTTATTGTTGCCGTAAACGAAGTCACCAATAGTTTTGAAGGAGCCCAAGTAGGAACCGTGGGCCGAATTAAGGCCGAACCGGGAGCACCTAATGTAATCCCAGGCAAGGTGGTGACCAGTTTGGAAATCCGTGATCTTTCCTCGGAAGTGATTGAAAAGGTATTCCAAGCTATCAAGGCCAAAGCCCAAGAAATAGCTGATGCTTCCAATGTTTCCATTGAGTTTCATCCTTTGGATACCACGGCAGACCCCGCCCTGACCGACCCTCTGGTCTACAAGGAGATTGAAAATTCCGTAAAGGAGATAGGGCTTACCTATAAATATATGCCCAGTGGAGCAGGGCACGATGCCCAGGATATGGCCCGAATTGCCCCAACGGGCATGATCTTTGTCCCGAGCAAGGGCGGCATCAGTCATTCACCAAAAGAATTCACCTCGGCAGAAGATATGGCTAACGGCGCCAATGTATTGTTGAACACGATTCTAGCTTTGGATAAAAAATTAGATTGATTCAAGCTTGATTGCCAGAGTTAACTTTACTATCCCAAACAATTTTAAAGGTCGCGTTGGCAAGCAGTCCGATACTCAGCCAATACGTTCCCAAAATGAGCACGCTAGCATATACAAAAGGTGCTTTAAACTTGTTTATGGCCAATAGCGTATCAGAAAGCATGAACAGTATAACGGCCAACGCAATCCATGAATACGCTTTTCCCTTGTCTCTTAAATACATTCCAATGCCTTGCCATGCCATGGAAGTTATCACCAGAACATAAACCAGAACTGGTAGCATAAAATCTCCCAAACTCGGTTTGAGCCAAAAGAAAATAGCTCCTCCAATCGCGAAAAGTAGCACAAAGGAAACCCAATGGAACCGAAAACCTTTGTGTTGTAAGAATCCCAAAATAAAGAGAACGTGCGCCAATAAAAATGCGACCAATCCAAAAACAAAATACGCTGGGTTCAGCAAAAGGATATCCCCCAAAAGACAAAATCCAAAGGCTCCCATCATTATCAATTTGAACTTTGGATGCCCCTGTTTTGGAGCGAAAAACAATAGGGATACGATTAGGATAGTGGTCAACGGCTTAAAAAGCTGATAGAGATTATGTCCTGTGAAATCCAAGTAAATGGCGATACAGGCCGAAACCGCGCTGAGTAAATTGATGCTTCTTTGCCATTTTTTGGGCTCCCCTACCATTGCAAAAATGGGTTTTTACTCAGTTGGGAATTGTAATACTTGGGCTGCCCTGTTACCTCATCTCCTAGCCATTTGGGCTTTTCAAAAACCTCATCTTCATGCTTGAGTTCAACTTCAGCAATGACCAAACCTTTGTTTTCCCCTAAAAACTCATCCACCTCAAAAAAGTGGTTTCCCAAAGGAACTTCAAACCTTACCTTTTCCAAAATTACATCTTCGCAAAGGTCGATTAGATTGGTAGCTTCGGTTACGTTGATTTCAGTTTCCCACTCAAAACGAGTTGTACCTGACGAATTGCTGGGGCCCTTCACCGTTAAAAAACCTTGATTTCCCTTTATTCGGACCCTAACTGTTCGTTCCGGGTCGGTGTTTAAAAAACCTTGTGCTATGCGTACCTGAGATATGGCTTCCTGTTTGTAGGCGTCCGAGACCACCAAAAACTTTCGTTCTATTTCCAAGTGTTCCATCAAACTAAATATACCCTAAATTTGAGTATGGACTTGGATTTTCCCTTAAGAAAAATCATTCATGTAGACATGGACGCTTTTTATGCCTCCGTGGAACAGCACGATAACCCGGAGCTGAAGGGAAAACCCATTGCTGTGGGTGGAGGCTCTAAGCGAGGTGTGGTCTCCGCGGCCAGTTACGAAGCCCGAAAATTTGGCGTAAAAAGTGCCATGGCAGGCTATATTGCCCAAAGAAACTGTCCGGATTTAATCTTTGTAAAACCCCGATTTGATCGTTACAAGGAAGTCTCATTACAAATACGTAGTATCTTTTTTGAGTATACCGATTTGGTAGAACCCCTTTCTTTGGATGAGGCCTATTTGGATGTAACGGAAAACAAAAAAGGGAATCCATCAGCTACCTTGATTGCCAAAGAAATCCGTCAAAAAATATTGGAAAAGACCGGGTTAACCGCTTCGGCCGGGATTTCCATCAATAAATTCATTGCCAAAGTGGCGAGCGACTTCAACAAACCCAACGGGCAAAAAACGGTAAACCCAGAGGAGGTGATTCAGTTTTTGGAAGATTTGGATATTAGAAAGTTCTATGGCGTAGGTAAGGTAACAGCAGAAAAAATGTACCGCTTGGGTATTTTTACCGGGAAGGAGCTAAAACAAAAATCCATTGCGTTTTTGGACGAACACTTTGGGAAAAGTGGCAAGTACTATTACTACGTTGTTCGAGGTGTCCACAACAGTGCGGTTAAGCCGCATCGCACCCCAAAATCAGTGGGGGCGGAACGTACTTTTTTTGAGAATTTAAGTAGTGAGATCTTTATGTTGGAAAAACTGGAAAACATTGCCAATGAATTGGAACGGAGACTTCAAAAATCCAAGATTGCTGGAAAGACCATCACCTTAAAAATTAAATACAGCGATTTTACCCTCCAAACCCGAAGCAAGACACTTCCTTACTATATTGCCAATAAAGAACTCATCCTAGAGACAGCCAAGGAACTGCTTTATCAATCAGAATTGCAAAACTCCGTGCGTTTGTTGGGTATCTCTTTGGCCAACCTCAATACGGAAAAAAAAGAGGAAGAAACCAAGAAAGAATCAGTATCCGTTCAGCTAAAATTTGATTTTTGAATTGCGTTATGCATTGTCATAAGATAATTTCTTGTTACTTTGTGTGTACAGCCCCAAAGTTTTATGACATATTTATGCTATGCAACGTCCTGAATTGCACCTACATATCATAACCACAGCCGGCAATCTTTTCTATACGCATGGGTACAATTCTACGGGCATCAATGAAATTATTGAAAAGTGTGACATCGCCAAGGCCACACTTTATAGCCATTTTAAATCCAAAGAGGATATTTGTGTTGCCTATCTTGAACAACGCCATGATGCCTTTATGGAATCCTTAAAAGGCTATGTAGGACGACGAAAACGTGGCAAAAACCAGCTGTTGGCCCTATTTGATTTGCTCCAAGACATGTACCGTGAGGAAAATTTTCAAGGGTGTTGGGGTCAAAAAACCCTGGGTGAGATTTCACCAAAGCAGAAAAAAATTCTAGAGGTTATCCAAAAACAAAAAAAAGACCTGCTTTTATACTTAGGTGAGGTTGTAGGAGAAAATATCCCCAATATTTCAAGGGCGGAAACTGAGAAAATTTCCGGTGGACTCTACTTGCTGTACGAAAGTGCCATTACAGAAAGTCATCTTTTTAAAAACGATTGGCCCATTTATATGGCCAAAAACATCGCTCCAGCTCTTTTTGCAGATTCTGAACCGATATAAAAAAAGCCCTTCCAAAACAGAAAGAGCCTTTTTTGTCACCGCAGTGTTCTAGGCTTCCATAGTTTCCAACGGCTGCGCCACTGGAAAATCAACAGGAATTTCCGTAGTGTTGTTGATATAGTTTGAGATGGTTTTATCTCCCACCAAAACAATGGTGTCAATCAAATTTTCCTTTGTCCAACCGGCTGCAAAGAAGTTATCCAACACTTGGGCATCTGTTGCGCCCCTGTTCTTGGTAATGTTTTTGGCCAAACGTGCCAAAGCATCCAATTTTTGGTCAAAAGAGGCTTTTCCTGCCCTTAGTTCCAAAATCTGCTCGTCTGTAAAACCGTTCATTTTGCCAATGGCGGTGTGCGCAGACAAACAATACAAACAGTTGTTGACCTGACTAACGGCCAAATTTACCACTTCTTTTTCCTTAGCTTTCAAGGAGGTTTTGGCATTGGCAAAGTTTAAATAGTTACCCAGTGCATTTTCTGAATGCGCATAGGTAGCATATAGGTTGGGAACAAAGCCCAAAGCCTTTTCCAAATTGTCAAAAATAGCCTGATTGGCCGAACTTACTTCTTCTCTTTTAAGAACATTGATTGTGCTCATGATTCTAAATTTTAAAATGAATTGTTATAAATGGATTAATACGTCTGTACAAAGGGTTTCTCCGCATCACAGTAGAAATCGTGATGGTATTTTTGTTCACAATGTTCTGAGGCATTCACCCTTTTTGCCTGGACCTTTTGTGGTGTTCTAAATATCTCAATGAGATTGAAAATGGATTTTTCCAAAGGTTTCATCTTTTGTCTGTTTTAAATTACAGGGCAAAGATGCGTCCAAAAAGAAGGTGGGTGTTAGGAAGGGTTTCCCGTTGACTTGACGATTTTTCCCTTAGGCTGTGACAACTAGGTTTTCGCGGTACTCCGATGGGGTCATCTGGGTCATTTTCTTGAAAAATCGGCTAAAATGCGCGGGGTCATTAAAGCCCAATTCATACGCTATTTCCTGATTTTGCTTGTCCGTGTAGTTGATGAGTCGTTTTGCCTCCAAGGTTATTCGCTCCAAAATGATCTGTTGCGGCGATTTTTGGTTGTAAATGGAAAATAGATTGGAAAGCGTTTTGGGGGACTTGTATAACATTTCGGCATAATCACTCACCTTTCGTTTGGTCTTGTAATGTAAGTCCACCAAAAAATTAAACCTCCGAATGGTATCTATTTGATCATTCCCAAGCGTTTTAACGATGAGCTGCTCCTTGGCCAAGCGTGTGCTCATAATGATCAATCTTTTAAGGAGCATCTGTAGCATGTCGCCCTGGATATTATCCGGGGTTGAAAACTCTTCGATGAACATATCGTGCAGCAGGTTGAACTTGCCCAACTGCTCTTTTGGAATGGTGATAATTGGAATGTCTTGGGTTCCAAAAAACAGAATGCCGTTACAGGAAACCTCACTGTCATGATCAAATACACAATAAAATTCCCGGTTAAAAAGGATAGCTGAAAGGGGCAATTGTGTTTCGGAATAGGAAACGTGTTGCAGATAGGTGACCGTTACAATTTGATGGGGCATCAACTCCAAATCCATTCCATCTATCTGTATGGTCAATGGACAATCATTCCGGTTCCATAAAAATTTTATGGTCTTTGCTGTAATGGAAAATCGTTCTTGGTCTTTTTTAATGTCTTCGGTGAAGCCCAAAATGGCCCCTAATCTGGAGTCTTTGTACTCGTATTTCATAAGCTGATTGTTCCTTTACACAACTTTTAGTCCGCCTTTTTTGTTCATACTTACAGTGCCCAAACGTTTCATTATCAGACAAAATCTTAAACAAGAGTGTTAATGTCTTGTACACATTTCGCCGATTTTATAGTATTGAATATGAAAGCACCTTTTTATGAAGAAGCCTTGACAAAGTTTTACGGCAAGATGAAGTTGGGAAATTCACCTATTTCTTCCCTCGATTTTTACACATCTTTCTTCGACAGTATCTGCCGAAACATGCGGGACATCAAAAATTTAAGCGCACTCTCCAAAGAAGGAAAATGGAAAACGCCATTCCCTTTCCATCACGAAATCATGGACAAAAACCATACGGTGGTCCTGACCGATGCTGATATAAATATTGTTTATGCCACACAGAACATGTATTTTATGAATGGCTATAAACCAGAGGAAATCATTGGTAAAAAACCCAAAATATTTCAAGGAAAGGATACTTGCCAAGAAACCACAAAGGTCATTTCAAAGGCCATCAGAAATAAAACTCCTTTTGAGGTGGTGTTGGTGAACTACAAAAAAAATGGAGCTCCTTATGAATGTAAAATCAAAGGAGCCCCTATTTGGAATAAAGACGGAAAGTTGGTCAACTTTATCGCCTTTGAAAAAGAAGTTGCTTAGTTCCTTTTCTTAAAAATTACAGGATTCTATTTCGGTCACCCGTAGGGTGTTCACCATGCCTTTGTCTTTTATGGGCATGGCCGCAAGACTGATGAGCATGTCGCCTACCCCCAAGAATCCTTTTTTACAGGCAATTTGGTTCACATCCTCTATAGTCTGATCGGTGGACACAAATTTATCATAATAAAAGGCCTTCACTCCCCAAAGCAAGTTTAACTGGGTCAAGATTCTTTTGTTGGACGTAAACACCAAAATATGGGCGCTAGGTCGCCATGCTGAAATCTGAAATGCCGTATACCCACTATTGGTCAATGTGGAAATGGCCTTGGCCTGAATCTCATTGGCCATTAAAGCAGCATGGTAACAAACCGATTTTGTAATATATCTTTTGGTTCTAATGTGAGGCGGTGTTTGCGGAACCTTGATCAAGCTGGAACCTTCCACACTGGTTAAAATGCTCGTCATTTTCTCAATAACCTGAACGGGATAATTACCAACGGAAGTCTCCCCTGATAACATCACGGCATCGGCACCATCCATAACCGAGTTGGCCACGTCGTTCACCTCGGCACGGGTTGGTGTAAGGCTAGTAATCATGGTTTCCATCATCTGCGTGGCGATGATTACCGGAATCCTGGCTTTCTTGGCCCTGAGCACCAATTTTTTCTGAATCAGAGGCACCTCATGAGCGGGAACCTCAACACCCAAATCGCCCCGGGCTACCATAAGACCATCACAATAGGCAACGATCTTGTCGATATTCTCAACTGCCTCGGGCTTTTCAATCTTGGCCACAATAGGAATCTTGTGGTCGGTGTGCTTGTTGATCAAATCCTGAAGGTCCATCAAATCTTGACTATGGCGCACAAAGGAAAGTGCAATCCAGTCCACCTTGTGCTCAATGGCATAGATGGCATCCTTAATGTCTTTTTTGGTCAGCGCAGGCAAAGAGATCGCAGTATTGGGAAGGTTTACTCCCTTTTTAGATTTTAAGGGACCACCCTGAATTACGGTTGCCGTTACCTCATCTTTTCCATTGGTGGATTTCACCTCAAAGATCAGTTTTCCATCATCCAACAAAATGCGCTCTCCCGGTTTTACATCTATGGGGAAGTTTTTGTAGTTCATGTATACCCTTTGTGCTGTACCTTCAAAAGGTTCTCCGGTGGCAAAGGTGATTTCATCCCCGGGGGCCACTACGGCCTCACCTCCCATGACCCCTACTCTAAGTTTGGGTCCCTGCAAATCTGCAAGTATTGATGTGTTTACCTCCAATTCTTCATTTAACTCCCGTATCATGTTGATACGTTCTGTAACATCATCATAAGAGGCATGTGAAAAGTTTATTCGAAAAACATCCACTCCTGCCAAGATCATTTCTCTGAGAACTTCCTTCTTACTGGTGGCAGGGCCCAACGTTGCTACAATTTTAGTCTTCTTTCTAGTTGGCATTTTTAAAAGATTAAATTTCTTTTTGATTTTAAGGTTTCTGTGTCAATGGGGTATGCAGTGATGACCTTGGATATTTTGTTGATGGATTTTACCTTTTCTGTAAACGCTGATTCCTCAGCGGCATCAACTTTTAAGAAATAGTCGACTTCTTTTCGCTCTCCTATCAGATAGTTTGTCCTCATGGATGTTTCGTCACCAAAAAAACCATCTGACGGAACAATTTCTTCAACAGCACATTTGTTGGAAATCAATGTCCAATAGATGTCGTTGAATTCATCATCCCAATCAAACACAGAAAATGATAGATTTTCATCAAGGTGAAGGTCTTTTGCCATCCTCTTCAAATACAATCCACAGTTGGAATTTATGGCATAGGTCATGGCATAATCCTCCAAATCACTGTGTATGGCGATGAGTTTAAAACTGTCATCATAAAAGTCTGCCGATATCTTATGCGTCGTCAACATGCCCTTAACACGAACTGTAAATATACTCTTAATCCTATTGACTGCCTAGTTGAAACAAGACAATACACTTATAAACTCAACGAAAACGTTTGAGTTTACCTTTATTTAAAGTTACTGATTTTCAATTTTGTTCTGCAGCGCAAAATAGGCTCTTTTGGAAGCCTTCTCCTCCGCTTTCTTCTTGGAAGTTGCCCTGGCCTTGGCCATAACTCGATCACCAATGGTAAGTTTAACCGCAAAGTGTTTTAGCTCGTCATTACCCGTGTCTTCGTACACATGATAATTGAACGGTTTCTTCTGTTTTTGACACCATTCTATGACCAAGCTCTTGTAGCTGATGACCTTGCCTTCCAACTGTTCAATGTCCACGTAGGGATCTATGACCCGCTCATTGATGAACTTTTCACAATAGGTATACCCGCGATCCAGATAAATGGCACCTACCAAAGCTTCAAAGACATTCCCGTGAATGTTCTCGCCAAAATGGGATTTGGGAATCCTACTTTCCACAAAACGCAAAAGATTGAGGTCTTTGCCCAACTCGTTCAGGTGTTTTCGACTTACCACCTTGGAACGCATTTTAGTGAGGTAGCCTTCATCCCCTTCAGGGACCTCGTTGTACAAATGCTTTGAGATAATGGTTCCCAACATGGAGTCGCCCAAAAATTCCAGTCGTTCATAATTCATGGGGTTTCCCTCGGAATCCTTTTTGTTTACGGAACGATGCAGAAAGGCCTTCTTGTAAATTTCAATGTCCTTGGGCTTGAAGCCCAGAATTTTTTTGATCCCCAAAAAAAAATCCCCATCCGTTTTCGGATGGGAATTGAATATTTTAGAGGTGAGCTTCATGTCTACAAAACTACTCTATTTTTTTGAACAAAATACAGGCATTGTGCCCGCCAAACCCAAAGGTGTTGCTCATGGCCACATTCACCTCCCTTTCCTGTGCCTTGTTCAAGGTCAGGTTGAGTGAGGGGTCAATTTCCTCGTCCACCACACTGTGGTTTATGGTAGGAGGCACCATATTGTGCTCCATGGCCAATATGGATGCAATGGCCTCAATGGCCCCTGCAGCTCCCAACAAATGTCCGGTCATGGACTTGGTGGAATTGATGTTGATGTTGGGCGCATGGTCACCAAAGACTTTGGAAATGGCTTTCAATTCCGCAACATCACCCAACGGGGTTGAAGTTCCGTGGGTATTGATGGCATCCACATCCTCTGGTTTCAATCCGGCATTTTGCAAACAGTTTTCCATTACCTTGACCACACCAATCCCTTCTGGATGGGGAGCGGTCATGTGGTAAGCGTCACTGGACAATCCGCCACCTAAAACCTCGGCATAGATTTTTGCGCCCCTTGCCTTGGCATGCTCATATTCTTCCAAAATAAGTGCACCGCCACCTTCTCCAAGTACAAAGCCATCTCGAGTGGCATCGAATGGTCTTGAAGCGGTTTCTGGACTATCGTTTCGTGTGGAAAGGGCATGCATGGCATTGAACCCGCCCATACCTGCCATGGTAACGGCGGCCTCACTTCCTCCGGTAACAATGACATCACAATGGCCCAATCGTATGTAATTGAGTGCATCGATCATGGCATTGGCCGAGGAGGCACAAGCGGATACCGTGGTATAGTTGGGGCCCATAAACCCATGTTTGATGGAAATGTTCCCTGGTGCGATGTCCGCAATCATTTTTGGTATGAAGAATGGGTTGAAACGTGGTGTCCCATCTCCCTCAGCAAACCCGATCACCTCATTCTGAAAAGTTTCCAGACCACCGATACCGGCACCCCATACAACACCTACTCGAAATTTGTCCACGACGTTCAGGTCTATGCCCGAATCTGCAATGGCTTCATCTGACGATACAAGTGCATATTGGGCGAACCTATCCAGCTTTCTGGCCTCTTTTCTGTCGAAGAAATCCTCTGGGTTGTACCCTTTGAGTTCACAGGCAAATTTTGTCTTGAACTTCTCCGTATCAAAGTATGTAATGGGCGCAGAACCGCTCTTTCCGGTCCGTAGTCCTTCCCAATAAGCTTCCAAATTGTTACCTATGGGGGTCAATGCTCCCATTCCGGTAACTACTACGCGCTTTAACTGCATTGAACTATTTTTTACCCTTTTGAACCTAAATTATAAAAAAAATTATCCATGTGCCGATCATCACATGGATAATTTATAATCTTTAGTAATATATCATATAATTACTTCGCTTCTTCGATGTAGCTAATGGCCTGGCCAACAGTTGCAATGTTTTCTGCCTGATCATCAGGGATTTGGATGTCAAATTCTTTCTCAAACTCCATGATAAGCTCAACAGTGTCCAAGGAATCCGCCCCTAAATCGTTGGTAAAGCTAGCTTCAGCTACAACTTCATTCTCATCTACACCTAGTTTATCAACGATGATAGCCTTTACTCTTGATGCAATGTCTGACATAATTATAGTGGTTTTAAAAATTTAATTGTTGGCAAAAATATAAAACTTTGGATTAAATACACTATTTGTCGATAAAATGTACCCCAAATTAAACATCTTAAAGCTCAGTATCTTACTTTAGCCGCCTGAAGTTAGTCCAAAATCATATCAATTCCTAACAGATGAAACAAATTGTCATCTTGGCATCGGGAAGCGGGTCAAACGCCGAAAACATCATCACCTATTTCAAGGAAAGTCCACAGGTAGCGGTGTCTGCCGTGCTCACCAACAAGAATACAGCTAAGGTGTTGGAGCGCTGCGACCGCTTGGAAATTCCCGCATTTTACTTTAATAAAACCGCTTTTACCAGTTCCAATACGGTTGTGCAACTGCTTAAGAGCCTCAACCCTGATATTATTGTTTTGGCCGGATTTTTATGGAAAATCCCTTTCAATATTATAGCGGCATTCCCCAACCAAATCATCAATATCCATCCTGCCCTGCTTCCAAAATACGGGGGAAAAGGCATGTACGGGGCCAAAGTGCATCAAGCCGTAAAAGAAAATGCAGAGACCGAAACCGGCATCACCATACATTATGTAAATGAACATTACGATGAAGGCGCTATCATTTTTCAAGCTAAAACTGCTGTGGAACCCTCGGATGATGCCGATACGATTGCCGAAAAAGTGCACCAATTGGAATATGAGCATTTCCCAAAAGTGATAGAGAAACTCCTTTTATAATGGCGAAAAAGCAGAAGTTTTATGTGGTCTGGAAAGGCAAGCATCCCGGTATTTTTGAATCTTGGGACGACTGCAAGGCTCAAATAGAAGGATTCAAAGGAGCACAATACAAATCATTTGGCACTTTTGATGAGGCCAAAAAAGCTTTCAACAGCAATTATTTGGAATACAAGGGGAAATCCAAAGGAAAATCGGAGCTGACCCAAGAAGAACTCCTTAAAATCGGAGACCCCAATTACAATTCCATTGCAGTGGATGCGGCCTCGAGCGGTAACCCAGGAACAATGGAATATCGCGGTGTGGACACCAAGACCAAGAAAGTGCTGTTCCATCAGGGTCCTTTTCAACAAGGCACCAGCAATGTTGGCGAGTTTTTGGCTTTGGTTCATGGATTGGCTTTTCTCAAACAAAAGAACAGCAATCGAATTCTGTATTCGGACTCCCGAATTGCCATTGGCTGGGTGCGGAAGGGAAAATGTGGCACAAAATTGAAAAAAGGTCCCAAAAATGAAATGCTTTTTGAACTGATTGAGCGGGCAGAGGATTGGTTGAAAAAAAATCGCTACACCACCCCCATTGTAAAATGGGAGACCAAGGCTTGGGGTGAAATTCCCGCGGATTTTGGCAGGAAATAGATAAGAGATGTGAGATGTTAGACTTGAGAATTAGAAACATTCTCCTTTAAACTTGCACTTGGGTTTGCTCTTGAAGTTTGAACTTGTATTCCCTTCTTTTTCTTAAATCCTTTGCCAATGATTCCAATATGGAATATCAAAGCGTATATTTGCACCAAAATTCATTGAATGGGCAAATTGCTGATTGTCGGAAGTGTGGCTTTTGATGCCATTGAAACTCCGTTTGGCAAGACTGGTAAAATTTTAGGAGGTGCTGCACCTTTTATAGGACTCGCTGCTTCGCAGTTCAAGACTAAATCCGCCATAGTCTCCGTGGTTGGGGATGATTTCCCGCAAGCATATCTGGATTTGTTGACAGACCGAAACATTGATATTTCCGGTATTGAAGTGGTAAAAGGTGGCAAAACCTTCTTTTGGCAGGGAAAATATCATAACGATCTGAATTCACGGGATACCTTGGTAACGGAGCTCAACACCCTAGGTGATTTTACTCCGGTGGTTCCCTCTGATTTTAAAAATGCCGATGTGGTCATGTTGGGAAACCTGCACCCCAACACCCAGATGAGTGTAATTAATCAGATGGAAGAACGACCAAAGCTCATCGTTTTGGACACCATGAACTTTTGGATGGACAATACATGGAATGAGCTAATGGACGTCGTCAAAAAAATAGATGTCATTACCATAAATGATGAGGAGGCACGGCAAATGACCGAGGAATATTCCTTGGTAAAGGCAGCTGCCAAAATTCAGAAAATGGGGCCCAAGTACGTGGTCATCAAAAAAGGGGAGCACGGTGCCCTGTTGTTCCATAAGGAGAACATTTTCTTTGCCCCCGCTCTTCCATTGGAAGATGTTTTTGATCCCACAGGCGCAGGAGACACCTTTGCGGGTGGCTTTTCGGGTTATTTGGCCGAAACAGGAAATATTTCCTTTGAAAATATGAAAAATGCCATTATCCATGGATCCAATCTGGCTTCGTTCTGTGTGGAACGATTTGGCACTGAACGGATGCTGGAATTACAAAAACATGAGGCGGAAGCCCGCCTTATGCAGTTTAGGGATTTGACCCAGTTCAATATTGAATTAACATAAATGCGCGCCCTGAAATTTCGGGGCTTTTTTATTATTGGTTTGTTATGAGTGATGCGATTAAGCACGAATGCGGAATATCACTGATCCGTTTGCTTAAACCTCTGGAGTATTACAAAGAAAAGTATGGTACGGCTTTTTACGGAGTCAACAAAATGTACCTAATGATGGAGAAACAGCACAACCGGGGACAGGACGGAGCCGGTTTTGCCAGTATTAAATTGGACATGCATCCTGGCGAACGCTACATGAGCCGGGTACGATCCGCACAACAACAGCCCATCCAGGATATTTTTGACCAGATCAATGCCCGAATCAATTCGGTATTGGCAGAGAACCCGGAATATGAGAATGATGTGGCAATGCAAAAACGTCATATTCCCTACATTGGCGAATTGCTGATGGGGCACGTGCGCTACGGCACCTTTGGTAAAAACAGCATAGAAAGTGTACATCCGTTCCTTAGACAGAACAACTGGATGCACCGTAACCTTATTGTGGCCGGAAACTTTAACATGACCAATGTGGATGAGCTCTTCGGGAATTTGGTGGAACTCGGGCAGCACCCCAAAGAACTGGCCGATACGGTAACCGTGATGGAGAAAATTGGGCACTTTTTGGATGATGCCGTCGCCAAGCTCTATAAACAGATAAAGAAAGAAGGGTACAATAAAAGGGCGGCCTCTCCCTTGATCGCAGAGCGACTGAACGTAGGCAAAATACTTAGAAAGGCCTCAAAAAACTGGGACGGTGGCTATACCATTGGTGGTCTGTTGGGCCATGGGGATGCTTTTGTTATTCGCGACCCCGCAGGAATACGACCCGCCTATTATTACCAGGATGATGAGGTGGCTGTGGTAGCTTCAGAACGACCTGCCATCCAAACGGTTTTCAATGTAAAATATGAGGATGTAAAGGAATTGGATCCTGGGCATGCCGTCATCATCAAAAAAGATGGAAGCTTCGCCGTAAAACAAATTCAGGAGCCCACCGAACGCAAAGCCTGTTCCTTTGAGCGCATTTATTTTTCGCGCGGAAGCGATAAAGAAATCTATCAGGAGCGAAAAATGTTGGGGAAATTGGTTTTCCCTCAAATTTTGAAATCCATTGACAACGATTTAGAAAATACGGTCTTTTCCTATATTCCCAATACGGCCGAAACGTCCTTTTTTGGGATGGTAAAGGAGGCGCAGAATTACCTCAACAACAAAAAAGAAGAGCAGATTTTTGAACTGGGTCCCAATATTACCCGGGAACAGTTGCACAAAATTTTGGATGTACGCCCCCGAATTGAAAAGGTGGCCATTAAAGATGCAAAGCTGCGAACTTTCATTACACAGGATAGTAGTCGGGATGATTTGGTAACCCACGTCTACGATGTTTCGTATGGCTCTGTGAAGCAGAACGACAATTTGGTAATCATTGATGACAGTATTGTACGGGGTACCACGCTTAAAAGGAGCATCCTTAAAATTTTAGACCGATTATCTCCCAAGAAAATTATTGTGGTTTCTTCAGCTCCACAAATCCGATATCCGGACTGTTATGGGATAGATATGGCCAAGCTTGAGGATTTTGTGGCCTTTAAAGCAACAAAGGTATTACATGAAGAAGCTGGCACTACAGATAAGATAAAGGAGATCTACGAAAAATGCCTTACCCAAACAGAAACGAAGGACAAGGACGTGATCAACTATGTAAAAGAGTTTTATGCGCCGTTCACAGCACAACAGATTTCCAAAAAGATTGCTGAAATTCTAAGTCCCGAAGGCATAAAAGCCGAAGTGGACATCATTTACCAAAGCATTGAGAGCTTACATGAAGCTTGTCCGAAAAACTTGGGCGATTGGTACTTTACAGGAAATTATCCCACGCCAGGTGGCAATAGAGTTGTAAACAGGGCATTCATCAACTTTTTTGAGGGCAAGAACCAGCGTGCTTACTAATCCTGGATTTGCATACAACCCAATTGCGTGCATTTTATCGATGAAACGAGTAGATTGACGGGTTTTTGTAAGATGGGCAAACAGCAAACCTACTTTAGTATCGCCATAGCATAAGTAGGTTAAGTTCATGGTAAGATTTGGGGCAAAAAAGGTGGAAGCTATTCCACCTTTTTTATTTTCTACTCGGCCCAGTTTATTGCCTCTTTTATCTCTTTTCGTAATCCTTTTCTTCATTTACGGCCCATGCAAACAGTAAGTTTGGCAGTTCAACCAATTAAAGGGAGTTTCGTCTAAAAGCTTGTTGGGCTAAGGGTGCCTTGCAGTACATTTGGAGGACCATAGCATAAGTAGGTTAAGTTCATGGTAAGATTTGGGGAAAGAAGGCGGAGAATACTCCGCCTTCTTTATGTTTGACTACCAAGGTTTTATCCATTTTATCGATGAACTGCACATTTTCTTTTTTATTGAAAAATCAAAAATTTATCTAAAACCCTTTGTTATTTTACACAATACCAGTATTTTAGTCTCGCCATAGCATAAGTAGGTTAAGTTTATGGTAAGATTTGGGACGAAAAGGGCGGGGGCTTCCTCGCCCTTTTCTATTCTGATCTACTCAGAAAAATTCACTCCATAAAAAAAGCCGAACACTAAGTGTCCGGCCTTCATATCTTTAGAATAGCAGCGCTTATTTAGCTGCTTCGTAATTCTCAGCAACTTTTGCCCAGTTGATCAAATTAAAGAACGCCGAAATATAATCGGGTCTTCTATTTTGATAGTTCAAATAGTAGGCATGCTCCCATACGTCCAAGCCCAAAATAGGATGACCTCCACATCCTACACCTGGCATAATGGGGTTATCTTGGTTTGGCGTGGAGCAAATTTCCAATTTCCCTCCTTTGTGTACGCACAACCAAGCCCAACCAGAACCAAATCTAGATCCTGCCGCTGCTGTGAATTTGTCCTTGAAACCTTCAAAAGAGCCAAAAGCTGAATCAATGGCAGCTGCCAAAATTCCAGTGGGTGCTCCTCCTCCGTTTGGAGACATTACTTCCCAAAAAAGTGAGTGGTTATAGAACCCTCCTCCATTATTTCGAACAGCCATGTTGGACATGTCCAAATTGGAAAGAATATCCTCAATGTCCTTCCCGTCCAAATCAGTCCCGGCAATGGCATCATTTAATTTAGTGGTATAGCCATTATGGTGTTTGGTATGGTGGATCTCCATGGTCCTAGCATCTATATGTGGTTCCAGCGCATCGTATGCATACGGTAATTTTGGTAATTCAAAAGCCATAATTTTGTGTTTTTGTGTTATTACTTGATTCACGTAAAAATACGGGTTTTAACAAACAAATGCACCCAAAACCATGTTAAGTTCAGATCGATAATTCTTATTTTGCAATAAACGTTTTCTTGGGAGACTCAAACTTTAAAATATATGGCGCATCGGCTGGTTCGGGCAAGACCTATGCCTTGGCCAAGGAGTACTTAAAATTGTTGCTCTCCAACGATTCCCCTATCTCTTTCAGGCAGATTTTGGCCATTACCTTTACCAACAAAGCGGTGGACGAAATGAAGACCCGGATTTTGGACAACCTGTATAACTTTGGAAAAGATGCTGTCCCCAAAAAACAAGACCCCTTATTCCAAGAGCTTTGCCAAGAGCTTTCCTTGACCGAAGAACAATTGCGGCAAAAGTCCAAATTGGTCCTTAAACGAATTCTGCACAATTACTCGTTCTTTGAGGTTTCCACCATAGACAAGTTTAACCACAAACTCATTAAAACCTTTGCCCGGGACCTACGTCTTTCGCAAAATTTTGAAGTGGAACTGGACACCGACCTGCTTTTGGAAGAAGCTGTGGGCCAACTTTTGGAGCGGGCGGGAACTGAGAAAGAGCTTACGGAAGTGCTCATTGACTTCTCTTTAGAAAAAATTGATGATGATAAAAGTTGGAACATTGCCTATGACCTCTTGGAGATTGGAAAACTGCTGTTTCAGGAAAACCATGCCGTTCATATTGATGAATTGCGTTCCAAATCAATTCAAGATTTTAAGGACATTCAGAAGAAAATAGCGTCACGAGTCAATATTCTGGAGGATAATGCAAAGGAGTTGGCTCAATCGGTTCTGCAGGAAATAGAAAATCAAGGTTTTGATGTTGCCGATTTTCCACGGCAGACACTTCCCAATCACTTTAAAAAAATTGAAGGAGGGGATTTCAACACCAAAACACTCTACAATAACCAACTGGGACAAAATCTGGAAGAGGGAAAAATCCTAAAAGCCAGTGATAAAAGAGATGCCACACTATTGGGGCAGTTGGTTTTGGAAGGCTTTTTATCCATCAAACAAAAACTATATAGGCGCAGCTACCTGAAGAACATTTACGGCAACATTGTTCCACTGACGGTATTGAATGAAATCGCCAAGGAAATCCACAACATTGAACTGGACAACGACATTGTTCCCATCTCGGCGTTGAACGCCATTCTGTCCAAAGAAATAAAGAACCAGCCAGTCCCTTTTATTTATGAACGGATGGGCGAAAAATACCGCCATTATTTTATTGATGAGTTCCAGGACACCTCACAAATGCAGTGGGAAAATCTGGTGCCCCTAATTGGCAACGCTTTGGAAAGTGAAGATGAACGACACCAAAAGGGATCCCTCTTTTTGGTGGGCGATGTAAAACAGGCCATTTATCGGTGGCGTGGTGGTAGGGCCGAACAATTTTTAGAGCTCATCAATGGAAAATCCCATCCATTTGTGGTGGAACCTGTGGTTCATTCGCTGGACACCAACTGGCGTAGCTTTGATCAGATTGTGGAGTTCAACAATGCATTTTTTACAACCACGGCCCCCGTTCTTCAAAATGAAGCTTACCGAAATCTCTTTTTGCACGATTCGCACCAAAAAACCAACAACAAGCCCGGAGGGTTTGTCCAGCTCTCCTTTTTGGACAAGAATGTGGAGGATAAAAATGAGGTCTATTGCCAACAGGTTTTGGAAACCATTGCCGAAATCACTTCCAAAAAACACCCTTTTTCAGACATCTGCATTTTGGTACGTGACAATAAAAATGGAATGCTATTGGCCGATTTCTTGGCACAGCACAATGTTCCCATAATTTCTTCGGATGCGTTGTTACTGGACAATAATGACAAAATCACATTTCTGATTGCGCTCCTGAGGCTTTTTGAAAATGCCAATGACCGTGAGGCGGCCTACCAAATTTTACTGTTTTTGGCCCGAGATGAAACGGACAAGCATAGCTATATTTCCAAAAACATAAATCAAATTGAATCTTTTCTGTCCGAAGAATATGGGTTTCAAATGGCAGAACTGAAGGGGCAATCGGTCTTTACCCTATTGGAAAATGCCATTGTACAATTTGATCTCGCCAACGATTCCGCAGCATACCTTACCTTTTTAATGGACGAAGTGTTGCTGGTTGAAAAAAGAGAAGGGCCCAGCGTGTTTTCTTTTTTGAAGTATTGGGAGCAGAAAAAATCCTCCCTGTCCATAGCTGCTCCGGATAATGTAAACGCTGTACAGATCATGACCATCCACAAAGCAAAAGGATTGGAGTTCCCGTTTGTCATATTTCCGCTTGCGAATGCCCGACTCAATAAAATGGGAAAGAAGTCGTGGGTTCCTGCGACCGAAACTGAAAAGGATTTGGGCTTGGAGGAATTTCTCATCAACACCAACAAAGACATGCTGGTATACAATGATCAAACAGCTCAAATCTATTTGGATGAAGAAGAGAAGTCGGTCTTGGATGCCATGAATGTACTCTACGTGGCCCTTACCCGACCCATTAAAGGGCTGTTTGTCATCACCGAAACGGGCAAAGAAGTTGCCTCCATGGAAAGTGCCGCTTCGTATTCAGATTTATTTCAAGCCTATCTGCAACAACGGAATGTTCCCAAAAATGACAAAGAGGTATATACTTTTGGTGTCTTTCCTAAGGTTAAAGATGGCTCGGAGCAAACCTCCACAGAGGATGGCTACATAAATTACATTACCCGGCCCAAAAACGATTCTGGTTTTACCATTGCCACCACCTCTGGACGGCTGTGGGACGATGAACGAAAAGAAGCCATTGCGCTCGGAAATCTGATTCATTTTGCGCTAAGTAGGATCACCTATGCCGAAGACGTTCCGCGCGTTGTTGAAAGTCTTCAATTGGCCGGACATTTTGAAAAAGATGCTACGGAGGAAGTCAAACAAAAATTGATGGATGTGGTCACCCATCCCAATTTAATTCCTTATTTTTCAGAAGATTACCAAATCATTAATGAACGGGAAATCTTAACAGTAACAGGAGCATCGCTTCGCCCAGATAGGATTGCCATAAAAGGTCAAGAAGCCACTATCATTGACTACAAAACCGGAAAACCATCTCCTTCACACAAGGAGCAAATCACCCAATATGCCGATGTGCTAAAAGCGATGGATTTTACCATTAAAAATGTCATTATTGTCTATATTGACCAAAATATTAATCCCATTTTCGTCTAAATAAAAACTATGTACGGAAAAATCAAAGAACACTTGGCCCAAGAGCTGGAAGAAATAAAGGAAGCAGGCCTTTTTAAGAAAGAACGCATTATAACCTCCCCCCAGGGAGCGGTCATAAAAATTTCCACAGGAGAGGAGGTCATCAACTTTTGCGCGAATAATTATTTGGGGCTGTCCTCTCATCCTGATGTGATACAGGCCGCGAAGGATGTGATGGATACCCATGGCTTTGGAATGTCGTCGGTACGGTTCATCTGCGGTACGCAGGACATCCATAAAGAATTGGAGCAAAAAATAGCCAATTTCTATGGCACGGAGGATACCATATTGTATGCGGCTGCCTTTGATGCCAATGGTGGGGTTTTTGAGCCATTATTGACCGCAGAGGATGCCATTATCTCCGATTCACTGAACCATGCCTCCATTATTGATGGGGTCCGTCTTTGCAAAGCAAAGCGCTATCGCTATGAGAATAGTAATATGGCCGATTTGGAGGAACAATTGAAACAGAGCGTAAAAGATGGTGCCCGGTTCAAAATTATTGTGACCGATGGCGTCTTTTCCATGGATGGCCTTTTGGCTCCCTTGGACAAAATTTGTGATTTGGCAGATAAATACGATGCCCTAGTGATGATCGATGAATGCCATGCGGCAGGTTTTATTGGGGAAACCGGTCGCGGAACCTTGGAAGAAAAAGGGGTCATGGACCGTATCGACATCATTACCGGAACCTTGGGCAAGGCCCTTGGTGGCGCCATGGGCGGCTATACCACCGGAAAAAAGGAAATCATTGAACTATTGCGCCAGCGATCACGGCCGTATCTTTTCTCCAATTCCTTGGCACCGGCCATTGTTGGGGCTTCCATAAAGGTTTTTGACATGCTGGATAAGGACACATCCTTACGGGATAAACTCCAAAACAACACGGAATACTTTAAAAAAGGCATGAAAGAAGCTGGATTTGATATTATTGATGGCGATTCGGCCATCGTTCCCGTGATGCTATACGATGCAAAACTTTCCCAAAAAATGGCCGATATGCTGCTGGATGAGGGCATTTATGTTATCGGATTCTTCTATCCTGTGGTTCCAAAAGGAAAAGCACGGATTCGTGTTCAATTGTCCGCAGCGCATGAAAAAGAACACTTGGACCATGCAATAAATGCCTTTATTAAGGTAGGAAAGTCGTTGAAAATCGTCTAAAATCGTTGAAATGCAACAATTCTTCTGGCAAATGAGTCAAAAAAAAAGAATGTTTGATTTTGTTAATAAGTCTTAACAACTTACATTTGCTGCTGATAAACACTTAAACTTAAAATTTTGAGCATGAAACATCTTAGCAAATTATTGGTTGTTGCCCTTGTATTTGTAGGGATCAACAGCATACAAGCGCAAGACGAGAATAATCCATGGCAGATTAGTTTTGGGGTGAATGCAATTGATGCATATCCAACCAATGACGAGAATAATCCATTTTCAAGTACTACGCTTTTCGATGAGTACTTTAATGTGTCAGACCACTGGAACATCTTGCCTTCTGTTTCCTATGTAGGCGTTTCCAAGTACATTGGTGACGGATTTTCCATTGGTGCACGTGGTTCCTTGAACAGAATTGAGAAAATTGGTGAAGCTTCTGTAGATGACCTTTCTCACTATGCTGTTGATGGTACTATTAAGTACAACTTCCTAAAAAACACAACAATTGACCCATTTGCTGAGATTGGTGGTGGTTACACTTGGGTTGATGAAATTGGTGCTGGTACGGTAAACGGAGGTGTTGGTATCAACATCTGGTTTTCTGAAAACATTGGTCTTACTTTGCAGACTCAATACAAGCACGCTTTTGAAGACTATTTGGTTAAGCATTTCCAACACTTGGCTGGTCTTAGCATTAAGTTTGGTGGTACTGACACCGACGGTGACGGTATCTACGACAAAGACGATGCTTGTCCAGAAGTTGCTGGTTTGGAAGCTTTCAATGGTTGTCCTGATTCTGACGGAGATGGTATCGAAGATTCCAAAGATGCCTGTCCTAACGAAGCTGGTCCTAAAGAAATGAACGGATGTCCTGATTCTGACGGTGACGGTGTTGCTGATAAAGATGATGCTTGTCCTAGCACTCCTGGTCTTCCTGCTCTAGCTGGTTGTCCTGATGCTGATGGTGACGGTGTTGCGGATAAAGATGATGATTGTCCTAACGAAGCTGGTCCTGCTGAGAATAACGGTTGCCCATGGCCAGATAGCGATGGTGACGGTGTTCTTGACAAAGATGATCAGTGTCCTGATGTAGCTGGAACTGTAGCTAACAACGGTTGCCCAGAAGTAACTGAAGAAGTTCAAAAACAATTGAACGACTACGCTAGAACCATCTTGTTCGATACTGGTAAGTCTTCCATCAAAGCAGAATCTACTTCTGTAATGGTTGACATCATCCAAATCTTGAACGAATATCCTAACGCTAAGTTTACTGTAGAAGGTCACACTGACAGCGTAGGTAGCGAGTCATTGAACCAAAAACTTTCTGAAGAAAGAGCCAACTCTGTAAGAACCTTCTTGATTGACAAGGGTATTGCTTCAGATAGATTGACAGCTATTGGTTATGGTGAGGCCAAGCCTATCGCCACTAACAATACAAGAGCTGGTAGAGCTCAAAACAGACGAGTTGAAATCAACTTGATAAAATAATCGAAAACACAAAGTTTTCTTTTAAAAAGGCCCCGCAGTTGCGGGGCCTTTTTTATTTTTAGTACATGCATAAAAGCTTTCTAGAACATGTATTGAACGACCTCCAAAAAAAAGGCACGGATTTCTCCGAATGTACTTTTGTACTTCCCAGTAAACGTTCTGGTACTTTTCTGAAAAAACATTTGGCCTCCTCCTTGCCCCAAAACATTTTCAGTCCAAAAAATATTTCCATTCAAGACTTTATTGCAGACATATCTGGAATGGAGCAAACCTCCAATCTGGACCTATTGCTGGTCCTATATGACGTTTATAAAGAAACCCAAATAGAAGAACCCGATGACTTTCCTTCTTTTTTGAAATGGGGACAAACGCTTTTGCAGGACTTCAATGAAATGGATGGCTACCTTATTCCAGCACATGACCTGCTCAACTACCTTTCTGCCATCAAGGAAATCGACCATTGGTCCGTAAAAAAAGAAAAAACAGAGTTGGTCCAAAACTACCTTCAGCTTTGGAATAAATTGGAGACCATATATAATGGTTTCAATACCGTTTTAAAAGAACAGAAGAGAGGTTATCAAGGGCTTATGGCCAAGGTTGCGGTTTCCCGTTTAGAGGAATATTCCAAAAACCATAAAACTACACCCATTATTTTCGTCGGGTTCAATGCTTTGACCTCGGCAGAATCAAAGATTGTACAGCATTTTCTTGAACAAGGTAACGGACAAATCTATTGGGATATTGATACGTACTTTCTCAATGACCCTATCCACGATGCCGGACTTTTCATCAGGAATTACCAGCGCAACTGGCCCTACTACAAAAACAAAGGAGGGATAACGCCACAAAGTAATTTTTTGTCTCCCAAAAAAATTTCAATTACCGGCGTTCCCAAAAGCATTTCACAAACCAAATATGTAGGGCAATTGTTGCATGAGTTAAACTCCAGTGCTGCTATTGATTTTTCCAAAACAGCCGTTGTTCTTGCTGATGAGTCCCTGCTCTCTCCCATGCTTCATGCAGTACCGCCATCCATCAATGCCGTGAACATAACTATGGGACTGCCCCTGAACAAAACCATTTTGTACTCCTTTTTTATCGCATTCTTAGAGCTTAACGCAAATACTTCCGAAAGAGGATGGTTCTACAAATATGTTCTGGAGCTTATCTCAAATCCGTATTGCTTGACCCTTTCAACGTCCAGCAAGGTCGATTTTGCCCCAATTATGGCCAAGGAAATCAAAGAACAGAACAGGTTGTACATCAACGGCGGTGTCCTGGACAGATATGCCGAAGCTTATGACGTGCTGAAAATTATCTTTCCCAAAGACCGTATTTCAGTGTTGCAATGGATAGATAATTGCCTTCTGCTCATTGATCGGTTGAAGATTACCTATCAACAAGAGAAAAACACCATGGAACTGGAACAGGTCTATCGGTTTTACACCCTCTTCAACCAATTGAAGGAATATTTGGCCCATGTAGATTTCATCAGTGAACTCAAATCCATCAAAAACCTGTTTAAACAGCTGGCATCCATGGAAACCCTGGATTTTATCGGGGAACCGCTAACCGGGCTCCAAATTATGGGAATGCTGGAAAGTAGGAACTTGGATTTTGAAACGGTCATCCTCACCTCGGTCAACGAGGGTATTCTACCATCCGGCAAAATGAACAATTCCTTTATCCCTTTTGATGTAAAACGGGATTACGGTCTGCCCACCTATAAAGAAAAGGATGCCATATACGTCTATCATTTCTACAGACTGATACAACGGGCCAAAAACGTGTACATCATCTATAATACGGAACCCGATGTTTTGGAAGGCGGTGAAAAAAGCAGGCTCATCTCCCAATTGCTGGCAGATGATAACATTGCCCCATTCATTACACACACCATTGCAGCTCCTCAAGCTAATATTACACCTTCCCAACCTTTGGAAATAAAGAAAGGGGCATCGCTATTGGATGACATCATTGCTTTTGCCAAAAGTGGGTTTTCACCAACTTCCTTGACCAATTATGTGAGGAATCCCATCGACTTTTACACCCGAAATATCCTTAAAATCAACGATCTCGATGAAGTTGAGGAAAACATAGCCGCCAACACTTTTGGTACCATAGTACATGACAGTTTGGAAGAGTTGTATACTCCCCTTCTGGGAACAATGCTTTCAAAAGGAAATATTGAGGCCCTAAAGCCCAAAATTCCTATTGTTGTAAAAGGTCATTTTCAAAAAAACTTGTTCGGTGTTGATATTTCCAAAGGAAAGTTCCTGTTGGTCCATAATGTTATTTGTAAGTATTTGGAGAACTTTATGGCCATCGAAATAAAGCAACTCCAACGGCATACGATCAAAATACTGGCCTTGGAAGAAAAATATGATGTCCAACTCCATGTTCCTGAGTTGGATTTTCCCGTAAAACTCAAAGGCACCTTGGACCGTGTTGATGAGTTTAACGGCATTACAAGAATCATTGATTACAAAACAGGAAGGGTAGAGCCGAAAAACGTAAAGCTTACCGACTGGGAGGAACTCATCACCAACTATGATAAGAGCAAAGCTTTTCAGTTGCTGTGCTACGCACTCCTGTATAACAAAAAACACGGGGCGGAATCCGCTCTTGCCGGAATCTATTCCTTTAAAAATTTGGGACAGGGGTTGTTTTCCTTTTCACAGGACAAAAACAACACCCTTATTGATACCGAGGTTTTATCCACTTTTGAGGGCTACTTAAAGCAGCTCATCCTGGAAATCTGCAACCCCTCGCTCCCCTTAACCGAAAAAGCAGTCTGATTATTTTAAATCAGGGCGTGTAGGACGCACCTCTATCTTGCTCGGCAATGTCCGTGGGTGCATGGTAAGTAAGTCAACGACCAATTTACCAATATCCTCAGGCTGAATTTTCCACGCGTCTTTATCCGATGGTTCATTATCGTTAAAATGACTCGCTACCGAACCGGGCATGATCGTTGTTGTTTTTATATTGTGTTTTCTAAGGTCTAGCATGGCTGCTTGTGTGAAGCCTACCACTCCAAATTTGGTGGCATTATACCCAGCCCCTCCGGCAAAAAAGTTGGTTCCGGCCAAACTTGCCAAGGTCATGTAATAGCCTTCAGACTCTTTCAATGCCTCCACTGATGCTTTTAAGGTATGGAACACTCCGTTCAAATTTGTGTCGATCATTTGGCGCCAAGTTTTCTCGCTCATTTCATCAACGGGTTCAAAAATGCCTACTCCGGCATTGGCCATAACCATATCCAATTGCCCCCAAGTGGCTAGAATTTTATCCACTGCCTGCTTTTCGTCTGCCAGCCTGGTAACATCGGAGACCAAACCCAAAACACGTTCGCCATCCCCTAGGTTTTTTACGGCCCAATCCACCCCTTCTTGACTTCTTCCGCTGACGGCCACCTTCATGCCTTCTTTTAATAGGCATTCAGCGATGCCATATCCTATGCCTTTGGTTCCTCCTGTAATGTATGCTACTTTTCCTTCTAAGTTCATGTTGATATAATTTATCCCTAAAGTTCAAAAAGGAAATGGCCAAAAACAAAAAATCCATCCTAAAAGGATGGTAAAATTTGTGGAGAATACCGGATTCGAACCGGTGGCCTTTCCGAAAGCCTTCGGAACACTCTAGCCTTCAGCCTCTGAAATAAGAAATTCAATGTACTTCCTGCTTTTCTTTCTTTTAATTTCCCTTTCCCTGGCCATAGCGCCACTCCTTGTGGTAAAATGTTCAGTATACTTTACCTTCCAATCTGTTGCAATTTTTGTGTATTTGGACCTGGCGCCATTGTGCCGACGTATTCTGTCTTCCAAATCCTGACAATGACCCACATACTATCGGTCAGCAGATTCACTGTATACGATGTAGACGAAATATTCCATAAATACATCATTTTTGAGGTATGCTTGTGACTCTTGAGTGAAGAACGTTGTTCGCAGGTGGCCTTTCCGAAGGTCTTCGGAACGCTCTAGCCAACTGAGCTAATCCCTTAAAATAACCTCAAAATAAAAAAGCACCCAATTTGAGGTGCTTTCATTTTTTGTGGAGAATACCGGATTCGAACCGGTGGCCTCTTGCATGCCATGCAAGCGCTCTAGCCAACTGAGCTAATCCCCCGTAAGAGAGCGCAAAGGAAATACTTTTTTCCGAAAGTATCAAAAATTGCGTTGTTTCCTTAATCTTTTTTAACGCTCAACACCAAAACGGGAATGGGCACAAAAAACTCAGATTTTGGTATCGTATTTTTTTCCCAAAGCTTTTTGAAGAATCCCCGTTTCCTTCTAAAAACACACAACATATCGGGGTGTTCTTTTTGGAAATGTTCAATTACACCCAAATAGGTGGTGCCATTTTCCGTGATGGTCAATTGTTTGCTCAAATCCATGAGGGCCGTGTTCACTTTAAGATCATCTTCAGAATATCCCGGCCTTTTTACCAAGAGCAAGCTCACTTCAGCCCTAAATTTGTTCTTTATACTTACCAAAGGATTCAGGATACTGCTCCGCTTTAAGATTCCAGAACCAAACGCGGTCAATATCTTTTTCAAGGGTTTGAATTCGGTTCCCTTTGGGACAATCAAAGTGGGAATATTGGTCTGTTTAATGATACGGCCCGAAGTGTTCCCCAAATAAAGTTCTTCCTGAATATCGTTACTTCTTGGGGCAATGATGATCAAATCTATCCCCAATTCTTTGTTGATGTCCTTAAGGCCATCAATAATATCGCCATTGTAGGTTGCCATTTTAATTTCAACACCTTTGGTGTCCACTTGTTCAATCACCTCTTTCAAATGTTCCTTGCTGCTTTTGGCCACTTTCTCCTCAACATTGGCCAAGCTCCCTACGGCAGTGGTGACCGAGAACACATCCATCACAAAAACTTTGGCACCAAAATTAAATGCAAAGTCGATGGCGTATTGCAGTGTGCTTGAAGAATTTGGTGAAGTTCCAATAGGTACGAGTATATTGTTCATTATTTGGTGATTGAGATTAAACCCTAAATTTACAACTTAATTAAAATGAAACCATGATCAGGCATGCAAAGATATCTGAAATAAAGGATATCCTAAACATCACCAAGGCCTGCGCCACAAAAATGCAGGAAAATGGTATTTTTCAGTGGAACGAACACTATCCGTCTGAGACCGCCTTTGTACGGGATGTGGAGCGCAATGAACTCTATGTGATTGAAGAAAACGGAGCTATTTTGGGAACTATTGTCATTTCAACCTATATGGATGAGGAATATGTGCCTATTGAATGGTTGACACCCAATGGCAACAGTACCTATATTCATCGCCTTTCCATTCATCCTGATCATCAAGGCAAAGGATTGGCCCAGAAGTTAATGGATTTTGCTGAAAACTATTCCCGGGAACATGGATTTGTATCGGTTCGTCTTGATACCTTCTCTCAAAACCACAGAAATCAACGTTTTTACGAGCAACGAGGTTATCAAAAATTGGGCGACATCTTCTTTCCCAAACAAAGTGAGCATCCTTTTCATTGTTATGAATTAGTGCTGTAACTTACTGTCGATTTAAGCACACAGGTAAATTTTAAAAGCATTTCATAGTATTCTATTCGGGTTTGAAGCGTTTCGTTATAAAAGTAAAACATTATGAAAGTATTATTTATTGGAGGAACAGGAAATATTAGCACACCTTGTAGCCGTTTAGCCATTGAAAAAGGGATAGACTTATACCATTTGAACAGGGGTTTAACAGGTGTTGAAATTCCTAAGGTAAAAACTATTATTGGAGACATCAACAAGCCAGAAACATTATCAGAACTGAGTAGACATACATGGGACGCGGTGGTCAATTGGATTGTGTTCACACCGGAGGAAATGCAAAGGGATATTGAGCTTTTCAAGGGAAAAACAAAGCAATACATTTTTATTAGCTCGGCTTCTTGCTACCAAACACCCTTGAGCTATCCCATCATTACTGAGTCTACACCCATTCGCAACAATGTTTGGGAATACTCCAATAATAAAATTAAGTGTGAAGAATTGTTGATGAAAGCCTACCGCGAGCAGGATTTTCCATTTACCATTGTAAGACCTTCATTTACCTACGATACTATCATTCCTATTGCCATTGGTGGGGTGAAAGAATATACCACGGCAGACCGAATTTTAAAAGGCCAGGAAATTATTATTCATGGTGATGGTACTTCGGTTTGGGTTACAACACATGCTGATGATTTTGCTGTGGGATTAGTTGGCTTGTTGGGACTTACCCAAGCTATAGGGCATACGTTTCATATCACTTCTGATGAAGTTTTAACTTGGAATTCCATTTATAAAATTTTGGCCGATAGTTTAGGCTGTGAGCTGAATGCAGTGCATATTACTTCCGATTTTATATGTAGTCTTGAGCCCGGTTTTACGGGCGATTTATTGGGAGATAAAACCGAAAGCGTCATTTTTGATAATACCAAAATCAAAACTTTTGTGCCAGAGTTTAAAGCAACTATCCCTTTCGCAACAGGTATCAAAAGAACTTTGGAATGGTTTCAGGAGTCGGAAGACAGAATGTTTGTGAATCAAGAAACCAATAAAAAAATTGATCATGTTTTAAAGTCATACCAAGCAAGGACTTAGTTGTAAAATTGCTTACTTAAACAATTAGAAGCTTGGCGATATTTTCTTTCCCAAACAAAGTGAGCATCCTTTTCATTGTTATGAATTAGTGCTGTAACTTGACCCCGATTTGAGCACACACGTCAATTTTAGAAGCATTAACCAACTGGCTATTCCCGCTACCATTTCGGGAATTGCGGAACCCCTGCTCTCCATTACCGATACAGCCATTGTGGGCAATATTCCGGTTGATGGATTGGAGTCTTTGGCTGCTGCCGGTATAGTAGGGTCCTTTTTATCCATGCTCATTTGGGTTTTGGGCCAGACCCGAAGTGCCATTTCAGCAATCATCTCCCAATATCTAGGTGCTGGAAAACTGGATGAAGTAAAGAACCTGCCCGCTCAGGCCATTTTCTTTAATATTCTGTTGAGTGTCGTCATTTTGGTGTCCACTATTTTTATTGTTGAAGATATCTTTAAACTATTTGAAGCCTCAGGGAAAATACTGGACTATTGTATTTCGTATTATTCTATTCGGGTTTGGGGCTTTCCGTTGACGCTGTTCACTTTTGCTATTTTTGGAATTTTCAGGGGCTTACAGAACACCTTTTATCCCATGGTGATTGCCATGATTGGAGCAGGCTTAAATATTCTGCTCGATTTTATTCTAGTTTACGGTGTGGAAGGTTATATCCCTGCAATGTATCTGGAAGGTGCAGCATGGGCCAGCTTGATCGCACAAGGCACTATGGCCGTTCTAGCACTGATTCTACTTCTGAAAAAAACTGAAATCAGCATGAAACTGGTCTTCCCGCTCAACAAAGAAATCAAAAGATTGATTTTGATGAGCCTGAATTTGTTTGTCCGTACTGCCGCCCTCAATGCCGCTTTAATGCTTGCGGTTCGAGAAGCTACCATACTAGGGGATCGTTTTATCGGAGCGCATACCATTGCGGTCAACCTATGGTTATTTGCCGCCTTTTTTATTGATGGCTATGCTGCAGCCGGGAATAGTATGGGGGGTAGACTTTTGGGTGCTTCAGACTATAACGGCCTGTGGAAATTGGCCAAGACGATATTCAAATACGGAATGGTCGTAAGTTTAATCTTGATGCTTTCAGGTTTCATTTTCTATAGGCCCATTGGCCGACTTTTTTCAAATGAGACAATTGTGCTCCAAACATTTTACAGTATTTTCTACATTGTAATTCTAGGACTTCCCATGAACACCATCGCCTTTATCTTTGACGGACTCTTTAAGGGTCTGGGTGAAATGAAATATTTGAGGAATGTATTGCTTTCAGCGACATTTTTGGGCTTTATCCCCGTCTTATATCTAGGGAAGTTTTTGGGTTGGGGGTTCTATGCCATTTGGATTGCCTTTGTGGTCTGGATGATGATTCGCGGATTTGCCCTGGTTTGGAAATTTAGACAAAAGTTCAGGCCCTTGGTACAAAACGCTTAATTTAGTGCTGGAAAATAGCATGTTCAAGCACTGGCAACTGACAACTGACAACTGACAACTGATAACTGATAACTGATAACTGATAACTGAAATTAATGTCCACACATAGAGCCAACGGAAGTTTGTATACCAAAATCAACAACGGAGTTGCTGCGGTGGAATTCGGTCATCCGGCCAGTAATTCTTTTGTGTCCGAACTTTTAGGCCGTTTGGCCAATGAGTTTGCCAAGCTTTCGGATAACGATTCCGTTTCCTTGATTGTATTGAAATCTGAGGGAGATCGCGCTTTCTGTGCCGGGGCTTCTTTTGATGAATTGGTGGCCATTTCAAACTTGGAAGAGGGAAAGGCTTTCTTCAGTGGATTTGCCCATGTCATCAATGCCATGCGTAAATGCAAAAAACCAATTGTTGGGCGTGTTCAGGGCAAGGCCGTTGGGGGTGGTGTTGGCTTGGCCGCTGCTTGCGATTACGTATATGCCACAGTTGATGCTGCCATCAAATTATCAGAAATTTCAATCGGTATTGGTCCCTTTGTCATTGCCCCGGCCGTGGAACGAAAAATGGGAAAAGCCGCTTTAGCCGAACTCTCATTATCCCCAACCGAATGGAAAAATGCCTATTGGGCCAAAGAAAAAGGATTGTTTGCCAAAGTATTTGACTCCATTTCTAAAATGGACAAAGAGTTGGAATTCCATGTGCAACGATTGGCTTCCTACAACCCAAATGCCTTGGCCGAAATGAAACGTGTGCTTTGGGAAGGCACTGACCATTGGGATGAATTGCTCGCCCAACGAGCAGAATCTTCCGGTAAGTTGGCCCTTTCCCCAGAAACCAAAGCCGCCCTGGAAAAGTTTAAAAAATAAAAGAAATTATGACTGATTTATTGTTCCCCATATTGGCTCTTTTCGTAATTGTGGTTTATGTAATCAATCGGATAAGAAGCAACCGACGTTTTAAAAAGTAAATTATATAAAATATATATTTTATATATTTGCTGATGTAATCTTTGAAAAGTCAAGCCTTATGGAGCATGTAAAAAAGCTTATCGAAGTCGATAAGTCACTTGTAGTAAAATTAAAAATGCTTTCCGCCTTTGAAAATTTGAGCGTTAAGGCCTTGATGGAAAAGGCTGTTGTTGAGTACGTTAAGAACAAAGAGCTGGAGCGTTTTAAAAGTCTTTCTGAGGAGGAAAAAGAGGATCTTGGACTTCTCCTCTTAATGCAACAAGCAGACAAAGAAGACTTTTCAAGCGAAGATGAGATCTTTAAAATTCTGGATGAATGAAAGTCAAATATCATAAATCCTTTGAAAAAGATTTAAGAAAGATTAATGATAAAAAGACAAAACAGAAATTAAAGCAAATCATTCTCCAAATGAAAGAAGCCATCGTTTTGGATGAGCTAAAATCTGTCAAAAAAATGGCCGGACATCCAAACGCTTTCAGAATAAGAATAGGCCCTTATCGCCTAGGTTTTTATTACGAAAACAATACCTTGCTATTGTCTCGTTTTGTAAAGCGAAATGATATCTACAAACTTTTTCCTTAGACCAATTTGAAAAATATCACCCTTCCAAAAAGCAAAAAAGTCTATTTCGCTAGCGATAACCACCTTGGTGCGCCCACCAGAAAAGACAGTTTGTCTCGAGAAAAGAAGTTCGTGGCCTGGTTGGACAGCATTAAGCACGATGCCCATGCCATTTTTTTAATGGGTGACCTTTTCGATTTTTGGTTCGAATACAAAACTGTGGTTCCCAAAGGTTTTACCCGTACGCTGGGCAAATTGGCCGAACTTTCAGACATGGGCATACAAATCACCTATTTTGTGGGCAACCATGACCTTTGGATGAATGGTTATTTTGAAGAAGAACTCAACATCCCAGTCTACCACAAACCGCAACAGTTTTTAATTAACGATACTTCTTTTTTTATTGGTCATGGTGATGGTTTGGGCCCACACGACAAGGGCTTTAAACGCATGAAAAAAGTCTTTACCAACCCTGTGGCACAATGGTTCTTTAAGTGGCTGCACCCCGATTTGGGGGTTCGCTTGGGACAACATCTTTCTGTGAACAACCGGATTATTTCTGGTGAGGCCGATGCTAAATTCTTGGGTGAAGACAAGGAGTGGCTGATTCTTTACGCAAAGCGAAAGCTGGAACAACAGCATTATGACCATTTTATTTTCGGCCACCGACACCTTCCGATGGAAATAAAACTCAACCAAAAATCCAGCTACACCAATTTAGGGGATTGGATCAATTATTTTACCTATGCCGTTTTTGATGGTGAAAATTTAAGTCTGGAAAAGCTCGAAATTTAATCCTTTTCGTGCTCATCAATATCCTTTTGAAGGTCTAATTTTCTAAAGGTTGGTGACGCAATGGCCGTTGCACCTGCAGTGAGCAAGGTCATGCATCCGCCAAAAACCACAGCAGTAACTGTTCCCATGAGTTTTGCAGTTACTCCACTCTCAAACGCCCCCAACTCATTGGAAGAGCCCACAAACATGGAGTTTACAGAGGCTACCCGACCCCTCATATTGTCCGGTGTCTTCAGTTGTAAAATGGTCTGCCTGATAATCATGGAAACTCCGTCCACAGCACCACTTAGAAACAAAGCAATCACAGACAACCAGAAGAGTTCCGAAAGTCCAAACACTATAATGCAAATCCCAAAAGCAAACACCGCCATCAACAGTTTTTTACCTGCATTTTTATGTAATGGGAATCGTGTAGAGCCCAACATGGTTATCGATGCTCCAACGGCTGGCGCCGCTCGCAAAATCCCAAATCCTTCCGCTCCTACATGTAAAATATCTTGGGCATAAACGGGCAATAACGCTACGGCACCTCCAAAGAGAACCGCTACCATATCCAAAGTCAAAGCACCAAAAATGGCCTTGTTTCCAAAAACAAAATGCAACCCATCCCTTAAACTCTTCATAACCGGTTCCCCAAGTTTAGGATTCATGATGGGCTTTTTGGGTATCTGTAACAGAAACAGCAATGCCATCAAAGAGAAGCCAAAAATGACACACATGCTCCAATGTACGCCTATCCAACTAATGGAAAATCCGGCCAAGGCCGGACCCAAAACTGAAGCCAATTGCCATGTGGAACTGCTCCAGGTGGCCGCATTGGGATAAATTTTCTTCGGTACGATCAATGCTATTAATGAAAAAATAGTGGGGGCCAAAAACGAGCGCACCAATCCTCCCATAAAGACCAAGGCGTAAATGGAATATAGTATGGTCCTGGAATCCCAGGTGTCTTGCAAGCCTGGCCAACTTAAAAGAAAAAGACCCAAACTGATTACCGAAAACCCGGCAATGCAGGTGACGAGCAGATTTCTTTTCTCCCGCTGGTCTACAATATGCCCTGCAAACAAGGCCATACCAACTGCGGGAATAACCTCCATAAGTCCAATAATTCCCAATGACAATGGATCCTTGGTTAAAGAATACACCTGCCACTCAATAACAATGAATTGCATGGACCAAGCAAAGACCATGGCAAAACGTACCAGTAAAAAAATGTTGAACTCCCTATAGCGGAGTGCAGCGTATGGGTCCATAAATGTCTAGCGAATGTCTCTTAATTTCAGTTGAAGGCTCACCGTTCCGTTCCATTCATTTTCGTCCAACGAAAATACGGCATCAAAAAGATTCTTATTCGCAACCAGACCCAATTTATTTCCCAAATTAAAGCCAATGGCCCCAATGGGGGCAGAACCCTTCTGCGTGACGGATGCCTTCAAGTGTTTTTCATCCTCACCTACACCTCTTGCGTAGCCGGTGTCCTGTAAACCTTCGGCCATAAAAACTGGCGTCATGTTGCCCGGGCCAAAAGGAGCAAACTGTTTTAAAATGCGCATTAATTTTGGGGTGATTTGATTGAGTTCCAACTGGGCATCAATAGAAATTTCAGGTTGCAATAAATGGGGGTCGATGGTCTCTGATACCACTTTTTCAAATTGTTGTTTGAAGGTTTGGTATTGTTCTTCCAAAAGGGTAAGCCCCGCCGCGTACATATGTCCGCCAAATTGCTCAATACAATCGGAACAACCTTCCAAGGCGTTATAAATATCAAACCCTTTTACAGATCGGGCCGAAGCGGATAACTTATCCCCGCTTTTGGTAAAGACCAAAGTTGGTCTGTAATAGGTTTCGGTAAGACGTGAGGCGACAATACCAATGACCCCTTTATGCCAATTTTCATTATACACTACCGAAGTGAACCGATTTTCTTCAGCGTTTTCTTGAATCTGTAACAAGGCTGCTTCCGTAGTTTCTTGATCTAAGTTTCTTCGCTCCGCATTGAAGGACTCAATCTCTTGCGCATACTCTTGGGCCCTACTGAAATTGGTTTCTGTGAGCAATACCACAGCATGCTGGCCATGTTTCATCCGCCCTGCAGCATTGATTCGTGGGGCAATGATAAAAACTATATCCGTGATGGTTAGAGTCCTCTTTTTGACTTGATCAATTAAAGCCTGAATCCCAATTCTGGGACTTGCATTGATGACCTGTAGGCCAAAATGCGCCAAAATGCGGTTTTCTCCAGTGATAGGTACGATGTCTGCCGCAATGGCCGTTGCCACCAAATCCAAATAGGGAATGAGGTCTTCCACAGTTTTTCCCTCTCGTGAGGCCAGTGCTTGAATCAATTTGAATCCAACCCCACATCCACAGAGCTCTTTGTAGGGATATGCACAATCTTCTTGTTTTGGGTCGAGAATGGCAACAGCTTCAGGAAGTTTATTGCCAGGTCTGTGGTGATCGCAAATGATAAAATCGATGCCCTTCTTCGCAGCATATGTTACTTTATCAATGGCCTTGATTCCACAGTCCAAAGCAATGATCAAGGAGATGTCATTATCCTCAGCAAAATCGATGCCTTGAAAAGAAACGCCATATCCTTCTTCGTACCTATCCGGGATATAGGTGGCCACATTGGGATAGCTGTCCTGCAAGAACGAAGCCACCAAAGCCACGGAGGTGGTTCCATCCACATCATAATCGCCATACACCAATATGTTTTCCTGATTTTTGATGGCTTGTTCAATCCGCTCCACCGCCTTTTGCATGTCTTTCATTAAAAAAGGATCGTGCAGATGGTCCAGTTCTGGCCGGAAAAAAAGTTTGGCCTCGTCATAATTATGAATGCCCCGTTGCAGGAGCAAGTGTGCCACTAAATCATCAACATTCAATTCCTTTGAAAGTTGGCTGATGGCTTCTTGTGTAGGTTTGGGTTTTAGGGTCCAACGCATTGTTCTTAAAGTTCAAGTGTAAAATTCAAGCTCAAGATAAAATTTGGAATTACTTCTTGTTTTTGATTATTGTAGCAGTGATTTTGATCAATTGTTCAACTTCATCCAGTAAACTTATTCGCAATTCTTTGTTACCATACTCTATTCTATTCAAAATATTTAGGTTTACCCTTGATTCTTTCAATTCCCTTAATGATATGGTGGCCCTGTGTACATAATCTTTATCTGTATTTGTTCCTTGGGCCTCACCAAAATTCAAAGCGGCTCCACCTGCAGAGCGAAGCAATTGATTTCCGTAATATTGACCTGTAAAATCGTTGGATAAATCTTGGCAAAAGGAAGCAATACTGGCTGCCAAATCAACAAACCTTTCCTCTAAATCAAACTTTTTCTGTGTCATAAACCATTTTGATATGATTTTGAGGTTGACCCAATAAATATAAACGATTTACCTGAATTTGAGTTTTGTATTAAAACTTTATGCTTGTTCCTGAGCTTGAGCTTGAATTTTGTACTTGATACCTATTTATGGTGATACAGAATCTTGATCTCCAACTTAGCAAACTGTCTGAACATTTCCATAACACCACAATATTTTTCTACGGATAGATCCACCGCTTTTTGCAATTTGTCCTCCTTGAGATTTGAACCCATGAAGTGGTACTCCACAGTTACCGAGTCATAATATTTGGGATGTTCTTCGGTAAGGTTGGCAATGGTTTCAATGGAAAAATCATCTACCTCCAGTTTCATTTTCTTTATCAACGAAGCAACATCCAATCCCGAGCATCCAGCCAGTGCCGAAAGCATCAAGGCTTTGGGTCGCAATCCAGCGCCTGAACCTCCACTTTCTGGTCCTGCATCAATTCTTACGGTATGTCCAGAAGGATTATTGCTTTCAAAGGCCATTTCGCCCAACCATTTGGTGGTAATGTGATTTGTCATACAATCAAATTTTTGTTTCTTGTAGTATATCAAAAATACGATTTAAAATCGCACTTATGGCCTTAGTAACTTCCCTTGACCCCAATCACGATCCAGAAACCCAACAGTTGGCTGAATTTTTCAATGAAACCCTTGGTTTTTGTCCAAACTCCGTGTTGACCATGCAGCACCGCCCTGCCATTTCAAAGGCGTTTATTAACCTCAATAAGGCAGTCATGGCCAATGAGGGGCGAGTTACCTCGGCCTTAAAACGAATGATTGCCTGGGTGAGCAGCAATGCAACGGGATGCCGGTATTGTCAGGCCCATGCCATTAGGGCAGCGGAACGATACGGCGCAGAACAGGAACAATTAAACAATATTTGGGAGTACCGAACCCATTCTGCTTTTTCAGAAGCGGAACGAGCTGCACTCGATTTTTCTCTGGTGGCTTCTCAAGTACCCAATGCGGTGAATGCCGAAATCAAGGAGCGACTGTATCAACATTGGAATGAAGGTGAAATTGTGGAAATGTTGGGGGTGATTTCCCTATTCGGATATCTCAACCGTTGGAATGATTCCATGGGAACTTCCATTGAAACCGGGGCTGTGGAAAGCGCCAATCAGTATTTGGGAAAACACGGCTGGGAAAAGGGGAAGCATGATGGGTCTAGATACTAGATTTAGATGTGAGACGTAAGCCTCCCCAAAACCTTTTCCTGCAATTCTGGCAAAACCTCTTCTTCAAACCACGGATTTTTGCTCAACCAAAACCGATTTCTAGGAGATGGGTGGGGCAGCACTACATAGTTGGGCAAGTAGCTTTTATGGTTCCGAACAGTCTCAGTAAGGTTTTTTTTCATGGCATCTCCCAAATAATAACGCTGTGCGTACTGGCCGATAAGGATGGTCAATTTTAGATTTGGCATATCCTGGAATAAAGGATCGTGCCATAAGGGTGCACATTCAGGTCTAGGAGGTAAATCCCCTGATTTTCCTTTCCCCGGATAGCAGAAACCCATAGGAATTAAGGCAAACAGACGCTCATCATAAAACTGCTTATCCGTAACGCCCAACCATTTCCGTAGTTGTTTCCCACTAGGGTCATCCCAAGGCACTCCGGTTTGGTGCACTTTGGTGCCGGGAGCTTGTCCAATGATGGCTATTTTAGATTCCGGATGGGCCGCCACTATAGGTCTGGGTCCCAATGGCAAATGTTCTGTGCAATGCGAGCAGTTTCTTATTTGGGTAAGCAGTTGGTCCATATTTAATGGGTCGGGAAACTTTGTCTTTGCTAACAGCTTATTTTTTCCCGCCCACCACAATAACGAATTCTCCTTTGGGCGGATGGTTAGTAAAATGCTCCAGTACCTCAGATAGCGTTCCCCTCACGGTTTCCTCGTACAGCTTGGTGAGTTCACGGGATACGGAAACAGGTCTGTCCACTCCAAAATACTCCACAAATTGGGCCAAGGTTTTTAGCAGTTTATGAGGGGATTCATAAAAAACCAAGGTGCGGGATTCTTCAGCCAGCTGTTCCAGTCGGGTTTGGCGCCCTTTTTTTAAGGGTAAAAATCCTTCAAATACAAAACGGTCGTTGGGCAGTCCACTGTTCACCAAAGCCGGGACAAATGCTGTAGCTCCTGGAAGGCATTCCACGGCAATTCCATTTTCCACACAAGCGCGGGTCAATAAAAAACCAGGATCGGAAATGGCTGGTGTCCCCGCATCCGAAATAAGGGCAATGGTCGTTTCTCCCTTCAATTTGTTCACCAAAGCATCAAGCTGTTTGTGTTCATTGTGCATGTGATGGCTCTGTAGCGGCGTATTGATTTCAAAATGCTTGAGCAATTTTCCGCTGGTACGGGTGTCTTCGGCCAAGACCAAATCCACTTCCTTCAAGACCTTTATGGCCCGAAGTGTAATATCCTCAAGGTTTCCAATTGGGGTCGGAACCAAATATAGTTTTCCCATGGACCTAAGTTACGGTCTTCCTTCTAAAAAGTGATTGGAATGTTATTGATTTAAGCAAATCGACGCTCAATCAGCGCCATCAAACGGTTTTCATATTCCTCTTTGCCTTCCCAATTATTGTACTCGGGTTTTACCATGTTGGTGATAAAGGCAATGGAGCGCTCCTCCGTCTCAATGGTATTTAACTGGGACAATACCCGGGTATAGTCCTCCATGTTGCCATTGAAGAGGTGCTTTACAAAGGCCAGCTTGTCATTTAATCCAATTTGAAGGTCTTTGACAAACCTATCATTCAAGGATTTTGACTTGCTTTTCTGTTCCGATTTTTCAACTTTCTCGGCAACGCCAACATTTTCCTTATCGTTTTTCATAAGGTCTGGCTTGGCCACAAACTCAGCAAACACCTGTTCCAGTGCCGTTTCGGTGGGCATTTCAGAAACCATGTCTTTTATGGTCTCCATACCTGGCGTCATAATGTCTTCTTCGTGAGGGTTGCTTTCCGGAACTGAAATGTTTCCGCTCAAAACGGCATTGGCCACCTTCTCAAAACGTGAAGCGATCACATTTTTGGAAACATCGACCTCAACATCACTCAATTTCTCATCAATGAATTTGAGCACCGCCAATTTCTCATAAATTCTTCGTGCCTTATCGTACAACTCCGCCAAATCCTGATCTTCCCTTGCGGTAATGATCTCGGTGGAGAGCTTTATCAATTCTTCCCTTAACTTCCGTATCATAGCTAATCTTCTTTATTATAAAAATATAATCATTTTATGCTTTCCCTTGCGAACAAAAGGTTAAATTTTAACCCAAATGCCGTAGGTGCATTTTTTTAGTAGCTTTGTGTTTCGTTTTCTATACAACGAAAAATCACTCAATTTCTTTCAAAAATACGGTATGTTTCTCGAAAACACGGTCAACCCTAAGGAGCAGTTTGGATGGATAGAGGTTATCTGCGGCTCCATGTTTTCTGGAAAGACCGAAGAGCTTATTCGAAGACTTAAACGGGCCCAATTTGCCAAGCAAAAGGTTGAAATTTTCAAACCCATTGTGGATACCCGGTACCACGAGGATATGGTGGTCTCTCACGATTCCAATGAAATTCGTTCCACGCCCGTTCCTGCAGCCGCTAACATCCGTTTACTGGCCGATGACTGTGATGTGGTGGGGATTGATGAAGCCCAATTCTTTGATGATGAAATAGTTACCGTCTGCAACGACTTGGCCAACCGTGGAGTGCGCGTAGTGGTCGCCGGACTGGACATGGACTTTAAGGGCAACCCTTTCGGTCCTATGCCCGCCCTTATGGCCACGGCCGAATATGTGACCAAAGTACATGCCGTTTGCACCCGGACTGGGAATCTGGCCAACTACAGTTTTCGAAAATCCAGCAACGACAAGCTTGTGCTTTTGGGCGAGACCGAGGAATATGAACCTTTGAGCCGAGCTGCTTTTTTTAAGGCCATGCTACGGGAAAAAGTTAGACAAATGGATGTACAAGCTGAAGAAGTGGATCCAAAAAAGAAAAATGCCGATGGGTAAGATTGGTGAGACCACTTTGCAAATAGACCTGACGGCACTAGAGCATAATTACAGGTATTTACGTTCCAAAATAGCTCCGAAAACTAAATTTTTGGCGGTGGTAAAGGCATTTGCCTATGGCAGCGACATGATTTCCGTTGCCCAAAAAATGGAACAGCTGGGCGTAGATTACTTGGCGGTCGCCTATGCCAAAGAAGGGTCTCTGTTACGAGATGCTGTAATCAAAACCCCCATTTTGGTGTTGCACCCGCTACCAGCTAATTTTGATGAGATCATAGATCGATGCTTGGAGCCCAGCTTATATTCTCGTAAGATTCTCGTTGAGTTTTTGGAGGTTGCGAAAGCAAAAAATCAGAAAGCATATCCAGTACATATCAAGTTCAATACAGGCCTGAATCGTTTGGGTTTTAATGAGGCTGATGTTGATTTTGTTGCTGACAAGTTGAAGGATAGTCAGGAGGTCAAAGTGGCTTCACTGTTTTCCCATTTAGCCGCTTCCGAAGATTTGGAGGAGAAACCTTTCAGTCTGGACCAAATCAATACTTTCAAAAAAATCAGTAAAAATTTCATTAAAAAATTAGGATATGTTCCCATCCGGCATATGCTCAACACTTCAGGCATTCTCAATTATCCTGAAGCGCAATTTGAAATGGTTCGTAGCGGCATCGGACTGTATGGCTATGGCAATGATGCCGAAGTTGATTCCCAACTGAAACCTGTTGCCTCGCTAAAGACCATCATTTCGCAAATCCATCATATTGAAGCCAATGAAACCGTAGGCTATAATAGAGCTTTTACATCAAAAGGTTCCAGAAAAACTGCCACCCTCCCCTTGGGTCATGCCGATGGCATTGGTCGCCAATATGGCAACGGAAAGGCCAGTGTGCTTATACATGGTAAAAAAGCTCCCATCATCGGGAATGTGTGCATGGATATGATCATGGTAGATGTCACTGGTATTGATTGCGAAGAGGGTAATGAAGCCATTGTATTCGGACCGAATAAATCTGCGGAGGATTTTGCGGCTGGGGCCCAGACCATCTCCTATGAAATCCTTACGGCCATCTCACAACGGGTGAAAAGGGAAATCATAGAAGATTGAATTTTAGCTTTTTTCTCCAAACTAATCCCAATTTTGAGTATTTTGTTTCCATATTAACCAAAAACCTTAACTATACATGGGATTTATAAAGGAATTTAAGGACTTTGCCATGAAAGGAAACCTGGTGGATATCGCCGTAGGTTTCGTCATGGGTGCCGCTTTCAACAAAGTGGTTTCCTCATTTACCGGAGGAATTGTATCTCCGTTGATTGGCCTATTGTTCAAATCAGATTTCAACGATTTGAAATATGTCATAACCGAAGGAACCGTGAACGATGCAGGAGAAACCGTTGGGGAAATAGCCGTACTCTACGGGGCATTTCTTACCAACGTTATCGACTTCCTAATTGTGGCTTTTGTCATGTTCATGATTGTAAAAGCAGTGAACAAGATGAAGAAAAAAGAAGAGCCTGCTCCAGAAGCACCAAAAGGACCAACGCAGGAAGAGCTTCTGGCTGAAATTCGGGATTTGTTGAAGAAATAAAACGTAGGTGCTGAATAAAGTTCAGCATCCCGCTACACCACAATAATCCTTTAAAAACCATCAATGTGTTTCGCTGACATGTTGATGGTTGTTTTATTTATAACATTTTGTTATTTTTTGATGATTGATTGTGTAAATGCTTGTTTAAGTCACAGACTGGCGTACCTTTGTCCCAAGAAATTTTATAACGATGAAAGTAGCAGTTGTTGGTGCCACCGGAATGGTTGGCGAGGTCATGTTGAACGTATTGGAAGAACGCAACTTCCCCATTACCGAATTGTTGTTGGTTGCCTCGGAGCGCTCCATGGGCAAAAAACTTACCTATAAAAACGAAGAATATACCGTTATCGGTCTGGAAGATGCCGTTGCGGCCCAGCCAGATATTGCCATCTTCTCCGCAGGCGGTGACACGTCTTTAGAGTGGGCGCCAAAATTTGCCGAGGTGGGCACCACGGTCATCGATAACTCTTCCGCATGGCGAATGGATCCTGCCAAAAAATTGGTGGTGCCCGAAATCAATGCCAGCGAATTGACTGCATCCGATAAAATCATAGCCAACCCCAACTGCTCCACCATTCAATTGGTGATGGCGTTGAATCCGCTGCACAAAAAATACAAAATGAGGCGTGTCATCGTGTCTACCTATCAATCCGTTTCTGGGACAGGGGTAAAAGCAGTGCAACAAATGGAAAATGAGGCTGCTGGAGTGGAAGGTGAGATGGCCTATCCGTATCCCATCAACCGAAATGCATTGCCCCATTGCGATGTGTTCTTGGAAAATGGCTACACCAAAGAAGAAATGAAACTGGCTCGCGAGCCCCAAAAAATATTGGATGATCGTACGTTTTCGGTAACCGCCACCGCGGTTCGAATCCCTACAGCCGGTGGACACTCGGAATCCGTGAATGTGGAGTTCCACAATGATTTTGACTTGGCCGAAGTACGAAAACTACTCAGTGAAACCCCGGGCGTAGTGGTTCAGGATAATCCCGAAACCAATACCTACCCCATGCCAATCCATGCGAATGGCAAGGATGAGGTTTTCGTGGGCAGAATCCGTAGGGATGAAACCAATCCCAATACATTGAACATGTGGATTGTGGCGGATAACCTTCGTAAAGGGGCCGCTACCAATGCCGTGCAGATTGCGGAATATTTGGTGGAGAATCATTTGGTTCCCAACGCTTCCGAAGCAATTTCATAAAATACGTTAAAGCCTTTTTGGCATATCGCCATTGTCAGTTTTTATGGTATTTTTATCGGAATCAATCTGATAAAAATGAGAACCGTATGTGTATTGACTGTTGTGGTTATATTTACTGCATGTCAAACCACGCCTAAGAGAGACCCCATTACCGTGAATTATCCTCCTACCCAAAAAGTTGACACTGTAGATAATTATTTTGGAACGGAAGTTCCTGACCCGTATCGTTGGCTTGAAGATGACCGAAGTGCTGAAACCGAGGCATGGGTCAAGCAACAAAATACGGCCACTTTTGGGTATTTGGAAAAAATCCCCTTTCGCGAAGACCTGAAAAATCGACTTGAGAAACTTTGGAACTATGAAAAAATAGGTTCCCCGTTCAAGGAAGGCGATTACACCTATTTTTACAAGAACAATGGGCTTCAGAATCAATATGTTGTGTATCGGAAGAAGGAAGGTGGCGAAGCTGAAGTATTCTTGGACCCCAACACCTTTTCGGAAGATGGTACTACATCTTTGATGGGACTTAACTTTACCAAAGATGGTTCCAAAGTAGGGTATTTGATTTCTGAAGGGGGCAGCGATTGGCGTAAGGCCATTGTTATGGACGCGGAGACCCGAGAAATTGTGGAAGATACCTTGGTAGATATCAAGTTTAGCGGCATTTCATGGAAAGGCAATGACGGTTTTTTTTATTCCAGCTATGACAAACCAGAGGGAAGTGAACTTTCTGCAAAAACGGACCAGCATAAATTGTACTACCACAAATTGGGCACACCCCAATCCGAGGATACCGTGATTTTTGGTGATATCCCTGAACAAAAGCATCGCTATGTTTGGGGCTCGGTTTCCGAAGATGAAAAATACCTCTTCATTAGCGCTTCCATTTCTACTTCAGGCAACAAATTATTTCTGATGGATTTGAGCCAAGATAATCCAGAGTTGGTCACTATTTTGGATGATACAGATTCCGACACCAATGTTATTGACAACGAAGGGTCGAAGTTGTTTTTGGTTACCGACCGAAATGCTCCAAATAAAAAAGTGGTGGTGGTCGATGCTTCCAACCCAACCCCGGAAAACTGGAAAGACCTTATTCCTGAAACAGAAAACGTACTTACCATTGGAACGGGCGGCGGCTATTTATTTGCCGAATATATGGTAGATGCCATCTCTAAAGTCTTGCAATATGATTACGAAGGCAATCTGGTCCGTGAGGTAAAATTGCCCGGTGTGGGAAGTGCCGGCGGTTTCGGTGGCAAAAAAGAAGACAAGGAATTCTATTTCTCTTTTACCAATTACAATACCCCAGGCTCTTTGTACAAATACAACGTGGAAACGGGCGACTACGAACAATACTGGAAACCCCAAATCGATTTTAATCCAGAGGATTATGAATCCAAACAGATTTTCTACACCTCAAAGGATGGTACCAAAGTGCCCATGATCATTACCTATAAAAAAGGATTGGAGCTCAATGGGAAAAACCCTACCATCCTTTATGGCTATGGAGGTTTCAATATTAGCCTGACCCCATCGTTCAGTATTGTCAATGCCGTTTGGATGGAACAAGGTGGCGTGTACGCGGTTCCCAACCTTAGGGGCGGAGGTGAATATGGAAAAAAATGGCACTTGGCGGGGACCAAACTTCAAAAGCAGAATGTTTTTGATGATTTCATCGCGGCAGCTGAATATCTCATTGAAAACAAGTACACTTCCAAAGAATATTTAGCCATTCGGGGTGGGTCCAACGGTGGACTTTTGGTGGGGGCCACTATGACCCAGCGACCCGATTTAATCCAAGTAGCACTTCCTGCTGTAGGTGTTATGGACATGCTCCGCTACCACACATTCACAGCCGGTGCAGGTTGGGCTTACGATTATGGAACCTCGGAAGATAATGAAGAAATGTTCAATTACCTTAGGGGATATTCTCCGGTGCATAATGTAAAGGAGGGCACGGAGTACCCGGCCACTTTGGTAACCACGGGCGACCATGATGACCGGGTAGTTCCGGCACATAGTTTTAAGTTTGCCGCGGAACTTCAGGAAAAACAAGCGGGCCCGAATCCAACATTAATTCGAATTGAGACCAATGCCGGACACGGAGCAGGTACCCCCGTAAGCAAGACCATAGAGCAATATGCCGATATTTTTGGGTTTACGTTTTACAATATGGGGTACGATGCGTTGCCCAATCAGGCCGTGCTTAAAGAGTTTAAGGATTAGCGAATTGTCAGAGGTCACTAAAATTAACTTAAATCGTCATTCTGAACTGATTTCAGAATCTTTTACATTCAAAAACAACACTTTATGGGAACCTGAAACAAGTTCAGGTTGACAAAATTTACATGATTTCTCATTATCCATATGCTCAAAGTTCATATTCCTTCTTTTCAGTATAAATCCCGACCCATTTTAGAGGATATTGCCTTTGAAGTGGCTCCCGGTGAACATGTGGCCCTGATGGGTGAGAGTGGTTCTGGAAAAAGCACCCTTTTGAAAATCATTTATGGGATTTTGCACGTGGAAGACGGTTCCATTTTTTGGGGCGAAAAACAGGCGTTGGGACCCAATTTCAATCTGGTGCCAGGCGAACCCTACATGAAATACCTTTCCCAAGATTTCGATTTGATGCCCTATACCACCGTTGAGGAAAGTATTGGGCAACATTTGTCGGTTTTTGAGCGAGAAACCCATCAAGAGCGAATAGATGAACTTTTAGCACTGATTGAAATGGAAACCTTTGCAAAAACCAAGGTGAAAAACCTCAGCGGAGGACAACAACAGCGGGTGGCCCTTGCCCGGGTCTTGGCACAACAACCCGAAGTGCTTTTATTGGATGAGCCTTTTGGGCATATCGACAATTTTAAACGAAACTCCCTGCGAAAAAATCTCTTTGTTCATCTAAAAAACAAGGGGGTTACTGTCCTCACAGCCAGTCATGATCCCAGTGATGTGCTTCCGTATGCACAACGAACCTTGATTTTACAGAAAGGCAAAATCATTGCGAATCAAAAAACAAAAAAGCTTTATAACAACCCGCCTAATCATTATACCGCCAGCCTGTTCGGAGAGGTCAGTAAGGTCCCGATCAAGCTGCTGAAATCCTATTCCCAAATCGATAAATCTGTTTTGGTTTACCCACATGAATTTAAGTTGTCCAAAAGCTCTGGAATGAAAGTGGAATTATCAAATTCATTTTTTAAAGGAAGTCATTATCTTAATCTTGGAAAGGCTGAAGATGGAACACCGTTGTACTTCAACACTACAAAAAAACAGAAGATAGGTGGTACTATTTTCCTTAATGTATCTTTGAAGACCATCAACAGGCGTCTTCAAAGTGAACAAGCAGCAAGTACATAGCGAATTACAATTTAAGGCTGTTCGAAGTAGCGGAGCGGGTGGGCAAAATGTGAACAAGGTTTCCTCTAAAGTGGAACTGTCTTTTGACGTACCGGCTTCGGAAGGACTTTCCGATATGGAAAAAGAACGCCTCCTCCAAAAACTAAAGACTCGACTTACCAATGAGGGTGTCTTGATTTTGCAATGTGATGAGGCTCGAAGTCAGCACAAAAACAAGGACTTGGTGATCAAACGGTTTTTTGAGGTGCTGAAAAAAGCCCTTACCGTTCCCAAAAAACGAAAGCCCACAAAACCCACCAAATCTTCTATTGAAAAACGCTTGAAAACCAAAAAGAAAACTGCCGAGAAGAAGGCGAACCGCAAACCGCCGGATGTGGGGTAAGGTTATTCCTCCTGCCCATCCTCAATCTTATGAATAAGTTCGCGCATTTCATCCAAAAGTTCAGCTTCCTCAAACGGGATAAGTTGGGCGGCCACTTCCAACACGGTCTGAACGTGCACATGGGGTTCCCTAATATTCTTATGCTCTTCTGCATTAGGATTTCCCAAGGCCAAAACGCAGACATTGATCATCGCCTCAACATGAAATAGCAGGTCTTGATAGCCTTTTACATGAAAGTGCCCCGCACCAAAACCCACTTTTTTTGGTTGCAAGGTTTGGAAGTGTTCTTTGGTCAAAAGCTCTAAATTTTTCAAAAAAGCCGTATCGATATTCTTCATGGTTAATGATTTGGGTTGCTTTAACCAAAAGAACAATATTTATCTGAAAAAAGCGCGGACGATAATCCGCATCAAATAGGTTGAATTTTAAACCACCTCCGACACTGAATGTGAAGCCCCATTAAAAACAAAACCTTCCCCTGCCTCTTTTCCCATCAACAATTTTGCAATGGGCGATTCCATGGAAATGCAATAAAAGGTTTTGCCATCAACAGCGAAGGTTCCGCAGGAAATACTGATAAAATAGTTGGCCAAACTGGTGCTCACCATACTTCCCAAACCAATTTTGGTTGATTTTTTGGTGATATCAATTTTTTTGAGAACCCCTTTCACCCGGTCCAATTCTTGGACTTGCTGTGCCAGTTTTTCCTGTTCCAACTGTACCATGGCCCTACCTGTTTCGTGTTTATCGCCTGTGGAGTTTTTGGTTTCAGAATCCAGTGATTCCTGTAGTGCTTCACTGGCTTGTTTTAAGCGTTGAGACCGTATATTCATTTGGTCCCAGCAAAATTGTAAAAGTTCCTCTTTCTTGCCCATTTTAGTTTGGAATACATCAAGCAAATGTAAGCCTAAAAACAGTTTCTTTGTTGGGTATGGAATGAACTTGTATGCCTCCTCCGTGCAACTGCATCACCCGCTTGGAAAGACTGAGTCCAATTCCGGTTCCCTCACTTTTTGTGGTGAAGAAAGGCACAAAAATTTCGTCAATCATATCGGCTGGAATTCCTGTTCCGTTATCTCGAATCTCGATATATTTTTTACCGTTGGCTTCAATTCCGGCTATCATAATAACCCTGCCCTTTTCCACAGCGCTGACAGCTTGTAGTGCATTTTTGCCCAAATTGATCAACACTTGGGAAATTAGTTTTTCATCAACAAACAATTCCAAATCCTCGGGATGGTATTCCACCGAAAATTCCGTTTGTCCATCATGTAACCGGGCGGACATCAAAACATCGATTTTACCTAAAAGTTCCTTGGCACTTACAATCGATTTGTTGGGTTCGGGCACATGTAACAGACTTCGGTAAGATTGCACAAAATCCATGAGGTCACCGCCCTGTTCCTTAATGACCTCCAATCCTTTCAATGTATTTTTTATTTGACTTTCCTCCAATTCTTCCATCGGGACAATTTTTCCATTATTCCTATAATACTTGATGATGGAATCTGAAATGGAGGCAATTGGCGTTATGGTATTCATGATCTCGTGGGTCAAAACCCGAATCAATCGCACCCACGATTCTGTTTCCTTTTCATCCAATTCTTTGTGGATGTCCTGCACTACCACCAACAAAAGTGATTTTCCGTCCAAGGTCAACGGTGTGGATTTAATGGCCAATTGGGTTTGCTCGCGCTCATTCGACAATTGAAAAAGCTTTCGCTCAAAGGGTTCGAACGATTCAAAAATTTTATAGAGATTTCCATCCACCTGATTGAGCTGTTTTATGTGATTCAATGGGCTGTGGTCCAACAATTTTTCCAAAGTAGGGTTGGAAAACAGAATATGCCCCTTTTCGTTGTAGGTCATAATGCCGATACTGGCCTGCTTCAAAATTTCTTGATAGTACTGCTCCCTGATTTGCAACTGCATATGTACTTCCTGGATAAGGCCATTCACCCGATTTAGACTATGGTTGAGCTCCTCGAAGGACTTTATGGAAACCCGTTCCGGAAACCGAAGGGTAAAATCCTCGTTGCGGATGGCATCAAAAAAATAGGCAATCTTCCGGTTGGTGCGGTTGATGAATACGATGAGCGAATACACTTGACCGACCAAGGCAATCAGTGAAAAAAATAGGCTAATATACCATTGGTATGCCACCGAAAAAGCAAGTAACATGGCCGTCAGCGTAATTAAAAGCACCCTAATGAGAAGCTGAATATAGAAATGTCGGCTGGCCATTATTCGTTCTTTTTCTTCAATTTATTATAGAGGGTCTGTCTGGAGATTCCCAATTGGTCTGCGGCAGCGCTGTAATTTCCATCATGCTGGTCCAAAGCCCGGGAAATCATTTGCTGCTCCATTTCATTCAGGGTCTTGGGCTCATCTCCAAAAGACTGCATGGGCTTGGCATGGAGTAAAAAATCGGTAGGTTTTAGCACATTCCCATCCGAAAGGATAACCGCCCTTTCCATAGTATGCTGCAATTCCCGAATATTTCCGGGCCATGCATATTCCATTAATTTTTCTTGGGCCACATTGTTAATGCGCAAACCCGGTTTGTCATATTTGTGGGCAAACCGTTTTAGGAAGAAGTCTGCCAACACCAAAATGTCATCATCCCGCTCGCGCAAAGGAGGCACTTCAATATGAATGGTATTGATGCGATACAATAAATCCTCTCGGAAAAGTCCATCCACCACCATTTGTTCCAAGTTGCAGTTCGTGGCACAAATCAATCGAATATCAACATTGACGGGCTTGTTAGATCCCACCCGGACCACCGACCGGTTTTGAATGGATGAAAGCAACTTGGCCTGCATTTGGAGGGAAAGATTTCCTATTTCATCCAAAAACAAAGTGCCTTGGTGGGCCGCCTCAAACTTGCCTGCACGATCTTCCTTTGCATCGGTGAAGGAGCCTTTCACGTGACCAAACAATTCACTTTCAAATAAATTTTCGGCAATGGAGCCCATGTCCACATTGATGAATACCTCATTTTTTCGGGAAGACAATCGGTGCAATTCCCGGGCAATGAGTTCTTTCCCTGTACCGTTTTCACCTGTGATCAACACATTGACATCGGTTTTGGCCACTTTGGCGACCAAATTCAGCACAGAGCTAAGCGCTTTGGATTGACCAATGATAAAGTTCTTGTCCTCATTGATGACCTGTTTCAGGTTGTTCTCTTTCTTTTTTAAATTGTGAATTTCCAGTTTGGACTTTCGCAGCTCATACGCTGAACGCACCGTGGTCATTAACCGTTCGTTGTTCCATGGTTTCAGCACAAAATCAGTAGCGCCCTGTTTCAAGGCGGTCACCGCCAAATCCACTGCGCCGTAGGCGGTCATCATAATAACCGAGGTATGGGGTGATTTCTTTTTGATCTCATTCAACCAAAACAAGCCTTCGTTACCCGTGTTCACCCCAGCGGAAAAATTCATGTCCAACAGCACAATATCAATGTCCTGCATATTGGGAAAAGAGGAAATCTGATTGGGATTAAACAGACTCTGAACACTTTTGTATTCAAACTGCAACAAAATTTCCAGAGCGCTCAGAACGCTTTTGTTATCATCTATGACTAAAATCTTGGCATCTATCATTTTGCCGTACTTGATATTCTACCTAAAGCTACAAATTGGGGCAATACGATTATTTAAAGTGTAAAATAATTGGACGTTTTTTGTACAAAAATTTTACACCCGTTCTTTGCGTTTGACATTTACAAGCTATTAATTTTCTGATTATCAACATACTATGTTTTTGGCATAAGAATAGCCACTATTTTGGCACAGGAATACATTATGAACCTAAAAACATACATTACAATTTCGTTGTTCTTTATCTCGGTCCTTGCATTTTCGCAGGAAACTTGGACGTTGGATGAGTGTGTGGCCTATGCCATAGAACACAACCTTCAGGTAAAGAATACGGCATACAACAAGGATTCCAGTAAGGAGAGTTATCGACAGTCCGTTCGCGACCTTTTGCCTTCGGTAAATGGGTATACGGATTACCGGATTAGATATGGTAGGTCCGCGGATCCCAACACCAACGATTATGTAAACACGGAATTCTTCAGTAACAATTACTCGTTGAATGCCAATTTGGATTTGTTCAGGGGCTTCCAAAAATTGAATTCCATAAAAGCCTCCAAGTTTATCTACAAAGCCACCCAAGAGGACATCCTTCAGGAAAAATTTCTGTTGGCCTTTCGGGTGATGAGTGCTTATTACGATATCAAATTCTATGAAGGGCTTGTTGCCAATTCCTTGGAACAACAGGAAATCTCACAAGCCAATTACGATTTGGTGAACAAACAAGTGGAACTGGGCATTATGGCCGGAGCGGATTTATACGAAGCAGAATCCAATCTGTTGGGCGATAAACTTTTGGTAACCCAAAACCAGAACTTGCTCGCCAATGCCAAGCTTATCCTTCTCCAAGAAATGAATCTAACCGGAGTGGATGACATTGTGCTGCAAGAAAGCTTGCAAGCGCTTCCCGAAGAGACAACCGAAAGTGTTTCAGTAGATTCACTTTATGAGACCGCTCGGGGATTTGTGCCACTGGTGAAATCGCAAGAATATCGCGTCAGTGCCGCCAAAAAACAAATGCAGGCCACCCGGGGTGGGCTATTTCCTTCGCTGTCTTTGGTTGCTGGGTATGGTACCAGTTACTTTGAGACCAATACCGATGATGATGGTAACATTATTCCATTTCGAACACAGTTTAAGGACAACACCTCAAAGTTTGTTGGGGCCGAATTGAGCATTCCCATAAGTAATGGATGGGCCAACCACTCAAGGGTAAAGCAACAAAAAATTGCCTACCTCCAAGCTAAGAACAATCTGGAAATCCAAGAGCAGGAATTATTTCAACTTATACAACAACTCGTGCAAACCCATAATTCATTGCTTGTAGAGTTGGATCAGAGCAACAAAAGGGTACAGGCCCAAGAATTGGCCTTTACCATCGCCCAAAAACGTTACGAAAAAGGGCTCATTAATGCCTTGGACCTTTTTCAGGCCAAGAATTTATATGGCGTAGCACAAAACGAGAATTTACAAGTAGGCCTGCGGTTGCGGGTGAACAAGAGTACCATAGATTTTTACAGCGGCCTGCCCATTTTTAATATCAACTAAAGCATACCATGGATATACAATTAGAGAAAAAGAAAGGACTTAAACCAAAACATTACGGTTACATCGCATTGGGAGCATTGCTTTTATTCTTGGGATGGAAGCTCCTTTTTGGTAGTTCAATATCCACTTATAGAACAGAAAAAGAGCGGCTTTCCATTGCAGAGGTAAGTGCTGGTAAGTTTGATGACTACATCACCATAAACGGAAATGTGGCGCCCATTGCCACCATTTATATGGATGCCTACGAAGGGGGACGGGTTTCTGAAAAATTGATTGAGGAAGGCTCCATGGTAAAGAAGGGTGATATCATCCTGAAGCTTGAAAACATGGCGCTCTACGAGCAGATTCTGGCCAGTGAAAGTAATTTGGCATTGAAGCAGAACGACCTTCGGTCCACAAAGCTCACCTTTGATTCCAGACAGGTTGAAGGCAGAAGAAACTTGGCCACTGCCGAATATGATTTACAGCGATTAAAACGAAACTTCGAGCAGAACCAAGAATTGTATGAAGACGAATTGATTTCCAAAGAAACCTATCTTCTTTCTAAGGAAAACTATGAACTGGCCAAGAAACAATATGAAATTGTAAAGCTACAGACCGAGCAGGATGATGAATTGCGAAAGACCTCATTGACCGGATTGGATGCTGATTTGGACCGTATGCAAAAAACACTTTCAATGGTTTATGAACGATTGGACCACTTGAACGTAAGAGCGCCTGCGGATGGACAATTGGGGTTTTTGGATGCTGAAATAGGCCAGAGCATTTCACAGGGAGAGCGTATTGGGCAAATTAATGTGCTCACCGATTTTAAAATCGAGGCCGAAATAGATGAACACTATATTGATCGTGTCAAACGTGACCTTTCAGCTATCTTGGAACGCAATGAAAAAGAGTACACCCTTCGATTGCGCAAAGTATATCCCGAAGTGAGGAATGGCCGCTTTAAGGTCGACCTTGTTTTTACAGATGAAAAGCCCGAGACCATTCGAGCTGGACAGAGCTATAGCATCCGGTTACAGTTGGGCGAATCCAGTGATGCCCTGCTCTTGCCCAAAGGCGGTTTCTTTCAAAGTACCGGTGGGCAATGGGTCTTTGTGGTCGACCCCAATGGGAATGAGGCCCTAAAACGGAACGTTAGGTTGGGCAAACAGAACTCAAGATATTATGAGGTCCTTGAAGGGCTTCAACCGGGTGAACAAGTGATTACCAGCAACTATGACAGCTTTGGCGCTGCCGAACGAATTGTGTTAAAATAGCCCGGAAACGTAACAGTAAAGGAATATGTCAAGTCTATATAATAACAGCTAAAACAACCATTAGAAAATGATACAAATACAAAACCTAAAGAAAAGCTTCCGAACCGAAGAAGTGGAAACCCTTGCCCTCAACGGCGTAAACCTTAAAGTGGCCGAGGGAGAGTTTGTCGCCATCATGGGGCCATCCGGATGTGGAAAGTCCACTTTGCTCAATATTATTGGAATGTTGGACAATCCCACCGAAGGGGGTTATCAGTTTGCCGGTCACAAGGTTGAAGGTTTAAAAGAAAGTCAGCGCACCCAATTGCGAAAAGGCAATTTGGGTTTTGTCTTCCAAAGTTTCAACCTTATTGACGAGCTTACGGTTTATGAAAATGTGGAGCTTCCCTTAATCTATTTAAAAATGAGCAAGTCGGAACGCCGGGAAAAGGTGAATGCAGTTCTTGAGCGTATGAAGATGGCGCACAGGGAAAAGCATTTTCCCCAACAACTTTCAGGAGGGCAGCAACAGCGTGTGGCCATTGCGCGAGCTGTTGTCACCAACCCAAAGTTGATTTTGGCGGATGAGCCTACGGGGAATTTGGATTCCAAAAACGGGATTGAGGTCATGAACTTGTTGACAGAGCTCAACCAAGAGGGGACAACCATTGTTATGGTGACGCACTCCGATCACGATTCGCATTATGCCCATAGGGTCATCAACCTTTTTGATGGGCAAATTGTGACCGAAAGCCAAAACAAACCCATGGGAGCCATGATTTAGGAGTTTATTCATCAATCGCAATCATAAAACAATCATCGTGTTCAAAAACAACATTAAAATAGCTTGGCGAAATCTTACCAAAAGAAAGGTGTTCACGGCCATAAACATACTGGGATTGGCCATTGGCTTTGGCAGTAGTGTTTTAATCTATTTGTTTTTGACATATCACTTTTCCTTTGACAATTTCCATGAAAACAGTGACCTAATCTACCGAGTGGTCACAGAAGAGCAAAGGGATTATATCGACTATGAAGCCAGCGTGCCTCCCGCTTTTGCCAAGGTATTTCGGGAGGATTACAACTACGCGGAAAAGGTGGCAAAGGTGGTTTCTTGGGAAAATTACCAACTCAATGTGGGTGAAGGCACAGCCGGTAAATCATTCAAAGAAGATGCGGTTTTTGCGGAACCCGATTTCTTTGAAATTATGACTGTCCCCATATTGGGAAATTTAAGTGCCCGTTCCTTGGAGGAGCCGAATACGGCTTATATCAGTGAGAGCATGGCGCATAAAATGTATGGCGACGGGAATCCCCTCGGAAAAACCTTCTTGTTCGACAATAAGGAGACCATTGAGGTCATTGGTGTTCTAAAAAACACACCGAAGACTTCCGTTGTTCCTGAAGAGATCTTTATCTCTTATGTTACCTTGGAAAAATTCAATGACTTTACCGCACAGGAAACCTGGGGTGGCATTTCTTCCGATTTGCAATGTTTTGCATTGTTGTATCCCAATCAAAATATTGCCGAAATTGAAGAGGTTTTGGCCGAGCTTCCAAAAAAACATCGCCCAGAGAGCAAAAACAAGCATGTATATAAGCTCCAGCCTCTATCCGATATTCATTTTAACCCAAACTATGGTGGAATCAACCCGGCTGTACTTTGGATTTTTGCGATTATCGGGCTTTTTCTGATCGCTGTGGCTTGTATCAACTTTATTAATATTTCCACAGCACAGGCCTTTTATCGCTCAAAGGAAATTGGCATTAGAAAGGTGCTGGGAAGTTTTAAACAACATCTGTTTTGGCAGTTTCTTTCGGAAACCTTTGTTATTAGCCTGTTTGCTATTGGCATTGGTGTGGTTCTAGCAGTTTTGTTCCTTCCATCATTCAACAATCTTTTTGAATTGAATCTATCCATATATAGCTTGTTGAATTACCGCTTTTTTGTTTTTCTATTTGTTGTTCTGGCTGTGGTTTCATTTTTATCGGGAAGTTATCCTGGCATTTTAATGTCGCGAATCGTCCCTGTTTTGGCCTTGAAAGGAAAATTAAAGCATAACGATACGGGAGGAAGCACTACACGAAAAGTTCTTGTTGTGACCCAATTTGCCATTTCCATAACCTTGATTGCCGCGACCTTGATCATATCAAACCAAATAGATTATGCGGTCAATTCTGATTTGGGCTTTGATAAGGAATCCATAGTTATGGTGGGCATCCCAAAAGAGTTGGATAAGGTTCAGCTCAATAGTTTAAAAGACCGGATTTCCCAAATTCCAGGGGTCACCAAAGTTTCAGCCTGTTTGACCAGCCCAGGTGGTGCCGTTAACAATTGGGGGACCAGTATTAAATATCACAACCGACCCGAATTTGAAGAATTCAGTATTCAAGCCAAACTGGCGGATGTAAATTACCTGAACACCTTTGACATACCCCTTGTGGCTGGAAGGAACTATTTTGAGAACAATTCTGATTCTATTGCCGAGGTGGTCGTGAATGAAAAACTGGGTGAGAAATTGGGTGTTGCCACCCCAGAAGAACTGTTGGGAAAACAAATTACGGCCAATGGTGGTTATATTAATGCCACCATAGTGGGCGTGGTCAAGGACTTTCATGACAACGACTTTACAGAAGAGATAAGCCCCATTTTCATTGCTAATCAAACACGTTGGTTTGATGAAATTGCCATAAAGACGAGTGGGCAAAATATAAGACATGTGCTGAACCAAATTGGGGAACACTGGTCTAATGCTTTCCAAGGTTACATCTATGAGCCTCGCTTTTTGGACGAAAGGGTTGCCGAACAATATGAGACCGAGCAGCGCTACCTTTCCCTGTCCAAAGTTTTTTCGGCATTGGCCATTTTAATCGGTTGCTTAGGACTTTATGGGCTCATTTTATTCTTTGTAGGCCAACGTACCAAGGAAATTGGAATACGAAAGGTGTTGGGAAGCAACATCGCAAATATTCTGGCTCTTTTTACAGTGGATTTCTTTAGACTGATTGTGATTGCAGGTCTAGTGGCCACCCCTATTGCATGGTATTTTATGGAACTATGGCTCCAAGGCTATACCTACAGAACCCAAATACATTGGTGGGTCTTTGCCATTGCCATTATGGCCATCATGATCATTACACTTATCACCATAAGTTATCAAACCTTAAAAGTTGCGATGGCCAATCCCGTGAAAAGCCTTCGAACCGAATAACGAAAAAATAAAATGTGCCAACATGTTCAGAAACAACATTAAAATAGCTTGGAGAAATCTTAAAAAACAGCCCTTTTTTACCTTCCTCAACACTTTTGGTTTAGCCATGGGTATGGCTGGGGCACTCTTAATCTGCCTATACATTTATGACGAATTGAGCTATGATACAATGTTTCCCGATGCCGACCGTATTCACCGAGTCAATGTTGATATAAAATTTGGTGGTGAAGTTCGGAATTTTGCTGTTACACCAGCTCCAATGGCAGAAACCATAAAAAATGACTTTGATGAAGTGGAGATGGTCACGCGGTTCCGGACTCGGGGCAGCATGCTCATCCGAAAAACTGATGCACAAACCAATGTAAAAGAGGAAGAGGCCACTTTTGTGGATTCCTCTTTCTTTGGTATGTTTGGAATACCTCTACTTTCCGGAGATTCAGAAACAGCCCTAACACGACCTAACACCTTAGTATTGACAGAAACTGCAGCGAAAAAACACTTTGGTGTTGAAAGTGCTGTAGGGCAAACGGTTGTTTTAAATAATACAGAGAACTATACCGTTGCGGGTGTAATTCCCGATTTTCCCCATAATTCCTTTTTAAGGGACTATTCTGTATTTCTCTCCATGGCGGGTTTTGAAGATGCCCAAATAGTCAATTGGGGCAGCAACAACTATCAAACCTACATTAAACTCATTCCGTCTGCAAATGTAGAAGACATACAGGCCCCATTGCGTGCCTTTTTGGGAAAATATATGATTCCTGGGATACAACAGTACCTGCCAGGTATTACCGAAGAACAATTGATTGCCGCAGGCAATTATGTTGTTTATAGTACCATTCCTATGACAAACATTCATTTACGCTCACACAGGGGGGAGGAAATAAGTACCAACAATGATATCCAAAGCATTTATATTCTTTCCTTCATTGCCCTATTTCTCATTGTATTGGCAAGTGTCAACTTTATGAATCTTTCCACGGCAAATTCCTTAAAAAGGGCAAAAGAAGTAGGGGTGCGAAAAGCCATGGGATCCAAAAAGGGAGAGCTCATTCGGCAGTTCATGATAGAGTCTGGAGTAATTTCCTTTCTATCACTCATCTTGGCCATCGTTATTGCCGCTGTCTCCATGCCATTCTTCAATAATTTGGCCAACAAGGACATTTCCATTCCGTATTTCAGTTGGGGCTTTTGGTCGGCTGTGCTGCTTTCCACAGTTATATTGGCCTTGTCTTCTGGAAGCTATCCTGCCTTCTTCATGTCTAAGTTCAGGCCTATAAAAGTCCTTAAGGGTTCTGGGAAGACCAGTGTAGGTGGAGGTAGAATTCGAAACATGTTGGTAATCTTTCAATTTATCATTTCCGTGTTTCTCATTGTAAGCACCATAGTGGTCTACCAGCAGCTCAACTATATACAGAACAAGGACTTGGGGTATTCCAAAGACCAGGTTCTTATCATAGATGATGTGTACACGGCGGGCAACAGGGTAGAAACCTTTAAGGAAGAAGTAAAACAACTGGCCTTTGTTGAAAATGCCAGTCTAAGCAGTTTTTTTCCCACTCCATCCGACCGTGGAGATAGCACCTTTGCCCCCGAAGATGGTGCTACCCAACAGGAAAACGCGGTGAGCATGCAACGTTGGGGCGTAGACCACGATTATTTGCCCACTATGGATTTTGAGCTATTGGCAGGACGAAATTTTGATTCTCAATTTGGCACAGATTCCTCTGCCATAATTGTCAATGAGTCAGCCCTTGCCATTATGGGACTATCCCCAAAAGAAGCCATCGGCAAACAGTTTACCCCTGACATGGGCGAAGAAAGCCCAGAGTTCTTTACCATTGTTGGGGTGGTCAAAAATTTCCATTTTGACTCGCTACGTGAGAATATAGACGCCCTTAGTCTTCATTTGGAAGATGGAGCTCGGTCTATGGCTGTTAAGATAGAGGCCGAGAATTTTTCAAATGCCGTCTCCAGCATAGAACGAATCTGGAACGAGATTGTTCCCGGAGAACCCTTCAACTATTACTTTATGGAAGATTCGTTCAACGACACCTACCAGACAGAACAGCGTCTGGGCCGTATTTTCATTATTTTCACCATCCTTTCCATATTGATTGCCTGTCTTGGTCTATTTGGACTTGCCCTTTTTAATGCTGAAAAGAGAACCAAGGAAATTGGTGTCAGAAAAGTACTGGGGGCCAATGTTGCTCAAATCACATATACACTTACTTTGGATTTTCTAAAGCTTGTTAGTGTTGCCATATTGGTGTCATTGCCTTTGGGATGGTACGCCATGGAACGGTGGTTGGAAGATTTTTCATACCACATTGAAATTGATTGGAGTGTCTTTGTGCTGGCGTCACTTTTGGCCATTGTCATCTCTATACTATCCGTGGGCTACCAAAGTGTAAGGGCCGCGGTTGCCAACCCCATTAAAAGCCTTCGAACCGAATAACGAAAAAATAAATGTGCTAACATGTTCAAAAACAACATTAAAATAGCTTGGAGGAGTTTAAAAAAGCAACCCTTTTTTACGTTCCTCAACACCTTCGGCCTTGCCATTGGTATTGCCGGGGGAATATTGATCGCTTTGTTCATTCATGATGAATTGAGCTATGACAAAATGTTTGCCGATGTCGATCGCATTTACAGAATTGATAGTGATATTAAGTTTGGGGGTGCCGAAATGAAATCGGCAGAAGCTGCCGCGCCCATGGCCGCTACTATGCAAAGAGATTTCCCCCAAGTTGAATCAACAGTTCGCTTTAGGGATCGAGGGAGTTTGCTTCTTCGAAAAACAGGCACCGAAACCAATACCAAGGAACTTCGGATAACCTTTGTAGACTCCACTTTTTTCGACTTTTTTGGAGTAAAACTATTGGTGGGGGACAAAAAAACAGCCCTTACTGAACCCAATACCCTGGTTCTCACCAAAACGGCTGCAGAAAAACACTTTGGCGTGCAAAACGCCTTGGGACAAAGTATGTTGTTGAACAATACAGATACCTACACCGTAACAGGGGTCATAGACGATTTGCCAAAGAATTCTTTTTTAAGGGAGCATTCCGTTTTTATGGCAATGTCCGGCTATGCCGATTCCCAGGATCCAAATTGGGGAAGCAACAATTACTTCACCTTTGTTAAGTTGATTCCCTCTGCCAATGTTGAAGATTTTCAGGAACCATTAAACGGTATTGTGGATGATTACATATTTCCGTGGGCGCAGCAATATTTCCCTGGAATGACCAAAGAATCTTTTATTGCATCTGGGAACTATGTTAACTTCTACACCCAACCATTAACCGATATTCATCTGTATTCCCATCGCGATGCTGAAATGAGTGCCAACAGCAGCATACAGAATGTGTACATCCTTGCTTTCATTGGTTTGTTCCTAATTGTCTTGGCCAGCGTCAACTTCATGAACCTCTCCACTGCACAATCCCTAAAAAGGGCAAAAGAAGTAGGGGTAAGAAAGACGCTTGGATCTAAAAAATTAGATTTGATACGACAATTTCTCATAGAATCAGGGTTGATTTCCTTCATTTCATTGGCAGTGGCCTTGATCATCACCCTATTGGTGCTTCCTCTTTTCAATGAACTCGCCGGAAAATCCATTTCTTTGCCGTATTCGAGCCCGGTTTTCTGGGGAATACTCTTTGTGGCAACCCTATTGCTCGGGCTCTTTTCGGGCAGCTACCCCGCTTTCTTTTTATCCCGCTTTATGCCTGTTAAAACCTTGAAAGGGGGCACACATGGTGATTTGGGAGGAGGAGGCATTAGAAATGCGCTGGTGGTATTCCAATTTGCCATTTCTGTTTTCTTGATTGTGGGTACCATAGTTGTTTATCAACAGCTACAGTTTATACAAAGTAAAGATCTTGGGTTTACCAAAGACCAGATTGTGCTTGTTGACGATGTTTTTGCCGTTGGGGATCAAACGCAAAGCTTTAAGGACGAGATTGTTAAGCTCAGCCAAGTGGAAAGCGCAACATTGAGTTATTTTTTCCCAACTCCCTCTTCGCGCTCCAACAGTTCGTTCTTTCCTGAAGGGTCCAGAAATCAGGAAGATGCCCTTCAAATGCAAACTTGGTATGTTGATGAAGACTATATCCCCACAATGAACATGGATTTGATTGCCGGGCGCAACTTCAATACAGATTTTCCAACGGATTCAACAGCAGTAATTGTAAATGAAGCTACTCTAAAAGTTCTTGGTGTGGGGCCTGAGGAAGCCTTGGGGATGCGAGTCTCTCAGGATACAGAAGTGGAAAACCCAGAATTCAACACCATAATCGGTGTGGTCAAGAATTTTCATTACGAGTCCTTGCGCGAAGACATTGGATCACTGGGCCTATTTTTTGCCAGAACTTCTGGACAGCTTGCCGTAAAATTAAATCCAGGGGATTTTTCCGCTACCCTGTCAAGCATTGAAGGTATCTGGGACAAGTTTGCCCCCGGACAACCCTTTACCTATAATTTCATGGACGATTCCTTCAATACCACTTATGAGGCCGAGCAACGTTTGGGGAAAATATTTGTGGTCTTCACCATCCTGTCCATATTAATTGCTTGTTTGGGCCTCTTTGGGCTAGCCGCTTTCAATGCACAAAAGCGCACCAAAGAAATTGGGGTTCGCAAGGTTCTTGGGGCCACCGTGGGCCAAATCACCTTCAGGTTAACAACGGATTTCCTTAAAATGGTGGGTGTTGCCATTCTTATTTCAATGCCCATTGGTTGGTTTATCATGAACAAATGGCTGGAAGATTTTTCATACCGCATTGAAATCGGCTGGTGGGTATTTGTTTTGGCCGCAGTTTTAGCTGTTGGAGTTGCTGTGTTGACCGTAGGATACCAAAGCATTAAGGCGGCTGTGGTAAATCCCGTGAAGAGCCTTAGAACGGAATAACCCAATATGTGCTGATCTTGTTTCAGTATCAAAAACACATTGTCATGATTAAGAATTATATGAAGATTGCCTGGAGGACCTTGATGAGGAACAAGGTCTATTTTTCCATCAATACCATAGGTCTTTCCATCGCCATTGCAGTATCCTTTCTCATGTTACTTTGGGTTTTTGATGAGTATGGCATGGACAAATTCCATGAAAAAGATGATCAGCTCTTTTTTGCCATGCGAACAATTCCTTTGGAAAAAGGAGTTTTAGACGTATATCCCAATGTTGCTTACCCAATGCTGGAAACCGCAAAAGAACTGTTCCCCGAAGTTGAAGACTACGTAACCCTTGGACACACTTTTGAGGATAACCTGCGTTTTGGGGACACCCAATTTAGAGCAAAAGGTGCCTTTGCAAATTCGGCCCTTTTCCACTCATTTTCCTTTCCTGTGCTGGCCGGAAACATAGACGATTTGGACAATAAGCCTGAGGCTTTGGCCATTTCCGAGCGATTAGCCAAAAGACTTTGGGGGGAGGATTGGCCCCAAAAGGCATTGGGTGGCCCCATACATATCTACGATAATGGAGATTATGCAGTAGCAGCTGTTTATAAGGACTTTCCTTCCCAATCATCCATACAAAATGATTTTTACTGCGGCTTTGAGCATTTTCTAAGCCAAAATGAGTGGATGAATGAATGGGGGAATAATATCATGCAGGGGGTATTTGTGCTTAAAAAGGGAGCCGATGCGGCCTTGGTTGAGCAAAAGGTAAACGACCTGTTCCAGTCGAATATTGAAGGTGAAATAAAAGAGGGCATCTTCTTCCAAAAATTCTCAGATAACTATCTACACAATCAGTTTGATGATAAGGCTCAAGTGTCCGGTGGTAGAATTGAATATGTGCGCATTTTTGCCGTTGCTGCCATCTTATTGTTGATCATCTCCTGTATAAATTTCATAAATCTATCCACTGCTTATGCCACCAATCGATCCAGCGAAATCGGGGTAAGAAAAGTGGTGGGAGCCAAAAAGAAGATGCTCATCAGTCAGTTTTTTACCGAAACTGCATTCGTTACCAGCATTTCATTTCTGGTGGGCCTTTCCTTTGCGTATCTACTGTTGCCATCTGTCAACACGCTGACCGGCAAAGAATTAGCGATTGATTTTACCCAGCCTTATTTGCTCCTTACAGTTTTCGGGGTGTTCGTATTTACCACCCTATTATCCGGAGCATATCCATCATTGGTGGTTTCATCCTTTCGCCCCATAAGTGCTTTAAAAGGGGTTGTTCATGAAGGCAAGAACACCGTGTCGCTGCGAAAAGGACTCGTTATTCTACAATTCTCCCTGGCCATAGTATTGATCATCTCTGCTTTGATCATACAAAAGCAAATTAAATATGTAAATGAGAAAGACCTCGGTATCACAAAAGACCATATGATTGCCATCCATCAGGATGAAGTCCTTACCGAAAAATATGGGGTTTTGCGCTCAGAGTTATTAAAATCCGAGGGCATCGAGGATGTCACCCTTGCAGGGCCTTCTCCCTTGAAGACGCCGTATTCCAGTAGTGGGGTCAGTTGGCCGGGCAAAACCAAGGACCAAGAAAATCTTGAGTTCGCTTTGCTTTGGACCGCACATAATTTTCCAAACACCTTCAATATTCCCCTTAAAGCGGGCAATTACTATCGGGAAGGGTCTCAAGATACCCTAAATGTAGTGGTCAACGAAACCGGTGCCAGAATCATGGGGCTGGGAGATAACCCAATTGGGAAAACCGTTCAACTATGGGGGTCCCAGCGCCAAATTATCGGGGTGCTCAAAGACTTCCATAATCGTTCGCTGTACCAATCCATTCAACCGACCATTTTCTTACTGGATCCCAATGACGCAGGAGCACTGTTTGTTAAGTTGGACGAATCAAGAATTGAACAGGCCCTGGCTTCAGTACAACTTGTTTTTGAAAATGTCATTCCGGATATGCCCTTACACTATGAGTTTTTGGATGAAGAATATGCTGCCAACTACAGAACAGAGACTTTAACCGGTACCTTGGCCAAATATTTTGCATTTATAGCCATTCTCTTATCCTGTCTAGGTTTGTTTGGGCTCGCCACATTCATGGCCAAACAACGGAAGAAAGAAATAGGTATCCGGAAAGTACTTGGGGCAACCATCAACAATATTATTGTGTTGATATCAACAGATTTCTTGAAGCTCATTATAATCGCCGCAATCATATCAGCACCTCTCGCCTACTTATTTATGGACGAATGGCTTGGCAAGTTTGCCTATCATATCAATTTCCCTATTTGGACTTTTGCATTGGCCAGTGCACTGGCCATGCTGGTAACTCTGCTTACCATTGGATTTCAAGCGGTAAAATCCGCTCTTACAAATCCTGTGAAAAGCCTTAGAACGGAATAACATCAAAAACGGACCATCATGATAAAGACACATTTGCGAATAGCTTGGCGGAATCTTAAAAGAAACCCCTTATTCTCCCTAATAAACATTCTTGGCCTTTCCACAGGTTTGGCATGCGCGTTTTTGATTTTTTTCTGGGTGAATGATGAAATGACGGTCGACAGATTCCATGAAAATGATGCCAATCTGTATCAAATATTGATGAAGAGTAAAGAAAATGGAATGGTCCGAATTCATGAAGGAACCCAAGGCCCTCTGTCCGAAGCCATGGAAAAGGATTTACCCGAAGTTAATCATGCCGTTACGGTGATGAATCTGGAAAAAGAAGGAATGGGAATCACCTTCGCCAATGAAGAAAATACATTTAAAACAGAAGGCCTTTTTGCAAGTGATGCGTTTTTTGATGTTTTTTCCTTTCCACTCCTGAGAGGTTCAGTGAATCAAGTGCTCCAAGACAAAGCGGCTATTGTAATCTCGGAAAATTTTGCCCTGAAACTTTTTGGGTCAGTGGATAAAGCTATAAACCAAGAGTTGAAATACAGCTTTTTTGGAAAAGAGCAAAGCGGAAAAATAACAGGGGTTTTTGAGGATGTTCCCAAAAAATCTACCATGAAGTTCAACTTTGTGGCCACCAAGCAGAAACTAATAGAAGATATCTGGACCAACGGAAAAGAATGGTACAATACCGGACCACAAACCTATCTGCTTCTTAAGCCCAATATTGACAAAACGGCTTTCGACAAAAAAATTGAGCGGTTTGTGGACAATTATAATAAAAACAACAAATTTAGCCTGTTCACAAGGCAATTTTCCGATGCTTATCTAAAAGGAAATTACGAAGATGGTGTTCAAACTGGGGGGAAAATCACCTATGTTAGGCTCTTCTCGTTCATTGCCATTCTGGTTTTGTTGATTGCGTGCATCAACTTCATGAATCTTTCCACGGCCCGAGTTACCAAAAGGTTTAAGGAAATAGGTGTTAAAAAGACGGTTGGAAGCACCAAAAAAACTTTGGTAGTTCAATTTTTGAGCGAGTCAATCTTCCTGACCTTTTTATCCTTTCTGGTGGCCATTGTAATGATTTTGTTGCTGATTCCCGCTTTCAATCATATTACCGAAAAAGAACTTGATCTATCCTTGATCCTTCAGAATATCCCCGCTCTGGTATTGGCTGCTCTTGTCACCGGTTTAATATCGGGCAGCTATCCCGCATTCTATTTGTCAGGTTTCAGCCCATTGGCAACATTGAAAGGTACGTTTAAAAGTCAAGGCAGTGAATTATTGACACGTAAGGGCTTAGTGGTCTTTCAATTTATGGCGTCCTTGGTTTTGATCATCGCGGTTTTGATCATCAATAATCAATTGGAATTTGCACTCAACAAGCCCATTGGCTATCAAAAAGACCACATCGTCCAATTTGATTTGGAGGGAAAAGCCTATGAAAATATCCCATTCTTATTCGATGAAATAAAGAAAATTGATGGTGTTGAAGAAGTTGGCGGATTAAGTCAAAGCATTGTTCGGGAAGATGGAGGTTCTTCCACCTATGGTATCTATTGGCCCGGTAAACCTGAAGATGCCGAAATTGATTTCATCATTAGGGATATAGATGAAAATTTAATGCAGACCCTAAAAATAGAAATGGCCGAAGGCTCCTCGTTCACCCAAGATTTGGGGTCGCCGGAATCCTATCTTATTTTCAACGAAGAGGCCATACGCTTAATGGGGTTGGAAAATCCTGTAGGCTACAAAGTAAATCTTTGGGGAGAGGACAAGACCATTTTGGGTGTGATGAAGGATTTCCACACCGCATCCATTATGGAGCCCATTTCGCCAGTAGTTTTTCAATATTCTCCCAACAATCTGCTTTTGGGCATGGTGCGGATTAAACCAGGTTCTGAGACTAAAACATTAGCAAAAATCAAACAGTTTTACACTACCTATAATCCAGGGTACAATTTTAATTTCTCTTTTCAGGATCAGGTGTTCAACGCACAATATTTTTCTGAACAACGGATTTTGACCCTCTCCAAGTACTTTGCCATTCTTGCCATTTTTATCTCATGTCTTGGCTTGTTTGGGTTGGCGGCCTTCAACAACCAAATGCGAATTAAAGAAATAGGGGTGCGAAAGGTTTTAGGGTCATCCGTTGTGGGGATTTTGAAACTGCTTTTTCTTGATTTTATCAAACTTGTTTTGCTTTCCATTTTTATTGCATCTCCCATTGCTTGGTATCTTATGAAAGGGTGGCTTCAGCAATTTGCGTATCGAATAGATATTGGGTGGGCGGTATTTGCATTCGCAGGGTTGCTCACTATTCTTGTGGCTTCGGTGACCATTGGTTATCAGGCATTGAGAGCGGCCATGGTAAGTCCTGTAAAAAGTTTACGCACAGAATAAATCATCATCAAAAACGAGAACCATGTTAAAGAACCATATACGAATAGCTTGGCGAAACATCAAAAAGGACAAACTTTTCACCACCATTAAAATTGGTGGCTTTGCCATTGGTGTAGCCGCCTGTCTGTTGATCGCCCTTTTTATTGGGAATGAATTGAGCTATGACAACCATTATAAAAACAAAGACCGAATCTACCGAGTGGTCATGCAGGGCGTAATGGATGGTGAGGTGTTGAAAAGCGTTCATTTTCAACGTCTTTTCGCCGAAACATTGCAAGCCAAATATCCCGAAATTGAAAAAGCTGGCAAGGTAAATACCAGTGAGCTCTTTGGCGCTGGAAGAAGGGCATTGCGACCAGAAGGAACCTTTCAAAATAATTTTGAAGAAGGCTTCATCTATGCTGACCAACCTGTTTTTGAAATCTTGGAATATGATCTGGAAGAAGGAAACCCAGAACAGGTCTTGGTCAACCCCGGAAGTATTGTGTTGACGGCATCAAAAGCCAAAAAGTATTTCCCAAATGGCAATGCCGTGGGCCAAACCATGTTTCTTGACGATGATTCCACCAAACCCTATACCGTAACAGGTGTCATAAAGGAAGATCCTTCGCAAAAATCCCACCTCAATTTTGACTTTCTTTTGGCCATTGAAGATACCAACACGAGTTGGACAACCACCAACTACTTTACCTATTTACTGGTGGGTGAAAACACCAATATTCCAAGTTTGGAAAAGAAGATGAGGGCCATCCTAGAGGAATATTTTATTCCAGCAAGTATGGAAAGAGGTATGGGAGAAGAGTTTATGGAAGTGTTCAAGACCTTGGAATACAAACTGCAGCCAGTTACGGACATACACTTAAAATCAGATATAAAAATGGGAGATCGTTTAAAGCATGGCGATATCCGGTTTATCTGGTTGTTTGCCGCCATTGCCATTTTTGTTCTTGTATTGGCCGCCATAAATTTCATCAACTTGTCCACAGCAAAATCAGCAAACCGGGCAAAGGAGGTGGGGCTTAGAAAAACCGTTGGGGCCTTCAGAAGTAATTTGGTGAATCAGTTTTTGATAGAATCCATCATATTCAGCCTAATCTCTTTCATCATTGGAGTGTTGTTAGCTTGGGCTTTGTTGCCCAACTTTAATACCATTGCGGCGAAAGATATCGTAATGCCTTGGAACCTTTGGTGGTTTATCCCCATACTGCTATTTGCATCTCTGGTCATCGGATCTATTGCCGGCCTTTATCCAGCCTTTTACCTGTCAGCATTTAAACCTGCCAATGTGCTAAAAGGGTCTCTGAGCACAGGGAGCAAAAGTGGGAAACTACGAAGTGGTCTCGTTGTTTTTCAGTTTACAACTTCCATCGTTTTGATTATTGGGACCCTAATCATCTATAAACAAATGAATTTCATTTTAGATAAAAAATTGGGCTTTAACAAGGAACAGGTCGTCCTTATAAAAGGAACCGATCTTCTAAAAAACAATTCACAAACATTTAAGGACAGGCTTCTTGGAATATCGGAAGTGAAAGAAGTTTCCATTAGCGATTACCTCCCCGTGGATGGCACAAAACGAAATGGAAACACCTTTGGAATGGTCGGGGCAGGGGCTCAAAATAAAACGGTGCCCGCCCAAATATGGAGGGTTGATTTTGATTATATAAAAACCCTTGGGCTCCAAATTAAAGAGGGAAGAGGGTTTTCAAAAGATTTTGCCACAGACTCCTCGGCCATCGTGATCAATGCTACCATGGCAAAAGAGCTTGGCTATGAAGATCCGATCGGAAAACGCATTAATAACGGTCAGGATTGGACAATTATTGGTGTCCTTGAGGATTTCCATTTTAAGAACCTGAAAGAAGATATAGCAGCACTCTCGTTGGTGATAGGCAATAGCCCTGGCACGGTTGCGGTTAAACTAAATGCCGGCCAAACCAATAGGGCCATTGGCAATATTGAAACGGTATGGCAGGAATTTGTGCCCAATCAAGCTTTTGAATATACATTTTTGGACCAAGAATTCGCGCTTATGCATGATGATGTACAGCGAATGGGAAAAATATTCAACAGTTTTGCCCTATTTGCCATTCTAGTGGCATGCCTGGGCCTTTTTGCGCTGTCCGCTTTCTTGGGTGAGCAACGAAAAAAGGAAATCAGCATTCGACAGGTGTTGGGAGCGCCTTTTAAAAGTATTTACCAGCTATTGACCATGGATTTCATGAAATTGATCTTGATTTCCATTCTAATAGCTGTGCCCATTGGCTGGTATATGATGGACCGATGGTTGGAAGACTTCGCCTATCGCATCGATATTTCATGGTCTATCTTTTTTCTGGCCGGAATATTGGCATTGTGCATCGCTTTTTTGACCGTCAGTTATCAAGCTATAAAAGCCGCATTGGCCAGCCCAATTAAAAGTTTACGAGCAGAATAAATCAACATGCGCTGAACTTGTTTCAGTATCAAAACAAACCATCATGATAAAGAATTATTTAAAAATAGCTTGGAGAAACCTTACCAAGAACAAGGCATATACCATCATCAACGTTGGTGGATTGGCTTTGGGAATGGCCGTGGCCTTGATTATTGGGTTGTGGATACAGGATGAGTTATCGCACAATAATTATTTCTCCAACAAAAGTAAAATTGCCCAGATCTACCAGTCGCAGACCTTTAATGGGCAAACAGGAACCGGTCCTGCTATCCCCCGCCCTTTGGAAAAAGCCTTTCGCGATACTTATATGGACAATTTTGAGCATTTGGTGATGGCATCATGGAACAACTCCCAATATTTAAAATATAAGGATGTCAGTATCTCCAGAAATGGGAACTTTACGCAACGTGAAGCTCCAGAAATGTTGGAACTTAAAATCCTAAAAGGAGAAAAAGATGGGCTTCGGGAAATCAGTTCCATTATGCTTTCCGCTTCAACAGCAAATGCCCTGTTTGGTAATGAGGACCCTATTGGAAAATCTGTTAAGATCAATGGGCAATACGATATGATGGTCACTGCGGTTTATGAAGACATTCCATTCAACACTTCATTTAGGGATTTGGACTTTTTAATGCCATGGGATAAATATGTTGCCGTAAATGAATGGATTAAAAATGCAGAGACGCAATGGGGCAACAATTCCTTTCAAATGTTTGTTCAAATTGCGGACAACACCTCTATGGAGAGTGTTACGTCGGCCATTAAAGATGTGAAAAAGAACTTGAACGAAGACACGGTTGAATTCAATCCCCAACTTCTTCTATTGCCCATGGAAGACTGGTATTTGCGCAATCGTTTTGAAAATGGAAAACAAGTTGGAGGAAGAATAAAATATGTATGGCTTTTTGGGGTAATAGGCATCTTTGTGCTGCTCTTGGCGTGCATCAACTTTATGAACCTCAGTACGGCCAGATCGGAAAAAAGGGCCAAGGAAGTAGGGATCAGAAAATCAATAGGATCCCAAAGAAGGCAGTTGATCAACCAGTTTTTAGGAGAATCGTTTTTGGTGGTTCTTTTTGCTTTTGTCATTGCCCTCTTCATTGTGGTATTGTCCTTGAATGGATTTAACGAGTTGGCCCGGAAAGAAATGGAGTTTCCATGGTCAAAACTTGGTTTTTGGGGAGTTTCCATCTTATTTATCCTGATAACCGCTGTTATGGCCGGAAGTTACCCCGCGCTGTACCTTTCTTCTTTTAGACCTGTTGATGTGTTAAAAGGTACTTTTCAGGCAGGTAAACATTCGGGGCTGGCCCGGAAAGTATTGGTTGTGCTGCAGTTTACGGTTTCAGTCGCCTTTATTATCGGCACCGTCATTGTAATGCAGCAAATCAATTATGCCAAAAACCGCCCTGTGGGGTATGATAAGGAAGGGTTGGTACAACTACCGACCATGAGCCCAGAGTTTTATGGGAAATATGACCTAATGCGCAATGAGTTCCTAAATTCTGGTGCTGTTGTGGAAATGTCCTCTTCCAGCAGTCCCACTACAAACATTTGGTCCAACAGAAGTGGTTGGACTTGGGAGGGTAAGCCCGATGGCTTTCAGGAAGATTTTGCATGGACAGAGGTCTCCCCGGAATATGCGAAATCCCTTAACTTAAAAATTGTTGCGGGACGAGATTTTTCTAGGGAATTTCCTTCAGATTCCAGTGCCATATTGCTCAACGAGACTGCGGTAAAATACCTGGGCATAGAAAATCCTGTTGGGATGTTGTTCAGGGATTCCGACGAGGAAAATCCGGGTGGGCCGCTTAAGGTTATTGGCGTGGTTGAAGATATGATTGCCCAGTCCCCTTACGAGCCCGTAAAACAAGCCATTTATGCCTTTGATAAGCACGATAATGCCTCATACTATAATCTTCGACTCAACCCAAAACAAAGTGCAAGTCAAAATTTGGCCATTGTTGAGCGCGTCTTTAAAGCGCATTTTCCTGATGTTCCCTTCCATTATGACTTTGTGGATGAGGAATATGGCGAAAAATTTGCTGCGGAGGAGCGAATTGGAACACTATCGGGCATTTTCACCGCTTTGGCCATATTGATCAGTTGTTTGGGACTTTTTGGACTTACCTCTTTTGTTGCCGAACAACGCACCAAGGAAATTGGAGTGCGAAAAGTGCTCGGCGCCACAGTGTTCAACGTATGGAACATGTTGTCCAAAGACTTTTTAAAACTCATCATTATTTCCTGTTTTATCGCCGTTCCCATTGCCTATTATGTGATGAACGGTTGGTTACAGGAATATCCCTATCGTGTAATTTTAAAATGGTGGATTTTTGCCTTGGCCATGATTGGTGCTTTATTGATTACCGTGGTCACCGTAAGTTTTCAGGCCATAAAAGCGGCACGATCCAATCCGGTAAAAAGTCTAAGAACAGAATAAATAAAAACATGCTACTACAACTCAACAACCTTTTTAAATGGGTCAACTCTGGGGGCCAACGTGTCTTTCTTTTGAAGGACATCAATCTTGAAGTACAGGAAGGTGAATTCATCTCCGTAATGGGACCTTCGGGTTCTGGAAAATCCACTTTGCTCAATGTCATTGGCATGTTGGATACGTTTGATGAGGGCGAATACCAATTTTTGGATGAACCTGTACATTCCCTCAAAGAGAAATACCGGGCAAACCTCTATAAGGAATATATTGGTTTTGTGTTCCAATCCTATCACTTGTTGGACGAACTCACGGTAAAGGAAAATCTGGAAATGCCCTTGCTCTACAAAAAACTCAAGGGCACTGAACGTAAAGCTATGGTTGCTGATATGCTTGACCGATTCAACATCGTGGGCAAAAAAGACCTTTTCCCAGCACAATTGAGTGGCGGACAACAACAATTGGTGGGAGTTGCGCGTGCCTTGATATCAAATCCCAAACTCATTTTGGCAGACGAGCCCACCGGAAATTTAAATTCCAAACAAGGTGAGGAAATTATGGAGTTGTTCAAAGAGTTAAATGACGAAGGGGTAACTATTATTCAAGTAACGCACTCCGAAAAGAATGCAGAATATGGTTCTCGAATCATTAACTTATTGGATGGACGAATGATTTAATCAAACTCAAGCATCAAGTTCAAGTGCAAACTCAAGTATCAATATTTTTGGGCTTGGTCTTGAACTTGAATTTGAGCTTATTTGGCCAAATCTGCAAGTTCCCTGCCCACCAAACTGCCCAAGGCAACACCCATTCCGCCAAGGCGAACACCGCAATACACAGAATCGGAAAGTTGTTTGACAATGGGTGATTTTTGCGTGCCCACCCCCATAATGCCGCTCCATCTTCTGTCAATTTCAATATTTTGATTGGGTAAAATCACCTCGTTGAGCAGTTTTTCCAAGGAATTTTGAATGATTTCGGTCTCCCCAAATTCCATGGTTTCTTCCCCTTTCATATCAAGGTTCCGACCGCCCCCGAATAGAATGCGGTCATCAATATTTCTGAAATAATAGAACCCTTCATTAAAATGAAAGGTGCCTTTTATGTTCAGGTTTTTGATGGGTTGAGTTACCAAAACTTGCGCCCTGGCTGGTTTCACTGTTTCCTGTTTAAGTAGTTTTGAGGCAAATCCATTGGTCGCTACAAACACTTGCTTTGAATCAAATCCAAAACCATCTACAATGATATGGGCTTTATCTCCAGCTTCCTGAATTTCCTTGACTTCTACTCCATTTAGGATAGGGATTTGGGCCTCAAAACATTTTTGAAGCAACGCCTTCATCATCTTGCCGGTGTCCAACTGCCCTTCAAATTGGTGGGTGATGTACTGCTCTTGAATCTTCCCAAAGCCAAAGATATTGCCCGTTTTTACAAAAGGAACATCCCCAAAAACAGGACGCAACAGTTTGTTTAATTCATCCATCCGACTCAAACAAGCCTCAAACAATTTTGGGCCGTCTTTTAAAAACAGCTCATGGCCTCCATGTTGTTCAAAACCGATGGCTGTATCTCCCAAAAGCTTTCGCAATAACTGAATGCCTTCATATCTTTTTTGAACCAATTGAACCACTTCTTCTTCAGAATGGGAGTTAAGGTCGGAAACCAGTTCAGAAATGCTGCCAAAGCAAGCAAATCCCGCATTTTTGGTGCTCGCTCCCTGTGGAAGACTCCCTTTTTCCAATACCAAAATCTTGCTTTTGGGATGTTTTTCCTTAAGCCGAAGTGCACAATTGAGGCCCACCAGGCCACTTCCGATTACGGTGAAGTCCACTTGGGACAGCCAGGTTTTATATTCCCAATAGCTTAGCTCCATAGCACAAAAAACCCCGATTTTCATCGGGGTCGATATTAATCTTGATATTTAGGATCCATTTTAAACCCTTCCATGAATTTGGTGGTGTAATTCCCCGCCAAATAATCTGGGTGGTCCATTAATTGTCTGTGGAACGGAATTGTGGTCTTTACGCCTTCAATCACAAACTCATCCAGTGCCCTTCGCATTTTGTTGATGGCCTCCTCCCTGGTTTGGGCGGTGGTGATCAACTTCGCGATCATCGAGTCATAGTTTGGCGGGATCATGTAACCACTGTACACGTGCGTGTCCAAACGAACCCCGTGGCCTCCTGGTGTATGCAATGTTGTTATTTTTCCGGGAGAAGGCCTAAAATCGTTATACGGATCTTCCGCATTGATTCGGCATTCAATGGAGTGCAATTTTGGATAGTAATTCTTTCCTGAAATGGGCACACCTCCGGCCACTAAAATCTGCTCACGGATCAAATCATAATCCACAACCTGTTCGGTAATGGGATGCTCCACCTGAATACGGGTGTTCATTTCCATAAAGTAGAAGTTTCGGTGTTTATCCACCAGAAACTCCACAGTTCCTGCGCCTTCATATTTTATATATTCAGCCGCTTTTACAGCTGCATTACCCATATCTTCCCGTAGGGAATCCGTCATAAACGGCGATGGGGTCTCCTCAGTCAATTTTTGGTGTCTACGCTGTACGGAGCAGTCTCTTTCGGACAGGTGGCAAGCCTTCCCATATTGGTCTCCAACCACTTGGATTTCAATATGTCTGGGCTCTTCAATGAGTTTTTCCATGTACATTCCACCATTGCCAAATGCCGCAGTGGCCTCTTTGACAGCGCTTTCAAAATTCTTTTCCATTTCCTCCTCGGACCAAATGGCACGCATTCCTTTTCCACCACCACCTGCAGTAGCCTTGATCATCACGGGATATCCCATTTTTTTGGCTTCTTTCCTGGCATGGTCCACATCTTTCAACAAACCATCCGAACCGGGAACCGTGGGTACACCTGCTTTTTTCATGGTTTCCTTGGCCGTTGCCTTGTCTCCCATTTTTTCAATCTGCTCACCCGAAGCACCAATGAACTTAATATCGTGCTCTGCACAAATCTTGGAAAATTTGGCGTTTTCGGAAAGAAATCCATAGCCTGGGTGAATTCCATCGGCATTGGTAATCTCTGCCGCAGCGATGATGTTGGGTATCTTTAAATAGGATTCCTGACTTGGTGCCGGACCAATACAAACAGCCTCGTCCGCAAACCGCACATGAAGGCTTTCCTCATCGGCTTTGGAATAGACGGCCACCGTTTTGATGCCCATTTCCTTACAGGTACGTATAATGCGAAGCGCAATCTCGCCCCTATTTGCAATTAATATCTTTTTAAACATAGAATACAATTTTAAAATCTGGATTCTAAATTTTAAATGGTTTTAAACAACTAGCAATTAGTCACTTAAAATTTAGCATTTAAAATTATCTATGATGGGTCTACCAAAAACAAAGGTTGGTCAAATTCAACTGGAGAAGAATCTTCAACCAAAACTTTTACGATTTTACCAGAAACTTCAGATTCAATATCGTTGAAAAGTTTCATCGCTTCGATCACACAAAGCACATCACCTTGGCTCACAGTGGAACCTACTTCAACAAACGGTGGTTTGTCTGGAGATGGTTTTCTATAGAATGTTCCTATGATGGGTGATTTTATTGTGATGTACTTGGAGTCATCGGATTTTGATGCGGAGTCTGTCTTGGTTGCTTCAGGTGCTTGGGCGGCAGGTGTTTGGGTTGCCGGAGGTGCAGACTGAGCCTGGGGAACAGGTATTTGCTGTACAATCGTTGTTTCTGGTGAGCTAGAACTGGTGCTGCCCGTTCGGATAGTGATCTTGAGGTCTTCCATCTCCAATTTCACCTCGCTGGCGCCCGATTTGGCGACAAACTTGATCAAACTTTGAATTTCCTTAATGTCCATGGAATATAATTTAGTTAGTAGTGTGCTATTTTGAATTATAGGCCCATTTTAAATAAATGGAACCCCATGTAAACCCTCCGCCAAAGGCGGCAAAAATTAAATTATCCCCCTTTTTCAGTTGTTTTTCGTAATCAAACAACAACAGGGGCAATGTGGCGGATGTGGTATTTCCGTACCGATCTATGTTGATCATCACCTTTTCAGGGGCCACTCCCATTCGGTTTGCCGTGGCATCAATTATACGTTTATTGGCCTGATGCGGTACCAACCACTGCACATCTTCATGGGTAAGGTTGTTCCGTTCCATGATCAGTGCAGAGACATCGGCCATATTGGAAACGGCGAACTTGAAAACAGACTTGCCGTCTTGATATACATAATGTTGTTTGTTCTTTACCGTTTCTTCTGAAGCCGGAAGAATGGAACCTCCAGCATCAATTTTTAAAAACTGCCGCCCAACACCGTCGGACCGCAAGTACTCATCCTGCAATCCCAACCCTTCCTCATTGGGCTCAAAAAGAACGGCCCCGGCACCATCACCAAAAATGATGCAGGTTGTACGATCGGTATAATCAATGATGGATGACATTTTATCGGCACCAATCACCAACACTTTCTTATATCTTCCAGATTCAATATAACTGGCCGCTGTGGACATTCCGTACAAAAAACTGGAGCATGCCGCCTGCAAATCGTAGGCAAAAGCATTTACAGCACCAATTTCTGAGGCTACATAAGCAGCGGTTGATGCCACCGGAAGGTCTGGGGTGGCCGTGGCCACTAACACAAAATCTATTTCGGAAGGGTCTACCCCGCTTTTTTGGATCAAATCTTCGGCCGCCCTAATGGCCATGTATGATGTTCCGGCGTTTTCTTTTTTTAAAATCCTTCGTTCCTTGATTCCTGTTCTGGTAGTAATCCATTCGTCATTGGTATCTACCATGGTTTCCAGCACTTTGTTGGACAGAACGAAATCTGGAACGTATCCACCTACAGCTGTGATTGCTGCTGTTGTTTTCTTCATTTTAGCGTCTCTTTTTTTGTCAAAAACATTGAAATTTGACCCAAAAGCGGTGAAAATTAGTCATTTTATATGACTTTTTCGTCAAAAAGGGTTCGTTTTTAAATCAGAATATGGGCCCATAAAAAAACTCCCGTTGCAGCATAACGGGAGTTGGTTTATTATGAGAAGGTTGCGGTTAGGCCGCAGTCTCTTCTTCGGTCTTGTCAATTAAAACTTGGCCTCTGTAGTACAATTTACCTTCGTGCCAATGAGCTCTGTGGTACAAGTGCATTTCACCGGTTGCTGAATCCTTGGCAATGGTAGGGGCCACAGCTTTGTAGTGGGTTCTTCTTTTGTCCCTTCTGGTTTTTGATGTTTTTCTTTTAGGATGTGCCATTATAAACCTATTTGTCCGTTAGTAACTTTTTTAAATCGTCCCATCTGGGATCTGTTTTTTCTGATGCTCCTTTGTTCTCTTTTGGCTGCAATTCTTCCAGCTTGTCCAAGATATCGGATTTCAATGTTCCGTCAAGCACACCTGGGTGTACCCGCTTTTGTGGAACGGCCAGCACCAACATCTCGTAGATGTATTGTGCAATGTTGAACTGATGTTCTCCATGGGGAATGATCAAGATCTCATCGTCCTCATCATTGTATTCTTCCCCAAACTTGATCACCAAATGCAACTCTGAACTGATGGGTTGATCAAAAGGCTCCCCTGTTAGATCACAGTCCACATTTACCGTACCCCTCGCCTTGACTCCCAGTTCCATCATAGTGCTCATTTTGTCCAATATGGCGGTCACTAGGAGCTCAGCTCCATTAAATTCTTGGTATTCAAAAGATTCAAAGAACGAATTGTCAATCTTGTACACAAATTCATGTTTCCCCACTTTCAATCCTGAAAAAGGGATAAAAAACTCCTTCAGCTTCATCGTTTCTACACTTAGGGTTTGTGTACCAGCCCGTAAAGGCGGGTGCAAAGATACTACTTATTTGCAAAACTGCAATTCCAAAGCTAACAAATATCAAATCCAAGTACAAGTTTTTAACTAGCGCGTTTGGTCTTTTGTTTTTGCAATGGATTTTTATTCAATTCTATATATTCTGAACGGTTCTTAAAGACTTTAATTGCCATGAAAACCGCTTCTTTAAAGGAACTTTCATCTGCTTTTCCTTTTCCTGCAATTTCATAGGCGGTACCATGGTCCGGTGAAGTGCGAATCCGTTCCAATCCTGCGGTATAATTCACGCCTTTTCCAAAGGAAAGGGTTTTAAATGGAATTAGGCCTTGATCATGGTAGGCCGCCAAAACCGCATCGAAATTGTTATGGGTATTAGAGCCAAAGAAACTATCCGCAGAATAAGGACCATACACCAAGGTTCCTTTGTTGAACAATTCTTGAATGACCGGTTTCATAATCTTATCGTCTTCCTCGCCAATGGTTCCATTATCCCCACTATGCGGATTAATACCCAATAGTGCAATTTTAGGTCTACGTATTCCAAAATCCATTTTGAGCGACTTTTCCATGGTCGCCACTTTATGCCGAATCAATTTCGGGGTTATGGCTTGGGCTACATCTTTTACGGCGATATGATCCGTCAACAGTCCTACCCGAAGGGTATCAGCGACCATGAACATCAGGCTTTCGCCTTGCAGTTCTTGGGCCAAAAAATCGGTATGGCCCGGAAACTTAAAATCATCGGCCTGCACATTGTTCTTATTGATGGGGGCCGTAACCAGCACATCAATCTTTTCCTCCTTCAAGGCGGCTACCGCAGCCCTAAGGGATTTAATAGCATATTTTCCGCCTTCTTCGGTAGCTTTTCCGTATTCAATGTTGGGGACTTCCTTCCATACATTTACAATATTAACCTTTCCATCCAACGCTTGGGATGCGTCCCGCACTCCATTAAAGGTTATGTCGATTCCCAAATCTCCCTTTTGTTGGGAAATGGTCTTGTTCGATGCAAAAATGACCGGGGTACAGAAATCCAACATTCTGGCATCTTCAAAAGTCTTGAGTGCCACTTCGCACCCTATGCCGTTTAGGTCCCCAATGGAAATCCCGAGCTTTATTTTTGGCGTTTCTTTCATAGAATCAATACTGATATAGCTACTTTTGCACTACAAAGCTAGTCAATTAATAACATTCATGTTCACAGGTATAATAGAGACTTTGGGGAAAGTTGAAAAGCTCGAAAAAGAAGGTGGGAATCTGCACATTACGGTTTCTTCCAATATCGCCCAAGAATTGAAAATAGACCAGAGTGTGTCCCACAATGGGGTGTGCCTCACTGTGGTGTCCATTGAAGGTGGCTCCTACACCGTGACCGCTATTGAAGAGACCTTGAACAAGACCAGTTTGGGTACTTTGAAGGTAGGAGATGTCGTGAATTTGGAGCGCGCCATGCTATTGGGAGCTCGTTTGGATGGCCATATTGTACAGGGTCATGTGGACCAAACCGCTGTTTGTATTTCCATTGCGGAAAAAGATGGAAGTTGGTTTTTCACTTTTCAATATGATTCCAAATTGAACAATATTACCATTGAAAAAGGTTCCATTACAGTAGATGGCGTAAGCCTTACCGTGGTCGATTCCAAAAAGGATAGCTTCAGTGTGGCCATTATACCGTATACCTACAAACACACTCGGTTTCATACCTATAAAGTGGGTACTGTGGTGAACCTTGAGTTTGATGTGGTGGGCAAGTATGTGGCTCGACTGATGGAATTGCGGAGCTGATAGCCCTTCCAAAGACATCTTTTTAGGTTACTTTTGTTCTTAACCAATAAACGGAATGGACCTATCCTCTATCTCCCAAATTTCAATCGCCTCTTGGGTCTTGGCAGCCACGGCAACTTTTCTTTTGGGAATATCAAAAGCAGGTTTGAAAGGTATGTCCATTTTCAATGTAACGTTGATGGCCTTGGCTTTTGGCTCCAAGGCTTCAACTGGTTTGTTTGTTCCCTTATTGATCGTTGGAGACATCTTTGCGGTTATCTATTACAATAGGCACACCCAATGGAAATATATAATTAGGTTTCTTCCTTGGATGATATTGGGTATCCTCGTTGGAGTGCTAGTTGGGAAAGACCTCCCTGAAAAAGAATTCAAATGGGGCATGGTCACGGTTATTTTCATCAGTTTGGGGATGCTGTACTGGTGGGACCGACGAAAAACGGAACACGTTCCCACCCATTGGCTGTTTGCGGGGTCTATGGGCATCATGGCGGGAATTTGCACCATGATCGGGAATTTGGCGGGGGCCTTCACCAATATTTTCTTTTTAGGGATGCGATTGCCCAAAAACGAATTTGTGGGCACCGCGGCTTGGTTATTTTTCATCACCAATACCTTTAAGCTTCCCTTTCACATCTTCGTTTGGAAAACGGTTACTGTGGAAAGCCTCATGATCAACCTTAGGTTACTGCCTGCCATTTTGGTGGGACTTTTTCTTGGAGTGGTCATCGTGAAGAAAATCAATGAAAAAAATTACAAGCGCTTTATTCTAATTGTGACCGCTATTGGTGCCATTGCCATTCTTTTCAAATAATAGAAAAGGAATAAACCTATTTCCTGTTTTTCGTCATAGTATTTCTATAATTTATTCTAAATCTTTACCCCATTAGTCAGGTCAAAAAAATGCCCTATGAAAACTTTGGGAATGATCGGTGGAACCTCATGGCATTCCACCATTGAATATTACAGACTTATCAATCAAATGGCAGCCAAGATCATTGGTGAACATGCCAATCCACCCTTGATCATCCACAGCATTAATATTGAATTAATGCGGGAACAAAACAAGGAAAAAATAAATACAAAGTATTTAGAGACCTCGCGGAAACTTCAAGAGGCAGGAGCTTTGGCCATAGTTATGTAGCCTTCCCTAAAAATGTAGCCTTCCCTAAAAATAGGACAGTTTAAAATTCAGATTTTCTAACTTTAAATTTTAACTGTCACATGAAAAAAAGCAAGTTTACCGAGAGCCAGATCATCAAGGCACTGAAAGAGAACGAACAGGGCCGCAAGGTGGGTGACATATCCCGTGAGATGGGGATTGACACCAGCACTTTTTATTATTGGAGGAAGAAGTACGGGGGCATGGAAGTTGCGCATATGAAGCGCTTGAAGGAACTCGAGGAGGAGAACCGCAAACTCAAGCAGATGTACGCCGATGCCAGTCTTGACATCCGTATGCTCAAGGACGTACTGTCAAAAAAGTTCTAGGGCCTTCCGACAAGAAGCAGCGCGCCAAATATCTCCAGGAGGCCTATTCTGTATGTGTATCGCGTTCCTGTGGGGTACTGGACCTTGCCCGGTCGATGTGGTACTACCATAGCAGGAGGGACGACACCGAGGTCGTCGATGCCCTTTCCAGGCTGGCCGAAGAGCTGCCGACAAGGGGATTCGAGGTGTATTACAAGCGTTTGCGTCGCGAAGGCCGCAACTGGAACAGGAAACGGGTGTTGAGGGTCTACAGGTCCATGAACCTAAAACTCAGGAGGAAGCACAAGAAGAGGCTTCCTGCAAGGACAAAGAACCCACTGGGGGCCCCGATGGAGCTCAACGAGGTCTGGAGCATGGACTTTATGGCCGATGTGCTGTCCGATGGAAGGAAGATAAGGGTGTTCAATGTGATGGACGACTGCAACCGGGAGGCACTGGCCATGGACGTGGGGCTGAACTATCCGGCGATAAGGGTAGTGGAGACCTTATCACAACTGGAGGAGGAAATAGGCCTGCCAAAGACCATACGCTGCGACAACGGTCCGGAGTTCATATCCAAGGCCCTATCACAATGGTGCAAGGCCAAACGTGTCGAGCTGCAGTTCATCCAGCCCGGCAAGCCCATGCAGAACGGATATATGGAACGCCTGAACAGGTTTTACAGGGAGGATGTGCTCGATGCCTATTGGTTCAACGACCTCCACCAAGTAAGGGCACTGACCCAAAAATGGATGGAGGATTACAATACAAGGCATCCCCATTCATCCATCGGGGATATGCCGCCCAGGGAATACAAGAAACGTTTCGGGGAAGAATTCTTCCCCGAAACAGACAACATTAATGATAATTTTATGAATTTAGCGATGTCCTAAAAGGGGTAAGGCTACAAAAGCTCGGGCTTCTAGGGAACCGTCCCACTATGACGGGTGCCTTTATTCCCAAAGTGCTTAAAACAAACTACGCTATTGAAACTATTATCCCTGAAATGGATGCTATTCCAAAAGCCCATCACTATGTGTCCACCGAACTGACCCAAGGAATTTTCTCTGACGCGGCCAAAGCATTTTTTCTGGAGCAAATAGAAGAGCTTAAAACAAAAGGTGTCGAAGGTATTATTTTGGGATGTACTGAATTGCCTTTACTTATAAAACAAAATGAAGTTGATATACCCATCTTGGCCACTACAGACCTTCATGCACAAATGGCGGTTGATTTTATTTTTCAGGAATAGAAAAATAAAAACCCATCAAATTGATGGGTTTTATCTATGGGTTATACTTTTTTTTTCTGATTTATTCCGAAGCCCCTTCGTAAATCGCATTAAAAATCAACTTATAAGTTCCTCGGGGTTGCGCACGGAACTGCGGTCTAAAAGCAAACAGTATTACGGCCCCTTTGCCGTATTTCGCTTTGACCATTGCAGGCTTTTTGGCGATATACTTGTTTTCACCCATAGCCCAACCGCTCATCAAAAGGTTCTTTTCCGCATAGGTGGCAATGACCTCAACTTCGGGTTTAGGTGCATCTTTAATATCTTCTTTACCGCCTTCACCTTCCTTGCTCTGCTTATCTATGATGAAAGCCCTGCTCTTGTTAAAGGATACGGATACGGTATCTTTCATACCAAAGGCCAATGGGTTGGTAGTGTCAATTCCGGTTTTGATCAAAGAGCCTGGAATGAAGAAATCTTTGCTATCCACCCCTTCAACAGCATCTTTTAATGGAAGGCCAAACTGTTCTATGACAAAATCGCTGGCGGCATCAAAGGCCAGCAAAGTCCCTCCTTGCTTTACGTAATTGCTCAGGGCTAGAGAACCGTCCAATCCAACACCTCCTGTAAATTTTTCGGGCATTTCCAAGGGCGTATGTCCATGCAAAATGGATTTTGCTTCTTGGGATGGCAAGATAATGGCATCATACTTGGACAAATCCACCGTTTTAATGTCCGCATCGTGAAGGGTATCGGTATCAAACGCATACTCATCCATCACGAAGCGGGTCCAACCCTCATCCATATTGGCCACCCAAGATTTATAGAGCCCCACTTTGGGTAAATGAAGCTTGGTCAACTGAACCTCTGGTTTGGCCATCAAACCAGCAAATTCCAAACCATATTCATCCGCTAGAGACTCCATCAAGGCCTTATCTCCAGTAACCACAAATGATCCCGCAGGAAAAGAAACTTTTCCCGCTTTGAATTCGGTCATGGCTTTATAAGCCGTACCTCCGGCTTTTAAAATTTTGTTGGTAGCGGCAACTGAGGCATTGGTATTTACATTCAGCGCGTATCCATATGAGCCGTTGCGGTTGAGGCCTCCTTCATAATATTCAACTTTTCCAGTAACCTTTTCTGTTGAGACATCAAAAGGCTCTTTAATTTTAGCAACATCCACACCCATTTGCAAGGGTAAAGTCCATCCCGCTAAATCATAAGGGGTGTCCGGAGGCCCGCCTGGGTATTGGAAACGGGTTGGATAGTCCTGCTTTTCCATCAAGTCCAACAAATAAGGTCGAAATGCCTGACCGCCATAAATCACATAGGAGCCTTTTTCGTGTTTAGTGTCGCCAATGGTAAAATCCTTTGTTGCCTTTTCAATTTCAATTCCGCCTTGCAACAACACGTTTACCAAATTGACAGCTTCAAAAGAATCCCACTGGTCTTTGCCTATCACGTAGGCAAAAGGACCTTCGGTCTTGGCTTTTTCAATGGCCGAAGCTCCCATTTTGTAAATATTATAGAGGTAATTGCTCTTTCTGTCCGCTGCCAAATCCAAAACGGCCCAAGTTGCTGTGAGCATATAATCCACCGCATCCCTAAAATGGGATTCGCCCCCTTTCCAGGGGTCGGGGTACATGATGTCGGTTCCATCGGTAGGCGTACCTCCAGCCACGGTTTTTGGAAGTTTTTCAGGATCGTAGAATCTAGGGGTTGGGGAGGTGTGGCCCGTTTCGGTAAGGATGCCGATCATATTGTGATAGTAGGGCACGGTTCTACCTCCACCATTCCAGAACATGGTATAGAAGTTATCGGCAATGGCTCCCGGCATATTTTCCAACGAAAAGCGTTTGGACATGGCCGAACCTACTTCACTAACTCCTGCGGTTACGGCTGGATGAATCTTCGGGTTGACCGGATCCGCATACGGAGGAATGGAAATCTTGGTCCAGGAAGGTGATGATTGGTGATGGTTGTACACAATCTGTGGATACCATTCGTTGTACAAGACTTTGGTGACATTATAGGTTTCTGGCATGGTGTTCATAAACCAATCCCGATTATTGTCGTGTCCCATATAATAATGGTAGAGTATGGGAGGCCTTGACGTTTCATAAGGCGTATCACGGTTTTTTCGATACCAATCCACCACAATGTCCAATCCATCAGGATTCATCACGGGCATTAAAAGGGTGATAACATTTTCCCGCACTTTTTGCATTTCTGGAGTTTCCGAAGTGGCCAGCGTATAGGCCAGCTCTGAAGTCATTTGGCCATGGGCCAACTCGGTGGAGTGCATTCCACCATCTATCCAAACAATGGCTTTCCCCTCTTGAGCAAGTTTGGCTGCTTCGCCATCTTCAACTTGAACTCTGGCCAATTTAGTACTGATGTCTTTCCATTTATCCAATTGCGCCAAATTTTCCTCAGAAGAAATAAACAGTAGGTACATTTTGCGACCCAGAACCGTTTCGCCAATCTCAATTTTTTTAACACGACTGGAAGCATTGTCGAGTTTTGTAAGATAATCTTCAATTTGAGTGTAATCTGCTAATTGGTAATCGTCGCCAACACTGAATCCGTACACCTCCTTGGGAGATGGAACACTTTGCGCTATGGCCAACGAGGTGAGGGCCAAAAACATCGCTGCGGAGAACAGCAACGTTTTGAGGTTTACAATTTTTGGAATCATTTTTTGAATGAGTTAGAATTTCGTTGGAAATTACGGAATCCTGAGGAGTAAAGTAAATCTATGGGCTGTGAATTAAATCTCCAGTCGCAATTTTAAATCAAAAAATTACAATATGGTTTCCGAAGGATGCTGCCACGCTCCCCGATATTGGCGTTTTAACAATGCTGTTGCCTCGGGGTCATCAACAATGATTCTTTGTTGAGGGTTGTAGATCAAGGGGCGTTCCAAATCCATTGCAAGATTGGCCATGATACAGCTTGCGGTGGAAATATGGCCTTGTTCCACATCGGCCACGGGCAGTGTGTCGTTTTCAATGGAATCCAATAAATCCAACATGTGTGCCCGAGTTGCCGGAGCGGTATGCAGTTCGATGTCCTTTTCCTTTAAATCCTCTGGAAATTGTTTACGCTCGTAAACCGCCTCTTTTTTAATGATTTTGCCGCCATCATTTGGAATAAACTCGTATTTGTGTACACTTCCCTTCAAGGTTCCCTTTTCCCCATAAATAAAAAAGGCCCATGGATATTCGGGATCGGGTGGGGTGCCCCAACTGCGGTGCTGCCAAATGCAATTGAGCCCATCAAATTCAAATATGGCGGTTTGGGTATCAGAAATATTGGCTATGGAATCCTTCTGCACGTAAATTCCCCCAGTGGAGCTTACTTTCTTGGGCCATCCTAGATCAAGCATCCAACGCACCGTATCCAACATGTGAACACACATATCGCCCACAATTCCATTTCCGTATTCCATAAAAGCACGCCAGGTTCGGTGGGGCAGACCCACAAAAGGTCTCAAAGGAGCGGGGCCGGACCAAAGGTCGTAATCAAAATAATCTGGCACTTCTTGAACTGGTGGATTGGCATTCCATCGCATGTGGTAATAGCAGCAAATGTCCACATGGGATATGTTGCCCAATAGTCCGGCCTCAATAATGTTTTTTTTGCCTTCAACCAAATGTGGCGTGCTTCTGCGCTGGGTTCCCACTTGGACCTTTTTTCCCAATCTTCGGGCGGTGGCCAAAATAGCTTCGCCCTCCAAAACATCAAGACTTATGGGTTTTTGCAAATACAAATGCGCCCCGGATTCCATGGCTTCAATGGCCTGAAGGGCGTGCCAATGGTCTGGAGAACCAATCAGCACAATGTCCAAATCCTTTTCGGCCAACATTTTGCGATAATCTTTATACAAACGCGGTTTTCTGCCCGATTTCTGTCTTTCAGAAACGAGTTTTGCGGTTTCTTCCAAATAGTTGCGGTCCACATCACATAGGGAAACCACTTCCACATTGGCCACTTGAATCAGCTTTAACAAATCACTTTTGCCGTACCATCCACAGCCGATAAGGCCAACATTCCATTTTTTCTCCGAATACATTATATCCAACCCGTAGGCACCAAATGATGATAAGGCTAAGGCTGCGGTGGATCCTTTTAAAAAGTTTCTTCGATTTATGTAAAATGGCTTGGGTTGGTTATTCATCTTTATTGGTTTTTGACATTCAATTTAGTAATACTCTTTTAATCCCTCACTATTGCAAAAACGAAACCTGATTCTCGCTGGGGTGAACCGTTGCTTTTTAGCCCTTAAAATGAATCAGAGGTAGTACATGCCGGAAAATAGCTTCAACCAATACTGGATATAGATGAACTACTTGTTTCTTTTCACAGCATTAGCCCTGAAAGCTCCTGATTTACTTTTTGCTGCGTTTATCACCAAAAACCATGACGACCACAAAACCAACTTTCATTTCTTCTATAAATTCAGTAATGTTGACATACGGTTAATGGCTTGATCATGGATTTTTATGCGAAAACCTTACTTATACTCTTGCTAAGCCAGTGCCTCCCTTTTTCCATATTCCTGTTTTTCACATCCCGGGGAAGAAGGGTCAGTAACCGCCTATTGGCCACTTTCTTTTTCATATTGTCCCTTCAATTCGTTTTGGTTTTCATTAAGGGTTTTCAGTTTCTAGGGCTAGATGTATATAGACTTACCCTACTTGTTGGTATTTGGTTTGGCCCCATTCTTCTTTTGTATACCAAAAGCCTCTTGTTGAAAGAGGGTGGAAAGTTAGATTTCAAAAAAAATCGAGTTTATTTTATTCCTCCATTACTTTTTTGGATTTTGGTTTTCTTTATCCAGCGGTTTCAGACACTCGAAATCTGCGATTCCATTATTACAGCGGCCTATTTCATTTATTCCTATTTGTACTTCAAAGAGAGGGTCAAACTGAAAACAGCTACCGAACTAGAAAGTCAAAAGTTGACCATTCGGTGGATTCGAATTGTACTTTTCACATTGATAGGAATAACTGTCATAGATGTCGTTGAACTTGTGGTTCGATTGATCGATGGGATGCGCCCCATAAATTACTACATATTCTATGTAGAGCTATTGGGGTTTCTTTTTGTGTTGTACTATTATATTTTTTTTGGAGCAACACAATCCTCCCATTTTATGGGCTTCAAGGAGCTATTTTCCAACGATGGGCAAAGGCCAAAATATGCGTCCGTAGAAATGAGTTCTGATGAATCTATTGCGCTCTTCAATGAAATAGATGCACTGCTTTCCAACCAAAAGCTATATTTAAAGAACATTAAAATAGCAGAACTGGCCGGAATACTGAAAATTCCGGTAAACAAGGTCTCCAGGTCCATTAATGAAAACTATGGAGAAAGCTTCTCTGATTTGGTTAACACAAAAAGAGTGGACCATGCGAAGAAACTGTTATCAGATCCCAAAAATAATGATAAGCTCTTGGCCATTGCCCTTGATTCTGGCTTCAACAATAAGGTTTCGTTTTACAAAAATTTTAAACGTCTGGTGGGTGTATCGCCTTCGGAGTTTCGAGACCGAGCATTGCTCCAGAGAAAAATGGACCCTTCTGATTAGTGTTGTGTAGAACCGTGTTGAAGTTCCCAAAATAGGGCTTTGTTGAGGGTTTACAACTACGTAGGTCATGTTATTAGAGCTTTCCCATAACCACAACGAAAAACCCGCAGCAATCTAATCTTTAAATTGTTACGGGTTTTAAAAGTGGTCCCACCTGGACCTATTTTTTAGCTTCATGGTTTTTCATGTAATATAATTGCTTAACTTATAGCACGTAAGGTGTTAGGTGAATTCTGTTTAGCAGATTTTATCATTTTATATGGTGTTATTTGCCCCCTATTTTGCCCCCCTTTAAACGTACATTAGTCCATATAAATCCATATTAGATTAAACTACATTAAATGCAATTAACTTTTACTATTAGAAAAGACAAGCAGAATAAGGATGGAACTCTACCAATTAGGGCGGTGGTCACTTTTAATGGGGAACGGTTTCGGAAAAATATCAACGGTGTTAAAGTACTGCCTAAACATTGGAAAAAGGAACGAATCCGGCCCAACTCAAAAGGAGAACCATACAACTATCACATTGAGTACAATCAAATATTGGATGACTTTTCAGATAAGGTTCATTCTATATTCCGGTATTTTCACTTAAACCAAAGGAATCCTTCAAAAGATCTTTTTGAGCAGAAGCTTAATGATAAGACATTTGGTGAAAATTCGCTTGCCCCACAATTCTTTGAAAGCTTTTCGGAATTTATTGAGTCCGGAAGGACGACAAAAGCTCTTGGGACTATCAAAAAGTATAAGACAGTAAAAGGATTTTTAAGGCAGTTCCAGACTTATACCTCATATCCACTCCATTTTGATACTATAAATATGGAGTTCTATGAAAAATTCCGGGACTACTGCTTTGAAGAACGGGACACACTGAACAACTACTTTGGAAAACTTGTCGCCATTGTTAAAACCTTTATGAATTGGTCTTTTGAAAGAGGTTACCATCAAAATCTAGAATTCAAGAAATTCAAAAGAACCGAAGACCGTATTGAGGTGATTTATTTGACCCAAGAAGAATTGATGCGCCTTTACAACTTTAAATTCCATTCCAAAAAACTTGATATGATCCGGGACTTTTATTGTTTTGGCTGCTTCACAGGACTTAGATACAGCGACATTAAACATTTATCATCCTCGAACATCTATGATAACCACATCAAAATTAACGTGGTTAAAACACGTAAAATCGACCAGACAATTCCTTTGAACATTTATGCAAAGGCCATACTAGAAAAGTACAAAGACTCCATATATGAGCCTCTTCCGGCTTATTCCAATCAAAAGGTCAACGAACATATTAAGACATGTTGCAAGAGAGCCAATATAATTACACCTACAACGACCACCAGGTACATAGGTCAAAAAAGAGTCGATATTACATTGCCCAAATACAAATTGATTACAAGTCATACAGCAAGAAAAACCTTCATTACCCTTAGCCTAATGCTCGGCATGAAGGAAGCTGTTATAAAAGAAATCTCTAACCACAGCGATGAACGTTCATTTAAGCGCTACGTTGATGTTTCCGAAAGTTTTAAACAGAAGGAAATGGAGAATACTTGGAATAAAATAAGTGCCACCTTAAACTAAGCCATTATGAAACTATATTACAACTACTTCATTTTCAAATCAATTTTCCACAATAGATATACACTACTATTATTCTTTCCTGCTATTTCCTTTGGAATATTTATTAGCATGATCATTGACGATTATGATGGACTTACATCAAGTCAAATGACAATTGAAAAAGTACAAGCACTTGTTTTTATCGCAACATTCATAGCAGTGGGTGTCTTTTATCCAAAAGCACTTAAAAGAATTTCCAAGACTTTTGAATTCATCAAGTATTCTAATTTTTACACTGCATCCTTCAAGCTTTTTGGAGAAAAGGACCAAAGACTATTCCATCAATACGTTTTAGAATCAATCCTTTCGAAGGATTTGAACCTCAAGAAATTTGCAAAGCAATTTGAGAATAGTCCCAAATGGCAACGCATACTTTTGGAAGAGCTAAATTCAACAACATTCAAAACGAGCTTTATTTCAGAATTGGACTTTCCCAGATTTGTAAATGAAGTATCAAACAAGCGTAAAAAATCAGGGTGGATTCGAGACCATTTGAACTATAAAACACCCTTTGAAAGAGCTTTCTTCATAGCCTCAAAGTATGCCTCCATACCATCAATATTGAACAATATCGATGGTGTAAAACAGGCAATAATCACTAACATTAACATTACTGATAATGGGGTTCAACTTGATGCGAAGGGACTTAAAGTGGATATTAACAAGGTAAATAAGGAAATCCATAATATTAATTTGAGGTATCGAATTCTGTTAAATCCAAGGATAACACAAGAGCAATTTGTCAAGATAATGCACAGTTATGGCGAAGAAAATTTGAACGGGTTCAAAGCTGTTCGTTTTGTGGCTTTTTTCACTGGATTTAGTACATATGAGAAAGAAAGATACAACTGTCAAAACATTTTCACTCCATATAGCATAGACTTAACGGATGATGAAACCAAAGAATTCATTGCATTTCTACGCTTTTTAATGGACCGGAAAGTAATCCTTGGAAAGGAATTTAACACCGATTCTAAGCTTGCTGAAATTGTAGAGATTCTAGTTGAAAATTGTTTGCTTTCATCAGAAACAATTCGCCGCAACTTTTCGGAAACGTACAAGCATAGGAAATCCCTTCACCCAGATACCCTCCGAAAAATTAACACTGCCATAGACAAAGATTTACCTCCCTTATAATTAATGTTTTCCGTTTCTCAACGAAGCGATAAGTAATTGAGGCATAAAACTTACCAAGAGTAGTTGGTAAGTCAATTTGGTGCTTTATCGAACATAGTTTAGCTGTGAAAATCTAAGTTTCACATTTAATCGCTTAACTATGTCAAACCCTATTCTATATGGTTTTACCAAGAAAGACTTGGAAAACACCATTGAGCTTGTTATAAAAAGACTCCAAAAAACATCCCTTGTATCGGAATCACCGCTTCTTTCAGAAGAAGACCGGTTAACCCAAAAAGAAGCTGCCCATTTTCTTGGCAAATCTGAACAATGCCTAATCAAGTGGAAAAAGCAAAACAAAATTCCCTATTACCAAATTGGTGATTCGCCCTTTTATTCCAAAAAAGAGCTTTTGGAATACGCCAAAAGAAACCCACACCTGAGAAGGCCAACATCTAAATAAAGATTTCAATGAATCAGGACATACCATATTTGAGGTCTGGTACTTCATTCTATAAAATCGTTCGAGTGCCAACAATATCCGGCCATTTTAATGAGCAATTGGTTACTTGGAGCGAACATGCGATAAAACAGGATCATGGTAAGGATTATTTAAGCAAGGTGCCCAAATATGATGGTTTTACCTGTATTCCAAACCATATTGATTTTAAAAGGGAACACCATGGCTTTTATAACATCTATTCACCCCTATCACACACACTTGAGTACAAAGAAATTCAGAATTCCTTGATGTTTATGGAGCATATATTTGGAAAACAAAAGGAGCTAGGACTTGACTTTTTGCAATTACTATATAAAAAACCGACACAAATACTACCTATCCTTTGTTTGGTTTCAACAGAAAGAAATACTGGAAAAAGTACCTTCCTAAAATGGCTCAAAGAAATATTTGAGAATAACCTAACGTATTTGACCAATGATAGTTTCGGTAGTCAATTCAATTCAGATTGGGCGAACAAACTACTTATCTGCATTGATGAAGTGCTCTTTAATAAAGAGGAACTCACTGAACGAATCAAATACTTAAGCACAACCAATCGCAATAAGCTTGAAGCAAAAGGAAAGGATAAAAGAGAAGTTGAGTTTTTCGGAAAATTTATTCTATGTAGTAACAATGAAGACAGTTTCATAAAAATCGATGCAAATGAAACCAGGTTCTGGGTTCGAAAAATAGCCCCCTTAAAAAAAGAGCAGACCGATTTCTTAGAAATGCTCATAGAAGAAATACCAGGGTTCCTGCACTTCCTCTCCCAAAGAAAATTAGTCTCGAAACAAAAAACGCGTATGTGGTTTACACCAGCTGAGCTTTACACACCAGCCCTTAAAAAACTGGTCAACAACAACCGTAACCGCGTAGAAAAGGAATTGGCCAGCCTCTTATTGAGTGCCATGGAAAAATTTGAAATGGAAAGTATTGACCTCTGTCCCATCGATGCCCTGCACATGCTAAATAAAACCAGAGTTAAAACCGATTTAACCCAACTAAGGAGGTTATTAAAAAAAGATTGGAAGCTGGACAACCAGAAAAACTCGAATAGCTATCAAAAGATAACCATCTGGGCGAATGGTGAAATCAATACTGAGGATGCCAAAGGAAGGTATTTTTCCATTAATAAGGATTTTTTGCTGAAGAATTTTGATGAAATGATGACAGATTAGCACAAACTCGGCAAACATAGGCCTTATGCTGTCATCATATTTTCATCATTTGGTCATCAAAATAAATAGTGATGACAGAAAAAAGATTAAAAAAAACCCTTTTGATGAAGTGATGAAAAATTGATGAATTCGGGAACCATATTAAATATTGGTCATTCTAAATAATGTTCATCAAATCATCAAAAAAATAATATAGAGAAGCTTATGAAAGAAAAAAGAATAACCTGTGAAAAAGCCCGCAACGTTTGCATCGTCCAAACGCTCGCAACGTTGGGGCACTTTCCCAGTAAACAATCGGAAAAAGAAGCTTGGTTTCCAAGTCCGTTCCGGTCGGAAACCCAAGCCTCTTTTAAGGTGTCCAAAACCCTCAACCGATGGTACGACCACGGTGAAGGTATCGGGGGCAATGTAATCGACCTGATCTGCAAATTGAAACAGATTTCCGTAAAGGAGACTCTGGAATTTTTTAGCGACAATCATTGTTCTTTTTCCTTTCAACAGCAACCCGTTATAAAGGGATCCCCGAAGCTTGAAATAACCCAAGTGCTTCCGATTCGGCATCCGGCCCTATTTGATTATCTCACAGAAAGGAAAATACCCCCTACCCTTGCTCATGGATATTTGAAACAAGTCCATTTTATCCTGAACTCCAAAAAATATTTCGCACTTGGTTTACAGAACGATAAGGGTGGATGGGAACTTCGGAACAAATTCCAAAAACTCTGTTGCTCCCCAAAGGCTACCACCCTTATTGGTAACAAAAAACAAAACGTTACCGTTGTCGAGGGCTTGTTCGATTTTCTGTCCCTATTGGTCATTCGACCTAAATGGTTTGTGGATTCGGATATGTTGGTTCTAAACTCATTGGCTTTTGCACCCAAAATTAGCCCCATTATAGAAAAATATGATGGTATTTATCTTGCCCTGGACAATGATGAAGCCGGCGAGAAATGGACACAATTTCTTACAAGGACATATCCAAGGGCCGTGGATAAAAGAAAATGCTTTGCCGGTTTCAAGGATATAAACGAAAAATTGATAGCCGATGCCCAGCGATACTATCCATAAAAAATATAACCCCGTCGAACTTTCCGAGTTGGTTGCTCTTGATGCATCCGGAAAACCAAAACGTAATTCTGATAAGAATTCGAGATGTGTGTCTGTGGACACAATCTCGCCCGCTCCCGATGGTCGCCGGGAAAAAAAGAAGTGTTTTAAGGGGAAAAAAGAATTGGTAAAATTCCGCTGTACCACCTACGAGAAAAAACTATTGATGGCAAAGGCGAAGCTATGTGGGCTGACATTAAGTGAATTCCTAAGGAGAGCGGCCATGGAACAAACCACCGTGGAACGATTGTCAGACGAGGAAATCGAAATTTATCAAATGCTGGCCAAGTACCACAACAACTTTAAATCGATTGGGAACATGTTCCGGAAAAAGAGTCCGAAACTGACCGAAATGGTCTACGATACTGCCAAGCAAATCAAGGAACATCTAAAAAAGTTTGGCAAGTGATAGGCAAGGGCAAATCAATTTCCCATACCCGGGCCTCCATGGGATATGGTTGGAACCAGGAGAAAAATGCCGAAGTAGTTTTTCGGCAACACTTGGTGGGTGAAAACCCCAGAGAAGTAACCGAAGAGTTCCAACGAATACAAGAAATGAACCATGTCTGTGAACGCAATACCCTTTCCTTTGTGTTGAGCCCGACCATAAATGATGGCCAACGATTAAAGAAGAAGGATCTGGAAAGGATTGCCAGGGCATTCATGGAAAGAATGAAGCTCGGGGAACGACAGGCCATTGCCTTTGTGCACCGTGACAAGGAACACACCCACATCCATTTGTACGTCAACCGTATCGACTTCAAAGGAGAAGCATACAATGATAGCTTTGTTGGCAAACGCAGTCAGAAAGCCGCCGAAAAAGTAGCGCAGACCATGCAATTGACCACCGTAAGGCAAGTGCAAATGGAGCGCGAATTTAATACCCTAGAACTTCGCAATGAAATCAAACGAAGGCACGAACTGACCTTGAAATATCAAAAACCTGAAAACTACCAACAATATATGGAAGGTCTGAAGGCCAATGGTGTCGAGGTCAAACCGAGTATCAATAGACAGGGGCAGCTCCAAGGCTTTCGGTTCGAATTCCAATGGCATAGCTTTAAAGGCAGTGAAATCAACCGGAATATGTCCATGGCCGGTATTGGTAGGGAATTGACACGGTACAACGCCCCTCAGAAAATCGTTTCTCCAAATAATACCATCAAGCTTTTCGACAAAGTGGTGCCGGTTCCTGAAAAACTCTTGGCATCCTTGGTTAAAAGGGCAATCAAAAAATCCATCGACATTGGAATGGGCATTTAAATTTAAAGTGATATGAACAAACTTGAAACCATCACACAACTATTGGTAAACGAGCTGACCGACTTTGATAAGAACGTACAACAATTAAGCGACCAAATGGAAAGGGCCGAATCTCTTCGGATAAAATTCGATTTATCACCAATTAAGGGTTTAATCTCACAATTGGAAGAACTTGGCAGGCATGAAACAGAAAGACGAGAACAGTATCTAGACCGGTTGGAACGAAACCTAGAACAAGCTAAAATCTATCCGAAATGGGCAGTGATTACCTTTATGGTCACTTGGACATTTGCTCTGGGGGCTATCTTTTACATCTATCTACAAGCCTCTAATTTGGAGCAAAATAAGAGGGATGCTTACCAATTGGGTATTCAGGAAAATCAGCAATTCCTTATTAAATTTTTTGACGATAACCCAAAGATTAGAAAAGAATACGAAAAATGGATGAAAAATAACTAACTCAAGTAATTGATTTTCAATATTTTATATTTATAAAGTACTTTGATTTTTTTACATCATAGTTTTTATGTAAAATATTTTTGGAATTAAAAATTTTTATTCGCTAAATTTGCATCAAAGATATTATGCAATTTTAGGCAATGTTAAAAAAAGTTCCATTAAAAACGATTTCAAAAAGTGTCTCCTCCGGTTTTTCCTTTAGGGAAAAAATCAAGAACGACCCTAATGGTAACATAAGGGTTATTCAACTTAAAGATTTTGAAAACAACTATACCTCCATTGGCGAGGATTGTTATACTGTTGACGGAACCAAGATTAAAAAAAAGTACATTCTTAACTCCGGCGATATATTGTTCATCTCCAAAGGGAGCAACAATTACGCCCTTTCGTTTTACAAAAAGGATGATTTCCCATCCATTGCCTCATCTTCCCTGTTCGTCATACGGGTAGATAAATCGGTGGCCTACCCACCGTATATCGCTTGGTATATCAACCAGAAAAAAATTCAGACTTATTTAAAGACAAATGAAATGGGCACCTACGTGCCCAATATCAATAAATCTACCGTGGAACAGATGCCCATTGAACTTCCTACAATTGAGAAACAAATGTTGATCGCAAAGATTGCCGAGCTTAACAACAAGGAGCAGAATATCTACCATAGAATAACTGAGTTAAAAAATATAGAAACCCAACAACAACTACTTAAATCCATTTCAAAATGAACGATATAAAAAGGCCAACCCAAGAACAAATCAACCAAACGCTTTGGAATGCTTGTGACACATTTAGAGGCGCGTTCGATTCTTCTGAATACAAAAACTACATTCTGGTTTTTATGTTCATCAAATACCTGAGCGACGTTTGGAAAGATACCTACCAAGCTTACAAAGAACAATACGGCGACAATGAAGAGTTAATTCAAAGGAAGTTAAATCGCGAGCGTTTTGTACTACCCGAAAACTGCACCTTCGATTACTTAAACGAACACAAGAACGATAGTGACATTGGGGAGAAGATTGACAAGGTATTGGCTCAGATAGAAGAAAAAAACCTTGAAAAATTAGATGGGGTTTTTCGTAACATCAGTTTCAACTCTGATAAACTAGGGCAAACCAAGGACAGAAATCGAAGGTTAAAGAACTTAATTAATGATTTTGCCAAGCCAGAGCTAGACTTTAGACCCTCATTGTGGGATGATAAACAGGATATTCTTGGCGAAGCCTATATGTACCTCTTGGAACGGTTCGCCTCTGGGGCAGGTAAGAAAGGTGGGGAATTTTTTACTCCAAAAGAGGTTTCCGGCCTTTTGGCGAAATTGATGGCCCCAGAAGAGGGTGCCAGAATTTGCGACCCAACCTGTGGCTCTGCCTCCCTATTAATAAAAGTAGCCGAAGAAGCAACAGATAAAGAGGGTAAACCTACTCACAATTTTGCCCTTTACGGTCAGGAAAGCAATGGAGACACCTGGGCACTTAGTAAAATGAACTGCTTTTTACACGGTATGGATTCCGCACAGATTGAATGGTGTGATACTATTAACAACCCACAGTTAATTGAAGGGGGTTCATTGATGAAGTTTGATGTGGTAGTGGCCAACCCACCTTTTAGCTTGGACAAATGGGGATACGAAAATGCGGAGGCCGATAGATATAAGCGTTTTTTAAGAGGAGTGCCCCCTAAATCTAAAGGCGACTATGCCTTTATCCTGCATATGATCGAAACCACCTTGCCAACGGGAAAAGTAGGAGTGATTGTACCCCATGGGGTGCTATTTAGAGGAAGTGCCGAAGGCAAGATTCGCCAAAAGCTGATCGAGGAAAATTTATTGGAGGCCGTTATTGGCCTGCCACAAAACCTTTTCTACGGTACGGGGATTCCAGCAGCCATTTTGGTATTCAACAAGGCCAAAAAAGACAATCGAGTGCTGTTTATTGATGCCAGTAAGGATTATCAAGACGGCAAAAAACAGAATACCCTTAGGGAACAGGACATTGCCAAAATCGTGGACACTTACAAAAATTTTAAGGTGATTGACAAGTATAGTGAGATAGTTGAACCAAAGGATATAGCGGATAATGACTACAACCTGAACATACCCAGGTATGTGGACACCTTTGAGGACGAAGAACCTGTTGATATTGCCGCGGTACAAGAAGAGATAGATAGCTTGGAAAAGGAGTTGTTGGATGTTAGGGCCGAAATGAACGGCTATCTAAAAGAACTGGGATTATAATGCAAATAATGGCAAAACATAAAAAATCCAAATTAGGGCATATGCCAAAGGGCTGGACAACCCAATCTATAAATGATGTTTTTGACTTCTTGACCACCACCTCGTATTCAAGAAATCAGTTAAATTACGAAGAGGATAACAAAGTCTTTTATATTCATTACGGAGATATACATGCTACTTACAATGAGCCGATTTTAGATTTTAAATCTATAGATGAAATACCAAGACTGAACAATGACATAGTATTGCCAAAAAACATTCAGTATCTAAAGAACGGGGATGTTGTCATTGCTGATGCCTCGGAAGATTACGAAGGTATCGGCACGGCTATTGAATTGGTAAACCTAGAAGACAACAAAGCCATAAGTGGTTTGCACACATTTGCCTTAAGGGACAAAAAAGGCTTGACTGCCATAGGTTTTAGGGCCTATATTTTTAAAAACCCGAACGTAAAAAAACAACTTAAGGTAATTGCCACGGGCAGTAAGGTCTATGGCATTTCGAAAACCAATATTCAAAAGTTCAATATTGTACTCCCACCCCTCCCCGAACAACAAAAAATAGCCAAAATATTGGCCACCTGGGACAAGGCCATTGCCAAACAAGAAGCCCTCATTTCACAAAAACAAAAGCTTAAAAAGGGTTTGATGCAACAGTTGTTGACGGGGAAGAAGCGGTTTAAGGGATTTGATGGGGAGTGGGACAAATTTAAACTTGGAGAATTAACAGAGATATATGACGGAACCCATTCAACGCCTAAATATGTAGCTAGAGGAATACCGTTTTATAGCGTAGAAAATGTTTCCAATGATGATTTTCAAAAAACCAAGTACATATCCGAATCCGTTTTTGAAAAAGAAAATGAGCGAGTTGTGTTGGAAAAAGGAGATATTTTAATGACAAGAATCGGAGATATTGGAACCCCAAAACTATTGAACTGGGATGTTCGAGCTTCATTCTATGTGAGTCTTTCTTTAATTAAGAAAAGCAAAAGGATAAAACCTGAATTCTTAGAACAGTTTATCCAATCTACTTTTTTTCAAAAAGAGTTATTCAAAAGGACAATACATGTAGCATTTCCAAAAAAAATTAATCTAGGGGAAATAGGTCATTGCCATATACATCTACCTTCTCAAGAAGAACAAAATAAAATAGCTTCAGTCCTTTCTTCAGCCGACCAAGAAATAACCTTGCTAAAAGAACATTTAAAAAATCTAGAAAAACAAAAACAGGGTCTAATGCAAAAGTTGTTGACCGGTGAAATACGTGTAAAAGTTTAAGTAATATGGAAGCTGAGAAACCTTTTAAAATATTATCTATTGATGGCGGTGGGATCAAGGGCGTTTTCCCTGCTAAGTTTCTTACATGTTTAGAGGAAGAAATTGGACCGGGTAACATTCACAAACATTTTGACCTTATTTGCGGAACGTCTACTGGGGGAATCATAGCCCTGGCTTTATCCTTGGGTATTCCTGCCAAAGAAGTCCTGAAGCTATACCAAGAAAATGCAAAGAAAATATTTGGCTCAAAAAACTGGAATATTATTAAGAGGCCTTTTTATGATAATAAACCATTAGAGGGTCTTCTAAAAGACATTTTTAAACAGAACCATGACACGGATGACCATCCTAGAATAGCGGATGCCCTAAAACGCACAAGATTGTTAATTCCAACCTACAGCCTTGTAGATGGTAGCACCCAAGTTCTAAAGACTCCTCACACATCGGATTTAATTATAGACAAACACGTTCCAATGTATATGGTCGCAATGGCAACTTCTGCGGCACCAACCTATTTTAACGCCTACTCGAACCAATTCACCCGAATAGATTCAGGCACTATTGAAGACTTTTCCAATAAAGTTGATGGAGGAGTATATGCTAACAACCCAAGTATGTTAGGGATTATTGAGGCAACCACAAGGTTGGAGCAGAAATTGGAAAATATAAAATTGTTATCCCTAGGCACAGGACAATACAAGTACGAGGAAGCAAAGAAAAAGAAGATATGGCCCGTACTTTACTGGCTTGCGAAAAAAAGGATTATAGAAATGTTCATGCAAAGTCAAGCCCAGCTCGTGCATAATTCGGTTGAATTGTTGCATCGGTTTAATGATGATTTCATCTATAAAAGAGTAGATCTAGAATTCAACCATAATTTCAAAGTGGAGATGGACGATACGGACCCAAATAAACTAAATAAACTTGTCGAAAAATCGGCTCGAATTTTTCAATATGAAGGAAAATATGTGCTGGACACATTTTGTGTCAGCAACTTGACTACAACCTAAAAAATAAGAACAAAAAAAAGAAACCATGGCAAACTGTAATAAATTGTTTTTGGATTACAATGAAAATCTAAAAATACCTAGCGAAAAGAAAAAGAGACTTAAAAGTTCAAAGGAAACCCTTAGGGATAGGATTCGGAACCATTTTAAAAAGAATCATCCCGAATACGAACCAGAGTTCTATATTCAAGGGTCCTATAAAATGGGGACCACTATTTTGACAAAGGATGAAGAATGTGATTTGGACGATGGGGTTTATTTTAAACGTGAAGCAGATGTAACAGCAACCACACTGCAAAAATGGGTTAAAGACGCGCTTGATGGAGCCACTAGTACCCCTGTAGAACATAGATCGAAATGTCTCAGGGTTATTTACAAGGCAGATTATCATATAGATTTTCCTGTCTATATTTTCCCTGATGGCGATGAACATCCTTCTTTGACCATAAAAAACGAAGGGTTTGAAGAAAGCGACCCGAAAGATGTTGTGGAATGGTACAAAAAGGAAAAAAAGAAAAATGAACAACTCAAAAGAATCGTAAAACACCTGAAAGGATGGGGAGACCACAAGCGCAACAAAATGCCTAGTGGGTTGGCAATGACCATTCTCGGTGCAGAAAACCTTCAACCCAATGAAAGGGATGATGTGGCATTGAAGGATACTTTAATCAAAATTCAAAAAACGTTAGATGGCAAATTTGAATGCATTGTACCTGCTACCCCTTATGATGACCTTTTCGAGAATTATGATGCAACGAGAAAATCTAATTTCCTGAACAATCTCGATGATTTTATACAAGACGCCAAAAAAGCTGTTGATGACGAACCCAACCAACTAAGGGCAAGCAAACTCTGGAGGAAACACTTAGGCGACAAATTTCCATTGGGTGCCGACGAAGATGTCGATGCAAAAGAAGCTTCTTTAAGGGCTATTTCGGCTGCAGTTTTAAGCGATAACGCATTTTCTGATAGTACCGGAAGAATTTCAACAGATAACACGGGGGTGAAAAACAAACCCCATACCAACTATGGCGGGCAGTAAATATCATCGTAATAGATTCAACGGTAGGGAAATTAATCCCTATACTAGATTCATCCTCTCAAGGGAGAAAAAAACCATTGAAGCTAATTATGAGTTTTTAAAATGCTCAATAAACAAAAACCACCTTAAGTGTAAAGGCATTGTCAAACCCACCGAAATGTCAAGGGAATATGAAATTGAAATACTATATGATGGAATCAACAGTCCCAAGGTTTTAGTGGTTAATCCAGCTATTGAATATAATGATGATATACATATGTTTCCAAAGGACAACAGCCTTTGTTTATACCATTCAGAAACCGATAATTTTTACTGGGATTTCAGAAAGCATCATTTATTCGACACCATCATACCTTGGACCTTAGAATGGTTTGTTTTTTACGAACTTTATTTAATCACTGGAAAATGGGAGCATCCATTCAAACCTCATAAAAGAATTAAAGAAGAAGCCAAATAAAATGCAAGACAATATTGCTATTCTTAAAAATACACAATCGGGGATTGTTGCCGATACGGTTATCACTTTAAATGATACCATTTCACTGGACCTTAAGCAACACCTTATTTTACCAGATAATGAAATTGTTGTTTACACTAAACAAGAACCTTTAAGTGGGATTGAATACTGGGGGCTTTGGATTGCGGCAGTTGCTGCGGTTATTGCAATGTTATCGAGTGTATCTTCAATAAAGAAACTTTTCAAAAAAGACGAAGAGCAGCAACAACGTATCAATCTTCAACAACAACAAATTGAGGGGCAACAAAATCAAATAAACGAATTGATTAAGTTGAACAAATTATTTGAAAAAAGAGTGCGAATGACCGTTAAACCACATTTATGGAGCAATGGAAGCGGTTATAATGGCACGGATCAGACAATCCACATTAAATTGGATAATCGAGGTGAAATCGCTTTCTATAAAGGATTTGAAACTCTTGAAGGAGAGGGTGCTTTTTGGCTTCAAGAGTGGGATCAGGATATTCCAATAAAAAAAGACGGATACATACAATTATCAGGTAATACCGCTGCTCACCCTACAAAAACTTATTTTAGAATTAAAATTCATTATTATGACAGTGAAAGTTTTAATTACGAAACAATCATTGAATGGAATAATGGAAAAGTCAGATTTCTGGAAACAAATGAGCTATGACCATTACAGAATTACAAAAACTAAAGGAATCAGAGAACAGGGTCGAGTTTAAAGAAGCTCGAACCAATTTTCCTTGGAACGGTGGTAGCCATACCGAACAAAAAGATAGGAGAAAATGCTATCTGGGTTATATAGTGGCATTGGCCAATGAAGGTGGCGGACATCTGGTTTTGGGAATGGCAGATAAAGTACCACATACCGTGGTGGGCAGTGATTTTGCTGAGGGGAAAATTGGGGCATTGGAAGATGCCGTTTATGCGCATTTGGGTATTCGTGTACATATTGAAGAGCTATTCGACGAAAATGAAAATCGGGTAGTAGTAACCGAAATTCCATCTAGACCTCTTGGACGAACCTTGAAATTTGAAGGCGTACCCCTAATGAGAACAGGGGATAGTCTACGAAATATGTCAGATGAAGAAGTATTTAAAATTTTATCGGAACAAGAACCGGACTTTTCGGCCCTAATATGCAAAGGGTTATCAATGGGAGACCTGGATGAAGAAGCCATAACTATCTTAAAGGAGAAATACGCCCGTAAACAGAACAACCCTGCATTTGAAAAATTACCTACCGAACAAGTTTTGAATGACCTGAGCCTAGGCACTACCGAAGGACTTACCTATGCATCCTTGATTTTGTTGGGCAAAAACGAGGCTTTAAAAAAATATTTGCCCAACGCACAAGTCAATATAGAGTTTAGGCAATCGCCTAATCAAATCCATTTTGATAAACGGGAAGTGTTTTTGGAACCATTGTTTGTGGCCATCGATAAGATTTGGAATCATCTGAACGCTCGTAACAGGGAAAATAAAATTGATGAAGGCCCTTATAAATTTGACCTTCCCTATTTCAATGAGGAAGTGATACGAGAATCGGTACTCAATGCCATTGCGCACAGGGATTATTCCATTCAAAGTGAGACGGTCATTAAGCAGTTTCCAGACCGTATTACCATATTAAATGCCGGAGGTTTTCCAAAAGGGGTTACCCTTGAAAATCTTATAAAGGTTAGTAGCGTTCCCAGGAGTCGTTTATTGACGGACATACTACAAAAAACAGGTCTGGTTGAACGTTCAGGACAAGGAGTGGACAAAATATATAGGATTACCCTTTCAGAAGGAAAACCTGAACCGGACTACTCTAAAACGGATATGTTTCAAGTAGAGCTGACCATACATGGCGAAGTTGAAGACAAGGCTTTTGCAGCTTTTATAGAAGGAGTACAAAGCGCAAGGGATGAACATAACAAAATGGGCACCTATGAGGTCATAGGATTGTTCCATGTAAAAGAAGGAAAGTCGGAATTGGTCGAAGAGAGTGTCCTACATGGCTTATATGAACACGGTAATGTTACAAAAACAGGGGGTAATGCCAGTGATAGATATGTTCTTTCTGAAGAATATTATTCTCTTAAAAATCAAAGTCCGGAAATAGGAGGGTTTAGAATAATCGATCTGGAAAGGGTTTTGGAAGTGTTCAAACACCAAGACAAGGCAAAGATGGGAGATTTCATTTCAGTTTTTGATAAAGATCTAAATAGGGACCAGGTTAGATATTTAATAGACAAATTAATTGATAAAGTAATTACCAAGGAGGGAGCTGGTAGTGGTACTTATTATAGACTTATACGAGGAATTAAAGATCCAAATGATATTAAAGCTATTCTAGATTAAAGTATAGATCAATTCCCTAAAACAAGAATTGAATTACCTAAAGAAGATCTTAAAATTAATGAAGTAGTTAAAAGTGCTTTTACAGATAATCCATTGAAACAACCTATAAACAAGGTGTTATAGTGATTTTGAATAAAAAATATAAAAAGGATGAATATACTTTTCTATTCCCCAAAAAATATTTCAATTCCCCAAAATGGATTGTTTCAACTGCAACTCTCTATAGGCACTGTACATAGAGGGGTTCAGTACGCACTAAACCATTGGTAAAAATGAACATAAACTATAAAGAATATCAAGATTCACAATTGCCCGCATTGTCCCTATTAAAAAAAATAGGGTGGCAATACATTTCTCCCGATGAAGCTTTTAAAGCTAGAGGAGAAATGTTCTCAAATGTATTATTGGATGATATTTTGGAGGAGAGGCTTCACGCCATTAATAGTTTTGAATATAAAAGGGAGTCCTATAAATTCTCAAGAGGAAGTATTCAGGGAGCAATAAACGCTTTAAAAAATGTTCCTTATGAAGGATTGGTGCAAACCAATGAACGTGTTTACGATTTATTGACCTTGGGAAAAAGTTTTAATGAAACCGTTCAGGGTGACCGCAAGGCTTATACCATAAATTATATTGATTGGAAAAAACCGGGTAACAATGTTTTTCATGTAACAGATGAATTTGAGATTGAAGGATTAAAAGGGAAGCGACGTCCGGACCTGGTGCTATTTGTAAACGGAATCCCTTTTGTAGTCATCGAAAACAAACGGCGGGATAAAAACGAATCATTAGAAGAAGGTATTTCCCAAAATATCCGAAACCAAAAGCCCAAAACAGGCATTCCCAAGCTGTTTTATTATGCGCAACTCTTACTCGCAGTTCAGCCCAATGAGGTGAAATATGCCGTCACGGGAACTCCTGCCAAATTCTGGTCGGTTTGGAAAGAAAACGTTGAAAAGGAAGTATCCAAGTTATTGTCAAAAACGACAAATAGCACGCTTCCGGAAAATAGATTGGCAACAGAACAGGATAAAAGTATTTATGCCCTTTGTAATCCAAACAGGTTACTTGACATCGTCTACAAGTACATCGTTTACGATGGGCCTCACAAAAAGGTTTGTCGGTACCAGCAATATTTTGCCGTTCAGGAAACACTGACCCGTATTAAGCAAAAGGACAAAGAAGGTAATAGAAAAGGGGGAGTTATTTGGCATACCACGGGGAGCGGAAAATCGTTGACAATGGTCATGCTCTCAAAAGCACTGGCCTTGGAACCTTCAATTGAATCGCCAAGGGTTATTGTGGTTACCGATAGAATCAATCTTGACAAACAAATTTTCAAAACCTTCGTCAATTGTGGGAAGAGCGTAAAAAAGGCCAAAAGCGGAAATGATTTGGTTGAGATACTTCAAGATAGAAGTAATGAAATCATAACCACTATAATTGATAAATTCAAAGTAGCCACTAAAAAATCATTTAAGGACACATCGCAAAATATATTCGTTCTGGTTGACGAAAGCCATCGAAGCCAATACGGTCTGGCCCATGCAAACATGAAGAGAATCGTTCCAAATGCGGCCTACATTGGATTCACTGGAACCCCTCTGATGAAATCTGAAAAAAGTACATCCAAAAAATTTGGAGGCTTTATCCATAAGTATACCATAGACCAAGCAGTGAAAGACGGGGCCGTTCTACCTCTTTTATACGAAGGTAGATCCGCAAAATTAACTATAAACAAAGCTCAAATAGACAAAGGCTTTGAACGTCTTTCTGCCCCGTTAAGTGAAGAAGCTCAAAAAGACCTAAAAAGAAAATTTTCTTCCATTTCAAAAATCTATGAAGCCGACCATGTCATAGAGGAAATTGCATACGATATATCAAAGCATTTTGTGCAGAACTGGCAGGGCACAGGTTTTAAGGCCCAATTAGCTGTTCCTAAAATCGATACTGCAATCAAATATCAAAAGTATTTTGAATCGCAGACTGATGCCAGTTTAAACATAAATACAAAGGTAGTTTTTACTCCTAAGGATGACAGAAAGGATAATGAAGATGTTTGGAGCGAGAGTAGTAGCGAGGCCGTTGCCTATTGGAATCAGTTATTGGAAAAATATCGTGACCAAGAAACTTATGAAAATTGGGTCATCGAAAAATTCAATGACGATTCTAAAGAAGTTGAAATAATCATTGTAGTAAGTAAACTATTGACAGGTTTTGATGCTCCGAGGAATACTGTATTGTATCTAGCAAAGCCGTTGAAAGCCCATAATCTGTTACAGGCAATTGCCCGGGTTAATAGATTGTTTAATGGCAAAGAACACGGCCATATTATTGATTATATCGGTGTTCTTGGTAAACTGGATGAAGCCTTAACAGAATATAGTGCATTGGAAGATTTTGATGAAGAAGACCTGACCAATGCGGTTACCGATATTGGAGAGGTCATAGCCAAGGTTCCTGTTACACATGCCAATGTTTGGGATGTTTTTAAAGGCGTTTATAACAAGAATGATATTGAGACCTTAGAACGTCATATATCTGCCAAAGACATAAGGGATGAATTTTATGACAGGGTTTCCATATTTGCCCGTACACTTCAAACAGCCTTAGCCTCTGACGAATTATATATAACATTTTCCGATGCAGAAATTGTATTCTATAAAAGTGAGCTCAAAAAGTTCCAAAGTCTTCGAATTTCAGTTCAATTACGCTATGCAGAGGCAATTTCCTATAAAGAATATGAACCTCGTGTAAAGAAACTTCTTGATAGTTATATTGACGTTGAAAGCGTTGAACTCCTCACCACAGACCTAAACATTTTTGAAAAGGACAAAGTTGAGGAAGCCCTTGAAACATATGGAAAAACCCCCGCTTCTAAGGCTGATTTTATCGCACATCAAATGAAAAAGGTTATCTCTGAAAAAATGGAAGAGGATGAAGCCTTTTATAAAAAATTCTCTGAGTTGATAGAAAAAACAATTTCAGAGTTCCAAGCTGGGCGAATTCAAGAATCGGAATATCTCCAGTCAATACTAAATATAAAAAACAACTTGGTCAATGGTGTGCAAAAAGGAATTCCCACAATTTTACAGTCTGACCCAAAAGCTAGGGCCTTTTACGGGGCAGTAAATGAAGTTTTGTCAAAAAATCATGATACAGAAACCTTAGAAAGACTAAATGATCAACTGGCAAATATGGGGTTGAGTATTTCGAGACTTGTTGAAGGTTCTATCATTAGGGATTGGAAAAGAAATCTGGATGTTCAAAGAAAAATGGAAAACGACATTGAAGATTACCTAATTGAAAATCGAAAAAAATTAGGGCTTGAAATCACCTTTGATGAAATTGATGGTATTCTTCTCAAATGTTTAAAAGTTGCTAAACATAACTATTGATGCATTTGACCAATTATGGTTCAAAAGAGTTATTTTTTGAACTAAAACAATCTAAAAGAAAGACGCTTACAATTGAAGTTCATCCAGATTCTTCAATAGTAGTATTTGCACCAGATAATATTTCGGTAAAAGACATAAAAAAGCATGTTGAAAAAAAAGGTAGGTGGATAGTTAAACAACAGGCTTTTTTTGAGCAGTTTTTACCAAGAACACCCGAACGTAAATATGTTTCAGGAGAAACACATTTTTATTTAGGCAAGGGTTATCTTTTGAAGGTTATTAAAGGAGATAAAAATGATGTGAAACTCAAACATGGAAAACTTCTTGTAACAATAAAAAAAGAAGGTCTAGATCATGTCAGAAAAGTTTTGGCTTATTGGTATTATTTACATGCGGACAAAAAAGTAAAAGAAATTGCAGACAATGTATATTCTCAGTTTAAGGAATACAAATTTGAAAAACCAAAAATTGAACTAAAACGAATGCCCAAGCGATGGGGAAGCTGCAATACCAAAGACAATATCAAAATCAACCCAGAAGTTATTAAGGCCCCTGCAAAATGCGTTGAATATGTACTAATTCATGAGTTTTGCCACATGGTAATTCCAAATCATAAAAAGGAATTCTATAATCTTTTATCAGAGAAAATGCCCAATTGGAAAAAGTGGAAAGACAGACTAGAAAAAAGTTCATCCTAGATTTTGCCCCCTAATATGCCCCCTGTCAAAAAACAAACCCTTCTAAATCAATGACTTAGAAGGGTTTTCCGTGGTCCCACCTGGGCTCGAACCAGGGACCCCCTGATTATGAGTCAGGTGCTCTAACCAGCTGAGCTATAGGACCCGCAATTTTTGCGGATGCAATATTAGTGTTTATTTTGCTTTACCGCAAGGTTTTAACGCTGCTACTCCGCTTTTATTTCCTGACAAAGCTCTACCAACACCCCGTTGGTGTCCTTGGGATGCAAGAAGGCCACCAATTTATTATCTGCCCCTTTTTTAGGGGTTTCGTTCAAAATCGCAAAACCCTCACTCTTCAAACGGCTGATTTCAGCAACAATGTCATCCACAGCAAAAGCAATGTGGTGGATGCCCTCTCCTTTCTTTTCCAAAAACTTGGCAATGGGACTTTCTGGGATCGTGGCTTCCAAAAGCTCCATCTTATTGGGACCCGACTTAAAAAAAGAGGTCTTTACGCCTTCCGATTCCACTTCTTCTGTTTTATAGTGTGGAACACCCAAAAGTTTGGCAAACAAACTGTTCGATGCTTCCAAATTCTTCACAGCAATGCCGATGTGTTCAATCTTGTCCATGATTAGGTTTTTTGGTTGAAAATAGTATTCAATTTCCAAAATTATACGGTGTAAAGGTACCATATCATGAGGTTAGTCAGTATTTCCCTTATTTTTGCAGTATGGAAGAAACACAAAGGCAAAAGAAAATAGCGGGAATCATTCAGAAGGATTTGGCAGATATCCTGCAAAGAGCCGCTACAGATGGTGGGCTTAAAGGAACTTTAATTTCTGTTTCAAAAGTTTCTGTTACCACAGACTTATCCATTGCCAAAGTATACGTGAGCATCTTTCCCAATAAAAATGCCAAAGAATTGTTGGATGGTATCAAAGCCAATCAGGTGGCCATTCGGTATGACTTGGCCCAGCGTACCAAACACCAATTGCGACGAGTTCCGGAACTTAATTTTTACCTGGACGATTCCCTGGAATATATTGACAAGATTGAAAAATCACTCAAAGGCGATGAAAATCCTATTGAGAATCGAGATTTGCTTGATAAACGAAAGAAATCCTGATTTTGAACTTTCCGCTGTATATCGCTAAACGTTATCTGCGCTCAAAGAGCAACCAAAATGCGGTAAACATCATTAATTTTATCACTTTTTTGGTGATTGTCATCGGGTCCGCGGCCTTGTTCATTGTACTTTCCGCTTTCGCTGGACTAAAAACCTTTAGTCTCTCTTTTTCAAATACCTTCGATCCCGACTTAAAGGCTTTACCTGCCACAGGAAAGTACTTTTCCATCAACACTGATGAAGAAAAAGAGCTAGAAACCGTTCCAGGCCTTGCCAATTATTCCAAAGAACTGGAAGAACGGGCCTATCTCACCTTCAAGGAAAAAAGCTGCATCGCCTATATTAAGGGGATAGATGGAAATTATAGATCGGTAACTGGTGTGGACAGCACCCTCTATTTTGGCAATTGGGGCGAGATGGAATATAATGGCGTCATGGGCATTGGCATTTATAACCAGCTTGGAGTTCCCATTGACAATTACCGAAACCCCATGACTGTTTTAGTGCCCAAACCCGGTAAGGGATCACTGGCCCCACAGGGGCTTAATGCTTCCAAGCCCTACAACCAACTCTCTTTGGTGTTGAGTGGGGTGTATGCGGTTGAGGAAAATCTGGATAAAAAATATGTGTTTGCCCAACTCCCTTTGGTTCAGGAATTGTTGGAACGGGACAGCACTGAAATTTCAGGCATTAATTTTAAATTGAATGGTGAAGCCGCTATTGATGAGGTAAAAAATTCCATCAAAACCATTTTAGGCGATAAGGTTTTTGTGCTGACCCGCCAAGAACAGAACAGTACCCTGCACCGCATGCTGAAAACCGAGAATTTGGCCACGTATCTCATTTTTACCTTAGTGTTGATCATCGCACTTTTTAATGTCGTGGGGGCCATCATCATGATGATTTTGGACAAGCAACAAAACTCAAAAACACTGTTCAGTTTGGGAACAACCCTCAAGGAATTGCGCAGGATTTACTTTATCCAAGGGCTTTTGGTCACTTCTTTGGGCGGATTTATTGGAGTTTTGATCGGTTCTTTGTTGATTGCTTCACAATTGTTCTTTGGCTGGTTGAAGATTACTCCTTCCTTGGCCTATCCCGTAGAATTTAATGTTATGAATGTACTGTTGGTTTTGGCCACCATTGTGGTATTGGGCTTTGTCTCGTCCAAAATTGCGAGCAGCCGAATTACCAAAAAGTTGATTATGGATTAAGCAAACTGGTAATCCCCAAACTTTTCCAACACCTCATCAAAAGCAGCGAAAACATCTGGAGCGTCGTCGCTGGTGACCATTTTCATACGGTATTCCTTAAAGTGGGGAATCCCCTTAAAGTAGTTGGTGTAATGTCTTCGGGTTTCAAAAACCCCTAATTTTTCGCCCTTCCAATCAATGGCCATCTGTAAATGGCGCCTTGCAGCTTCCACACGCTCTTCCATGGTGGGAGGGTTTAAGTGTTGCCCGGTTTTAAAATAGTGCTTTACTTCCTTAAAAAACCAGGGGTTTCCAATGCTGGCACGCCCAATCATGGCACCGTCCAAGCCATATTCATCCCGCATTTTTACTGCAGCTTCCGGTGTATCCACATCGCCATTGCCAAAAACGGGGATATGCATTCTGGGGTTGTTCTTTACTTCCGCAATGGGTCCCCAATCGGCTTCGCCCTTGTACATCTGTACCCGTGTGCGTCCATGTATTGATATAGCCTCAATCCCCACATCCTGCAATCGCTCTGCGACCTCTACAATCTTTATGGAATTGGAATCCCAGCCCAATCGCGTTTTTACGGTAACGGGCAATTTGGTTCGCTTTACCATTTCCTCCGTTAGTTTTACCATCAAAGGAATATCGCGAAGAATCCCTGCCCCTGCATTTTTACACACCACTTTTTTTACGGGACAGCCAAAATTAATATCGATGATATCCGGATTGGATTTTTCAACGATGTCCACTGCCTGCAACATGGAATCCAACTCCGCACCAAAAATCTGGATGCCCACCGGGCGCTCCTTTTCATAAATGTCCAGTTTGATAACACTTTTAGCGGCATCCCTGATCAATCCTTCGGAAGAAATGAACTCCGTATATACCACATCTGCCCCCTGCTCCTTGCACAAAGCGCGAAAAGGAGGGTCACTCACATCTTCCATTGGCGCTAGCAACAATGGAAAATCAGGAAGTTCTATGTTTCTAATTTTTGGCAATTCTTTTATTTTTTTGGATTGCAAAAGTACAAAATACCCGATAATCAAGACATTACTCTTGGGATTCTAGTCGATCTCGCTCTTTTTTGTCGATGGCACGTTGGTTGTCCTGTAACCTAAAGTTTCCAAAATTATAGGTAAACCCTACTCGGACAAACTGGGTTTCCGCTCGTCTCCGATAAAAATTATCCTGATTTAGATACGCTGAAGTATACGTAGGAATCCATTTGTACAAAAGGTCCTCTGCGGCAATGGAAACAACGGCCCTGTTGTTGAACAATGATTTTCGCAATCCCAGAGTAAGGTTCAACTGCTCATCAGAAATGTATGAACCAAACAAAAAATTGGAAATATAGGTCATGGTAACCTCGCCGGTTAGGCTTCCATCTTTGGAGAGCGTTAAATAATTGGCCAAATAGCCATAGACCCCATCCACTTCATTGGTGTATTCCACATTTCCGCTTTCAACCGCCAAGAAGATTTCCTCTTCGTGAAAAAGTGAAGTGTAGGCATACAAAAACCATGAGGGCATAATGGTTTTGCTCAAAGTAAAGTCCAGGCCATATGATGTGCTTTCCAGTACATTTTGCTTAAGCTCCACCAACGTTTGGTTGTCATTGTCCTGAAAGACCAAATAGGCGATGTTGGCTCCGTTATCCCGATAATACACATCGAAAAAATATTCACTGTTAAAGGTATAGTTGAGGTTAAAATTGTTGCTGAAGCTGGGCCTCAGCCTTGGGTTGCCCTCTTCGTAATCGTTCTCATTGAAGAAAAACCGGAATGGGTTAAGGTCATTGTATTTGGGCCGGTCTACATTTCTACCGTAATCAAAGGAAAAGCTGTGCTTGTCCGATGGCGAATACAAAAGATACAGGGAGGGAAAAGGTTCAAAAAAATTTTGGGTATTGGTTTCGTTCAAGGTCAAGGACACCCCTTCTGCTTGGGTGAGTTCTCCCCGCAATCCCATTTTCATGGACCATTTTTCCCAGTTTTTTACATAACTGAAATAGGCGGCATATACATTTTCATCATAGGTAAAGTCATCAGATAAGGATGAATCTACAGTATTACTGGTGCCATTAAAGTTGAAAAAATCCACATTGCTCTCGGAAGCTATGGAAGAAACCTTGGCCCCGGTTTCAATGGAAGCATTTCCCATAGGTGTGGAAAAATCCACCTGTCCGGTATAAATCTGAATGTCCTGTTGCGAATCGGAATCAAAGCCAAAATCCCGTAAAAAACTCCCACTGGAATCAAAATAATTGGACGCCAAGTTCTGAAAAGACCGTTCATTGTAGTTGGTATAATGGCCATTAAAACTCAATCGGGCCCCAGGTTTTTTCAACTTATGCACATAACTCAGGTCAACTGCCAAATTGGTATTGTCCATAGAGGTATTGTTCAAGGTGGTAAAGGTGGAGTCCAATTGATATTGGGCATTCCGTATGTCGTTGTTCAATCGCGTTTGTTGCTCTTGATCAGGGTTGAACAGCAAGCTGGACGTGAGGTTTATGCTGTTGTTATCATCCAAGTCATAGTCCATGATAAAGCTTCCGGCATGGGATTGGGTGCTTTTAATCTGATTATACCGTGTATCCCATCGCGAATAAACCGAATTGGCATCATCCATAAAATTGATTCCTTTTTCTGTTTTTCTTATTTCTTTTTGGGGATTGAAGGAGTAGTTGGCAAAGAGGTTGAGCTTGTCCGTTTTGTAGTAATGACTGGTTCCCAAACTAAATTTGGGAAACACCGCTTGGGTATACGTTCCATTGATGCTTCCCTTGTACCCTGGAATAATGTTCTTGCTTGTGATGATATTAAGAATAGGTCCTCCTTCGGCATCATACTGGGCGGGTGGGTTGATCATCACCTCAACCGATTTTATGTTCACCCCAGAAAGACCCTGTAACAGATCTTGCACTTCTTGGCCGGACAATTGTACCGCTCTTCCGTTCAGATATACCCTTGCACCTTCCCCCCTGACCAACAACCTATCATCATTTACGATAACCCCTGGAGTGCTTCTCAGGATATCCCATGTTGTTCCTTGTGAAACTATCGTGTTTTCAACTGAAAAGACCAGTCTGTCTGGTAGCCTTTGCAGCTTGGGGCGTTGCGCGGTTACAACCACCTCGTCCAGCTCATTCGTCTCTAAAGGAATTAACAGTGCTCCAAGGGAAACATCTTGGCGAATATCCAAAGCTCTGGGTTCTGAGCCTCTCCCAACATAGCTGGCTTGCAAAAGATAAAGATCGGGCTCTACTTCGGTAAGGGCAAAAAAACCATTGTCATCTGCAGAAGTGCCCTTTACAAAAGTAGTGTCGGACGCCTGCAAAAGCAAGATATTGGCGAAAGGAATAATTTGATCTTGTTCATCAACCACCTTTCCCGTAATCTGATAGGTCTGACCACTTACGTGGTTGACCATAACAAACACCAATAAAACAATATAGGTGAGGTTTTTCATTTAAGTTGGGGTTGAGCGTCAAATCTAAGAAAATATTTTAGAGCGTTGCTTGGCCTGTTTTCTTATTTGCAAAAAACCATTCTCAGGTATTTAAAACAACTATATTTGCAGTTGCTTAGCAGCCCATTTGTATTGAGCATCTGTTGATATGGAGAAGATTAGGAATTTTTGCATTATTGCGCATATAGACCACGGAAAAAGTACGTTGGCAGACCGATTATTGGATTTTACCGGCTCAGTCACCGAACGGGAAAAACAAGATCAGTTGTTGGACAACATGGACTTGGAGCGCGAACGTGGTATTACTATAAAGAGTCATGCCATACAAATGGAATATGTGCATGAAGGAGAGACCTACATCCTAAATTTGATTGACACTCCCGGCCACGTGGACTTTTCCTATGAGGTGTCCCGCTCCATTGCGGCCTGTGAAGGTGCCCTTTTGGTGGTTGATGCTGCCCAAAGCATTCAGGCGCAAACCATTTCCAATCTGTATTTGGCCTTGGAGAACGACTTGGAAATCATCCCTGTGCTGAACAAAGTGGATTTACCCAGCGCCAATCCCGAAGAAGTAACCGATGATATTGTTGACCTGTTGGGTTGTAAGCCCGAAGATGTCATTCCCGCCAGTGCCAAAACCGGAATTGGTATTCAAGACATCCTCACCGCTATTATTGAGCGTATCCCTGCTCCAAAAGGAAACGTGGATGAGCCCTTACAAGCCTTGGTTTTTGATTCAGTCTATAATCCATTCCGGGGGGTTGAGACCTATTTTAGGGTTATCAACGGTGAAATCACAAAAGGACAAAAGATAAAATTTGTCGCCACTGGAAAATCCTATTATGCGGATGAAATAGGCACTTTAAAACTCAGACAACTTCCTAAAAACAAAATATCTGCAGGAGATGTGGGTTACTTGATCACGGGAATCAAAGATGCCCGGGAAGTAAAGGTGGGAGACACCATTACCGATGCAGTTGACCCAACAAAAAATCCAATTGGAGGCTTTGAAGATGTAAAACCCATGGTCTTTGCAGGAATCTATCCTGTGGATACCGAAGACTTTGAGGAACTCCGTTCTTCCATGGAAAAATTACAGCTCAATGATGCCTCTTTGGTCTTTACGCCGGAAAGCAGTGCTGCTTTGGGCTTTGGGTTCCGATGCGGGTTTTTGGGAATGCTCCACATGGAAATTATCCAAGAACGCTTGGAGCGTGAGTTTGATATGACGGTTATCACCACCGTACCCAACGTAAGCTATCACGCTTTTACTACCAAGGACACGGAAACCCCGGTCATTGTCAATAATCCATCCGATTTGCCCGACCCTTCCACTTTGGACCGAGTCGAGGAACCATATATAAAGGCCACCATCATCACCAAATCTGATTTTGTGGGAAATGTGATGTCGCTCTGTATTGAAAAACGGGGTCAGATCGTTAACCAGACCTATTTGACAACAGAGCGGGTTGAGCTTATTTTTGATATGCCCTTGGCTGAAATCGTTTTTGATTTTTACGACCGATTGAAAACCATTTCAAAAGGATACGCCTCTTTTGATTATTCCCCAATAGGAATGCGAGTGTCCAAACTGGTCCGAGTGGATATCCTCTTGAACGCCCAGCCTGTGGACGCCTTATCCGCATTGGTTCATTTTGATAATGCGCACAACATTGGTAAACGCATGTGCGAAAAATTGAAGGAACTCATCCCCAGACAACAGTTTGATATTCCGATACAGGCCGCCATTGGCTCCAAAATCATTTCTAGGGAAACCATCAAGGCCCTGAGGAAGGATGTAACGGCCAAATGTTATGGTGGGGATATTTCGCGAAAGCGAAAATTGTTGGAAAAACAGAAGAAAGGGAAAAAGCGGATGCGCCAAGTGGGCAATGTGGAAATTCCGCAGCAAGCGTTTATGGCGGTCCTCAAGTTGAATGACTAAGAAAATTACAACCGTTGTTCCTGACAGGAAATACGTTCTCATTTGATGATCCAAGTTGGTAATTCCCTCGAAAATAGTATTCAGCAGGTATTGGAGGCAATGCAAATTGATGATTGCCCCGATTCATTTGATGTACAAATGAAATTCTTAAGAAGGTTCTTTCTCAGTTGAGAACCGTTTTCCTAAATAAACGAGTTTGAAGCCTTCACCCTTAGGCTCAAAATCCTTACTATTGGCAGGAATGATTTCTATACTTCCATTAGGATGTTTGGTAAAAACGGGGATGATATCGCCTTCCTCTTGGCTTTTATCTATAAGTGTATCGTAATGCTCTTTGTCCTTTAGATCAATCTCATGGATGGCGGGGTATTTTCGAACCGTGTCCATTAGTTTAATGAAATCATCCGTATGTGAAAAGAGCCCTTCCTTCGGGTTGTTCTGGGGATCATTTACCTCTTCGGTGTTCACCAATCGGAACGCACCGTTCTCTCCAAACTGCTTTTGAAATTTATCAATAGCAAATTTGTTGATGTCCGAGTTTCCTGTAAGTGCCATCAGATAACCCATATCATTCAGCTCAATGTTATCGGCCAAAGTATCCGAAAAAATGTTGGCCGTAATGGCTTCCAATCCCAACTTTTTGGCCTTGTCCACATTGGTTTGGTTATTATCTATCAACACCACATGCCTGTTGTTCTTTCGTAAATAATTTGCGATCAATCGCGAAAGCTTGGATGCGCCAATAATCAAAATACCCTCGGACTTTTTCAGGAAAACACCCACCAATTTTGCAAAAATCCGGGCTGTGGTGGCATTCAACAATACGGTTCCCAGCACGATCATAAAGACCAAGGGGGTAATATATTCAGCCCCGGGCTCTCCCCTTAAAATCAATTTAGATCCAAAGAGTGAAGCGATACCAGCAGCAACAATACCCCTAGGTCCGACCCACCCGATAAAGAGCTTTTCATTGAACTTTAAATTGGAGCCATGGGCGCTCAAAAACACTCCCAGCGGCCTAATGATAAACACAATAACAGCAAACAGAGCCACGGTGTCCCAATTGTATATCAGCTCCATATCAGCGATATTGATGTTGGCCGCCAAAAGAATGAACAGAATAGATATCAACAATACACTCAGGGATTCCTTGAAGTATAGCAGTTCCTTAATATTTGGCAGGTTCATGTTGCCCAAAACCATTCCCATGACCACTACGGCCAAAAGACCAGATTCGTGTGCAAATAAATCCGACTCCACATAAACCAGAAGTACAGTGGAAAGCGATACCACATTCAACAAATAATGCGGTATAAAATCGCGTTTTATGGCAAAGGCCAGTGCATGGGCAAACGTAAATCCAAAGGTGGTCCCAAAAAGTAGAATTTTTCCAAATTCAATGAGCGCGGTTTGTGTGAAAGCCTGCCCTTCTCCAACACTGATGAACTCAAATACCAATACCGCCACCAATGCGCCAATGGGATCTATTAGAATCCCTTCCCACTTTAATACGGTGGAGACATCTTTTTTTAAAGGGATGTTCCTTAAAATGGGCGTGATCACCGTAGGTCCCGTAACTATGATCAATCCTGAAAATAGGAAGGATATCTGCCATGAAAGCCCAAAAATATAATGGGCCGCAACACCAGCTCCAAAAAAGGTGACTACTGTTCCTATGGTTATTAACTTGGTAATTACAGGGCCTACATTGGATATTTCGGCACGTTTTAAGGTAAGACCGCCTTCAAATAGGATTACGCTGATGGCCAGTGACACAAAATAGTAAAGGCCTTCCCCGGGAAACAATCCTTTCTCTCCGTTCCAAATGGGTTCAATAAGTTTTGAGCCATCATCGGTGTACAGCGTAGATATAGGTCCTACTAAAAGACCGATCAATATCAATGGTAAAATGGCAGGCAATTTAAATCGCCATGCTACCCATTGCGCGATAATGCCAAGAATAATGATTCCCGCAAGTTCCAGCATTGTTCAAGTTTTGTTGAAATTTACAGTTTTTCTTTTAGATTGGGCCCAATCCCAAAAACGGAGTTTTTCTTTATGAATAGCCAGAGGCCCCGAACTTAGGTTTCCTTTGAATAATTTTGTTAAAATACGGCCAATAAATTCCTATTTTTTAGCCATTTGCATTGTGCTTTTCTTATTTTGCATGCCATTTGCTTTCTAAATGACAATTTATCCTGTAGAGACTGGAAATTTTAAGTTGGATGGTGGGGCCATGTTCGGTGTGGTGCCAAAATCTATATGGAATCGCACGAATCCGGCAGATGCCAACAATATGATCGATTTGGGTGCCCGATGTCTCCTGATTGAGGACGGGGACCGGCTTATTTTGATAGACAACGGTCTTGGCAACAAACAATCCGAAAAATTCTTTGGTTACTACTATCTATGGGGAAATCATTCCTTGGATGGCTCTTTGGGGCAACTTGGGTTTCACAGAGATGATATCACCGATGTTTTTTTGACCCATCTCCATTTTGACCATTGCGGGGGGAGCATTCAATGGAACAAGGACCGAACAGGCTACGAGCCCGCTTTTAAAAATGGCAGGTTTTGGAGCAATAAGGACCATTGGGAGTGGGCCACCGAACCAAACCCTCGGGAGAAAGCCTCTTTTCTAAAGGAAAATTTGTTGCCCATGCAAGAAAGCGGACAGCTTCATTTTGTGCAGCAAAACAAAGATGCTTTTATTGGGAATTCCGAATTGGATTTTGGAATCCACTTTGTGAACGGACATACGGACAAGCAAATGCTCCCGCACCTAACCTATAAAGGTAAAACCGTGGTTTTTGTGGCCGATTTAATTCCAACGGTTGGTCATATTCCATTGCCTTATGTTATGGGATACGACACTAGGCCCTTGCTCACCATGGAAGAAAAAGCAACATTCCTTAATAAGGCTGCAGACAAGGATTGGCTTCTGTTTTTTGAGCACGATGCCCACAACCAACTCTGCACCCTAAAACATACCGAAAAAGGGGTGCGATTGGACGAAACATTCTCTTTTAACGAAATATTCAACACGCAATAAAGTTTTACATTCTATACATTTTTTTATGAATCGCACATATAGCAAACTATCTATCCTATCCCTTTCCGCTTCACTGTTCCTTATGGGCTGTGGGGCCACCTCTTTGGTTTCCACCCCGGTTGAAAATATTGACACGGTACCTTTAAAAATCACCGATCTTACCGAAACGGAGAAAAAAAACTGGGGCCATGCCGACCTTATCATGGATACCATTCCTGGCATGAGTGTGGATAGGGCCTACAAGGAAATCATCAAAAACAAAAAGGGAAAGACCGTTATTGTGGCCGTGGTGGATTCTGGAATTGATTTGGAGCACGAGGATTTGGACGGCGTACTCTGGACCAACAAAGATGAAATTCCAAATAATGGAAAGGATGATGATGGCAATGGTTATGTGGATGATATTCACGGGTACAATTTTTTGGGTGATTCCTACAACGAACAGTTGGAATATGTACGAATGCTTCGCTTGAACATTGGTGATGCATCTGAAAGGGCCCAAGCTAGATTATTGCTGGACAAGGAATACCCCGAGGCACTTCAAAACAAACAACAATACGAGCAAATTTATCAAGTGGTAAAAGGTGCCGATGCCGCGGTTAAAGAAGAACTGGGCAAGGAAACCTATACCAAGGAAGACTTAAAATCCATTGAGCCCAAAACACCTATTATGGAGCAAAGTGTTGCGGTGCTGACACAGATGTTCACCTATGGTGATGACATTCCCAGTGTTTTGGCCGAACTTAAAGAGGGCATTACCTATTTCGCTGATCAGGTCAACTACAACCTCAACAAAGATTTTAATGGTAGAGCCCCGGTTGGTGATGACCCCTATGATATTACCGATGTTCCCTACGGAAACGGAAACCCTAAAAATCAGGTAGATTCAGAAAGTCACGGCACCCACGTAGCGGGAATCATTGCAGCAGAGCGCAACAATGGCATTGGGATGAAAGGTGTGGCCCAAAATGTGGAAATTATGAGTGTTCGTGCCGTGCCCAACGGTGATGAATACGACAAAGACATTGCTTTGGGCATACGATATGCTGTGGATAATGGGGCAAAAATCATTAACTGTAGCTTTGGAAAGGCATTTTCACCAGAAGCCGAATGGGTGTACGATGCCATCAAATATGCGGCTTCCAAGGATGTATTGATTGTTCATGCTGCAGGAAACGACGGCCATGATTTGGACGACCCGGAGAACCCAAATTATCCCAATGATGCCAAATTGGGCCAGACCGATGAGTTTGCTGATAACCTTATTACTGTGGGCGCGCTAACAAGCAGCTATGGCTCTGATATGGTGGCCACTTTTTCCAACTACGGCAAACAAAATGTGGATGTCTTTGCGCCAGGGGATGATATCTATTCCACCCTTCCCAACAACGATTATGATTTTCAAGGTGGTACCTCCATGGCGGCCCCGGCAGTTGCTGGTGTATCGGCCTTGATCCGGTCTTATTATCCAGATTTATCTGCTCCCCAGGTAAAAAATATTATTATGCAATCTGGATTGTATTCAAAAGCCTCCGTTATTGTGGCGGGCGATGAAACCAAACCCACAACCTTTGATAAAATCTCAAAATCAGGAAAAATGGTCAATGCCTATAATGCCCTACTTTTGGCAGATAATATTTCAAAAGGCAGAATGACCTTGAACAGCAATTCAAAATAAAATATGAAGCGTTTATTATCATTCTTTTTTACCACAGTATCGGGAATTTCCCTTCTTATCGCACAGAACAATTCGTATTGGCAGCAACATGTGGATTATACCATGGATGTTAACATGGATGTAAAAACCTATCAATATACCGGAACACAAAAACTGGTCTACACCAATAACTCACCTGATGTTTTGGATAGAGTTTTTTACCATCTGTACTACAACGCCTTTCAACCGGGAAGCGAGATGGACATTCGGTTACAGAACATAAAGGACCCCGATAATCGAATGATGGAAAACGGAGTGAGTAGAATTTCCACCCTTTCCGAAAGTGAAATGGGCTATCTACATGCGGAAACGCTTACGCAAGACGGACAAGCCGTATCATTTAAAGAAGAAGGGACCATTTTGGTGGTGGATTTGGCCAAACCCGTTCCCTCCGGCGGTAAAACAACCTTGGAAATGACCTTTAAAGGGCAAGTTCCGTTACAGATTCGCCGTTCTGGAAGAAATAGTAGTGAAGGTGTGGCCCTTTCCATGAGCCAATGGTACCCCAAGCTTTCCGAATACGATTATGAAGGTTGGCATCCCAATCCGTACATTGCCCGCGAGTTTCACGGCGTGTGGGGTAATTTTGATGTAAAACTCACTTTAGATAAGGATTACACGGTTGGTGGAACCGGTTATTTGCAGAATCCCCAAGAGATTGGTCATGGGTATGAAACTCCCGGAACCGTGGTAAAAACCAAGGGCAAGACCCTTACTTGGCATTTTGTGGCCCCAAATGTGCACGATTTTATGTGGGCCGCGGATCCAGAATATATTCATGATACGGTAGAAATGGAAGACGGACCGACCCTTCATTTTTATTACAAGAACAACCCAGAAATCATTGAAAACTGGAAAAAATTGCAGCCCAAAACAGAAGAGGCCATGCGCTTTTTCAGCAAAAACATTGGAAAATACCCGTATGAGCAATACTCCGTGGTACAGGGAGGTGATGGCGGCATGGAATATGCCATGAGCACCCTGGTTACCGGTAACCGTGAATTCAGTAGTTTGGTTGGGGTCATGGTACACGAAATGGCGCATTCCTGGTTTCAACATGTTTTGGCGACCAACGAATCCGAGCATGAATGGATGGATGAGGGTTTCACCACCTTCATCAGCAGTCTTTGCATGAATGAAATTATGGAACAGAACAAGCAAAATCCGTTCGAAGGTTCCTACAAAGGCTACTACGCTTTGGTAAACTCGGGTCTGGAAAAACCCCAGACCACGCATGCGGACCGTTATACCACCAATTTCGCCTATGGCATCTCGGCCTATAGCAAGGGAGCCATATTTTTGTCGCAATTGGGGTATGTTATCGGCCAGGACAAGCTGATGGAAACCATTAGAACATATTTTGAAGATTTCAAGTTCAAGCACCCAGTGCCCAATGATGTTATCCGTACTGCCGAAAAAGTTTCCGGTATGCATTTGGATTGGTATCTCACCGATTGGACCAAGACCACAAACACCATAGATTATGGCATACAAAATGTTATTGCTGATGGTGACAAAACCAAAGTAAGCCTTGAGCGAATTGGGGAAATGCCAATGCCCCTGGATATTTTGGTGGTGGGTGCCGATGGTACCCAAAGCACGTACTATATTCCATTACGGATGATGTATGGGGAAAAATCGAATCCATATACCAATTTGGACAGAACCGAGTTGGAAGATTGGCCTTGGGCAAATCCTTCCTATGAATTTACCATAGATATGCCCATGGAAAATGTAACGGCCATTGTAATAGACCCCTCCCAACTCATGGCCGATGTGGACGGGGAGAACAATATATACCAGTCTAATCCTTAGGTTTCAAAACTATTCCTTGACAGTAATGTCCTCCATAACCCGCTACCCAAAAAAAGAAAAACTCAAGAGCAAAGTGCTTTTTGAGGCTCTTTTTGCAGAAGGTAAAAGCGTTTCCCATTTTCCTTTGAAGTTGATCTATCTCAACACAAACTTTGATGATGGTTCCAAAATTAAGGTGGGCGTGGTGGCTCCAAAGAAAAAATTTAAAAATGCCGTTGACCGCAATCGCATAAAACGACTTTTACGTGAAGCCTATCGACTTAACAAAGCCCTTATTTTTAACAACATAGAGGGCAACTTTGCGTTCTTAATTTTATACCTTGGTAATAAGATGCCCGTTTACGCTGATATAGAAAGTGCTATGAAGCAACTTATGGAAGGCTTCCTAAAAAAAGAATCCCATGAAAAAATTGATTAAAAAACAGGTTGTCATCCCCATTTTGGCCGTTGCCGTTTTAATTGGGGCAAGTAGTTTCAGTATTAAAAGTGATTTCTTTGAGATTGCAAAGCAAATTGAAATTTTCACTACGCTCTTCAAGGAATTGAACATGAATTATGTGGATGAGACCAATCCCGCAGAGCTCATGGATTCTGCCATCAAAAGCATGCTGGACGAGCTTGACCCCTATACCCGTTTTTTGAACGAGCAAGATGTGGAAACCTACAGAATCAACAATGCGGGGGAGTATTCCGGAATAGGGGCTTTAGTTCGCTCTTATGAAAGCAAATTGCTCATCGTAGAGCCTTACAAAGGGTATGCCGCCGACAAGGCAGGATTGAAAGCTGGGGACGAAATCATAAAAATTGGCGATACCAAAGTTTCTGATTTTGATGATGATGCAGGTGAATTGCTGAAAGGTGCCAACAATACTTCGGTCACCGTAACCTACATAAGGCAGGGGGAAACCAAGACCGCCAACATTATCCGCGAAGGGGTCGAAGTGGATGCCGTTCCTTTTTATGACATGATCGATGAAAAAACCGGGTACATTGTACTTTCCCGGTTTAACCGAAAAGCATCAGATCAAACAAAATCTGCCATTCAGAATCTAAAAGGTCAAGGTGCGGAAAAACTGGTCCTTGATCTACGGGGAAATCCTGGAGGACTTCTTTCCGAAGCTATCAATGTGACCAATTTATTCGTTCCCAAAGGCGAGTTGATCGTTACCACAAAATCCAAGGTCAAAAAATTCAACCAAGAATACAAGACCAAAAACCAACCCGAGGATTTGGATATTCCGCTCGTGGTTTTGGTAGATGGAAAAAGTGCCTCTGCCAGTGAAATTGTTTCCGGAGGCTTGCAGGATTTAGACCGTGCAGTGGTCATGGGGGCCCGGAGCTTTGGAAAAGGATTGGTACAGCGTCCTTTAAAACTCACTTATGGAACACAATTGAAAGTAACCATCTCACGCTATTATACGCCTTCTGGAAGATGCATTCAGTCTTTGGATTATTGGAACCGGGACGAAGAGGGCAATGCCGTTCGCAATACAGATTTCCATGAATTCACCACCAAAAATGGCCGTAAGGTCTGGGACGGGGGCGGTGTAATGCCAGATGTGGTCATCAATTCCCTAAAAACCAACTCCCTTATCAATTCGCTACAAGAGAACAATATTGTTTTTGATTTTGCCACAGATTTCTACTACGATCACAATTTTGAACGTATTGATGATTTTTCCTTTTCAGATGCGGACTACAACACTTTTAAAAATTATGTCCGGGAACAAAACTTCACCTTTCAAACCAAGACAGAGGAGTTGTTGGAAGAATCCATCAACACGGACGATGCCCTCTTGGGGCCTGCAGTACAAGAAAAATACAAGGATTTGTTATTGGCCGTAAATCGAGGGAAAATTACTGCTTTGGATACGTATAAGGATGAAATAAAGAAGGGGCTGGAAGATGAAATCATCACCCGCTATTTTTATCGCGACGGACTTTACAAATATTATCTCAATCATGATGAGGCCATTTTGGCCGCAACAGAACTGTTGAAGAACAAAACCAAGTACGACGAAATCTTGAAGTAGGCCATGCGGCTTTTTTACCTTTTTCTGGCGCTTTTTACAATAAACTTTACCTCGGTAAAAGCACAAGCTAAACTGGAAAAAGGCACCATTCATGATTCTATTGTCATAACAGGAGTACCTAGCGAATCTTTTGCTCTTTACCTTCCAAAATCCTTTTCTGATAACCTGCCAAGTTCCATTGTATTTATTTTTGAGCCAGCTGCCCGTGGTACAATAGGTATACATCCTTTTATTGATGCCTCAGAAAAATATAGACTTATTTTAGTATGCTCCAATAACTCCAGAAATGGACCTTATGAACGAAATTTTGACGTAGCCAACCGTCTATTCAAGGAGGTTTTTTCACGGTTCAACATAAAAGAGGACGAAATATATGCATCTGGGTTTTCTGGAGGCTCCCGTTTGGCTGCCGCCATAGCTTCATTGACCAATCAGTTTGCTGGAGTAGTGGCCTGTGGGGCAGGATTTTCGGGCCTGCCAGAACATACCCCTTCAACCCATGATTTTGCCTACGTGGGCCTTTGTGGTTATAGGGATATGAACTATAGTGAGATGAATTTGGGTAAAACGTATCTCAACAGTATCAATTTCAACAGTACACTTTTTACTTTTGATGACAAACACGCATGGCCTCCGCCTCATCAAATTACTCGGGCATTTGATTGGCTATACCTTCAAAAGCTCAAAAAAGAAACCCCGATAAATCTCGAAGAAATCCAAGCTCATTTTAATGCCGATTGCCAATGGTTACGTAATCTTGATGCCCAAAACGAACTTCTGCTTCTAGAAGAGCAATATATTCGTTTATTAAAGGATTATGAGGGATTGATTCACTTGGATTCGCTTGAGCAAGAATACCAGGTTCTGCAAAAATCCAAAGAATTCAAATCACAAAAAAAGGCCCTAAAAGCCGCTATGTCCACAGAGGGAAAATGGACCCAAAAACTAAGGTCCCAATTTTCAAAAGACTTTGACTCGGGTGATGACCCCAACTTCATTTGGTGGGAAAAGGAGCTTGGAAAGCTGGACAACCTGCAAGAAAAGGGTGATGTTGAAATGCAGAAAATGGTATATCGGGTAAAGTTCGAGCTTTTTGCGCGTGCTTATTCCAAAAAAAACAATCTCGAACCAAATTTGAATGAAAATCAACTTGACAATTTAAATCGTTTTTTGGAAATACTCTATCCAAACGCCAACTAAGGAAGCATCTTTATCAAACCATACGCTACAATGGTCAAATAGCAGGGTAAATACATTTTGCGGTTCGTTATTTTTCTGAAAATTTAGCTCATGACCTACACCGTTATCACCCTGATTCTATTGAGTCTCGTCCTACTCTTTTGGCTCTATAAATTGATGCGGTTTTGCTTTATTCGTCCCCTTACACTGTGGAAGTCTCAAAAAAACAGCTCAGTTCCGGCAAAGGATGCCACCATACTTTCGGTGAATGTCCTCCAAAATGGAAAATTTCCACTATTGGAACTCGATATTCTTTTTGAAAATTTTTCAGGATATCCCATACAGCGTAAAATCAGGTTCGTGGATAAACAACCCCATTTAAATCGATTCAAAAAGGATAGCACCATGCGAATCTTGTTGAATTCAGGAAGAAAACCGGGCAATCCCATTTTTCCCGAGACCGGCGAATATCATATTTCAATGCTGCACATACTCTTTTACAGTATTTTGACCATAGCCTTTGTTGCTGGATGCTATTTTCTTATGGGCGAGGCCATTTCAAGGATAAGTGCCTCCCCTAACCATTATGAAGCTGTTTTTTCCATTTCCTCTATAGGCGATGGGTCTTTGATTTTTGTTGTTCTGGTTTTGTTGTTTCTGTGTTTTCTTTTAAACCGTTTGGGCCTGTTGGCCTCCAAGAAATCCAAATCCCAAAATTGGGATTTGTTGTATTATGGCTTGGGCGTTACAGCAACGGTTAAGGAATATAAGGATACGGGCACCCTTATTAACGATAATCCAGTAGTGAAATTTATTTATACGTACCCAGACCAAAAAGGGCAAATCATTGAGGGAAGCGATAAAAAAGTGGTGGGAAAGTTGGAAATTGTTGGATTACCGGACATGCACGAACTGGAAATCATGTATCTCCCCAGAGATTCCCATATTTCCCGTTTGGCCGAAAATTTACAAAAACAGGATTTTTCGGTTTATGGAAACCGAATGATTTTGTTTTTCTTTCTTCTATTTTCAATATTCTTTATTGTTGGGTTTTGTAAGGATTTGTTTTGATTTCCATTGTATATTGTTAAAAGACTACATGCCACATGCCAAAAATTGATCGCCAAGACATACAGATACTCTGCAACCACAGTAATTGGTCTGAAACTGGGGTGCAGAGCACTTTGGAAGAAAACATTTATAATGATGTTCCTTCCTGGCAAAGATTCCTACAGCTCCTGCTATTGGCTTTGGGTGTTTCTTTTACCGCAGCCGGAATTGTATTTTTCTTCGCCTATAATTGGGCCGACCTTCACAAGTATGTAAAACTTGGACTGATTGAGTTCCTTGTTGTTTTGCTGATTTTGGTAGCTCTCTTCGCAAAGACAAAACCCCTTATTAGAAAAATGTTGCTTTTGGCGGCATCCATTCTGGTCGGGGTCCTGTATGCCGTTTTTGGGCAAGTGTATCAAACTGGGGCAGATGCGTATGATTTTTTTCTAGGTTGGACCTTATTTATCACCGTTTGGGTCCTATTTTCCAACTTTGCGCCACTTTGGACACTTTTTGTTGCTTTACTGAACACCGTACTTTTCCTTTATGCCGAACAAGCGGCCTATGAATGGTCCGAAATGTTCGTGTATACTCTCCTTTTTTCCATGAACGGGCTTTTGCTTTTGGCTTTTCTAGGCTTGCCAAAAATTTTTAAACTAAAGTCCTTTCCCTCATGGTTTGTGCAACTCATCGCTTTGGCTACAGTGGCATATTCCACAATTGGTGTTTCCTCAGGAATATTTAACGAGCCGGAACCCTCATTTAAGGCTCTGCTTGGAGTTGCAGTACTGTTTTACGGTATTGGGATTTGGTACGGTTTAAAAACGAAAAGCCTGTTTTATCTATCCATTATTCCTTTTAGTGTCATCATTATACTTAGCGCCGCAATGATAAATTTTTCAGAGGAAGCCAGTATGCTCTTTGCCATTGGAATTTTTATTGTGACAAGCATTACCCTGTTGATTAAAATCTTATTGAACTATCAAAAGAAATGGGAAAAATAGAGGACATACAGCGGCATATAAAAAGCATCAAAGTGCTTGAAGGCGACTCTTTTAAGTATGATGAATCTGCCATTCTAAAAGAATATGAAAGAAGGGATGAGGGAAAATCCAGTTTTATTATAAAAGCGCTCTCCATTTTTGGAGGCATCTTGGCTTCCATTGCTTTTTTGGGCTTTCTATTGTTATTGGAGATATATAAATCAGAAGCTGCAATGCTGATGGTAGGTATTGGTCTTGTTAGTGTATCGATTATGCTTGTCAAACAATATGACAAACTCATTATTGACACCTTTGGCGTCTCTCTCTATATTCTCGGTATGATTCTTTTTATTATTGGGCTGTTCGCCTTTGACATTAATGAGGATGTTATCACACTTTTGGTGATGGCCATGGCGTTTTTCACGTTGTTACTGGTCAAAAATCCCATTTTATCCTTCTTTTCGGTTTTAATTGCAAGCTCAGCAATTTTAACCTTGATCATTTCCAATGATATGCACAGCCTAATCCATCTGTACATCAACCTACATGCTTTGGCCCTCACCTATGTCTTCTTGAACGAATCAAGCATTCTTACCTCAGATCTAAAATTGGTGAAACGGTACGACTCCCTGCGTATTGGGCTGGTGTTTTCTTTGTTGTTTGGGCTTGTAGCCACCGCCAAACATGGGTTCTTTGACATGTCCCAATCCTATTTTTGGATGTCTTCCTTGGTCATAATCTTCATTTTGCTGTATGTGGTCTATCTGCTTCTAAAAACATTTAAGGTTACATCCCCACAAACAAAACTGTGGGTATATCTTTTTAGTGCACTTACCCTATTGCCTACATTGTTTGCGCCTGCTATTTCGGGTGCGCTGCTCATTGTAATGTTAAGCTTCAGGGTCAACTATAAAACAGGCTTGTCCATTGGAATCATTGCGTTGGTGTGTTTTGTGATTCTATACTATTTTGACCTCAATTTCACCTTGCTGACCAAATCCATCATTCTATTTTCTTCGGGATTGGTGTTTCTTTTTTTCTATGTCTTCCTAACCAAAAAACTGAAATCCAATGAAAACCTATAGTGGCTACGTTATTTTACTCAATCTAATTCTCTTTTTGGGCCTGTTCAACTATTCCATTGTTCAAAAAGAGAAAATTATGGCTGAAGGGCATTTGATTCTCCTTGAGCTGGCTCCTGTGGATCCCCGATCTTTAATGCAGGGGGATTATATGCGACTGAACTATGAGATTTCAGATGAAGTTGTAGGGAATGAAATCCCCAAACGCGGCTATTGTGTGGTTACTTTGGATTCGGATGGAGTTGCGCAACGAAGACGCTATCAAAAAAAGAATGCTCCGAAAAACGAAAATGAATATCTCATTGAATATACCATTGGCGAATGGAACAGGATTCAAATTGGTGCGGAATCCTATTTCTTTCAGGAGGGTGAAGACGAAAAGTATGCAGATGCCAAATATGGGGGTGTTAGGGTAGATGAAAAAGGGAACAGTGTTTTGGTGGGTCTGTATGATTCCAATCGAAACAAAATAGAATAAATCCTATTTTTGGATATGCAACAACTTAAGGTCTGTGAACTTTTTGCCGGTGTAGGTGGTTTTCGATTGGGTTTGGAAAAAACAGGACACTACTCCGTAGTGTGGAGCAACCAGTGGGAGCCCGCTACCAAAATGCAACATGCCTCATTGGTGTACGAAGCCCGTTTTGGTTCAAAAAACCATTCCAACACCAACATTGAGAATGTAAAAACAGACGACATTCCAGACCATGATGTTTTGGTGGGCGGTTTTCCCTGTCAGGATTATTCCGTGGCCACTTCCTTAAAAAATTCCAAGGGACTTTTAGGTAAAAAAGGCGTGCTCTGGTGGTCCATTCACCGGATTCTTTCGGAAAAGAAAAACAAACCCAAATACCTGTTTTTGGAAAATGTGGACCGGTTATTAAAATCGCCTTCTACCCAACGTGGGCGGGATTTTGCTGTTATGCTCCGTAGTTTGTCTGATTTGGGTTATGCTGTGGAATGGCGTGTAATCAATGCGGCCGAGTATGGAATGCCTCAGCGCCGAAGGCGCGTTTTTTTCATGGCGTATCATGAGTCTACCGAACTTTTTAAGTCCCTTAAAAATTCCAGCCCTACCGATTGGATTTTACATGATGGGGTAATTTCCAACGCTTTTCCTGTTGAAAAGAAGGCTCATACTGTAGTTTCTTTTGATTTGGATGAGGACTTGGTGGCACTTTCCAATCATTTTAATACCGAAAAAGAACTTTCTCCGTTTTTAAACTCTGGAATTTGCATAGATGGGTCGATTTCCACCCTAAAAACAACTCCATCGTATGACGGAAATCCTACCGTTCTTTCCGATATTTTAGAAAACGGTTCGGCTGATCCAAATCTATACATTAATGACAGCGACCTTGCAAAATGGGAATATTTAAAGGGCGCCAAAAAAGAAATCCGCAGAACCAAAGCTGGTTTTGAATATAAGTATAGTGAGGGCAGTATGGTATTTCCGGATGCGCTTGATCAACCTTCCAGAACCATTATAACCGGAGAAGGAGGTAAATCCCCTTCTCGGTTTAAGCACGTGGTCCAAACAAAAAAGGGACTGCGAAGACTTTCTCCTGTTGAATTGGAACGGTTGAACATGTTTCCGGACAATCACACGTTGCTAGAAGGAATCCCGGATGCCAAACGGGCATTTTTTATGGGAAATGCCTTGGTTGTGGGTGTTGTGGAACAGATTGGTTCTGCCCTGTTCCAAAAAATATCCCAAGTTGAAAAGCAATTTCAAAGCTGACCTATCCAAAGAACAACGTTTAGCCCCATTATTGGATTTTTATTACCTAAAACATTTAAAGCAGTATTCTTTTGAGCGCATCCATGATTTGGAACAACAGTTTTTGGGTATTGATGTTATCCTAACGGATAAAAAAACGGGCACAACCTATTTTGTGGATGAAAAAGCCCAACTGGATTATATCAACGAAAATCTCCCCACATTTGCTTTTGAACTTTTCTACGAAAAAGACCACACTCAAAAACAAGGTTGGCTGTTCGATGCTTCCAAAAAGACTCATTTTTACGCCTTGGTGACCAGTATTTTTTCGGATGAGGAAGACAGTTTTACTGCTTGCAACATCACTTTTGTGAACCGGGAAAAATTGATACAACACTTGACCTCTTTACACTTGACCCAAAAACGCTTTCAGGAAATTGTTCTTCAGCATAAAGGGTATCATGGTAAAATGGGACTCGAAAAACTACATCCATGGCACGAGGGGTATCTGTTTTTTTCCACCCAAAACAAGGCGGAAAAGCCTATAAATCTGATCTTAAAATTGGATTATTTAATTGCGGTTGGCGTTGCTAAAAGGTTGGTTTGATTATTTATACAACATCCGAACATGGGGAATGCCATCCTCCAAATATTCCTCACCAAAGGCGATAAATCCCATTTCTGTATAGAATTTTAGGAGATATTTCTGTGCGGAAATTTCAATGGAGGTTTTAGGAAATCGTTGTGCCAATGCAGCAAGGGAAACTTGCATAATCTGTTTACCATACCCATATTTTCGCTGATTGTTGGCAACCACTACCCTTCCAATGCTACCATTTTCAAAATAATCCCCCGGTCTGAACATTCGGGTGTACGCGACAAGTCCTCCATTTTTCAGTCCCAAAACATGAAGGGCTTTTTGGTCCTTATTGTCTATATCCTGGTACACGCAATTTTGTTCCACCACAAAGACCTCGCTGCGCAACCGGAGTATTTGGTATAATTCTTCCGTGGAAAGTTCATCGAATGTTTTTATAACAGCCTCCATCAATCCTGAACTATTACCTGTTTGGAATCACATTTGTCAAACTCGGGTTGAATGTTAACATGATTAATGCCGTGTTTGTGGTAAACGTGTTCTTCTATTTTCTCCAAAATGGTATCAAACTCAGATAGTTTAATGTCCTCTTTAAAGTCGATATGGGCCTCCATGTGAACCTCATCTTCATTAAGTTGCCAAATATGAACATGGTGTACGTTCTTAACGAGCTCTATGGTACAAATAGATTCTACAATATCTTGTATAACTATGGATTTTGGCGTGAAGAGCATTAACACTTTTGTGGATTCTTTCAATAAATCATACCCCATGTAGATTAAATAAATGCCAATCAACATGGTCAATATGGCGTCTACCCAATACACTTGAAAAAACTTCATCAAAATACCCCCAATCAAGACCGCCACAGATGCCATCATATCCGTTAACAGATGCAGGTAGGCCGATTTCATGTTCATGTTGCTCTCTGAATCTTTTTTCAACAAAAGCACACTGAACCCATTGGCCAAAATTCCCAATAAAGAAAGCCAAATCACCAAATTGGATTCAATCACTTGGGGATCATAGAGACGTTCCACAGCTTCTTTCATCAAAAAAATAGCCACCACCACCAAGGTCGCGGCATTTACAAAAGCTGCCATGATTTCTGCCCGCTTGTACCCAAAAGTTTTAAGACTGGATGCTTTTTTCTTCCCAAAAATGGTGGCTACATAGCTAATGATCAGCGAAAGTACATCACTAAAATTATGGAGCGCGTCCGACAAAAGGGCCAAACTCCCTGAAATAAGTCCACCTATGACCTGCGATACGGTTATGGCAATGTTCAAAAGGATAGAAATAAGAAGATTCCTTCCCTTTAAATCATTGTGCGCATGCGAATGGCCATGATTGTGGTGATGGTGATGACCCATTTGCTTGGTTTAACTGCAGGGTATTTTTTCTATTCTTCTTTCGTGCCTACCTCCTTGAAATTCGGTATTCAAAAAAGTTTCTACCATATCCAACGCTTGGGGAAGCGCAATAAAGCGGGCTGGGAGACTTAAGATGTTGGCATTGTTATGTTCTCGGGCCAATTCTGTAATTTCTTTGTTCCAGCAAAGGGCACCACGTACTTTTTGGTGTTTGTTGATGGTCATGGTGGCGCCATTTCCACTTCCGCAGATAACGATGCCCAAGTCCACTTTGCCCTCTTCCACATCTTTGGCCACAGGATGAACAAAGTCGGGGTAATCCACACTATCGGTACCATCGGTACCATAATTTATAACTTCTATTCCTTTTGATTTTAAAAGCCCTATTATGGCCAACTTGTAATCGGTTCCAGCATGATCGTTTCCTATGGCAATCTTCATGGTTTTTGTATTAATGTGATAGATTACAAAGGTACGATTCTTTTTGAGTGGGCATGTTGATAAAAAACAACCAATCTTTGCATGTATTTGTAGAACAACACATTATCATTTTTCCTGTTTTGTTGATCTTTTTAAGAAAACTAAGTGTAATTAAATTTTGATTTTCATAAAAATAAATGCAGTACAATAATTTCTTAATGTTAATCTGATAATTCTTTAAAAATTAATCAACCCAATGGGAACAAAAAACACGAATAGTTAACATTAAATCAACCTTAAGTTTTCAATAAATTTATGTTGAAAACGGTTATTAAAATCAGTTCATAACAAATGCAATCAGTTGATTTTTATAGTTTTTATGATGTGAAAAATTGTGAACAAAAAACTTCAACTGTTCAAAGCAAGAAATTAACGTAAAAATTATTCCACATTTCAACAGTCCATCATCATCATCATTTTTTTAAATTTTAAAAGAAAGAAAAGATGATATTATAATAATTGTTGATAAAACGCCTTGTGATAAGGATTACTTTACCTTTCTTGGTAGGTCAAGAATTTTAATTTGTATTTTTCAAAAAAATAAGGACGTAAATGTCAAAGAAAAAGAAGAGGAACAGGAGTCAGCGGAAGAATGAGATTACCAAGGGCATTTTTACAGTTCTTGAAAAAGAACCGTCACAAAGCTTTAACTACAAGCAAATAGCCGCACAATTAGGCATTACCGATACCCAAGATAGAAACGATTTGATCAAACGTCTGGGACAGTTGAAGGCCAACGATAGAATTGTGGAAGAGGAACGGGGAAAGTATAAGAAGAAACCGAGCCTACATACCTATTTTACCGGAAAAGTGGATATGACCACCAGTGGCAATGCTTATGTAGTGGTGGAAGACAAGGATGATGATATTTTTGTTCCTTTCAACCGAATGAACAAAGCGTTCCACGGAGACATGGTAGAGGTTTTTTTAAAGCCCAAACGAAATGGAAAACGACCGGAAGGTGAAGTTTCAAAGGTTTTAGAGCGACGAAAATCCTCTTATGTGGGCATTGTGGACAAACAAAAGACTTTTGCTTTTGTTCGGCCTACGGACCAAAAAATGTATACAGATATTTTCATCCCCCTTGAAAAGCTGAAAAAGGCAAATGATGGAGATAAGGTATTGGTACAACTTGGCGATTGGCCAGATGATAGAGATTCGCCTTATGGTGAAGTGATCGAGGTACTGGGAAAACCAGGCGAACATGATACCGAAATACATTCTATTTTGGCAGAGTACGGTCTTCCGTATGAGTTTCCCCTTGAAGTGGAACAATTTGCCCAAACCTTGGATACTTCGATCAAAGAATCGGAGATTGCCAAGAGAAGGGATATGCGGGATGTCCTCACTTTTACCATAGATCCCAAAGACGCCAAAGATTTTGATGATGCCCTATCCTTTCAACAATTGGAGAATGGGAATTATGAAATTGGGATTCATATTGCGGATGTTTCCCATTATGTAATGCCAGATACCATTTTGGAAGATGAGGCCTTTGATCGGGCCACATCGGTGTATTTGGTGGACCGGGTGGTGCCCATGCTTCCCGAAGTATTGTCCAATAATGCCTGTTCCCTTCGACCCAATGAGGAGAAATATACCTTTTCTGCCATTTTTGAAATGGATGACAAGGCCAAATTGGTCAATCAATGGTTTGGTAGGACCGCGATTAATTCCAATGAGCGTTTTGCCTATGAAGAGGCGCAACATATTATTGAAACAAAACAGGCCAACATTCCAAAAGATATTTCAATACGAGGGAATGCCTATACAGTTTCCAATGAGGTTAAAGATGCCATCCTTAAGTTTGATGAATTGGCCAAGATTATGCGAAAGGCACGCATGGATGCTGGAGCCATTTCTTTTGATAAGATCGAAGTACGTTTCAACCTCAATGAAAAGAATGAACCGGAAAGCGTGTACTTCAAAGAATCAAAGGATGCCAATAAACTGATTGAGGAATTTATGCTGCTGGCCAACCGAAAAGTGGCGGAATTTATCGGGAGGAAGAAAAAAACCTTTGTCTATCGGGTACATGATGAGCCGGATGAAGAGAAATTACTGGCCTTGAACGGCGTTATTTCTCGTTTTGGACATAGTATTAATCTAAGGGATAGAAAGAGTATCAACAGCTCCCTAAACCAGTTGTTGGAGGATGTAAAAGGTAAGAAGGAACAGAATTTAGTGGATACTTTGGCCATACGTAGTATGAGCAAGGCCATATATACTACGGATAATATTGGTCATTATGGTTTGGGATTTGAGTACTACACCCATTTTACCTCGCCCATCCGTAGATATCCGGATGTCATGGTCCATAGGTTACTGCAGCATTATTTGGATGGCGGTAAACCACCCAAAGAGGCCATTTATGAAGAAAAATGTAAACATTCCTCAGACATGGAACTGTTGGCAGCCAATGCAGAACGGGATTCGGTCAAGTACATGCAGATCAAGTTTATGGAAGACCATAAGGACCAAGAGTTTTTGGGCGTGATTTCTGGAGTGACCGAATGGGGCATTTATGTGGAAATCATTGAAAATAAATGTGAGGGAATGGTCAGGATTCGGGATATTAAAGATGATTACTACGTATTTGATGAACGCCAATATGCCATTGTTGGTGAACGGAGAAAAAAAGTATATCAATTGGGAGATGAAGTATATGTAATGGTAAAAGATTCCGATTTGATCAAAAGACATTTGGACTTTTCGTTGATTGGTAAGAAGGAATGATACTATTTTGGAATAAAATTTGTTATCCTATTGAGAACCAAATTTTTATAGTATGAAAACCTACGCAACGGTATTGTTGGGCTTTTTTTTACAGTTGGTCACGGCCCAAGGGGAATTAACACAAAACCTTGAAAGTTATACAGAGGTAAAGGCTTTTGATGGTTTGTCCATAAATTTGATAAAGTCGAATGAAAATAAGGCGGTCATTACTGGAGCAAATACTGAAAAAGTGGCCATTGTAAATAACGATGGTGTGCTAAAAATAAGAATGCAGATTGACAAGATGTTCAGTGGGTACAGAACGTATGTTGATTTGTACCACACCGAAACCCTGAAGGTAATTGATGTAAATGAGGATGCGCGTATTTCATCGGATGAAACCTATGTACAGGATGTATTGGAACTGAAAGCACAGGAAGGTGCTAAAATGGAAATCAACTGTCAAGTAGATCAACTCTTGATCAAATCAGTTTCAGGAGGAGAAATTATGGCCGCCGGATTTTCCAATAATCAGGATGTTATCATTAACACAGGGGGCGCTTACAATGGAAGAACATTTAAAACAAAATTTACGACCATCTCCGTCAATGCAGGGGGCAATGCTGAAATTTACGCAACCGATTATGTAAAAGCCAACGTAAAGGCGGGAGGTGAGGTACTGGTCTATGGCGACCCAAAGAAAATGGATGAAAGTACCGTGTTCGGTGGAAAAATTAAAAGAGTGGAATAAGCAACATGATTGATGATATCCAGGCAGCCATACCATTAGGATTTTTACTGAGTTTTATGATCGGGCCTGTCTTTTTTGTACTCTTGGAAACAAGTGCAACAAAAGGATTCAGGGCAGGGGTAAGTTTGGATATAGGGGTGATCATTGCTGATATTGTGTTTCTGCTCATCGCCTATTTCAGTAGTTTCCAATTATTGGAAAACCTGAGCAATCAACCCGGTCTTTTTGTTTTTGGGGGAATGATTCTATTGATCTATGGCATTGTGCTCTTTGTGAAAAAGGATGGAAGAAAAGCAAGGCTAAAAGCCAAGAAGGGCAATTATCTTGCACTTATGTTTAAAGGTTTTTTGTTGAACTTTATCAATATTGGTGTACTGGCTTTTTGGTTGGGCCTTCTTATTGTGGTGGGACCCAGTTTGGATAACAATCCCAACCGGATGATGGTCTTTTTCTCTACAGTACTGATTGTTTATTTTTCTACGGATTTAATTAAGATTCTGCTTGCTAAGCAGTTAAAAAGATATTTGACCAAAGAACGGATTATTCTTATTAAAAAGGGGCTTGGAATTGTTCTGATCATCTGTGGAATTGTCTTGATCACTAAAGGATTTCTACCCAAGGATGAGTTCAACATCCAAAAAGAAATCGAACGGATAGAACACATCAATCAATAAAAAAACCCAACAAATTTCTGCTGGGTTTTAGAGGCATCGAGCGGATTCGAACCGCTGTACAAGCTTTTGCAGAGCTGTGCCTAGCCACTCGGCCACGATGCCGTTTAGGAGAGCAAATGTACTACTTTTTTTAGGTTACCCAAACGATTATTTGGGCCTTTCACCTTCCAAAACAACGGTCACGCTTTCCACATCCCCACCAATGGGCGGATTAATTTTTGAAACTTCTACCCCAACTTTTGAAACTTCTTGTATTTCAAAAAAAATACGGTCAATGATGCGTTTGGCAACATGTTCCAAAAGATTGGAGCGTATGGCCATTTCCTCTTTTACAATATTGTTCAAATGAACGTAATCTACGGTTTCGCTAAGCTTATCGGATGCTGCAGGTAAGGAAAGATCGGCAGAAATTTCCAAGTCCACCCTATAATCGCTTCCTATGAGCATTTCTTCCTTTAAACACCCGTGATTGGAATGTATCCTAATGTTGTTTACCCTAATCTTTCCCACACCTCTGGTTTAAACAGGGCAAAAATAGGATAAAACCAACGAAATCAATACATACATCTACAGTTGCTTATTCCTTGGAAGAGATCCATTCCAATAGTGACCACATGTGTACCAATATTATACCCTGATATTTCATTGGTCAATATTTGGTAGGAATATCCAAAGTATAGATTGTTTTTCTTTATACCCGCCATGGGAGACAGATAAAGAGGGGTCAACGGTTGACTGGGATCATTCAAGAAACGATACGTTAAACCAACGTAATAGTAATCCTCGAAATCGTAAAAACGGAATTTGGCATTCAAGTCGGTAACAGAACGATTGTCACTTTCGAACCATTGAAAAAAAACGGATGGCTCCAACTCAAATTTGCTGTTCTTGTTTTTCTTAATGGAATAACCCGTATAGATATAGTAGTTTCTTAGGGTGTTGGGTTCAAAGATAGGGTTAAAACTCTCTAGGTTTTTAGGTAAAATATTGGCCGCGTTAAGACTAAAATAGAAACTATTCTTGCGGTACAATATGCCCACATCAAAATTATGGTTGGTAGTGGCCTTATCATCTACTGGAAGTTCACCGTTGCTTTCCGTAAAATTTTCAGTATCAATACGGAATTGATTAAAATTATAGGAAATACCAAAGGATAAGAATTGATCAACATAACGATCTATGGTCAAATGGTGCGCAAAGGAAACACGGGCACCTCTTTGCTTGGTAAATCCATTACTGTCATTGTATAGAAACATACCCAAACCTGAGCGGTTTCCAATCCTGGCATCGGCTGCCAAGGTTTGGGTATCTGGTGCATCTTCAATACCTACCCATTGTGTGAGTCCATTTAAGCGTACCTTAATATGGTCACCAATTCCAGCATATGTTGGGGATATTAGGAACGGGTTGTCAGCATTATATTGGGAGTGTTGTGGCAGGGTCAACTCCTGACCCTTGACTCCCACGGCCAACAAGACCAAAAGGATTAAGATGTATGCTTTTTTAAACATTGTGGTTCAAGTAGGTTATGTTATTATCGATAAAGGGTAAAGTGGCCCACAAATTCCCGGTCATCCAACTCACCATTTAGGCGTACCACGTACCAGTAATCACCGGTTGGAAGGGGCTTGCCATCATAATCACCATCCCACCCAGCGGTGTCTACGGTCATTCGTTCCACTACTCTACCATAACGATCGTAAATAATAATTAGTACATCAGGGAAGCCCTCAATATTCTCGGGAATCCACATATCGTTGAGGCCATCTCCATCAGGTGTAAAGAAGTTTGGCATTTCAATGTCAATGAACTCCATGTATATCTCTGCTGTTGCCTCACATCCATTCTGATCTATGACCGTTACTGTGTATGTATCCGTTCTATTGATGTAGAAAATGTTGTTCGTTCCGTTGTTGTAATCATTAAAATAGAACGTATAGTCCTCTACACCACCGTTTGCAATGGCAGTGATTTGGTTGATGTTATTGTTTTCCAGCACCAAGGTCAAAGGCTCATATCCCTCTATGGTGAAATCATAAGTGGTCATACAACCATTGGCATGTGCTATGGTGATATAGTGATCACCTGGAGTCATATTGGTAAAGTCTGATGACAATTGCATATCTGCGGGATCGGTTGAATCCAAAGCATACAATACATCTGCTTCAACCGTTGGGTCTTCAAAGACTATATCCAGATAATTTTCAGGAATGTTTCCGGTACACTCATACATGGGCGTTACGGTGGCATTTAGGTTAACACCAGGTTCTATCTCTACAAAAACATTGGTCTCACATCCTTGGGCGTCACGAACAAATACCACATGGGTTCCTGCTGGCAAATCTTGGAACATGGTTTGATTTGGTACAAAGTCAGCATCAGCATTTGAATTCAAGGCAGTCTCATAAGGAGCGGTTCCTCCAGAGATTTGAAGCTCAAACGATCCATCTGCACTGTTAAAGCATACTTCGTGCATAATGTTGATCGCCTCGGCCACTACTGGTTCTGGTTGAACAATTTCGAACTGGAAGGTTATAAAGCAACCATTTCTATCCTGAGCGATTACGTCATAAACACCAGGAGCCAAGTCTTCAAAGGTATTGTCGGTATCAAACTGATCAAGGTTTGGTGAAATGGCGTAGAAAATCTCACCTGTTCCTCCTGAAACCTCAACGGTGATGGTACCATCGTTCATACCCGCACAGGTAACATTGGTAAAGCTCTCCTCATCAACTTGCAATGGAGCAGGGTCTACAATTATAATCTCAGGAGAGACCTCTTCACAATCTTGGCTGATAACACGTACATAGTAGCTTCCAGCAGGTAAGTTGTTGAAAATCCCACTGGATTGCGGACCATTTATCAGATTGGAAAGTGCAGCGTCACCAAATAGCTCATATTGATAATTACCCAATCCACCTGTAGCTTGTGCCCTAATAGTGGCCGTTGATTCACCCATACAGTTGATAAAGGCCGCAGAGTCATCTATGTTGATGGTCAATGGCGGAATCATGTCCACACTTACTTGATTGGAGATTTGTGCCTCACAACCAAATGCATCACGCACATAGTATTGGTATACTCCAGCACCTACATTAAAAGTGTGGGTGTCGCCTCCGCTCATGGCGGAATAGGAAATACCATCTGTACTGTACTCATACGGAGCAGTTCCTCCAGTGGCCGTCAATTGGATTTCAGCAAGATTGTTACAGGTCATGGCGCTCACTTGTATCAATGAAGCAGCAACGTCCGTAGGTTCGGTAATGGTCACTTGTGGCGTTTCCACATCGCAACTCCAACCATCGGTTACTGTGATGCTGTAAATTCCAGCACCCAAATTGTTGAACGTATCCGAAGATTGTTCTCCCGTTGTGAACAAAATGGTTGTACCTGTTGGGTCGTAGATGTTCAATTGATATTCATACACACCTTCACCGCCAATAACATTTATAGCCGAAACAGACGCATTTTCGTCTCCATAACAGGTTAACATGGTTGTTGAAGCGGCAATATCGGCAGTTATCGGATCAGGTTGAATCAAAGTAATAGGCTCATTGATGACACATCCATTGGCATCAGTAATTTGAACATCAAAAACACCAGCGGACAATCCACCAAACAGATAGCTATACACATCGTTCCTAGTATATACTTGTGAGGTTGTGGTATTGGTTACAACAATATCATACGGGGCGTATCCTCCGGTAGGGCTCACCAATAATTCTCCTTGGTCACTGGTACAGGTAACGTTTGCCAATTCTTGTGGGATCACTTCCAATTCTGCACTTGGTGAAATGATGGTTATGGTGTTGGAGTCCTCAACACACTCTGGATAACCCGTTTCAGATACCCTTACAAAGTAATTGCCACCCACCAAAACAGGGTCTGTGATGGACAATGGGTTTGTAGAAGTATTGGCGCTTCCCGTAATACCAGTTGTAGTACCATTGGAACTGAACACCTCATAATCATAGGCTCCAGTATACCCAGACACATTGATTTCAAGGGTACCGGCCCCACCAAAACAAATGGCAGGAGCGGTGGCTGTGGCCACCACATCGATTAAGTTATATGGTGCGATGGTGTACGGAGCTGTGGTCACATAACAGCCCGTAGCATCATCCGTAACCCTAAAGGTATACGTACCTGGGGCAATCAACTCAAAAGTTGCGGTGGTATTGGTCAACACCACTGGAGCAGATCCATAAGGATTACCAATCGGTAACAATTCAAAAGTGTAGCTATTGGACAAATCTCCGTTATCAGAAACAGTTAACAACACTTCCTCTGGATTAACACAGCTAATCGCCACATTCTGGGTTACATCAACCGTAAATGTGTTGATGGTCGGAATTACTACAGAAGCGGTTGTGGTACAGCCGTTGGCATCTCTAACGTAAACCGTAATATTCTGATCTAACCCAGTATCGATGATAGGGAATGTATTGGAAGTCTGGAAGTTGATGTTGTTCAAACTGTACACATAATCCGCCGTACCTCCAGTTGGTGAAACGGTGATTGTTGAAGTGTTCACCGAATTGTTCGGATTACATAAGAAGTCTGTGGCTGAAGCAGTCGCTGTCAATACCGTAGGTTCGGTAACCGTAGCGTCAAAGAAATCCTCACAAGCTCTTGAAGAAATCACACGAACGCGGTAATCCCCAGCAGGAAGATTATCAAATATGGCACTACTTTGTGCAAAACGATATGGTGTAACCAAATCAGACATTTCATAAAGCTCATAAGTATATACAGGGTCTACCACAGTAGTAGGGTCCAAAACCACGGTCAAACTAGCATCAGAACCACCAAAACAGTTTACATGGTCGGGCACAACATCATCGATAATAGGAATGACCCTATCATCCAGTTCTTGTGTAACGGTTACGGTACATGGTGTTCCAGTATCATTATCCGTAACGGTGAAGGTATAAACACCTGGTTGTGTAAGTCCTGTGAAGATACCCGTAGCATTAGTGTCGGTTGTAAATCCATCGGGATAAACTACATCAAAGGTGAGGTTAGATGAACCTCCGCTTACATTCACGGTAATTCTTCCTCCGGGATCCACAGTACAGTCTATGGGTTTTACGACAGTTGTTGTGGCCGTCATGGCATCCAAGAGCACAACGGGGCCTACCGTTGTGGTACAGGTCCATTGATCGGCAATCAATACTTCATAAGAGCCCGCACCCAATCCAGAGAAAACAGGATTGGTCTGTGGTGAACCAACATTACTTCCATTTCGGATAAGTTGGTAGGTATAATTGCTTCCTTGTCCACCAGCTGTGCCTACAACCTCAATTTCACCTTGAAGATTGGTACAGTTTTCAACATTTACTTGAAGTGTGGCCGTAATTGGAGTTGGGTCTACCAACACAATATTATCCTGAATCATTTGCTCACAACCACTTGAGTCGATGACCCAAGCTTCATAGGTTCCTGGAACAAGGGAAGCAAAATTTGGACTTGCCACATAATCACCGGGTCCGGTTGGCGCAGAAGTTCCAATATAATAGTTGTAACCTCCCCAGCCTCCTGTTACATTGATAATTTCAATGACACCATCATTTCCAACACAGGTTATTGGGGTAACCTGGGTGGTTCCTGCGATAGGCGCAGCAGGACCAGCAATGGTAAATGATTCAGCATAGACACATGCAGAACCAGGAGGGTTGGTATCGGTGACTTCAATGTAATATGTTCCGGCAGCAAGCCCTGTAATGGTAAAGCTACCATCGGCATCAGAACCTGTGGTGGTAACATCATCGGCTAAGTTGACAGGCGTATTGTTGATATCGTAGTATAAGGTGTAGCTGGTTGCACTGGCATAGGTGATGCTTGAGGCATCAACTAGATTTAGTTCTACCTCACCATCCGTTGCACCAAAACAGGTAATGTTGGTGGTGCTCACGATATCCAACTCCAATACTTCGGGATCGGCAACGGTATGCGATACACCAATGATACAACCGGTTACAGTGTTTCTTACTTCAAAGTTATGGGTGCCTACGCTCAATCCAGTGAAGCTTCCAGAAGCTTGGAAAACACCAGCAGGCAATATTCTAAACTCGTAGTTTGCTGGGTCTGTAGTTGAATTGGTAATGGATCCTGTTGCGGTGATGGTAATGTCTTCACCGGTAATACAGGTAGCAACGGCATCCACGGTTACACTGGCAGACAACAATTCGTCAAAAGGTGCAATGGTTTCCGTGGTGGTCCCCATACAACCATTATCGTCATAGACATTAATGGTGTAGACACCACCGGCCATATCCGTTTCAATATAAACCGGGTTATTACCTGATTGTACCACTACTGGAGCTTCAACAGCAACCGTATTGGGGTCATCCTCTTCAATGAATTCGTAAATCACATAAGTACCACTTCCCCCGGTTATGGAACCGGTATCCACAGTAATTGTGGCATTGTTCATATTGTTTCCAGCGGTACATGCAAACTCAACTACACTGGTATTTACATTGGCAATAGGGTCTGGCTCGGTAATGGTGATATTGAAAATATCCACAAAACAGCTGTTGTCCCCAACCCCACGAACACTATACGTACCGGCAGGAAGGTTTTCAAACGTATTTCCGTTCAATACAGCCCCAGCTGGCATAGGTGTCAGTGTATAGGTCAACGGATTTATTCCTGTATCGGTCTCAATGAGTGTAATACTACCATCATTAGCCCCATTACAGGTGACATCGGTATGGATTTCGGTAAAGCTGGGCAGGGGAGCGTCAGGAACATCTATAGTAATGGTATTTGAGCAGTTTGGAGGCGTAGTGCCCACATCAAATACAGTAACGTCATAGCTTCCTGCGGCTGCAGCACCCGTCCACGTGAATGGGTTGGTAAGAAGAGCTGTTCTTGCTTGATCATTGGCCCCGGGCCCATCTATAATAAATTCATAGTTTCCAGAACCAGAAATGACCTCGATTTCAATTTCTGCATTGGCTGCTGCACCAGGCTCACAGTCTAGGGCAACTGTTTGAATCACGTTAAATTCCAGTGGAGGGTGGATATCAAATGTATCGGTATCGGCACAACCGTTTAAATCTCTTATGGCTATGGTTTGACCCGCACCTGAACTTAAACCGGAAACGGTGTATTGGTTACTGCCATTGAAGGTAAAGTTTTGATATGCCGACCCATTTATACTTATTTGGAAAGGAGCCGAAGCCACACCAGAGTTATCGAGTGTGATGAGAACTTCAAACAATCCCTCATCAACACATTCATCCACTATGGCCAAGGTAATCTCTGGTCTTGGATCTTCATCAACCGTGATAGGTCTTTGGAAGATACACCCATACGCATCCATTACATATACCATGTAATCACCAGCTTCCACGTTTGCGGTAGTATTGCTGGTCCAACCTGCACTGGCAGCCGTAGGTGCCGGATCTGTATCCAATAAGTACTGATATTGGTAAGGCGCTGTACCATATCTACCTGCAGCAGTAATAACACCTGCATTGGGGTTACAGTTATCATTTGTTGGACTGGCCACATCCAAATCCAGAGCGTTTACGGATTCACGGATGGTAAACTCCCCACCATTAACGGAGCATCCATTGTTTGGGCCGCCAACTTCGGACAACAACAAGTAATATTCTCCTGGAGGCAATGTTGCAAAATTGTTGACTGTTACTGAGGTTGGTGGGTTTACAGATGCAGTTCCCGAATAACCTGTGGTAAGGTTGGACTGCCTGTTGAATATTTCGTATTGAACGTCTGTTGCTGCAGCATCAAACCCAGTGAAGGTGAATGAGATATTACCATCAGCGGAACCAGTACAGCTTACATTGTTTACAGCATCCAAGGTAGCCGTCATTGTAGAAGGCGTGTTGATTGGCGCTGCTGCCTCTTCAAAATAATAACAGTTGGTGTTAAGGTCAAAGACCACAAAAGTATAGGTAATGCCCGGGGTCAATCCTGTAAAGGTGGCGGTATCGCCTCCAGGAGCATCAGGAGCTTGGTAGCTGCTGGAGTATGGAGCAGAATAGGTTTCCAGAATGGCAAATTCGTAATTTCCACTCCCCACTGCGGCACCAACGGTTACAATTGCCGTTCCCCCAGACACACAATCTGCAGTGGCGGTACTCACGTCAATGTCAAGGTCATCAGGAGGTGATGCTATTATTTCAGTGGTATAGGAAGCACATCCGTTGGCATCTACAACATCTATTTGATAAATACCAAATTCCAAAACGGTAAAGGTATGGTCTCTGGCACCTGATGTAGTGGTATAGGTCTGCGGAGCAATCCCATTATTAGCCGTAAGGACATAGGTGTATTCTGCAGTTCCTCCGGAAACACCCGAAACAGTAATGGAGCCAGGATTGGTAACACCGGACATGGAATCACAAGTAATAGGAACATCTGATGTGGTATAGGTTATTGGGTCCGGTTGAGCAATTACCACAGGGAAAGGTGCAGAAACACAACCCTTGTCATCGGTAACCGTTACTTCATAAGAACCAGCGGGCAATCCAGTAGTTTGTGTTCCGTAGTTAGTTGGACCACTGGTTTCAACCACATTAATTGTGTATGGAGGGACCCCAACAGAGGTATCTATAACAACATCCAATGAACCTGTGCTTTCACCATTACAAAGGATATCTGTTGGGATAACATTGCTAATAACGGGAGGCACAGCTGGCGTCACCACAATACTGTTGGTAACGGTGGTACAAGCTATCGGTGCAGTGGTATCCGTTACTCGGAACTGATAAGTTCCATCTGTATTGGTTGAAAACACATTTCCAGTAAATCCAGAGGTATTGTACGAAGTCCCACCATCGTTGGACCACTCATAGGAGTATGTTCCTGACCCACCAGAAGCACTGATGGTAATAGTGGCATCGACCAAACAGGTCAGATCGCTGTTCAGGAAGGCAGACGCTGTTAATTCTGGGTTGATGGTTACGGTTTGTTGAATTCCAGTACAACCAAACCCATCGCGTACATCTATGGTGTATGTTCCTGCGGCTAGATTAGAAAATGTATGCGTTGTAGAGGTGGCTGGGCTTGGCGTAATCCAAGGACCACCGTTCAAACTAAATTGATAATCGCCATTACCATCCGTAACATCCACTTGAATGGTACCATCGTTATTTCCACTGTAACACGCCGTTGGTGTGGTGGTAAAAGTTATGGTAGCGGGAGGCACAACGGTAATGACCGCATCTGTGGCATCTTCACAAAGGTTGGTGTCCCTTGCACGAACAATATAATCTCCAGGAGCCAATCCTGAGAAAACATTGGATGTTTGGTACGCCGTTAGTACACCGCCCACACTATCTTCCAATTGGTATTCGTAAGCGGGTGTTCCTCCCGAAGCCGAAGCTGTAATAGTGGCACCACCATTACTACAGGTCATTACATTGGTTACCGAAGCGGTTGTTACCAAAGCGTTGGGCTCTGTAAGTATCTGGTTCAAGATAACGGAACAAGAATTGTCCAAAACATCCCTCACCTCAATAGTATAGGAGCCAGCAGCAAGACCCGATAGGGTAACAGGGCTTGAGGTTGAAGTTATAAAGCCTCCTGCTCCATTGACTTGGTACTCAAAACCGTTTATGGCATCAAAATTTTCAATTTCAAAGGTTATGGAGCCGTCTGCAGCACTGTTACAGGTTAAGTTTGTAAAGGCCGTAATTCCAGCATCAAAAGCATGGCCGTCCTCAATGTTTACATCAACAGTCAATGTACCGGAACATACTTCAGGAGTTTGGAACGCCTCAATATCATCAATGGCGATATCATTACCACCTGTAACGGCGGAATTGGTTCGGATAACAATATCAAGATTGGAATTCGCTCCTGGATTTAGGCTTACAGAATAGCTTTGCCAATCGTTTGCTCCGTTATTTTTTGGGATGCTTCCAGTCGTTGTGCTGGCAATAATGCTTCCTCCACCATCTACTAATTGAATCTCAATGGAGGGATCACCACCACTGGTTCCATTTCGCAATAGATTGAAGGCAAATAATGATACCGTAATATCCCTATTCGGAATAACCTCTACATTAGTTTTTTGATATACAATTCCACCCACTCCTGCAACACCACCAACATTTATGGCCAAAAACCTGCCCCCCGCCATTCCAGAATGATCATTTGGACTCAGCCATGTTCCGTAGGGGTTTACAATATTTTGAGTAACAGAATATTCCCCATCTTGGATATGTGTATCGGTGCCAAAACCGCAAAGACTGGCACTTCCATCTTGAGGTTCGTAGCAATAGGCAGGATCAATTTCAGTAATGCTGGTATTGGGTCCAATTCCAAAATTTTCCAACAACAGTACACTTGGGCTTGGTGCGGAATTACTGGTATAGTTTACAGTTACTGTATGATTTCCAACGGCAACATTATTGAACACATTGTTATCTGCGGGCGAATTTAGAGTTCCATCCAAAGCGTAGGTATAGTCAAAATTAGGACTATCTGGCGTCATGGTAATGGTACCTTCCCCATCACATTCGTAATCAATGGATGGTGTAACGTTTGGTGGCGTTGGAACCGGGTCAATGGTTACTGTCATGGGATAGGTACAAAGGTTCGCATCCCTGATGTAAACGGTGTGGGTTCCTGGCAACAAATAACCTATGGAGTTTGCTCCATAATTGGTTCCGCCATCAAAACTGTATTCATAAGGAGCAGTTCCTCCAATAGCGTTGGTAATTCTAACCTCGGCACCCAATCCAGGATTACACTCTGCCAATTGCGTAACAGCGGCAGATGCAGAAAGAGTCAAAGGTTCGGTTATGGTATATATTTCATTAACGATACAGTTGTTGGCATCCCTTACACGGATGTTGTAACTGCCCGCAGCTTGGTTTACGAACGTATTTGAGGTTTGATAAGTAGTTCCGTTGTTGATACTGTACTGATAGGGTGCCTCACCACCGGACGCAGTAATTGTGATGGTGGCCTGAGCCTCTCCACTACACAAAATTCCTGTGTCAGCTACGGAAATGGCCAATGGGGGATCTTGGGTAATGGTAATATCGTAGGTTGCCTCACAGAATCCAGCTGCACCACCATTGTCGCGGACATATACATCATAATCTCCAGCACCAGTTACAGTAACTGGATTTGTGGTTGAAAAATCCCCTGCATTTGGAGTAACGCCATCAGCAACAACGGCATAAACATAGTTCCCATCACCACCAGCAGCGGAGATGTTAATGTCCGTGTCGGTTGTACAGGCTGTAATGTTTGGAGCAGAAGCCACAACGCTCAACTCAGGATCAATAGTAATGGATGCAGAATCCACGCAGGTGTTTCCATCCCGAACTTGGATGGTGTAAGACCCTGGCCCTAGTCCAGTAAACACATTGCTAGCTCCAAACGGACCACCGTTTAGGCTATATTCATAATTACCATCTCCACCCGAAGTAACGTTGGCTGTTAATGTTAGACCAACAGCATCATCGTAACAAATATCATTGGGCACTATGGCCAATACGGGAGCAACGGCCTCTATAATGTCAAAAGTGTCTGTAAAGACGCATCCGTTAGCATCGGTTACAGTATACGCATAGGTTCCGCCAATGGTCAAGTTGTTGAACAGGCCATTGGTTTGAGCAGGCGGAAGAACAAACCCAACTGGACCTGCGGTGATTTCATAAGTATAACTTCCCCATCCACCAGAAGCAGTAATGGTCACAGATCCATCAGTAGGACAAGTTGGTTGTGTAACCGATGCCGTAGCCGTTAGCGCTGAAGGCGGCGCGTTGATGGTTACATTGGCAGTATCGGTACAGTTGGTAAAATTATCGGTAACCGTAATGGTATAGGTTCCTTCAGCCAATCCGCTTAAGGAAATTGTGCCATTGGTCTGAGCGGTTCCAGAGAATGTTGCTGGACCGGTTACGGAGTAGTCATAATCAGTGTTAAAGTTGCTTACGGTATAAAGCAATTCGCCGTCAGCGGCACCAAAGCAGGTAATGTTGCCCACAAGTTGTCCCACAACGGCGATTTCCGTAACAGGATCTATGGTGAAGGATTCATCATAGGTACAACCTTTGTCATCTGTTACCCTAAATATGTATGTGTCGGGAGCCAATCCATCAAAATCCGCAGAACCCCCAGAGGTTGAGGTAGCTGCGATTGCTGATGGTGCAATGATTTCAAAAACAAAAGGGGCATTTCCTCCAACCACGGTTGCGGTTACATCAGAAATGAATGTAGGGCAGCTTGGATTTGTGGCCGTAAAGGTTAAATCCGTTGGTGGATCCAATGGGTCAATCGTAATTGGGTTTGTATCGAAAGTACATCCGTTGGCATCCCGAACGGTAATCGTATAAGTGCCGTCGGTCAATCCGGAGAAAGTTTCCGCTCCTGGGCCGCTTACAAAGTTCACACCATCAATACTATATTCGTAAGGAGCGGTGCCCCCAGTAACATTTTGGGCCTCAATGACACCATCCTGCAAACAGGTATAGTCCTGGACCAAGACCGCTGTACCAGAAATGGCCATAGCGGGAGCTGAAATGCTGCTATACTCAAAATAATCACAGGAAGCGCTACCTTTTCTTTGGTTAATGACAACCACATAATCGCCATTGGTCAACCCAGGGAAATAACCAGAGGCATTGGTGGCTATGGCATCAGCCAAGTTATAGTTGTCTTCATCAAAGCCAGTGGCATCGAACAAATAATATGTAAGTTGATACCCATTGTCATCCACTAGGTTGAACTGTATGGACCCAGAGGCCTCCCCGTTACATAGCACATCGTTAACCGAAGTTGCATTGTACTCGGCGGCAGGTCTAAATTCAATGGTAACTGTGTTTGAAATATCATAGCAGTTGTTTCGATCTACTACCACAAAGGTGTAGTCTCCTGGATCATAAATATCGAAGATTTGACTGGTTTGATAGGCTGAAGCAGGAATATCGTTTACTGTAGGATATGAAATCTGTGAAACCCCGTTATCATCAACAAAGGACCAGATGGCATAAACGTGCGGTGTTTTTCCACCTGTGGACTCCATCAAAATGTTACCTTCTTTACAAGTAATATGCTGCGAAACCCTAGCCGTAAGAACAAGGTCGTCTAAATCTTCAATAACAACTTGTTCGTTATAAATACAACCGTCATCTGTGGAAACAGATACATCGTAAGTGCCGTCATTTAGGTTTTCAAAGGTATAATTGTTGTCCGTTGAGGGTCCATAGGTGTCAACTACTGTGCCCCCTTGTGAAACCTCATAATAGTATTGGGGCTCAACATTCAATACAGATATTGCTATTTCTCCTAAGCCGTTACAATCAATTTCTTTGGGAGTAATGTCAACTTGAAAATCTCTTCTAAGAATACCAATGTTGTCCAAGATAAATACGCATCCATCGGTAACACCTTGTTGTCTCATTTCAACGGTATAGGCACCATTATTGGCAATGTTAAAACTTGGACTTGTTTGATATGGAAACAATACATTCCCAGTGGATTGATCTATAAGTCTGTACTCATAACTGGCAGGCATATTGGTCACGGTGATGTTTCCATCCGTGTCACAAATAATGTCTTCCGAGGTATATTGGGGGTCCAATGGGTTTTTGTAGATGTTGAAATAGAACCTACTGAAACATCCATTTTGGTAATTAATGACCAATCGATATTGACCTGAATCTGAAGCGGTAAAGTCGTTTCCTGTATCCACAGTATTCCAAGTACAACCGCTATTGGTATTGGCGCAGTCTTGGGTGGCAGCAGCACAACTGGCTTCGTCCAATTGCTCCCAAACAATGCTCTGGGCATCTGGAATGTTTACTTGGATCAGCTCGGTGTCGTTGAGTCCGCACAAAAAGATTTCAGGGAGTTCACTACCATCATTGGGACAAACCACAATTTCTCCATCAATGGTGTTTGAAGTATCATTGATCAAGGCCGTAATGGGGTTGGATTGTACGCTTCCAAATAGTTCTACGGTGATGATTTCCATAAAATCCTTACAGGGATCAGCTACTTGCTTGTCTACTAGGTAGGTTCCTACTTCGGTTACCAAAATGGTGCTCGGATCGTTATCGGCATCAGCATCAGTAATAACGGTATCTGTACCTATATCTATTTGATTGTTCCCGTTTTCATCGCGATACCATGTATAGCTGTCAAAGTTGTCACCAGCGTCCAAAAGCACATTGGTGCCGCAAAGTTGAACCGTTCTGCTAAAATTACAAGCACTTAGGTCATCCAGCAAAAAGTTGGTGGCTCCTGGTGTTGGGAATCCACAACCATCAAATTCGGACACACTGGGGTCGTCCGTTATTTGTGCATTGTTAATGACCCCGCTATACGTGGAATAAGCCAAGTTTTGTATAATGTCGGTACAAGCGTCAATAAAGTCAAAACAGTTTTCTGCCACTTGTACTCGCATACGGATGGCGGCCATGGGATCTCCTTCCTCTACCAAACCATCTGGAATACTGAACAAAATAGTTCGTGTGGCTGGATCATAGGAGTAGGTGGCTCCTGCAGGCATGGTAATACTGCTTTCATCCAAGGTTACATTAATGGGCAGAATGTCTCGTATGGTATAGTATCTTTGAAAAGGATCCGAACTGGATGGATCCACTCCGGTAGCATCGTCATTACCTACATTTTCAAAGGAGAGTACATAGTCTAAATATTGCCCTAAGTTCACCCCTTGTCCTGTAATGTCGTTTCCGGCAATGTCCTCAACGGTTTTGGTAAGCTCAATGTTGGGCTCTATGATTTCTACATCCAGGGATGTAAAGAAAATATCATATTTATCTTGAGTAGAGGATGCTCTTAAAGTGGCCCCGGTCTCACTGTTTGGGATAACCGTCTGATTGGGGTTTGGTATAGTGAACAAATCCACGTCCCAACCCAAGGTATTTATACTGTTGGGATTCCTAGAGGTAATAATGTTGTCCTCAATGGTAATGTTACTATTGAAAAAGTTGTTGGTAGGATTTACCGTGTTTCCAAGGGAGGTAAAAGAGGCATTGCTATCAGCGCGAATGGCAAGTCCATCACCTGTGATTCTATTGTCTCCCTCCAAAGTGGCCACACCCAATTTGGCACGTACCGGAAAAGGTGCGGGCAATGTGGTAAAACCACTGAAAGGAATGTCTACGGTCTCTCCTGATTTTACACCGGCATATCCATCAAAAGTTGTAATGAATTTTCCTGGAAATGTTGGATTTTCATAGACCACAACCAAGGACCATCCTCCTGAAACCCCACCTTGTACATTGTCTCCAGAGCTGGCTCTAACATTGGCCACAAAATACTCCCCATCTGGGTTGGCCAATCCGGTTAATATGGAGGTTACGTCTTTATAACAAGCATACGGGGCATAATTTCCAAAATCTGAATCACCTTCACCATCAAATAGAATTTCATCAGCAGTAAGGTCTACGTAGGAGGCTCCCGGCACTTGAAATTTTATTTGGTTAAAATCAGTACTTCTGTTGGAATCACGATATACGGCAGACCAGTACAAACCAGCATAGCGAATCAAGGAACAATCAGAATCAGGTATGGTCAAGGTAGCACTACTGGAACTGAATGTGCTGGGATCACTATCAATATCTATGTATTGCATGTTCAAGTTATCGTTATAAGATGAGCTTGAACCTGTTACATTATAGGGGTCTTCGGGGTCGCTTCCCGACGAGTCCCGGTTTACAATATTATTGGCGATGAACGTAAGATCTCCCCTAAGCTCGTTTTCATAGCGGACATCAAAGGTGTTCTTGACCTGAGAGGTACCCACCCAAGGGATGAGCGCCATCCCAAGGAACAGCAATATTTTATATAAATGTTTGGTCATGGTTAGCTATTGTAGTTCGGTTTTACTCGTAGGATCCACATTTCGTCATCATACGAGGCATTTAGTTTGGAGTAGTATGAGGTTAGGGCATTGTTCCAGGTTTCATGTTTTTTGAGGTATACGTATCTGTAATTGTCCTCTGGATTTATGAAGTAGCTGGCATTCAGCCCTTTTGCGTTCAATTCTTTTACAAAGCGGTTGGCACTTGATGAGCTTTCAAAAACATTGGCTATGATGTAATAACCTGAACCTATACCACCTATTTTGTAGGTTTTGTAGGATGCTTTTGATTTGCCCAGCATTGTTTTGGCCACATTCTTGTGTAGCACATTATCATCATATTTTGAATCCTGGGTATCGGCTGTGGAGCTAAATCCACCAAATCCTTGGTTTCCATCGTTTACGTTCATTACCCAAGCATCACCTTGATAGGATCCGTTCAAATTGGAATGATAGGCGTTCAGGGCCTCTTTTTTCTCCTTGTAGCCATCCAAGTACACATAATTGAGGCCATTTTTGGGATTGGTAAAGTACCCGGCATCAATACCTTGGGATTGTAACTTTTCCACAAAAGCGGTTGCATTGTCTTCATTCCTGAACACATTGGCAATTAGGTAGTGGCCACTTGTTACATTTGGAATGGCATGGGATTTAAAATGGGTCTTTGAAGTTCTTTTGGCCCGAATTGTTTTGTCTTTTTTGACACCAGAGGTGCTGGCCACTCTGCTCTTGGCACCATCGTCATTTAAACGAATGACCTTTTTAGCGGCTGTGGTGTTGGACAAACCATGGTTGGCTAAAGGCTGCTTCTTTGTTGTGACCAAATCAGCACTGTCCATATTGGCAAAGTAGACTTCTTTGGCCTTTTCTTCCAACTGTGGATCTTCACCACGGGTTTCACGGCGAACCATTTTCATGACCGTCTCAAATCTTTTCTCCAAGTCTTGTCTTCGAGTGGTTTCAATGGAATCTTGGCGCATGAGAAGTTCATCCAAAATGGCATCGTTTTCGGCCAATTTTTCTTTGAGTTCTGCGATTTCAAGATCTTTTTCTGTTATGTTGAGGCTGTCTTGGGGAACATCTTCGTTTTCCACAAGCTCTTCGCCCTCTTGTTCCAGCATTACGCGGTCTTCGGTAAGGTTGGGTGTAAAGGAGTAGGCCAAGGAAATTTCATGGCTTACCCCAAAATTTTCAAAGTTGTTGGACAAGCCTTTTTCAACGGTATATCCCAAGGATAGGTTTTTGTTCAAATTGAAACCCAAACCGGCTGAAGCTCCATAGAAGTCGTCGTATCCGGCTTGTATCCAGCCCAATTTTGGCAGATCCAGGATAAGATTTCCACCTAGAACCAGATTTTCATCCCCTACTTTTCGCACACGGGCCAGGGGCATTAGCCGAGCTTGTTCCATGATGCCCGCCCCGTTTTCAAACTGATGGGTATATTGTAGGTGACCCGAATAAGTTTTCTCAGCAAAATCGGTTACTGATTCACTGGTTTTCAGGTTGTAGTCAAAAAGGTTTTCGGCAAAACCACCAATGTCAAACTTCCCAAAGGAGAAGTTAAATCCGGGTTGAAAACTAACCAAGGAACTACTTTCCAAAGTATTCAAGAAAGGGTCGTCCTCAACGGCATTGGCCCTATCTTGGTTAAAGGCACTTTGATAATAGGAAAAGTTGGCTCCAAAGGTGAACGTACTCTCCTCGCCCAAACGTACTCCGTAGGCGTAGTTAGCGTGCACACCAAAGTTGTTAAAAAGCCCTTCACGGTTGGTAAACAAGCTTAAACCGACACCGCTCCTATCACTTACCCTACCACTATAACTCAAGAAATATACTTGGTTGTTGTCATCAAAAGATACCGATTGGTTTCTATGAAACAAATTGATATAGGACTTGTCTTCACGAACCGTTGAAAACGTTGGGTTCAATAAAAATCTATTGAACTTCAACAAGTTCTGCGAAGGAATGTTATAGGGTACAAAGGGATCTTCTTCCTGTCCGTGAACCATTGTCGCGGAGAAAAAAAGTAGCAAGAAAGATGTAAGTAATAGTATCGGTTTTTTGGTCTGCATCGCTATTTAATAACAGTTATGGTGCCCTGCTTCAGGGCTTTTCCTCCCCGTGAGATCTTGTAATAGAAGATCATACTGGGTTTGTTGAACGCCATGGTGGATTGCGGCCAATTATTTGCATACGCGGTTTGACTGAACACTTGTTCCCCTCTTTCATTAAAGATGGTAACAAGTACATTCTGGTCTCTGGAGTATGTATTTGGCAGCACCCATAGGTCATTTATTCCGTCGCCATTGGCAGTAACTACGTTGGGAATCGCGAACATATCCCTGTAGGTAACCGTGATAACGCGACTTACCGTACAGCTGCCAAAGCTGGCCACAAGCAGATATTGGCCTTCCTCTTGGAAGCCATAGGAATCTTGTGTGGCTATAAGATTATTATTTGCATCATACCATTTGTAGGAATCCGCACCGCTGGCGGTAATGGTTTCGGTTTCACCTTCTATAATAATAAGGTCCTTAGGCTTATCCAGAACAAGCAAAGACTCGTCGAATGCCCGGATGGTAACTTCATTGGAGACCATTGGGCAATCGTTGGTACGTATAACCAATTGATATACACCTATTTCATTTACGCTAAAGCTTTCTGATGAGGTGTCTATAATCTGACCGTCTTTTTTCCATTCAAAGGTTTGATCAGATAAATCTTGTGAACTTGTTAATGTGATGGCCTCGCCACCTTCACAAAGAACAGTTCCGTTGGCGGAGATGCTTAAGTTTTGGTTGGAGGTTAGCTTTACATTCAAGGTGTTGGATGTAGCGTTAAAGCCATCCAAAGTTCCGTCCAATTTGTACGCACCATTCTTTTCGTGATTGGATACCGTAATAGTCTTTGAGGTTTCATCACTTATGGTGGCACCATCCAGTTTCCATTGATAGGTAAATGCTGATTCCAGTTCTGAGGTAACATCGGTCTTTGCACCGTTATCGCTAACGGCATTAACAGCAGAAAGGCTTATGGTAGCATCGGTGTTTTCACAATCAGAATACGCTCCAATAAATTCAATCTCCAACTCAAAGGAATCAGGAGAAACAATAGTTGTGGTTTCTGAGGCTTTAGGCCCTGAAGCACAACTTCCTCCGTTGTCGGTTACTTCTGTATAATATTCACCTATTGAGTTGATTACCAAAGAACTACTTGTAGCATCAGTTATGGGTGTACCATCTTTATACCACTGGTAGGCAGGAGCAGTTGCCGTAGTACTTACAGAAAGTGTTTTGGTTTGAGAGGGCAATAGCACAATATTTTCAGCATTCTGTCTAGATACCTCAAAAGAACCTGCGCTTCTAAGAACGACCGCTGATGAACGCTCTGCACAGGCTGAAGCACCTCCAATTTGAACTTCGTAACTCCCTTCAAATCCATCTACCCCTGTGTTTATGGCAAGGGTGGACGCTTCTAAAGTTGGCCCGCTTATTATGTTTCCATCTTTATACCACGTATAGGTTAGGCCCATACCTGTAATATTGGCTTCCAGCGTATACGAATCACCGGGACAAAGCTCTACGTCGCTATCTCCATTGATGGCAATGCCCAAACTGCTACCATTGCTTATTTCAATGGTATTGGAAAGGGTATTGGCAGAACCAGAACATACAGAACCATAATCCAACTCCACATAATACATGCCTGGGGTTGAAACTGTGATACTTTCTGTTTTTTGTGGCAAAAGCGTGCCGCTTCTGTACCAGTTGTATTGATATGTGTTTGCATTGGGAATATTGTGTGGCTTCAGGGTGACCGAACCACCATCACAGATTTGTATTACTCCTCCAGCAGGAATGCTTCCACTCCCATTTTCACTGATGAGCAATGGTAAATTGTAATCAATATAGTACATGGAATAAGCGTCAGAAGCTGGACTGGTTTTAGCCGGACTGGTACTTCTAACCCTAAATTTGTAGCCTTCGCCACGGATATCATCAGGAAGCGCAAACTCAAATTCGAAATCAAAAATGGTATTTTTGTCAGATACACGGGCCAATTCCCTTGGAGAGCCAAAGTTTCCGTAAGAATCAGAAAGCTCCAGAATGAACTCGTTGTTGGAGTCTACCAAGGGGGGACTCCAAGTAAAGTTCACAAAGTATTCGTTGAAATTGCTTGAGGCACATGCTGCGGTCCAGGCCGAGTTTCCGGCCAAGTTGGGATTGTCCGCGGCAGTAGGTTTGTTGAGCACTTGGGCCACCAAAGAGGAGGTGCCCATCAGCATCATGGCCATGGCCAGAACTAGAATGCCATACGTTGAACTACTTTTTTTCATCAGCGTTAGTTTTAAGAGGTTGAGGGCAATGTTTTGCCCGTTAGTTTGTGCCCCTTAATTTCGTTAGTTCGTTGCAGCGCTGTTCTGGCGCCACTTTTTCATATAGCTTTCTAATAACAAATATGATTTTATTTTCGTCGAAAGGAAAGATATTGTTGTAGGTGGCACCAAAAGTGTTGTGAAATGGCTTTCTTTGTATACACCAAGTGGGGAATAATAGCTATGAACACTGGTTTTTACTACATTTGCGCTTCAAAATTTGGATATGGCGGAAGAAGCTAAATCATTGAACTTTATAGAGCACATCATTGAAGATGACTTGCGAAATGGATACAAAAGGGATGAACTTCGTTTTCGGTTTCCCCCTGAGCCTAACGGGTATCTTCACATTGGCCATGCAAGTTCTATTTGCTTGAATTTTGGATTGGGTTTGCGATACAACGCCCCGGTAAACCTTCGATTTGATGATACCAACCCGGCAAAGGAGGAAAAAGAGTATGTGGAAGCAATAAAGAACGACGTGTCCTGGCTTGGTTATGAGTGGGATACGGAGTGTTATGCATCAGATTACTTTCAGCAGTTGTATGATTGGGCCGTTGCGCTGATCAAGCAAGGAAAGGCGTATGTGGACAGTCAAACTTCAGAGGAAATAGCCGATCAAAAGGGGACTCCAACCGAACCTGGAACGGAAAGCCCATATCGAGACCGCTCTGTTGAAGAGAATTTGAAGTTGTTCGAGGGTATGAAGAATGGGGAGTTCAAGGAAGGCGCCCATGTGCTCCGAGCCAAAATCGATATGGCAGCTCCCAATATGTTAATGCGTGATCCTGTAATGTACCGGATTCTTCATAAAGCGCACCATCGCACAAATACCGATTGGTGTATTTATCCAATGTATGATTGGACCCATGGGGAAAGCGATTATATAGAACAAGTCTCCCACTCCTTGTGTACACTGGAGTTTTTACCACATAGAGAACTGTATGATTGGTTTTTAGACCAATTGGTATCAGAGAATAAATTACGCCCAAAACAAAGAGAATTTGCCCGAAGAAACCTCAGTCATACGGTAGTGAGCAAGCGAAAACTGCTCCAGTTAGTGGAAAAAGGTGTTGTTGAAGGCTGGGACGACCCGAGAATGCCCACTATTTCCGGTTTGCGTAGAAGGGGATATACCCCGGAATCCATTAAGAATTTTGCAGATACCATTGGTATAGCCAAGCGTGAAAATGTGGTTGATGTTTCCTTGTTAGAATTCCATGTGCGTGAGCATTTGAACAAAATTGCACCTCGGGTGATGGCAGTCCTTAATCCATTAAAGTTGGTCATTACCAATTATGAAGAAGGAAAAGAGGAATGGCTTGAAGCTGAGAACAATCCGGAGGATGAATCAGCCGGTAGCAGACAAGTACCATTTTCCAGGGAGCTTTACATTGAGCAAGAAGATTTTAGAGAGGAAGCCAACCGTAAATTTTTTCGATTAAAATTAGGTGGCGAAGTTCGTTTAAAAAATGGATTCATCATTAAGGCAGATAGTTGCACCAAAAATGCTGATGGTACTGTTGTGGAAGTGCAATGTACATATGATCCAAAAAGTAAAAGTGGATCAGGAACGGAGGAGAGCTTGCGTAAAGTGAAAGGTACTTTGCATTGGATTTCAATTCCTCACGCCGTGACCGCAGAAGTTCGGTTATACGACCGTCTTTTTAATGACCCTACCCCTGATGGACATAAGGACAAGGATTTTATGGATTTCGTTAACCCAGATTCTTTGGAAAAGGTTACGGGGTATTTGGAGCCAAGTTTAAAAGAGGTTCACCCAGGTGATCAATTTCAGTTTCAACGATTGGGATATTTTAATGTGGATAAGAATTCAACACCCGACAATCCCATTTTTAATCGAACAGTTACTTTGAGGGACACTTGGGCCAAATTGGAACAAAAAAACTAGTATAAGTTTTTCTTATTCCAGAGCGCCAAAACCATTCGGTTTATTTATTAAAAATGGCTTGTTTTAAGGCGTTTTAATGGGCTTTTGTAAAAGGGCCATCCAATTCTAAGGATTCATTTGCGATCTTTCACCACAAACCGTTCAATCAAGGATTTCGCCGTGAAGTGGTGATTTGGGCCATCCAAAGATTTTTAAGTAAGAAATTTCAGTATAGAAATGGAAAAGGGAGCAAATTTGCTCCCTTTTTTTAGCTAGAGTTACATCGAGCCTGCCTTTGTCAGCAGACAGGCGCAGTCGACATTAATTATTCTTCTTTCTTTTTGTTATGTTGTTTCATGGCTTCTCCAATTTGGTTGCTTGCCGTAAAGGACGCCACCATGTTGTTTAGCATATCGCTTCCTGCTTGTGGAGAATTGGGTAACAATATTAAATTGGTATTAGTTTCCTCACCAATGGCCTGAAGGGTATCATAATGTTGGGTAACCACAATTAAAGCAGAAGCTTCTTGCGAATTTATTCCAACCTTATTCAATACTTCTACCGATTCTTCCAGACCTCGGGCAATTTCTCTACGCTGATCGGCAATACCCTGACCTTGCAGTCTTTTGCTTTCCGCTTCAGCCTTTGCTTTTTCCACGATTAGGATTCTTGCGGCGTCGCCTTCAAATTGGGCCGCAATCTTTTCACGTTCTGACGCATTAATTCGGTTCATGGCGGCTTTCACTTGGGCATCAGGGTCGATATCGGTCACTAGAGTTTTTATGATGTCATACCCGTAATCCAGCATGGCATCCTGCAATTCCGTTTTTACCGCGATGGCAATATCATCTTTTTTTACAAAGACATCGTCCAACTTCATTTTTGGGACTTCGGCACGGACCACATCAAACACATAAGAGGTAATTTGGTCATGGGGATATTCCAGTTTATAAAAGGCCTCGTAGACCTTTTCTTTGATGACCACGTATTGCACGGAAACTTTTAGTTTTACAAAAACATCATCCAAGGTCTTGGTCTCAACAATAACGTCCAACTGTTGGATTTTTAGACTTAGCCTTCCGGCAATTCGGTCCACAATGGGAATTTTCATCTGTAGCCCCGAGTTACGGATGCTTTGAAATCTACCGAACCGTTCTATAAGAACCGCGGTCTGTTGCTTTACAATAAAAAAGAACTTAAAAAGAATAATAAGCCCTATAAAAAGAATCGGGATGAATAAATAGTTGCCCATGGCCTTTAGATTTTATGTTAGAAATGGAAATTACGAAACTCTCTAACATATAGGTAGGCAACCGTCAAGTTTTGTTACATATTCGTCAATTGGCAAGTGCGGAAATCGCATTTTTGATGCGCTGAATGCTTTCTTCTTTTCCGATAAGCTCCAAGATATCGAATAAATGGGGCCCTTTCATGTCACCCACAATGACCAGCCGGAATGGAGGCATCACTTTTCCGAAGGAAAGTTCTTTTTTGCCAATCCAATCTTTGACAATGGTTTCAATGTTTGAAGAAGTGAAATCCGTAATCCCTTCCAAAATGGAAACGACTTCGCCCATGATTTCGGGGGTATCTTCTTTCCATTGTTTTTTAACGGCCTTTTCGTTATATGAGGTTGGACTTTCAAAAAAGTAATTGCCCAAATCCCAAAAGTCGGAAACAAAACTTGCCCGTTCCTTAATCAAGGAAACGACTTTGGTGACGTAGTCTTTTGTGGCATCGACGGATTTGGATGATAATTGCTGTATAAACAATTCAGCAAGCGCTACATCGTTTTTTCGTTGTAGCCACTGTTGATTATACCAATTGTTCTTTTCTGGGTCAAACCGCGCACCTGATTTGTTCACGCGTTCCAGGCCAAAAGCATTGATCAACTCTTCCAGGGAAAATATTTCTTGTTCCGTTCCGGGGTTCCACCCCAAAAGCGCTAAGAAATTCACCACAGTTTCTGGGAAAAAACCAGCTTCTCGGTAGCCTTCGGATTCGTTCCAAGATAAGGGAAAAACCGGAAAGCCCCCTTTTTCTCCATCACGCTTGCTCAATTTTCCTTTTCCAACCGGTTTCATGATCAAGGGTAAGTGGGCAAATTGTGGTGCTTGCCACCCAAAGGCATCATACAAAAGTTGGTGTAAAGCCAAAGAGGGCAACCATTCCTCACCCCGAATTACATGCGTAATCTGCATCAGGTGATCGTCCACGATGTTGGCCAAGTGATAGGTGGGCATACCATCGCTTTTGAACAAAACTTTATCATCCAAAACGTTGGTATCTATTTTAATTTCACCACGGATGATATCATTCAATACCAGTTCTTGGTCTTGTGGTGATTTGAAGCGAATCACATATTCTTCACCTGCATCCAATTTGATCTTTACTTCTTCATGAGTTAGGGACAACGAATTGGAAAGCTTCAATCGGTTATGCCAATTATAGATGAAGGTCTTTCCCTTTGCCTCATGGTCTTTTCTATGGAAATCCAATCGCTCTGCCGTATCAAAAGCATAATACGCTTTCCCTTTTTCAATGAGTTCCAACGCATAATCTTTATAGAGATTTTTGCGCTCGCTTTGTCGGTATGGACCAAAATTGCCTTCTTTTCCTGGGCCTTCATCAAAAGGAATCCCACACCAATTCAATGCTTCAATAATGTATTGCTCGGCACCATCAACATAACGGTTTTGATCGGTGTCCTCAATACGAAGGATAAAATCACCCTTGTGTTTTTTGGCAAACAGGTAGTTGAAAAGAGCGGTTCTTAGACCGCCAATATGTAAAGGCCCGGTGGGGCTGGGGGCAAATCGTACCCGAACAGTGTCACTCATGGTTCATGCGCTTGAGGCGCAAAGATACACTGCCTGTTATGATTTTGAAAAGGGATTCTGTTCATGTTTTCCAATTGGTGAATGGACTGATAGTTAAGGTTTAACAAAAATTTTCAGATGAATTCCCTTGTATCGGGTATCTTGGTGGTAAAAATTACTTGTTTTGGGCAGTTATCAGGACATTTTAAACAAGTTGGAACGCTTCACCAGGAAGTACTACACCAAGCAATTGATCAAGGGAAGCTTGCTTTTTGTAACCCTGGGATTATTGTTTTGGATGGCGGTCATGTCCTTGGAATATTTACTTTGGCTCAGTAACGGATGGCGTCTGACCTTGTTTTTGTTGTTTATTGTTGTAGAACTTTTTTTGCTCTACCAGTTTATAGCCGTTCCGTTGTCGTATTTGTTTCGATTGCGAAAGGGTATTGATAATCGTGAAGCTTCTTTGCTCATCGGAAAGCACTTTCCCGAAGTGGATGACAGACTGCTCAACTTGCTTGAACTTTCAGAGAACCCTAAAAAGTCGGACTTATTGCTGGCCAGTATTGAGCAACGCGCCAATGGCCTTGGTCCGGTCCCTTTTGTAGAAGCCATCAATTTTAAGGATAGTTATAAGTATGCCAAGTTTGTGTTGATTCCTTTGGGCTTATTGGGTTTTATATGGATTTCTGGGAATATCGCTTCTTTTTTTAATTCCCATAAAAGGGTGGTCAATTATGACATGGCCTATGAGCGTCCCGCTCCTTTCACGTTTCGTGTATTGAATGATAAGTTGGAAGTTTTGGATAGTGAGGCGTTGACCATTACCGTTGCCACTGAGGGCAGCATTAAGCCTGAAAGCGTCTACATGGTTGTTAATGGGGAAGAGCTTCTATTGAAGCAGCAAGGTGATGTATATAGTTACACATTTGAGGCACCGGTTGCTGAAAGCTCGTTTTATCTTACAGCGAATGGATGGAATTCGCGGAGCTATTTTATAAAGAGTTATAGCACCCCTGCATTGGTCGATTTTCAAATGAAATTGAATTATCCAACATATCTCAATAGACCTTCTGAAGTGGTTACCGGTACTGGAAATGCTATTGTGCCCGAAGGCACGCGATTGAGTTGGCTGATTGAAGGTACTAGCGTGGACGGCATCAGAATGAACGCTGCGGACACAAGTTTTGTTTTTGAAAGGAATGGAAATCAATTTACCCATGTCCAAAGATTGTTCAATGATTTTGTGTATGAACTGAGTACGTCCAACCAACATGTCTCCGATTTTGAACGATTGACCTATGGCATCGATGTGGTTAAAGATGCCAGGGCCACGGTTCAGGTAAACCAAGTTTTGGATTCCTTGAACCCAAATCAATCGTTTTATACAGGTCAAGCGGCGGATGATTATGGCATTAGTCAGATCAGATTGGTTTGCTATCCATCGGATGATGCCCAGAAGATTCAGCGAATATCCTTGGAGGACCCCCACAGTAATGTGTACCAGTTCTATTATACATTTCCTTCCGGACTTCGGTTGAAGGAGGGCAAAAACTACAAATTATACTTTGAAGTTGTTGATAATGATGGTGTTAGAGGAGGAAAGGTTACTAAAAGCGAGACCTTCAATGCTACACTTTATGACGATAATCAATTGAAGGATAGAGACTTAGAATTTCAAAACAGTACTTTGTCCAAAATGAACCAGTCCCTTGAAGAGTATAAAAGTCAGAAGGAAGCGTTGTCCAAGATCAATAACCTTCAAAAGGAAGAACGGGCATTGACTTTTGAAGATAAAAATCAGATTAAAGATTATTTGCAAAAGCAAGAGCGGCAAGAGCAGATGATGGAAAAGTTCAGCAAGGATTTAAAGGAGAGCTTGGGTAAGGATCATAAGGAGGACAGTGAGTTTAAGAAGATGTTGCAAGAGCGTTTGGAGCGACAAGAATTGGAAGCCAGAAAGAATGAAAGGCTTCTTAAAGAGTTGAATGAGTTATCGGATAAAATCAATAAAGAAGAACTACAACAAAAGTTGGAAGAACTGGGCAAAAACCAAAGTAAGAATACGAGAAATTTGGAGCAACTTTTGGAGCTGACCAAAAGATATTACGTAACAGAGAAAGCTTCACATTTGTCAAAGGAGCTCGAAAAATTAGCTGAAAGGCAAGACATCTTATCAAAATTGGATATTGGTCAAAAGTTCTCTAATGATGAACAAGAAAAACTTAATGAAAGTTTTGAGGAGCTGTCCAAAGACTTAGAGGAACTATTAAAGGATAATAACAATCTTCAAAAGCCCATGAATATGGATGTATCCAAGTCGCAAGCTGAGGATGTAAAGAATGACCAGAAAGAGGCTTTGGAGGAGATAAATAAACACCAAGGAAATGACCAATCTTCGGATAGTCAGGAACGTATGCAATCTGGTAATAAGATCACCCAAAAACAAAAATCAGCGGCGCAAAAAATGCAGGAGATGAGCGAAGCACTTCAGCAGGGGGCCATGGGTGGAGGTGGTTCAGAGGACACTGAGGATGCTGAAATGCTTAGGCAAATCTTGGATAATTTGGTAACATTTTCGTTCAAGCAGGAAAACCTTTTTGATAAGATTGAAAGTGCTGATGTTGACATTTCCCAATTCTCCAAAACCGTCCGTGATCAAAATGAATTGCGGAGGTTGTTTGAACATGTTGATGACAGTTTGTTTGCCTTATCCCTTCGTAGGGTAGAGGTTTCAGAATTTGTTAATGAACAGATTACGGAGGTGTACTATAACATTGACAAGTCTCTGGAGAGTATCGCAGAAAATCAAATTTACCAAGGGGCGTCGTACCAGCAGTATGTTATTAATGCCACTAATGCACTTGCTGATTTCCTTGCCAATATCTTGGACAATATGCAACAGAACATGAAGGCCGGTCAGGGAAGTGGACAAGGCTCGGATTTTCAACTTCCGGACATCATAAAAGGCCAGCAGGGTATTCAGGAAAAGATGCAGGGTTCTGGTGAGCAGGGTAAATCTTCAAAAGGCGAGGGTGAACAAAAAGGAGATGGACAGCAACAAGGGGATAATGGCCAACAAGGCCAACAAAGTGGCAAGCAAGGTGAGGGGAACAGTGGAGAGCAAAATGGCTCAACTGGTAATCAAGGAATTGGTCAGGATGAAATGGGACTGAATGAGATATATGAAATCTATAAGGAACAACAGTTTTTACGACAGAAGTTGGAACAGCAGTTGCAGGATATGATCAACAAGCAAGATGGGGATCTAGCCAAAAAATTGCTCAAACAAATGGAGGACTTTGAGAACGATTTACTGGAGAACGGAATTACGGAAAGAACGAAGAGCAAGGCCAATACCATTCAACATGAGTTGATGAAATTAGAGAATGCGACCTTGGAACAAGGTAAAAAGAAGGAAAGGGAGAGCAACGCCAATAAGACCAATTTTACCAATCCTATTACTACGCGTCCTGAGCTCTTAAAAGATTACCAGAACGACATTGAAATATTAAATAGACAAGCACTACCTTTGCGGCAAAATTACGAGCGTAGGGTTAAGGTGTATTTTAAAAATGATTGAGTTTCATTTTAAGTCTGATTTGGTATTAAAGGACACAGCCAATTACTCCGATTGGATTAGTAGAATTTTAGATTCAGAGGAGTATCAGTTGGGGCAGTTAGACTATGTTTTTTGTTCTGATGAATTTCTTTTGCAGCTCAATAAGCAGTACCTAAATCATGACACCTTTACAGATATTATTACGTTTGATTATTCAAACGGGAAGACCATTTCGGGTGACATTTTTATTTCATCGGAACGGGTTAAGGAGAACGCTGAAACCTTTGGGGTTGATTTTAAAAACGAACTGTTAAGGGTGATGAGCCACGGTGTTTTGCACCTGATGGGGTATGGAGATAAATCAAACGCACAGAAGGAAGTGATGCGCACAAAAGAGGAAGAAAAAATTAAAATGTTCCACGTGGAACCATAGCAATGTTTGAAAAGGAATATGATGTTATTGTAGTTGGAGGAGGCCATGCTGGCGCGGAGGCAACTGCCGCAGCGGCAAACATGGGCTCAAAAACACTGTTGGTTACAATGAACCTGCAGACCATTGGACAGATGTCCTGTAATCCTGCTATGGGCGGAATAGCCAAAGGGCAAATAGTTCGTGAGATTGATGCACTTGGAGGATATAGCGGAATCATTACCGACAAGTCAGCCATTCAGTTTAAGATGCTCAACAAGTCAAAGGGACCTGCCATGTGGAGCCCAAGGGCACAGAATGATCGTATGCGTTTTGCTGAGGAATGGCGGTTGGCTTTGGAGAATACACCCAATGCGGATTTTTATCAGGAAATGGTTTCCGGGTTGTTGGTTGAAGGTGACAAGGTTGTTGGAGTACGAACTTCTCTTGGCATTGATATTAGGTCAAAGGCTGTTGTTTTAACAAATGGCACTTTTTTGAATGGCTTGATCCATATCGGAGAAAAACAATTTGGAGGAGGTAGAGCAGGGGAAAAAGCCGCTACTGGAATCACCGAACAGTTGGTTGATTTTGGTTTTGATAGCGGCAGGATGAAGACCGGTACACCACCACGAGTTGATGGGAGGTCTTTGGACTATTCTGTTATGATTCCACAACCCGGTGACGCCAAACCCGAAAAGTTTTCTTATTTGCAGACCCCAGTTTTGACAACTCAGCGTGACTGCCATATGACCCACACAAGTGCTTTGGTTCATGATTTATTGCGCGAAGGTTTTGATCGTTCACCGATGTTCAATGGGAGAATTAAAAGTATTGGGCCGCGCTATTGCCCATCAATTGAGGATAAAATAAACCGTTTTGCGGATAAGGATTCGCACCAAATTTTTGTGGAACCAGAGGGCTGGCACACCGTTGAAGTTTACGTAAATGGATTCTCAACCTCTTTACCGGAGGATGTTCAATACAGGGCTTTAAAATCTGTAAAAGGATTTGAAAACGTCAAATTTTTTAGACCAGGCTATGCCATCGAATACGATTATTTTCCACCTACACAATTAAAGCATACCCTCGAAACCAAATTGGTCAACAACCTATATTTTGCCGGTCAAATCAATGGGACCACAGGATACGAAGAAGCTGCCTCCCAAGGATTAATGGCGGGTATCAACGCTCATTTAAAAATCAATGAAAAGGAACCTTTTGTGCTGAGAAGGGATGAGGCTTATATTGGGGTTTTAATTGATGATTTAATTACCAAAGGAACCGAGGAGCCATACCGTATGTTTACTTCAAGGGCTGAATATAGAACCCTGCTTCGTCAAGACAATGCAGATTTACGACTTACACCGAAAGGTTATGCCATTGGTTTGGCCAAGGAAGAACGTATGCGTAGAATGGAGAAGAAACAGGAAAAGGCCGAGAGTTTTGTTTCATTTTTTAGAAAGACAAGTTTTGATCCAGAAGAAATCAATCCTATTTTAGAGTCTTTGGATTCGGCAACAGTTCGTCAATCCGATAAACTTTTCAAGGTCTTTTCACGGCCAAAAGTAACCATGGATCACATGCTTCAGTTAAACTCAGTTTCGGAGTTTGTGGAAGAAAATGAGCTGAATTCTGAAGTGATGGAACAAGCCGAAATAGAGGTGAAGTATTCAGGTTACATTGAAAAGGAGAAGAACAATGCAGATAAACTTCAGCGCTTGGAAGGTGTTCGAATTCCAGATGGTTTTGATTATGCCAAGCTCAAATCCCTTTCTTTTGAAGCACGCGAGAAGTTGGAATCCATCCGCCCCGTAACCATATCCCAGGCATCACGAATTAGTGGTGTTTCTCCTTCTGATATTAGTGTTCTTTTGGTCTATTTAGGTAGATAAATTACTTTTTTGTTCCACGTGGAACGTAATTCAAATCAACACTTTTTGGTCTATTCAGCAATTTGATTTCAAACTTTGGCTCACTTCATCAAGAATATGACAAATGGGTTGTTTGGGGAAATGTATTATTTCAAGGGATGTAGTTTTACCCTATCTTCGAAACCAGAAAAGCGAATACTTGGTCACACACAATTATAATGAAGTTGTATTTAAAAACTAAAGACTATTCTGTTTCGGGTGAATCTTTTGAATTATGGCAAGATGATGTTTTGGACATGTTGGCGACACGGCCACAACCGGAAGACTCATCACCCTATTATGAAAGTGAAGAATACATTTCACATACAGATGCCAAAGAATCCTTTACAGATAAACTCTATCAGGCCGTAAAGCGAAAAAACCTTTCAAATAAGATTCAACTAATTGAAAGTCAATTAGATAGCTCTGAATCTTTATTGGATATCGGAGCTGGAACCGGGGATTTTCTGCTGAGCGCCCGGAAAGTGGGGTTTTATGTGGTGGGTGTAGAACCCAATGCTAAGGCAAGGGAACTTGCAGCAGGTAAAGGAGTGGAATTGAAAGCGGAATTGCAAGACATAATAAATCAAAAGTTTCAGGTAATCACCCTTTGGCACGTTTTGGAACATCTTCCCAATTTGGAGGAACAGATCAATAGAATAGTTTCCTTGTTGAAAGATGACGGGACATTGATTGTTGCTGTTCCTAATTTCAAGTCGTATGATGCCAAACATTATGGAAGTCATTGGGCAGGATACGATGTGCCCAGACACCTGTGGCATTTTTCCAGAACAGCCATAGCCAAACTTTTTGATAAACATAAAATGGAAGTTGTTTCAATTCGGCCTATGTGGTTTGATGCGTTTTATGTTTCCATGCTCTCCGAAAAATACAAAGGGAATAAATTGTATTTGATCACTGCTTTTTTTGTCGGATTGTGGTCCAACCTTAAAGGAATCTTCACCAAAGAGTATTCTTCCTTGATTTATGTTCTAAAACGAAGGAAATAGGGCTTTATCTCGTCGCCATTCAATTTAATGCCATCAAGTAGCACAAAGCCCTTTTGGGAAAAAGAAACGCTCGTAGAGCCCTGTTTCTGAAAGCCAATAGAATAGATAACATCAATTATAAAGGCCAGAAAGAATAGTTTATCGCAATGGTGGCGGTTTTTACTTTTTTCAGTTCACAAAAAGATAATGGCCCGCATTCCAAAAGCTTTCCTATTTTTGCGCATCAGTAAAAAGACAAACATGAAAAAATTTATGGTACTCGCTATTGCCCTGATTGCAATGGCATGTCAGCAGAATAAGATTGGATATGTGGACAGTGTAAAGTTGCTGGACGGCTATCAAGAGAAAATTGATGTGGAAGCCCGCTTCAAGACCAAGGCAGACGCCATGACCAAAAGGAGGGACAGTATTTCACAAGCGTTCCAAATGGAGCTACAGGCCTTCCAGACCAAGGCAGAAAGAATGTCCCAACAGAATGCCCAGGAAGAATATGGGCAATTGCAGCAACGCGGCCAGTTTATCGGTCAGCAATTGCAACAAGAAGAACAACAATTGCAACAGACCAGTCAATCTGAAATGGACACCTTGGTGAAAAAGGTAAAAAAAGAAATCCAGGAATACGGCAAGGCAAATGGCTACACTTATATTTTGGGTGGCGGAGATGGTGGTGCCGTGCTGTATGGAGAGGAAGCCCAAAACCTCACAGATGTAATTCTAAAGATATTGAACGACAAGTACGAGAAGTAAGCTCAAAACAATGTACAAAAGCCCACTCAAAAAGAGTGGGTTTTTTATTTCCCAAATATGGTTGAGAAATACACCCAAAGCACAAAAAACAATTGCAAGGGAACCCTAAACCAAAGGTAGGATATCCCGGGGCCATCTAACGCTCCAGTTTGATAATTGATGTGCCCAATAGCAGATCTTATGTTTATTGGCAGGACAAGGATAAAAAACACGATCAACATCCAGGCAGAGGCATATTTATATTGCGGAAGAACCAATCCAACTCCCAAAGCAATTTCCACCAGACCTGTAATTAATACAAGTTCTTTCTTCATGGGAAAAAAATCAGGTAGCATAGTGCTCATCCCCTCTGCAAAAGCAAAATGTCCAATGGCGGTAAAGACCAACATGCAAGCCATGGCTATTTGGGCGGAAAGACGATAGTTAACCTGACCCGCCACCAATTTCAATAGCAGGGCGCAAACTATAAAAACAACAACCAGAACAAAAAAGGGCTTCATTACTTTGCTTTTTGGGCAAAGCTCTTCAATTGAGGCATTGCAAACAATGAACCTGGGTTAAGAAATCCGTTTTCGGATACGGCTCAATGCCTGAGGCGTGACACCAATGTAGGAAGCAATATATTTCAATGGAATTTCACGAATCAACTCTGGACGCTCCGTGAACAATTTTAGATACCGTTCCTCCGCCGTATCCAAAAGCAGGGAAAGTTCTCGTTTGCACTTTTTTAAAAAGAGTTCCTCACTGGCTTTTCTCCCAATACGATCACCCACCTGTGAAGTATTGTACACCTCCTGAAGATCATTATAGGTCAACTGCCACAGTACAGTCTCGGTAATGGTTTCCACCGCATAATTGGAAGGCATTTGTGATATAAATGAATCGTATGCACTTATAAATGATCTACTAAAAGCAAAACCGAAGGTAAGTTCGCCATCCGCCAGAGGAACATATTGGCGTACAATTCCTTTTGATATAAAGGAAAGATGGTTCTCCGTTTCTCCTTGGGAGAGCAGAATGGATTTCTTTGGAAAGCAATGTTGGGTCAATTTGGAGGAAAAGATATCCCAATCAGGAGAAGAAATCCCGAAATGTTCCTCAAAATAGTGTTTGATTTCTTCCAAAATTGATTTTAAGGTTAACGGATTTATGTACGTTTTCCTGTAGTAGCCTACATTACAAATCGATTGGTATCGCAATTAAAGTCACCAATAAACCTTTCTTCTTCCGTAAAATTTTCACAATGTTTATCAATAGCGGTGAACTCCTTTGCAAATTGATTTCGGAAATTGTCCCTATCTGATATTGAATTCCAAAAGTCAACCGTTACAAACCGCAGTGGATTTGAAGCATCTTGATGAAGCTCGGTTAGAATATATCCATCAGCTTTTTGGAATAATTGAACCCAATCGCCCGTTGAACCGTACACGTTCTTGAATTCTTCCAGATATTCCTTCTTAACTACGTATTCCCAAATATATACAAAGGGTGTTGTTGCCATAAAACAGTGTTTCTACTAATAAGTTTAGCAATTATTGCATTAAATAGACCAAGAACACAGTAGGAATAAGATATACAACAATGGTTTGGGCCCCAACATAATCTTTAGCCACACGTTGACCCAAAAGGAGCATTAAAAGCGTAAGGGCGGCAAGAATGGCCCCAAAAAAACCAATGGAGCTTTCACCTTCCACCACAAACTGAACAATCCCCACCGCAGAAAGAACCCCGGACATGATTTCCATAACCAGCACAATTCCCAACAAAACGGGCACGCTTCCCTTAAATGGAGTCTTGGAAAAATGGCCACTGAGCCACTCCAAATTGCCTTTCCAATCCAAGACCTTATCAATGCCGCTCTGTAAAAAGGTGATGGTCAAAAAAGCCAGTAGCAGAATTTCTGTGGCATTTGATAATAAATTTTCCATAGTCCAGTATATTTTTAGGCTGCTTTGGTATGCAAAAGCCTTGTAAGTTTAATCGATAGATCCGTAAAGATAATCTTGGAATTACCGTTACGTTCCACGTGAAAAATGGCCTTTTCCAACTCTTCCACAATATCCAAAATATTGTTTTCGTGCACAAAAGGCGCAAACTTGTTCAGGTCAAAACCTTCCACATGAACTTTGGTATAGACCAGATTGTGGGCTTTGTAATTGAGCAGCAGTGCTTGGCGCATCAAGGTAAGGCAGTAGTTTAAAAACTGCTTTTGCACCTCCCGGCCCGTTTTGGCCACCTCATCGCTCCATAAAATCAATTCCTGAATGGCCCCTTTGTTGCCTTTCGCTTTAAAAGCGCTACGGACCCACTGCACAAACCAACGTTCAAACACCAAATCCTCGGAATCCTTGTTCATCAAATCCAAAGCCTTGTTGAAGTTGCCATTGGCCTCCTGCGCTATGTTGTGTGCCACACTTGCGCTTGCACCCCTGTTGACCAGCTCGTCCGTAATCACCTGTTCGGTCAAAGGCGGAAAGTGTAAAATCTGGCATCGGGAACGAATGGTGTTGATGATTTGCTCCTCTTCTTCAGCCAGCAAAAGCAGAACCGTTTTTTGTGGTGGTTCTTCAATCAGTTTCAAGAGTTTATTCGCAGCAGAAAGGTTCATTTTTTCGGCCATCCAAAGGATGAGCACCTTATAGCCCCCTTCATAGGATTTTAAGGACAACTTTTTTACCATATCCTGGGCTTCGTCCACCCCTATCTGCCCTTGTTTTTTTTCTATGCCAATGTGTCGATACCAATCAAAAAGATTACCATAGGGCTGCTCTTTTACAAATTGTCGCCATTCTTCCAGATAGTGGTCGCTCACCGCATGCGACTTCACCTTATCCGAATTGGAAACCGGAAACGCAAAATGCAGATCAGGGTGCGTCAACGAATTGCATTTGGTATTGCAAACGGTATTTTCACCCTCGTTTTCGCCACCGGTGTTGCCGCACAACAAATATTGTGCATAGGCCAAGGCCATGGGGAGCACCCCAGAACCTTCGGGCCCCACAAACAATTGGGCATGTGCCACCCTGCCCGAGTTGGCGGTGGTCACCAAATGGTTTTTGATATGTTCCAGCCCTAAAACATTTTTGTACAGCATAAGCCAAAGATACATTTTTTAGCTCGCCCGTCTTTGTGACGATTTTTTTGGAAAACGTCAAAAATATAACCCATGTAACAAGACCAAAAGACAGGAAATCTTTACTTTTGAGCTTCTTATAAAGACACACTGCATGAAGACGATAGACGATTACAATTTTGAAGGGAAGAAAGCATTGATCCGTGTTGATTTCAACGTTCCTCTGGACGGTGATTTCAATGTCACGGACACCAGTAGGATTGAAGCGGCCAAACCCACTATTTTAAAAGTTTTGGAAGATGGTGGTTCTGCTGTTCTGATGAGCCATTTGGGAAGACCAAAAGGAAAGGTCAACCCAGATATGTCCCTTTCCCATATTGTTGAAACCGTTTCTGAAATCATAGGAGTGGAAGTAAAATTTGCCGAGGATTGTGTGGGAAAAGTTGCCGATGATGCCGTTGCGAAACTGGAAGATGGTGAGGTGCTTCTGTTGGAAAACCTTCGGTTTCATAATGAGGAAGAAGCTGGTGATAAAGCTTTTTCTGAAGCTTTGGCCAAACACGGTGATATTTATGTGAACGATGCCTTTGGAACTGCTCACCGTGCTCATGCCTCAACCACCATTGTGGCCCAATTTTTCCCGAACAATAAGTGCTTCGGGTATCTGCTGGCCAAAGAAATTGACGCCATTGCCAAGGTAATGCAGACAGGGGAGAAACCCATTACGGCTATTTTGGGAGGAGCAAAAGTGTCTTCCAAAATTACCATTATTGAGAACATTTTGGATAAGGTGGACAATCTCATCATTGGTGGGGGTATGACCTATACTTTCGTTAAAGCAAAAGGCGGCAAAGTTGGGGATTCCATTTGTGAAGATGATAAAATGGACTTGGCTTTGGATATCCTAAAACATGCCGAAGCCAAAAATGTAAAAGTGTACCTGCCTGTTGATGTTTTGGCCGCCGATGATTTCGACAACAACGCCAACACCCAATTTGTGGATGTGGACAAAATCCCTGATGGATGGCAAGGTTTGGACGCCGGACCAAAAACCCTGGAGATTTTCAAACAGGTTATTTTGGCCTCCAAGACCATTTTGTGGAACGGCCCGGTAGGTGTTTTTGAAATGGAAAACTTTGCCAATGGAACCATCGCCGTAGGGAATTATATTGATGAAGCCACCCAAGATGGTGCATTTTCCCTTGTGGGCGGTGGAGATTCCGTGGCCGCAGTGAAGCAATTTGGCTTTGAGGACAAGGTAAGTTATGTGTCCACCGGAGGAGGTGCCATGTTGGAAAGCCTTGAAGGTAGAACCCTGCCGGGAATCGCTGCAATATTGGACTAGTTTATACGTTATGGATTATTGGGGAAGGAGTTAAAATTCAACACGTTTTACACCCGAAATTTTATTATTTCAGAAAAAAACGCCATTTTAGTTTGCCCCAAAAACCAAACCTTGTCCAAATGAACCAAAAATTGAACACAGCTGTCTGCGCAGCGCTTCTTTTTGTAGCCTCAATGGCGACTGCCCAAGAAATTGATTCCATTCAATTGGCAGACCAGGATTCCACTTTGCTACAAACAGATGAAACCAGGGAAATCAGTATTACAAGCGTTAGTATTGATGGCAGGCCCATAGAATTGCAGACCAACAAAAATGGGGAGTTTCAATTGTTGGATTTGGAAGAGGCACATCGGTATGATAGTCTTTGGTTGAAAGAGCTTCACAGTAGCGCACAGTTGTTCAGTGATATGCTGCTTGAAATTCAGAATAGTTCTGAGAATGACTCCATCATTGTTGTGGATTTACCCACAGATACCTTAAAGGCCCGTTTGGCCCGGATGGATGAAAAGACCCCGTTCAATATCACCTACAATCCTTCTTTGGAGAGTGTGATCAAATCCTTCTTGACCCGAAGAAGAGATTTAATGCAACGGATGATGACCGCCAGCCAATTCTATTTTCCATTGTTTGAACAGGAATTGGACAACCATGATATCCCCCTTGAAATTAAATATTTGGCTATTATTGAATCGGCCTTGAATCCAAGGGCAAGATCAAGGGTGGGCGCCAAAGGACTTTGGCAGTTTATGTACAGTACGGGAAAAATGTACGGATTGGACGTGAGCAGTTATGTGGATGAACGCCACGACCCTATTTTGGCAACAAAAGCGGCCAGCAAATACCTTTCCAAATTGTATGAAATTTTCAACGATTGGGATCTGGCCTTGGCAGCCTACAATTCAGGTCCGGGAAATGTGAACAAAGCCATCCGAAGGTCTGGAGGATATGAAAATTATTGGAACATTCGCCCATTTCTTCCACGTGAAACTGCAGGCTATCTTCCCGCATTTTTGGCCACGATGTACATTTTTGAATATGCCGAAGAACATGGACTTCAATACAAAAAGGCGGACAGGCCTTATTTTGAAACGGATACCGTTCATGTTAAAAACCTCATCACCTTTGATCAAATAGCCAAGTTGGTCGATATCAGCACCGAAGAATTGGAGATGTTGAACCCCGCCTACAAATTGAATGTCATCCCCAAAGTGAAAGGAAAGGATTATGCCCTTCGTTTACCAAAGGCCAAAATTGGAAAGTTTGTGGCCAATGAGGAGCAGATTTATGCTTATGTGAAAAAGGAAATGGATTCTTTGGAAAAACCATTACCTCAGATGATAACGGCCCAAGACCAAATTCGTTACAAAGTAAAGAGCGGGGATTATTTGGGTAAAATAGCGGAACGTTACGGCGTGGGCGTAAGCCAGATTAAAATGTGGAACGGATTGCGGAGCAATAATCTACGTATTGGACAACGGTTGACCATTTTCCCGAGAAAGCCTTATATCCCAGAAAAATCTGTGGCTAAATCGAGCACTTCAAAGTCAGCCTCTGGGGCGGTGGCAAGCAACTCCAAAACGCATACAGTACAACCTGGCGATTCACTCTGGACGATTTCCAGAAAATATCCTGGAGTTTCCATTGAAAATTTACGAGAATGGAACGGTCTTAGCAGCAATAACCTAAAACCGGGCACAAAACTTAAATTGTGCGATTGTTCTTCGTAAATTTAACTCGATATGAAAAAATTTGGAACACTATGTAGTGCCATTTTGGTAATGGTACTATGGTCTTGTAAGGATTCAGGACCGAAACAAAGATTTCTGCCACCATCCACAGGAGGTGTTAACTCATTAATGGTAGTAATGGACACCGAGCTATGGCAAAGTGATGTTGGCGATAACATTAGGGAGCATTTTGCGGCGCAGGTCTTGGGTCTCCCACAACCCGAACCCATTTTCACCATTGTACAAGTTCCTCCAAAAGTATTTAAGGGCACAACAACCTATTCCCGGTCAGTTTTATACGTGGAACAAGATTCCTCCTCATTGGCACACATTAAAACAGACGCATATTCAAAACCCCAAAAGGTGGCGGTGGTCACTGGACAAACCCACGAGGTGTTGAACCGGAATCTGGATTCTCTGGCACCGAAAGCCATTGAGGCGTTCAAACAAATGGAAATAGCCGAGGCCCAAAAACGATTTGAACGTTCACTGAACAAGGACAAGGCTTTGGAAGAAGAGTTTGGCATAAGCATGAAGGTTCCATCATTGTATAAAGTGGGCAAGCGGGACAACAAGTTTGTATGGATGGACATTCAGATTCCAAAAGGGACCATGAACATCATTGCGTATGAAATGCCAGAAAACAGCTTTTCCAACGATTCCACCTTTGTGGAGGATATTGTAAAAATGCGTGATTCCATTGGAAAGAAATACGTTCCCGGTCCTTATGAGAACACATATATGAAAACTGAAATGGCTTTTGCGCCCTATGTTTTCCCCACAGAAATTGGAGGAAAAAAAGCTGCGGAGGTCAGGGGGATTTGGGATATTCAGGGATACCCGATGGCTGGGCCATTTTTAACCTACATCATCAACGATGAGGAGCATAACAGAAAGATGGTTTTGGAAGGGTTCACCTTTGCACCATCAGCCGAAAAAAGAGACTATATGTTTGAGCTTGAAGCCATCTTGCGAACCGTAGATTTTAATACAACAGCAGCGGATTAAGAAGACACATGGACCTAAGCAAAAAAGCCCGGATATCCGGGCTTTTTTGTTCTTTAAATACTTATGTATTTGGGGCGTTAGTCAAATGCGAAGCCGGTAGCTATTCTGTACACAAAGGCGTAGAGCACAATGAAGAACATGACAAAGCTAAACCAAGCAAATATTTTAAAGTATTTCTCTAGAATAATATGTCCTAAGTTGCGAAATCCTTCAAGATAGATTTCTTTAACAAGTAAAAGTTTTTTCATAAGTCAGTTTTTAAGATTTAAAGACAATACAAAGGTTGGGTTTTGGGTAAGGAGAGTAAAAACAATAGGACAAAAAGCACCAAAACAAGGACAAAAGCTATTCTGAAAATATAGGTTTCCATAAAGGCACTTCTTTCATCGATATATGGTTCATTGTAGTGAACGGTTCAGCTGTTTGAATTATCGATGAAATGCACAAAGGGAGAATGAAAGCACAAAAAAACCCCTTGGAAGGGGCTTGGTTCTTATTGTGACACGATGATAAACTCGGAGCGGCGGTTTTCCTGATGTTTGTCCGGAGGACATCTATGGCCGTCTGCACAATTGTTTAGCAAACGTTCTTCCCCATATCCAATGGCGCTGGCAATTCGTGATGGGTCAATGCCCTGGGAAATAAGATAGTCCCTAGTGGATTTGGCGCGCTTGTCCGAGAGGTATTTGTTATAGGTCTTACTGCCGATTGCATCGGTATGGGATTCAATCTTAATGATCATGTCCTCATATTCATTAAGCACGGCCACTAATTTGTCCAGCTCTTGGGCGGCTCTTGGTTTAATGGCAAAACGGTCAAAATCAAAATAAATGGCATCGGGCTCCAAACTCACGATCTTCTTCTCTTCATCAATGATTTCCTTGAGCGGCTGTAAGGACTGATTTTCCTCAATAGCTATGTTGTCCTTTGTACGTATGTCCGAATTGTTTTCAAAATAGCCTTTCTTTGAGATTTTGAGCAGGTAATCCGATTTTGATTCGAGACCTTCAAAACGATAGTTTCCATCAGCATCGGTATTCACTTCGGCCAAAAGAAGCTTGTCTTTGTTGTACAGGACCACTTGGGCGCCCTCTAGCACCTCCCCGGAGGTGGCATCCTTGATTGTGCCGGAAATGGCATTGTGGTTTTCTATAGCGATAAAGGAATAAATATCATCATCGCCCTTGCCCCCTTTTCTATTGGAAGCGAAATAGCCTTTTTTGCCAGAACTGTCCACAATGTAGGAGAAATCATCCCTACTACCATTAATGGGCTCGCCAAGATTATACACTATCCCAAAGGTGTCGTTGTCGTAATCGGCTTTATAAACGTCCAGACCACCAAAACCCATAGCCCTATTGGAAGAGAAATAAAGTGTATTTTCCGTGATGTAGGGAAACATTTCCTTGCCGTTGGTGTTGATGCCTCTCCCCAAGTTTTTTGGTTCGGAAAACGCTCCATTTTCCAAAATATCCACTACATAGATGTCCGTTTCACCGTAACCTCCCGGTTTATCGGAGACGAAGTACATCTTTTTGCCATCTGGACTTATGGAAGGATGCCCTGTTGAATAGTTTTCGCTATTAAATGGAACCTCAACAGCATCGGCCCATTCGCCATCAATTAATTTGGATTGGTAAATTTTCAGGTGGTTGATTCCGTTTTTTCCCCGTTTTAACCTTTTGCCATAATTGTTTCGGGTAAAGTATATGGTCTTTTGATCGGGGGAAAAGGCAACGGAGGCCTCGTGGTATTTTGTGTTGATTTTTCTCGAGAATTTCTTGGCGCCAAATAAATCCCCACTATCGTCTTTGGTCTTGGCCACATAAAGATCTAAAAAAGGCTGGTTGGTCCACCGATAGCGCCTTGTGGTCAAGAACGATGAATCTTGGGCCGAAGCAAAGACCACTTCGGAATCTTTGTGGAACATTGGGGCAAAATCTGAATATGTGGAGTTAATGGCCAAGTTTTTTATCTCAACCAAGGCTGTACTTTTCCATGTGGGCGGAGCAACGTTTTCCAGTTCGTTTAGGGGCTCCTCCCTTTTTTGACGGAATAATTTGGTAAGTTGGGCGGCCCGACGGTATTTGCCAGTACCCTTTAGGGTATGGGTATACTTAAAAAAGCGATCTTCTGTGATTTGTTCGGGAAAAGTCTGGTTGAGCTCGTGGTACCATTTATAGGATTTTTCCAAATTTCCGCTGTAGTAATGCGAGTCACCGGCTTTGGCCAAAAGCTCGAAGGTATGTTTTTCGTTGCTTTTTTCAAGGACAATGTCATATATACGCGCCGCTTCGGCGTACCACATTTGGTCAAAGTACTCGTCCCCTTTTTTGATGAGTTTGGCGGCCACTCCTTTTTTTCGAACGTACTGAATAAGTTTTTTGTCGCTAAGACCATCCAGGTGTTTCACCAAATCGCTCTGTGGAGCCGTATTTGCGTTGTTTTGGGTAGAAGAAGAAATATCATTGTCCTGATATTGCAAAAAAGTGACCTCTTGGGATTGGATTCCAAGGGCTATCAACATAAAAAAAAGCAAGATCGGTTTTTTCATTACCACTCCTTCTGCACAAATAATCAGCTATTGATTACTTGGAGGCTAAGCAAAGAGAGCTTAACGTCAGTTTCAACAGCTAAAATAGGATAAGATAAAGGGGATGGTAATTTTTTGTTGTGAAAGGGAAGATTTCTGGCGTGTAGGTTAAAAAAATGTGGTTCTTTATCGAAAAGCCCTTTGGTTATAAGGCTTTCTAAAGGGACTTACACGACCAAAAATGGAAAAACTAGGACTTTGACTCGTTGCCGCCTTCCAATTTTTCCTCTTCTTTAGAGGCATCTTTAAATTCTTTGATACCGCTACCAAGTCCTCTCATCAATTCAGGAATCTTTTTGCCTCCGAAAAGTAAAAGAACAATAACCACAATAAGTACAATCTGCCATGGGCCAATCATACCAAGAAACATATTTTGAGCAATCATAACGTCAAAACCTTTAATTAGAAGGGTAAAAGTACTAAAAAGAACTGTAAGTGTCCACGGGATTAACGAAAATTAGCATATAGAATTGTTTTGAACACTCAAACAAGATGTTAGGTATTTTAAAAAGCTTAACATCAATATTAAAATGGAAGATTATCTTTGTTCATTATGGCGAAGGACCGAAAGAAAAGAAAAGAGATAAAGCGCAAGCTACTGCACAAGTATCGCTTGGTCATTCTAAATGAAAGCACCTTTGAGGAAAAGATTTCCTTTAAACTCAATAGACTCAATGTTTTTGTGACGGGAACCCTTTTTATCATAGTTCTGATTGGGGTAACCACCTTGATCATTGCATTTACCCCTTTGCGGGAATATATTCCAGGGTACTCATCAACCAAGTTGAAGCGGCAGGCCACGGAACTTACCTACAAAACGGACTCCTTGGTGACCGTCTTAAATTATACCAATAGGTATTTAGACAATGTTAGACTTGTACTCCGTGGAGATATTGAGAACAATCAAGTAAATAGAGATTCACTTTTTGACCAGTATAAATTAGATCCTTCCACGGTAGACCTAACGCCCATTCGGGAGGATTTGCTCCTGAGGGAGGAAGTGGAACTGGAAGACAAGTATAACCTCTTTGAGCGGAACATTGAAAATATGGGCACCTTGCTCTTTTCGCCCATCAATGGCACCTTGGTGCAAGGGTTCGATGCCAAAACCAAACATTATGCCGTGGATTTGGTGGCGCCCAAAGACACTCCGGTAAAATCAATTGGGGATGGAACCGTGCTTTTTGCAGAGTGGACTTCGGAAACGGGCTATGTCATCATTATTGAGCACCAAGAGGGGCTAACTTCGGTTTATAAGCACAATGGATCATTGAGCAAATCCCAAGGCGATTTGGTAAAAGCGGGAGAGGTGATAGCCTCTATAGGAAACACAGGGGAACTTACTACAGGCCCACACCTACATTTTGAACTTTGGAGAAAGGGAAAACCTGTAGATCCCCAGAATTATATTGACTTCAACTAAATGTCGTTAAAATCGTTTGCAGCAAAGATTTTTGCCAAGAGAATAGCCCAAAAAAATCAGAAATGGGTCAAAAATCCTCTTCAAACCCAAGAAAAGGTCTTTAAAGAACTGATTTCCAAAGCGGCTAAAACCCAATTTGGTAAGGACCATGATTTTGAAAGTATAGCATCGCATCATGATTTTGCCAAAAAGGTTCCTGTAAGGGATTATGAGGAATTAAGAACTTACATCCAGAATATTATTGATGGCCAGCCAGATGTTCTTTGGCCCGGAAAGCCCATTTATTTTGCCAAAACATCGGGGACCACATCGGGGGCAAAGTATATTCCCATTACCAAGGCATCCATTAAAAATCAGGTTGAGGCATCACGAAATGCCATTTTAAATTACATCCATGAAACAGGTAATGCTGATTTTGTGGATGGAAAGATGATTTTTCTCCAGGGAAGTCCCATTTTAGAAGAGAAAAATGGCATCAAATTGGGTCGACTTTCCGGGATTTCCGCCCATTACGTTCCCAATTATTTACAAAAGAACCGTTTGCCTAGTTGGGAGACCAATTGTATTGAAGACTGGGAAACCAAGGTGGATGCCATTGTGGAAGAGACCGAAAATGAGAACATGACGGTCATTGCGGGGATACCTTCCTGGGTGCAGATGTATTTTGAGAAGCTCAACGCCAAATCCGGGAAAAAAGTTGGGGAGCTCTTCAAGGAATTTCAACTGTTCATCTACGGAGGGGTCAATTATGAACCCTACCGGGCCAAGTTTGAAAACTTGATAGGAAGAAAAGTGGACAGCATTGAACTCTTTCCTGCCAGCGAAGGGTTTTTTGCCTATCAAGATTCGCAAAAGGAAAAAGGCATGTTGTTGCTTTTGGATGCTGGTATTTTCTACGAGTTCATTAAGGCCGATGAGTTCTTTTCCGAAAACCCAAAACGTCTCACCATCGCTGATGTGGAACTGAATGTGGATTACGCTATGATCATTTCCACCAATGCCGGGCTCTGGGCCTATAATTTGGGAGATACCATTCGGTTTGTTTCAAAGAGTCCTTACAGGGTCATTGTTTCTGGGCGGATAAAACATTTCATCTCAGCCTTTGGGGAGCACGTAATCGCCAAAGAAGTGGAAGAAGCTCTAAAATTGGCTGTGGAACAAACCGATGCTGTAGTGAACGAGTTTACCGTAGCGCCACAGACCAACCCGGAGGATGGAGAGTTGCCATACCACGAATGGTTCATTGAGTTTGAAAGGGAACCTTCCGAACCACTCAAATTTTCCCAAACCATTGAAGAAAGTATGCAAAAGCAGAACAGCTATTATTACGATTTGATTGCCGGGAACATTCTTCAACCCCTAAAAATAACCCCAATCAAATCTGGGGGCTTTCAAGATTATATGAAGACCATTGGCAAACTGGGCGGACAGAACAAGGTGCAAAGACTGGCCAATGACCGGAAAGTGGCCGAAGGACTTCAACCTTTCAAAATTTAGATTGAAAAGAACAGCTCAACTTTCGTAGGAATTCATGTATTTTTGCTCCATTGTATGATGGCAACTGAAGTAAAACAAACCACTAGGGCACAAGAATCTACCAATGCCATTGAGCGCTTGTACATTACCATGCGCCATCTGCTCAATCGTGGATTCTACAAACCATCAGGAGTTTCTGGCAACGCGCTGCGAAGCGCACTTTTGTTGTTACGGCCAGAAATCTATGGCACAATAGCAGAGGACAAATCAGAATTGAACGGGTTGATCTATGTGCTGGAACGATTGCCGGAAGGTATTGAGGAATGCCGTTTTATCAATCTAACCTCTGATGAGGGCTTTTCCAAATCACATTTAAAACCCATTATTCCACCAAAACGAAGGCGCAATTGTTACCGGATTGATGACGTTCAGATGAACATTGAGATCACGCGGGGCAGGAGTGACATTTATGACATTCTCACCCACCTTACCTTTTTGTTCATTGAATCTGGAAAAATCTGCAAACGCGTCTTGGTGGAGGATGGCAATGCCACTATTCACGATTGGGACAAACTGGAACGATTTGTTCAACTCACCGAGAAAAAAGAAAGCGAAAGGGAAATTGCCTTGATCCATACCGCCAATATTCTAAGCAGAACTTTTGATGAGGTGGTAGACATCCATAAAAAGCTCAAGAAGCCTAAAGATCCAGACCGCTTTTTGAACGTAATCTATTGGTTGGGCAAACTGGCCATTGAAGAAGAAACTACAGGGAACAAGCGTACCATAACCTTTAGCCCGTTGTTGCGCGAACGTTTGGGTCATCATATTCATGGCGAACGCTGGGCTGATATGATCAAGAAAACCCTTGAGGAGCACGGCCTATTACACCGGCCCATCCACATCATCAGTGCCAATATGCACAGTGTCATGAACTCTTTGTTTGCCCGAAAAGCGTTGGCAAAGGAATTCCCCAATGCCGATTCTTTGGAAATCTTTGAGACATTGAGTGCCACCATCAATAACAACCTTCACGAAAAGGTACGAACGACTGCGGAAAAAAACGGGATGCTATTTTTGGATGATGCTTCCGGAGCCAATATTGATGTTCAGATTTTTGATACGGCCAAACTTGGAAAGGATGCTTGCTGCTATGATCTGCCCAAAGGAATCAAAGACGAGGAAAAACCCGTTATATTTGTTATGGACTATGCCTTTGGGGAACAGGCCTATGAGACCATTGATGAGCTGTTGAAGCCTTTGGAGGGAGATGATGAAAAACGCTTTTTGAACGTAGAATCTTTGTCAATTATGGGCAAAGCGGGTATTTTGGAAGGGGGCAAAGGGGATTTGATGATTCCATCGGCCCATATTTTTGAAGGTACGGCAGATAATTACCCATTCCATAATGAGCTATGTGCTTCGGATTTTGAAGGCCATGGCCTAAAAGTTTTGGAAGGCACTATGGTGACCGTTTTGGGAACCTCGTTACAGAACAAGGACATTTTGAAGTTTTTTTACGAGTCGACCTGGAATGTCATAGGACTGGAAATGGAAGGGGTGCATTACCAAAAAGCAATCCAATCCGCTTCCAAGATACGGAAGAGCATTAAAAAGGATGTTAAAGTGAGATATGCCTACTATGCTTCGGACAACCCTTTGGAAACAGGAAGCACATTGGCATCGGGAGGCTTGGGAACAACCGGGGTAAAACCCACCTATTTGATCACGGACCGAATTTTAAAACAGATATTCAATACATAAATATATGGCAGACCAACCAGTACATCAGAATTCTTCAGATGAAATAGACTTGGGACAGTTGTTCCAGATGATTGGAAGGGGATTCCAAAAATTCTTCAATTTTATAGGAAACATCTTTAAAGGGATCTTCCATATTTTGATGCTCTTCCTGCTCTTTGTTCAAAAAAACTTCATCATCCTTGTAACTGCGATTGTTTTAGGCGGGGTGGGCGGTTATATTTTGGACAACATCGTTCCGGAAAAGTATGTTTCCAAAATGGTGGTGGAGCCCAACTTCAACAGTGTCCAGCAGCTTTACAACAACATTTCATTCTATAATGATTTGGCACAGGCACAGGATTCTGTTGCTTTGGCAACGGCATTGAACATAACGGAACACGAGGCGGCTACGGTAAAGGAAATCTATGCGGATTCGTATTCGGATGAGAACCAAAAGATTAAATTGTTCGATGAGTTTATTCGGGAATTGGACACAACCACGGTGAGGACCATTGATTTTGAGAACTACTTGGAAAACTTTAACTCCTTGGATGCCAGGTTCCACCAAATTTCAGTCATCAGTACGGACAATAGGGTGGCCAAAAAAATGCAGCCTGCCATCATCAACTCTATTTCTGTGAACGATTATTTCAAACTACAGAAAAGAATCAATGATGAGAACCTTAGCTTACAGGAAGAAATTTACAAGCAACAGCTTGTTGAAATTGACTCCTTGCAAAGTCTGTACAGGACGGTGCTGGTAAAAGAAGCGGACAAGCCCATGCAGGGCACCAGTATAAATATGGCGGAGGGTGGAGATTCGCAAAACAGGGAACTGGCCTTGGTGCAGGAGAAAGATGTACTGAAAGAAAAATTGGTCGCGTTGAACAAAGAACGGGCCAATAAATCCACGATTATCAACATTATCAGTGATTTCCCCACAAGAGGGGTGGAACAAAAGGGAGTATGGAACAGTTATAAGTTTAAGCTTCCCATATTGTTGCTGGCTTTGGTATTGGGGGTATTGGGCTTACTTCAGCTCAACAAATACCTAAAGACCTATAATCAAAAATAAGGTCAAAAAAGAATGGATCTATTTGGCTCTAATGGGAAGTAGAAATGCCTTGGGATTACAACGAAAAGGAATGTGATGATCAAAATTTTGGTAACTGGTTCCACGGGTCAACTTGGATTAACATTACAGGAACAGGCCGAGAATTTTCTAGATGGTTCCTTTGATTTCAAGGCATCTGAAGAACTGGACATCACCAAACTAAAAGAGCTGGAGAAAATCTTTCAAAAAGGAAAGTATGATTTCTGTATCAATTGCGCCGCATATACCAATGTGGAACAAGCCGAAAAACATCCTGAAGAAGCCTTTAAGGTGAATGCAGAAGGGGCAAAAAACTTGGCGGCCATTTGCAAAGCACATAAAGCCACGCTGATACATATTTCTACAGATTATGTGTTTGATGGGGAAAAAGAAACTCCATATACTGTGGAAGACCAGCCCAATCCGATCAATGAATACGGAAGGTCCAAACTTGCCGGAGAAAAATTTATTCAGCAGATTTTACCCAATCATCACATCATCAGGACATCTTGGTTGTACAGTAAAAAGTATGGCCATAATTTCTATCGAACAATCGTGAAAAAGGCCTTGGCTGGAAAGGGTTTGCATATCACCGACGCTCAAAAAGGTTGCCCAACCAACACCGAAACATTGGCAAGCTTTATTTTGGAGGAAATCGTACTGGGAAAAAAGCCATTTGGGGTGTATCATTTTACAGATGGAAAACCCATGACATGGTATGAATTTGCCCAGTACATACTGGAAGAAAAAGGTCTGAAGGGGAAAGTCAACCTTGTTTTGGACTCGAATTATCGTACTTTCGCAAAGCGACCAAAAAATAGTGTTCTTTCTTAGCGTTTAAAGGAGAAAATTAAGATTTTAAGGAAGCTTCCATGGAAAAGAATATTCCCAAGAGCATTTTAATTACAGGAGGAGCAGGTTTTATAGGCTCTCATGTGGTTAGACGATTTGTTGCCCAGTACAGTAACTACAAAATCGTTAACCTTGATGCTTTGACATATGCTGGGAATTTGGAAAACCTGAAAGATGTTCAGAATACAGCTAACTATTCTTTTGTAAAGGGGGATATTACAGACACCGACTTTATCAATGACCTATTCTCTAGAAATAAGTTTGATGGCGTGATCCATTTGGCGGCAGAATCCCATGTGGACCGTTCCATTTCAGACCCACTGTCTTTTGTACGAACCAATGTTTTGGGGACGGTTAACTTGTTGAACGCTTCATTGGAGTTGGCCAAGAACAATCCAAACTTCCTGTTTTATCATATAAGCACAGATGAAGTGTACGGAAGTCTGGGAGAAAAGGGGCTTTTTAAGGAAAACACACCGTATAATCCAAACTCCCCCTATTCAGCTTCAAAGGCAAGTTCAGACCACTTTGTGCGGGCGTATGGTGAAACCTATAAATTACCATATATCATCTCCAATTGCTCCAACAACTATGGACCCAATCAATTCCCAGAGAAATTGATTCCCCTTTTCATTCACAATATCATACAAAATAAGCCGTTGCCCGTATATGGCGATGGAAATTATACCCGTGATTGGTTGTATGTAAAAGATCATGCGGAGGCCATTGATTTGGTATTTCATCAAGGAAAAAAGGGAGAGACCTACAACATTGGCGGTTTTAATGAATGGAAGAACATAGATTTGACCCGACTGTTATGTCGGCTAATGGACAAAAAACTCAACAGAGCGGAAGGAACATCGGAAAAACTGATAACCTTTGTAAAAGATCGTCCGGGGCATGATTTAAGATATGCCATTGATGCTTCCAAAATTAATAAGGAACTGGGTTGGGAACCATCAGTAACTTTTGAAGAAGGACTTGAGCAGACTATAGATTGGTATTTTGAGAATAAGGATTGGCTTGGGCATGTTACCTCAGGGGATTATTTGGAGTATTATAAAAAACAGTATCAAGAATAACGCATAATGAAGGGAATCATTTTGGCAGGCGGAACCGGCAGTAGATTGCACCCACTCACCCTTTCAGTGAGCAAGCAGTTGATGCCCATTTACGACAAGCCAATGATTTATTATCCATTGTCTACCCTAATGTATGCCGGAATCAAGGAAATCTTGATTATTTCCACCCCAAAGGATTTGCCTTTATTCCGGGAACTTTTGGGAGATGGGCAAAAGTACGGCTGCTCCTTTTCCTATGCTGTTCAAGAATCACCCAATGGGCTGGCAGAAGCTTTTATCATAGGGGAAGGTTTTATTGGTGCAGACAAAGTGGCTCTTATTTTGGGGGATAATATCTTTTATGGAACTGGGCTATCCAATTTGTTACAAGCGAATAACGACCCAGATGGAGGGGTAATCTATGCCTACAGGGTAAATGATCCACAACGATATGGAGTGGTTGAGTTCAATGAGGAAGGAAAGGCCATCAGTATTGAAGAGAAACCAAAGGAACCAAAATCCAACTTTGTGGTGCCGGGCATTTATTTTTATGATAACAATGTGATTGGAATTGCCAAAAGCATACAACCTAGTGCTCGGGGTGAATTGGAAATCACCGATGTGAACAAAGCCTATCTGAAGCAGGGCAAGCTCAATGTCAGTATTTTGGACAGGGGTACAGCATGGTTGGATACAGGTACGTTCCAAGCCCTGATGCAGGCCTCACAATTTGTAGAGGTATTGGAGGAAAGGCAGGACACCATCATAGGTTCCATAGAAGTAGCCGCTTATGAAATGGGTTACATAACCAAAGAACAGTTTATACAATTGGCCCAACCACTAAAGAAAAGTGGATATGGAAAAAGACTTTTAGGCATTCTGAATCAAGAGATATGATTAAAGCAACGGAAACCAAACTAAAGGGATGTTTTGTTTTGGAACCCACCGTGTTTGAGGATGACAGGGGCTATTTTTATGAAAATCACAACCATAAGGATTTTTGTGAAGCTGTGGGTGGTGAAGTGACCTTTGTACAAGACAATGTTTCCTACTCAAAAAAAGGGGTGCTCAGGGGGTTGCATTTTCAGGAGGGAGAACACGCCCAAGCCAAATTGATTTCGGTGTTACAGGGAAGAATTCAAGATGTTGTGGTAGATTTGCGCCAAGATTCCCCCACTTTTGGTCAGCACATATCAATGGAACTGAGTGATGAGAACAACAAACAGCTCTTTATTCCAAGGGGAATGGCACATGGTTTTTTAACCTTGAGCGAGTCAGCAAAAGTTCTGTACAAATGTGACAATTATTACAATAAAGAAGCGGAGGGGAGCATTAGATACAATGACCCTATTTTGGAGATTGATTGGGAAAAGGATTTTGGAGAAATCTTGCTATCAGAAAGAGATGAAAAGGCACAAGACTGGAATATATATTTAAAACAATAGGATTCATAAAGGCCACCAAAATGTATGATAAAAGTAAAATGTTAATTGAACGGTAAAAAGATATTTTTTGAAAAAGAAAAAAAACCTTATAGTTTTTGGAACTCGACCTGAAGCTATAAAAATGGCTCCTCTGGTAAAACAGTTTGATAAGCATTCGGATGAGTTTGACACTAAAGTGTGTATAACGGCCCAACACCGGGAAATGTTAGATCAGGTCATTTCATTTTTTGATATAATACCGGACTATGACCTTAACCTTATGAAGCCAAACCAGAATCTTTATGGTTTAACGGCAGATATTATCCTAGGTTTAAAATCGGTTTTAGAAGATTTTCAGCCAGATTATGTATATGTACATGGCGATACCACCACCACCATGGCGGCTAGCATAGCCTCATTTTATTCTGGTTCAAAGGTCTGCCACGTTGAAGCAGGACTAAGAACATTTAATAAAAAATCTCCTTTTCCAGAGGAAATGAATCGGTGTGTAACGGGAGTGGTGAGTGACATACATTTTGCACCAACAGAGACTTCAAAAGGTAATCTGTTAAAGGAAAACAAAGTCTCCGATTCAATTGTGGTTACAGGCAACACAGTAATAGATGCGCTACACATGAGTGTTGCAAAAGTCAGGACTGAAACGTATAAAGATCCAGAAATAAGTAAACTATCTCAAATGTTGGATCCGAATAAAAAACTGATTTTGGTAACGGGCCACCGTAGAGAGAATCATGGCCAAGGCTTTCTGAACATCTGTGAAGCACTAAAAGAGCTTTCAATCAAGTATAGTGATGCTCAAATAGTATACCCTGTTCACCTTAATCCAAAGGTCCAAGCACCCGTTTATAAGATTCTTGGAGATATCCCAAATATAAAACTAATACCCCCATTATCGTATCCATCTTTTGTATGGCTCATGAATCAATCCTATTTAATTATAACAGATAGTGGAGGGGTACAAGAAGAGGCGCCAAGTTTGGGAAAGCCGGTTTTAGTGATGAGAGATACAACGGAAAGACCAGAAGCGGTAGAAGCTGGAACCGTACTTTTAGTCGGTACAAACAAGGATTTGATTGTATCCGAAGCCTCAAAACTAATGGATGATAAGAAGGCTTATGATAAAATGAAAAAGCTGCATAATCCTTATGGTGACGGTAATGCGTGTAAAAGAATTGTAGAACATATAAGAAATCAAAAATGAACGACCCTTCGGTGGTAATGGTGGGATTGGGCTATATTGGCCTACCTACAGCAGCATTGGTAGCACAGAAAAAAACTAAGGTGTTTGGAGTTGATATTAATCCAGAAGTGGTTAAGACCATTAATGCTGGTAAAATTCATATTGTGGAACCTGAACTTGATTTGGCTGTTTCCAAAGCCGTTGAGTCAGGGTACTTAGAAGCTGGGACTAAGCCAGTTTCTGCAGACACGTTTATAATTGTGGTACCTACACCGTTCAAAGGAAAAAATGAACCGGATATATCATTTGTACAAGCTGCCACAAAATCAGTTTTACCGTTTTTAAAGGAAGGAGATCTATATATTATTGAATCTACCTCGCCAATAGGGACAACCGAAAAAATGCGCGAATACATTTATCAAGAAAGGCCAGAGCTCAGGGATAAAATCTATATAGCCTATTGTCCCGAAAGAGTATTGCCTGGAAATGTAATGTACGAGTTGGTAAACAATGATCGTGTTATAGGCGGAATTGATGATGAATCCACAGAAAAGGCTACTGACTTTTATTCACGGTATGTGAAGGGAAGTCTGCATAAGACCAATGCCCGTACCGCAGAAATGTGTAAACTGGTAGAGAATTCATCAAGAGATGTACAGATAGCCTTTGCAAATGAATTGTCACTGATCTGTGACAAAGCAGATATTAATGTTTGGGAACTAATAGAATTGGCAAATAAGCACCCCAGAGTCAACATATTACAGCCAGGCTGTGGTGTAGGGGGGCATTGCATTGCAGTAGACCCCTACTTTATCGTTTCAGATTATCCGATGGAATCACAAATCATTGGTAAGGCGAGGGAAATAAACAATTATAAATCCTTTTGGTGCGCAGAAAAAATCAAAAACGTCAAACTGGAATTCCAATTGAAACATGGCAGAAAACCAAAAATTGCATTGATGGGACTGGCTTTTAAGCCCAACATTGATGATTTAAGGGAATCTCCTGCCAAATATATAGCACAAAAGGTTTTGCAAGATGCCAATGATGAAGAATATTTCATTGTAGAACCCAATATTGAAGAACATAAGGTTTTTAAACTTACAGATTATAGAGAGGCCGCTAAAAAGGCTGACATCATTGCTTTTTTAGTGGCTCATGATGAGTTTAAAGCCTTAAACATCAATGAAGACAAATTGGTACTTGATTTTTGTGGGATAATTAAAAAGTAATAAAGAAATGGGATCAGAAGAAATAGATTCTAGGTATTTGATGTTTTTTGAAAAAAACCTGAATGTGCCAAACAATATTAAAACACGAATAAAAAACAATATAAATTGACCTCAACAGATTTAGATCAACACATTTCTCTGGCAGTTCAAGCATCTATTGACGCAGGAAAGGCCATCATGGAAATCTATGCCTCTCCAGATTTCGAGACCGAAATCAAAGAAGATAATTCACCTTTAACCAAGGCCGACAAGGAATCCAACAAGGTCATAATGTCCTATTTGCAAAAGACAAGTATTCCCATAATCAGTGAAGAAAACAGAATGCTGGATTATGCAGAAAGAAAAAATTGGGACCTATGTTGGTTGGTAGACCCTTTGGATGGCACAAAGGAGTTCATCAAAAGAAATGGGGAGTTCACCGTTAATATTGCCTTGATCCAAGATGGAACGCCTATTTTAGGGGTGATTTATGTACCGGTAACCAAGGAGTTGTACTATGCAAATGTTCAAGCTAAGGCAGCCTTCAAAGATGTTTTGAAAAACGAAGATGGAACCAACACCCTTTTTTCAAAAGAAAACCAATTGCATTTGAGCGGAAATCAAAACAAAGAACTTATTAAGGTAGTAGGCAGTAGATCTCATATGAACGAACAAACGGAAAAATTTATTGAGGATTTGAAACAAAAACACGATGAAGTGGAAATTGTTTCCAAGGGAAGCTCATTAAAATTCTGTCTTGTGGCAGAAGGAAAGGCAGACGTTTATCCAAGGATAGCCCCAACCATGGAATGGGACACAGGGGCTGGCCATGCCATCTGTAGTGCAGTGGGCCTGAAAGTAACCCAATGGGAAACAGATCAAGAACTATCCTATAACAAGGAAAATTTGTTGAACCCTTATTTCTTGGTTCACTAGATGGCTAAAGAGGTATCCTATAAAAGGCATTTGGCCAAAACCATTACCTGGCGGTTGGTGGGTACCTTGGACACTATTTTGTTGTCTTGGGCCATCACTGGAAACCCATTTACGGGACTAAAGATTGGTTTTGCCGAGGTCATCACCAAAATGACCCTGTATTACTTCCATGAAAGGGCATGGGTTAAAATAGGGATAGGAGACAGTAGGCGGAGGCACATTTTAAAAACGGTTACTTGGCGGGCCCTAGGAACATTGGATACTATCATACTATCTTGGATCATATCTGGAAACCCTTTTACAGGATTAAAGATTGGTTTTGCCGAGGTCATCACCAAAATGATTTTGTATTACTACCACGAAAGAGCATGGTATAGAATTAATTACGGATTGGATAAAAGAAATCGTGCAAAGAAATGGAAGAGAACATCATAAGGCATGACTATAAAATTGGGATGAAAGAAAGAAGAAAGGCCAATGGTCATAAGTCTTTCTTGATTTTCTTTACTGGGTTATCCGGTTCTGGAAAATCCACCATTGCCAATGGCCTTGAACAAAAGTTGGTTGAAGAAAACATTAAAACCTACACGCTAGATGGCGATAATGTTAGAAAGGGAATAAATAAGGATTTAAGTTTCTCCCCTGAAGATCGTTCAGAAAACAACAGAAGGATTGGCGAAGTGGCCAATTTGTTTGTTGATGCGGGGCTTGTGGTCTTGGCAGCATTTGTGGCACCTTTTGAAAAGGATCGAAACCAAATCAAAGAGACCGTTGGCAAAGAAAACTATGTGGAGGTTTTTGTCAATACCAGTTTGGAAGAATGTGAGCGGAGAGATGTTAAAGGACTGTATAAAAAAGCAAGAAAAGGTGAAATAAAGGATATGACGGGCATATCAAGCCCGTATGAAGTACCTTTGCATCCAGATATTGTTCTTACAGAAAAAGAATCTGTTGAAGAAGCAGTGAACAAAATATATGAATTGATTCGACCCAAATTACAATTGTAATGAGTAAGTATTATTTGAACTATTTAGACGAGCTGGAGTCCGAGGCCATTTTTGTGCTGAGGGAAGTTTGGGCTCAATTTCAAAACCCTGTGATTCTGTTTTCAGGAGGGAAAGATTCCATTGTGGTCACCCACTTGGCCCGAAAAGCATTTTATCCCAGCAAAATACCTTTTGCATTGATGCACGTGGACACCGGACATAACTTTCCAGAAACCATAAAGTTTAGGGACGACCTTATTGAAAACTTGGGCGTTCGGCTCATTGTTGGTTCTGTACAAGAATCCATAGACCAAGGAAGAGTGGCGGAAGAAAAAGGAAAGAACGCTACAAGAAATGCCCTTCAAATCACTACGCTTTTGGACGCCATTGAATCCAACAAAGTAGATTGTGCCATTGGTGGCGGAAGAAGAGATGAGGAAAAGGCCCGTGCCAAGGAACGTTTCTTTTCACACCGGGACGACTTTGGCCAATGGGACCCCAAGAACCAACGCCCAGAATTGTGGAACATCTTCAACGGAAAACATTTTGAAGGAGAGCATTTTCGGGTTTTCCCGATCAGTAACTGGACCGAAATGGATGTCTGGAACTACATCAATCGAGAAAACATCCAGATACCATCTCTGTATTTCGCTCATGAAAGAGAAGTAGTTTGGAGAAGCAATTCCTGGATTCCCAATTCTGAATTCCTGAAATTGGACGAGGGCGAAGAGGTGGTCACCAAAAAAATACGGTTCAGAACCCTTGGGGATATCACTATTACCGGAGGAATAGAATCAGATGCAGATACCGTTGAAAAGATAGCACAAGAGGTATCGGCCATGAGACAAACGGAGCGAGGAAACCGCAGTGACGACAAACGCTCGGAAACTGCAATGGAAGACAGAAAGAAACAAGGATATTTTTAGAAAAAGATATGTTGGACAACAATCAACTTTTACGATTTACAACAGCGGGAAGTGTGGACGATGGGAAAAGTACCCTCATTGGAAGACTGCTATACGATTCCAAGTCAATTTTTGAAGACCAATTGGAAGCCATTGAAACCACCAGTAAGAAGAAGGGTCATGAAGGCGTAGATTTGGCGCTATTCACCGATGGTCTTCGTGATGAAAGAGAACAAGGTATCACCATTGATGTGGCCTATCGCTATTTCACCACTCCAAAACGGAAGTTCATTATTGCTGATACTCCTGGGCATATACAATATACCCGAAACATGGTTACTGGAGCTTCAACGGCCAATGCGGCCATTATTTTGGTGGATGCTAGACACGGGGTCATTGAACAGACCAAAAGACACGCATTTATTGCATCATTGTTGCAGATACCGCACGTAATTGTGTGTATCAACAAAATGGATTTGGTGGATTTTTCGGAAGAGGCCTATAACAAAGTTATAGCGCAATTCGAGGAGTTTTCATCCAAATTATTGGTAAAAGATGTGCGGTTTATTCCGATTAGTGCTTTGTTGGGAGACAATGTGGTGAACAGATCAGAAAACATGGATTGGTACCAAGGCGCTCCTCTGCTGCATACGTTGGAAACCATGCACATTAGTAGTGATACCAATAAGGTGGATGCCCGATTCCCGGTTCAGACCGTTTTAAGGCCCCAAAGCGAAGAATTCAGGGATTATCGCGGTTATGCAGGACGGGTGGCAAGTGGCGTACTGCGAAAAGGCGATGAGGTTACCGTGATGCCCTCTGGTTTTGTATCAAAAATCAAATCCATTGACACATTTTCTGGTGAAGTTGAAGAGGCATTCGCACCCATGTCCGTTTCCATAACCTTGGAAGACGATATAGATATCAGTAGGGGGGATATGATTGTTCGCTCCAATAACAAACCCAAGGCGCAACAAGATATTGAAGTGATGCTTTGTTGGTTGAATAACAGCCCAGCAAAACCTAGGGCAAAATATACCATAAAGCATACCTCGAACGAGCAGAAGGCCATGATCAATGAAGTGCTGTATAAAATTGATATCAACACCTTAAACAGAAGCACCGATGATACAGACATGTCAATGAACGATATTTGCAAAGTGCGTATCAGAACCACAAAACCTTTGATGATAGACCCGTATCGCGAGAACCGAACTACAGGAAGCATTATTTTGGTGGACGACGCAACCAACGAGACGGTGGCGGCCGGGATGGTGGTTTGATTTTTTTTAGAAGGTAATAAATGAAACATCAGGATTCAAGGCACGAATACGTCTGATTATTTGATAATCCAGTCAATTCTAAACCATTAATATGATTAAGGAGGGGTCTTTACAGACTTTGGCATTGAATGTTGAAGATTTCCGGTAAAGAATGAACAAGTATAGATGCGACAATCAATAAATTATATTGGGATTTTGAAAAAGACATAATCAATGTTTCATTAAGAAAAGCTGTTTTGACAATAACGCATTTATATTAGACGGGCAGAATGCTATCTAGACTATTAGGAGAGAACAACGATGTAAAGGAACTACTGTTTAAAAGTGCTTCTTTTTTCATCATCAAGTCTTTTGGGTTTTTGTCAGGATATATTTTTGTGCTGATTATATCCAATTTATTTGGTGCTACCGTCAACGGTTATGTGGCAATGTCATTTTCAATTTTTTTGATAGGTTCAATAATACCAAGACTGGGTTTTGACATTAATCTGGTTAAAATGTTTTCTTCAAAAAGTTTTGGTGAGGCAAAATACTACTATAAAAAATCCATCCTTATATCTGGTTTGATTTCATTAATCATGACCATTGTGGGTTTTGCTCTAAAAAGGCAGTTCGGAAGCTTACTGGGAATTGAAAATTTGGACTATGTAACCATGGGATTTCTTTCTATCCCACTTTGGACATTTACACTGATTAATTCAGCTGTCTTAAGGGGGATGAAGGATACCAAGTGGCATTCTTTCTTGACCAATGCTGGCAGGTTCATTTTTGGCCTTATACTTTTATTGACCTTCTATTTTGGAATGGATGAAAGAGGCATTGCTGTACCTATCCTTTCCCATACAATAGGAATGGCCGTTCTTGCTTTGGCCTCTTACATTTTGGTTTATAGACGACTTAAAAGCATACAATCAGAGAAAGGTGATTTGGAAACTAAGAGCTATATAGTCGATTCAGCCCCACTTATGTTTTCATCCGCCCTTATTTTATTGTTAGGATGGACCGACACAATTTTTTTAGGAGTTTTTGATGTAGCTTCCAATGTAGGAATATACCATGTGGTGTTAAAACTTGTTGCGGTTATAGGATTCTCACTTCAATCCATGAACAGTATTTTGGCACCAAAAATTGCGAAGTCATACTATACTGGAGACCAAGAAACATTTAACAAGCTCTTACAAACGGTGGTAAAGATTAATTTTTACTTTTCAATAGGCTTGATGTTGGTTTTGATTTTGTTCAGAGACCCCATTTTATTATTATTTGGAGAAGAATTTTTAGGTGGGTCAACGCTGCTGGTCATTCTTTGTGTAGGACAGCTTACAAATACCATCTGTGGTCCTGTAGGAGTTGTTTTTCAAATGACAGGACAGCAAAAAACATTCCAAAACCTTATCTTGATAGCGTTTCTCATTAATTTGACTCTTAACTTTTTACTGATTCCCACATATGGAATTTACGGAGCGGCCATAAGCAGTATCGTAGGTATGTCTTTTTGGAATTTAGCGGGGGTTTTTATTATACAAAAGAAGCACGATATTTTATTGATCTACAATCCATTCAAATGAAGATAAACACATTTATTATTGGAGTACAAAAAGGGGCTACAACATCTTTGTACGAGTGGCTTATTCAACACCCTGATGTTTGTGGGGAACTTTATCTGAAAGACTATCCTTTTTTTAGCAATGATGAACTGTTCAATAAGGGCTTTGAATTTATTGAAAAGCAATTTACTTCATACGACAATCAAAAAATAGTAATTACCGGATGCGTTGACTATGTTGAAGATAAACAGGGCCTAATTAGAATCAAGGAGTATAATCCGGAAGCTAGAATCATACTTCTTTTAAGAAAACCGGAGGAAAGACTAAAATCTGCGTTTAAGTTTTTAAATCAAATATCATTGGAGAAACATAATGATATCAATAAAGCTATCGAAAGTGATTCGGAATATATGGAAAGAAGTTTGTATGGAGATAAGCTTGACTACTTATATTCCTTGTTTCCAGAGAAAAACATTAAAGTGATGCTCTTTGAAAATGTCACCAAATCTTCGGTTGAAGCAACAAAGGAAGTGTTTTCGTTTTTGGGCGTCAGCGAAAACCTGGAATTAAATTTCCACAATGCAAACAAGACTGGAGCGGTAAGGTTCAAGTATTTGAACAAGCTGATGTTTGACAAAACGAAAGACAACATATTTAGGGCTTCAGCAAGAAAATTGTTTGATCCTGGAACACGTGTAAAGCTTAGAAGAGCTATAAAAAATCTAAACACAACCACTCGTAACGATAGTATAAACCTTGACCTTGATGAAAAGTATAGAAGAATACTTGAAAACGACATGGAAAAGGTTAAAAAATATGTGGATATTGAAGGTTCTTGGTAAAACGTATACGGCTTTTATTCTGCGTGATTGCGGCTAGTGATTTTGGCAAATTTTGATGAACTTGAACATTATCTTAAAACTATTCCCTTGAGATTAAGCTACTCCCATATTGAACATAGTGTTGTGCTCTTTTTGGCTTTTTTTGTTTTTTGGGAGTATCCTTTAATGAATTTTGTCAACAAATTTATTGATGTTGGTTTCTTAAGTTATGTAGACGAGGTATTGTTGTTATTTATCATATTTAATGGAGCAATCAGGGCTACTTTAAAAAACAGGGTTCTTTTAAAGGAATCTACTGTGTATGTTTCTTTCATATACCTAACACTGATTTCCTTAATATTTGGACTAAATAGGAATTTAATGGATATTGTATTTCAAAACCTTATCCATTTAAAGTTCTTTTTTTTCTTCTATTATTTCTTTTTTAGAAAGGATGCTTATACAAATGGAATTGAAAAAACCTTAAAACTTTTATTCTATGGCTCGTTGTTGGGAGTACTCATGAGCATAGTTCTTAAGTTTAAGTTTTATGATTTTTTTGGTATTCCCATGGAGACGAGGAACGGGGCTTTAAGACACGGGGGTTTTTTCAAGACAAATTTTCTAGCTTTTTTTTATTTGCTATTCTATTTGAGAATATTATTGAGTTATTTCCTAAAGCAACAACATCAAAAGGTTTTGATTGTTTCTGTTCTTTTTGCCTTGCTATTTTTAATTCTAGGCACTAGGACATCAATTTTCATTATTCCCCTGTCGTTTCTGCTACTTTATGGAGGAAATCTGATAAAAAGCTTGGGAATGAAAGGGTTGCTGGCGTTTATGGCATTTTCACTGATTGGTCTGTTATTCTTCTCAGACTTTGCTGAAAAGACTTATCAAAACTTCGTTCATGGCTTTGATTTGGAGGGAAGCTATATTAGAGGGATTATGTTGCACTTGGGGGGACTAATAAGCCTAGATTATTTTCCCATTGGGACTGGATCGGGTACCTTTGGGACCATTTTTTCTGAAGGGAGTATTGTATATGACAATTATGGGGTTGGCCATCGCTTCTTTTTTGTAAATATGTTCGGAGTGTATGATAGTAATCTGGCCTCAATATTGGGAGAGTTTGGTTTTTTGGGAGTTCTCATTTTCTCAACCCTTATTTATTATGTGTTTTCCGCGGTTAAAAAACAGGGGTTGGAAAAAAGATTTTTTATTCTTCTATTAACAAGCTTTATTCTAAACTTAATTGTGCGTAGTTTGTTAATGAATACTACCCTCGCATTAATATTTGTTTTTGGTTTAATATCTATCTTAAAAGTCAATGAAAATTTTATTCGTTTCAAATATGTATCCTAGCAAAGAGAAAGCTTATGCGGGGATCTTTGTTAAAAATCAATTTGAGGAGCTTCAAAAGCAAATTGGTCCAGCCGACAAGCTGGATATATTTTACATGAAAAGAAGCTTTACGTCTTCAGTGGGTAGTGTTTTTAAATATGTTGGTGCATTTTTCAGGTTTATACCATATTTTTTTAAGCGGTACGATGTTGTTCATGTCCATTATTTTTTTCCGTTGATTCTTTTGGCATGGGTTAAAAAGAAATTGAACCCTAACACAAAAATAGTGGTAACCTTTCTTGGAAGGGATATCAACTCCCAAGTAAATGAAAAGAACAAAGCTTTTTTTCAACGTATTGCTAAAAGTGTGGATTATTCAATACCCGTTGGGAAAACCATGGCTGACCAGGTACAGAAGAAGCTAAACCTAAATAAGATAAAAATCCTTCCTTGTGGTGTGGATTCAACAATTTTTTACCACGAAAAAGAAACACAGAAAGTGTATGATTTTATTTCTGTAGGCTCTTTTATCCATAGAAAAGGAATAGATACAGTAATAGAAGCCATAAAAAAGCTGCCTAAAGGTTCAAATATTAAATTTTGTTTCTGTGGATCGGGGGAATACAAAAACCAACTTGTGAAACTTCAAAATGATTATAATATTACAATAAAGGAGAACCAAACCCAGCCTATGTTGCGCACGTTGCTCAATCAATCTAGGTTTTTCCTGCTTATGTCCAGGGCCGAGGGGTTTGCTACGGCAACAACGGAGGCCTTTTTTTGCCATGTGCCTGTATTGACATCAGACATAGACAACTTTAAAGAGCAAGTAACAGTTGGGAAAAATGGATATATGGTACCCTTGGAAGACGCTGAGACCTTGGTAAAAAAGTTTAATGAGCTCCATGACTTGGGGCAAGAAGAATATGGTAAACTTCAAGTAGGTGCTTCAGAATCTTTTAGGGATGCTTCGCTGTCAAATGTGTGTTCTGAAATATTGAAGATTTATCATGAGCTTGTTTAAACGGCCCCTAAATCAATGAAAAAGCTTGTTTATCTATTGTATTTGATTTTCTTTAGAAACACTCCTGAGGATTATAGACCTTATGCCTTGTTTTTTCCTTGGATCAGGAGCAAGATGGTAGGGTTTTATCTAAAAAAATGCGGGGAAAAACCTAGAGTGAAGAGTGGTGCTGAAATTTCTCCCAATGCAACCTTGGGCGGTTTTTCAGAACTGGGAACACGATGTATGGTGCAAGCAAATGTTCATATTGGCAACAATGTGATTATGGGACCCGATGTTAAAATATACTCCAGAAACCATAAATATGATAGACTGGACCTGCCAATTCAAAAACAAGGAAAAAATTATTATGTAACCACCATTGGCAATGATGTATGGTTGGGGGCCAATGTAATTATTACTGCAGGGTGTAACATTGGCAACCATGTCATAGTTGCGGCAGGGGCAGTAGTAACCAAAGATGTGCCCGATTACGCTATAGTTGGTGGGGTCCCAGCGAAAACCATTGGCACTAGAAAGTAAAAAACAAGTTGAATGTGAAAATGAATCGATACTTTGATGACAGTAATACACAAAGAGTTCTTTTTGACAATCTTATTATAGGCGATACTTTTGAGGAAGTAAATATTTATCATCCTCTCCCAGATATGTTTATGGAAAAAATGGAATTTGATTTTCAATGCTTCCTAGACAAATTATCCTAACCGTAAATAGTTCATTATAGAAACAACCCTAATATATCTTTTGGGAGCCGGCCGAAGCGGCACAACGCTATTGGCAACTATCCTTAATACCAACGAGGATGTGGTCACCCTTGGTGAAATGCACCAATTTAAAGACTATTTAAACGGAGAAAAGGCATGTTCCTGTGGGGAAAAACTCCAAGCATGCCCATTTTGGAAAGAAATCCAGCAAGCTTTGCCCCAATCAACTATTGAAGGACTGGAATATTGTGAAAAATGTGAAAACCACAAGAACATACCTAAGCTGCTTTTTACCAAAAAGCCCAATCAGGTCTATCTAGGGACACAGGAAAATATTTTTCAGAACATTTCGAAACAGAGTCCCAAGAAGGTACTGTTGGATTCTTCTAAATATATTGGCCGCTATTTGTTGCTGTCAAAGAGTAAAAATCTCAATATTAGGGGCATTTATGTTGTAAGGGATATAAGGGGGGTTATAAATTCTTTTAACAAGAAGGTACAGACACCCAAACTTCCCATATCTACAATCTTGTACTATGGGCTAATCAATTTTTTTGGACAATTGGTGTGTTGGATGGATCGAAAGGTAGTTAAGGTCAAATATGAAGATTTTGTGGACAACCCCAGAATGGAACTCGAAAGGATTAACAAACATGTTTTTTTGGGGGAAGAGAAAAAGGTAACTTTACCGGAGTTCTTGGAAGTGCCACATATAATCGGGGGTAACCGAATGAAAAGTGAAAAGAAGATCCACATCAGCCCCGATTTTAAATGGAAGACAAATATTAACCGGGGACGACAAATAGTTTATTATCTCGCTCTTTTGCCTTTTATGCTCATTAACAATTATAAGATTTGAAAAAAGTATTGGAACTTAGATTTTGGGCACTTTATTTGACCGTATTTACATTGCCAATGTTCATGCGATTGAACAATATTTTTCTTGGCATCTTTGTTTTATTGGGACTTGCTTCGCTAATTTTTGATTATAAATCCTGGGACATTTCAAATTTTTGGAAATCATGGCCGGTATTTTCCTTCTTCATTTTGGCTGTATTTGGCTCATTTTATGGTGCTGAATTATGGGAGGGATTTAAATATTTGGAAAGGTATTGGTCCTTTATTTTGGTTCCATTTGTAATAATGGGCGAAAAGGACAAGTACAGCGAAAGAAGGAAACAAATCTTTATGGCCCTTGTTTGGGGGTCTCTGGCCACTTTAATTATTTGTTATGGCAATGTGATTTATGAAATGGTAACCAGAAATGAACCCTTACACTATTTCTTTCGATGGAGACATGTTAATCATCGATTTACCAATATAGCAGATATTCACCCAACATACCTAGGCGTTTTTATCGTGACTGCAATAATATTTTTAATCCATCACAAAGGAGACAGACCTTACCTTAGATATGCAACTATACTATTTTTGCTAATAGGTTTGTTCCAATTGGCCAGCAGGGTGGCTTTGCTTATGTTATTGGTACTTGTTGGGTATTTTTTGCTGATGAGAATTGCAAAATATAGATTTCAATCCATATTTATTTTATTGGGCTTGATATTGTGTTTGGTCGTCTTCAATAAAATAGGTAGCAGTTATTTAAAACAACGCTTGTTTACCAAAGAAGCCATTGTGGACGACAAACGTTTTGAGCGTTGGGACGCCTCCTATCAGATATTTAAGGAAAATCCTTTTATGGGAGTTGGTTTTGCAAAAATAGAAGAGATGAGGAACCAAAAATATATCGACTTTGGTTTTGATGAAGCAGCCAGAAACGATTTGAATGCACACAATCAGTTTTTAGAGCTATTGAGCCGAAATGGCGCCATAGGGGGATTTGTATATGTCTGCTCATTGGGTTTTTTATTGTTATTGTCCATGTACAGGAGAGATTATCTGTTCTCACTCATATTTTTTGCGTTCATATTGGCCAATGTTACAGAGTCAATGCTGGTAAGGATAAAAGGAATTGAGTTCTTTGCTGTTTTTGCAACATTGTTTTTGTGTGGAGTCAATCCAAAAAGATTGGAAAAAGAATGAACATCTATATCACTTTGGATTATGAACTATTTTTTGGACCAAAAAGTGGCAGTGTAGACAAGTGCATCATTGAGCCCACAGAGAAATTGTTAAAGATTGCAGACCCTCTTAACATCAAATTTGTTTGCTTCGTTGATTCGGGATATTTGTTGGCCTTGGAAAAACAAATGGGAGAGCATCCAATCTTAAGAAAAGACTATGACAAAATTGTTGGTCAAATACAAAAATTATCAGCGCAAGGACATGGGATCGAGCTTCATATTCATCCGCATTGGGAGGACTCCTGTTTTGATGGCACCAAATGGAAACATAATACCACAAGGTACCGATTATATGACTTTAGCAAAAATGAGGTACACGATATTGTAACCAGATATACTAAGATATTGAAAAAGATAACCGGGAAACCTCCAAAAGCCTATCGTGCCGGAGGTTGGAGTGCGCAACCGTTTCATCATATCAAAGAGGCCCTCAAAAACAATGGGGTGCTTATTGACAGTTCCGTTTATCCTAAAGGGTATTATCTTTCTGAAAACCAAAGATTTGATTTTTCTTCTGTTCCCGAATTCAAAACGTTTTACAGGTTTTCCAATGATGTCACTGAGGAAGATGATAATGGGGAATTTGTGGAGATACCCATAAGCTCATATAGAGTGTCACCTATTTTCTTTTGGAGATTTATTTTGGTTAAGCTCCTAAAACAAAAGAGGCATTTGGCATTTGGAGATGGGAGCGCAATTCCTATGGCCAAAAAGAATGTTTTTAAACTTCTTATAAGTCATAGCCATAGTGTGGTTTCCATGGATGGATTAAAGGCTTTTTTAATAAAAAAGGCTTTTAAGACCTATAAAATTAATACAACCGATACTGATAATTTTGTAATTATTGGTCATCCCAAGGCTTTCTCATCTTACTCTCTAAAACAAATGGAAAAGTTTCTTAAGGAAACGTACAAAGAACATAACTATAAAACATTTTAGTGAATAGAATACAATTTCTCGGTATTCCGATTGATAACCTTACCATGGCAGAAACCTTAGAGGTTATAAATAATGCCATAGAACAAGGAGAGCAATTACACCATGTTGTTGTGAATGCAGGAAAAGTTGTGGCCATGCAGAGCGATGCTTTACTTAAGGAAAGTGTTGTTAACAGCCATTTGATTAATGCCGATGGACAGGCGGTTGTATGGGCATCCAAACTATTGGGAACACCTTTGAAAGAAAGAGTTGCAGGAATTGATTTAATGGAAAGTTTGGTAAAGTTGTCCAGTAAAAACAACTATAAGATATTTTTCTTAGGAGCCACTGAAGACATAGTGAAAACTGTTGTAGAAAGGTATGCCAAAGAATACGGACAAGGAATAATTGCAGGATATAGGAATGGATATTTTAAAAAGAATGAAGAGGAACAAATAGCAGAACAGATTTCACAAAGTGGGGCTCAACTTTTATTTGTTGCTATCAGTTCACCAAAAAAGGAAAAATTCTTATATGAGCATCGCGATTTATTGGTTAATGTAAACTTGATCATGGGCGTTGGGGGAAGCTTTGACGTAGTGGCTGGAAAAGTTAAAAGAGCACCGGTTTGGATGCAGAAAACAGGCCTTGAATGGTTTTATAGATTTCTTCAAGAACCCCAAAGAATGTGGAAAAGATATTTGGTCGGTAACACCAAATTTATTCTATTGGTCTTAAGGGAGCGTGTTAAATTTTAATACTTTTGATCGCAACACTATTTCTATTTTAATCCACAATGTTTTTTAGGTTCACCAAGTATTCTGATTTAATCAAGCCGATGTCTTTGATAATAGATGTGTTGGTGATTAACCTTTTTGTTTACTTTCTCCCTATAAACATAAACGAACCTATTTTGTTCCATGCATATATTACACTGTGCTGGGTTGTATTGTCCTTAAAAAATGATTTTTATAAAATCCATAGGTTCACCAAAGTTCCTTTTTTACTAAGAAAGATTTTTACCCAGTTCATTTTTTTCTTTTTTCTTTTATACGCCTTCATCGGCTTTTTTAAGCAACCCTATATGAGCCGCTTTGCGTTGGCCCAATATTTCTTTATTGCTTTGGTGGCAATATCCGGGATTAAGTTCATAACCTATGTTGTAATGATGGAGTATAGGGAAAAATTCAAGGGTAATATTAGAAGAGTGGTAGTCATAGGAAAGAACAGGAAAACAGACCAACTAATAAATGTCTTTAAAAATCGAGACGAATATGGTTATGAGTTTAAGAAACAGTTTTGTCCTAAAAAAGATCGGTTCGTCATTGAAGAATGCTTTTCATTTATTCTGAAAAATAATATTGATGAGATTTATTGTTCCGTTTCAGAGCTTAAAAATGATGAACTTACCCAGTTCATCAACTTTGCCGATAACAATTTAAAAACCCTCAAATTCATTCCAGACAACAAAAACATCTTTGCCAAAAAGCTCAAATTTGAATATTATGACTATATCCCTGTACTTTCTTTAAGGGATATCCCTATGGACAATCCCATAAACGCATTCATTAAACGAAGCTTTGATGTTGTCTTTTCCTTGACTGTAATAGTTGGATTATTGTCTTGGTTAACCCCTATTTTGGCCATACTGATCACGCTTGAATCCAAGGGACCAGTGTTTTTTAGACAGACCAGAAACGGCATTGACAACAGGGAATTCTATTGTTATAAATTTCGCTCCATGGCTCCCAACAAAAATGCAGACGACATACAGGCCACAAAAAACGACATGCGAATCACCAAAATAGGAAGATTCCTAAGAAGTACCAGTATAGATGAGCTTCCTCAATTCTATAATGTGCTGTTCGGCACCATGTCGGTGGTGGGCCCCAGACCCCATATGGTAAAGCACACCAGTGAATATGCTGCAAGTGTGGACAAATATATGGTTCGTCATTTTGTAAAGCCCGGCATAACCGGATTGGCACAAATTAGAGGCTACAGAGGGGAAATTGAGACCGACTCGGATATTCAAAACCGAATTAAATTCGATATTTTCTATATCGAGAACTGGTCCATTTTTTTGGACCTTAAAATAATGCTCCAGACTGTTTTCAATGTGTTCAAGGGAGAGGAAAAAGCGTATTGAGTCGAGAATATAGTGTAGGTTGACCAGAAAAGTTTTCGGTCTGGATCTATATGGCCTATGTTTGTTTTGCTTGAAGACAACAATTTATATCAAAAATAAATGAAAAGAATCCTTATCACCGGGGCAGCTGGTTTTTTGGGCTCCCACCTTTGTGACAGGTTCATTGCAGAAGGACATCATGTCATTGCAATGGATAACCTTATCACCGGAGACCTAAAAAACATAGAGCACTTGTTCCCATTGGAACGATTTACGTTCTACCATCACGATGTAACGAATTTTGTCCATGTTCCGGGGGTACTGGATTATATCCTTCATTTTGCTTCGCCGGCTAGTCCTATCGATTATCTTAAAATTCCAATTCAAACGCTTAAAGTGGGCGCTTTGGGAACTCATAATTTATTGGGCTTGGCCAAAGAAAAGAATGCCCGTTTTATGATCGCCTCCACTTCCGAAATATATGGAGACCCTCTAGTACACCCGCAAACAGAGGAGTACTACGGTAATGTAAATACCATTGGGCCAAGAGGGGTGTATGACGAAGCCAAACGCTTTCAAGAATCCATAACCATGGCCTACCACCGATTCCATGGACTAGATACACGGATTGTTCGGATATTCAATACCTATGGACCCCGAATGCGGCTGAATGATGGTCGTGTGATTCCCGCTTTTATGGGACAGGCACTTCGTGGTGAGGACTTGACCGTGTTTGGAGATGGTTCACAAACCCGTTCTTTCTGTTTTGTGGATGATGAAATTGAAGGCATCTACCGTTTGTTGATGAGCGATTATACTCTTCCGGTGAACATTGGTAACCCGAATGAAATCACCATTAAAGATTTTGCCGAAGAGATTATCAAGCTTACAGGAACGGACCAAAAAATTGTGTATAAGCCATTACCAAAAGATGACCCCATGCAACGTCAGCCAGACATTACTAAGGCAAGGGAAATTTTAGGCTGGGAACCTAAAGTTGGACGCGAAGAGGGAATGCGAAAAACATTTGAGTTTTTTAAAGGACTAACCAAGGAAGAGCTCGAAAAAACAGAACACCGCGATTTCTCTGCCCGAAATAAAAAGTAATTTTCATTTTAAAGGGGCATCCAAACAGTGTATTTTTGCCAAAATTTTTATTCATGAACATTTTGGTCCTGGGTTCTGGCGGTCGCGAACATGCCATAGCCCTTAAAATCTCACAAAGCCCTAAAACAAAAAATCTGTTTGTAGCCCCAGGCAATGCAGGAACTTCACAAATTGCCACAAATGTTGAGGTGGGGGTCAATGATTTTCCCGCTATCAAGCAACTGGTACTCAAGGAAAATATTGATTTAGTAGTTATAGGACCTGAAGACCCTTTGGTTAATGGAGTTCATGATTTTTTCCTGAATGATGCCGAACTCAAGTATATTCCAGTTATTGGCCCACAGAAAGCCGCCGCCGCTTTAGAAGGTAGTAAAGAATTTGCCAAAGAGTTCATGATGCGGCACAATATTCCTACAGCCGCCTATGAAAGTTTTACAGCCAAAACCTTGGAAGAAGGCTATGCCTTTTTGGAGTCCTTAAATCCACCCTATGTACTCAAAGCGGATGGATTGGCCGCTGGAAAAGGGGTGCTGATTCTTCAGGATTTGGAAGAGGCCAAGTCCGAATTAAAATCCATGCTGGTCGATTCAAAATTCGGGAATGCCAGTACCACAGTGGTCATTGAAGAGTTTTTGGATGGTATTGAATTGAGCTGTTTTGTGCTTACAGACGGCACCAACTACAAAATCCTTCCCACCGCAAAGGACTACAAACGGATTGGTGAGGGAGATACCGGACTCAATACTGGGGGCATGGGGGCCATTTCCCCCGTTCCATTTGCCGATTCCAGCTTTATGGACAAGATAGAACGTCAGATTGTAAAGCCAACGGTAGAAGGCCTTAAAAAAGATAAGCTTCCCTATGTTGGCTTTATCTTTATCGGGTTGATAAAAGTTGGGGACAACCCTAAAGTGATCGAATACAATGTTCGTATGGGCGATCCGGAAACAGAAGTAGTCATACCACGCCTGAAAAGTGATTTGGTCGAGGTGCTTCTTGCGATGGCGAATGGTACGCTGGACCAAATCAACCTTGAAATTGATGAAAGGGCGGCAACTACCGTGATGGCTGTTTCAGGGGGCTACCCAGAGGCCTATGAAAAAGGAAAGGAAATCACTGGTGCCGAAAACATTGAGGACTCCCTGGTGTTCCATGCAGGAACAAAACTTTCAAATGGAAAAGTAGTGACCAATGGAGGTCGGGTCATAGCCGTCACTTCCTTTGGAAAAGACTTTAGGGAAGCCCTGCAAAAATCCTATCAAAATATGGAAAAGCTACATTTTGATGGGATGTACTACAGAAAGGATCTCGGGTTTGACCTATAGATAAGAGTGGGAGCTGATGCTCTTGTCCTCTTCACCATTGTCATTGAAAATTTTCAATTGGTTCATCCAGTATACAGATGCCACCAAACCAATGACAAAGAAAATCCAATTTAGGGTGTTGGAGGCCCACCAGCTTTCCATAAAACGGAAAAAATCGTAGGGGGCAAAAAGGTAGTTTACAAATAAGTCTTCTATACCGTAAAAAAACTTGCTCATCTTGGCTATATTTACTTTACAAAAGTAGCAAAAGAAAGGATGATTTCAAGCTTTTTCGGAAAAACAAAACCCATAAATTACATTGTCCTTGGCGTTTTTTTGTTTCTTTTCTATTCCATCAACGCTTTTTTTGGTTTCGGAGCACAAGTTGTAACCCAATTCATACTTCTTGAACTGTTGGCTTTTGCAGTCTTGCTTTTGGCTTTGTTTATTATCAACCAAATTGTACGGACAGAGAAGGTGACCGATTTCAACTCCTACGCCATGCTGTTTTTTGTGCTCTTGTTGGTGGCCTTCTCCGAAACTTTGTTCAACAAAAATGTCATTTTTACCAACATTTTTCTGCTTTTGGCCTTTTGGCGATTGTTGGCCGTTAAATCCATCAGATTTGTAAAACACAAGATTTTTGATGCTTCCTTTTTAATTGGCATAGCCAGCCTTTTTTACGATTGGTCACTTGTCTTTTTATTATTGGTTTTTGCGGTCATCAATGTGTATGACAGGAAAAACTTTAAAAACTGGTTGGTGCCTTTTCTGGGAATTGCCACGGTTTTTATGATAACGTTTGCCACACTTAGGCTTACAGGGGCAACGAATTTTTTTGCCGAACACTATATATTTTCAATAGGATTGCTTAAGACAGAAACGTTGAATCAGGTCATCAATATAAAAACAATGATCTATATGTTGTTGATGCTATTGCTCATGATAATTGTTTTTGTGAGGGTCCGCAACATGGGGGGAGGAAAGTTGGTGTTGTTGCGAATCGTGCTATTTATTTTTATCCTTGGCGTGGCACTGGCCCTTTTCAGTCCCGCGGGTGCTTCTCCTCTTCTGTTCACTTTTTTCCCAGCTGCTGTTTTTATGGCCAATTATTTGGAGGGCATTAAAAGAACAAAGTTGCAAGAATTGTTCTTGGGGCTATGCATTGCAGTTCCCCTCTTGCTTTTTATCATACAGATCAATCGATAAATCATAAAGCAATATCTTTGCCCAAAACGTATAGCAATGTTCAGCGAATTTGCCTTCAACATATTTCAGGAAAGTATAGACACCTATCACATTAAGGACGATGTATACCAAGAATTTTCCAACCCGTATCCAAAGGATAAAGTGGAGCATTTGCTGTACCGTAAAAATTGGATTGATACCGTTCAATGGCATTATGAGGACATTATCCGCGACCCGGATATTGACCCGGTAGCTGCTTTGGACCTGAAACGAAAAATCGATGCCAGCAATCAAGACCGTACGGATTTGGTGGAGTATATTGACGGCTATTTTTTGGATAAATACAAAGCCGTTGAGGTCAAGGACAACGCTACCATCAATACCGAAAGCCCAGCGTGGGCCATAGACCGACTCTCTATTTTGGCCTTGAAAATTTACCACATGCAAGAGGAGGTGAACCGTACCGATGCCTCGCCAGAGCATATTAAAAAATGTAGTGAGAAGCTATCGGTGCTTTTGGAGCAAAGAAAGGACCTTTCCACAGCCATAGACCAATTGTTGACGGATATTGAGGCGGGGAACAAGTACATGAAAGTCTACAAACAGATGAAAATGTACAACGACGACGAACTTAATCCCGTACTTCGTGGACAAAAAGGGTAAATACACCCAAATCCTTATCATCCGCTTGTCCGCAATGGGTGATGTGGCCATGACTGTTCCCATTCTGGGCACTTTGCTCAAAAAATATCCCGACGTACAACTTACAGTGCTCACCAAAAAGCATTTCAGCCCCATCTTTGAGGGCTTGGAAAGGGCAGATGTAATTGAGGCAGATGTAAAGAAGAGGCACAAGGGTCTTATGGGATTATGGCGGCTCTACAAAAAGGAGTTGAAACCCATGCAATTTGATGCGGTGGCCGACCTCCACAATGTGCTTCGCAGCAGGGTGCTGAAAAAGTATTTTGCCCTTGATGGGACTCCTTTTGTTCAGATTGATAAGGGGCGCAAGGAAAAAAAGGCACTTACCCGCTCCAAGAACAAAATTTTCAAGCAACTTAAAACCACCCATCAACGTTATGCCGATGTGTTTGCCAAACTCGGTTTTCCCATTAATTTGTCCAATGCCATACCCTTAGATCGAGAGCAACTTTCAGAAAAAGTGTTGGGCTTGGTGCAGCAAGACACCAAAAAATGGATAGGGATTGCCCCTTTTGCGGCCCACGAAGGTAAAATGTATCCGCTGGAATCTATGGAAGAGGTAATCAAGACCCTAAATGATACCGACAAGTATAAAATACTGCTATTTGGCGGCGGAGCCAAGGAAGTAGAAGTGTTGAAGGAGTTATCAAAGAAGTATGAAAATGCCTTGTGCATGGCCGGAAAGCTCAATCTTTCTGAAGAACTGCAACTGATTTCCAATTTGGACGTGATGCTTTCCATGGACAGCGGTAATGCCCATTTGGCGGCCAATTATGGCATTCCGGTGGTGACCTTATGGGGCGTTACCCATCCGTATGCCGGATTTTATCCTTTTCATCAACCCGATGAAAACGCGGTATTGGCTGATCGGGAAAAATACCCACTGATTCCAACTTCAATTTATGGGAATAAAGTGCCTTCAGGATACGAATCAGCCATGAAAACCATTCAACCCCAACAAGTCTTGGAAAAGCTTACCAAAATTTTGGAAGGCTAAGCAAGAGCAAGGGTTGCCGAAATCGACTTGAAGTATTGCTTTAACTGTTGAATGTACTGGTATTTCAATTGGCGATTGGAGCTATCGGTCATCAAGGAACGCATACCCAAGTATGAGGCGATGATATAAGTGGCAGCCCCCTCACAATCCACATGGCGGGCAATATGGCCATCCACTTTCCCCCGTTTCAACACAGCAACCAAGTTTACTTCCCAAACACTCAGGATATTTTTTAGGTAACCCGATATTTCTTCATTACGCTTATTGAACTCAGTCAAGAAATCGTTTAGCATAAAGCCATAGGCCATTTCATTTTTTTTGCCGGGCTCCAAGGCGTTTTCCAAACTTTCCACAATTACGGGGAGCGGATTCTCATCGGTGTCCAACGGCTCTATTAAAAGCGCGTAGACTTTTTGCACAATAAGGTTCTGCACAATATTGATAAAGTAGTCTTCCTTGGATTTAAAGTGATGGTAAAAAGCACCTTTAGATAGGGACAATTCTTGGAGGATATCATCCAAACTGGTGTTGTAATAGCCTTTTTCGTTGAAGATTTCGAGACCTTTACCACATAAGCGGTGCATGGTCTCCCTTCGTTTAAGGGTCATTTCCATAAGATTTGGGTTTAGACTGTTTGGTCTGTGACAAAGATTCTACGGAAATGGGTCAACCCAAAGAATTCAAGATGTACTTCCCTGAAAAATCGGTGAAGTGTTCAAAAACCGATAAAACACAAAAATCCCAAAACGCAAACCGACTTGTGGGTCGGTCAAGAGGGTATTTTTGACCATCAAATAAACAAGTAAGATGAAACGACTATAGAAGTTTTATCAGATCGGATGATGGACTGGCTAGATGAAATAGGGTATTGATCAATTTTCTTCGAGATAGAGGTACGGTTGGGGTACTTTGTCACAAGTAAACAATTACAAAAAACCGTAAAATGAGTGAGCAAGGCAAATACCCAAAACCAATTGAAGCCTTTTTTCAAAACAGTGAACGTTATAAAAAAATGTCTCCTCTGAAAATCAGAATTTTAGGTGATGCACCTTATGTTGAACCAATTACATTTGAGTACTACACCATTTCTCCAGATGAGGTGGATATTGAGGAATACCCAGACAATCCTGAAGAGGATTTGGCTGAGTTATTCTACGGGGGGTGTTCTGATGAGGTGCAAGAGCATTTCAGAACAAACTTTGTTCCATTAATTTCAGAGACATTACATGATGAATGTGGTCCAACGGTATTGGGGGTTTATCTTGACGAGGAAAAGGAAAATTTCCCCGTGTATATCATAGGTGAGGGAACCGATTATGAGAAGGAAAAAGTGGCCAAGAGCCTTGATTCCTTTGTGGCCCTGTACTTCGCCAATAAGCCAAGTCAATTGGCCGCAAATTACGATACTGTACCGGTAATCAATAACACAACTATTGATGCATTGAACAGTAAAGACGATTGTTTGGCTTTTATCGACGCTAAATTTGATAAGCCCGTAACCAATACTGAATTCTCTCCGGAATATCTGGCAAGACGCACACCCGATGCATTCCTCGATAAGATTGACCCAAAACTGGCTTCAACTATTAGAAAAAGAGAAAGAATGCGGGACAAGATATTTGTGGACTATGGCTTTGACTTTTATGATGATGAGCACTGCAACTTGGTGTTCTTTGAAACAGATACCGAAAAATTACAACCATTCCAAGTGCTGGAGAATGCGGAAAAGTTTTGCGAAGATATGCTACAACGTGGCGTACACTCGCTTTTGGTTATCCCAAGGGGTCCTGAAATTGAATGTAAATTGTACAAGTAGAATTAGCGGTAAAACTCTTTCCTATATTAAGCCACCGTCCCTTGGCAACTACTACCTGCTCCTGCAGTACACCCATAACAATGTTGTGAAATCACAATCTCCCTGTCATTCAACAGGTCTTCGTTGTAATCTTTGATGTGTTTTACCTTGCTGGCCACCTTTAGGTCAAGCATTTGGTTAAAGTCGCAATCATACAACCAGCCATCCCAACTTACGGAAATGGTATTGGTACACATCACATTTTCTACTGCGGTAGGGTTATAGGCCTCCACCAGCGCATACATATAATCCTCATAATTGTCCGAAGCAATTAAATAATCCAAAAAGCGCGAAATGGGCAGATTGGTAATCGCAAACAGATTATGGAATTCAATATTGAAATCTTCCTTCAACGCTTTTTTAAAGTCGTGCTCCATGGCTGCTTGGTCGCCCGGCAAAAAGGCCCCAGAGGGATTATAGACCAAATCCAACCGCAAGCTGCTATCAGGCCTTCCATACCCCACCGCGTTCAAATCTTGCAAGGCTTGTATGGATTTATCAAAAACCCCATCGCCACGTTGCTTGTCCGTTTTGCCCCGAGTGTAATGCGGCATGGACGAAACCACGTGCACATTATGCTTTTTAAAGAATTCGGGTAGGTCGTGGTATTTTTTGTTGGCACGGATGATGGTCAAATTGGAACGCACAATAAAATCCTGAATACCCGCTTTGGCTGCTTCTTCCACAAACCACCGAAAGTTGGGATTCATTTCTGGAGCGCCACCTGTAAGGTCCAAGGTGTGGGCTCCCGTATTCCGAATGACCTCCAAACACTGTTCCATGGTCTCCCGGGTCATGATTTCCTTTCGGTCTGGACCAGCATCCACATGGCAGTGTTCGCAGACTTGGTTGCACATATACCCCACATTGATCTGCAGGATTTCCAATGTCTTTGGTTTTAATGGAAATTGTCCCGTTTTCGCAATCTTATCCTTGAAGTAGGGGAGCTCTCCATTTGCAAACAGCTCACCGTTCAGGATTTCCAACTGCCTATTGGTATTGGCGAGTTCATTTTCCCGAGCTTTTAGCGACTTTTTGGCCGCCTTTTTCATATCTGATAATATGCTTTGTCCCATTTTTAAGTTCTAAAAGTGTTTTGAAAACCTTCTAACATCTGACAGCGAAGCGATCTCCAGTTATTACATGGAGAGTTTGTTGTATTTGTTCATCATCTGCACACCGTGCACCAGCGTGGCACCACCCTCAATGGCGGCACCGGCGTGTACGGCTTCCATCATTTCCTCTTTGGTAATGCCCCGTTGGAGGCCATCTTTAGTGTAAGCATCAATACAATAAGGGCACTTCACTACATGGGCCACCGCAAGCGCAATCAATGATTTCTCCCGAGCACTTAGTGCACCTTCTTCGAAAACCTTACCATAATAGTCAAAAAATTTGTTGCCGAGTTCTTCACTCCATTCTGTTATGGAACCAAATTTTCTTAAGTCAGCTGGGTCGTAATATGAGTTTGCCATGTTCTGTTTTTTAGTGGATTATCGACATGAGCCAGTAAGGGAATTTCATGTCGGAATTATAGAATAAAAAAGGAGGGCCAAGTACCCGCACTTGGCAGGGTTATTAGGTAAACAAAACAGGCGAACCCTTATTAAAGGGGATGAAAAGGAATATATTTTTCTGGGTCGTCTTACCAACTTCAAGAAAAGCTATCGTCTGATGTATCAATTTGGAAAAAAGCGAGAGCCAACCGTCAACCAAAGTTGTGATGTGGTTGGATAGACGCTTGATGTCACTGGCCGAATCAATGTCGATCAATCGGTTTAATGAAGAAACCGTGCACCCCAATGATTCAAAATAATGCTGCGTGGCATTGAACAATATAGTTTCTTGCCAGGGAAGCAACTTAAAAGAATCTTGATGAAAGTTGGAAACATGCAGCCCCAACAAATAAAATCCACCATCCACTGCCGGGCCTAAAACCGTTTTACCATTTTGAAGTTGTTGATGGGTTTCCAAAAGATGTTGCGTCTTCAATTGCGGACTGTCATTTCCAATGGCGATGATGTTGGCAAAGCCTTCATCAAAAACAGATTGAATGGCATGGGCAAAACGCTCTCCAAAAGTTTCACCGTATTGTTCCCGTTCCGTGAAATGAAAATAGGGCAAACTTGCGGCCTTCACAATTTTAAGGGTGTGTGCATTTAAAGCATTAAAAAGTGAAGTATCGACCCCGATTTTTTTGATATGGCTATCCCGGTTCGCAGAATTTGCGAACACTAAAATAGCGGTATCATTAATTGGCTTTCGGTGCAATTATTCGATGTTTATCCTAAACATACAACAATTATTACTATTGATTTTGGTCGGAACACACCTATTTAAATTACAGATTTTGGGGCGTAGCTCCCATTTTAACATTCAGACCCGTCAGTCGGTTTTGAAAATGAGATGTTTACAGTTCCTCGATTAAGCTTTGAATGAATTCGACAAAAGACAGCAACAAGGGCCATTTTTGAATTGTACCGACTGCCTAGTCGGTAAATCTGTCATTTATTAAATCAAATCAGGCTATAGAAATAATGATTTTTTAATCGAAATCATGATGCAGGACAATGCCATCCACAACGCAATGCTATACCTTTGTGCATCATTGTTTTGCCAATCAAAAATGTTTGAAGATAAATCCATTGGTCTGGTGCTTTCGGGTGGGGGTGTTCGTGGAATGGCCCATATTGGTTTGATCAAGGCCATGCGAGAGCACGACTTGGAGGCCCAAATGGTGTCTGGTTCCAGTGTAGGTGCTTTGGTAGGCGCCCTGTATGCCAATGGAAACTCGGTGGAGAGTATGCTGGACTTCTTCCGAAAGACACCCTTGTTCCAGTACAGTTTTTTTGCCATCAACAAACCAGGTTTTATTGATACGGAGCGTTATTTCAGCATTTTTAAAGGCTATTTTCCTAATAACTCTTTCGAAAGTTTGAGCAAACCCTTGTATGTGGTGGCCACGGATTTGTTGAGTGGGGAGGAAAAGGTCTTCAACCAAGGTGAATTGATTCTGCCTTTATTGGCCTCTGCTGCATTGACACCCGTTTTCAGTCCCGTAGAGATTGAAGGGATTCTCTATGCAGATGGCGGGATTATGAACAACTTTCCAAAGGAATATCTGGAGGATAAAGTGGATTTTCTCATTGGAAGCAACGTTTCCATTGCGGCCAAAGTGCAAAAAACCGACCTTCGGAACTCGCTACAATTGGCGGGTAGGGTAACCAATCTCATGATTTATGCTTCCAACAAAGGAAAGTTGGGGCAATGTCACTTGCATATAGAACCCAAAGAGCTCGATAAAATCGGCGTATTGGATAAAAAAGGTATAGAAAATGCCTTTTCCATAGGTTACGAACACGGTAGCAGGGCTATTGAAAAACTACTGGCTTCTAAAGACTAAACATCATCATAATCTACTTTTAAAGTTGGGGTCAACGGGTGCGCCTGACAGGTTAGGATCAGCCCTTCGGCCACTTCACCATCGGTCAAGATTTGATTTTTGGCCATCTCGGCCTTTCCTTCCTTGACACGGGCAATGCAAGTACTGCAAACACCACCTTGACAAGAATAAGGTGCGTCTATGTCCTCATCGAGCACCGCATCGAGCACCACTCGTTTTCGGTCCATTACCAAAGAGAAGGTTTCATCATCCAAAATTACCTCGACCTTGGTTTTTCCTTCCAAGTTTTCGGCCATTTCATCTTCCTCATCAGAACTGGTGAAGAGTTCAAAATGGATTTTATCCCCGGAGACACCATTTTCCTTGAGGGTGTCTGACACAGCATGGATCATTTCTTCAGGGCCACAGAGATAAAAGGCATCAAATGGGGTCTCTTTGAATTTGTTTTTGATGACAAAGTTTACAGTGGAACGCTCAATTCGTCCAAAAAGGGCATCCTCCTCATGTGCCCTGCTGTAGACATATTGCACAAAAAACCGTTCGGAATATTTCTCTTTAAGTGCCTGTATTTTCTGAAAATACATGGTTTCTTCGGGGTTTTGGTTCCCAAAAACCAACACAAAGGTATTTTCGGGATTGCTTTCCAAAACAGTTTCGGCAATACTCATTATCGGAGTAATGCCACTTCCCGCGGCAAAAGCAGCCACACTCTTTTTGTCCGAAGTTTTGTCAAAAACAAAACGTCCTTCAGGACGCATCACCTCCAAGACATCTCCAGCTTTAAGGTTTTCATTGGCAAAAACCGAAAATGTACCACCCGGCATTTTCTTTATGCCCACGGTCAACTGTCCAGAAGAAGGAGCTGAGGAAATGGAATAGGCCCTCCGGAGTTCATTCCCGTTCAATGGGTGTTTTATGGTAATGTACTGGCCAGCCTTAAACTTGTAAGTGTCCGCAAACTCGTTGGGAACATCAAAGGTAAGTGCCACCGCATTTGGAGTCAATCGATCTACGGCGGAGATTTTTAACGCATGGGAATCGCTCATGAATACAATTTTGCTGCAAAACTAAGGATTACCCTTATTTTTTCCCTCATTTTTACAAAAAGGATGAGCATTGTAACAAATAGCATACTTTGCACACTAACAAGAAAACTACCAACCATGTTCAAACGTTTCCTTGGCCTTCAATGGAAATCTTTTTTTAGGGCGGCATCTTTTAAGACCGAGATTTGGATCAAAATCTTAATGGGAATTGGGGCGCTCTATTTTATCCTTGTTTTTCTGGGGATGGGCTTTGGCTCCTATTTTATGATAAAGAAAGCCGGAATTGGTGATCCATTGCGAATCGTGAACCAATACATGATTTACTATTTGGCCTTTGATCTTGTGCTACGGTACATGCTCCAAAAAATGCCTGTGACCAATATAAAACCATTGCTGTATTTGCCCATTAAAAAAAGCAAAGTGGTAAACTACTCCCTTGGGAAAACGGTGGTTTCCTTTTTTAACATTATGCACGCATTTTTCTTTGTGCCCTTTAGTGTGGTTTTGCTCATGGAAGGCTATTCCGTTGTCTCGGTAATAGGATGGCATCTGGGCTTTATGGCCCTAATTTTCGTCAACAACTTCATCAATGTTATGGTCAACAACAAAGACAGTGTCTTTTATGTTCTAGCGGGACTGTTTTTGATGGCCGGTATTTCACAATATTATCAGTGGTTTGATATTACACTATTCACCCAGCCTATTTTTGACGTATTCTTTGATGTACCCTGGACGGCAATAGTACCATGGCTCTTAATGATTGGGCTCTATTTTTTGGCCTATTCCTATTTTAAAAAGCACATGTATTTGGATGGTGGTCTGGCTACCAAACAAGCTGAGGCCAAAACAGAAAATCTTGATTGGTTGAACCGTTTTGGGAACCTGGGCACTTTCTTAAAGAACGACATCAAACTCATCAAACGTAACAAGAGATCCAGAACGGCAGTAATTGCAGGCTTCTTTTTTATTTTTTATGGACTGCTCTTTTTTACTGGTGCCCTTGAAGTTTATGAAGGTCCGTTTTGGAGCATCTTCGCCGGGATTTTTGTCACTGGGGGATTCCTTTTCAGCTTTGGGCAGTATGTGCCCAGTTGGGACAGCAGCTATTATCCATTGATGATGAGTCAGAACATTCAATATAAAGAATACCTCACCTCAAAATGGTATTTGGTAATCATTGCTACGATAATCTCCACCATTTTAGCTTCCTTCTATATCTACTTTGGATGGGAAGCCTACGCCGCCGTATTGGTTGGGGCCATTTATAATATTGGCATCAACAGTTATTTGGTGCTTTGGGGCGGTGCCTATGTGAAAACGCCCATAGACCTCACGTCAAATAAAAAAGCCTTTGGGGACAAACAGGCTTTCAATGCAAAGACACTACTCTTGACTTTGCCTAAAATGGTTTTGCCCATTATCATTTATGCTGCGGGCCATCTTTTGGTCAGTCCACTGGTTGGATACCTCTGTGTGGCCTTAGTTGGATTACTCGGCTTTGTGTTTAAAAACAAAGCCTTTAAAATAATAGAAGGCATTTACAAAAAAGAGAAATACAAAACTTTATTGGCCTACAAACAAAAATAGTATGATTACAGCGGAAAATTTAACCAAAACCTATACGCAAACAGTTCTGAATATTGATCATTTGGAGATTCCCAAAGCGCAAAGCTTTGGGCTGGTAGGCAATAATGGTGCGGGAAAGACCACCTTATTCAGTTTGTTGTTGGATTTGATTCAACCCACTACGGGGCACATCATAAATAATGGGGTACAAGTGGACCAAAGTGAAGCGTGGAAACCGTTTACTTCTGCATTTATTGATGAGACTTTTTTGATAGGGTATCTTACTCCTGAGGAGTATTTCTACTTCATCGGGGAATTAAGAGGTAGGAACAAAGCCGATGTGGATGCGCTTTTGTCCAATTACGAAGATTTTTTCCACGGCGAGATTTTGGGCCAGAAAAAATACCTCAGAGATCTTTCCAAAGGAAATCAAAAAAAAGTGGGCATCGTGGCCAGTTTTATTGGGAGCCCTGAAGTGGTGATCTTGGATGAACCTTTTGCCAATTTGGACCCAACAACCCAAATACGATTAAAAGCCATCATTAAGGATTTGGCTGCCAAAGAGGGTGTTACCGTATTGGTTTCCAGCCATGATTTAATTCATGTCACCGAAGTTTGTGAGCGCATTGTGGTGCTTAACAAGGGAGAAATCGTGAAGGATATCAAAACTTCAACCGAGACCTTAAAGGAATTGGAAGCTTTTTTTGGGGGATAAAAAGAGGCTGTCTAAAAAGCAACAAAAGTTTGAATTTGCCAGTTCGAGCGCAGTCGAGAACCTAAAGCATGTTGGTAATCAATGGGTTTCGACTGCGCTCAACCTGACAGATAACTAGCTTTTTAGACAGCCTCCAGACATGATCGTTTTTTGAATCCTGTTAGCACATGGCCGAAGTATCGTAATGGAACGACACCTTTTTGATTTTTCCATCCTGCACTTGGTAGAGGGCAACTTCCTCCATGTTCATCCGGTTGCCATCCTTAAAGGTAACATCGCTGGTCATGGCCACCGCAAAATGATTGCCCGCAACAACAGGATCACCTACGGTACCGCCATGGGTTTCTTGGATACCGTCCATCCATTGTTTGAAACCTTGTAAAATGTTGTCCAAGCCTTCGGTTACTTCATTGGGCATTCCGGGCATTTCCAAGCTAACGGCATCTTTCGCATATAGTTCGTAGGCTTCTGCGTGTTTGCCCTCTCGGCATAGGGCGACCAGTTTTTCTGCAACTTCTTGTGTGCTCATGTTGTTCTTGTTTTTTTGATTAATGAATAAACTTATTTCGGTTACGGGTTGTGGGTTGAATTTTTCAATATCCGGGAATTAAGACGAAACTACAAAAGCTTACAACACAGCCCTAAGGGCAAATACGACACTTTAAAGGGTTGTTTCTGCCACGGATATCCACTACATTTAGTACATGTAAATCCATGGTTATGAAACATGTAAGTATTTTGGTGCCCAAGGGTAATGCTATTTTAAGCAGTGTGGTGGGTCCGTTCAAGATTTTGTCGGCCGCCAATCGTTTTTTACAGAGCACAGGGGTGAGAAACGATGACTTTTTTGACATTCATTTGGTGGGCTTGGATGGCGACCAATCCTTGTACAATGGACTGTTCAGCATTCATTGTGATAAAACCATTGTTGAAGTAGAGAAGACAGATCTTATCCTGATTCCAGCTTTACGTACGGACAAGTTGATCGAGGAACTAAAATTGAATCAACCCTACGTGGATTGGATTATTAGTCAAAGAAACCGAAACAATGCAGAGGTGGCCAGTATGTGTTTGGGTGCTTTTGTGCTGGCCCGCACAGGTCTGGTGGACGGCAGACAGTGCTCTACCCATTGGGCGGCCATGGAGTTGTTCAAACGGATGTACCCCCAGGTGAATCTGGTCTCCAACAAAATTGTCACCGAGGAAGACGGTATTTACACCAGCGGTGGTGCGTATTCTTTTTTGAACCTCATGATCCACCTTATTGAAAAATACTGTGGCCGCGAAGTGGCGATTTACATTTCCAAATTTTTTGAAATTGAAATAGATCGCGAAGACCAAAACCAGTTCGTGATTTTTCAAGGCCAAAAGGAACATGACGACACGGCCATCAAGGCAGCGCAAACTTTTATCGAGGACAACGTGAACGACAAAATATCGGTGGAGGAGTTGGCCCAAAAATTTGCGATCAGCAATAGAAATTTTGTTCGGCGATTTAAAAAAGCCACCCAGAACACCCCATTGGAATACATTCAACGGGTGAAGATAGAAGCGGCCAAACGCAGTCTGGAAACCACCCAACAAAATGTGAACGAGATAATGTATCAGGTTGGCTATGCGGACCAAAAGGCGTTCCGTACTGTGTTTAAAAAATACGCGGGATTATCGCCCGTGGCTTACAAAACCAAATACAACCGGGCACAACTGGAATATCAGGGCCCCAACTCCTGGTGATTAAAATGTGGGTTCCCCAATTATCAGGCAAATAAAAAAACTTGTATTTTATCGATGAGGCTTATAATAATCTGTGTTTTTTTCAGTTAAGGTTACACACGATTATCGATAATTTTGAAGCTTCGTAATACACTTATCGTCACCATGGTTCTGGGAGGGCTGCTCTTTAATTCTTGCTCTACCAAAAAGGACAAGTTCATCAACCGGAACTGGCATGCACTGAATACCAAGTACAATACTTTGTACAATGGTAACATTGCTTTTGAACAGGGCAGGGAAGAACTCAACAATAGTTATAGGGACGATTACTGGGAAATCCTACCCGTGGAGCGCTTGGAAGTGACCGATGAGGTGAAGCTCGATTCTGAGGATAACAACCCCAACTTTATTATTGCTGAGGAAAAGGCCACCAAGGCCATCCAAAAGCACAGTATGGACATTAAGGATGAGGAACGGAATCCTCAAACCGATGAAGCTTTTCTCCTGTTGGGAAAGGCACGTTACTTTGACCAACGCTATATTCCTGCATTGGAATCCTTCAATTATATCCTTAGAAAATATGTGGAGAGCGATAAACTGAACGAGGCCACCATTTGGCGTGAAAAAACCAATATGCGTTTGGACAACCCTGAAGTGGCCATCAAGAACCTGAAGCGTTTGTTCAAATATGAATCGCTAAAAGATCAGGAATATGCAGATGCGAATGCCGTTTTGGCTCAGTGCTACATCAACCTAAATGCACCGGATACCGCCATTCAAAAATTAAAGATCGCCCAGGCCTACACCAAGAAAAATCCTGAAAAAGGAAGATACCTCTTCATCATTGGACAATTGTTCAACCAATTGGGGCATAAAGACAGTGCTAATTATGCTTTTGATAAAGTCATCGACCTTAATCGAAAATCGCCACGGGTCTACATGATCAATGCCCACTTGCAGAAAATTCGGAATACAGAGATTACCGATGCCAACGAGGAGGAACTATTGGAATATCTGACCGATTTGGAGGAAAATCGGGAAAACCGACCATTTTTGGATAAGATTTATCGTGAAGTGGCGCAGTTCCATCTAGCCAACGAGGAAGATAGTTTGGCCTTGGCCTATTATAACAAATCGCTCAGAGCAACCCAGAACGAACGGAAACTGAATGCCCTGAATTATCAAAGCTTGGCCGATTATTATTTTGATGAGGATGAATACAAAACGGCAGGGGCCTATTATGACAGCACCTTGACCAATCTTGCCGAAAACACCAGAAAACACCGGGACATAAAAAAGAAATTGGACAATCTGGAAGATGTCATCAAATATGAGGACATTGTCCAGTACACCGATAGCGTCATTACCGTTTACCAGATGCCCGAAGCGGAACGAAAGGCCTATTTTGAGGATTACATTGCAGAATTAAAGCGCAAGGCCGAGGAAGAGGAAGCCAAAAAACAGCAGCAAGCAGCGGCTGGTTTTGCCACATTTGCCAACAGTAAGGGAGGCAAAGAAAATCAGGGCAAGTTTTATTTCTATAACATCACCAGTTTGGGATATGGTAAAAATGACTTTAGAACCCGATGGGGCGACCGTACCTTGGAAGATGATTGGCGATGGAGCAACAAATCCAGGACATTGGTGTCAGAGGCAACTGGTGACCAAGTGGCGGGAAATGACCCATCGACTCAAAACCTCACCGAAGACCAAAAATATTCGGTGGAGTACTATTTGGGTCAAATCCCTACGGATGCATCCGTGATTGATAGTCTATGGACGGAGCGGAACTTTGCCAACTATCAATTGGGATTGATCTATAAAGAAAAATTTAAGGACAACCTTTTGGCAGCTGCCAAATTGGAAAGGGTTTTGGCTTCCAATCCTGAGGAGCGTTTGATTCTTCCCTCAAAATATAATCTGTACAAGATTTATGAGGAAAGTGGTAGTCCTTTGGCGCAGAACATGAAACAGGATATCATCAACAACCATCCAGATACCCGTTACGCGGAAATTCTTTTAAATCCACAAGCAGTTTTGGCAGGAAATACCGATAGCCCTGATGCACGATATGCGGCATTGTTCAAATTATACGAACAGCAGGAGTACCTTAGGGTCATTACGTTTTCTGAGGAATATATCAACAAATTTACCGGTGACCCCATTGTGCCCAAGTTTGAAATGCTGAAAGCCAATGCCATTGGTCGCCTACAAGGGTTTGAACAGTTTAAGGAAGCTTTGAACTACGTGGCCCTTACTTATCCCAACAATCCCGAAGGGAAAAAAGCGGAGCAAATTGTAGAAGAGCAATTGCCCAAGTTGGAAAACAAGGATTTCTCACCAGAAACGGGTTCTACAGGAACCTCGAACTGGAAGGTGGTCTTCCCATTTAAAATAAGGGACGACGAAAAAGCGTTAATCTTAAAGAAGCGATTGGAAGACGCCATTAAAGAGCTTAACTATAAAAATGTTGTTTCCAAGGACATCTATAATTTGGAAGATGAATTTGTGGTGGTGCATGGATTTCGATCTAAGGATTTTGCCTTGGGCTTTGCAGAGCTTATTAAAAACAATAGGGACTACCGTATTAAAGATGAGAATTTTGTAGTTTTATCGGAGAACTATAAAATTGTTCAAGTCCACAAGAATTTAGAATCATACAAAGAACATATTTTAACCCCAAAACCCTAGAACACAATGTTTTCTGACAACAAAAAACCCAGACCTATGAATGAACTTGGCGGACAACCCAACAGAATTGAAAAGAACACGAAGATAAAAGGAGACATTACTTCCGAGGCCGATTTTAGAATCGACGGCAAACTGGAAGGCAATGTAAAAACATCTGGTAAAGTGGTCATTGGAAAAGATGGCTACATCAACGGAAAGGTGGAATGTGTAAATGCCGATATCGAAGGAAAATTTAATGGAGAGCTCAACGTAAAGGACTTGCTTTCCTTGAAAGCCTCTGCCATTATTGAAGGCACGGTAACTGTGGCCAAATTGGCGGTAGAGCCGGGAGCTACCTTTAATGCGGCCTGTACCATGGGCAAGGGCGCAACCCCAACCACTTCGTCGTCTTCACCGGCGCCAAAATTGGAGTCTACCAAAAGCAATGAGCCAGCAAAAGCCTCCTAAAAAAAAGAACACCTTCAGAAATGCGGCGATCCTAACAGGCATAGGCTTTGAAATGGGGGCCATTATTTATTTGTCCGTCCAAGGCGGAAAATGGTTGGACGCCGAATATCAAAACGAAAAGAATATTTTTACGGTAATTGCCACTTTATTGGGAGTGGCAATTTCTATTTGGCTAGTTTTGCAACAGTTAAAACGTATTAAATATTGATGTTAAAACGCAACCTGTTCGCCCAGTTTCTTCTCCTTCTTCTGCTGTTGTTGATTCTTGCTTTTGCAGGGCATTTGTTTGTCTTGTCCAGGAAGGGACTTCCACTTTATGGTAATTTAATTGTGCGCTCCTATGTGATCAATGCCATTTTGGCCGTGATCATTTTTGGATTGCTATTCCGTTTTAGGGAACGCTTGAAGAACCAAATTGGGTTTTTGTTCATGGCCGGAAGTTTGGTGAAGTTTGTGTTTTTCTTCATCTTTTTCTACCCCACTTACATTAGTGATGGGGACATGTCTGGCCAAGAATTCGCTGCTTTTTTTGTCCCGTACGCCATCGCCCTTTTTTTGGAGACTTTTTATGCCTCCAGAATGCTTAAAATTTTGGAGGAATCCTCTGAAGATTAGGCGACTCAAAATCCTCAAAAATAAAAGTTTGAAAGCTTTTTTCTTTTTAGAAGAATGGCTTACATTTGCACCGATTTTGAGAGACCGATATTTTGAGCGAAATGCGAAAGACTTTTTTTACGAGATTAATTCTTGTCGGAACACTATTGTTGGCCCAGTTCAGTTTTGCCAAAGAACAGGAACACGAAACTGAAGAACACGGCAAGGACCTAAAGACTGAAATTAAGGAGTACATTTCCCATCACCTTAAGGATTCTCACGACTTTTCCTTATTCTCCTACACAGCGGAAAACGGTGAGCACAAATATGTTGGTTTTCCTTTGCCCGTAATTTTAATAGATGACGGATTAAAGGTTTTCTCCTCCTCAAAATTCCATCACGGGGAAACCGTGGCCGAAGTGGACGGCAACTATTACAAGCTGTACCACGGAAAAATTTACAAAACCGATGCCGAGGGCACCATCAATTATGATGAAGAGCACCATCCTACCAACGTAAAACCGTTGGACTTTTCCATCACCAAAAATGTGGTAATGATTATTGTTACAGGTTTGCTGATGTTGTGGTTGTTCACCAGTTTGGCCAAATCCTATGCCAAGAACAACGGTATTCCAACTGGGGCGGGTCGCTTTTTTGAACCTATTATATTATATGTTAGGGACGATATTGCCAGACCCAATATCGGTGAAAAGAAATACAAAAAATACATGCCGTACCTGTTGACCATCTTCTTCTTTATATGGTTCTTGAACATGTTCGGCCTAACCCCACTAGGGATTAACGTTACAGGAAACATCGCCATTACCTTTGCATTGGCCTTGATGACCTTTTTATTGACCAACTTCACTGGAACAAAGGATTACTGGATGCACCAGTTCAATCCACTTGGCGACTCCATGCCTTGGTACGCCAAGATACCTTTGTATATTATTCTTGTTCCTATTGAGATTTTGGGATTGTTCATCAAGCCATTCTCACTGCTCATCCGTTTGTACGCAAACATGCAGGCAGGCCACATTGTATTGATGAGCTTGATCGGGTTGATGTTCATTTTTAAAAGTTGGATCGGAAGCCCATTGTCCTTTGGACTGGCCTTTGCCATTTCATTGATAGAAGTATTGGTAGCCTTGCTACAAGCCTATATTTTCACCATGTTGAGTGCGTTGTACTTCGGATTTGCCTCCGAGGACCATCATGCAGAAGGTCATGAAGATGACCCAGAGTTGGTGCATCTATAGGATATGTCGTTCCCGCTGTTCCCTGAGCGTAGTCGAAGGGAAGCAGGAATCAAGTAAGTTGAATTTTTAATTTTTAAACTAGATAGATATGGAAGTTCCAGTAATGGTAGGTGCAGGTTTGGTTGTAATCGGTGCAGGTATCGGTATCGGTAAAATTGGTGGTTCCGCAATGGAAGCCATCGCTCGTCAGCCTGAAGCTTACGGAAAAATCCAAACAGCGATGTTGATTGCAGCAGCGTTGATTGAAGGTATTGGTTTTGCTGCTCTTTTTGCAGTGTAATCAAAAAACCCAGAGCAAAAGTTGTAACGGTTGGTTGCAACTTTTGCTTCATTAATAGTTTAAAAAGTACAAGAATAAAGCATAGATATGGAAAAGTTATTGGAAGAGTTTTCGTTGGGACTGTTTTTTTGGCAAACCGTGTTGTTCGGATTGTTGTTGTTCCTGTTGTACAAATTTGCATGGAAACCTATCCTTAAGGCGGTTAATGATCGGGAAGAAGGCATTAAAAATGCTTTGGATGCCGCCGATGCTGCCAAAAAGGAAATGCAGAATGTTACTGCCGATAGCGAAAAATTGTTGAAAGAGGCCAGAGCGGAGCGCGATGCGTTGTTGAAGGAAGCCCGTGAAATCAAAGAAAGTATTGTTTCCGAAGCCAAGGAGCAGGCCAAAGTTGAAGGTAATAAAATGATCAAGCAGGCCCAAGCCACCATCGAAAGTGAAAAGAAAGCTGCCGTTTCGGAGATAAAGGCACAAGTGGCCAACCTTTCTTTGGAAATCGCGGAAAAAGTCATCAAAGAAGAATTGTCCGACAAGAAGAAACAACAGAAGTTGGTGGATGATATGTTGGGCGACATCAAATTGAACTAAAACAAAAGGTATTGGTTTGCTAAGGCGTGGTTGTAGCATAGTTTCAACATTAGCCTTTCACCATTAACCCAATAACCTAAAGAATATGAACCAAAACAGGGCAGCCATACGCTACGCAAAAGCAACCTTGGATTTCGCTATCGAAAAGAAAGCGGCGGAAGCCGTGGAAAAAGATATGCGGGATATTTCAGTGACAATTTCTGAAAGTAGCGAGTTGGAAAAACTTTTGGAGAGTCCCATTGTAAATAATGTGGTAAAGAAAAATGCATTGCTTGAAATTTTCAAGGACTCCTCCGAGATCACAAAGGGACTTATCGCTACATTGGTAAGCAACAAGCGTATAGCCATATTGCAGGAAGTGGCCTTTAAATACATCATTCTTCATGAAAAATTAAAAGGTGAAGATGTGGCCTTCGTAACCACAGCTGTCCCTTTGACCGCTGATTTGGAAAAGAAAATATTGGCCGAAGTGAACAAAATCACCGGAAACAAGGTTACTATAGAGAACAAGATTGACGAAAGCATTATTGGTGGATTTGTATTGCGCGTTGGCGATTTACAGTATGATGCCAGCATCGCAAACAAATTGAACAGTTTAAAAAGAGAATTTACAAATAGTCTATAAAAATGGCAGGAGTAAAAGCCGCTGAGGTATCAGCAATTTTGAAAAAACAGTTATCAGGTTTTGAGGCTACCGCTTCTTTGGATGAAGTAGGTACCGTATTGCAAGTGGGGGATGGTATTGCCCGTGTTTACGGACTTTCCAATGCCCAGTACGGGGAGCTTGTGGAGTTTGATGGTGGCATGGAAGGTATCGTTCTTAACCTTGAGGAAGATAACGTAGGTGTGGTTTTGTTGGGTCCAACCAAGGAAATTGTGGAAGGAGCTACCGTAAAAAGAACACAACGTATCGCATCCATTAAAGTGGGTGAAGGAATTGTTGGCCGTGTGGTGGATACCTTGGGTAACCCTATCGATGGCAAAGGACCTATCGCTGGCGAAACCTATGAAATGCCCTTGGAGCGCAAAGCTCCTGGTGTAATTTTTAGACAACCTGTAAACGAACCTTTGCAGACCGGTATCAAGGCGATAGACGCCATGATTCCAGTAGGTCGTGGACAACGGGAGTTGGTTATTGGTGATAAACAAACAGGTAAAACCACCGTTTGTATCGATACCATCTTGAACCAGAAAGAATTTTACGATGCGGGTGAACCCGTTTACTGTATTTACGTAGCCGTTGGTCAGAAAGCATCTACGGTTGCTGCCATTGCCAAGACGTTGGAAGACAGGGGAGCTTTGGCGTACACCACTATCGTGGCGGCCAACGCATCTGACCCTGCTCCTATGCAGGTATATGCGCCTTTTGCTGGTGCAGCGATTGGGGAGTACTTCAGGGATACAGGTCGTCCTGCTTTGATCATCTATGATGATTTGTCAAAACAAGCGGTTGCCTATCGTGAAGTATCCTTGTTGTTGCGTAGACCTCCAGGACGTGAAGCTTACCCTGGTGACGTTTTCTACCTGCACTCAAGATTGTTGGAGCGTGCTGCAAAAGTGATTGGGGATGATGAGATTGCAAAAAACATGAACGACCTTCCAGAGGTGTTGAAACCAATGGTAAAAGGGGGAGGTTCATTGACAGCATTGCCTATTATTGAAACTCAAGCAGGTGACGTATCAGCGTATATCCCAACCAACGTAATTTCCATTACCGATGGTCAGATATTCTTGGAGCAAGATTTGTTCAACCAAGGGGTTCGTCCTGCGATTAACGTGGGTATCTCCGTATCCCGTGTGGGTGGTTCCGCGCAGATAAAATCTATGAAGAAAGTGGCCGGTACCTTGAAATTGGACCAAGCCCAGTTCCGTGAATTGGAAGCTTTTGCCAAGTTCGGTTCCGATTTGGATGCCGCTACCTTGAATGTCATTGAAAAAGGACGTAGAAACGTGGAAATCTTGAAACAAGGTCAGAACGATCCGTTCACCGTTGAAGACCAGGTGGCCATCATCTTTGCAGGTTCCAAGAACTTGTTGCGTGATGTTCCTGTGGATAAGGTAAAAGAGTTTGAAAGAGATTACTTGGAGTTCTTGAACGCAAAACACAGAGACGTATTGGATAGCTTAAAGGCTGGAAAATTGACCGATGAGGTTACCGATACATTGACCGCTGTTTGTAAAGATCTGTCAGGGAAATATAGAAGTTAGTATTGAGTATTCAGTACAAAGTATTGAGATGACTGTAGCAAATCGCTCAAACCTCAATACTAATATCTAGATACTAGAAAAATATGGCGAACCTAAAGGAAATACGGAATAGGATTACATCCATCTCTTCAACGATGCAGATTACCAGTGCCATGAAAATGGTTTCTGCTGCCAAGTTGAAGAAGGCCCAAGATGCCATCACGGCCATGCGCCCTTATTCTGACAAACTTACTGAGTTGTTGCAAGGACTAAGTGCTAGTTTGGATGGGGATGCCGGTAGTGCATTTACGGACAATAGACCCGCAAATAAAGTATTGGTTGTGGCCATAACCTCCAATCGAGGTTTGTGTGGAGCATTTAATTCCAACATCATTAAACAGAGCCGAACTTTGGTAGCTCAAACCTACGCTGGAAAGCAGGTGGATTTTGTGACCATTGGAAAGAAAGCCAACGATATCCTTCGTAAAAAGCATACCATCATAGCCAATCATAGCAGTGTTTTTGATGATTTAACCTTTGACAATGTAGCCGAGATTGGCCAGTTTTTGATGGACCAATTCACCGAAGGTAAGTATGACCGAATCGATTTGGTATACAACAAGTTCAAAAACGCTGCCACTCAAATTGTGATGACCGAGCAGTTCTTGCCCATTGCCATTTCTGAGGAAAATGGTTCCAGTGTTTCCGATTACATTTTTGAGCCTTCAAAGGCAGAGATTGTAGAGCAATTGATTCCGAAATCATTGAAGACCCAATTGTTCAAAGCTATCCGGGATTCATTTGCCAGCGAGCACGGTGCCCGTATGACCGCCATGCACAAAGCAACGGACAACGCGGCTGAACTCAGGGATGAATTAAAATTGACGTACAACAAAGCCCGTCAAGCAGCCATCACTAATGAAATTCTTGAGATTGTTGGTGGTGCCGAGGCATTGAACAACTAGAGTTACTAAAATATCAAATATATAAAGCCGCTTATTAAGCGGCTTTTTTTGTCTTCCAATCTTTTATTGTATTTGGACTAAAGCGTTTTATGTAACTTGTGGTCACTTAGTAAAGGTTATTAAAGAGAACACACCTATTGAATCCACTAAAAAGGCTTTTTAAACAGACTTTTATTTATGGACTGGCCACGGTGTTGCCGAGGGTCATTTCCTTTTTTCTGCTACCGCTGTATACCTCAGTTTTTGAAAACGCGGCAGGTTATGGACAGTATACCAACATTTATGCATGGATCGCCATCTTCAATGTTTTTTTGGCCTATGGTATGGAAACTGCTTTTTTTAGGTTCTATCATAAATCCGAGGACAAAAAAAAGATAATATCCACTTCGTTGATTTCCCTTTTGGCCTCGTCCCTTTTGTTTTTGATCATTGCATTGTCCGTAAAACAATGGTTGTCCCAAGTGACCAATATCAATGTGGATTACATCAAGTTCACCACGTTTATCTTGGTTTTGGATGCCTTGGTCATTGTTCCCTTTGCCTTGTTGAGGGCACAGGAAAAACCCATGAAATATGCGGTGCTAAAAACCATCAATGTAGCCATAAATTTGGCCTTCAATATCTTTTTCCTGCTTGTTTTGCCCAAAATGGTCCTAGAAAACCAGTCCGGATTCTTTCATGCCATGTATAAGGAAAACTGGGAAATTCATTATGTGTTGATTTCAAATGTTATCGCCAGCGGCATTACCCTGTTGATTTTGCTCCCCAGCTATTTTAAGGTTCCCTATCTGTTCGACTCCATTCTTTGGAAACAGATGATGAAATACGCTGGACCTGTAATGGTTGCTGGAATAGCATTTACCGTAAATGAAGTGTTGGATAAGATTTTACTGACTGAGATATTACCACCGGACACTGCTGAGGCAGAAGTAGGAAAGTATGGGGCCTGCTACAAATTGGCACTGTTCATGACGTTATTTGGAACAGCCTTTCGGATGGGTGTTGAACCCTTCTTCTTTAGTCATGCCAAAACTGAAAAACCACAAAAAACCTATGCACAGATTACCAATTATTTTGTGATTTTGGGCAGCATTATCCTTTTGGTCGTTGTGGCCTACATCGATCTTTTGGGCAAACTTTTAATTCGGAACCCTATTTATTGGGAAGCACTTGAGGTTGTCCCTATTATTCTTTTAGGAAGTTTTTGCCTTGGCATTTATCATAACCTGTCTGTTTGGTACAAAGTAACCGATCAAACCAAATTTGGGGCCTATATTTCATCCATTGGGGCGCTGATTACCCTTGTTATCAATGTTGGGCTAATTCCCAAGATTGGGTATATGGCTTCCGCCCTGGCCACATTGGCCGCTTATGGTAGTATGATGCTCTTGTCCTATTTCTTCGGAAGAAGATATTACCCGGTACCCTACAATATGCGGAAGATAACCTTTTACCTTTCCGTTTCAATTCTCTTTTCAGCACTATCCTTCTACGTTTTTAATAGAAATTTAATAGCGGGCAGCCTACTTCTTTTGTTATTTTTGGGATTGGTTTACAGAATGGAAGGAGCTAATTTAAGAAGCATATTTTTAAAGCGTGAAGATTAAAATCATCAACAAGTCTAGGCATAAACTGCCCCATTACGAGACATTGGCCTCTGCAGGCATGGACCTTAGGGCGAATATTGATTCACCCATTGTATTAAAACCCTTGGAAAGGGCCATTGTTCCCACGGGAATCTATATGGAGCTTCCAGTGGGGTATGAGGCGCAGATTAGACCACGTAGTGGTCTTGCCGCAAAAAAGGGAATCTCGGTCCTCAATGCACCTGGCACCATTGATGCAGACTATCGCGGAGAGGTAGGTGTGATTCTAGTGAACCTTTCATCCGAGGAATTTACTGTTGAAAACGGTGAGCGCATTGCCCAAATGGTCATAGCCAAACACGAGCGGGCCGAATGGGAGGAAGTGGAATCCCTTTCAGAAACCGATAGGGGCGCCGGAGGATTTGGCAGTACCGGAACACAATAAAAACAAACACTTACTACGTTATACTAAAAAGAACACATGAAAATAATCGTCCCCATGGCGGGAAGAGGCTCCCGATTACGACCACACACCCTAACCGTTCCAAAACCATTGATCCCGGTTGCTGGTAAGCCCATTGTTCACAGATTGGTAAGTGACATTGCCAAAGTTTTGGGAGAACCCATAGAGGAAGTCGCCTTTATTCTAGGTGACCCAGCTTTTTTTGGAGATGATGTTGTGGAAAGTTTAATGCAATTGGCAGAGGAACTTGGAGCAAAGGGCTCTATATACAGGCAAGACCAACCTTTGGGGACAGGACATGCCATTATGAGCGCCAAAGAGTCTTTGAGCGGACCGGCGGTAATTGCTTATGCCGACACATTGATTCGAGCTGATTTTGATTTGGACAAGAGCGCAGATAGTGTTATTTGGGTGAAGCAAGTAGATAATCCGGAAGCGTACGGTGTGGTAAAATTAAGCGAACAGAACCAGATTGTGGAACTCGTGGAAAAACCAAAGGAATTTGTTTCAGATTTGGCCGTGATAGGCATCTACTATTTTAAAGATGTTGGCATTCTTAAAAATGAACTGCAACATGTCTTGGACAATGAGATCACCCATGGAGGGGAATATCAGATTAATGATGGCATAAAGCGCATGATGGAAAAGGGCATGAAATTTGTTCCTGGCAAAGTGGATGAATGGATGGACTGTGGAAATAAGACTGTAACGGTAGAGACCAACCAAAGAATGCTGAATTTTTTGGAAAAAGATGGCGAAAATTTGATTTCTTCTTCTGTGAAACAAGAGAATGCCAATATTATTGAGCCTTGTTTTATTGGGGATAATGTGGTCATCAAAAACACAACTGTTGGGCCCTATGTTTCGGTGGGGGCAAATACAGTTTTAGAGAATTCAACCATTAAAAACAGTCTAATTCAGAGTAACAGCAAAATTTACAATGCCAATTTGGATAATGCCATGATTGGCAATCATGTTGTTTTTAATGGTAATTTTGAAACTATTAGCATTGGGGATTATTCCGTTTTGGAATAATGGACTGTTTTTTGATGTATGATGTTTGAGATGGTATGAAAGGAAAATTTCTTCTTTGGCTATGTTTGACTGTGTCCGTGCTGACATGGAGAACTTTCTTTGCCCAAGAAGATCAAGAAAGCGCAGAGGTGTATCTTGAAGAATATACCGATGAATTTCAAGAAAACTTTTTTGAGGCCCTAAAGCAAAAAGGCATTCAAAACTATGATCGGGCCATTGATTTATTGTTGAAGTGCAAGCAATTGGACCCATCCAACAGTGTAGTGGATTATGAATTGGCCAAAGCCTATTCATTGGATCAACAACATATATTAGCCCAAGAATATGCCGTTAAGGCCCTCAACGCAGAACCAACCGATTTTTGGTATTTAGACAACCTACTCCATGTACTGGAAAAAGAAGGAAGCCCGTTGGCATCGGTTAAGCAGGATATCCCATTTTCCAATCAGAAGTTGCAACAAAACCTCGCCTTGGGCTATTTTAGAATGAGAAAATACGCAGATGCCCTTAAGGTCTTGGAAGGGTTGGGCAGCTCCAAGTTCACAGAAGAGTTGACCTCAAAAATCAATGATTCCCTTCAAGTTAAAAAGGAAGAAAAAGTAATAGCAACTGCAAACAGGCCAAAAGAAACAGATGACCCTACGTCCCAATATCGCTCACAGATAGAACAACTTTTGTCTGGACAGGACTTTGGGCAAGCATTGACTGTTTCTAAAGAGGCATTGGATTCCTATCCACTGCAACCCTATTTTTATTATGCCTATGGAGCAGCGCTGAACAATACCTCAAACGCAAACAAGGCCATTGAGGTTTTGGAAAGCGGGTTGGATTACCTTTTGGACGATGATCAATTGGCCAACAAAATATACAATGAATTGGCCAAAGCATACACAAGTATTGGAAATACATCCAAGGCAAATGAATATTTGAACAAGATTAAACCGGGATTATGAAGATTGTGTTGAGACGTTTAGGAAAGTATCGGTTGTGGGCATTGATGATTATGTCAGTGCTCATACTTGGTGCATGTAAGAGCACAAAAACGGTTACTGGCGGAGAAGTGGATTCCCGTATGTCTGCCAAAAACATTATTGACAATCACTATACCAACCAACCCAATTTCAAAACCTTGAGTGGCCGCATTAAGATTGACTATGCGAACGGGGATGAAAGCCAAGGGGTAAATGTCAGTTTTCGGATGGAAAAAGACAAGGTGATTTGGATGAGTGCTCCGTTGGGAATGGTAAAGGCGCATATCACACCAAACAAAGTATCGTTTTATAACAAGCTTCAAAATGAATATTTTGATGGCGACTTTAGTTATTTGAGCCATGTTTTGGGAACCGATCTCGATTTTGAAAAGGTTCAAAACTTACTCTTAGGGAATGCAGTTCTTGATCTAAGAAAGGAAAGGTTCACCTCATCGGTGGCCGAAGGCAACTACCAACTAAAACCCAAAAAGGCCAGGGATTTGTTCAAAATTCTATTTCAAGTGGAACCCAAAAATTTTAAGATTGCCGCCCAACAAATTTCACAACCCGATAGTCTGCGACAACTTCAAGCAAAATATACTTATCAGAATATTTCTGGGAACGTACTTCCAAATGAAATTAAGATTTTGGCAGAGGACAAAGGAGAGCTAACAACCATTGACCTCAGTTTTCGCAACTTGGAATTGAACAAATCCATGAGTTTTCCCTACAGAGTACCTAAGGGGTTTGACAAAATTACATTAAAGTAATATGAGAAATAAAATCCCATATTGTCTTTACTATCTGATTTTTACATTTTTTATTTCATTTTCTGGATACGCTCAGACCAGCGAACAAAAGGCACTTGAGGCAAAACGGGAACGGTTACAGGAAGAAATCAAGGAAATAAATAGACTGCTCTTTGCCGAACGCAAGGAAAAAGGTACCATTTTGGATCAAATGGAGGCGCTGGACAATAAAATCAATGTCCGTCAAGAGCTGATTCGCGTCACCAATCAACAATCCAATCTGCTGAACCGACAAATCAATGTCAATATCAGAAACATCAGCAAACTTCGGGAAGACCTAAAAATTTTGAAAGAGGATTATGCCAACCTTATTCAAAAAACCTATCAGAATAAATCCCAGAGCAATAGGCTGATGTTCTTGTTGTCTGCTGAAAATTTCTTCCAAGCGTTTAAGCGGTTGCAATACATGCAACAATATGCCAAACATAGAAAGAAACAGGGAGAGGGCATCATCAAAAAAACCGAAGAGCTTGCTCAATTAAATAAGGATTTGGTTGAGCAGCGTAAACAAAAAGACCAACTTGTGGCTGAAAACACCAAGGCCAAGGAAGAACTTTCAAAGGAAGTGGAATCACAACGGGACCTTTTGAGAAGTATTCGGCAGAACGAAGCAAAATATACCGCCGCCATAGCCGAAAAACAAAAGGAGGCCCGCAGGATTGAAAGAGAGATCGAGCGCTTGATACGAAGCGCCATAGCCAGTTCCAACAAAAGTTCTGGGAATAGCAATGCCAGTAGCGCAAGGTTTGCCTTGACCCCGGAGGCCAAATTGGTGGCGGATAACTTTTCAGCCAATAAAGGAAGACTTATTTGGCCAGTGGAAAAGGGCATAAAAAGTCAAGGCTATGGCATATATGCCGACAAGCTTTATCCGGGCATCAAACATCAAAATAACGGTGTTACCATTACCACCGACAAGGGCAGTAAAGCCAGGGCTATTTTTGAGGGAGAGGTCATAGCCATAATCTCCGTTCCCGGAGGAAGCAAGGGCGTAACCGTAAAACACGGAAATTATATCAGCACCTACTATAATCTATCTACCTTATATGTAAAGAAGGGGGATAAAGTGGCCGCAAAGGAGGTGTTGGGCGATATTTATACCAATCGGTCTGATGGCAGCACAAAATTGAAATTTTATTTGTATCAAGATTCCAATCGACTCAATCCGGAGGATTGGATATATCAATTGTAACACATGAAGAAAATTACCAACCTACAAGGAACGTTTGAATTGCACAACGGGGTCCAGATGCCCTATTTGGGGTTAGGGGTTTATTTATCTGAAGATGGACGTGAGGTCATCAACGCGGTAAAGGATGCCCTGAACCATGGATATCGGCACATTGATACCGCCTCATTTTACCATAATGAAAACGGTGTAGGTACCGGCATCAAAGAAAGCGATGTGGACCGAGAGGATGTTTTTTTGGTGTCCAAGGTTTGGAATTCGGAACAAGGCTATGAGAATACGTTAAAGGCTTTTGATGAAAGCCTTAAGCGTTTAGGCACCGATTATCTCGACCTGTACCTGATACATTGGCCCAAGGAAGAGTTTTCTAAAGAAACCTGGAAGGCATTAGAGAAATTGTATAAAGAAAAAAGGATTCGCGCCATTGGCGTCAGCAACTTTTTACAGCATCATTTGGAAGACTTATTGACCTTGGCCGAAATTGTGCCAATGGTGAACCAGATGGAATTCCATCCGTACTTGGTGCAACAAGACCTTATTGATTTTTGTACAGAAAAAGGGATTCAATACGAAGCCTGGTCCCCGCTCATGCAGGGCAATATTTTCGACTTGGACATCATGAAGGATTTAGCGGCCAAGTATAACAAGACCATTGCACAAATTGTTTTGCGATGGGACCTTCAAAAAGGAGTGGTCACTATTCCAAAATCGTCCAATAAAAACCGCATTATTGCCAACGCCGACCTTTTCGATTTTGAACTCAGTGTGGAAGATGTGAAACTATTGGACAGCTTGGATCGTGGCAAACGATTTGGCCCCGACCCCAACAATTTCGATTTTTAAAATTTATGAAGTAAATAATGCCTTAAGCTCCGTGGCATCGGAAGGCCTCATTTTCCCGGCAAGTACCAAACTCAATTGCTTGCGCCGTAATGCAGCGGCATAACGTTCCTTTTCCAAATCGGTCTCAGGCTCCAAAGGAGGGACTTCGGTGGGTTTTCCGGTATCATCTACCGCCACAAAGGTGTAAATGGCCTCATTGGCCTTGGTTCGCTCTCCAGTAAAACGATCCTCGATCCAAACATCAATAAAAATTTCCATGGAGGTTTTAAACGCGCGTGAAACAGCCGCTTCCACGGTCACCACACTTCCCAGTGGTACAGCGCGATTAAAGGCCACATGGTTCACTGAAGCGGTTACCGTAATCCTTCGGCTATGTCTACGGGCCGAAATACTGGCAGCCCGGTCCATTCGGGCCAAGAGTTCCCCTCCAAAAAGATTGTTCAAGGGGTTGGTCTCGCTGGGCAATACCAAATCGGTCATTACCGTGCGTGATTCATTGGGAGTTTTAGCGCGCATACCATGTGATTTTGCGCAAAGATATTGAAGTAGGGAATCGTTTTAAAGAAAAGAAGGCTTATTTCTCGGAAAGCAACCACGCATCGCGTGATTCTGTGGCTTTTACCTTTCTCAAGAAAACCAATGCATCTTTGGGGTCCTCAAAACTATCATAGGCCACTTGGTGAAGTCCGTATTTGTTGACGCCCAAATAAAAAGCACTATACCCTTTTTCCTTGAGTTGATTCACCCGTTTTTCAGCATTTTCTTCCATTCGGTAAGCACCCGCAATAACATGGTGTTTGCCCAATTGTTTTTTACTGACATTGATGTTGATGGCCGGAAGCTCCAAAGGGGCACTTTCAAAGAAAGTGGCTTCCTGAATCAATCGGGACACCTCTTGTTGGGCATCTTGTTGTGCGGCCACCTCTTTTTGTTGAAGATCACCGTAAGTTCGGTATGAAGTTACACCCAAAGAAATGGCCAAAAGGAAAATGGCAGCATATTTTAACCATGGTCTAAACGAAGTCTCCTCGCGTTTTTCCGGAGTGATGATGAACGGAATCTTTTCTTCCAATTCCTCAACCTCTTCCTTCAATACTTCACGTTGAATGGGCGTTGCCGAAAATGAGGATAGTCCAAATGACGAAGTCAAATAATTGATTCTGTTCTCGGGCTCAAATTGAATGCGTTGTTCACGATTGAGCCAAAGCCTCCCAACTCCAAAAAGTTCCAAGTTCTCGCCTTGATGCAATTTTTTGTTCCATTCCTCAGCAACATTTTCCACTTCTTGAAGCAGTTCCTCATATCCCAACTTTTTTTCCTTTGCAATATGCGATACCAATAGCCCATCATTTTTGGACAATTGGGCATTGAAGGAAATTAACTTGGATGGAGGAATCAGGGTGTTGGTGGCCGTATTGATTTCAGCGGATTTTCCATGCGCCAAAAAAGCCCCAAAACCGGGGACCACGACACAGTTGTATTCAAACAGGAGTTTTTCGATGTAGGAGTCAATCCGCATAGCCACAAATATTATAAAAAAAGCAAGAGCACAAAATAAGCAGGATAACTTTTTATTAACATTTGAAAATCTGTATTTTGTGGACAACTTTGACGCCCAAATCAAATGACTGAACCTGAAATTATTGCGGCGCTGCGCTTGCAGGCCATCCCAAATATTGGCGATGTTACTGCCAAAAAATTAATTGCGCATTGTGGCAGTCCAATTGCTGTTTTTGAGGAAAAAAAGCAACACCTGCTAAAAATTGAAGGGATTGGGACATTCACTTTGAATGGTCTTTTTGATACGGCCTATTTGGATGAGGCCGAAGCGGAATATCAATTTATATGCAAAGAAGACATCGCCCTGTCCTATTTTATGAATGACGACTATCCGGCCTTCCTGAAGCATTGTAAGGATGCCCCAATTTTATTGTTTCAGCGAGGAAACATCAATTTGAACCAAAAAAGAATCATCAGTGTGGTGGGTACCCGGAACATTACCAACTATGGTTCTTCCTTTTGCGAAGCCTTTATTGAGGAGATTGCCCCACTGGACCCCATTATTGTAAGTGGATTTGCCTATGGGGTGGATATCGCAATTCAAAAAGCGGCTATGGATCATGGATTACAAACCATTGCCTGCTTGGCCCATGGCTTGAATCAAATCTATCCAAAGACTCACAAAAAATTCATTCCCAAGATGGAACAAAAGGGAGGTTTCATCTCCGAGTTTTGGAGTTCCAGCAACCCTGATCGGGAGAACTTCCTAAAACGCAATCGGATTATAGCTGGAATGAGTGAGGCAACCTTGGTAGTGGAATCTGCAGAAAAAGGAGGCAGCTTGGTCACCGCAGATTTAGCCAATGGGTATAATAGAGAAGTGTTTGCCGTACCGGGGAGATACTCGGATAAGTTCAGCAAGGGGTGTAATGACCTGATAAAACGGCAAAAAGCCCATCTATTGACCTCGGCAGCAGAGCTGGTGTATCTTTTGGGATGGGATTTGGAGGAAAAAAAGGAGGAATCTTCGGTGCAAAAGCAGCTGTTCATCGAGTTGGATGAAACAGAACAGTCAATCTACTCCTACCTGCAATTGAACGGAAAACAACTACTGGACACCGTGGCTTTGGCGTGTAATTTGCCCATTTTTAAAACCTCTTCCACATTGTTGGGCATGGAAATGAAGGGTGTGATCCGTCCATTGCCCGGCAAACTATTTGAAGCGATTTAAACAATGAACAATGAACAATGAACAATAAACAATGAGCAATTAATACCCCAACTTCTCCCGCACACGTTCCAAAACACCATTGGCCACTTTTTTGGCTTTTTCAGCACCAACGGCAAGGGCCTCATCCACTTCGTTGAGGTGGTTCATGTAATAATCAAATTTTTCGCGGGGCTCCTCGTATTTTTCCAAAATAAGCTCGTACAACGCCTGTTTGGCGTGGCCGTATCCGTAATTCCCAGCCAAGTAGTTGGCGCTCATTTCTTCAATCTGCTCTTGGGAAGCCAGTAATTTATATAAGGCAAACACATTGTCGGTGCTTGGGTCTTTGGGTTCCTCCATGGGTGTACTGTCCGTAACAATGCCCATAATCTGTTTGCGCAATTTTTTATCGGGTTGGAACAAGTTGATGAGGTTACCCCGGCTCTTGCTCATTTTCTCACCATCGGTTCCGGGAACATACATGGTCTGTTCATGCACTTTGGCCTCGGGCATTACAAAGGTTTCCCCCATTTGATTATGGAAACGGGCGGCCACATCGCGGGTCATTTCCAAGTGTTGCAACTGATCTTTCCCTACGGGAACAATATCCGCATCGTACAGCAAAATATCTGCGGCCATGAGCATGGGGTAGGTGAACAATCCGGCATTGACATCTTCCAACCGGTCTGCCTTGTCCTTAAAAGAGTGGGCCAAGGTCAAACGTTGGTAAGGGAAAAAGCAACTGAGGTACCAAGCCAGCTCAGCGGTTTGTGGAACATCGCTCTGGCGGTAAAAAACAGTTTTGTCGATATCCAATCCAAAGGCCAGCCATGCGGAAGCAATGGCGTACGTATTGTTTCGCAATAACTCCCCATCTTTAATCTGTGTGAGCGAATGCATATCCGCAATAAAAAGAAACGAATCGTTTTTGGGGTCTTGCGCCATTTCAATGGCAGGTTTAATTGCTCCCAAAATATTTCCCAAGTGGGGTGTTCCTGTACTTTGGATTCCGGTCAGAATTCGGGCCATGCTTTATTTTTGCCCGTAAAAGTACGCATCCCGGGCATATAAAAAAAGCGGCCTTGGCCGCTTATAATTGGATTTTTATCAAACTCATTTTTTAAAGAGGCCAGCAATAAAAAGAATTACCACGGCACCAATGACCCCAGTAATGAGGTGGCCAATAACCCCTGATCCAATATGGATGCCAAGCGCACCAAAGAGCCAATTGCCCACAACGCCCCCAACAATTCCTAAAATAATATTCAAAAGAAGGCCAAAACCGCCCCCTTTCATAATTTTGCCCGCAAGCCATCCAGCAAGAGCGCCAATCAATAACGCATACAAAATACCCATATTCTAAGTTTTAAATGGTTAGTCTTATAAAGATATTCAAAAATTCTACTTTTGGAGTATGCGCGTAGCAATCAGAAATGTAGGGTATGTATTGTATAGGGTGTGGTTCTATATTTTGGTTGCAGTTCCCATTTTTTTGTTTTTTCCCATTTTGTTGTTGCTGACCCTTTCGGAGCATACCTACCCCCAATTTTTCTGGTTGGCAAGGAATTTTTGGGCCAGACTCATTTTGTACGGTATGGGGTGTTTTCCAAAAATTGAAAGGGAACAACACATGGAAAAAGGCAAAAGCTATATGTTGGTGGCCAACCATGCCAGTATGTTGGATATTATGCTGATGCTTCTGGTGAGCAAGAACCCTTTTGTGTTTGTGGGAAAAAAAGAACTGGTAAAAATTCCCATTTTCGGATTTTTCTACAAACGGGTTTGTATTATGGTGGATAGGGATAATATTAAAAGCAGAACCGGAGTATACCGGCGGGCCCAACGAAGGTTGAACCAAGGGTTGAGCATTTGCATATTTCCTGAAGGTGGTGTACCCGAAGAGCACGTTGTTTTGGATGAGTTCAAAGACGGGGCCTTTAAAATGGCCATTGCCCATAAGATTCCCGTAGTGCCCATTACTTTTCATGACAACAAAAAACGATTTTCATTTACTTTTTTGAGTGGGGGACCTGGAAGGATACGGGCCAAAGTGCATCGTTTTATTGAAACGGGAATTCTTGGCGAGGAAGAAAAATCAACGCTTCGAGAGGAGGTAAGGGAGGTGATCCTAAATGAGCTTACGGGTTAAGGTTGGGCAGTTTTATGGAGATAATGCTCTCATATTGTTCATTGTTATCCGTAATGGAAACATCACTGGATATATGGTAGTCCTTCACGGTATTCAGAAGACGCACATGATCCTGCCACTTTAAAATTCCCTCCCTATATTCGGGTTGGTTGGCAATGTGTAATCCAGTACTTGGACACTGATGGAGAACCTTTAAAGCAACGTTGTTTTCCGAAACGGTGAACGTTACATTAAAAACATGTCCTTTTTCAATGTTTGACATGGCCTTCTCTATAATGTTCTCAAAGAGGGTCTGGATTATAAAGGAAGGAATAACGGCATCGGTCATCTGTTCTGGGCTAGGTTCTGTATGGATGGCATATTCAAAGGAACCATCGTACCGAAGTTTTTGGAGCTTAAGATATCCATGCAGCATTTCTATTTCATCAGCCAGCACAACGGTATCATGCTCTATTTGCTTCAAATAAAACCGTATAAGTTTGCTGAAGGTGGACAAGTAGTCCAAGGCCACCCTTTTGTCCTCAGAAGCAACAAAATATTGAATGGCGTTCAGCGCGTTGAACACAAAATGTGGGTTCATTTGTGAGTTCAGGGCTTTAAGCTTCAACTCCAACATTTCTTCCTTTATGGTGTAGAGTCTGCTTTGTTCATCCAACAGCGCTTTTGTGGCCCGTACGCTTTTTATTTTTATGGCAGAGATAGATGCAATGGCCGAAAGCATTTTCAAGTGATGGGAGTTAAAAAAATTGGTGTTGGGGTGCTCACAATCGATAACACCATAAATAGTGCTTTCATAGATGATGGGCACACAGATTTCCGAGAGCCGTACCTCATCATCCTCTATGTATCTTGAGTCTGTGGAAGTGTCATTTACAATTTCCGCCACACCGGTTTTTGCTACATGGCCGGTTATTCCTTCCCCGATAGAAATTTCAACAGGTTTATACAGCGTTTGGTCCTTTGGGTTTTTAGGGCCATAGGCCGCTTTTTGGATGAGTAGGTTGTTGTCATGGTCAATGAGGTAGATCACGCAATCCACAAAACCCAATTTTGAAATGCAGTTTTTGGCAAGGTCCCATAATATTTCACCCTCGTCTTCTTTTCCCAACAATGATTTTGAGAAGTAAATGAGAATATCCTCGAACTGATTGTTTTTCAAATAATTGGGTTTACTATTGAAAGGCAAAGTACTAAATTTTTAAAATAGCACACTTAACTTGGTGTTTGGGCATTACGCCTTTAAAAAGATAACGCCCCGTCAATAGAACAGGGCGCTAATCTGATTGCCTAAAGGGGCAATCTTCCTAACCAACATCTTTAGTTCCTAAAACTTAAAACTTACACCGCTATATATTCCAATGGAAAAGGGTTGAAATTCACCTGCAGTTTTAGAAAATGTATTCATTTGATATTTAAAAACCGGCTCTACACTAAGCTGTACTTTGGGAGAGAAGTCGTAATTGAGTCCCATTCCAAAATTGGCACTAAAGTTTACATCGTTAGCATTGGTGGCCTCGCCCACCTCGGTCACTAAACCTTCAGACTCTACCAAAACGGAATTGTCCACAAGGAAAAGAGAACTCATTCCTCCGATGAGGTCAACACCGAATTTTCTGTCAATGAGCGCATAGTTCAGTTCTACCGGTACTTCTATATAGCCCAATTGCTGCACCATTTTTCCATCCAAAACGGGAATTTCATTGGAGGAGAGCTCTAAGAACGCATCGGTAGGAATGTTGCTTGGGAGACTGTTCTTACTTTGTACAACGAGTGTCTCAGCCTTTTGACTATAATTGATATTGGCCAATTTATCACTGGACCCAGATCTTGCCGAGGAAGAAAATAGCACATCATTGGTGTCGTAACCATAATTTACCCGGTGCACTCCTGAGCGTATCTTCAGCTTTTTTCCAATTTCATAAGCCACCGAAAGACCGTAGCTTAAATTCAGGTTTCCTGATTTGGAGTTCGAGGCAAAATCTGAGTGGATTGGTGAACCTTTTCCGGAGGCACTTGTATATACCGGAGCCACCGATGGACCAACCGACCATTTGCCAGAAGAAACATTGTCCGTGATGATTTCTTCCTCTTCCTGCTCCTTAATGGCATCAAAAATGGACTTGCCACCGTTATCCTCTTCTTTTTCTTCATTTGTGGCCACAGCCTCTTCTTTTTGCTGCTCCATCACTTTTTGAAATGCTTCGCTCTGAGCTGCTTTGTCAAGGGAATCTTCATTGGCAATCCCCTGGTTGTTATTGGAAATGGCATTTGCAAGATTTTCTTTCCGCTTATCGGATTCGATGGATTTCTCTTCCATTTTGTTATCAGACATGGCCACAATTGCTGCCCCTTCTGTGTTTTGAGAAGGAGAAATAGCATCTTGTTTTTTGATCCCGCTTTTTTCCATCACATCGTTGTTGGCCACTTGTTGTTGATTGGAGTTAAGACTTTGGTTGGAGTTGATGGAACCCTGCTCATCTTGGTTTTCCCTTCCCTCTGTTTCAGAAGATGTTTCAACCAAGCTTTCTGTGCCATTTGTAATGGAAGAAGGGTCAACAGCTTGATTTTCTTGGTTGGTCTGTTCTTGCTCTACATTGGTCTCCGCATCGGTGACAATGATTTCGTTTTGTTGTTGTGCATTTTCAAAGGGATTGATGATGTACAACAAAACAGCCAATACCGCGGCTACTCCACCCAGTCGCCACCAAAGTGGAACCAAGCGTTTTTTCTGTTTCTTCTTGTTCAAGGAAGCCTCAATGGAATCCCAGACCTTATCATCTGGAACTTCCTGAAACCCTTCAAAGGTCTCCCTGAACAATTGCTCTAAATTCTTTTTCCCCATCGTTAAGCTCTTTAAGCAATGTTTATTTTTTCCTTTTCTATTTTTTCCCTCAAGATCATTTTGGCACGGGCCAGATTCGACTTTGAGGTTCCCGTGGATGTCCCCAACATCTCACTTATCTCCTTGTGACTATACCCGTCCAACACATAAAGGTTGAAGGTAAGTCTATACTTGTTCGGCAACTCTTGAATATATCCCAAAAGGGTGGACAGGCTTATGTCCGTCCCCTCGGCATCCACATCAGTTTCTTCACCAATATTTTCTGAAACTACATTGAGGTGCTGTTCTTTTCGGTACTTCTGCAGTACGGTATTTACGGTAATCCGCTTGATCCAACCCTCAAAGGAACCTTGAAAGCCATATTGGTCTATCTTGCTGAAAATGGTCATAAAACTGTCATGGAGATTGTCCTCCGCCTCAGTTTTATTTTTGGAATACTTGAGACACATACCGAAAAGAATACCGGAATATTTCCGGTATAGTTCAGCTTGTGCCTGCCGTTCTCCTTTTTTACATTTATGTATCAGCTCTTCAAGATCCAAATGTTGGTCAATTTTGGAGTATTGATGTGTTTAGTTTGTACTTGCCTCGCCTACCACAGGAACATCATATTCCAAGTAGATAGGTTCATCATTTTCATTTTCCCCAGCATAAAACCTAAAATGATATTCCCCAGTAAAGATTACATGGAACTGCATGGTTGCAACAACTTCTTCAACCGCTTGGGTGCACGCTAGGTCCTCATCTGTTAATCTGGATCCAACCACAACCACTTCACGATCGGTCTCTCCTGTTTTTACAACATCGAAGCCTTCAAAATAGGTACAACCATCCATCCTTCTGTAGGTGACATCTATGTCGTAGATTTCGTTGAGCTCAAAGGATTCGGGCATATCAACATCCACAACATCCAATGAAGTAAAGTAAAAATTTGGGGTGTCATCATCCAGTTCACATGAACTGAGCCATAAAGCTGCCACTAGAAAAATCAAGGGCATCAACAATTTTCTTACCATAAAAATCCTTTTTTATCCCTAGATGAGCAGTATAGACAAGGGTTGCGTAGGATTTTCACAAGCAAAAGTTAAACCCCAAAAAAATAGGGCCAACTTATGCTTTAACTGCGGAAATGGCTTCTTTGATCTTGCCTTCCAATTCTTCGGAAAGTTCAGGATTGTCCATTAACAATGCTTTTACGGCGTCTCTTCCCTGCCCCAGCTTGGTGTCTCCATAACTGAACCACGAACCACTTTTCTTTACAATCTCATAGGCAACGCCCAAGTCCAGGATTTCCCCAATTTTAGAGATTCCCTCGCCATACATTATATCAAATTCTGCTGTTCTGAACGGAGGCGCAACTTTGTTCTTCACCACCTTTACGCGCGTCTTGTTTCCTTGCACATCACCTTCAGTGTCTTTAATTTGAGTTGACCTTCTGATATCTAACCGAACAGACGCATAAAATTTAAGGGCGTTTCCACCCGTAGTGGTTTCGGGATTGCCGAACATCACCCCTATTTTTTCACGCAATTGGTTAATGAAAATTACGGTACACTTGGTCTTACTGATGGTTGAGGTCAATTTTCTGAGGGCCTGCGACATTAAACGTGCATGGAGACCCATTTTGGAATCTCCCATTTCGCCTTCGATCTCACTTTTTGGCGTAAGGGCAGCAACAGAATCCACAATAACAATGTCAATGGCTCCAGAGCGAATCAAGTTCTCTGTAATCTCCAAGGCCTGTTCACCGTGGTCTGGCTGAGATATGATGAGGTTATCAATATCCACGCCCAATTTTTTGGCGTAGAAACGGTCAAAAGCGTGTTCTGCATCAATAAAGGCAGCAATACCCCCTGCTTTTTGTGCCTCGGCAATGGCATGCAAGGTCAATGTGGTCTTACCGGATGACTCTGGACCATAAATTTCAATGACCCGTCCACGAGGGTATCCACCCACACCAAGGGCAATGTCCAATCCCAACGATCCAGAAGGTATTGCCTCAACATCTTCCACTACACTATCGCCCATTTTCATGACGGCACCTTTACCGTAGGTCTTATCCAGTTTATCCAGCGTTAGTTTGAGGGCTTTTAATTTTGCTTCTTTTTCGTTGCTCATGGTTCTCGATATTAGGAAGGCTAAATTACCATTTCTTTCCACATACGACAAAAGCCACGCAACCTTTTTGTACGAATTGAATCTAAGGGGTACTAACTCAATATCCATAGAGCTGACTTCAGCTCGATCAAGGTAGGGGAGAAAATATAGCTGTGAAAAAGTTTAAGGTGGTTTTAAAGGGCTTCTAGTTAATAGAGGCCCTTTTTCTTTTTACCTATCAGGAATTTTTATCTTTGCACCAGATTTTACAATAAACCATTCTTTAATCTTAACTATTGGTATAGCATGCAACTGTACAATACATTAAGTGCAAAGGAAAGGGAAAAGCTTATTGAGGAAGCCGGAAAAGATCGGCTTACCATCTCTTTCTATAAATATGCACACATTGGAAACCCCCAGATTCTGAGAAATCATCTTTTTATTGCTTGGGACCAAATGGAGGTTTTGGGTCGAATTTATGTGGCCCATGAAGGAATCAACGCACAACTCTCAGTACCAGCCGAAAACTTCACGGATTTTAAGGCCCATTTGGACAGTATCTCCTTTTTGGAAAATGTTCGGTTGAACATCGCCATAGAGCAGGACAATAAATCCTTCTTGAAATTGAAGGTTAAAGTTCGTGATAAAATTGTGGCCGATGGCCTCAATGACCACACCTTTGATGTCACCAACAAAGGTATCCATGTAGGGGCCGAACAGTTCAACGAACTGATTGAAGATCCTGATACCGTGTTGGTAGACATGAGAAACCATTACGAAAGCGAGATAGGCCATTTTAAAAATGCCATTACTCCAGATGTGGACACCTTCCGGGATTCATTGGACGTTATTGAGCAAGATTTGGCCGAACACAAAGAGGATAAAAAATTGGTCATGTACTGTACCGGTGGAATCCGTTGTGAAAAGGCAAGCGCCTACTACAAGCACAAAGGGTTTAAAAATGTATACCAATTGGAAGGGGGCATCATAGAATATACCCGCCAAGTACAGGACAAGAAGCTAGAGAACAAGTTTTTGGGGAAAAACTTTGTTTTTGACCACAGGCGAGGAGAGCGTATTTCAGAAGATGTCATCGCCCACTGCCATCAATGCGGAAAACCTTGCGACACCCATGTCAACTGTGCCAATGAAGCATGCCATTTGTTGTTTATCCAGTGTGATGAATGTGCCGCTGCTATGGACAATTGCTGCTCTGTGGAATGTAAGGAAATCCATGCACTGCCCTATGAAGAACAAAAAAAGTTGCGCAAGGGAAAGGTGGTCAGCAACAAGATTTTTAAAAAAGGGCGTTCCCCGGTTTTGAAATACAAGAAATAGCATTTCAATACCCCCATAAATTATACTATATTTACAATTAGTAATTTTTATGAACCCTATTTAAGGATGTTATCCTATACTTCCTTAAATCAAGATATTAAATATGGCGTGTAGCAGTTGTTCAACCGGCAAGGATGGACAACCGCGTGGTTGCAAGAACAATGGGACTTGCGGCACTGATGGTTGTAACAAGCTAACGGTCTTCGATTGGCTTTCCAATATGTCGTTGCCCAACGGTCAAAAACCCTTTGATTGCGTTGAGGTACGTTTCAAGAATAGTAGAAAGGAATTTTACAGAAATGTGGACAATCTTCCCTTGTCCATAGGCGATGTTGTGGCCACCCAGGCAAAATCCGGTCACGATGTGGGCATGGTAACCCTCACAGGAGAGTTGGTTCGGGTGCAGATGAAACGAAAAAAAGTAGCGCCGGACGACAATTCCATTCCAAAGATTTACAGAAAGGCCACACAGCGTGACATTGATGTTTGGCAAAAATGCCGGGATAGAGAAGAGGAAATTAAGAAGCGTTCCCGGGAAATAGCCATCTCTCTCCGACTTGAAATGAAACTTAGCGATGTGGAATTTCAGGGTGATGGTTCCAAAGCCACATTTTACTACACCGCAGAAGATCGCGTGGACTTTAGGCAGTTGATCAAAGACATGGCCAAAGCCTTTGGGATCCGTATTGAAATGCGACAGATAGGCTATCGTCAAGAAGCGCAGCGGTTAGGGGGCATTGGCTCCTGCGGAAGGGAATTGTGTTGCTCCACCTGGTTAACCGACTTTAGATCGGTGAGTACAGCCTCCGCAAGATATCAACAATTGGCATTGAATCCGCAGAAATTGGCAGGTCAGTGCGGTAAGCTCAAATGTTGCCTCAACTATGAACTGGACATGTATTTGGAGGCATTGAAAGATTTCCCTCCACAAGACAGCAAATTGTTGACCAAAAAAGGATTGGCCTTTTGCCAAAAAGCGGATATTTTTAAAGAGACACTTTGGTTTTCCTATAAAGATGATCCCGCCACATGGCATGCTCTGCACAAGGAACAAGTGCTTGAGATTTTGGAGCTCAACAAGAAAAATGAAAAGATTGCCAGTCTTGAAGAATATGCCGAGGACAATGTAAGCGATGAAAAAATGGCCTTTGAAAATGTAGTGGGTCAGGATAGCCTCACCCGATTTGATAGGCCCAAGAAAAAGAAACGAAGAAATAACAAGAAGCGCAGAAAGCCTAAATCTAAAGCATCATCAAATGCAAAATAGCCTACTTTCCCTCCTAATATTGGCTCTGTTCTGGTCCTGCAATGACAAGATGGTCTTTTCAGAATATGAACCTTTGAAAGATGGGAAATGGGAAGTGGACAAGGTAGTCCACTTTGAGTTTTCTGGGATGGATTCCATCACTCCCCACAACTTGTTCATCAACATACGAAACGATGATACCTTCCCCTTCAGCAATCTTTTTTTGATTACGGAATTGGAATCTCCAAGTGGCAATACTATAAAAGATACATTGGAGTACAGAATGACCGAACCTTCGGGCCAATGGTTGGGAAAGGGCCTTGGAAGTGTTAAGGAGAACAAACTTTGGTTCCGGGAAAACGTCGTTTTTCCAGATTCTGGCGTATATAAGATGAATATTTCCCATGCCATGCGCAAGAATGGCAGTGTGGAAGGCGTTCATATTCTGGACGGCATTACAGATGTTGGTTTGCAAATAGAAAAAAGTACCCAATAAAAGCAATGGCAAAGAAGGCTCAAAAGAAACAGCAGCAGGGATATTTTAAATTTATTAAGTGGTTCTGGATACTTTTTGGGTCCGGCGTTTTGGTGGTCATGTTCATTTTTCTATTGGCATCATGGGGAGCATTTGGAGAAATGCCAACCTTTGAACGTTTGGAAAACCCCGAGACCAACTTGGCCACGGAGTTTATTTCCTCAGATGGTGAAACTTTGGGGAAACTCTATTTGGATGACAACAGAACCTGGGTTGATTACGACACCTTACCACAAAATTTGGTCGATGCCCTTGTTGCTACGGAAGATGCTAGGTATTACGATCATTCTGGCATAGATGCACGCGGTACTTTGCGGGCAATTCTATTTTTGGGGACCAAAGGAGGGGCAAGTACCATTTCACAACAACTTTCCCGTCAACTTTTTGTTGGGGTGCGTTCCAGAAACCTTATGGAAGCTGTTACCCAAAAAATAAAGGAATGGGTCATTGCCACGCGTTTGGAACGAAACTATACCAAAGAGGAAATCATAGCCATGTACCTTAACATCTATGATTTTGGTTATGCGGCTGACGGTATCCGTTCCGCTTCCAGGATTTATTTTGGAAAAGAACCCTATGAACTAAGAACGGAGGAGTCAGCCGTTTTGGTAGGGATGTTGAAGAACTCATCCCTGTATAATCCCATTCGGCGTGAAGAACTCGTGCTTAGCCGAAGAAACACTGTTTTGGGTCAAATGGCCAAGTATGATTATATCACTGAGGAGGAAAAAGATTCTTTGCAGGCTCTAAAAATGAACATCAATTTCAACCCAGAATCGCACCGGGAAGGATTGGCCACCTATTTTAGGATGTATCTTCAGCGCTGGTTGAACGGTTGGGTAAATGAAAATCCAAAGCCAGATGGCGAAAAATGGAACATCTATCTGGATGGTTTGAAAGTCTACACCACTGTCGATTCCAGAATGCAGCGCAACGCTGAAGAAGCCGTGCAGGAACACATGAAAAATCTTCAGGCGGAATTCTTTCACCAGAACACCCCAGAACGTAATCCAACAACGCCATTTTTGGACTTGTCAAAAGGAGCCGTAGATACCATTATGGATAGGGCCATGAAAGCATCCCCAAGATGGCGTTACCTAAAGCGGGAGGGTATGTCCGAGAAGGATATACAAGCAACTTTCCACAAAAAGACAGAAATGACCGTCTTTGATTGGGATAGTGATTCCTTTGAAAAGGATACTATAATGACCCCAATGGATTCCATACGCTATTACAAGACCTTCTTGCGAACGGCCATGATGTCCATGGAGCCTCAAACAGGGCACGTAAAAGCATGGGTCGGGGGAATTGATTATAAACATTTTCAATATGATCAAGTTTACCAAGGGGCACGGCAGGCAGGTTCAACTTTTAAGCCTTTTGTTTATGCGGCAGCCATTGATCAATTACGCTATTCACCTTGCTACACCCTTCCAGACAACCAATACTGTATTGAACCAGGCAAACATGGCAATATGGAAGCGTGGTGTCCTAAAAATTCCGATGGAAAATACTCTGGGGAAAATCTTACCCTAAAGAAAGCGTTGGCCAACTCGGTGAATACCATTACCGCCCAGCTAATAGACAAAGTAGGGCCGGGATCTGTGGTTTCCATTGCCAAGAGCATGGGACTAAACAAAAACATCCCTGAAGTGCCGTCCATTGCTTTGGGAACCCATGACTTCAATGTCTACGAAATGGTAGGGGCCTATGGTACTTTTGCCAACCAAGGCGTATATGTGAAACCCGTGATGGTAACCCGAATTGAGGATAAAAATGGAACCGTACTCTACGAGTACACCCCAGAAACCAAAGATGTCTTGAGCAAAGACGTCGCCTATGCCATGGTCAATCTCATGGAAGGAGTCACCCAGTACGGTTCAGGGGGAAGGCTTAGACACACCTTCGCTAAAGAACAAACTGTGTATAAAGAAATCATCACTGGATATCCATATGAGCTTACCAACCCCATAGCTGGAAAGACAGGAACCACCCAAAACCAAAGTGACGGTTGGTTCATGGGAATGGTGCCCAATTTGGTGACCGGAGTTTGGGTAGGGGGCGAGGAGCGGTCCATTCACTTTTCAAACCTCACCTACGGTCAAGGCGCATCCATGGCGTTGCCAATTTGGGCCTTGTATATGAAAAAGAACTATGCCAATGAAGAACTGGGCGTTTCCAAAGATGCCTTTGAAGAGCCAGAAGAAATGACCATCAATATAGATTGCTCCAAACAAACCCAAGAAGAGGAAGATGACCTGGATACGGAGGATGATTTGGAAGACATCGATTTTTAACTACTTATAACCTAAAAAATAGCAGCCCCAAGCACAAAATGTCTTGGGGCTTTTTTATTTTAATCGTATTTTCAAACAATAGGAAAAAAGCACTATATGATTAACAAAACAGTTTCAGATGTATCAGAGGCCTTGGAAGGCGTTGCCGATGGAATGACCTTCATGCTGGGTGGATTTGGCCTTTGCGGAATCCCTGAAAACGCCATTTCGGAATTGGTCAGATTGGGAATCAAGGACATCACCTGTATCTCAAATAATGCAGGAGTGGACGATTTTGGCCTCGGCCTGCTTTTGCAAAAACATCAGATTAAAAAAATGGTATCCTCCTACGTGGGTGAGAACGATGAATTTGAACGCCAAATGTTGAGTGGTGAACTGGAAGTGGAACTGACTCCCCAAGGCACCTTGGCTGAAAAATGTAGGGCGGCCCAAGCTGGTTTCCCTGCCTTTTATACGCCGGCGGGCTATGGCACCGAGGTGGCCGAAGGAAAAGAAACCCGAGAGTTTGATGGTAAAATGTATGTACTGGAACCAGCTTTCAAGGCTGACTTCTCCTTTGTGAAGGCCTGGAAAGGGGATGAGGCAGGGAATCTGATTTTCAAGGGAACAGCTCGCAATTTTAACCCCTGTATGTGCGGCGCCGCCAAGATTACGGTGGCTGAGGTGGAGGAACTCCTTCCTGCCGGAAGTCTGGATCCGAATGAGATCCATATCCCCGGCATATTTGTGCAGCGCATTTTTCAGGGGGAGAAATACGAGAAACGAATTGAACAACGAACCGTTAGACAAAGATCATAGTTATGCTGGATAAAAACGGAATCGCAAAACGGATTGCAAAAGAGGTCAAGGATGGATACTACGTCAATTTGGGCATTGGCATTCCAACTTTGGTGGCCAATTTTGTTCGTGATGATATTAGTGTGGAGTTTCAAAGTGAAAATGGGGTGCTTGGTATGGGGCCTTTTCCTTTTGAAGGGGAAGAAGATGCGGATATCATCAATGCCGGAAAACAGACCATCACCACCTTACCGGGAGCTTCTTTTTTTGACTCGGCCTTGAGCTTTTCCATGATTCGCGGACAACATGTGGACCTTACCATTTTAGGGGCAATGGAAGTGGCAGAAAATGGGGATATTGCCAATTGGAAGATTCCCGGCAAAATGGTCAAGGGAATGGGAGGAGCTATGGATTTAGTGGCATCCGCAGAGAACATAATCGTGGCCATGATGCATACCAATAGAGCGGGGGAGTCCAAATTGCTAAAACGGTGTACGCTTCCACTAACTGGTGTAGGCTGTGTAAAAAAGATAGTGACAAACCTAGCCGTTTTGGAAGTGACTTCCAAAGGTTTTAAACTTCTCGAACGAGCACCAGGAGTACCTGTGGAAGAGATTCGGAAAGCCACTGAAGGAAGCTTGGTTGTGGATGGAGAAATCCCCGAAATGAAGATTTAGCAAATACCAACCGTTTTTTTACAACAAAATAAAACCATTACACAACATTAGTTTTAAATTACCGATCATCGAGTTTATATTTGGTTATATCGAATTTTTTACCCAAATTAACACCTAATAAAACTATACCATGGCAGCCAAATTAAACCACACCACAATGGACGAAAATGTTCAAGTGTACCGAAACGATTTCTTCACAGGATTTATGTTATTGATTAAGAAGCTTTTTATGCTTTAGACCAACATATATTCCCCCTGAAAATCTTAGAGCCGACACTTTGTTAGGCTCTTTTTTTTGGAATAAATTTGAGGAAAAGTAATCATGGGCCTCAATTTTAGGGAGTGTCAAACTTCTGATTTGGATGAGTTGGTGAAAATATCCAAAGATACTTTTGCAGCTGCTTTTGAAAAGGATAATAATCCCGATGATTTCCAAGACTACATTCAAAAGGCGTTCAGTCCTGAAAGTTTGGAAAAAGAACTGAAGAACCCCAATTCCATTTTCTATTTTGTGTTTGATGGTGAAACCTTGGTAGGATACTTTAAGTTGAATATTGGTGCCGCCCAAACCGATGTCCATGACAAAAATGCTGTGGAGTTGGAGCGGATTTATGTGAAACAGGAATACCAAGGGAAAAAGGTGGGGGCCAAAATGCTCAATGAAATTTTGGATCTTGGTAAAAAACACAACAAAGAATACTTATGGTTGGGGGTGTGGGAACACAACCCCAAGGCCATTCGTTTTTACCAAAGGCATGGCTTCCAAAAGTTTGGGGAGCACCCTTACTATATTGGCACAGACAAACAGACGGACTGGCTTCTTCGGTTAGACCTTTAAAAAGCTTTCCAAAAATAAAATATCACCTTCCGAACGCAACTTGTAGGCAATAGAGTTTTCAAAAGCGGCATGAATCAATAACGAAATAGCCTGTGCATTGGCCTTGGTAAGGCTGTTGGTTCGGTACACCACATCGCGAATGGTTGAAAAGCTAATGCTGCAGCGAATAGCAATGTTGGCATAATCGTCTTTGGATACATTTCGTCGCAAAGTTTCGGAAAGCCGTTCACTGATTGGTTTGCCGTAATCTTCTTTTGAAAAGATATCATCACTTTTGATGACCAACCCTAGATTTTTAATAGATCCCATCTCAATAGTTTAGAGGATTACTAATTATTTTACTGGGGTCTCATCCTATTTTCTATATTTGGCTTGTAACCCAATTACAGAAAAGTGGCGGAATCGCTGCGGCTAGTGCATATTGCGTAACAATATTACACAATATACTGAATATATGTATATAATTAAACAGTTAAGGCGTAAAAAAAATATCAGCCAATCTAAATTGGGTAAAGAAATTGGGGTCAGCCTCCGTACCATTCAGCTTTACGAGCGCAAGAACGCTAACATTCCCATTAAAAATCTCACCAAGATTGCCAATTTTTTTGATATGACCATTGCGGAACTCTATCTGCAAGAGGTGAACGATTTGGGCGAATCCTATACCAAGAAGCAACCCTTTACCAAACATGGCAGTGTTTTTTATCCTTTGGATCATGGAAAATATTTGGTGATGGCACCCTTGGTGATGGTAGAATGGCATAAAAAATATATTGAAAGCTTGGAAAAGCAGCAGGGTAGGATACCCTTTCAATCTGCATTTGTAATTGATTTTTTAGCGAAGGAACCCCATCGCATTTTTGAGGTTTCCGGTGATTCCATGAATGATGACAGCCTCAATGCCATTCCCAACAAAGCATTTGTCTTGGGATTGGGCCTTAAGAAGGAATCCTTTACAAAGGATGATGAAACCCTTTGGGACAAATCTTATATCTTGGTCTGCAAGGACCGAATCATCTGTAAGCAGCTTACAGGGTATTCCAAGGAAAAAACTGTGCTACTATGCCATAATTTGAACACCTCTCCGGAGTTCCAGGATTTTGAGTTGCCCTTAGACGATGTGCTTCAGGTTTTCAGGATTGTGAAAAAGCAACTGTAGCCATTCAATACTCAAATTGAATTCAAGATTTCCGAAGCTTTTTCCAAAACGTCGTTGGTCTTCGCAAAGCAAAACCGCAGGAATTTCTTGTCATAATCTGCTTTGCAAAATACAGAGACCGGAATGCTCGCAAGCTTATGCTCCTTTATCAATCGTTCCGCAAAGACTGTATCTTTTTCGTTCGTGATATCCGAATAATCCAATAATTGAAAATACGTGCCAGCCGAAGGAACCATTTTGAATCGGGAGCCTTTTATCGTATTTAAAAAGACATCCCTTTTCTCCTGATAAAAACCACCGAGGTTTACGTAATGCTGTGGATTTTTTAAATATTCAGCTAATGCAATCTGCATCGCATGGTTCACTGAAAACACATTGAACTGATGTACTTTTTGGAATTCCAGCATCAAGGGTTTTGGGGCCACGCAATACCCCACTTTCCAACCCGTGGCATGAAATGTTTTTCCAAACGAAGAGCAGATGACACTTCGAGCCGCCAAATCTGGATATTTAGCCACGCTCTCATGCAGCTCTCCATCAAAAACGATATGCTCATACACCTCATCGCTCAATAAGATGATATTGGTATCCCTTAAAATTTCTTGAAGCTGGAGCATATCATTTTCAGACCAAATGGTGCCCGTAGGATTATGCGGCGTGTTGATGATGACCATTTTGGTCTTTGGGCTTATCGTTGACCTGAAGGCACTCCAATTCATCTTAAAATCGTTTCCCTCTAGTGGCAACGGAATACTTTTGGCTCCAAAAAGGGAAATGGCCGGTTCGTAGCAATCAAAGGCGGGTTCTATGACGATGACCTCATCTTCTGGCCGAATAAAAGCAGCAATGGTGGTAAAAATAGCCTGAGTTGCCCCGGCTGTAATGGTGATTTCAGATTCGGGGTGATAATAGTGGCCATACAAACGCTCAATTTTCTCAGATATGGCTTCCCGAAGGGAAAGCACCCCTTGCATGGGGGCATATTGATTATGCCCTTTTTTAAAAGCCTCACTTACCAACTCAAGAAGCTCTGGGTCTGGATCAAAATTGGGAAATCCCTGGGATAGATTTATGGCATTATGGGCACGGGCCAGTTGATTAATGGTTGTAAAAATGGTTGTGCCTACCTGTGGCAGTTTAGATGTTGGTTCAATCATCGGCCTGATGTTCTTTTAATACTTTCAGTACTTTTTGCAAGCAACGTTCCAAATCTTTTTTCACTTCGGTTTCCCAAAATCGAAACACGGTATAGCCCATTTTTTCCAATGCTTCGTTCACCTCCTCGTCCCGCTGGATGTTACGTTCAATTTTAGGGATCCAGAATTCGCGGTTGCTTTTGATTTTGTGCTTTCGTTCCTCCCAATTGTACCCATGCCAGAACTCTCCATCAATAAAGATCACGGTCTTATATTTTTTCAGGGCGATGTCCGGCTTCCCAATGAGTTTCTTGTAATCGATACGATACCGATATCCAGCTTGCCAAAGTGCTTTCCTAAAAGCCAATTCGGGTTTGGTGTTCTTCCCCCGGATCTTGCCCATGATCTTGGAGCGCTCAGGGGTGGTATAAAATCCACTCTCCTCATTGAACCGAGGGACTTGGATGCGCTCTTTCTTGTATTTTTTGGGCATATGGGAATATACGAAGGTTTTCAATGAAAAGTAAACTGTTAGAATATCATTCTGAGCAAAGCGAAGAATCTATTAGTGGACAACAAGATTGTTTGACACGAATATCACGAATTTACACTAATGCTTTTTTGGGCGCTGAGCGTAGTTGAAGCGCAATGAGGTCTCGACTGCGCTCGACCTGACAATATCCAAAGCAACAAAAAACCCAAATTCCAATTGGAATTTGGGTTTTATATATTGAAATGTTATGGTGTCTATCCCTTCAACGAAGCAGATAGATATTCACGATTCATTCGGGCAATGTTGGTCAATGAAATGCCTTTAGGACACTCCACTTCGCAAGCACCGGTGTTGGTACAATTTCCAAAACCTTCCAAGTCCATTTGACGGACCATATTTTGAACGCGCTCCACCGCCTCAATTCTACCTTGTGGCAACAACGCAAACTGCGAAACTTTGGCTGAGGTGAACAACATGGCACTGGCGTTTTTACAAGCGGCTACACAAGCCCCACAACCAATGCAGGTAGCGGCGTCCATAGCTTCGTCCGCGTCGTGTTTGTTAATGGGAATGGCATTGGCATCCACAGTGTTTCCGGAAGTGTTCACAGAAATATAACCGCCAGCTTGTTGAATTCTCTCAAAAGCGCTTCGGTCCACGATTAAATCTTTGATGACCGGGAATGCCTTGGCTTTAAATGGCTCAATGACAATCGTATCGCCGTCATTGAATTTACGCATGTGCAATTGGCAGGTAGTTACCAATCGGTCTGGGCCGTGCGGTTCTCCGTTGATTTGCAAGGAACAGGTCCCGCAGATACCCTCTCTACAGTCATGGTCAAATTCCACGGGCTCTTCTCCTTTGGAAACCAACTCTTCATTTAGGATATCCAGCATTTCCAAGAAAGACATATCACCTTCTACACCGTCAAGGGTATAATCAACTATTTTACCTGGTGAAGATGCGTCTTTTTGACGCCATATTTTTAGATATAATTTCATAGTTATGTAGTTGTTCGTTGTTTGTTGTTCGTTGATGGGTTTTCCATCAACCATCAACTTTTAACTATTTATAACTCCTTGTTTTTAATTCAATATTCTCATACACCAAATCCTCTTTGTGCAACTTGGCATCTTTGGGCTCGCCCTTGTATTCCCAAGCGGCCACATATTTAAAGTTCTTGTCATCTCGGAGTGCCTCCCCTTCCTCGGTCTGGTACTCTTCGCGGAAGTGACCCCCACACGATTCGTTTCGGTGCAAAGCATCTTTGGCGAACAGTTCACCCAGTTCCAAGAAGTCGGCCACGCGTCCCGCTTTTTCCAATTCTTGATTTTTGGAATCGATGGTTCCCGGAACTTTTACATTTTCCCAGAAATCTTTACGAAGCGCTGCAATTTCCTTGATGGCTTCTTCAAGCTCTTTTGCATTTCGGGCCATACCGCACTTGTTCCACATGATCTTGCCCAACTTTTTGTGATAGTAATCCACGGAGTGGATTCCGGTGCCGGACATCAGTTTCTCCATGCGTTCACAGACTTGCTTTTCAGCTTCATCAAATGCTTCGGAATCCGTCGGGATTTTTCCGGTACGGATATCATGGGACAAATAATCCCCGATAGTGTACGGTAGTACAAAGTAACCATCAGCCAGACCTTGCATCAAGGCCGAAGCACCCAAACGGTTGGCCCCATGGTCGCTAAAGTTGGCTTCACCAGCCGCATAACATCCGGGGATAGTAGTTTGCAGGTTATAATCCACCCAAAGACCTCCCATGGTATAATGTACCGCAGGATAGATCATCATTGGGGTTTTATATGGATTTTGATCTACAATTTTTTCATACATCTGGAAGAGGTTGCCGTATTTAGCCTCGATAACTTCTTCACCCAATTTTATAATGGTAGCTTCGTCTGGATTTTTAATACCGGAGGTCAAGGCTTTTTCTTTTCCATATCGCTTAATCGCCGATGCGAAATCCAAATAAACAGCTTCACCTGTTTTGTTTACCCCAAATCCGGCATCGCAACGTTCCTTGGCAGCTCTTGAGGCCACATCACGAGGCACTAGGTTACCAAACGCTGGGTATCTTCGCTCCAAATAGTAATCTCTATCTTCTTCGGCAATCTCTGTTGGCTTCAATTTGCCTTCCCGAATGGCAACGGCATCTTCCATTTTCTTTGGTACCCAAATACGTCCATCATTCCGAAGGGATTCGGACATCAAAGTCAATTTTGATTGATGCTCACCGGACACGGGAATACATGTTGGGTGGATTTGCGTAAAACAAGGGTTAGCAAAGAAGGCCCCCTTACGGTGCGCCCGCCAAGCGGCCATTACATTGCTTCCCATGGCATTTGTGGAGAGGAAGAACACATTTCCATAACCTCCTGTGGCCAACACAACAGCATGACCACTATGTCGTTCAATTTCACCAGTTACCAAATCACGGGCTATAATTCCACGAGCTTTGCCATCCACCAGAACCAAATCCATCATTTCATGACGGGTAAACGATTGAATCTTACCTCGATTGATTTGTCGGTTCATAGCGGCGTAGGCCCCCAACAACAATTGCTGTCCGGTCTGCCCTTTGGCGTAGAAGGTTCTTGAAACCAAAACCCCACCGAAGGAACGGTTGTCCAACATGCCCCCATATTCTCGAGCAAAAGGAACGCCTTGAGCCACACATTGGTCAATGATATTTCCAGATACTTCGGCCAAGCGGTATACATTGGCTTCACGCGAGCGGTAGTCACCTCCTTTTATGGTATCGTAGAACAGACGATAGTTACTGTCACCATCCCCTTGATAATTCTTGGCTGCATTGATACCTCCTTGGGCAGCAATGGAGTGCGCCCTACGTGGAGAATCCTGGTAGCAGAAAGTCTTTACGTTGTACCCCAACTCGGCCAGAGTTGCAGCGGCAGCACCGCCTGCCAATCCTGTTCCCACAACAATAATATCGATGTTCCTTTTGTTTGCAGGGTTAACAAGATTTATGTCATTTTTATGTTTGGTCCATTTATCGGCCAGTGGCCCAGATGGAACTTTTGAATCCAATATGCCCATACTTAATGTGTTATTGGGTTAAAGTGGTGATACAGGGCGATGAATGCAAAGCCCAAAGGAATGACCACCGAAAATATTTTAGTGAATGTCTTTACGGCAGGCGTGTATTTGTTGTTCCATCCCATACTTTGGAACGAGGAAGCAAACCCATGCCATAGGTGAAGAGCCAACAATACAAAAGCCACTACGTAAAGAATGGTTCTCCAGAACGGCTCAAACTTTTCTACGGTTTCGTGGTAGTATCGGGTGGGATCTTCCGGGGAAACCTCAATGTATTTGTAGGCCATCTCATGTACCCAGAAATCGTAGAAGTGCAATACCAAGAAAGCAAGCACCACCAATCCGGAATAGATCATGTTTCGGGAAACCCAAGGTGCATTGGCACTGCCCTTGTACTTTACATAACTGCCTCCCCTGGCTTTTTTGTTCTGAATTTCAAGCGCAAAACCCATTACAAAATGGATGATTACGCCCGCAATCAAAATAGGCTGCAGTACAAATTGTACCAAAGGGTTGTATCCCATAAAATGGGACCAAGAGTTAAAAGTTTCCGGATCTATGACCGAAGTAATATTAATGGTAAAATGTTGTGTGAGAAAAACAACCAAAAAAAGACCCGAAAGCGCCATTACCACTTTGCGGGCAATTGAAGATTTTATCAATCCACTCATTAGTGCTGGTTTTCTGACAAATTTACGGTACGGTTAAGTTTTTAACAAGCTTTCAACATCGTAAAACCAGTTATTTAGACTGATTTTAAGCTTGTGCGAAATTAAATCAATGAAAAGGTTTTGTTACATTGATTTGCGGAGACTATTCATTTCAAAATTAGTAGGGAAGGAATCTATTCTAGGATTTTTGACCGATATTACAGAAGATTTTAACCAACCTAATGCCATGGACATTGCCATTTTATCCGTAAGCCTCAATGTACATTCCACAAGAAGGATAGCTCAAGAAGCACAGGAGGCGGGGCATTATATTGAAATGATCGACCACACAAAATGCTCTGTAAAGTTGGGTGCGGACAAGCCCCAAATTTATTTGGATGATGAAGACATCACCGATGAGTTTGATGCCATTATTCCTCGAATTGGCACTACGGTCACAAGACATGGCGCAGCCATTGTCAAGCAATTTGAGATGAACCATATCTTTAGTACGGCCAGGTCATTGGGAATTACCCGGGCTCGGAATAAAGTTCGGACGTTGCAGATTATGGCCAGAAAGGGAATTCCCATACCGGAAACCGTGTTTTCCATCAATCCCCATAATGTTGAAGACCAGATCAAACTTTTGGGAGGAGGACCGGTCATCATAAAATTACAGGAAGGTACCCAAGGCAAAGGGGTGATGTTGGCCGAGAGCAAGAAATCGGCAAAATCCATTATCGATACCTTATACAATATGAACACCAGTATTCTGCTACAGGAATATATTGAAGAGGCCCATGGCGAGGACCTTCGGATTATTGTGGTGGGCAACAAAGTGGTGGCCAGCATGAAGCGGACCAGCCATATGGATGACTTCAGGTCCAATGTACATCGCGGTGCGGAGACAGAAGCGGTAAAATTGACTCCAAAAGAGAAATTCATCGCAATAAATGCCACCAAGCACTTGGGGCTTGGAGTGGCTGGGGTGGACCTTATCCGCTCCAAAAAAGGACCTTTGCTGATAGAGGTCAATGCTTCACCGGGTTTAAAAGGAATTGAAGCTGCAACCAATGTAAATGTTGCCAAACATATTATTCAGTTTGTAGAAAAGAATGGGCGCAGAAAACGAAAATAAGACGCTGACCATAAATGGTGAAACCATTGCTCCGGGAGAAAATAAACTGTTGCAATTGAACATTGCGCGACTTCCAACCGGTACTTTGATAGATATTCCCGTGCATGTATTCAATGGCAAAAGGGCGGGGCCAACCGTTTTGGTCCAAGCGGGATTGCATGGCGATGAGATCAATGGTGTGGAGACTTTACGAAGGATGCTTCAAGAAAACAAATTCGCCATAAAAAAGGGAGCCGTGATTGTAGTACCGATTCTAAACATATTCGGATTTATCCATTTTTCTAGGGATGTGCCAGACGGGAAGGATGTAAACCGGAGTTTTCCGGGGCGGAAGACAGGATCATTGGCCAGTCGGATTGCCCATACCTACACCGAACAGATTTTACCCCAAGTCGATTTTGGCATAGACCTGCATACGGGAGGAAGCCAACGGCACAATCATCCACAGGCAAGGTATACCTCAGGAGATGCCCAAAGTGAAGCCTTGGCCAAAGCATTCAATGCCCCATTTTATTTTGCCTCGAAATTGATAACTGGTTCTTTTCGGAAGGCCACGTATAAAATGGGAATTCCTACCATGGTCTATGAGTCAGGGGAGAGTATGCGCTTTGATGAAAATGCCATAGCCATAGGGATGCGTGGGGTGGAAAATGTGTTTCAATTTTTGGGGATGGTATCAAAAGGAAAAAAGGTAAAGCAAGAACCATCTATTCATCTGGAATCCACTCGTTGGATTCGGGCACCACGAGCTGGAATGTTTATTCCGCAAGTGGGCAACGGCGAGGCTGTGAACAAAGGTCAGGTTTTGGGACTGACCACGGATACATTTACCAAAAAGAACAAAAAAGTAAAGGCACCTTATGATGGACACGTCATCTGCGTTAACCATCAAGCCGTGGTAAACCAAGGGGATGCGCTATTCCACATAGGGCGTTAACCCTGCTTTTTTCTCATCAATTTTTGATAGACTCCACTTAATGGCATTCTCAAGATCGGAGAATTGCCGAATGTTGTCCTTGAAGAACATTTTTTCCAGCACAATGCTGGACAACCCGCCTTTGTTGTAGGCAACAACAGAGTAAAATTCGAGTTGGTGCCTGTTCTTGTAGAATTTCAGCCAATCTGTTGGGATTACAGAGTAGTTGTGAATTCGGTTGGAAATGTAAGCGATAGGGTTGTCCTTACCAAGGATTTCATAGGCAATATTGATAATTTTTTTGGCCATGGTCCAGTTGAAGACCACCCCTTCTTTGATTTCGGAAATAACCAATCCATCAAAAAAATAGAACACACCAAAATCACACTCCCGTATTTCCCGGATGTTCTTAAAATAATCAATTTCCTTGACCGTCTTTTTCATGGCGAACAAACACTTTATCACAGCCCTTAAAATTAAGGAATCCGTTTATGATAGAAACAAAACTTTATGAACACCCGAGCTGCACTAGTGTATTGGCCATTTCAATTGACGGGGCCTGATGCAATTTGCAAATTAATAAGAAGGGATATTAACTAGAGATAACTCAACCACCACTTTTGCCGGTTTGCGGTTTTGTAGGTATTGTACCATTTGCAAAGAGGGAACAGTGCCGAGGTCAGCAAAATCCAAATGAGGTAGACCACCCACAATCCAAAACCGTAGCCCCTAAGTTGCGGTTGAAGTGTTACCCATAAGTCGATGACCATATCTGAGAAGCTAAATCCGGTTGCAATGGCAGCGACAACGGCCAACGCATGGATAACATAGATATGAACAATGTAAAAAAACATGGGAACGCGACCAATGATCACTAATTTTTCGGCCCATCGATTTTGCACATTTTCCACCATGGCGAGGAAAATTAAGGAGGGTCCCAAAGTAATCAACAGATAGAGCAACGATGGAGGATATTTAGTGACGTTAAAGTACGAAGCAATGGTCATGCCAAGAGAATTCTGTTGGGCCCATGCATACGGATCACCATATATGTTCAGGGTTCTGATGACAAAAAACAGTACGGTCAATCCCAACCCCAATTGGAATAACCTTTTTATTCTGAGTTTTGAATCATACGTAGGTTTGTACAATTCTCCAAAATAATACCCCAAGGGCATCACAAAAATCCATGGAATTATGGGATACCCAACAAAAACTTGAAAGCTGCCCATATCCACAATATTAAACACATGCAAAAAAGTCCAAAAACCTGAGGCAACCGAATCTGTAGGCGCAATTGGGTCCAATAGATTATGACCAAAAATCACTACCAAAGCAAGCCCGATCATCAACTTTTTGGGGAGGTGTATAAATCCGGCCAAGAAAATCATGCTGATGCCCAACACCCAGATCACCTGCAGGAGTATGGTGGAATAATCCAACTTAAACATCCAAGCCAATTTTATCACCGTTAGTTCGGCTATTACCAACCAAAGTCCACGTTTCAGCAGCCAAACGGACAATGATTTTTTATCCAGCCGTTGACCCACAAAAAAAGCAGAGGTTCCAGCAAGAAAAACAAAGACTGGAGCGCAAAAATGCGTCACAAAACGAGTCCAAAACAAGGGAACGTTGGTTTGCGAAATATCTGCTGGGTCGAACAGATAGGCATCGGCATGAAAATAATCACGAACATGGTCTAGTGCCATGATGACCATGACAACACCACGTAGCATGTCAATGGATTTGATTCGGTTTTTGCGGTCAGATTTCATAATTGCTGCGGTTTCAAATGTGTGAATGGTAACTGGTTGATGTATTGGAATTTACTAGGCCAAACTACACAAATCCCATGAAAAAATTGACCCGAAAATTGCTTTATTTTATGGGGACCCAAACTTCCTCTTCGGCAGTGCTGTCGAAAGGGCTATATCCAACAGGCATAATTTCAAAATGGGGTCTTTGGTCAACACTGAACCCTGATTTTGGCATCCATTCCCCAAAAATAAAAGCAGCAGTTTTTGGAAAATTGCTTGGTAGGCCCTTATGCATAAAAACTGCATATTTTCCTGAAACGGTTATGGTTTCCATGGCTTCGGGGACTTCGGAAAAATGTTTGGATGCAATGGCCGCCCATTTTTCAAATTCAGTATGGGGATTCATTTTCGAAGTTGTGGTATCCATATCAAAAACTTGAACAGAATACTTTTCAATCTCCTTGGAAACTTTTAACGTGATCAACATTTTTTGAAAACGCTCCCATAACGAGCGGGTTTCATTTTTTGCGGTCGAGGTCTGTATGCGAAGGCCCACTAGTTCTGTTTGGGTTAGGTCAACAATTTTTGGGGATTTCATTTTTCCATATTTTTAAGTTGTATGCCCAAGGCCTTGGTGGAGAGCTGCACTTCCAAAAGTGAAAGGACCAATGAGATGACCAAGAACACCAAACTGATTCCAAAAATGACATTGGCCCAAATATCCAGTTCCACATAAATGAGAAACATGGTAATGGCGGCCAACAAAAAACTGATGATGGCCGTGGCCTGCATGTTCTTAATGATTCCCAACCGTTTGCGTAGCTGATGAATTTGTTCTTTTAAAGGCTGCGCCGAGGTTTCCTCAAACTGTTTGTGCAACTGCCGAATAAGAGCTGCAATAGCCAAATAACGGGCATTATAGGCCAACATGGTAAGGGAAATGGCAGGGAACAATAGGGCGGGAATGCTTAGGTTGAGCTGCATGTATTTTTCTTTGAACAGGGAAGGTATGAATTTGTCTTGGGGAACACAATTACCTACATTTGGGCCAACCAAATTATTCATATGAAATATTCTCCCATAGACAGTAATCTGTTTGTAAAAAATCGCAAAAAATTCACGGCACAGATGAAGCCAAAAAGTATAGCCGTGTTCAATTCCAATGATATCTATCCCATAGGTGCCGATAGTACCTTGCCTTTTGAACAGAGCCGAGACCTTTTTTACCTCTGCGGTGCCGATCAAGAGGAAACCATTTTGTTGTTGTTTCCGGATGCCATGGATCCCAAGCACCGTGAAATATTGTTCGTTAGGGAGACCAATGACCATATTGCGGTTTGGGAAGGTGCCAAACTTACCAAGGAAAAAGCCACGGAAGTATCAGGCATTGAAACTGTGTACTGGCTCACAGATTTTGACAAGGTCCTTTTTGATTTGATGACCGAGGCGGATACCATTTATTTCAACACCAATGAGCACTACCGCCAAGCGGTGGAGACCCAGACTCGTGAAGATCGTTTTATTGAAAAATGTAAAAAGGATTTTCCTGCCCACCAATGGGCCAAGAGCAATCCCATTTTGCAACAAATTCGGGGAATTAAGGAACCCGAGGAAATTGCTATCATGCAGACCGCTTGCGATATTACCGAAAAGGGCTTCCGAAGAATTCTTGAATTTGTAAAGCCAGGGGTTTGGGAATACGAAATTGAGGCTGAGTTTTTGCATGAATTTGTTCGGAACCGTTCCAAAGGATATGCCTATGCACCCATCATTGCAGCTGGGAACAATGCCAATGTACTCCACTATTTGGAAAACAACCAACAGGTAAAAGATGGTGATATGATCTTATTGGATTTGGCTGCCGAATATGCCAATTATTCTTCGGACATGACCCGGACCATTCCTGCCAACGGCAGATTTACGGATAGACATAAAGAAGTGTACAGTGCTGTACTTCGGGTAAAAAATGAAGCTACCAAAATGTTGGTGCCTGGCGTTATTTGGGCTGAATTTCATAAGGAAGTTGGTAAAATCATGACCTCAGAACTGATTGGTTTGGGACTTTTGGATAAAGCTGATGTCCAGAACGAAAATCCAGATTGGCCTGCCTATAAAAAATACTTTATGCACGGCACCAGCCATCATATTGGATTAAACACCCATGATTATGGAGAATTAAAAACGCCCATGAAACCCAACATGGTCTTTACCGTGGAACCTGGAATTTACATTCCAGATGAAGGTATGGGCATTCGTTTGGAGGATGATGTGGTCATTCAGGAAACGGGGGAACCCTTCAACCTGATGCGCAACATTCCTATTGAGATTGAAGAGATTGAGGAGTTGATGAATGCCTAATGCATCCGCTACGAAAACATATTGAAGAACTGATTGCATTGACCGATGAGGAATTCGATATGGTTTTGAGCCATTTTGAACCCATCCAAAAACGAAAACATCAGTACATTGTCCAAGAGGGCGATTTGGTGGACAAGGAATATTGGATTCTAAAAGGATGTCTCAAAAGTTATTTTTTGGATGATGAGGGAAAAGAACACATTCTTCAATTTGGCATGGAAAACTGGTGGATCACTGATTACGAATCCTTCATCAAACACATCCCTTCAAAAATTTCAATAGACTGTATTGAGGACAGTGAACTCCTGTATATTACCTTTGAAAATAGGGAAAAACTAACGGCCCAAATGCACAAGATGGAACGCTTTTGGGCCAAAAAAAGCAAATTTGGAAGAATTGCGCTCCAAAACAGGATTCTTTCCCTCCTAAAAAATTCGGCCAAAGAGCGCTATGATCTTCTTTTGGAACAATATCCGCAGTTGTTTCAACGGGTTCCCAAAAAACTCATCGCAGCTTATTTAGGGGTGTCGCGAGAGACCTTGAGCCGATTACAATCCTAGACTGACTATATTTTGTGACCTACATCACACCAAATCTGTGATATAGGTCCTTCCTCAGCTATTTATCCCACCGCACCTTTGTAGGGTAATTTTAAATAGAGAAAAAATGCCATACGTAAACATTAAGGTTACCGATGAGCAGGTAACCCCAGCCCAAAAACGGAAATTGATTGAGGGCGTTACCCAATTGTTGGTGGACGTGCTCAACAAAAATCCGAAAACCACCCATATTGTAATTGATGAGGTCCCCATTGACAATTGGGGGTATGATGGGAAACAGTATTCAGAAGCAAAAAAACAAAGTGCATGAAAAACAAGACAGTGATTATAACAGGGGCGTCCACAGGATTGGGAAAGGAAACCGCCCGCTATTTTTTGGAAAGAGGCAGTAATGTGGTCATGAACTCCTCTAACGCATCAAATTTGGAAATGACATTCCAGTCGTTGGGATCACCGGACAATGCCGCGTATGTTGTTGGGGACATCAGCATAAGGGAAACCGGAAAAAAATTAGCGGAGACCGCCTTGGAAAAATTCGGGTCCATTGATGTGTTGATCAACAATGCTGGGATTTTTGCCCCCAAGCCTTTTCTTGATGTAAATGAGGCCGACTTGGAAGCATTTTGGAAGGTGAACCTATTGGGAACTTACATTACTTCTCAAGAGGCGATACCCCACATGATTGAGCAGGGTGGCGGAGCCATTATCAATATTGGAACCGTTTTGGTGGACCATGCCATTGATGGGTTTCCAGCAACCGCTCCCTTGACGAGTAAAGGTGCCATCCATGCGTTGACAAGACAACTCGCAGCTGAATTTGGCAAGCAGAAGATTCGGGTAAATACCATTGCCCCGGGAATCATCAGAAGTCCCCTTCAAGGTAAAATTGGGGTGGAAGATGCGGACAGCCTAGCCGGATTACATCTGTTAAACCGGATTGGTGAAGCACTGGAAATAGCAGAGGCTGCCTACTATTTGGCTTCTGCGGAATTTATAACAGGCGAGACCATTAATGTGGCCGGTGGACACACTGTGGGCCATGCCATTTAAAACGATTGTTATGTTCAAAGAAAATAGAGAAGACATAGAGCAACTGATTTTAAATTACTTTGAAGGAATCTTTGAGGGAGATGGGGAAAAACTGGAAAAGTGTTTTCACGAAAACACTTTTTTGTATGGCGACATCAAAGGAGAGGATTACTTAAAAAGTAAATCAGCCTATATTGAAGGTGTTATGAACCGACAAAGCCCAAAGTCCTTGGGAGAGGAATGTAGAATGGGCATAATCGGCATCGATATTTTGGGAAAGGTGGCCATGGTAAAACTGCATGTGCCGTTCTCGGGATACAATTATTACGATTATCTATCCTTGGCCAAAATAGCAGGAGAGTGGAAAATTGTAAATAAGGTTTTTACTCATATTGACTAATTGTTGATTTTAGATGTACTGTTAGGATTGGAGCGGTTTGGAGAATTATCTGAACCGCTTCACTCTTTTAAATTGTACCTTTGAGCATGCTGTTTGCTATACTTCAACAACCGGACATCCAGAAAAAAATGGAAGAAGCCCCGGACAGTGCGTACGAAATTGGCGTGGTCATTGGCAGCTATCTCCCTTTTGTGATCTTGGCGGCAATCGCATATGTCATTTATTATTATAATAAAAAGAAACGGGGTTCTGGATAAGTTTTGGTACTTATCACAAGATCAACATATAAGTGACCTTTTGAACAAAGTAACTATGGACGTTTGAACAAAGTTCACAGTGTTTTTCCCAACTAGTTTTGTCTCAAATAAAACCATAAAAAATGAGACGAAACAATGATCAAGGCATACTTCAAAAATCAATAGGTTCTGGGTTTGATGCCAAGTCGACCACATCAGAAGTAATTAAAGGAATCGATCTTTCCGGGAAAATCGCCATAGTGACCGGTGGCAATACAGGGATTGGACTGGAAACCACCAAAACTCTTGCAGCGGCTGGAGCGACCGTCATTGTTCCAGCACGGGATATTAATAAGGCCAAGAAAAATCTACAAGGCATTGAAAACGTGGAACTGGAAACCATGGATTTAATGCACCCTGAATCCGTGAATGCCTTTGCCGAAAAGTTTTTGACTTCTGACAGGTCGCTACATTTGCTAATCAACAATGCAGGCATTATGTGGGTGCCGTTACGAAGGGATAGCAGAGGAATTGAGTCCCAACTCGCAACCAATTATTTATCTGTTTTTGAGCTGACAGCAAGATTGTGGCCATCATTGAAAAAAGCTAATGGGGCAAGAGTGGTGAATATTTCTTCACAAGGACATCATTTTGCCCCGTTTGACTTTGAAGACCCTAATTTTGAAAATCGCACTTATGAAACTCTTCAGGCATATGGCCAATCCAAAACAGCACTCAATTTATTCTCAATGGAAATGGACCATCGGGCGGAGAGGCATAATGTTAGGGTTTTTTCATTGCATCCCGGCTCCATTGGAGGAACGGAACTTGCACGAGAAGCTCCATTGGAACTGTTTCAGCAAATGGGGTTTTGCGATGCAGACGGGAACCTATTGCCCGAAGTCGCAGCTTCGTTAAAGACCATTCCCCAAGGTGCGGCCACAACAGTTTGGTGTGCCACAAGCCCAACACTGAATTCAATGGGAGGCGTGTATTGCGAAGATGTGGAGATTGCCCCGTTGAGCTTGGATTTGTCAAAAGGAAGTGGTGTACATCCCTATTCTTTGGATGAGGTCAGCGCGCAACGCCTTTGGAAGTTGAGCGAAGAATTGACTGGAGTACATTTTCAAGTGGACTGATCTATGTAATTTTATGCTGCACGAGCCTATGGAATTTCAACTTAAATACATAACCCCGGATATAAAGCTCTCTTCGTATGACGATAGGTTGTTTAAAACCGAGGCGGTGTTTGATCACCATATGCTTGTGTGGTTCATTTCGGGGGAGACCAAGATTATTCAGGCAGATGAAAGCCATGTTTTTAAAGCAGGAGACATTTTTCTGATTCCAAGAAATCAATTGGCGACCATCATCAATTATCCAAAGGATGGGTTGCTGCATAAATCCGTAGTGATGCACTTGACCGTGGACAAGCTCAGAACATTTTATGCTCCATTGGAGGTAGAGCCAAAAGCTACGGTTCCTGCAAAAATCTTGCGATTTAAAAACCATCCGTTGTTGGAAAGTTGTTTGGCTTCCCTGATTCCGTATTTTGATATGAAAGATGAAATTTTTCCGGAGGAAATCGCATCCCTGAAAATTACGGAGGCCATTTCCATTCTCAGAAGAATAGATAAGAACATTGACAACCTTTTGGCCAATTTTGAAGACCCATATAAAATCAATTTGACTGATTTTATGGAGAAGAACTTCATGTTCAATATGCCCTTGGAGAAGTTCAGTTATTTGACTGGAAGAAGCTTGACAACTTTTAAAAGGGATTTTAATAAAACATTCAACATGACCCCACAGCGATGGTTGACCCAAAAGCGACTGGAGCTGGCCCACTACCAACTTTCCAACCAAAATCGGAAGCCTGTTGAGGTCTATTTGGAAACGGGTTTTGAAAACCTATCGCACTTTTCCTATGCTTTTAAAAGGCATTTTGGACTGACACCGTCAGAACTCGTTAATAAAACAAAATAATTAACCTTGCTCCTCAAACATCTAGTTAGAAATAGACTGTCCATACCTACCCCAATCTTGGTAGCGTCGGAACATGGAGATTTTTATTATTGGGGCTACATCGCCTTTTTCAATAAACACAAATTAAATCGATATATCTCGATTTGTTGTGTTACATTTGCGCCATGGATATGTTAGAAGTAAACAAAGTATTATCAAACCAGGTGCGAATAGACATTCTTAACTGGCTCAAAAAACCAGAGGAGAACTTTCCGCCACAGGTAAATGTCCCAGATTTTAGTGATGGTGTCTGTGTTTGCCATATTCAGGATAAAACAGGATTGTCACAATCCACCATTTCCCATTATTTGACCATGATGCACAGGGTTGATTTATTGATAGCCACCAGACATGGCAAATGGACGTATTACAGACGAAACGAAGATGAAATACGCAACTATATAAACACATTGAAGAACGAGTTATAACTTTTTTTATTCATTTGAAACTACAAATCGATATATTTAAATATGATAGATTTAATTATTGATTTATTGGGTTGGACCAGCTCAATACTGCTAGTGACTGCTTATTGGTTAAACAGTAAAAACCCAATCAATGCCCAAACCTTACTGTACCAACTCCTAAATATAACTGGTAGCCTATCGTTGATGATAAATACTATTTATTATGGCGCATACCCTTCCAGTTCGGTCAATATCGTTTGGCTCTTCATTGGGCTTATCCATATATCAACAATCTTAAAAAACAAACACAATACAATCTAAAGATGGAACAAGAATTACTTCGTATGGGGTCTGCTGCTTTACGAAAGGCAGCCTTAAGCCATGAGGCAAAAGAATATATCCTATCCAATGAAGCACTATATAGAACAATTAAAAAGGCAGCCGACAGATACATTGGAGGAGAAACACTTGATGAGACCATACATAAGGTTAAACATCAGAATGGAAGTGGATTTAAATGCTCCATGGAGTATATGGGCGAAAACACGCTCACAGCGGACGAAGCCAATGAGGCTACCCATGAATTCCTTAGGATTGTGGATGAGATAAAAAATCAAAAACTCAATTCAACAGTCTCCCTGGACCTTTCCCATATAGGCTTGGCAGTTTCACATGAATTATGTTTAAACAACATAAAATCCATAGTGGGGCAGGCTGAAAAAAATAACATTGAAGTTACCATTAGCGCCGAAGGTGTTGAAATAACGGATGCCATCATCGATATCTATAAATCAACGGCCGAGGCCTATAAAAATGCTTCAATTACCCTGCAGGCCTACTTACACCGCACCCAGGATGATTTTAAGGAGTTGAGTAAGGAAAATGGAAGGATACGAATGGTAAAAGGAGCTTTTGAAACCCCAAAGCACCTTTCTATTCCAAGAGGTGATGCATTGGATGAAAGATATTTGTATTATGTAGACCAGTTGTTATCCCAAAATCACAAATGCTCCATTGCAACACATCATTCCAAAATTCAGCAAGAGGCCATCAAATTGATTCAGCAACACAACCCGGACAAAAGCCTCTATGAGTTTGAAAGTTTATATGGCATCCAAACAGAACAACTTATTGCATTAAAGGAACAAGGTTATCCAACCAAGCTATACCTTGTTTATGGTAAAGAATGGTACCTCTATCTATGCAATAGAATTGCGGAATATCCATTGTACCTGTTTCGGGCATTGAACGATATTCTCAATTGAACCTTGACCATAGGGCGGTAAAATTAGTGGTAAACAGCAAAAACATTCTTCAATGGGTGAAGGGTTCAAGCCAATATTTGTTGGGCAATAGGCACAGGACAATCCCGTGATTTGAAACCAACGACATCCACCAACATGGCTTCCTTCGCCCTGTTTTCTTTTTAACAAACCTGTCCCAAACCACCAATAAATTGTCTTTTGGGACAAATGACAAAGGCAGGTCCTCCTTCTAATTTTGTGTCATCAATTCATTTAAAATCAGAGTTATGAAGCATTTACTCTTAATAGGTGCATTGCTGTTAAACGCAATGGTAGGTGATGCACAACAGTATGAATCAATTAAAAAGAAAAATAAGATGAACAACAAGGAAATTGCACTGGCAATCAATCAAGCAGTCCAAAATGCGGAGGCGGACAACGCCGCTGCATTGGTCACAGAAAACTACATTCAACACACCCCAGTTGTCCCCAATGGGAGAAAGGGCTTGAAAATGCTGTTGACCAAAATTAAGAACCGAGAGATTCCCGCTCCCAAATTAAATACGGTTCGGATAATAGAGGAGGGGGATTATGTGGTCCTGCACCATGAAGCACATTGGCCCAACCGGAAGGCTATGTTCGAGATTTTCAGATTTAAGGAAGGTTTGGCAGCGGAACACTGGAGCGGTATCATGGACCATCCAGAGAAGACCGTTAGCGGCAATAGCATGTTTGATGGGGAGACACAAATCACAGCATTGGACAAAACGGATGTAAACAAGGCTATTGTAAAATCGTTTGTGGAAACTGTATTGATAGATGGGGATTTGAAACCGGAAACGATTCAGAAGTTCTACGATACTGATATTATCCAGCACAATCCATTCGTGGATAATGGCTTGGATGGTTTTGTGCAGGGAATCACAGGCCTGCAAAAACAGGGCATCACTGTTGAGATAAACAGGATTCATTACCTCATTGGACAAGGAAATTTTGTGTTTGCTCTTTCCGAAGGAAAGTTTGGGGAAAACGGAGGGAAACCCACTGCGTTTTTTGATTTGTTCCGATTGGAAAAGGGTAAAATTGTGGAACATTGGGATGTGCTTCAGGAGGTTCCGGAGAAAATGGCCCATGATAACGGAATGTTCAAACAATCACTTTACAAACGATTGGGCGGGTATGATGGCATAGCCGCTTATGTGGACCATGCATTTCCCCAAGTGGCTGGGCATCCTGATCTTCAGCATTTGTTCATTGGGCATTCCATGGCCACAAAAATGAGACAAAGGCAACTCATCATCGATAAATTGTCGAGCACATTGCAAGGCCCTACCATTTATTTGGGTAAACCATTGAACGAAATCCACCAAGGACTGGAAATTACTCAGGCACAATGGGAATCGTTTATGGGAGTGATGCGCAAGGCGATGGATGAAAGAGGCATAAACGGTGAAACGAAAAAGGATTTTATACATTTATTTGAGAATTTTAGGGGAGTTACGGTGGAAGCCGAATTGGGCAAGCAGGAATAGTACTTTGATGTACTGATATAATCCATGAAAATGGGAAGCTGTCTTATGGGTTAAAGACGGCTTCCCATTCAACAGTATAAATTGGGAACACGATGCAAAAAATTGGAATACTTGCGTATCAAAACTGTACGGCGTCCATGCTCTATGGAGTAGCAGACATTCTTTCGTTGGCCAACGCCCAGCTTCTTGCTCAGGAAAGAGACCCTTTGTTTGCCGTGGAAATTTTTACCATGGACAATCAACCGGTAGAATGTTTCAATGGGTTGACCATTCACCCAAGCCATAAGCTGAGGACCACCCGGGGATATGACCTTCTTTATATTCCTGGATTTGTCGGGAATGAAGAATCCACGCTTGAACAAGAAGCGAAAAGTATTGAGCTAATTAGAAGCTGTTTTAGAAAAGGATCTAAACTGGCCGCTGCCTGCAATGGGAATTTTTTTCTTGCGGAGGCTGGGGTGCTCAACGGAAAAAAAGCAACCACCCATTGGGCATTAAAGGAAAAATTCCAATCAAAATATAAGGAAGTGCGGTTACAACCAGAACATATAATCGTTGATGAGGGCAACATTATTTCTGCAGCGGGGGTTACCGCGTACTTTAACTTAGCCTTGTTCATTGTTCAAAAATTTGGCTCCAAGGAACTTTCCACGAGCTGTTCCAAAGTGTTTCTAGTGGATTCCGGGAGGCGTATACAAACTCCTTATCAAATGTACCAAACCCCCAAGAACCATGGAGACCGAGAAGTAGTGCATATTCAGGAATGGCTGGAAGAAAATTATACGGAGGAAATCGACAATAAAAAGTTGGAATTGCTGAGCAACCTCAGCAAGAAAACCTTGGAGCGACGATTTAAAAAAGCCACGGGATACACACCTTTAAAATACCTTCAAAAAATTAGGATTGAAACCGCAAAGAAAATGCTGGAATCCCTAAAGCTGTCCTTTAATGAAATCACTTGGAAAGTGGGGTATGAAGATGTGAGCTCTTTCCACAAATTGTTCAAGGCCGATACTGGGTTAAACCCGATAGCGTACAGACGAAAGTTTTCATTGATTTATTCGAATGAGGACACGAAGCCATAGTCTATTGAACCCACTTTCAAACTCCTAACAAAACATCCCTAATAATAAACCCAATCTTGGTACCTTTAATACCATGAAAATCTACATCATTGGAGCGGGTGCCGTGGGAAAGGCATTGGCTGTATCTCTGCATCAGGAGGGTAAACAGGTGGAGTTGATCCGTGGTCATTTGGATGACGGCACTTCGCACAACCAAAAAATTAAGGTGGACCTCAAAGAGGGTCCTAGACTTGAAGCTGAAATTACAGTGAGTACCCTGACCAACCACACCCAACTGGATGGACTTGTGGTACTCACGAGTAAATCATTTGGGAACAAGGTCTTGTCCGAAAAACTGGAACCAAAAATCGGAGATTCACCTATGATACTTCTCCAGAATGGGTTGGGGGTGGAACAACCCTTTTTGGAAAAGGATTTTCCAGAAATCTACCGCTGTGTACTTTTTATGACCAGTCAAAATGGTTCGGCCAATACTATTAGCTATAAACCAGTGGCCCCATCGCCCATTGGTGTAATTCGGCAAACGAAGACCACTTTGGGAAACATTGTTAATGCATTGGACAGTCCCAACTTTAGGTTTATTACCGAAAAAAACATTCAACGCATCATCTGGAAAAAAGCCATTGCCAATTGCGTGTTCAATTCCATTTGCCCCCTTTTGGAAGTTGATAATGGCATATTTCATCGCAACAAGGAAGTGTTCGCCATAGCACAAAGGGTCATTGTGGAATGCGCCTTGATTGCCAATAAAAAGGGAGTTGACCTAGGCACTTCCGAACTGGAAGACCAAGTGTTGATGATCAGCCGCATGTCCGATGGGCAGCTCATTTCCACCCTTCAGGATATCAATAATAAGAGAGAAACCGAAATAGACACTCTGAATTTTGAGATTTACCGCATGGCACACTCGATGAACCTCTCTAACAAGGTGAAAGAGACGCGATTGCTGGGGGAACTCATAAAAATGAAATCGGAATTACATCGCTAAACAATACGCTGAACAAATGGGCAACCAGAATACCCTATTTTGGATAAAGCTACTGCACACGCTTATTTGGGTGTTTTTTGTGGGTGTAATTTTCTATGTGTTGTTTTCCGGAATTACAGGAAAAATCAACACTTATACCTGGGTAGGCATTGCATTGGTGATTCTAGAAGGAGTGGTACTTTTGATTTTTAAAATGTTCTGTCCGTTGACCATTTTGGCTCGAAAGTACTCCGATTCCACCAAAGACAATTTTGATATTTTTCTGCCCAATTGGCTGGCCAAGAACAACAAGCTCATTTTCACCACACTTTATCTGATCGGTTTGGCACTCGTTTTGGCACGAACATTTTTCGGACACTAGCTTTTGTTTATTTAAAAGTAAATGGAATTAAAGTGGTATTTTTCAGTCTATTATGGAAGATGTTACAATGGACAAACTAATAGAACTCCTCAAAACCCACATCCAAAATAGGGATGCGGATCAAGCTTTAGCGCTAATTAAAAACCACCCTGAAGTTATAAATCTGGAAGATGAAAACGGAAGCTCTGGATTTATGCTCGTGGCTTATAGTGGTTTTAAGGATGCCTTTGCCGAGGCCGCTTTGCGGAAGACTTCATTCTCATTTCACGAAGCTATAGTCGCAGGGAAAAAAGAAATCGTTGCACAGTATTTGAACAAGTCCGATGCCGATTGGGCCAACACCCATTCCAAAGATGGATTTGCCCCACTGTCCCTTGCCGCTTTTTTTGATCAGACCGACATTGCTGTTTTATTATTGGACAAGGGAGCCGACCCAAATCTCGCCGCTACCAACCCAACCAGAGTCAATGCAGTGCATTCCGCCGTAGCCAAGGAAAATGTTGAACTCTGTAAAATCTTATTGGAAAAAGGAGTGGATGTGAATGCCTCTCAAATGCAAAATGTAACCGCATTGCATTCCGCGGTGCATCGGGGTAATTTAGAGCTTGTAAAATTATTGGTGGGGCACGGGGCCGACCTTAGTCTTAAAATGGACAATGGCGATACGGCTCTCAGCATTGCCAACCGGGAAGGGCATGGATTGGTGGAAGCTTATCTGTTGGAGCATCAAAACTGATGTCGTTTTAGGTTAGCGGATTTTAGTTGGGCCGTATGGTCAAATAGCAGGGCGTTTTTGTGTTTCAGATACCACAACACATCAATTCCTTGTGGATTTTTAAGCCCGAAAATGCTAACTTCACTTATCGGTCAATATAATTCACTTTGTGCTGAGCGCAGCCGAAGTATTAAAACGAATCATTTCTTATAACGTTGGCATACATTTTATATAAAGGGGAAAAGGCTTGAAACTGATTGTCTTTAGAGCTTGGATTATTTGTAGGCAAAGGTTTACTTACCTATTATCATGCCTTTTAATGACCAAAGGATTTCGAGTACATCTTTTTTAGTTTGGGCATTTTTCCCGTGTTTATCAAGTACCATGAAAATATCATCCATCGTCTCCATATATTCTGCAGCACTTATGTTCATTCCTCGGTGGGTTGTTTCCATATCCCTACCAGTATAAACCTGCGGTCCACCGCTTCCAGCTGTAAAGAAATTAACGGTATGCGTTTTAATCTTCGCCAAATTTTCTGGCTGCTCTAAATAGGGAGAAAACCTAGCGGAAATCACCGGGTTGTTCATATGTGCTTCAACCACATCATCTACAATTTTCACAATTCCTTTTTCTGCACCTAATCGTTCGAATAATGACTCTGACATAATTTTGGATTTATTTACTTATTTAAGAATACATTTAATATCAAATGTACCTTTTGTCTTAAAGCTGTACTAACACTATCAAACCAAAAGAATGTAAATTTTGACCAAAAACAGCAATATGCTAGTGTTGGCCTCTTTATGAGTGAATGGCCGTCATATAATCTTTGGGAGATATTCCATACATGCTACGAAAGCACTTTGAATAATATGAGGAGCTGGAAAAGCCACATAAAAAAGCCGTTTCGGATACGGTATTCATCCCACTGTCCAGTTTATCCAATGATTTTTCCAACCTATATTTATTGAAGTATACGTTTGGTGAAAAACCTAACAAACCCACACTATTTCTATAAGCTTGAGACCTACTGTATCCAAGGCTGGAGGCAAATGCATCAATTCTTAATTTAGCATGTGAAAAATTGGCCTCCAGAAAATCAAAGAGCTTATTAAAGAAAATCATCTCAACCACACTAATCTTGGTAAATTCCATTGAATTGAGATCGGTATCTGATTGTTCATCCTGATACAATTTCAGCACCACAGGCGACACCGAAAATCCTCTTTCCATTTCACATAATCTCCTTGAAGTTTGGATGGTTTCTTCAAATATGGATTTATTGCTCTCCACTGGTAGCCCCGCATCCAAACCTATACTCAAACTGAGATGGGGATATACATTTCCGAATGTCTCGTGAAGTACTAGTCCACAATGCACAGCGTGTTGGGCAGTTGTTAAAGAGGCCAGCAGGTTACGGCTACCTTTCCGTACAAGTGTTCCTTGCTTATCATTGACCACTTCTATGACCTTATGCATATAGTCTCTTATGGTTGATGCTAAACCTTTATCTTGTTTATTGTTTAACTGCCCGATTTGTATTCGAACCGATAGTAAAAAACGAAATGCGGGTTCGTCAATTATGTTCAGTTCAGCCCCAGGCTTTACATCAGGATCTTGCATTCTTCCAAGAAATGATTCAATAAGACTTGCATCTACCTCAATAATTGAATGAGACAACTCACCGTGTGCATGCTTGTGCATTTTGTTGACAGACTCGGCATTTGGAGCTTCTACCAAACAGAATGCGGTTTTTCGCTTATCATCAAACCAATATGTTAACCCACGGCAATTGTACTTGTGCTGAATCTTTAGGTCTTCTTGATGTAATCGTGCAACACTTTCGGCAGTTACTTCTTGAGATACATCATGACGATCCATGTATATTGGCATAGGTACTTCTTTGAATGAATAGACAATATAAGCTTATTAAATCTGTGTTTATTTGATTATCCTCAAAAATCGATTAAATCAAAATAACGATATGCCAACAATGGCAATAAGTAATTGCTGGTTCTTGCCTAGTTCTGAAAATCCTGCAGAATTTACAGATTGGTATATATTTGCTAAAGTTCGTACTAACCCACGCAACTACTCATAGCTGAGTCGATAAGTGAAGTCACCAAATCACTCCACCCACTTCTGCACCACATTCCCCACCACAAAAGCCACCAGAGCAGGTAACACCCATCCCAATTGATATTGGGTCAACGGCAACCATTCAGGATAATGTTCTGAAGTCAACGCAACACCAAGAGTGCCTAAAAAATCAGGAATACTAAATACAATGGTAGTGATGACTACCCACTTGAAGACCGTTGGCGAAGCCAACTTATAGGGGAGTACGTTCAACAGAATCAAAACAATGGTAATGGGGTAAATGAACATGAGCGCTGGCAGGGCCACCGCGATAATATACCCTACATTAAACTGCCCAATGAGTACGCCCAGCACACATCCGAGCAAGGCGGTAACCCGATAGGCCAGATTGGAATCGTTGAACCGTGCTTTGATAAAATCGGAGGTTCCCGTTATAATCCCAACGGCGGTGGTAAAACAGGCCAAGCTCACCAGAAGGCTCAAAAATAGCGTGGCGGTGCTGCCCAAGGTTTCGGTACTGATACCACTTAAAAGGGCGGTTCGGGAAATATCATCTGCAAAAATATCGCTGAACAAAGCCCCGGTTAAAATGAGTCCGGCATAGACCAAGAACAATCCCAAACCGGCCCAAAATCCCGCTTTTCTAATGAGGTCTTTTTTGGCTGCGTAACTGGCGGTCTTATCCTTAATATTGATGGAAACAATAATGACCGCCCCTACCACCACAGCTCCGATGGCATCGAAGGTTTGGTAGCCTTCCAAAATACCATCACTGAACGGATGTCTTAGGGTCGAAGTAGAAAAATCAAAATCCAAAGTACCTATGGCGGTAATCACAATCAGCAAAAGAATAAGAAGGATACCGGGAGTGAGCAACTTGCCCACCACATCCAAAACCTTTGACCGATTGATGGCAAATACGAAGACTAGGCTAAAGTATATAAGACTGGTTACTATGGAGGGAGAATTCCAGATGGGTTGAACGGCCATCTCATGGGTAACCGATGCCGTTCTCGGAGAGGGCAAGGCAATGGCAATGCCATAGATTAAAAAACAATACACCAAACTGAAAGTTGGGGATACCTTTTTGGCGAAATCGAACAAGGTGCCTTGAAGCCTTGCATGGGCCAAAATGCCCAGTAAAGGAATCAACACCGCTGACAGACAAAATCCCACCGTAACCAACCACCAAGAGTTGCCTGATTTAAATCCCAGAAGAGGTGGAAGGATGAGATTGCCAGCACCAAAAAAAAGGGAAAAAAGGGCAAACGCGGTAATTGTTAACTTTTTTTTGTTCATAAGGTGTTGATAATTATCATGCAATGTAGTATATTTCGAAAGCGCAGTTCAACGAAAATAATTGACTTTTTGACGATTATAGTGTATTTCATCGAAAAAAAGTCTTTCAAAAAATCTGAGCAAAATAAAAAGTTATCAACATTCGTTGAAAAAGAAAACCATTCACCTAAAACCAAACGTATAACCAAAAATTACTATTCATTCAACAAGGCATTTTTAACGATCCCCAAATCGCATGGATGCTCCCCAAAACACAACTGGCTTATGAAAACTTCTACCACCCACCATGGCAGCAAAATTTCTTCTTTATTCTGCAACGTATTTGGACACCATTATGTGGTTTCCAAAAAAGTGACACAACACATTAAAGAATACAAGTGCATTCATTGTCAAAAGCAAGTTACCACAGATGTTAGTGGTAAACTTTCTGTGTTGACCCCCCAAATGCAGGAAATCAACAACACTTTAGAAGACATGTACAGAAAACGAAGGACAAAATTGGTTCAGCGCGTGGCGTAACCTTTTGTCCTAAAGAAGTTTTTACGGTTTATCCCGAACTTAAGTAAGTACCTACTGCTATACAGGTCGCGTGCCCCAAGACCATGAAGTGGATACCCTTGAGTTTCGGGATTTTTTGTGCTTATCCGTTAAAGGAATTCCAACCTTGGGCCGTAAGGGGTATCTTGGTTTCGGCGCGGGTAATCAGATGTGCACCTTCGCTCTTTTGGGTCATGTGTCCAATGACGGTCAAATTGGGATTGGCTTTGATTTTTGGGAAATCCGCCTGATCAATGGTAAACAACAATTCGTAATCCTCACCACCGCCCAAAGCGATCATGGTGCTGTCCATTTGAAATTCCTCGGAGGTTGAAATGACCGTTGGGTCGAGTGGAATTTTATCCTCAAAAAGATTACAGCCCACATCACTTCGTTTGCAGAGATGGAGAATCTCCGAGGACAAACCATCGCTAATGTCGATCATGGAAGTAGGTTTAACCTCCAGTTTTTGCAATAGTTCCACAATGTCTTTGCGTGCCTCGGGCTTTAGTTGACGTTCTACGATATAGGAATATGGCTCCAGATCTGGTTGATTCTCGGGGTTCACTTTGAAGACTTCTTTTTCGCGCTCCAACACCTGAAGTCCCAAATACGCACCCCCCAAATCTCCTGTGACTACCAAAAGGTCATTAGGTTTGCCACCACTTCGGTAAACAATATCCTTTTCCTCTGCCATGCCCAGGGCCGTAACACTGATGATCATACCCTTGTTGGAAGAGGTGGTGTCGCCCCCAACCAAATCCACATGGTAAAGTTTACAGGCAGCGGCAACTCCTTCATAAAATTCTTCCAAGGCTTCCAAGGGAAAACGGTTGGAAACGGCCAGGGAAACCGTCACCTGAGTGGCCATGGCATTCATGGCGTAAATATCCGATAGGTTCACCATGACCGATTTGTAACCCAAGTGCTTCAAGGGGGTGTAGCTGAGGTCAAAATGTATCCCTTCAACCAACATGTCTGTGGAAACTACAGTTTTTTTCTCTTTAAAATCCAATACAGCGGCATCATCCCCAATACCCATTTTAGAGGAAGGTTGATGCAATTCAAAGTTCTGGGTGAGGTGTTCAATCAGGCCAAACTCTCCCAATTCTTCAAGCGAAGTTCGTTGTGGATTTTTATCTTCTAGCATGGGGCAAAAGTAAACAGGATAATTTTAAATTGTATCTTTAAAAGAAAACAAACTTAATATTGCTATGTCATGGGAATAAAAGCCTTACTGCCCTTTTTGGCGATTTTGTTTTTAGTGGGATGTTCAAGTGACAATGGTGGTGATTTGCCAAAAGGTGATGGAACAGGAACGGAGAACGAGGCCCCGGATATTGGCGATGGCGCAATTTATCTTGGCTTTGCCCCATGTGAAGCTGGAGTGGCCACCGTTTACCCCTGCCAAGGATACGATATGCTCTTTCAAATGCGTCTCAATGCCTTTAACGCAAATGCCGCTAACGATATTTGGGGTTGGACGGACACTTCCACAGGTAATGAATATGCTTTGATCGGTTTGGACAATGGCACCGCCTTTGTGGATATCACCGATGCCGAAAATCCAGTCTATTTGGGAAAACTCCCCACAGCCACTGAATCCAGTATTTGGCGAGACATCAAAGTCTACAACGATTATGCCTTTATTGTGTCCGAGGCTACAGATCACGGGATGCAAGTTTTCGACCTCACAAAACTACGAGACGTTACGGATCCACCGGAAGTCTTTATAGCTGATGCCCGTTTTATCGGCATTGGAAATGCACATAACATTGTGATCAATGAAGAAATGGGCTTTGCCTATCCTGTGGGAACGGCCCGAAACGATGACTTTAATGGCGGGGTACATTTTATTAACATCCAAACCCCGACCAGCCCTATTAGGGTGGGGGGTTATGGCGCAAACGGGTACACGCATGACGCCCAAGTAATTACCTATAATGGGCCTGATACCGATTATTCGGGTCGTGAAATTTTTATTGGCGCCAATGAAACGCAGATAGTCATTGCCGATATAACCGACAAAACCAACCCTACCGAAATAGGGACACTCAGTTACGCAAACCGAGGATATACCCATCAAGGGTGGTTCACCGATGATCACCGCTATTACATTTTGGGAGATGAAACCGATGAGATCAATTTTGGTTTCGATTCCAGAACCTTGGTTTTTGATATGACCGATTTGGACAATCCTGTGTTGCATACGACCTACATAGGACCAACCTCCGCAACCGACCATAATGGCTATGTAAAAGGGGATGAGTTTTTCTTGGCCAACTATTCGGCAGGGGTGCGAGTCTTGGATATTTCAGGTATTGATTCAGAAACGATTACCGAAACCGGATTTTTTGACACCCATCCTTCCAATAACGTACCTGGTTTTGATGGAGTTTGGAGTGTTTACCCGTATTTTGAAAGTGGAAAAATTATCATTTCCGATACCCAAGCTGGGTTTTTTGTGGTTCAAAAATCCAATTAAGCCATGAGAAAGTTCGGGTATTTCATCTTACTGATTTGCTTTTGGTCATGTTCGAATGATGATGCTTCTTCGACCCCAGAAATGGAAGCCCCCTTTTTGGGTGAAGTGGAATGGATTAAAAGTTTTGGGGGTTCTGGTGAGGAAGCTGGGCAATCTATTATTCAAACTATGGATGGAGGTTATGCCATTTTGGGGTACACCAACAGCACAGATGGAGATATAACAGATAAGACCATGGGCGTCAGCGACTATTGGTTGCTAAAAATGGATGCCGAGGGTACTATGCAATGGAATAAAACCTATGGGGGCAGCAAGGAAGATTTGGGTCAGTCCGTGATTCAAACTGCAGATGGGGGCTATGCCCTAGTGGGCTATGCGATGAGTGATGATGGTGATGGCAGCAATAATGAAGGCTTCCATGATAATTGGATTCTTCGATTGGATGCAACAGGCAACATTTTATGGGAACAGAGCTTTGGATTTGCTGGACACGATCATTCCTATGATGTGATTCAGACCGCAGATGGCGGTTTCTTTTTTGCCGGGTTTTTGGATGTGACCCTATCCAATGGCGAGGGGAATTTTGGAAAAGGAATAAGCTCGCTCACCAGACACGGAGTGGGGGAATTTTGGGGCACCAAACTGGATGCCGATGGCAATTTACAGTGGCGACGCTATTTTGGCGGAACCAACAACGATCGTGCCCATGCTGTGGTTCAAGCAGATGATGGCGGATTTGTTATGGCCGGCTTTTCAGAAAGTGATGATTATGATGTGTCCAACACCAAGGGCAGTTACGATTTTTGGGTGGTCAAAGTGGATGCAGGGGGAAACTTAGTATGGGAAAAATCCTTTGGCGGGACGGGCATTGAAGTTTCGTATGACATCAAAAAGACACCAGACGGCGCCTATGCTGTGTTGGGGCATACCTTTAGCACCGATACCGATGTTTCCAAAAATCATGGAGAGTCCGATGTATGGCTCATTAAAATTGACGATAATGGAAACCTGCTTTGGGAAAAAACATACGGGGGAACCGAATTCGATGATGCCAAAGGTCTTGACTTGACCTTGGACGGCGGTTTTGTAATCGCTGGAAACTCTAAAAGCACGGACGGTGATTCTACTGAAAATCAAGGTGAGAACGACCTGTGGTTCATCAAAACGGATAATGAAGGAAATTTGACCTATCAAAAATCCTTCGGAGGTTCTGGATTGGACTTCGGTTTTGATGTTGTCCATTGTGAAGATGGCTCGGTTGTTATGGTCGGAGAAGCGGCCAGCAGCGACTTTTTGGACCTTGACCCCAAGGGAATGACCGACCTCGTGGTCATTAAACTGAAATAGCCATCCTGTTCCATAGAAAACCCCTATGAACATATTCGTTATTATAATGTTAGGAACCATGGTAAAACCCTACAGATACAGTATATTTGTGGGCTATTTAGAACAAATCCAGTTAAGATGATCAAAGTTTCAGAGACAGCTAAGCAGAAAGTGGTGTCGCTAATGACCGAGGAAGGGTATGACGCAAGCACCGATTTTGTGCGTGTAGGCGTAAAAAGTGGAGGTTGCAGCGGTTTGTCCTATGAATTAAAATTTGATAAGACAGCTGCTGATACCGATAAGGTTTTTGAAGATAATGCCGTGCGCATTATTGTAGATAAAAAGAGCTTTTTGTACCTCGTGGGCACCACATTGGAATATTCAGGAGGGTTGAACGGGAAAGGCTTTGTCTTTAACAACCCCAATGCACAGCGCACCTGCGGTTGTGGGGAGAGTTTTTCACTATAATTTTTGACTTTGAGCCTTTGAATGGCTAACTTATAAGATATGGCGTATACTGAGGAAGAATTAAAAAAAGAACTGGAAACCAAGGAATATGAATATGGTTTCTACACAGATATAGAATCGGATACCCTGCCCAAGGGGTTGAACGAGGACATCGTTATTGCCATTTCCAAAAAGAAGGAAGAACCGGATTGGATGACGGCCTGGCGTTTGGAAGCTTTTAGGGCATGGGAGCAAATGAAGGAACCGGAGTGGGCCAATGTGAGATACAATAAGCCCGATTTTCAGGATATTTCCTATTATTCCGCCCCTAACAAAAAACCCAAGTACAATAGTTTGGACGAAGTAGATCCAGAATTGTTGGATACGTTCAAAAAACTGGGGATTTCATTGGATGAGCAAAAGAAATTGGCCGGGGTGGCTGTGGACATCGTTATGGACTCCGTTTCGGTGGCCACTACGTTCAAAAAGACCTTGGCTGAAAAGGGCATTATTTTCTGCTCCATTTCAGAAGCCATAAAAGAACACCCAGAGTTGGTGAAAAAATATATCGGTACGGTAGTGCCACAAAAAGACAACTTTTATGCGGCATTGAACTCTGCGGTCTTTTCTGATGGTTCATTTTGCTACATCCCAAAAGGAGTTAGATGTCCCATGGAACTATCCACCTATTTCCGAATAAATCAGGCCGGAACCGGTCAGTTTGAGCGGACCTTGGTCATTGCCGAAGAAGGTAGCTACGTGAGCTATTTGGAAGGCTGTACCGCCCCCACTCGTGATGAGAACCAATTGCACGCAGCCGTGGTAGAGCTCATTGCATTGGATAATGCTGAAATAAAATATTCAACCGTACAGAACTGGTTCCCCGGAAACAAAGAAGGCAAAGGTGGTGTATACAATTTTGTGACCAAAAGGGGGCTTTGCGAAAATAACGCCAAGATTTCTTGGACACAGGTGGAAACAGGTTCCGCGGTAACCTGGAAGTACCCATCCTGTATTTTGAAAGGGAACAACTCCATTGGGGAGTTTTACTCCATTGCCGTGACGAATAACTTTCAGCAAGCTGACACCGGCACAAAAATGATCCACTTGGGAAAAAACACCCGAAGCACCATTATCTCAAAAGGTATTTCAGCAGGAAAATCCCAAAACAGTTACAGAGGATTGGTACAGGTGAACAGTAGGGCAGAAAATGCACGGAACTTTTCACAGTGCGATTCCTTGTTGATGGGAAATGAATGTGGGGCACATACTTTTCCATACATAGAAGTAAAAAATAAGACTGCACAAATAGAACACGAGGCCACCACCAGTAAAATTGGTGAGGACCAAATCTTCTATTGCAATCAAAGGGGTATCGATACGGAAAAAGCCATTGCATTGATTGTAAACGGTTTTAGCAAGGAGGTATTGAACAAACTTCCTATGGAGTTTGCAGTGGAGGCCCAAAAATTATTGGAAATCAGCCTTGAAGGTTCAGTAGGATAGCTTCGACTTCGCTCAGCTATCGGTTAAAGGTTGATTGAGCGTAGCCGAAATCATATAATTCAAATTAAGAATACAACTTTTTGATAATGCTAAAGATTAACAATTTACACGCTAGCGTAGACGATAAAAAAATCCTGAAGGGAATCAATCTTGAGGTCAATGCAGGAGAGGTACACGCCATTATGGGGCCCAATGGCTCCGGGAAAAGTACCTTGGCCGAGGTCATTGCTGGCAAGGAAGAATTCGAGATAAAGAAAGGAAGTATTTCTTTGGAAGGTGAGGATTTGGAAGAAATGGCTCCTGAGGAAAGAGCCCACAAAGGAATCTTCCTATCCTTCCAATACCCTGTGGAAATTCCTGGGGTGTCGGTGACCAACTTTATCAAAACGGCCATCAACGAATCACGAAAAGCAAGGGGTATGGAAGATATGCCTGCCAATGAAATGCTGAAATTGATTCGGGAGAAATCACAATTGTTGGACATTGACCGCAAATTCTTGTCCCGTTCCCTGAACGAAGGGTTTTCGGGTGGTGAGAAAAAACGAAACGAAATCTTCCAGATGGCCATGATGGAACCCAAATTGGCCATTTTGGATGAAACCGATTCTGGATTGGACATTGATGCCCTACGTATTGTGGCCAATGGTGTGAACAAATTGCGCAGCAAGGACAACGCCATCATCCTAATTACCCACTATCAGCGTTTGTTGGAATACATCGTTCCAGATTATGTGCACGTATTGCATGATGGTAAAATCGTAAAATCCGGCACCAAGGATTTGGCTTTGGAATTGGAGGAAAAAGGATACGATTGGTTAAAGCAAGAAGCTGCGGTATAAAAGATATATGATTTCAGATGTCAGACATCAGATTTCACACTGTTGGAAACTGACAACTGACAACTGACAACTGAATAAAGCATGGATTTAAAAGATAAATTACTCTCATCTTTTTTGGCTTTTGAGAACACCTTGGATTTGGAACACCCAGTCCACGAGGTTCGTTCGGAGGCCATAAAGAACTTTGAGGAAAAAGGGTTTCCCTCTAAAAAGGAGGAAGCTTGGAAATATACCTCGTTGAACAGTTTGCAAAAGGTGGACTTCAGTATTTTCCCGAAACAGGAGAATACCCTGGAATACAAGGACATCAAGAAGTACTTTTTGCACGAGATAGACACCTACAAAATTGTTTTTGTAGATGGCGTTTATAGTTCATACCTATCGGAAACCACCCATGATGGGGTTGATGTTTGCCTGATGAGTTCCGCTTTCAGCAAACCCATGTTCCGTCAGGTGCTCGATGTGTATTTTAATAAAGCGGCATCAAAAGAGGAGTCCTTGACTACATTGAATACCGCTTTTTGCAAGGAAGGGGCCTATATCTATATTCCAAAGAATAAAATGCCCAAAAAGCCCATCCAAATTCTGCATTTGGCCACGGGCAATGAGTCAGCTTTGATGCTCCAACCCAGAAACTTGATCGTTGCGGAGCAAAATGCCGAAGTGCAAATTATTGAACGCCACCAAAGTTTAACGGACAATGAGGTGTTCACCAATTCCGTGACCGAGATTTTTGCGGCCAAAGATGCCATTGTGGACTACTACAAGGTGCAAAATGATAATAACAACGCTTCCTTGGTGGACAACACCTATATTTCACAAAAAGATAGCAGTGTGGTTCGGGTGCATACCTTTTCCTTTGGTGGAAAATTGACCCGAAACAATTTGAACTTCTATCAAGACGGGGAACGTATTGATTCTACTTTGAAAGGCGTGACCATTTTGGGCGAAAAACAGCATGTGGACCATCACACCTTGGTGCACCATGCCCAGCCCAATTGTGAAAGCCATCAAGATTATAAAGGAATTTTCGGGGAGCGATCTACAGGCGTCTTCAACGGAAAGATCGTTGTGGACAAGATTGCCCAGAAAACAGATGCCTTCCAACAAAACAACAATATTTTGATCAGTGATAAGGCCACTATTAACTCAAAACCCCAATTGGAGATTTTTGCGGATGATGTAAAATGCTCCCACGGATGTACCATTGGCCAGTTGGATGAAGAAGCTTTGTTCTACCTAAGATCAAGGGGAATTCCCAAAAAAGAGGCTACCGCTTTGTTGATGTATGCCTTTGCCAACAATGTGTTGGAAAGCGTTCGAATTCCAGAATTAAAGGTTCGAATCAACAAGATTATCGCCAACAAGCTTGGCGTTCGTGTTGGGTTTGAGCTGTAAGCATTGCAATGCATAACGGGATTTTCATGATACAAACTTCACTAGATATTGCTACCATTAGAAAGGACTTCCCAATCCTCAACCGAAAGGTTAATGGGCAGCCTTTGGTGTATCTGGACAATGCAGCAACTTCGCAAACACCGCAGCAGGTCATAGATATGATTGTGGCGTATTATCAAAGCTACAATGCCAATATCCACAGAGGGGTACACAGCCTTTCGCAAGAAGCCACGGATGCTTATGAAGTGGCCCGAAAGAAAATCCAGGCACATTTCAATATTGCGAAATCACAAGAGGTCATTTTTACCTCAGGCACCACGCATGGTATTAATTTGGTGGCCACGGGATTCACTTCATTTTTAAAGAAAGGGGATGAGGTAGTGGTATCAGCCATGGAACATCATTCCAATATTGTGCCGTGGCAAATGTTGTGCGAGCGCACTGGGGCGAGCCTTAAGGTAATTCCGATGAATATGGAGGGTGAACTGATCATGGAAGAATACCACAAGCTGTTATCCGAAAAGACCAAGTTCGTGTTCTGCAACCATGTTTCCAACGCCTTGGGCACCATCAACCCTATTGAGGAAATTATAGAGGCTGCCCACAACGTAGGTGCCGCAGTTTTAATCGACGGTGCTCAGGCCGCTGCCCATATTAAACCAGACTTGCAAGCGTTGAATGTGGATTTTTATGTGGTTTCGGCCCATAAAATGTGTGGTCCAACCGGTGTAGGTATGCTGTACGGTAAAGAAGAATGGTTGAAGAAATTACCGCCCTACCAAGGTGGAGGCGAAATGATCGCTGAGGTCACTTTTGAAAAGACCACCTACGCCGATTTACCGCATAAGTTTGAAGCGGGTACGCCAAACATCTGTGGCGGGATTGCTTTTGGTGCCGCGTTGGATTATTTGAACAGCATCGGTTTTGAGGCCATTACCCAATATGAGGATGAACTCGTACACTATGCCACCGAGCAATTGCTGAGCATTGATGGGTTGCGCATTTATGGCAATGCCAAGCACAAAACTTCCGTCATATCCTTCAATATAGAAGGCATTCATCCGTACGATATTGGCACTATTTTAGACAAATTGGGTATTGCGGTTCGAACCGGGCACCATTGCGCCCAACCCATTATGGATTTTTATAAGATTCCGGGTACAGTGAGGGCCAGTTTCAGTTTTTACAATACTAAGGAAGAAGTGGACAAACTGGTAGCAGGCGTAAAACGAGCCAAAAGCATGTTGGAATAGCCGATTCGTTATCTTTGTCTTAAAGACTTGATACGCATCTTTCCGAATTGTACTTTTGAATAAACTTGACGCATGACCATACAAGAAATACAGGAAGAGATTATTGACGAGTTCTCCATGTTTGATGACTGGATGCAGCGTTACGAATACATGATTGAACTGGGAAAATCCCTTCCCTTGATCGAGGAACAATATAAAGTTGATGACAATCTCATAAAAGGTTGCCAGAGCAAGGTTTGGGTGCATGCCGAATTGGATGGCGACAAGTTGGTGTTCACTGCGGATAGTGACGCCATCATCACCAAAGGAATCATTGCCATTTTAATACGGGCATTCAGCAATCAGAGACCGCAGGACATTATTGATGCTGATACAAGTTTTATTGATGAAATTGGATTAAAGGAGCATTTATCACCAACCCGTGCAAACGGATTGGTGAGTATGGTAAAGCAATTGAAACTGTACGCGGTGGCTTACCAAACACAATTAAATTAAAAAAGATGAGCGAAGAAACCACCATAGATACCCAAGAATTGGGAGAGAAAATTGTAAAGGTCCTCAAGACCATTTATGACCCAGAGATTCCTGTGGACATATATGAATTAGGCTTGATTTACGATGTGTTCGTGAATGAGGATTATGATGTCAAGATTTTAATGACCTTAACATCGCCCAATTGTCCAGTAGCGGAAAGTTTACCGGCTGAAGTAGAAGAAAAGGTAAAATCGTTGGACGAATTAAAGGACGTTGAAGTAGAAATCACTTTTGATCCTCCATGGACCCAAGAACTGATGAGCGAGGAAGCGAAATTGGAGCTGGGATTGCTTTAAATTAGATGTTAGAATTCAGTATTGAGTACACAAAATTTCTCAATACTCAAATCTCAATACTCAAATCTGATGAGTGAAATCACAAACAGAGTAGCCCAAAGCAAACTGGTCACTTTTGACTTGGAAGAATTATATCCCAAAGGAGAGCGAAAGGTACTTGATATAAAAGATTGGTTGCTGGAAGGTATCATTTTACGAGAAAAGGAGTTCAGAAACCATGTGGATGATCACAACTGGTCTGATTACCAAGATAGTTATGTGGCATTGCAGTGCTCAACTGATGCCATTGTTCCCGGTTGGGCCTTTATGTTGGTCGCCTCCAAATTGACCCCTTATGCCAACAAAGTGGTGGTAGGAAGTTTGGAAGATTTGGAAACAGTACTTTACCAAACCATTCTGGAAAACTTGGACGTATCTCCATATGCAGACAAGCCCGTGATCATAAAAGGATGCTCCAAAAAACCTGTTCCTGAGAACGCCTATCTTATGGCCATAGAAAAAATACAGCCCGTGGCCAAAAGTATCATGTACGGTGAGGCGTGTTCTTCGGTTCCGCTTTTTAAGAAAAAATAAAAACCCGTATGCATGCATACGGGTTTTTTACTAAAAATGATATTTTAGATTCAATTTTACCTAATAAAAATAGAAAGGACAGTTGAATCCCCAGCTCCTTCTGTAAGTTCAAGTTCCAGAGGATTTCCATTTTTCCAAACAACGGCATATAAATTTTCACCTAGAAGTTCTAAACCTCCCACATAAACATCTTCATCATAAACGTATACTGAGGAAGCACCAGAACCCATGGAACCCATGTTAGTTGGTGTCCCATTTTTCCAAACTACCGCTTGTTGGAATGTTTCTTGACCTTCATAATAGCTGCCAGCTACATAAACATCTTGACCCATAACGAATATTGATTGAGCATCTGCATTTTGTGAACCATCAGACAAATTTGTGACCATTCCATTTTTCCAATACTTGGCGACCCAAATTCCGTTGTCATTTTCCTCATAACCTGCCACATAGATATCTGAACCTACCGCATAAACCGAATATGCTCTACCGTGATACGTTTCATCGGTCAAATCAATTTGTGTATTATCTTCCCATAATTTTGGGGTTCCATTTTCATGTTGTACACTCTCCTCATAACCTGCAGTATAAATGCCAGTGGCGTTGACAAATATTTCAGACGCTAGGGCCCCTTCTACACTATCATCCGTTAAGGCACCAAATAAACTTCCATTTTTCCAAATGTTGGCTATAGCAGTATCATTTTCATTGGTTTCACTACCTACCACATAAATATTTCCTTCAAAAACATAAATTGAATGCGCCACACCAAAGTTGCTCGAATCTGTAAGGGTGTATAAATGTTCTCCGTTTTTCCAAACTTGGGCAGTAGGGATATCATTTTCACCTAACACAATGCCGCATGCGTAAATATCACTTCCATCCACGAATACCGATGTTGCCGCACCAAATGCAGTACCATCGGTTAAATTTGTAGCAACTCCATTTTTCCAAATTTTAGCAACGGCTATACCATTAATTTCCTCATATCCCACGGCAAAAACACTTGGGCTTACGTTTACAATACAATTAGTGCTTACCTCTTCGCTTATAAAAGCATTGATAAAGGTGCTTCCTTCTGAAACACCAGTAATTGTGCCGTTTTCATCCACAATAACCACACTTTCATCATCCGAACTCCAAACAATATCGTTGGCGCTAACATCACCTGTAAGTGTGAATGCTAGTGTCTCGGTGTCCAAGCTAAATAGGTCCACTATATTTTTATTAAGGGCAATCCCACCATCAATCGCTTTTTCTTCGGTCACCGTAAAAGTACCTCCCGTATCTGTTTTTCCACCAACGGTAACACTAATGTTCCCTGAGACGGCTCCTTCGGGGACTGTGATAAAGATTTCAGTGGCCGAGGTACTGGTGACCGTTGCTGTGATATTTCCAATCTTTACGGTGTTGGCGGCTTTGGTGGCGCCAAAATTTGATCCCTGAATCCAAATAGTGGTACCCACAATTCCTTCAGTAGGACTAAAGCTGTTGATTTTAGGCCCTTGTTGCGTGGGTTCATTGGGGCCATTTTCTTTTGAACAGGAAAGGATGGTCAGTCCCATACAAAACACGATTGATGCTAAAAACGCAATTTTTTTCATGATTGGACTTTTATGGTTAAGTAATCCAATTAACTGTAAATAAAGGGTATAGAGGGAAGTGAATTTATGTATGCCCTGTTTGGGTTGACGTAACTGATTATAACGTTTTGCTATGTAGGACAAACCCTTCGTAAATCAAAAATCCCGACCATGGTCGGGATTTCTTTTGTTTCGGTGATTAATGGTTATATTATTTTACAAAAACAGAGGTTCCAAATCCAGCTCCAAGGTCAGTTTGCACACCATTCACCCAAAGTTTTGCCATATAAACTCCATTTTCAATCTGATATCCAGCCAAATAGACATCTGAGTCATATAAGAATACAGAACGAGCTGATGAAGGACCCATTCCACCATCGGCCAATGCGGTCGGTGAACCATTTGTCCACAAGGTGGCGAATGATTGATTTTGGGCATTTGTCTGTGCACCGGCGACAAAGATATCCGTTCCATTTCCTGTTACAGATAGTGCCGTACCTTCATTAATATTGGTAAGCGCTACGGGATTGGGTTGACTACTATCCCAAAGTAGTGCCTTAAAGCCAGCAATATCTTGTTCGCCAGCTACATAGGTATTTCCATTTTGTACAAATACAGAATTAGCTTGGGCTTGGGTAGAACCATCAGTTAAGCCAACGACTTGGTCGTTGAACCACAGTATGGCCGCCTTGGTTCCATTAATGGATTGACTTCCCACAACATAAACATCAGTGCCATCTACATACACATCATAGGCGTATGCGTTACTGGAACCATCAGAAACTATATTGGCCATTTGGTCTATCCATAACATAGCATCCCTTGTACCATTGTGGAGCTCATAACCTGCCACAAAGCTAGTCCCATTTTCGTTAATAAAAATGGATTGCGCTTCAGCTTCATTTGCTGGGTTGGAAAGTATGGTGGCCTTAATATTTTCACCGTCTGGTTCCCATAACATGGCAACTTTAACTCCATTGACGAATTCATAACCAACTACGTGAACTATTCCGTTGTCGTCCACAAAGACTGAATGTGCCCTTGCGTTGTTGGTTCCATCGGTAAGATTATGCGCTTCGCCATTCTTCCATAAAACAGCAACAACATTATTCCCAGAAAGGTCAAAACCAGCTACATACACATTGGGAACAACCGTTACAGTGGCATTTGAAGAGGACTGGGCCAAAGAGGCGGTGATTGTGGCCGTACCTACACTTACTGCAGTAACGTTTCCATCTTGGTCCACGGTGGCCACTGTCTCATTGTCCGAGGTCCAACTAACGGTAAGTCCATCAGCATTTGTAGTGGCCGCAGTGAGGATTTCGGTGTCCCCTACGAACAGTTCCAGCAATTCCTTTTGGAGAACAACGGTAGGGGAATCTGGCTCAGGCTCCACATCTTCAACGGTAATGGTAACGTTCGCATATTTACCCACAATACCATCGTGGGCCCTTACGATGATGGTATGTTCTTCGACGGATTCAAAATCAAGATTTTTTCCTTGTTTTAGACTTAAATCGCCTAATAATGAAATTTCGAAAAGATCAGAATCATCTTTATGGATGCTAAAAGTGATTTTGTGATTTTCCACATCATCAGCTCTTACTGTTTCTATGATGTCCGTGTCGCTGATGTCTTCCCTTGCACTAAAGCTTTGATCATTAATTACAGGAGGGGTATTCAAATAGACAGAGCCCGGTTCGTCGGGACCGCATGACCATAGGGCGACCATGGCAAAAACTCCCCAGAAAAGATTTCTAATTTTCATTTTTCTTTTTTTTGGGTTAATACAAAGCAAGATGGGGCATTATTATATGTTTCAAGGAGGTGATCTTACCTATACCATGTATGGGTTTATGGATGATGCTTTTGAATAAAAGCGCGAAGGATTTTTCTGAGTGAAATCGGCATTTATCGTCACAGGGCTTTCTCTCCAGGATTGGTTTTTTTAGGTCTATAAAATGGTGACATTTCTTACTTTTGGGGTCTAAACTCTAAACCTCATACTATGAAAAAAATACTTATAACTGCAGGGATGTTCTTTGCTTTTGTTTCAGCGCAGGCACAGACCGCTGAAGAAATCAAAGCTGAGATGGCTCCAAAAAAAGATTCTATTGCAGCCATTCAAGGTCGGGTTGATGCGCTTCAGGCCCAATTGGATGCTCTTCCAGGTTGGAAAATAGGGGCTTTTGGTACTATTGGCGGGAGCCTCTCCAATTTTAACAATTGGTTTGCCCAAGGCATTCCCAATAACTCTTCAGGAAACATTGGTTTTACGGTAAATGCTTATGCCAATTTGCAGGAAAAGAAGTTCTTTTGGAGAAATGCGGCCAACCTTAATCTTACTTGGGTGAAGCTGGATGATAAGGATGACCCCACTGATGATGATAGCTTCAGGCAGGCTACGGATGTGTTCAATATTTCTTCGCTTTATGGTAGAAAGGTGAGTGAAAAATTTGCCATTTCTGCTCTGGCGGAATACAGAACCACCATTTTGAGCAACTTTAATGATCCCGGGTACTTGGATTTGGGCATTGGTGCCACGTGGACACCGATTACGGATTTGGTAGTGGTCATGCACCCGTTGAACTACAACTTTGTGTTCAGTAGTGAGGATACCATTTTTGAGTCTTCCATGGGTGCCAAGATTTTGGCCGATTACACCAAAAAAATAGGAGCTGTCAATTTTAAGAGTAACCTTTCCTTATTCCAAAGTTATAAGAGTGGTGATTTGAGCAACTGGACCTGGACCAACTCATTCTCATATACATTATGGAAAATGATTGGGGTTGGTTTTGATTTTGGTCTGAGAAACAACAAACAGGAAACCTTAAACTACATTGTCAACAACGCACCCACTCCAGACCCAACCGCCACATTTGATACCATTGACAATGAATTACAAACGTACTGGACCTTGGGATTGAGTTATAAGTTTTAATTTGTTTTACACGCCTGCCTGCTGTAGGTAGGAATAACGCAAAAGAACTACGGTATGTTACATTGAGCGCAGTCGAAATGTGATAGATAAACTATCAGTAATCTAACAAAAAACGCCCTCAAACCTGAGGGCGTTCTTGTGGGGTGCAATATGATTTTTACCTGTTTTTAAGTCCATGGTCAAAGTAGGTTAAGATCATAAGATAAGAGTAAGACACTAAAGGCTTAAAAACAGTTTGAAAGTAGTTTTTCTGTGGTTATACCCTAAATTTTTGTTGTGAACTGTTCAAAATATGTGGTGGCGAGACATCTTCAGGCGGTTCATCGATAAATAAAACACCTTGACCTCAACCAAAATAATAGCTTTTGATTCTTGCATGTCAGCATTTGGAACCCCAATGTTAGTTCTTGGCCATTACAAAAGGTATTCTTGCTGTGTGCTATGTTAGACACGAATCAAAAAATGGTAATAGCAACAAAGACAATATATTAAGACCTTATTTCTTACATTTAAAGGTGACATTGCGCTGTTTCATAACCCTATTTCTGGTTTCGATGAGTCTGTATCCACAATCGAGGCTGGATTCCCTTTTGCCCAAATTGCCAACCATGAAAGAGGACAGCACTAAGGTACAGGCCTATTTGGATGTAGCTTGGGATTTACTGCGTAAAGATGTCCAAACCACTTTTCAATATGCAGATTCAGCGGCCATGCTTGCCAAAAAACTGGGTTTGCCCTATAAATTGACACGTGCCAAACGGACCAAGAGTTTTGCCTTGACCGGGATGGGCAAATATGCAGAGGCCGAAATCTTTCTCCAAGAAGCTATGGATGGCTTTGTTTCAGAAGACAATCAAACCATGATTTTGGACACCCAAATAGAATTTGGTTGGTTGAAATGGCAACAAGATTTGCTGGAAGAGTCAACGGCTTATTTTGTTGGGGGACTGCCTTTGGCCAAAGAACTTAAGGATCAGCAGCGGGAGGCGCGTATCCACAATCATTTGGGAGGCATCTACAGGGTGCAAAAGCAATATAATAAATCCATTGAGCACTATACCTTGGCACTGAACCTTGTGGAAGCTCTGGATTTTGTACCGGGAATTTCTGCCTGCCTTTCCAATTTGTCCGCGGCATATAGGGACATCAAGGATTATGAAAAAGCGCTTGAATATGCGAACCGAGCTCTAGCTTTTAAAGAAGAACAGGGAGATGATTTGGGAGCGGGGAGAGCGTTGAACAACATTGGGCTTATTTATAAGGACACCCAGGTTTTTGACAAGGCTGAACAGGCTTTTCAACAAGCGTATAACATCGCTGATAAAGTGGGGGATCAAAAGTTGATTTCCCATGTGGAACACAATCAGATGGTTCTAGCATTCTCCAAAAAGGAATATCCCCGCAGCATAATGCTTGGTGAAAAAATATTGAGTGGTACACAGGCACTGAGTGACATTGAGATGGTCACGGATTTGTACAAGCACCTCTCCAAGGCCCATGCTGAAATGGGGAATTATCCCGAAGCCTATCGTTATGCAGTGAAGGAACAGGAGTTTTCAGATAGTTTGTACAATAAGAACTTGGCCACCATTACCAACGACATTGAGGCCAAATATCAGAATGAACAAAAGACCAAAGAAATTGCCTTACTCGCTTCTGAAAAAGAACTTCAAGACCTGCAATTGACACAGCGCATAAAGGAACGCAACGTAATCATTGTTTTTGCGACACTGGCTTTTTTACTCGCTTTATTGCTTTACAATCAATATCGAATCAAGCAGAAATCCAATAAAGAGCTGCATAAATTGGATGAACTCAAATCCAATTTTTTTGCCAATATATCCCATGAATTCCGAACGCCCCTTACTTTGATCAAGGGACCTATAGAACATTTGGAACAAAATCCGGATGAACAATTGGGACGGGAAGAAATCAAAATGATCCGGCGAAACACCAATAAAGTGCTGGGTTTGGTGAACCAATTGTTGGAGCTTTCCAAAATAGATCAGGGCAAACTGCAATTGGAGCCCACCGAAGGGGATGTCTACAAATGCCTCCGGGCCGCGGCATCCTCCTTCAACTCACATGCGGCACAACGGCATATGGACTATCGGGTACGGATTCCGAAGGAAACTCTTTGGGCGGCCTATGATCGGGACAAATTGGAAAAGGTGGTCTACAATCTTTTGAGCAATGCCTTTAAATTTAGTGAGGACGGTGAAATGGTTGCTTTTGCGGCCCATTATCAAAATGATGAACTGACCATTCAGGTGTCCGATTCCGGAAAAGGCATTTCTGAAGACAAGCTGCCTTTTATTTTTGACCGATTTTATCAGGTGGACTACAGTTCAACCAAGGAAAGTGGTGGATCCGGCATTGGGCTGTCCCTCTCCAAAGATCTTATTGAGTTGATGGATGGGACCATTACCGTTTCCAGCGAAGCAGGGAAAGGCACCTTTTTTAAGGTGCAGTTGCCTTTGGAACGGATTAAGACACGGCATTTGGTTTCTGATAATGGTGCTGTCGATGTAAAAACGGAACCGCCCAAACCTTTTCAACTTGCCCGAACGGATAAACGGAATCTCTCCGAAATCCTCTTGATTGAGGACAACGAGGACATGCGGCAGTTCATAAAGGGTCAATTGGTAAAGGAATATCGGGTTTTGGAAGCCATCAATGGCGAAAAAGGATTGGGAATGGCCATAGCCAAGGTTCCAGACCTTATTATTACGGACTTGATGATGCCAAAAATGGATGGGATTGAGCTCTGTAAAAAACTAAAGACCGATGTACGGACCAGCCATATCCCCGTAATTATGCTCACGGCCCGGGCAGGAATCGAAAATAAAATTGAGGGACTGGAAACGGGAGCCGATGATTATTTGACCAAACCCTTTGATGCGAAAGAACTTATGGTGCGCATCAAGAACCTGATAACACAACGGAAACGGCTCAGGAACCATTTTGGCACTAATAATCCTGTGGTTGACCCAGCAAAGGTGACCACTACCTCATTGGACAAAAAATTTCTGGAAAGGGTACTGGACCTGTTGGAAAAGGAACATTCCAATGCTGAGTTTGGTGTTCCGCAAATGCAGGAAACCTTGGCCATGAGCAAAACGCAACTGCACCGAAAACTCAAAGCACTCACTAATGAGTCCCCTGGGGAATTACTGCGGAATTTCAGACTAAAAAGGGCTGCCCAATTACTCTCACAAGAAGCAGATACCGTTACTCAAGTGGCTTATCAAGTTGGGTTCAATAACCTGTCCTATTTTGCCAAATGCTTTAAGGAAATGTTCGGTGTTTCCCCTTCATCTTACTGATTTGTTCCCTTAAACCAGTTACTGGCACTCTACTGTCAGTATCTGGCACTCCACTGTCAGCTTAAATTGACCCGAACGGCTAGTTTTGGATTGATTCCAAAGTACCCCGCCATTTTTAATCGTAAAACATATGATGATGAAAAAACTGATTCTTATTACAACAGTCTTGGTGTTGCCTTTTTCAATGGTGCGCGCGCAAGATGTAACCTTTGGGGCCAAGGCAGGGCTCAATTTATCAACCATTCAGCCAGATTTGGCTGATCCGGCAACGCGGACTTCCTTTCATTTGGGAGGTGTTGCAGAAATTTCGCTAACAGATGATTTTTCCATTCAACCCGAATTGTTGTTCTCTTCTCAGGGGGTCAAAGATGAATCGGATGATGACGAGCAAGTAATTCTAAATTATTTGACCCTTCCCATTATGGCCAAATACTATGTGGTGGATAACCTTAGTATTGAAGGAGGGCCACAAATTGGGATTTTATTGAAGGCTGAGGTTGAAGATGATGGGGAAACCATTGACATTAAGGACAATACAAAATCAACAGATATTGGTTTTGCACTGGGGTTGGGCTACAAATTGGAGAACGGAATCAATTTTGGCGCTCGATACTTTTTCGGTTCTGACATCAACGATATCAGCGAAGACCCCGACAAGATCAAGAACCGGGTCATCCAAATATCCATTGGTTATTTCTTTTGATACGGGATATGTAAGCTATGAACCAGGGTCACACAAAATTTTGAAGAGGTAAAAAGATGCTTGCTTCGATTCAATATGGGAGGAAGGTACCAACTGACCGTAGTATTGCATCAATACTCATCCAAGTGCTCTGGATATAAAAAGTTATTGTACGGAAAGCGTGTTACATGGATGTCCCTGACTTCATCGTAGACACGCTTTCTAAATTCGTCCAGGTTTTCTTTGTTGAGAGCCGAGATGAAAATGGCACGATTCCCAATTTTATTAAACCAGGTATTTTTCCAATCCTCAATGGTAAAATGAGCTGTGGTTCGCTCTGTGACCAAATCATCCTCAGTAATGGTTTCGGGCTTGTACTTGTCAATCTTATTGAAGATCATGATAGTTTTCTTGTCCGAACTCTTGATTTCATCCAAAATTTGGTTCACTGAGGCAATGTGTTCTTCAAAGTTGGGGTGCGATATGTCAACCACGTGCAACAACAAATCGGCTTCGCGGACCTCATCCAAGGTACTTTTAAAACTTTCCACCAATTGTGTAGGCAGCTTTCGGATGAATCCTACCGTATCACTCAATAAAAAAGGCAAGTTGCCAATGACCACTTTCCGAACCGTGGTGTCCAAGGTGGCAAAGAGCTTGTTTTCGGCAAACACATCACTTTTACTTATGACGTTCATCAAGGTGGATTTTCCCACGTTGGTATATCCTATGAGGGCAACCCTCACCAAAGCTCCCCGGTTGCCTCGTTGGGTCTCCATTTGGCGGTCTATTTTTACCAACTTTTTCTTAAGCAGCGCAATCCGGTCACGAACGATACGCCTATCCGTTTCAATCTCCGTTTCACCGGGACCCCGCATTCCAATACCCCCGCGTTGCCGTTCCAAGTGTGTCCAAAGGCCGGTTAAACGGGGTAAAAGATATTCGTACTGGGCCAATTCCACCTGGGTACGGGCATAACTGGTCTGGGCACGTTGGGCAAAAATATCGAGGATAAGACCTGTACGGTCCAAAATCTTACAGCGCAGTATTTTTTCGATGTTGTTCTGCTGGGCCGGGGTGAGTTCATCATCAAAGATGACAGAACCAATTTCATGTTCCGTCACATATTGCCGTACCTCTTCCATTTTTCCAGTACCAATATAAGTCTTGGGATTGGGCACCTCCACGCGTTGCACAAACCGTTTTTCAACCTCACCCCCTGCGGTATAGGTCAAGAATTCCAGTTCGTCCAAATACTCGGTTACCTTCTCTTCATCTTGACTTTGGTTGATAACCCCAATGAGCACGGCTTTTTCGTACTCTATGGTCTTCTTTTCTAGCATAGCATCAATTAAAGTGCAAATCTAAGCAATGTTTTGAAAGCTGATTTTTTACATGAGGGTTTTATGGCTTATTCGCTGCGAAAAGCAGTATTGTTTCTAGAATTATACCGATTGTGCTCCGGATTTAGCCAGTGATAGAACACAATAAAGCCATTAAATTGAGGTAAAATTCAAATGAAGGAAAAATAGCACACAACAAAAAAGTGAATTTTCACAACAGGTTTAGGAAAAAGAAGGTGCATTTCATCGAAAAAACCCTGTTTTTTATCGATGATTTGAGGGTTCAGAAATATATTCGTAATCCAAATCTTACCTAAACTTACTATGGACTACAGATTTCCTACAGGGGCTAAGGCAAAAATCTTTTCCATTTTCTTTGTGGTTTTGGGCATTTGTGCTGCGACTGGTCAGTCCAAAAACGCAAAAGAACACATTAAATCTACATATAATCAAGGTAAAATGGCTTCCATTATTGCTACAATGGAAGAAGAGCATCATGCTAAAAATCAAAAAATAGAACAAATCCTTAAAGCGAAGGGTTTGGATAGAGCTGAAAAATCCGGTAATGGTTCTGAAATTGAACTAAAAGACATCGGAACTGATGGCACCCTGCTTTTTTATACCACGCTAAATGATCCTTCTACCCAAACGGCACGAGCACACACGCTATATGCAGATGGGCTTTTAAATTTAGGTTTGGATGGAAGCGGCATGGAAGTTGGAATTTGGGATGCTGGAGCGGCATTGCCCACACATCAAGAATTTGATTCCCGTGCCACGAATGCGGACAATACAGATGAAATTAGTCTACACGCCACTTTGGTGACCGGTAACTTAATATCTTCAGGAATTCAAGCAAGTGCCAAAGGGGTAGCGTACGGAGCACAAGCGTTGACGCATGATTGGACCCGGGACAAGATTGAGGTTGCCGAAGCTGCTGCAAATGGACTTTTGTTGAGCAATCATTCCTACGGAATTTTGTCGGACCGGGTTCCTGACTGGTATTTTGGCGCTTACATTAAGGTAGCCCAAGATTGGGACCGCATCATGTTCAACGCACCCTATTATTTAATGGTGACCGCAGCGGGTAACAATCAAAAATCCTTTGACAATGCCACCCCTAATTTTGGGAAAACAGCGGATGGTTTTGATTTGTTATTGGGATTCACGACCACCAAAAATGGACTTACCATTGCAGGGGCCAATACGGAAATTGGGAGTAAAGGCGAATTGAACTCAGCCACGGTTGCAGGTTACAGTAGTTTTGGACCCATGGATGACGGACGCATAAAGCCAGATTTGGCCGGGGATGGTTCCAACATCCTTTCCACCAGTTCCGAAACCAATACAAGCTACCAGATTTCCTCAGGAACTTCCATGGCGGCCCCAGGAGTTACCGGTTCGCTTTTGTTGCTTCAACAATATCATGAAGAACTTTTTGGTTCTTACATGAAAGCTGCAACACTTAAAGGTCTTGCCTTGCACACTGCGGATGATGTGGATGCCCAGGGTCCCGATTACAAAATGGGATGGGGCGTAATGAACGCCAAAGCTGCTGCTGAGCTACTTCAAAACAAAGAGTACACTACTTTGATTGATGAAAAAAGCCTAACCGAAGGTGAGACCTATTCATTTACAGTTGTGGCGAATGGTTCCGAACCCCTGGTAGCGTCACTTTCGTGGACGGACCCAGAAGGGGAGTACATCAATAGGGGAGAGATGAACAGTACAACTCCTGCTTTAAGGAATGATTTGGATATCAGAATCACCAAGGCTGGAGGAATCTATTACCCTTGGCGATTAGATCCTGCAAAAGCAAATGATGCTGCAACTCGTGGAGACAACTCCGTAGACCCTTATGAACGAGTGGAAATTGAAAATGCGAGTGGAGTATATACGGTTACCGTTTCCCACAAAGGAAACTTAACAAATGGTTTCCAAGATTTTTCCTTGATTGTTTCCGGGGCTCAGGTTTCCCAATGTTCCATTGAAATCCCTTCGGATATCGAATTAGTGACATCCACCGACGCAGGTTCAACCATAACTTGGTCCGAAGCCACAGAAACGCTTTTTGAAGTGCAATATAAAGCTGTTTCTGAGGAGGCTTGGAGTAATGAATTAACATGGGAAAACAGTTTTGATCTTTCCAATTTAGAAATGGGCACCGTGTACGAAGTACAAGTGCGCTCCATTTGTACCGAGAATGCTGTATCGGAGTTTTCAGATGTATTTCAGTTTGAATTCAATGGTCAAGAAACGGAAGCTTTGGTTTACGAACCCTTGAGCTATGCCCAGGATTTTGAAGTGTCTGTTTACCCAAATCCAGCGGTGAATTATTTGTCTATAGAGGCCGAACTATCACCAGATGCTCAGTACTCCATCATCACTACTTCGGGTAATGTAATCAAAAAAGGAAAGGTTGAGGATACCATCAATGTTTCTTCTCTTGCTTCCGGGTTGTATGTGTTGCTGGTGCAGGATCATGGAGGTGCTAGAAGTACAAAGTTTTATAAGAACTGATACAAGTTCAAGTGCAAGCCCAAGAAAATCAAGAGACAAGATGTTGGGTACCGGATGTTGGAGTCGTAATTTGAGATAATAGTATTCGAGCTATTAGTGGAATTCGTGTCAACTCCTTAAAAGTTCAAACACTCTTGATTTCCTCATCCGATAAAAGCTCTTCATTCCGCAAGCGAAGAAAAACTTGGGCCGTGGTGACCACGTCCAATTCACAATACGAAATGATTCGGTCCAAATCCTTTTCCTGATAGTATACGTCCTTCACCATGCTGCCGTCCATATCTTCTTTAGGCGATGGAATCCCAAGCACATGCGCCAAGAGTTTTAGGGAAGTGTAGTGCTTGTAGTCCCCAAATTTCCAGAGTTCCATGGTGTCCAAGTGTGGTACTTCCCATGGCTTCTTACCAAAAAGGTCCAATTTGTAGGGCAGGTTGATGCCATTGATGACCATTCGGCGGGCAATGTAGGGAAAGTCGAACTCCTTGCCGTTATGCGCACAAAGTAGGTGTTTGGTCTGACTGAAATGGTCTTTCAGCAACTGTTTAAATTGATTTAGGATATGGATTTCCTCACCGTGAAATGAGGTGACCCTAAAACTCCGAACATCGCCTTTGTGGGTAAAATAGCCCACTGAGATGCAAACAATTTTCCCAAATTCAGCCCAAATGCCGGCACGTTCGTAAAACTCCTCGGCGGTAAAATCTTCTTTTCGTTGATATTGGGATTTTTGTTCCCACAGGGTTTGGGCAACTTCGTCCAAATCGACAAAGCTTGGTTTCTGGGGCACGGTTTCGATATCCAAAAAGAGGATATGTTCCAGGTTAAGTTTGTAAAGCATGGTAAAATATTAAAAGAGAGTGGTCTGCTTGGCAGGGCTCTCATGTTCCAACAACCATTTTTTTCTATGCAGTCCACCTGCATATCCAGTGAGGTCTCCGTTGCTCCCAATAACGCGATGGCAGGGAACCACGATCCAGAGCGGATTTTTACCATTGGCCGAGGCTACTGCACGTATGGCCTTTACATCGCCCAGTTGTTTGGAAAGTTCCAAATAAGAAATGGTTTTTCCAAAAGGAATTTTAAGCAGGGCATCCCAAACCTTTTTTTGAAAATCGGTTCCGGATGGGTTGAGTTTGAGGTCGAATTGCTGCCGGGAACCTTCAAAATATTCCCTAAATTGATAAACCGCATCTTCCAACACCTCAGGAATTATACCGATAGGTTTTTCATCATCCAATACGGATACTGATGCAAGTCCATCTTCATCCCCTTGAAACTCAGCTATACCTATAGGTGTTTGTAAATAAGCAATTTCCACTATCTTAGTTTACGCTTACCTTCAATAATTCCCAATCGCTTCGCACGGGTCTCCCAGTTCTGTCTGGCGAGCATTTGAAGGTCTTCTACGTTATCACTTTCATCCATAATCTCCAGACCCAGCAAGGTTTCAATAACATCTTCCATGGTCACCAACCCACTTACTGATCCATACTCGTCAACGACCAAGGAAATCTGTTCTTTTTTCTCAACAAATTTTTCAAAAAGCTCTGGAATGGGAATACTTCGGTTGGATACGAGTATTTCCCTTTTTAATGTTGAAAGCTTTTGTGAACCTCTTTTATTGATGATGGCCTCCATGAGTTCATCCTTTAAAAAGAAACCGGTAATGTTGTCCATTCGGTCTTTATATAATGGAATTCTTGAAAAGCGAAGCGGTTGATTGGCTTCAAAGAAATCGTGGATGGTTCTGTCCTCCGATGCAATTTTCATCACCGTTCTGGGAGTCATTACATCTTTCGCCAGGATTTCATCAAATTTTAAAAGGTTCTTGATGACTTTGGATTCTGATTCCTGAAAAACACCTTCTTCATGGGCAATGTCTGTCATGGCAGTAAAATCTTCCCGACTCAACACACTGCCATCGTGTCCTTTCTTTCCAATCAGTTTGGTAAAAAGCTGTAACAACCACAATAACCCCGTCCATTTTAGCACAAAGACCATTACGGTAAGCGCCTTAGCTGTAAAGTTGGCCAGCTGTTTCCAGTAGGTGGCCCCAATGGTCTTGGGAATAATCTCTGAAGCGACCAAAATTAAAATGGTCATTAGGGTAGATACAATACCTACCATTAAATCTTCTGTAAACTGAAACCCCAAAACAGTCCGTTCCGTTGTGCCATACAGTTCGGCATAAGCAACCTTGGCCTGCACCCCTACCAAAATAGCACCTACGGTGTGAGCAATGGTATTAAGGGTAAGAATGGCAATCAATGGTTTGTCCACGTCTTTCTTCAAAGATTCCAGAATGGCACCGTAGTCTTTGCCCTCCTGTTTTTTTACGTTGATGAAGGTTGGGGTAATACTCAACAACACGGCTTCCAAGATGGAGCACAAAAAGGAGAAAAAAATGGAAATAAGGGCGTAGAATAGTAGTAGTCCCATGAATCAATAGTATTGATTCAAATGTAGCTAAAATTCCATACCCTCAATAGGTTGGAGGGTCTCATTTTGTAAATGAATTACTTAATATCCAAGAAAACTCCCAAGGAGAAGGAAGGGTCAGCATATATAATGCGACCATCCAAGGCCCCTCCATAGTTGGCCGATACTCCAAGTTTTGGACTTATGTAATAGGCAACTTCAGCACCCAAGCCCACAAATTCGACATTATTGGCGAAGATGCTTCCCTGATTGTTTTGGGCACTTAAACTTCCGTTTTTAAGGGATTGAATCACATCCAGTTTTCCGGCAACCCAAAGTCTATTGAAAAATTGCATGCCCAACTCCGCTCCAAACCGCAATTCATCAGAGAAATTTTGGGTGCGGTTATTATAGCCTGTGTACGCTTTGGCATAGGATGGAAAGTTGGCAACAGTGAACGGAGAGCCTGCTGCTATCCGAAGCATTTGATTGAATTCGCCGTCCCCATTTTGGTAGCTGCCATCACTCCCTCCGGAATCATTTCCTGTGGGAAGTCCAAATAGTACTGTTACGGACATGGCCAATTTTTCTTTCTGAATCAACCCATAGGCAACCCCCAAATCAATGTCGCCAATACTATTGACCGATTCGCCTTCGGAAATGAGTTCTCCTGTGGTTCTTGAAAAAATATCATTTTGATAGGTCCGTGCGAAAAAAGGAACATAGCCAACCACGTTCCAACGGTTGGTAAGACCATATTCGGCGTAGAGATTTACATTGAACTGCCCTCGTGTGGCATTGGGCTCAATTGCCCCCGTATCAGTATAGTGCTGGTCCGCTTCAAGGTACCATGCAGACAATTTGTAATAACCATTGCCTTTTTCGCGGGTCCATTGTCCGAAACACAAATGGGAAAACACAAAAAATCCGAGTAGAAGGAGGTGAAATTTTTTCATGGGTTTCTGGGTGTTATGTTAGTAGATCTGTCCTTCAGCCACTTTAACACTAAAAGGCTTGCACCAATACAAGAGAAATTGATAGTTATTGATGCCGGTGTTTTTAATGGTGTAGGAATGTGCGCCCACAAATACGGTAACGGGGCCTACTTCTAGGGCTCCATTGATGGAGTTAGGGTTGTTGGTAAGATATAGATAGAGTCCGGGAAGACTGGATGAGGCCACATAGTCGCTGCTTATGGAGAGTATGAGGTCGGTCCCGTTGGCTTCCAATGTAAAGCTTCCTTCCAAACTGTACCCACTGGTTGTGGCTATGGTTCCACTTTTGCTGGATTCTTCGCCACTCTCCATGGCAATTGTGGAGATACGAATCACATTTTTGGCAACAATCGAATTGCCATCGATGAGTGCGGATGCGGTGATGGTGGCCTCTCCTTCCGCTACGGCGGTTGCAATTCCCAGTTCGTTGATCGTGACAATGGATGCATTGGAACTGACCCATGTAATTGGTACATTTTCAGGTTGACCAATGCTATTAAGATAGGTGGCCTTGTACGAATGCATGGCCGACGTCTGCAAGTTGGAAATGGGATTGGTGATGCGAAGGGTAGGTTCCACAAAATCATCCACATAATCCTCTCCAATACATCCTAGACATAAGAAAGTAGCCATAACCCAAATGAAATGGGGCTTTAAAAAAATAGAAGACATTTAAGCAAATTTTTTGTCGAATACCTTCTATTAGTTAAGCAACGGCGGTAAAGCTTACAAAATCTTTTAAAAAAAGGTAAAATCCTTATGGATTTGTGAACCGGGCCTTGTAGAAAACATCCATCAAGGCGGTTCTGATGTTAAGGTCATACAGATTTCTATGGTCCCGTGACGGATATACCCTATTGGAAAGAAAGATAAAGACCAATTTATTTTCGGGGTCGGCCCAAACAAAAGTGCCCGTAAAGCCGGAATGTCCAAAACTTTTGGGACTTGCCAAAGGAGAGGGGTAGGCTTCTTCCAACGGGAGTTCTGTGTTGTTGAGCAAGGGCTTGTCAAATCCTAATCCTCTTCGGTTTTCGTTTTGAGGGTATTGCACTTTGGTGAATTCTTTTACGATTTCAGCTGAAATAAGCTGTTGGCCATCCATATTGCCATAATTTTGATAGAAGAGCATCAGTTTCGCCAGATCATCCGCTGTGCCGAACAATCCCGCATTGCCTGAAACACCACCTTTTAGCGATGCATTTTCATCGTGTACCCAACCTTTTACCAAGTTTTTTCTAAAAAGAGAATCCACTTCGGTGGGAACAATGGCATTCACATAATTGTTTTCTTTGGGCAGATATCCCAAGGTATGACAACCTAAAGGTTGATAAAAATTTTCATCCAAATAGATTTGGTAGTCGGTTCCCGTGAGTTGCTCAATCAAACTGGGGAAAATCAAAAAAGACAGTCCTGAATACACATATTTCTTTTCATCGGTAACTTTGGACCGATTGATGATTCGGTTCATCTTTCGTTCAAAACGATCATTGATGTAAAGCCCATCATAGACTTGTCCTTGAAATCGTTTATCGGATGAATCATGTATAAACCTCCTTTTGATTTTACCATTTTTCCGAAGAACTTTTTGTAAAAATACGATGTAGGGCACTAAACCTGCTTGATGCGCCAAAATCTCCCGAAGCGTGAGGTCTTTTTTGTCCTTTCGGCGTCTCCAAGGTTTCCAATAGGTGCTGAAGGGTTTGTCCAAATCGACCTTCCCTTCATCCACCAACTTCATCAAAGCAGGGAGCGGCCCTAAAATTTTGGTGACGGATGCCAAATCGTACAAATCGTTCAGGGCAACAGGTTGGAGGCTGTCATAGCTATGGAAACCATACGCTTTATGGAAAATTACGGTATCGTTTTTGGCGACCAACAGTTGCGCTCCTGGAAATGCCAAACTATCAATGCCCATTTCCACGATAGAATCCACTTTTTGGTATATCAAAGTGCTGTCCAAGCCCAATTTGGAAGGGTAGGCGTGGATGAGCTCGTGCTGGGCAAACCCAATTTGGAAAAAAACAAATAAAAAGGAAGATGCAATAAAAAGTTTCTTCATGAAAAGAAAGGGGCTATCCTAATGTTCTAACAAAATCCTTGGCAAAATAACTGGCAATGATATCCGCACCTGCTCTTTTGATGGCGGTCAATTGTTCCAACATCACCGCATCGTGGTCCAACCAACCTTTTTCGGCGGCGGCTTTTACCATGGCATACTCTCCAGAAACTTGGTAGACTGCAACAGGCACTTCGACTTCATTTTTAATTTCCCGAACAATGTCCAAATAGCACAAACCGGGTTTCACCATAACGATATCAGCCCCTTCATCAATGTCCATTTGGGTTTCTTTAATAGCTTCATACCGATTGGCATAATCCATTTGATAGGTTTTCTTGTCCTTCGGTACATTGGCGATATCAACAGGTGCTGAATCGAGGGCATCACGGAAAGGTCCGTAAAAGGCACTGGCATATTTAGCGGAATAGGCCATAATTCCTGTATTGATGAACCCTTCATCTTCCAAAGCTTCACGAATGGTCAGGATTCTACCATCCATCATATCGCTGGGTGCCACAAAATCAGCACCAGCTTTGGCATGGGATAAGCTCATTTCAGCCAAGACTTCAGCAGTTTCATCATTCAGGATTTGCCCCTCGGCCACAATGCCATCATGCCCATAGGAAGAAAATGGGTCAAGGGCCACATCGGTCATCACCAACATTTGTGGACAAGCATTTTTTACGGTTTTTATGGCACGCTGCATCAGACCATTGGGGTTTAGGGCCTCGGTTCCTTTGTTATCCTTCAGTTTGTCATCGACCTTCACGAAAAGAAGCACGGAACACAATCCCATTTTCCAAAGTTCCTTTACCTCTTTTTCAAGATTGTCCAAACTCAACCTAAAGTAGTTGGGCATAGAGGCAATCTCCTCTTTGACGGCTTTGCCTTCTACCACAAAAAGAGGGACGAGAAAGTCATCTGGAGATAAAGTAGTTTCCCGAACCAATCTTCTGATAGATTCGGACGCGCGAAGTCTTCTGTTTCGTATTAATGGATACATGTCTTTTAAGTTTTCAGCGATGTTTTTATTTATATATCGATTTCTCCTGTTAAATAAAGCACAGCTTTACCTGAAATTTTAACGCGTTCGCCCAAATATTCACAGACCAGGTCACCTCCTCGTTTGGATAGTTGTTTGGCCGTCAATTTATTTTTGTTCAGCACCTCAGCCCAATACGGAGATAACGAGGTGTGGGCGGAACCTGTAACGGGATCTTCGGGAATGCCACAGGCAGGCGCAAAAAAGCGTGAAACAAAATCCACCTCTTCCCCTGGTGCGGTAACGATAACCCCGCGAACATCCAATTGCGCCAACAAATGATGGTTGGGTTCAATGGCCTCAATTTCTTTTTGGGAGCGGTAGACCATCATATAGTCTGTTTTGCCCTTCAAGGTTTTTATTGGGGCTTGTCCGATTGTGCTGTCCAATTCCTCAATATTTTGAATGGCAATCAAACGGTCTGTAGGGAAATCGAGAGTTAGCCAACCATTGTCTGCCTTACTCACGGTCAATTCTCCACTTCGGCTCGAATAAAACTGAATGGTATCTTTTTCCAGTTCATAAAAATGGAAGAGTACAAATGCTGTAGCCAAGGTGGCGTGCCCGCAAAGGTCCACTTCTATTTCTGGCGTAAACCATCGAATTTCAAATTGCCCATCCTTTTTGACAGCAAAAGCGGTTTCGGCCAAATTGTTCTCTTGTGCAATTTTTTGCATCAATTCTGGACTCAACCACGAATTCAAAATGCAGACTGCAGCAGGGTTTCCGCCAAAAGGTTGGTTGGTAAATGCATCTATTTGGTAAATTTTCTGTCTCATAGAATTGGTTTCAGAGCAAAACTACGGATTAAACCCAATTTTTAGGGTTTTGCAGTACTGCTATCAATTTTTCTTCTTCACTTCCTTTTTCGGGATGATGGTCGTATCGCCATTGTACGTGCGGGGGAAGACTCATCAAAATACTCTCGATACGGCCGTTGGTTTTGAGACCAAAAAGGGTGCCCTTATCGTGAACCAAATTGAACTCGACATAACGGCCTCTTCGAATTTCTTGCCAATCCCGTTGTTCTTGGGAATAGGGAAGGTCTTTTCTTTTTTCAACAATAGGAGCGTAGGCATCCAAAAAACTATCTCCAACTTCGGTGACAAAATTGTACCAATCTTCCATGCTGGTTTCCGCGGTTTTCTTGCAATAATCAAAAAACAACCCGCCTATGCCACGGGCCTCATTCCGATGCGCATTCCAGAAGTATTCGTCGCATTTCTTTTTGTAGGACGGATAGAATATTGTGTTATGGGCATCACAAGCCTTTTTGCAAATCGTATGAAAATGTGAAGCATCTTCCTCGAACAAATAATAGGGAGTGAGGTCCTGTCCGCCACCGAACCATTGGTCCACGATGTTGCCGTCCTTATCATACATCTCAAAATAACGCCAGTTGGCATGTACGGTAGGAACCATTGGACTTTTGGGGTGAATGACCAAGCTCAAACCACAGGCGAAGAAATCAACGTCTTCCACGCCAAAATAGTTTTGCATGCTTTTGGGCAATGGCCCGTGGACTTTGGAAATATTGACGCCTCCTTTTTCAAAAACGGAACCATTTTCAATGACACGTGTTCTACCGCCCCCGCCTTCTTCACGTTCCCAGAGATCTTGTTGGAACTTGGTGGTTCCGTCCAATTCTTCGAGTTTGGAGGTAATGGTATCCTGTAATTGTTGAATGTATTGGTAAAACTTATCCTTCATAATCTAATTCGTAAAGTTCCATATCAAGATAGGCCTCATTTGGAGCTTGATAAGCTTTTGATATCGTTTTTATCCATCGAAAGCCTGTTTTTTCTGCAACTCTGATGCTTGCTAAATTACTCTTGTGCGCGAAAATTTTTAGTTTTTTGAGGTTCAGTTCGTTAAAAGCGAATTCTGAAACAAATTTTACGGATTTTGAAACGATTCCCTTTCCTTGTTCGGCTTTATCCAGACAATAGGCCAATTCGCCTTCACCCGAATCGAGTTTTATATCCTTCAAAATCACTAGACCAATGACAACTCCGTCTATATTTCTGATAGCAAAGGCAAACTCTGATTTAGTCTGAATTTCTTTCTTTTTTTTGGAAATATAGATTTGGGAATTTTCAACGGATTCATTTTGGGACAACGTACTTGGGAAAAAGCGTTTGAATATATCGGCATTGGAGGTCATCATGAGGTACAGGTCTTCTGCATCAGATTCCGAAAGGTAATTTATTTTGACAGCTTCTGACATTTCCCTTTTTGTTGTTATAAAGTATGTACCATTCGGTCTTTATGTTCGGAAAGTGTTGAGTTCTCGTCGATTTTAATGGACTCCAAAGTCATATTCTTCAACAGCTCAAGGACTTCCTGCTCGGACTTTTCCGTGTTTTGGGCAAAGATGAAACGCCCAACTTCGTTATTATGCAAATCCATTTCCTTTGGCAATTTTTTGTTCGGAAATGAATCCTCATGCCAATCGGTTACTTTTTTTGCCCAAGCTAAAACGGCTTCCTCATTTCTGTGCCAGTTATGACAGCGTTTCGCAATCAAATAATTCCAAAAAGCGTGTCTAAATGCATTGGCAGGACCATTTTTATGGTGCAACTTACCATAGTTTTTGGTCGAAATGGTTATGCAATCCTTGGTGGCATTAATGGTTGGGAGTATAAGGTGTGGACGACTCAAACCAATAAAAACACCTTTCAGCATATTTTTAAAATCGACCCGCTTTACTACTGCAATAAGGTTCACTCCTTATATTCTTTTACCGCATCTATAAATGCTTTTGCATTTTCCACAGGAATATTGGGTAAAATTCCGTGGCCAAGGTTCACAATATATTTGTCCTTACCAAAGTCACGGATCATCTGTGTGACCATTTCCTTGATTTTCTCTGGTGGCGAAAGTAAGCGGGCAGGGTCAAAATTACCTTGAAGGGTAACCTTGCCTCCCGTTAAGTATCGTGCATTTTGAGCGGAACAGGTCCAATCGACCCCTACGGCCGAAGCCCCGGAGTTGGCCATTTCCTTAAGAGCGAACCAGCACCCTTTTCCAAAAACGATTACGGGAGCTTCGTCTTTCAATGCATCCACGATTTGCTGAATGTATTTCCACGAAAATTCTTGATAATCCCGTGGAGACAACATACCACCCCATGAATCAAAAACCTGGACGGCATTCACACCAGCCTTCACCTTGGCCTTAAGGTATGCAATGGTGGTGTCTGTTATCTTTTGCAGCAATTCGTGTGCAGCCTTGGGTTCGGTAAAACAGAATCCTCTGGCCTTGTCAAAACTCTTGCTGCCTTGACCTTCCACGCAATAGCAAAGAAGTGTCCACGGAGAACCTGCAAACCCGATCAAGGGAATTTCATCATTCAATTTTTCCTTGGTGATGGTAATAGCATCCATTACGTAACCCAAAGTATCTTGAATATCAGGGACAACTACCTTGTCCAAATCGGTTTGCGAACGGATAGGGTTCGGCAAGTAGGGGCCAAAGTTGGGTTTCATTTCAACCTCAATGTCCATGGCCTGGGGAATCACCAAAATATCGCTGAACAAAATAGCAGCATCCATGCCATAGCGGCGAATGGGCTGTATGGTAATTTCCGAAGCCAATTCAGGGGTTTGGCATCGTGTGAAAAAGTCGTATTTTTTACGGAGTTCCATAAACTCGGGCAAATAGCGTCCCGCTTGTCGCATCATCCATACGGGTGGGCGTTCAACGGTTTCGCCTTTTAATGCTTTTAGGAACAAGTCGTTTTTTATCATAAATTTTTGAAATAATTAATTGCCTGCACCAACACATTTTCAACTGTTGGTTTGTTGGCTGTAACAATATGTTTTGAATGTTTTTGAGCTTCGGTGGCTGTAGTTTTCCCAATACAAAACAATGTGCTGTTCCCTAGGGTGTTTTCCAAAAGATAGCTTCTGATTCCACTTGGGCTGAAGAACAGAATACCATCGAAATCCCTTTGAAATGCTTTTGGATTTAGCTCGGTACGGTATACTTCAACCTCCTTAAATTCAATGTCGTTTTGGGTCAACAATGCTGGAAGTTCATCTCTTCTTTTATTTCCACATAAAAACAAAAAATGCTCGTTTTTATGGTTTTTTAAAATGTTTTTACCCAATTCTAAAGCATTTTCGGCCATTTTTACCACATTTAAACCATTTTCCTTCAAAAGTATTTTGGTCTTCTCTCCCACGCAAAACACATTGAATTTGGACAAGTTCGATGGCTTAACCTGATTTAAAAATGCTTTTACGGCATTTTTGCTAGTGAAAATGTAGTTGCTATAATTCAATGGGATTTCCACATTCAGGAAATCAATTTTTAGGGCATCGTATTCCACCAAACCCAAACCAGAATTCAGAAAAAGTTCCTTTTGTGAAGGGGTTAATATTTTAGTGGAGAGCACTGTTTTCATTTCTGATTTCTTGCATCAATTTATCGCCGCCTTTTTGCAAGACTTCTTCGGCACATGCTTTACCCAATCCGGGGGCATCTGAAAGTTTTACTTCTTTTTTGATGTCGATTTTTTGTTTTCCATCCAAGGAGAAAACCACTCCTTCAAAATAAACGGATTCGTCTTTCACTTGAGCCAGGGCGCCAATTGGGGCGGTACATCCACCTTCCAAAGTGCGCAAAAACTCACGTTCAATGGTAGTAGCGATTTCAGTTTCTGAATGATTGAGCTTTGCCAATGCCTCTCTGGTAAATTCGTCCTCTTCTTTGGCAACCACCAACATAGCACCTTGGGCAGGAGCAGGAATCATCCAATCCAACTGAATGGCATCTTTGGGCAACAATTTGATTCTTTCCAATCCAGCTTGGGCAAAAATGGCGCCTTGCCAATCGTTTTCAATCAACTTAATAAGCCTGGTGTTCACATTTCCTCTTAAATCCACCACTTTATGGTTGGGATATTTGTTTAGCCATTGTGCTTTTCTTCGCAAACTTCCTGTTGCAATAGTAGCAGGTTGGTTGGATTCCAAAAATCCGGAACCCTTGTGAACCAAAATATCATGTGTTACCGCGCGCTCCAATACGGCCGCTTGCACAATTCCTTTTGGCAGTTGGGTAGGTACATCTTTCATGGAGTGTACGGCAATATCAATATCTCCTTTGAGTAAAGCAACATCTAGAGCTTTGGTGAAAATTCCCGTTACCCCGAGCTCATAAAGCGGTTTGTCCAACACTTGATCTCCAAGGGATTTAGTGGGCACTAAAACGGTATCGTTCCCGATTTCTTCCAGCTTTTGTTGTACGGTGGTCGCTTGCCACATCGCCAGTTCGCTGTCGCGGGTTCCAATGCGGATGATTTTGCTCATTTGGAATGTACTTCTAGCTGAAAGACTTTTTGGATCAGTTCTAGACTGTCATCGGTGTCTACCTCGTTACTCTTAAGATGATTGGCAAACTGCTTGGTGATTTTTTGAATGATTCGGTCTGAGATGATCTCTGCCTGAATTTGGTCAAAACCTTCAATCTTTTTGGTCTGAAAATCGATTTCCTCGGTCTTCATGGTGTTCAGTTTGTCCTTGAGGGCATTGATCACTGGGGCAAACTTTCGGGTTTCCAACCATTTTAGGAAGTCCTTTTTTACTTTTTCGATGATGGCTTCTGCTTTGGGAACGTATTCTTTTCTTTTGGCCAAAGTCTCATCTGTAATCTGTGAAAGCTGATCCAAATGAACCAAGGTCACGTTGTCCAGTTCCTTTACATCATCCGACACATTTTTGGGAACGGACAAATCCAAGATCAACAATGGTTTTTTGGAATAGATCAACACTTTGGAAACCGTTGGCAATTGAGCTCCTGTGGCCACGACCAAAATATCGGCCTTCCGGATTTCCGTTTGCAGATCACCATAATCTTTTACCGTTAAATGAAATTTGCCAGCAATGTCCTCCGCCTTTTCCCTGGTTCTGTTGATCAATGTAATGTGAGAATTGTTGGAATGCTTGATTAGGTTCTCACAGGTATTCCTGCCAATTTTTCCGGTTCCGAACAATAGGATATTCTTATTGGAAATATCTTCAACGTTGTCCAAAATATATTTTACCGAAGCAAAGGCTACGGATGTGGCACCTGAAGAAAGTTCCGTTTCGTTTTTGATGCGCTTGCTGGCCTGAATGACCGAATTGCATAAACGTTCCAGAAACGGATTGGCCATGTCTTGTTTTTTGGCCCGATAAAACCCTTGTTTAATTTGACTGATGATTTCAAAATCACCCAAAATCTGACTGTCCAGGCCCGTGCCTACTTTAAACATGTGCGAAATGGCATCGTGGTTTTTGTATACATAGGCCACCTCTTGAAATTCTTCAACAGTACCATGTGTCTCGTCGCAAAGCAATTTGATAAGTTGGTAGGGATGTTGTGCAAAACCATAAAGTTCGGTTCTGTTGCAAGTAGAAATGGCCAATAGGCCGTCAATTCCTATTTCCTTGGCCTTGTCCAAAATATGGTCAATGGCAGGAACATCCAGACTGAACTTTCCTCTAACCTCTGCATCCGCCTTCTTGTAACTCAACCCAATGGCGTAGAAGGAATTATGTTTTGAAATATGGTAGTCCCTCATAAAGGATATAAATCGCAGCACAAAAATAACAGGCTTATAGGTCAAAAAATAACGCTAGAGGAACTATAAATAATCGCTACTATCATTTTATGTGTTATTTTTGATGAAAATCAGGGGAAACGTTATTATTATTGATTAATTAGAAGGTCTAAAACACAATTTAGAGTGATTCTAAATTGAAAATTGAATGAAATGAAACCAAATATAGCTATTGAAAATATCGCCAAAGGTTCCTATGATGAGATTTTGGTGGAAGATGGATTTTATATCCTTAAAATTCAGAACGATACAAAGGATTTTCAGATGATTGAACGGGATATTGACAGTTCCTTTATCCAATTTCATTTTTGTTTGAAAGGTAGATCCCTGTTCAACTTCAATGAAGGACATTACCAGTTAGAAGTTACCGAGGAAAACTCATTGTTGCTCTACAATACCCAAAAGGATCTACCCCTTAACCTAACCGTCTCCCCAAACTCATGGCTACTTTCCGTGGTCATGACCATTCGTAAATTTCATTCCCTATTTTCCAATGAGGCCGATTACATCCCATTTTTAAGTGGGGAAAATCAGGAAAAAAAATACTATTCCCAAGAAGTGGTGTCACCGGCCATTGCGGTGGTGTTGAGCCAGTTGATGAATTACAACCTGCATCCCTCCATTAAAAAACTGTACGTCAAAGGCAAGGTTTATGAACTTATCTCACTCTATTTCAACAAAACCGAGGAGGCCGATTTGGAACAATGCCCCTTTTTGGCCGATGAAGATAATGTTCGCCGGATTAAAATGGCCAAGGAAATCATGATTTCCCGGATGGCCGAACCGCCTACCTTGGCCGAACTTTCTGCCGAAATAGGGTTGAGCTTGAAAAAGTTGAAAGAAGGATTCAAGCAGATTTATGGTGATTCGGTCTATGGTTTTTTGTTCGATTACAAGATGGAATATGCCCGGAAAATGCTGGAAACGGGAAAACACAATGTCAATGAGGTAGGGTTAAAAGTGGGCTATAGCACGGCCAGCCATTTTATCACTTCTTTTAAAAAGAAATACGGTACAACGCCAAAAAAATATTTAACTTCAAACACATAAAAATCAAGACAATGAGATTTCTTTTTTCATCCTTACTGGCAATTTGCTTGGTGGTTACAACTTTTGGACAAGACACGCCCAAAACCACAGAAACCGATAGTGTAAAAATGCCCGAACTGGTGATGGTTTTTACCAAAACTGTGGGATACCGGCACCAGTCCATTGAAAAAGGGGTGCAAACGTTGCGGGAATTGGGCCGGAAAAACGGGTTCATTGCACTGCAGACAGAATCCTCGGAGGATTTTACACCACAGAATCTGGCCAACTACAAATTGGTGGTTTTTTTGAGCACAACCTTGGATGTGCTGAACGACCAACAACAGCGAGCCTTTGAAAGTTATATAAAAAATGGTGGGGCTTATTTGGGAATTCATGCAGCATCTGATACGGAATTTGATTGGCCCTGGTATGGTACGTTGGTAGGAGGATATTTTGTGAACCATCCCAACAACCCCAATGTGCGAAGTGCAAAAATTAAGGTGGTGGATAAATCGCATCCTTCAACATCCCATCTTCCAGATGTATGGTCCCGCAATGATGAATGGTACAACTTCAAGGATCTAAACCCAAATGTAACCGTATTGATGAACTTGGATGAAACCACTTATGAGGGAGGGACCAATGGAGCCAACCACCCTATTGCCTGGTACCACGAATTTGATGGCGGTAGATCCTTTTACACCGGAGGGGGGCATACCAATGAATCCTTTGATGAGCCCAATTTTAGACAACATTTATTAGGGGCCATCGAATGGTGCCTAAAACGAAAGTAAGGTGGGTCTAGCCACAATGATCCCGATATTGCTTTTGATGTTTTTGAGATAATCTGCTAGGGGCAATTCTGAAATTTCCACTTCCCCATTTTTGCTTGATGCGTGGAGCAAATGCAATCTTCCATCAGGTTGATGGATGGCGATGCCAGTGTGGGTCACATCCAGGCCTTTTATAGAGGTGGCCAACGCGATAATATCTCCCGATTGGATCAGGTGCTCTTTACTTTCAATCTGATCTTGTGGCAAATAACAAAGCTCTTCGTGGGCCAGTTCCTTTTCCACTTGAAGCATGGCTTCAAAATTTTCATCATTCGTTAAAAAAGGATAGAGTGAACGATGTGTTCCCATAAAATTGATAGGTTTGTTTAGTAACACACCACCCAATTCCGAGGTGATATCCTTGACCAAACCCTTCTTCTGATTGTTTCGAATCCACTCCGTAAAATAATGTAAACGTGAAGGATAGCTTTTTAAAATACCATCCCTATACCGAATGGTTTTTAAATTTTCTGCAAATGCATTAAAAGTTTCTTGCTCGTTCTTGAGCATTAATCCAAAAGCCAGCACATTTTCAACAAAAGTGGTGCAATCCAATCCCGAAAAATTCACAACAAGGGTTTCTGTTTCCCCAACTTCAAGGGTCTTTTCCACATACGCTGTTCCCATAAACGACCTTCCTACCTGCACAAGTGTATCTCCCAAATTGGATGCCTGGATTTCTTGAAGTTCATCCATTTTGGATTCAAAAAGAGACTTGTCCTCAGGAGAACATGTGATTTGTTGGGCAAATGCAAAAGATGATATCGCCAAAACGATGAGTAGACTAACAATAGGGTTAAATAGATTTTTAATGGTAAAATCTAAAAATTTCATGTGAATCATAAATTGCTTTTAGTTCGGGCTCAATAAACTCTTGATGTATTAAATCAGGATAAGAAAGAAAATCCAAATGCAAAGAAGTTGAGATCAAATTTAAATTACCAACCCTTAAATTAGGGTAAGTCTGTTGTATTTCTTCAGGAATTTCACCAATAGTCCCAGAAAAATAAGGAGAAGAAATAACGTTCCATGTTGTTTGAATTCTATTAACAAGAGGCACACCTTCTTTTACTTCCCATTGAACATCTTTCATTTGATAATCGAGGTTTGTTATAAATTGATAATTAGAAAAGGACTGGTCGGCTATTGTAAACGAGGCATTTTTTGGTATACTTATATTCTCTGGTTTGACCCCATATTTTTCATAATCATACTCATAAACGTCACTTCCAAAACTAAATCGTGTTCTATATCTACTATACAAATCCAAATATCCAATTTTTATAGGATTAGGTGCTAGTGCACTGGTATCTATTAATGTAGTATAAATTCCACCTCCAATTGAATACGACTGATTATCCTCAAATGCTTGAACAACTACATATAAGTTATAGGCTACAGGGTTTGAAATTGGAATATCTACCTCAAGATAATAATCATAAAAATTAAATTCAGAGTAGTCTACTTCTATGATATCTTCATCTGAAATGTCTTCAATAAAAAAATACTTCGATTCATTATCTGAGTCATAGAAAGTATAAAATATATTATTATACTCATTTAATCTTACATCAAGATGAGAAACCTGATCTTTAACACCGTTATCAAGACCTTGTTTTGTATAGATGTGACCATCTTTGTCCGAAAATGTTTCATATCTAGGTGAAACTGCATTATTAACAGAGATGTCAAAACTTCCTGTTTGATCTCTAAATGTAACAGGATCATATTCTGGATAAGGTCCAAAATTCCAATTGGAGCCAATTTGTATTTCAGGATAAGATTTAATAGTATGTCTCATATTCCCAAAAGAACTATTGTCATAAGTGAACAAACTTATTGTTAAGTTGTCAGGTAATTTCTTTTCTTGAATATCAAAAATTAATGAGTCCCCTGCTTCAAATTCTCTGTAATCCAATAGTTCGCCATCTTTATCATGAATAATAATCCAATTGTCAGTTTCTGCTGTGGATAGAGCAACTTCGAAAGTAAAGTAGGTTACCATTTCTGGTTCTTCATCACCTGTTGGATCGGGATTAGGTTCTTCAGATTCATCTTTTGAGCATCCATAAAAAATGAAAAGGAATCCCAATAACATTGGTTTTAAGTTTTTCATCTTGACAGTTTTTTAAGATAGACGTCCAATTAAAAAAACGAAGAAATTTCTGATAAATTGAAAAGCTGTATTGAATTTATGAGCCGTTTTGATTTTCATCTTTATGTTCAATCGTCAACCTTGTTGTACGTGCAATGCTTTCAGGATAATTTTCTTGCAAGTATACAATCAATTTTTCCCGAACATGAACTCGTAAATCCCAAGCAGTAGGTGAATCCTTAGCACTCATTAAGGCACGTACCTCCACATAATTGGGCTTAGACTCGGTGACTTGTAGCACATTGACCTCACCATCCCACAACTTGGTGTTGTTCAAGATTTGGGTTAATTCTTCCCGTAACTTATCAAAAGGGACGTTGTAATCCACATATAAAAAAACAGTTCCCAAAATAGCGGATGAGGTCTTAGTCCAGTTTTGAAAAGGTTTCTCTATAAAATAGGGCGTGGGTACGATCAATCGGCGTTTGTCCCAAATGGCTACCACCACATAGGTCAGGGTAATTTCTTCAATACGGCCCCATTCCCCTTCCACGATCACCACATCGTCCAGTTTTATGGGCTGGGCTATGGCAATTTGGATGCCGGCCAATATGGTTCCGATAAGTTTTTGGGCCGAAAAACCAATGATAATACCCGCCACACCGGCTGAAGCAAAAATACTTATACCTAATTCTCGAATTTCTTGAAAACTCATCAAGGCTAAACCAAGAGCCAGAAGAATGACAACAAAGATGATAATGCGTTCCAAGATGGTAAATTGGGTATAGATTTTTCGGGCCTTTAGATTATCCGTTTCACCTACATCATAGTTTCTAAGGATGACCTGTTTTACAATCTTCAAAAGAGCGATTACCAGCCAGGTCATGGCAAAGATAAACAAGAGGGTACTTGACTTTTTAAACCAATACTCCGATTCCTCAAGACTTAAAACGTTGCGCAGGGCATTAATCCGTAGGATGACGGAGACAAAAATCAAGATCAACGGTAGCGCCAATTTTTTAAAGGAACCATCGGGCAAGAGGTATTTCGGGTTTTTGCCCAAACGTTTCAACAGGATGGATATGGCCCAATATACAAAGACCAGGCAGAAAAGGGTAATCCCTAAATAAATCAGTGATTCTTTTGAAACGTTGTCGTAAAAGGACTCCATAGTAACAAAAATAGGGGAGAAAACTATACATCAAGGAATAGTACTCTCCGTTTTTGGATTGAATTTCATTATTTCTCCATAAGAAAGTATTTTGAAAGGGAAAATACAAAGTCAGAGTCAAGTTGTATTTTTGAACTCTAAAACAAAAAAGCTGTGCCAAAAGGAGTTTTATTGGTCAATTTGGGCTCACCCGATAGCCCCACCCCTAAAGATGTTAAACCCTATTTAGATGAATTTTTGATGGATGAGCGTGTTATAGACGTGAATCCAGTCCTTAGGAACATTATTGTTAGGGGAATCATTCTAAATACACGCCCTAAGCGCTCTGCGGAAGCCTATGCCAAAATTTGGTGGGATGAAGGCTCTCCGCTCATTGTCATTTCAGAACGTTTCACGGAAAAAGTACGCCAAAAGACCGATCTTCCCATTGCTTTGGGTATGCGCTATGGGTCAATGACCATTAAAAGTGCCCTTAAAGAATTACAAAAAAAAGGGGTGGATGAGGTGCTGCTTGTGCCTTTGTATCCCCACTATGCCATGTCTTCCTATGAAACGGTAGTAGTTAAGGCCATGGAAGCACAACAAGAACACTTCCCTGAGATGCACCTGACCACCTTGCCCGCTTTCTATAGCAATCCAGAGTATGTGAAAGTGCTCTCAAAAAGTATTGCGGAAGGATTGAAAGGTTTTGAATATGACCATATCTTGTTTTCCTATCATGGGATTCCGGAGCGACACATTAAAAAATCGGACCCCACCAAATTCCACTGCAAAATAGATGGGCAATGTTGCAAGACGAACTCCGTTGCACATCATACTTGCTATAAGCATCAGTGCTTGGATACCACGGAACTGGTGAAGAAAGCGTTGGATTTGGATGACGCCAAAGTCAGTTCATCGTTCCAATCCAGATTGGGGAGCGACCCATGGTTGCAACCATTTACCGACGAAGAATTTGAACGCTTGGCCCAAGAAGGAAAAAAACGATTGGCGGTGATCACCCCAGCATTTGTGAGTGATTGCTTGGAGACTTTGGAAGAAATAGCGATGGAAGGGAAACATCAATTTGAAGAAGCGGGAGGAGAAGATTATATCCACATAGCCTGTTTAAACGACAGAGACGACTGGGCTGGATTAATGGCAGCGTGGATCAAGGAATGGCAAGAAAATGGAAAACTTCCTGAAACTAGGGTTCAGTAGGAAACCAAAAAACTAAAAAACAGCAAAGCGAATTTGATAAAGGTATTGTAGTTTTGGGGACACCATACTGCATACAGATTTCACTCTCAAAGCACAAGCATTGGCATGGCCAAAGTAACCTCTGAAGAACTTGGGGTAGAACCCATCGGAAAATTGCTCATCAAACAGGCCGTCCCGGCTTCCATTGGTATTTTGGTGATGTCGCTCAATGTGTTGGTGGATTCTATTTTCGTGGGAAATTGGATTGGTTCCATCGCCATAGCCGCCATTAATGTGGTACTTCCCGTTTCGTTTTTTATTGCAGCCCTGGGCATGGCCATCGGTATTGGGGGTTCCAGTATCATTTCCCGTGCGTTGGGGGCCAATAATAGGGATAAGGCCCTTAAAACCTTTGGTAATCAAATAACATTGACCTTGATTGTTACCATTTCCATGGTCGCTTTGGGGCTCTACTACGTAGATAGCCTTATTCCGGCTTTTGGTGGCAAGGGGGCAATTTTTGACCCAGCAAAGATTTATTACACCATCATTCTCTACGGTGTACCCTTTTTAGCACTCTGTATGATGGGAAACACAGTCATCCGGGCCGAGGGGAAACCCAAGTTTGCCATGATTGCCATGATCATCCCTTCGGTGGGCAACCTGCTCATGGATTACATTTTCATTTATGTGTTCGATTGGGGAATGCACGGCGCGGCTTGGGCCACAACGGTTGGCTATTTGATGTGCTTTGCATATATCCTGTATTTTTTCCTCTCCAATAACTCAGAATTAAAGATAAGCCTACCCCATTTTGGGCTCGATATGCCTATTTTGAGAGAGATAGGTTCGCTTGGTTTTGTGACCTTGGCCAGACAGGCCGTGACCAGCATTACCTATTTGCTTATGAACAACATCCTTTTCAATTTGGGGGGAGAGGCCATGGTGGCGGTTTACGCCATTATCGGCAGAATGTTGATGTTTGCCCTGTTTCCGGTCTTTGGGGTTACACAAGGTTTCTTGCCCATTGCGGGGTTCAATTATGGGGCCGAAAAGTATGATCGGGTAAAGGAATCTATCTATACGGCCGTAAAATATGCAGCTCTGGTGGCAACCATTGTTTTTGTGATTCTCATGGTATTTCCTGGAGAAATCGCTTCTTTGTTTTTAAGTAATCGACCTGAACTTTCTGAAAAAGAACTGGCAACAAACGTTTTTGTCCTACAGCATGCTCCGTTTGCCATGCGATTGGTATTTGCCGCCACGCCCATTATTGCTTTACAACTGATAGGGGCCGCTTATTTTCAAGCAGTGGGGAAAGCAATTCCGGCCTTATTGCTGACCTTGACCCGGCAGGGCTTCTTTTTTATTCCTTTGATACTCATATTGCCTCATTTTATGGAAGAAACCGGAGTATGGTTATCGTTTCCCATTGCAGATACTCTTTCCACTGTGGTAACCGGAATATATTTGGCCCGAGAAGTCAGGCTTAAGCTATCTAAATAAATAGGCATAAAAACAGAATACTAGGCGATGTGATTGGCCAACAGCTTTACAAGCAAAGTCTCGACCTCTTCTAGTTTAATGGAACTCTCTTGATAGTTGGAAACAAACTCATACGCTGTATCAACTTTTATTCTTTGATGTACCAAATGACCAGTTGCTTCAGAGAATTTATCGCTCTCCAATAGGGCCAGAATTTTATTGGTCCATAAATTTGGATGTCCATTAAAGCATAAGGCACGGTCATAAGATGCCAAAGCTCCCTCATAATGTTTTTGTTCATGAAGAGCAATGCCGTGCTGCAACCAAGCATAGTAAGAATTGGGATTGAAAGCCAAGGACTTTTCTGCTGCTATTTGAGCCTTTTCCCAGACCTTTAAGGTGTTATAGGCATAGGCTAATTGGTCCCAAGCCCTATAATCATCAAGATTCTTCAGCAGCATTTTTTTGGTGGAACTGATTGTGTAATCATCCTGTTTGTGTGGCTTCAGGAAAGCGGCGTCAATTTCCTTTTCAAAAATGGGGGGCACATTCCCATTGACCAACAAATCTCGTTGTAAACGTAAATAGTTCAATTCGGTGAGTTCGTTAGGCTTTTTAAGAAGTATATCAACAACCGAAACAGTATCTCTGACAATTTTGGCCGGGTGGTTTTTGCATCGGTTGCACAAATTATTCAAAGCGTTGTCTTCTCCAATAAAATAGTAGTGCCAAAGCCAATAGAGCAGTTCAGCACCATTTTCAAGGCTTTCTGTATTTGTTTCAGGGATGGATCTTATATCAGCAGGAGGAGTTTCAAAATTGTTGGTCAACAGGCGCATGATCCAAAAAGCGTTGTCATACGCATCCATCGCGTTTGTGGAAGATGTTGCAATCAGTTCAGTGCCGTTCAACCCATTACATATTTCTTGATAGTTACTGTATACATCACTATCATTGGCAAGATTGATTTTTCCCGATAACAGTTTCAGCTCTTCTTGAAAAAAAGAAATCTCAGGGCTATCTGGCAGTTCCCCATCAATTATGGATTCAATAGCTATTTGGTGGTCATGGGCGAAAAGCATGAAGTCTTGGTAAATAAGATTCAGATAGGCAAACGATTCTGGAGAATCTGCCAAGAATTTCATATCCAGTACACCAGAATTATGAAGAAACACTTCAGGGTATTTAAGGTCAAGATTTATATAATATTGCTGACCACCTGAATCAGCGCCAATCATAACCGAGTTGGTAAAGGCTTGGGCCAGTACTTCAATTTTTCCATGCGAAAGAAGCCATTTAAAAGTATTGTTCGTTTGGTTTTCTGGCAATGCCAAATCAGTGGTAAAATAGTCTCCAAACCCAGCACCGGATTTATAATCTTGAAGAAATTGCAGCACCGCTTGTGTCGATTCAGAAATGGAATGGCCAAACAAGGTTTCCACGTTTTTTACAACTTCATGGCCGATATTGGTTTTCTCTGTTGTTTTGGTCAATTCCTCAAAAAAGGAATCCTTAAAGTATTTTTCGGATTTTGTCATGGGCGTTTCATCGCTTTTACCAAAAATCCCAAATCAGCCCCAATTTTGGCTAGCTCATTTGACCAATAGCCCTTTTGAACCAATATTTGTCCAATGATTGCAATTTTATGGTTCCAAGATCAATAAACAGGCAGGAGAGATAAATTTTAAGCAGATAGATTGATTTTAATCGTGTAACCAGAGATTTCGTTATTTTAGGGGCCTTGATTATACCAAACCATGAAAAAAACACTTGTATTAAGTCTAATAACTATTTTAACAATGGCCTGTGGCCAAAAAACCGAACAAAAAGAAATGTATACTCTATTTGTAGGAACCTATACCAATGGAGCCAGTGAAGGCATTTATTCACTTCAATTCAATGCCGAAACAGGCAGTTTGGATTCCATGAAATTGGCGGCCGAGTTACCCAACCCCTCTTTTTTGACCATTTCCAAGGACAAACAACATCTGTATGCAGTTCAGGAAACCTCAGATTTTGATAGTCTAGGGGGAGGAGTCACCGCTTTCAAACTAAAAGATGGCGTCTTGGAACCACAAAATAGTATAGGCACTGGAGGTCCTGGCCCTTGCCATGTATCGCTTTCTGGAGATGGGCGCTTGGCGGTTTCCAATTATGTAGGAGGCAATGTGGCCCTTTACAAATTAAAAGAAGATGGATCTTTTGGGGAAGCCCCACAGATCATAGACCATAAAGTTTTGGACACCACAAAAACGCCACATGCCCACATGGCACAATTTACCGAAGAAGGTGTTTTTGTGGCCGACTTGGGTTTGGATGCGGTTAAACGCTATAAATTGGATGGTAATAAATTTGTGCCCGGAGACCAACCCTCTTTGTCATTTGCCAACGGTGCAGGCCCCCGCCATTTTACATTTGGACAAAATGGGAAATTGTATGTAATCAACGAACTAAATGCCACCATATCGGTTTTTGAGAAAGATTCCAACGGAGCTTACCAAGAAATCCAAGTAGTGGAAACCTTAGACCCAACCTATGAAGGCAGGAATGCCTGTGCCGATATTCACTTATCATCCGACGGAAAGTTTTTGTACGGCTCCAACAGAGGGGAGAACACCATCGTTATTTTTGCCGTGGACCCTGCCTCCGGGGAATTGACCTTGGTAGGAAGGCAACCCGTTCATGGTGATTGGCCCCGAAATTTTGCTTTGGATCCCACAGAAGAATTTTTGTTGGTGGCCAATAAAAGTAGCAGCAATGTTGTGGTGTTCAAAAGGGATAAGGAGGCGGGAATTTTGACTTATTTAAGTGAAGTTGAGGTGCCCAACCCTATTTGCTTGGAGTTCTTGGATTAAAAGGAGAGCTTCCTTTTCACCAACCGGTAATTTTCCAACGTAGTTGGATTGACAATAGTATTGTTACCTTGGTCAAAATTATCCAACTGGGAATCTGCCACAAAATACATGTGATTTCTATTAATTGCGAAAGTTGTAGGGATGTCCGAGGATTGTTCAAATTCTGAAATTTTGGTTTCCGATAGAATTTCGGAACCCTCTTCATTCAACCTAAATTGAAAGATTCCATTTTGAGAAAGGTCTCGTTTTGCATTGACTATCCCAATAAGATGGTTTTGATAAAATTTCATCCCATCAATGCCCTTAAAAGCATTGGGTTGGTTAATCAGTTTCTTGTTGGCAATGTCCAAAACCCGAATACCACTCGTGTAGGTGGCCAGATATAGATATTGCTCATTATTGGAAATAGCAATGCCATTGGAATGTTTCACTTCATTATTGGAGAAAAAGACCTCCAATTGATTTGTGTTCGGATTAATGGTGTAAATGTCACTACTTTCTGAATCCGTAATGTAAACGGTCCCTTTGGAATTCACGGCAATGTCATTCAAAAACACAAAATTTCCATTGTCCAGCGGGTAGGATTGGATGAGTTCTCCTAAATATATATCCAACAAAAGCAAGATGGAGGTATTATTTTCCTTGGACAACCCATTTCCCAATGCATAGAGCGTGTCTCCTTTAATGGTCATCCCAAAACCCGAAAGATATCCGTATTGATGACTGGAAAGAAATTCCTCAGGATTGCTTCCATCCAAATTGCAACGGACAATCTTGGCACTTTTTAAACTGTTTAAGTACACCTTTTGTAAAACTGGGTCGATGGCAATTCCTTCGGGAATCAAATCTTTCTCAAAATGGAGTTCAATTGGTTTTTCAGGATTAACGCATGAAATAAATAAGGCCAATAAAAAGACGATTCGCATGATTGACGATTGAATGCGGAAAATACTAAATATTACGGCTCAAATTTTGATTTTTAGAATTTCATTCCACCTGCTGAATCCCTGACACATGCGATGCAATGGCCTTCCATTGCCCATTGCGTTTTACCACTACATTGCTGGACTGGTAAATGGTCTTGGTGGAGTCCTTGAAGATGTGTCCCGTTCCACAAATCATTGCTGTGCCATTGGGTAGAATATCCAAGCGTTTTATTTCAAAGAAGAAGGAATCGTGGGGGCTGGAATGCGCCTTTATCCATTCCAATTCTTGGGCTTTGTTGGACCAGTTTCCATCGGCATCGATCATTTGAAAATCATCTCCCAAGATGGAACCAAGTAAAACCGTGTCTTGCTCCCGATAGGCCTTGGGCCAATCCACTTCTTTCAAATGCCGCAGCAAAGCTTGGTCTTGTTCTAAAATGATTGGGGTGGATTCTGTGGATTTTGTTTCTACTCCACAGGATAGCAACGTCATAGTGGCAAGGATACTGAAATAGCGATTCACATTTCTTTTTTTGATGTTTCAAAACTAACCGTAAAAAGGATGTGGTCAACAATAGGCTAGGTGAGCCGCGGAAAATTAGGCGTGAGTCGCGGAGTCAGAATCGATGAAATCCTTAAAATACATCCGACTGAATTTAAGTTCGGTTCCATTTTTTAAATGAAGGACCCCATCTCCATTTTTGTTCTTTTGGAAATGGTCCATAAAAAAGCGATTTACCAAATAGGAACGGTGCACTCGCTTAAAATTTTTGGGACAAACCTGTTTTTGGAAAGAACGTAGACTTTGATATTTTACAAACTTCCCTTTTTCAGTATGCAGTACAATACAATTATTACTGGTTTCCACATACATGATTTCATAGGGATGAAGTATAAATTGCATTCCCTTCTTGCTTACTTTTATTTGCGTAGCTTTTTCGGATGCGTTTGGGGTTGATTTTGATTCAGTTCCAACAAAATGGAACAAGAGAAAGAAATAGCAGAGCAAGTTTACGGCAATATTGTTGGTTAGTCCCGCATTCAGCAAATTGAAGCTGGGCGAAGTGCACTGGTACACCGTGGTCATTAAAAAAACGACCAATACCTGTCCCACAATGATATTCAATGCTGAGGCCGATAATCCCAACCCTCCCTGAATCAATAGGGATTTGGAATGGGGGTTAAAAGACCATTTTTGGGCCCATACTTTGATTTGCTTTGCAGAAGCGGTCCAAAAAACAAAACTGGTAACGGCTAGAATACTCAATTCAGAAAAACAAGGAATCCCCAAACTTGCCTGAAACATGCGGCCAATGCCCATGTTGAGCAATACAAAGAGGCTTATTAGGGAAATAAGTTTGGGCATAGGATAAATTTAAGGGAAAAAGTAGTTGGCTGTTAGCCTGCTAACCATCATTTTTTTGAACTATCGAGCTTGCACTTTCTTGTATACCGCTATTTTTCTGGAAGAAAGATTCTAGGAATTAGGACAATATCCATTTTATTCCAGTTCCCCAATTTTTTTGAGAAATCTGAATATTTTTTTATCCACCTCGGATATGATATCCAAATCCTTATAGTTCAGCCATTTTATTTCTTCAATCTCACTTGACGGATGTAAAATCCCATTGTATTCAGCCCTGTAGCAGGTCATTTTGACTAAAACACCTTCTTTTGCCCCATCTGATTGAGCAATGAATGTTCCAACATATTCAATCGTTTCTTTTTTGATTTTTACACTTAATTCTTCTAAAATTTCCCTTATAAGTGTTTCTTCATCAGTCTCTCCAGGCTCTCTTTTTCCACCAGGGATATAGTATTTGGTTTTTCCTTTAGATTTTGTGCTTAAAATTTGTCCATTCTTGGTTTCAATAAATGCGATTTTATCAATTTCTTTCATTTTAGGTTATTATGGAGAATGTGGTGCAATGCTTTTCTTATGTTTTCAAGTTTGGATATAGTAATCTCCCCGCTGTTATCTTTGCTAAATGATGGCAGTTAGCTGATTTATTATCCATTTTCATGCATATTTTTGTTTCTTGTGAGCACTCCTTACCCATTTTGGATCATATTTAAAATACACTATATTTTTGATAAATCGTAGCGTTGTTCTTTTATCAATTTTCCAAAACTTGTTGTTTCCTTTTCTTTTGTCAATATGAATCCATGCCTTTTGTAAAGTGAGGCTGCAGATAACAATTCATGGGTAGTCCATAGATAACAAGATCGATATTTTTTTTCTTGAAGGAAATCCATGAAAAGTGACATTAGTTTCTTTCCCAATCCAATGCCTCTAAATTCATGCTCAAGATAAAAATAGCGGAGTTGTGCAGTATGGTTTTTCCTGTGCATCAACAAAAGAAAACCCACAATCTTTTCTTCATATTCACATATCCAAGCTCTATCCAGATCAGGGTTGTAATTTTCATAAAACTCATGCAAACCTGCTCCGACATAAGTTTCAAATGAAACACCATAATTATATTCTTCACCATATAGTTTGCCATGACGGTACATTACAAAACCCAGGTCACCAGGCTTAATGTTTGTCCTGATATGTGTATCGTTCAAATTCATCACTGATTTACTTTTTGACTAATAAGTTCATTACTTTTTCGAAAAGGCTTACCAATTCTTCCTGTTCATTAGTGTCGAGATGACCAATAATTCCCGAAATACTGTCTGAAGACCTTTCGTTGAGTTTTAGAAATGTTTCTTTTCCTTTTAAGGTAAGTGTAAGAGAATATTCCCTTTTGTCGTTCTTAGACTTTGCTTTAACAATGATGCCGTGTTTTACCAGTTTTGAGATTAACCGACTTAAATAGCCTTCATCGATTTGAACGATTTCTTTTATTTGTCTTGCTGTAATGGTCGGTTTGTAATAGATTTCAAACATTACCCTAACCTCTGAAAGGGAATACTGGCTTTGCAAAATATGATTATTTGTCAGACCGATTATCCCGGTATAAAAACGATTGAATTCTCTTATTTTTTGTATGGTATCTTTTTTCATGATGTAAAGATAATAAAATACTTGCTTTAAGCAAGTATTTTATCAAAGCCATATATCCATATGCATTTATAAAGACATGGCCAGGGTTCTACTTCGAATTTTCCTTATCAATATTTGTCTTTAAGGTATTCTATACCTGCCCTACACCTTCAGAAGTCATCACCACTCGTTTTAATGTACCGTCGGGATTGTAATATAAATAATCAACACAGACAGAACGTCTATGACTTCCTCCATCTTTTAACCCACCATTGTGGTAAAAGAAGTAAGATTTGCCTTTAAAATCCAAAATCGCGGGACGGTTGGTTTTACAGTTGCCTGCAAGTTCATTTAATATGCCCTTAAATTCCCATGGCCCTTGGATATTCCTACTCATGGCATAAGCAACTTTTTCTGGCATCTGATGACCATAGGAAAGGTAATACCAGCTATTATGTTTATGTATATGGATCCCCTCTTCAAATTCCGGTAAATCCAAAATTCCGATCTTGCCTTCCAGTTCTATCATATTCTCCTTTAGTTTGGCAAAGTAGCATGTCTTGTTTCCCCAAAAAATATAAGGTTGGCCATCATTATCTATAATCACACTTGGGTCAAGATTGGCCTTTTTGTTATCTGTGAAAGGTAGCATATCGAGTGTTATGATCGCAGAACCTCTTGCATCTTTAAAATGACCTTTGGGACTTAAGGATTTTGCCACACCAATTGCGGATTCATTTGTGATGGCGTGCTCTATGGCAACATACCAATAAAATGTTCCTTTGTGATGAATTACATTCGATGCATAGGCCTTACCACTTGACCATTTAAAATCTAAAGATTTTAGGGGAACTGGATGCTCATTCCATTCGACTAGATTGGAAGATGAAAAACACAACCATTCTCGAATAACATATTTCTCCGTACCTATTGGTGCTTCGTCATGACAGGTGTACAGATACAATGTATCGTCGTAGACCAATGCCGTTGGATCAGCAGTATATTTATGCCTGATGATGGGATTATTACATATCATCTTTACATTTTTTTGCATTTTCCATTCAATATCTTGAAATCATTTTTCTTACAGTATCCACAATTATGCTTCGCAATGATAGCAGCTATTATTGTGGTTCCTTTTTTTATCTTATGGGCTGCCTAAAAATACATTTTGGATTGTGGACCACTTTAAAGTTTACCGAGTTTGCAATGAAACAAAGCTCATTCGCTTTTTTATGGAGCTCCATGGCTTTATTTTCCATTGACTTTTCAGCAACTTTTACAGTCGGATTAAGCTCAACTTTTGAGAATCGTCCGCCGCCATCTTTTGATACCATCATGAGACCAGTGGCATTGTCCGAATATTCCAATACGTTTACACCACTTATTGCGCATAAGTGCAAATACCACAGCATATGACAGGAGGCTAGGGATGCTACCAACAGTTCTTCAGGATTATACTTGTTTTTCTCACCTCTGAAAGTAGGGTCCGATGAACCCAGGATTTCAGGCTTGTCCTTGACCGTTATAACATGGCTTCTTTCAAAATCTCGATAATTTGGAGTTCCCTTGCCCTTGTTACCAGTCCAATTTATTGTAGCAGAATAGTGATGGTACTTTTTCATATTATGTAATCGTCGTCGTTCCACATTTTTTTCATCCATTCCTCTGAAATTTGCTTCCCTTTTTCATAATTGTCCACAACAACAATCAGCTGATTGTCATGGTCACTATATTGTGTCAAAATATTTACGTTCGCTTCAGCCAGTTCTCTACAGAACATCCCTAGTTGACCGGGTATATCTTGTCTCAGTTTTTGGATTATCACCTGACTGATTTGTCTAACCTCTATGCCAACACGTTCAAGTTCCAATTTAGCATTGTCAGCATCCTTAACCAGAAAATGGGCAATGCCATGATCTTTTCCAAGGAAGACCCCACCGCCCTCCAGACTAATATTTTTTTTCCCTAACACTTCTCCCATCAATGCAAGTTGTCCGGGCTTGTTTTCTAATATTACTTCAATATCTCTCATATTTTCAATGTTTTCTTTTTACATGGGTTTTAGAGGAGAATTACCTGTCTTTCTTGCTGTATTCCCTGTCTATACTGGCTATTTTAATGTTGTAATCCTTAAATATTTTGGTTCTCCCAACAAATTGGGCCTCCTGATGGTTCTCATTACAGTGCCATTCCATTATTCCGACTTCATCCTTCCAGAGCGAAAGCGAAAGAACTTTTTCGGGATTGGTCAGACTTTGAAATCTCTCTACAGCAATAAAACCTTCAATTTGGTTTAATTCTGTTTTAAGTTTTGAAGCCAGTTCAAGATAATCTTCCCATTTGCCGTTGGTAACAAATGCTTCAAATAAAACTGCTATCATTTTCTAATCAGTAAAGTTTCTACAAATTTGATGCATTGGTTATATTTACACTTCATTTAATAATGAACAATGGATAGCGATGATTTTGTCCTTGTGGCAGCTTTAATCTGTGAACCTGTTAGGGCAAGAATGTTATGGAAATTGTTAGACGGAAGAGCGTATACATCTACCGAATTGGCATTGTCCGCCGATGTGTCTCCTACATCTGCAAGCAATCATCTGTCAAAGTTGCTCAATGGGAATATTCTGAAAGTTGATACACAGGGAAGACACAGATACTACTCATTTGCCAACGATAATGTAGCATATGCCGTTGAGGCTTTGTCTAACTTGGTTGACGATAAAAACCCTATCGATTCGGAAATTCCCAAACAGAAAAAGAATGTTGAATATTGCAGAACCTGCTACGACCATCTCGCGGGCTATGTGGGTGTGACCGTTACTGAGGCCATGGTTAGCAATGGATATTTGATGAAATCGGAAGATTCCTATCAGGTATCAAAGGAAGGTTGGGATTGGCTTATAAATTTCGATATTACGGAAAATGATTTGGCCAAAAGCCGTCGTCCGTTGACACGGCAATGTTTGGATTGGTCTGAACGCCGCCCACATTTGGCAGGTCAGCTAGGAGCCGTTTTCTTGGACTATACAATAAAGGATGATTGGTTCCGGAAGGTTAAGTTTTCGAGAGAGTTGGTAATTACATCAAAAGGGAGACAAGCGCTCAGCAAATTTCTTGGGGTTTCTATAGAGTGACTTCATCCAATTTCGATCTTTTCCTTTTTCCACAAAAATTCTTTTAACTCCGTTAATACAGGCCATCCACTTTTTATTCATCTAATGGGATTTGTAAACCAATACGGTCAAAGTATCAGCTTTGCTGAGCTATGAAAATAATTATTGCCACAAAAACCAACCCAAGGAGTACTGCAAAGAAAATCTTCCAGAAACTATAGGGTCGTGTGCCCGAAATCTGTCCATTTTCCCCATTGATGAAAAAATTATATTCCTTACCTCGATACCGATAGGCACTCACATATACGGGCAATAATATGTGCTTAAAAGTCTCTTCGGAGAGTTGCATATCCATACTGGTGACCCGTTGGGTATCTCCACCAATGTCCTGTCGGCACCAACGCTCCGCAATATCGCGAGCCATTTCCTTGGAATGCAGATGTCCTTCTTGAAGCGGAATGGTGTATTTTTCGGTTACAAAACCGGATAGAAAACTACTGTCAAAAGGCTGCAATAGCTTTAAGTTCCATTGCGCAATTTTTTGGGGAATGCGCCCTGATTTTTGTTGTGAAGCCTTGATTAAGGTATCATCAACAAACCCCGAAACTTTTCCAGCGGCAGGGTACCATCGTGTTTTTCGAACGCGTTGTGTTACCATTTTACCATTGGCGTTGCGTACCCTTCGGGTTTCATAATAATATTCGCCACGCTGACCAGTGTAGGTGGCCGCAAGTTGCGCATCAAAAGTCCAATACGGTAAATAGAGTCCTTTCGTAAATTGAGGGTCCAAGGCAGCTTTTTGCAATTTGTTTGGTGCAAACCACAGCCGTTTCACCCATTTCTTAAAAATGGCAAACGAAGCTTTCTGGTCAATTTGAAAAGGAAGCACCGCCCCAGGCAGAATCCAATTTTCCTTATAGGCATCCTCTAGTATTAAGGGCATACCGCAATAGACGCAGTGAAGCGATTTGTAGTTTTCCTCTACATGTTGATTGGCGCCACAGTTTTTGCAGTGCAACATGGAAATTTCCTCACTGTGCCGTTGCGCACCCATTTCCTGTAGGTAGGGGTACAGTTCCAACTCCTCAAACCCCTTTTCATCCAATTTGATGGTTTCCTCATGCCCACAGTACTCACAACTGATCTTCGTGGTGCCGGGCTTGTATTTAAGTTCGGCACCACAGTTGACACAGGCTTTTTTGAGTTCTGTTTTTTTAACGGCTTCTTCCATGTTGCAATTCGCGCGAACCTACCTGTCGGTGGACAGGGGCGAGCATCTCATATTTTGGATTCCTATTTGTCATACTGAGCGAAGCGAAGTATCTCAATCATTTTTGTTGGCATCGAGAGATTCTTCATCCCCCTTTGGCGGATTCAGAATGACAAAATGAAAATTATTGTCCCGGTAATGGCGGAGGGGTATTGCCGCCCAAGAATGATTTCAGTTCTTCCACTTCTTTCAACGGTGTCCATGCCGCCATGCCTTGTTTCCAGACCAAACTATCTCGATTGATTGTTCTTCCCGCGAAGAGGGCTTGCAGTTGCTCAAATGATACGGGGCCGTGTTGTGTGCCGTTGACGGCGTAAAAATACTGGGTCGGTGTGGGCATGGGTGGAGGGGTTTGTGCCGCTGCAGGCTGCCCTTGCATGGTTCCACCTCCGGCTTGGGGATTCATCATGCCCCCCATTTGCTGGGCCAAAACAAAGCCCATTCCCATTCCCATTCCTGCCCCTGCGGTACCACCTTCATTTTGGGCGGCTGCTTCAATGGCCTTGGCGGTTTTGAACTTGGTCAATTTATCCAAATCCAATTTATCGATTCGGCTGTACTCAAAGATTTCCTTCTTGAGGTCTTCGGGCATGGAGACATTTTCAATATAGAATTTCTCCAAGGAAATACCCACGCTCTGAAACTCGGGGGCCATGACTTCACGACAGGTTTCCGAAAGTTCAGTGGTATTGGCCGCATAGAGTTCAATGGGCAGATTGGCCTGACCGACCGTGTTGGTGAATCGTGTAGCAATCAAACTTTTTAGGTGCTCGTTGATTTCAAAATTGGTGAAATTGCTATCGGTTCCCACGATGTCGATGATGAACTTCCCTGCATCGGAAATTTTAAACGCGTAGGTGCCGAAGGCTCGTATTTCCACCAATCCAAATCGGTCATCACTTAAGGTAATGGGACTTTTGGTGCCCCATTTTTCATCGGTGAACAAATGGGTGTTTACAAAATAAACCTCCGCTTTAAAAGGCGAATTGAACCCGTATTTCCAACCCTTCAATGTGGATAAAATAGGAAGGTTTTGAGTAGTAAGGTCATAGGTGCCCGGTTCAAAGACATCGGCCAATTGTCCCTCGTTGATGAACACAGCGGTCTGTCCTTCACGGACAATCAACTTTGCCCCATTCTTGATTTCGTTTTGGTAGCGTTCAAACCGATGTGCAATGGTGTCATCGGTATAGTCAAGCCACTCAATAATGTCAATAAACTCGTTACTGAGCTTCTCTTTGATTTTTCCAAAAATATCCATGGTTATAGTGTTTTTAATGATTCTTCGATTCAGTTATTTTACCTCGCAAGAGGTGTCCGCAATGATTTTCCATTCGCCATCAATTCGTTTTAGGACAAGCATAAAAATGCCATGCATATCTCCAACGGTCCGGGTCAGATTGTACTTCCCCATGACCATATAGGCATCCTCATAGACTTTGGAAATCTCATTTGAGGTCAGTTCAAGATGACCAAAATGGTCTTTTGACGGATAACTTTTCTTGTATCGGTCCTTGGTACTTTGCCACCCTTTTACCACGCCAGCACTTCCGTAAAAGGTAAGTTCCTCCGATTTCCAATGGGTTTCCATAAAGGTGTCAATATCATAATCGTTCCAAGCATCTTGCTGTACGGACAGTACCTTTACAATATCAGCTTTGTCCTTGGCCTCATCCGGAGCTTGGGAAAAGCAGGTGATGGAAAACAACAAAATCAGATAAGAGAACTTTTTCATGTCAGTTTAACTTTGGAGCCTTAAATCTATGAAAAACGAACTTAGCTTCCGATGGATTAGTATAAAATCAAGGGGTTTTGTTACATTGGCTTTTGCCAAACGGATAAAAACGAAATAACCGATGAAATTTCAAGCCAGAATCCCCCTCATTGTCACAGTCACATTGCTTCTTTTTGTGTCATGTGGAGAAGTCAGTGAAAAATCAAAAGGAACTGAAAAAGCAGTTGCGGTTGAATCTACCGTAGCCGAAAAAATTACATTGACCTTGGAGCAGGCCAATAGCTTGGCCACACTTCCGTTGGAATGTGTGCAAAAGGAATACCCAAACAAGTTGGGACACACCTTGGGCAGTAAAGAAGATTTGGGAGAGCCCCAAGCGTTGCATCCTGCATTTTATGGCTGTTTTGATTGGCATTCCTCGGTGCATGGCAATTGGTCCATGGTGCGTTTGCTGAAGGAGTTTCCAAATGTTGGGGAAGCGGAAAGAATGCGAAAAATACTTTCAGAAAACATCACTCCAGAGAACATTGCTGGGGAGGTGAAATATTTTGAGGGCGAACACAACAAAAATTACGAGCGCACCTACGGTTGGGGCTGGCTGTTGAAACTGGCCGAGGAATTGCATACTTGGGATGACCCACTAGCCCGGGAACTGGAAACCAACCTACAACCTTTGACGGAGCTGATTGCCCAAAAATTCATTGATTACCTGCCCAAATTGCAATATCCAGTTCGGGTGGGGACCCACACCAATACTGCTTTTGCATTGGCCTTTGCTTGGGATTATGCCCAAACCCTGAACAACACTGCTTTGCAGGAAGCCATTAAGCAACGGGCATTGGATTTTTATAAAAATGATGACGATTGTCCCCTGACTTGGGAGCCCAGTGGTGCCGATTTTCTTTCCCCTTGTTTTGAAGAGATGGATTTAATGCGACGCATTTTGGGCAAAGAGGAATTTTTAAAGTGGATGGAACAGTTCCTACCCAGTTTACGGCAACCTGATTTTGATTTGGCCGTGGCCTTGGTCGGTGACCGTGAGGATGGCCAGTTGGTGCATTTGGATGGATTGAACTTTAGCAGGGCTTGGGTGCTGTTTGGATTGGCCAATCAATATCCAAAGGAATACGGACATTTAACACCATTGGCCCATGAACATTTGGCTTATTCTTTCCCAAACCTTATTGGCGATAATTATGAAGGAGGCCACTGGCTGGGCACCTTTGCGATTTATGGGTTGGGAGAGCAGTAGGTAGGATAAAACTAGTTTTTTAAAACACTCACCGTTACCAACAATTGCCCCACATGTCTCTGACTATGTTCAGCGGCATGAAAAAGCAGGCCAATTACTGTTGTGGGCAATTTTTCACGACCAACATATCGGGTTTCGGTAAGGCTGGATTCTGGGATGGTTTTAAAATAGTCCAACGCCTCGTTGACTTTATTCTCAAAATCTGAAATCAATGGTTGTGCATTGGGGGCGTTTTGTCCGTTGGCTTCATTTTTTAGAAAATGAAACTGTTCCTCGGTTAAAGTTTGTTCCTTGGCATAGGTTAGTAATCGGTCCAGTACGCCCGTCAAATGCCGTAAGTGAAATCCAACCGAAGCTCTTCCAAACGGCTTTTCCCAAAGTTTTTCTTCAGGGAAATCAGCTAAATACTTTTTGACTTCCCGTACAGATTGCAGCAAAGCATGGGCCGCGGGTTGCAACAGTGCAGGCACATCAGGAATTGGACCACTCAACCAATATTCTTGGGGAGCTGACATAAAAATGGTTTTTACTTATTAAAAATCCCGATAATCCCCGGACAAATATTTGTTCGCTTTTTCTTCCTTGAATTTTGCGGTTTCTGAATCCCAATGCAAGGTTTCTCCGGGGAATCGTCCTGCGATGGTGCCCAACAAAATGGTTTCGGTTAATCGAGCGGCATAATCAAAAGGAGCAGTAGTTTCTCCCTTGCCCAAACAAGCATCCACAAATTGATGGTAATGTTTGGGGCCTTCCGTTTCATAATTACGGATGGGTTCGCCCAAATTATGTTCTTCTGAAAGCTTGGCAATCTCTTTGGAGATGTCCACATATTTTCCTTTCCTGATTTTCTTGGGCAACTGCATAAAGTGGGGTAACAAGAGTCGTCCTTTTTCCCCAACGAACATGGCGCCTTGTTCTGGCAATTCATTTTCACCGGCAACACCTGCATCCAACGAAATTTTGTCCGCTACACTTTTGTCATCCGATTTCACCTTTTCTTTCATTTCCATACCTGGCAACATAAGGTCTTCGCTGAGGGTTGGCGCACCTGGGCCATCGTACCAAACCCATTTTAAGGTTTTTGTGGTATAGGGCGTTTGCGGGAATTCATAGGTGACTGTATTTTTTTCGGGATAGCCATAGCCACTGGGAGGTCGGCATTCCGTAGTGATGGTGTTGGGCACATCCAACGCCAAGGCATTATAAGGCGTATCGAAAATATGGACCCCCATATCACCCAAAGTACCACAACCGTAATCGACTAACTTTCTCCAATTGCCAGGATGGTAATACCCATCTTTATAAGGCCGTTCTGCAGAAGTTCCCAACCACAGGTTCCAATCCAACTGCGCTGGAACAGGATCTTCCCCTTCGGGCGCCTTACCATCAAAACCCCAATTTTTTGGCGACCATGCGTGAACGGTATGCACTTTTCCAATGATACCAGATTGAATCAAAAGTGTAGCCAATTTGTAATCGTAAAACGAGTGTACTTGAATCCCCATTTGGGTCACCAGTCCTTTATCGGCGGCCATTTTTTTCATGGCTCGGGACTCGGAGACATAATGCGTCAATGGTTTTTGGCAATATACCGGTTTGTTCATCTCCATGGCCATCAAAGAAGCAGGGGCATGGGTATGATCTGGGGTTGAAACGATGACAGCATCAATTTCATCACCCATTTCTTCAAGCATGGCCCTATAATCGAAAAATACCCGTGCACCGGGGTGTAATTTGTGGGCAGCTGCCAAATTAACTGCATCCACATCACAAAGAGCCGTGACTTCCACTTGTGGGTGCGAAGAAATGGCCTTAAGATCTTCATTTCCCATATTCCCCACACCAATGTGGGCTGTACGAAGTTTTTGCTGTGGATCTAAATTTTTCAAAAGGGATGGTGCGAGTGCCAGGCCCAAAACACCGACACTGCTTTTTTTGATAAACTCTCGTTTGTTCATGCTACGTTGTTAGTCAGTTATAGTTTTTTGATTTTAATATTGCGGAACCAGATGGGGCTGGAGTGGTCCTGCAGGGCAATATACCCTGTTTTGAACTTGCCATAATCGGGGGCATTGTCCCATTTCCCGGAATTCTTTTTGGCTTTCCAATCTTCGGACCAAGGCACAAATTCCAATAGCTTTTTGCCATTGAGCCAGTGTTCCACTTTTTCAGGAGTAAAAACGATTTTGGAAGAGTTCCACTCCATTACCGGATTCAATTGTTTTTGGGATTCATCCGCTACGTGCATGGCGTAATCCGCTCCTGTTTTCTGCCAATCTTGAAGCAACTCAGGGTGTTCTGCACCAAATTGCGAGTTGTATCCCACCAAATCATGGATATTGGCATAGTTTTCATCATCAATAAGCTGATATTCTGGAGCTACTTCCGGAGGACCATCATAACCCTCCTTCACATGATAAAGAATACCACTGTTTCCACCTTCGGGGATTTTCCATTCCAAATACAGCTCAAAATTGTCAAACTCTTCTGCTCCGTATAAAATGTCTTTTCCGCCGGTATAATCCTGCTCGAGGCCCAACTCGGTATCAAAAGAGAGTGTACTGTCCTTTATGGTCCAACCAGGAGGAAGGGAATCCATATTATATCCTCGCCAACCTTCTAAACTGGTTCCATCAAAAAGATACTTCCATTCTGAAGTGACCTTTTCGGGCGTTTCGGCCATTTTAGGGCCATCTTCATTTTTAGGTTTGTTTTTACAGGCAGTTGCAAGGGCAATAACAAGGATTAGAAGCTTGAAATAATTTTGCATTGTATGGTAAATGATTTTTCTGGTTGGTTAAAGTACAAAATATTGATAACCTTTTTTCTCCCATTTTCATTACATTTAAGGCCGACTAATTCAACACTTTAAAAATGAAGACTAGCTTTCTCAAAATCGGTATGCTCGTGCTTACCGTAGCATTATGCATTGCCCCAGTTCAATCCCAACGAAAAAAGAAAACACAAACCGCTCCAGAATATCCAAAAGAGCTTTATTCCAGCTTGGAATATCGATTGATAGGTCCGTTCCGTGGCGGACGTTCTGCAGCAGTGACCGGAGTGCCCGGAGAACCCAACCTGTTCTATTTTGGTGCTACGGGCGGAGGTGTTTGGAAAACCACCAATGGTGGCCGTACTTGGAGTAATATTTCCGATGGTTATTTTGGTGGAAGTATTGGTGCTGTTGAGGTGGCCCAAAGCGACCCCAATGTCATTTATGTTGGTGGCGGAGAGGTGACCGTTCGCGGAAACGTTTCAAGTGGATATGGGGTTTGGAAAACTGAGGATGGTGGTGCCACTTGGCAGGAAGCTGGACTTGAAAAAAGCAGGCATGTACCCAGAATTCGGGTGCACCCAACCGATTACAATACGGTGTATGCCGCAGTTCTTGGTGACATCTACAAACCAACCAAAGAAAGAGGAGTATATAAGAGTAATGACGGCGGAAAGTCGTGGAAGCAAGTACTTTTTGTGAATGACCAAGCGGGTGCCGTAGACCTGACATTTGACCCCAACAACCCCAGAATTTTGTATGCGGCCACTTGGAGGGTGCAGCGAACGCCCTATAGTTTGAGCAGTGGAGGTGATGGTTCTGCGCTTTGGAAAAGTACCGACAGTGGTGAAACTTGGACCGAAATTTCAAAGAATGAAGGTTTCCCGAAAGATACGTTGGGAATCATTGGAGTATCCGTTTCACCCAAAAATAGTAACAGAGTTTGGGCCATTGTGGAGAACAAGGAAAAAGGAGGCTTATATCGCTCTGAAGATGGCGGAAAAAAATGGACCTTGGTCAATGAGGAACGCAAAATCCGTCAGCGTGCATGGTACTATACCCGTGTCTATGCTGATTCAGAAGATGAAGATGTGGTGTATGTCCTTAACGTTGCGTATCACAAAAGTACCGATGGCGGCAAAACGTTCAGCACCTTCAATGCTCCACACGGCGACCACCATGATTTATGGATAGCTCCTGAAAATTCCCAACGCATGATCATGGGAGATGATGGTGGCGCCCAAATCAGTTATGATGGTGGCGAAACTTGGAGCACCTATTACAACCAGCCTACGGCGCAATTTTATCGTGTCACTACAGACAATGCTTTTCCGTATCGCATTTACGTGGCACAACAGGACAATTCAACTTTGCGTATCAACCACAGGAGTGATGATGGTTCCATTGGTGAAGATGATTGGGAGGAAACCGCCGGAGGTGAATCGGCTCATATTGCCGTTGACCCTGCCAATGATGATATTGTGTACGGAGGAAGTTATGGTGGATTATTAACACGCGTCAACCATGAAACCAATACGACTAGAGGGGTCAATGTTTGGCCAGACAATCCCATGGGCTATGGCGCCGAAGGCATGAAATACCGTTTCCAATGGAATTTCCCCATCATTTTCAGCAAACATGACCCTAAAAAGCTATATACCTTCTCCAATCATGTGCATTTGAGCACCAATGAAGGTCAGAGTTGGGAATTGCTAAGTGATGACCTTACCCGAAATGACCCTACCAAATTGGTGTCCAGCGGAGGACCCATCACTCAAGATAACACCAGTGTGGAATACTACTGCACCATTTTTGCTGCCAACGAAAGCCCTTTAAAAGAAGGCTTGCTTTGGGTGGGTAGTGATGACGGTTTGATTCATGTGACCAAGGACGGTGGAGAAACTTGGGAAAATGTGACCCCACCCAATATGCCCGAATGGAACATGATTAACAGTGTGGAACCTTCCGCTTTTGATGAAGGCACTTGCTATGTGGCCGCTACACGATATAAGTTGGGTGATTTTGCGCCGTATCTTTACAAGACTACCGATTACGGAAAAACATGGACCAAGATTACCAACGGTATCGAAGACGAACATTTTACCCGTGTGGTTCGTGAGGACCCCAAGAGAAAAGGATTGTTGTATGCCGGAACGGAAACAGGCATGTACATTTCCTTCAATGACGGACAGCGTTGGGAAAAATTCCAGATGAATTTGCCTATTGTGCCCATCACAGATTTGACCATTAAAGATGATAATTTGATTGTGGCCACTCAGGGTAGAAGCTTGTACATCATCGATGATCTTACTGTGTTGCACCAGTTGGATGCAGCCAAAAAATCAGCGGATGCTATTTTGTACCATCCAAAAGATAGCTATCGTACCAAAGGAACAGCGGCAGAAAAACCCTCACTGACCGAAGGTCAAAACCACCCCAACGGTGTAGTGACCCATTTTTACCTGAAGGATGCTGCCGAAAAGGATAGTATTGTCCTTACCTATACCTCCATGTCGGGTGATACTTTGGCTTCGTACAGCAATAAATCAGCCGATAAGGATAAAAAACTGACGGTTAAAAGGGGGGGCAACACCCATGTTTGGGATACGCGAGGTAAAGGCGCAAAACTGTTGGATGGCATGATTTTATGGTGGGCCAATCTCGATGGCGCCAAAGCAGTTCCCGGTTCCTACAAAGTCCACTTGAATGTGAACGGTAGTGATCAATCCCAAGACTTTAAGATTCTTCCCGATCCAAGAGCTGAGGTTTCTGTGGCCGATATGCAAAAGCAGTACGACTTCATTTCAGATATCAATGAAACCGTGGATAAGGCGCACAAGTCCATTCAAAAGATTAGGGACATCAACACCAAATTGGATGCCTTCGTAAAACAGTACAAGGATAATCCCGCCACTGAAGCTTTGGTTGAAAAAGCGAAAAAGATGAAAGAGGAATTCGGTGAGATCGAAAAGGCATTGTATCAGACCAAGAACAGAAGTAACCAAGACCCTCTGAACTTCCCCATACGATTGACAAACAAATTAGCGCATTTGAACAGTTTGGTTTCCATTGATGATTTCCCTCCAACGGAGCAGGACATGGCCGTGAAAAATGAACTTTCGGGCAAGATCAAGACCCAATTAACAGCTTTTGATGCCTTGGTGGATGATGAAATCCAAGCGTTCAATGACGAGTTCAACAGCTTGGGATTGGAGTATTTGAGCATAGAGGATTAAGGATAAAAACTTTCAACCATGAAAAAAGGATTATTTCTACTCTGTGCACTCTGTGGAACCTTGGCCTTCGCCCAGACCGCAAACGACTATTTTAAACCCATGAAGTTTAGGAACATCGGTCCGTTTAGGGGCGGTCGTTCTGTAACGGCAAGTGGTGTAGTGGGGGACCCATTGACCTATTATATGGGCACCACTGGAGGTGGACTTTGGAAAACCACCAATGCCGGACAACGTTGGGACAATATCTCCGATGGCTTTTTTGAAATGGGCTCCGTGGGAGCTGTTGCGGTATCGGAATCAAGTCCAAACATCATCTACTGTGGAATGGGAGAACATCCACCGCGCGGGGTAATGACTTCCTATGGAGACGGGGTGTACAAATCCAATGATGCAGGAAAGACCTGGATTAAACTTGGGCTGGAAAAAACACAACATATTTCCCGAATAGTTATCCATCCTACCAACCCCGATATTGTATATGTTGCCGCGCAGGGGGCATTATACGGTCCCAACAAAGAACGGGGAGTGTATCGGTCCACCGATGGAGGCAAGACTTGGAAAAATATCCTTTTTGTGGATGAAGGAACCGGAGCCGTTGAACTTTCTATGGATGCCAACAATCCTTTGGTATTGTACGCCGCCATGTGGGAGCATCAGCGTAAACCTAATATCGTAATCAGCGGAGGGGAAGGCAGTGGATTGTATAAAACCACCGATGGGGGCGATTCCTGGACAGCATTGACCGAAGGACTTCCCAAAGAAAAAGGAAAGATGGGGATTGCTGTCAGTCCAGCGAATTCCAATAAAGTATATGCCATTATTGAAAGCGATTCCAATGCGGATAAAGGCGGACTTTTTGTGTCCAATGATGCTGGAAAAACGTGGAGTATGGTCAGTGGCGATAATCGGTTGGTGCAACGTGCTTGGTATTATATTGAAGTGTTTACAGACCCCAATGACGAGGATACCGTTTATGTGTTGAGTGCTGAAATGTTTCGGTCTGAAGATGGCGGAAAAACATGGGAGACCATTGAGGTGCCCCATGGAGACACCCATGATCTTTGGATCAATCCGAAGGATTCCAAAAACATGGTCATGGCCGATGATGGTGGCGCTACCATTACCTTTAACTATGGGGAGAACTGGACGCGTCAGGATAATATGCCCACGGCACAGTTTTATCGCATCAATACCGATAATCTTTTCCCATACAACATTTATGGCGGGCAGCAGGATAATACCTCGGTTAAAATAGCCAGTCTTTCGGTAGGTCGATGGAGCATTAACCAAGAAGATTGGCATTATTCAGCCGGTGGTGAAAGTGCTTTTTTAGGGTTCGACCCGGATAATCCTCGATACGTGATGGGCGGCAGCTATTTGGGAACCATTGAGTTGTTGGATATGGAATCGAAACTATCCACCAACGTTATGGCGGCACCCATCCAGTATTTGGGTCGCGATGCACGCGACATGAAATACCTCTACAACTGGAATGCACCCATCATCTGGTCCAAACATGAACCCGGAACATTTTATCACGGTGCCCAATTGGTACTGCGTACCAGAGATAATGGAATGACTTGGGAAGAAATCTCTCCCGACTTGACTCGCGATCAAGACGAACTTCAAGGAAAAGGTGGCGGACCGTATACCAATGAGGCCGTAGGTGCTGAGAACTATGGCACTTTGGCGTACATCATTGAATCACCCCTTGAAAAAGGAGTGCTCTATACGGGTAGTGATGATGGTTTGGTCCACGTAACTCGAAATGGCGGAGAGACTTGGGAAAATATCACCCCAAAAGGGCTTCAGGAATGTTTGGTTAATGCCATTGAGGTATCGCCGCACGACCCTGCCACGGTCTATATTGCCACAACTCGCTATAAATTCAATGACCATACCCCAGCATTATACAAGAGCGCCGACTACGGAAAAACATGGACCAATATCAGTTCTGGGATTCCATATGGTTCGTTTACGCGGGCGGTTCGCGAAGATCAAGAACGCAAAGGTCTTCTTTATGCAGGTACGGAAAAAGGGCTTTACATTTCTTGGAACGATGGCAAAAATTGGGAGCAAATGCAATTGAATTTGCCTAAGGCGCCCATCACCGATTTAAAAGTTCATAAAGGGGATTTGATCGTTGCCACATCCGGACGATCATTTTGGATTTTGGACAACATCACAACCCTGGCACAATACACATCAAATCCAAATGCATTGAAATTGTATTCGCCTGAAGATGCAATTCATGGTTTTTGGGGAAGTCCACTCAATAGTAGTTCAAAAGAAGTCCAAGGCACCAATCCGTATGAAGGGGTCAACCCAGCTAATGGCATGGTCATCTATTACAATCTGCCCAAGGCGATGGACAGCACGGAAATTACCATGGACATCTTAAATGGGGAAGGTAAAATTGTGCGCAGCTTTACTTCCAAAAAGGATGAGAATTATGTGCCGCATCACGGGGGAGGTGCACCTCCAGCACCGGTTTTGGGGACCGATAGAGGATTGAACCGCTTTGTCTGGGATTTAAAAGCCCCAATAGTCCCTGGAATTCCAAATGTGTATATTGAAGCCGATTTTACAGGACATAAAGTCCCACCGGGGAGCTATACGATCCGTCTAAAAGTTGAAGGGGAAACAGTCACCGCTCAAGGCACTGTAGTACCTACTCCAAATGTGGATGTAACACCGGAAAATTACAAGGAACACGATGCGTTTATGACCGATGTGGAAGCCAAGCTCACCGACATGCATCAAAAAGTCAACACACTGTACAAGGTTCAGGGACAATTAAAGGAGCTTTTGGAGGATTTGGAAAATAAATCCCTTAAAGATGATGGAAAAGCGCTTTTGGCAAAGCTAAAGGCATGGGACGAAGATATGGTGCAGCGCAAATCGCAGGCGTATGATGATGTGGAGAATTTCCCCAATAAGTTTACCGCCGAATACTTGTTCTTGGCGAACCATAGCAACAGTGCTTTGCCGAAAATCAATCAACCCTCAAAGGATAGAAAGAAAGAATTGGATGCCCAATGGGTGGGATTACGGCAACGTGCCCTAACTTTGATGAACACCGACATTCCCAATTACAACAAAAAGCTTTGGGAAAATGGTGTGGGTGCCATCCGCATGTAGAATTAAAACAGAGAGTATTGCTGTACGCATATATTAAATCGTTGCACTTGATTTTTGTGGTGACGTGGTTTGCGGGATTGTTTTACATTCCCAGACTGTTCATATACCATATTGAGGCAACGCAAAAGCCATCACCCGATAAGGAAATTCTGAGCGGTCAGTTGAAATTAATGACCAAACGGTTGTGGTATATCATTACGTGGCCTTCGGCGATTTTGTGTACCGTCTTTGCGATTTGGTTGTTGATTTTGATGCCAGGATGGTTGCAACAACCTTGGATGCACGTTAAACTCGCTTTTGTGGTGCTTTTGTTCGGGTATCATTTGAAGTGTCATCAAATCTTTAAACAATTACAGCGGGATGAGGTCAAGTATACCTCAAGATCCATGCGGATATGGAACGAAGTGGCCACACTCATTCTGTTTGCCGTTGTGTTTTTGGTGATTCTCAAGAATGCGTTCAATTGGATCTATGGGGTTATCGGAATGGTTGTGTTGGCTATACTCTTGATGCTCGGCATTCGACTGTACAAACGCATACAGGATAAAAACCCGAATGCGTAAAAAAGTTCAAGTGTCAAGCTCAAGCGCAAGTTCAGTTAAATTATTAGGAACCCATTTTTAAACTTGAGACTTGAACTTGAATTTGCCCTTGCCTTCATTTGGCTTGATAATTGTGTAATTTTATCTCAAATCAGCTAAGCTTGTTCAGTAAACTCTCCTTACGATCCCGGATTTTTTTCGCCATGATCTTACTGGTGGTCATTGCATCCGTCTTAATAGCAGGGGTTACCATTTATCAATACAACGAGCAGGCGAGGGATTACCATGAAAACCGATTGGAGCGCAAGGAGGAACAAGTTATCCAAAGCATTTCCTATACACTCAGGGAAACTACCTATCCGGTGAATGCAGAAAATTTGGGCCTTATTTTCAAAGATGAGATCTATAAAATTGCCGATGTCCAAAACGTAAACTTCAACATCTACGACCTTGACGGAAATCTGATCAAAAGTTCCCGGCCCAGTTTTGAAGCCGATTCCATTACCAATTGTTTGGACGCCAAAGTGCTCAATTTTCTCAGGGATAGTGGAGAAAAAAGATATGTGGAGGAACAACATGCCGCTGGCGACAACTATCAAGCTTCCTACACCTACATCAACGACCCAAAATTTAAGCCCATCGGCATTATGAACCTCCCTTATTTTGAGGACAATTCCTTTAACAATCATGAGCTAAAGGAATTTTTGTTACGGTTGGGAGGCGTGTATTTGCTCATGTTGCTCTCAGCCATTCTTTTGGCCTATTTTATTTCAAAATATATAACGCGTTCCCTGCAGACGGTTTCCGATAAAATGAACAGGACCAATCTGACCTTGCAAAATGAAAAGATTTATATTAAAAATCCCAGCGAGGAAATTGGCAAATTGGTGGATTCCTACAACCGAATGATTGATGAACTCGAAGAAAGTGCGGTGAAACTGGCCCGGAGTGAGCGGGAACAAGCTTGGCGTGAAATGGCCAAACAAGTGGCTCATGAAATCAAGAACCCATTGACCCCTTTGCGGTTGACCGTACAAAACTTTGAACGTAAATTCGACCCCAATGACCCCTCCATCCAGTCTAAGGTAAAGGAGTTTTCTAAGACCCTGATCCAACAGATAGACACTATGAGCAACATTGCCACGGCCTTTTCCAGCTTTGCCAATATGCCTGCACAGCAGAACGAGACCTTTAACGTGGTGAAAATTGTAAAACTGGCCTTGGAAATTTTCAATGAGGACTACATCCACTTTATTGCAGATGAAGAAGAAATCATTGCCAAGTTGGACCGTACACAACTCATTCGGGTCATAACGAATTTGGTTAAAAATGCCATTCAAGCTGTTCCCGAAGTGGAATCTCCCCGTATTTTGGTCACTGTGGCCACCGAAGGACAGCAAGTAAAAATTTCGGTAGCGGACAACGGAATTGGTATTTCAGATGAGTTCAAACACCGGGTTTTTGAACCCAAGTTCACCACAAAATCCAGCGGTACGGGGCTTGGCTTGGGAATGGTGAAAAACATTGTGGAAAACTATGGAGGAACCATTACTTTTACTTCAAAAGAGGGGAAGGGAACCGTCTTCTCCATACGATTTCCTAAAGAGTAGGAACAATAATTTCAGGTTGAGCGTCCGCCTGACGGATGGCTAGGATGTCGAGACCCATTTAAACTGTATTTATGAATTACGAAAACATTTACATAGAAGAAGAGAATAGCATAGCCACCATCACCATTAATCGGCCTGAGAAAATGAATGCCCTCAACAAAAGAACCATTGAGGAGCTTCATGTGGCTTTTAAAGAATTGGATGATGACGATGACACCAAGGTCATCATCATAACAGGTAGTGGGGAAAAAGCCTTTGTGGCCGGAGCTGATATTTCAGAGTTTGCCCATTTTTCGGTAAAGGAAGGCCGACAATTGTCCGCAATGGGGCAAAAAAACCTCTTCAACCTAATAGAGGGTCTCACTACACCTGTTATAGCCGCTATTAATGGTTTTGCGCTTGGTGGCGGTTTGGAACTGGCCATGGCTTGTCATTTTCGGGTGGCAAGTAGCAATGCCCGCATGGGACTGCCCGAGGTGTCTTTAGGTGTAATCCCTGGCTATGGAGGTACACAACGTTTGCCTCAACTTATTGGAAAGGGAAGGGCTATGGAAATGATCATGACTGCAGGAATGATCGATGCGGATAAGGCATTTGTCTACGGACTGGTGAACCATGTGGTTTCACCTGAAGAGCTGTTGCCATTATGCGTTAAAATAGCGAGCAGGATATCGAATAATTCCACTGTGGCCATAAAACACGCAATAAAAGCCGTAAATGCTGGTTTTAAGTATGATGCTGATGGCTATGCCGTGGAGATTGATGCCTTTGGCCATTGTTTTGGCACCGATGATTTCAAGGAAGGAACATCGGCCTTTTTGGAAAAGCGCAAGGCAGACTTTCCCGGTTCATGACCATTGGCTTAACCAAGCCAGACCTGATGAAAAAACAAATACTTTTACTTTGCTTCCTATTGATTGGGGTACTCTCCAGTGCCCAAAAAATGCCCGTTTCTTATGATTTTGGCGAGAAATTTAATGACCGCTACAGGTATTCAAACTTATTAACCTTGGATGAAGATGGCACCGGAGGCTACATTTTGGTAAGGGCCTATTACCAAGGCCTCATTTTAAGGCCCAAAGGCTACCTTATTGAACATTATAACAAGGATTTGGAACTGGTATCCGAATACAATTACAAGCTTAAGGGTTTGGATTTTGTAGATGGCTTCCTAAAAAATGGACAGTTGAACCTGCTATTTCTCAATTATAACTACGATCGAGGTCAATATGAATATTGGGTTCATACCAGCCCCATTATCGCCTTTAATTTTAGGTCAGAAAAACTGTTGTCCATTGCTTCCGAAGAAGTAAATGACCCAGTGGGGAAAAACTTTTACAACCGTAATTTTTCCAACGGATTCTCTACGGCCGTTCTTTTTAATGAAGATAAAACAGGTTTCATTATAAGTACCCATCACAAAAAAGGAAAGAGCAATAAGCACATCATCCATTTATATGATACCGCCTTGCGCAAAAGGTTTGAGTACGACTTTTCAGATGAGATTGAGGAAAAGAACTATGCCTTTGAAAATATAGCCATTACTCGTGATCTGCAAACGGTCTATATAGTTGGAAAAGCCTATTTTAAAAAGAGGCGTTTTCAGGTTGATGAACGAAAATTCCAATATGAATTGATTCAGATTTCCCAAAATGGAAACAAGACCCAATCTTTTGTAGATCCCGGAAAGTACCCGGAAGCCTTATATCCCATTATACTTGACAACAGACTGGTCTGTATAGGGTTTTATGCAGATAGAAAGGATAATCGGTACAACGGCATCGCTTATTTTGATGTTGACCCAACCACATTAGAAGTAAATAGCCGAAAATACAACCCCTTTTCCCAGCAATTTATGGAAGACAAATTTGGACGGGATCAGGATAAGGACATCAAAAATTTAGTTTTTAAGGGAGTGGAGATAACAACTGAAGAGGATATCTTTTTCAACGCAGAAGAATACTTTGTCACCTCTGGACTTGAAGTTACCGGAGCCGGGCAACGGGTTAAGATTGAGCGGTATCACTACAATGACATAGTAAGTGTTAAGTTGGACTCCAATGGAAATATGGAATGGGCCAGAAATATCAATAAAACCGAAGTTACGCAAGGTGATGGTGCTTATGCATCCTATAGTTCGTACTGCAAAGATGGAAAGACCTATTTCTTTATCTGTACGGCTGCTGAGAACCCGCAGTTGATCAACAATGAACGCTTGATTTTCAAACAAGGATTGAGCCGAAATAGAAACGTATTTCTAATTTCTTTGGATGAAAATGGGAAAATGGACTACGAAAAGATCATCGACCAACAAGAAGCCCGATTGCCATTAATGGTTTCCAAACCGTTAAAGAATGAGCAAGAGGACAACATGCTTTTCTATGCCAAAAGGGGCAGTAAAAAACAGTTGGTCAAGGTAGACTTCAACTAAAGTTTTCATAAACGTTAAATAGAATTTAGCACAATCGTATATTGGATATAATCCTTAAATTTGGAATAAATCCAATTTTATGGAATCCAAGAATTTTCTCAAAGGAAGGGGAGCACAGCAAAACACACCCAACAAGTTTCTGAAGCATGTGTATGAGATGCGGGAGGATTTTTTGGAATTTTGTCGCTTGGAAGGCGAGGAAGCTGAGAACAACAAAACCCAATACATCCCAATTTTTCCAAAAACCATTGTCAATAAAGTGGATAGTCCAGATGTGGGGATGTGGTATTCCATGAACCCATACCAAGGCTGTGAGCATGGATGTATCTATTGTTATGCCCGTAATGCCCATGAGTATTGGGGCTACAGTGCTGGATTGGATTTTGAACGCAAGATTTTGGTAAAAAAAGCGGCTCCCGAGTTGTTGGAAGCCAAGATCAGACACAAGAATTGGAAGGCACAGACCATTGTACTTTCGGGTAATACCGACTGCTATCAACCTGCCGAAAAGGAGTTTGAAATCACCCGAAAATGTCTCCAGGTCTTCCTAAAGTATCGGCATCCCGTAGGGATCATTACCAAAAATGCCTTGATTCTTCGCGATTTGGATGTTTTGAAGGAATTGAATGCACATCAATTGGTAGGGGTGAATATTTCGATCACTTCATTATCTGAAAAAACCAGGCGAAAGTTGGAACCCCGAACGGCTTCCCTTCAAAAAAGATTGAAAGCCATTAAAGTTCTTTCAGAAAACAACATTCCCGTCAATGCCATGTTGGCCCCCATGATTCCGGGGATCAACAGCCATGAGTTGTTGGAATTGGCGAAAACGGTATCGGAACATGGGGCACTTTCTTTTGGGTTTACCGTGGTACGACTCAATGGGGCCATTGGACAAATTTTCACTGATTGGATCAAAAAGGCCATGCCCGATCGGGCCGAAAAAGTGTTGCATCTAATCCAAGACTGTCATGGAGGTACCATCAACGACAATCGTTTCGGACTTCGTAACCGGGGTGAAGGAAAAATTGCCACCCAAATCCACGATATGGCCAAATTGGCCAAACAGTTGTATTTTAAGGACAAAAGCTTCCCGGGGTTGAACAAAGAGCTTCATCAACAATATAAAGATGGACAGATGAAATTGTTTTGATTATGCAAGTTTCAAATGAACCTAATGCCATTCGTGCGCATTGGTGCAATTCGTGTCTGGATAGAAATGCTTGTATTTGCTTTTATCGACAAATCAATTTTTTTAAATAAATTTAAAAAGCTAGTCCAATCCATGTTGCATCTTTCGTCTTATGGATGAAAACAATGTGTAACCGTTCACTTTGGGTGGACATTAAAAAGTAAACAGATGAGTAATTTTTTGTATTTGTTCAGGGGCGGCAATGAAGCTTATGCCAAACTATCAAAAGAACAACAACAATCCCACATGCAGGTTTGGGGCGAATGGATGGGCGGTCTAAAGGAAAAAGGACAGCTTTTGGACGGGCTTCCTTTGGAAAAGGATGGAAAAGTAGTGCACAAACGTGGAGAAGTGGTCACAAATGGACCCTTTGCCGAAGGTGCTGAGATGGTGGGAGGCTACCTCATTGTTTCAGCCAAGAACATTGATGAGGCTGTTGAGATCTCCAAAGGATGCCCCATTTTTGATTATGAAGGTGCCTTTGTTGAAGTACGGGAAATCCTGTCCTTGGAACATTGATTTTTTAATCTGATGTCATTTCGAACGAATGTGAGAAATCTAAAACGCTTCATTAACGTACTATAGATTTCTCGTTTCACTCGAAATGACATTTTAAGAGCCCCAGCAAAATTACTTATGCCGCAAGACCACAAGAATACCGTTGAGCATCTTTTCCGGACGGAATATGGAAAGGTAGTGGCACTGTTGACCCATAAATTTGGGGCATCGTATCTGGAGCAGGTTGAGGATGCTACACAAGACACCTTTGTGAAGGCAATGCAGGTTTGGGCCTATCAATCCATTCCAGATAACCCCACTGCTTGGCTCTATCGGGTAGCGAGCAATAGGATGATCGACCTGTTGAGAAGAGCCAAAAAACTGGAATATAAAGAGGTAGGGGAATTGTATCCAAAGAGTGAAGTTGGCCATGCTTCGGACCCTGCTTTGGACCAGACCATTTCAGACAGTCAATTAAAAATGATCTTTGCCTGTTGCCATCCAGCTCTATCGGAGGAACATCAGATTATTTTGAGTTTAAAATTAATGGGGGGCTTCAGCAACAAAGAATTGGCAGAGGCTTTAATGAAAAAGGAAGAAGCTGTAGCCAAGTCGTTTACCAGGGCCAAGAAAAAGTTCAGGAAAGAGGTACAGCTATTGAAAATTCCTGTGCAAATGGGATTGCAATCCCGTTTATTCCAGATACTTCGGGTTATCTATCTGTTATTTACTGAAGGATATGCGGCCACTTCTGGATTACAGATCATTAAAAGGGACATCTGTTATGAAGCTTTACGTTTGGCGCTTTTGCTCCAAGACAATAAGTACTGCAAGCACCCTAACCTAAATGCCCTGATTGCCTTGATGTGTTTCCATGCCTCACGGTTTGATGCTCGATTGGATAAAGTGGGAGAATTGGTGACCTTGGAGCATCAGGATCGTTCCAAATACAACCAAGAGTTGATTTCCATCGGTATTCAACATTTGGAAAATGCTGGGACACAAGATCGAACGCCTTCGGATTATCATTTGGAAGCGGCACGTTCATATTATCATAGTATCGCCAAAAGTTTTGCAGAAACCGATTGGAAAAGCATCCTTTATTTATACGATGTACAATTAAAATTGTATTATTCGCCAATGGTGGCCTTAAACCGTATTATCCCTTTTGCCAAGCAACATGGCGCTAAAAAAGGCCTAGCTGAACTAGAAGTGCTTGGAAAACGAGGTGGTTTTGAGAATCAAGGGTTGTACCATGCCATTAGAGCAGAGCTTCAATCAGAGTTGAATCGGCCTAAAAAACAACAAGCATCCCTAAAGAAGGCCATTGCCCTCAGCGAAAATGAACTCGTTAAAAGGCACTACCAAAAGAAGATGAACCTCAACTAAAGCTGGCTTTACATCTGTTCTTCTTCCCCAATATGCTTTTTATAGAATTTCCATGCTTCGTGGGCCACATCACGACCCAGTTCCAAACCGGCTATATTATCAGATTGGATGTGATATCCACCCAGAACCCTTGAAATACCTGCCATTTCTGCAGTTTTGGTAAATGTTGGAAATTTTAAGGTGACAGTGTCCCCCAAATTTTCAGGTTCCGTAAGGTATCCTGCCACAAGCTCCACTTCCGATCCAAACTCATCGCTTCCGGTCCAAAGTTTTAGGGCTTCAGCGCAGCCACCACTGATTGTACTATGTCCTGAGGTATAACTCGGGAAAGGCGGACATAAAAAAGTGTCTGGGGAATAAGGTCTCCACTGGTTGCCATCCATCTCTATCATACCTTTTCCAACACCTCCCCAAGCCTTTATCTTTTGTTGGTCATAGTATTCGTGAACCAAGGCGTAGGGTCTTGCAAAATCATAGTACATTTTACTATCCCATGATGCGATGAAGGCATCCATGGCCACAACTTGGTTGTAGAAGAACATTTTTACGTCTTCGTCCAAGGTATGATCATCCCTTATGGAAACCTCTTGGGCAAATTTTAACCAGTGTCCAGCTTGTTGCACAGATTGTGGGCCATCTCGCATGAACTCGACCAAAGCTTTTTGCTCATCGGTGAGGTTGGCCTGCATCTCGATTACCTCTTTTACCTCTTCTTCCAATTGTTTGGACCCTATTTTTGGAGGAGGTCCTGGACGGAACTGATCGCCAGATTTCAATGAAACGGGTTTTACTTTGTCCCAAAATGGGGTTAGGCATCCCGGAGCAAACTTTCCGCCTTTTCCATCAGAAAAATACTTGGGCTGCCAACGATTGGGATCATTATTTTGATCTACGGGGTTGACGGGTTCGTAACCGGTGTAATCGAAATAGGGTTCACCATTGGAACCTTCTTCCTCGCCATATTGGTTGGCACCGTCGCCTTTTCTAGCTTCGATGACTGCCTTGGCAGCAAGGTTTCCAATGCCTTCGGGAGTGGTTGGGTCCAAAGATTCGTTGTTGGGATCTAGGCCCAATTCTACCATAAAATTGGTAAAAAGCTCCTTGTCTGAATAATAATATTCGTTCATGGCCCTGTAGGCGGCATAACTAACGGCAATTTCCTTGTTTTTGAGCGTCCGCTCATCCGATGGGCGCCTTTCCACGCCATCAAGGTATACAGGAATGGCCTTTTCATCATATCTAGACCAAGCATCGAAAATGGAAACAAAAATCAAGCCCAAAAATCTTGAGGTGATGGTAGGTCTTGGCTTAAACATTTCAGTGTCGTTTGCTGTTGCGATAATGGCCATTTCACTCCATTGGTAGGCAATGTTGTCAGCACCTTTGGGCTCCATGGCAGCATCGCTTGATTGTTGCATTTTTTGTTTGCAGTTCAGTAATGTTGCTACAACAAATAGCAGTAAGATTGCTCTTTTCATATTTAACGTTTAATCTAATAAGGCGGGCGAATATATGGGTTTAATACCTTAAATGCCAGCCATAAAACTAAAAAATATTAGGCCAATTCCCAACCTTTGCGATATTCGCGGGTGACCCACTCGTTTGCTTTTTCATAATTGGTGATTTTCATATTGTCCCCATCCCAGAACAGTTTGCGTCTGCCAGGGTACTCAAAAGGCTCCCAATCACCTACTTTTTTACCTTCTTTCAATACTTTGTATTGGTAAGCTTTAACGGCTAAATTCCCCATAAGTACAGTTTCTGTCAATCGTCCAGCTTTTTCAAAATTGGAAGATGTTGGGGTGCCGTTCAAACAGCCATCCACAAAATTGGCCATATGTCCGCCCACACTTCCTGGAACTCGTGGATATTTTGGTGAGGGAGTTTTATACAAATCCATCATTTCCGAAGGAAGTAAACGCGCGTTTCTGGAATAAGTATCGCAAATAAGTGTACCTTTTTCACCATACATAATGGTTCCGCCACCACTATCACCAATGGTTTCACCATCCTTTAATTCATCTGGAAGGTCAGGTTTAATTCCACCATCGTACCAGTTAAGGGCAATGTCTCCATGTTCTTCATGCTCAAACTTCAAATGGATTTTTGAGGATGGAGGGCAGGAAGGACTATAATCAGCTTCCACAAAATCACCTACCCAAACGGTTGTACAGCTGGCTTCCGCTTCTGTCGGATAGCCCAAATCAAGAACACTGAAGGGCGTTTCCATGATATGGCACCCCATATCGCCCAAAGCACCGGTGCCAAAATCCCACCAACCCCGCCATTTGAATGGCAGATAAGCTTCATTGTAATCCCGCATTGCGGCAGGCCCTAGCCAAGTGTCCCAATCCAATTCCCGAGGGACTCTTTGTTTTTTAGCAGGAACTGGGACACCCTGAGGCCATACGGGGCGGTTGGTCCAGCAATCTATGGTATGTACTTTTCCAATAATTCCAGATTCTACCCATTCCCGTGCAATGCGACTGCCATCACTTGAAGCACCTTGGTTTCCCATTTGGGTAACAATTCCATTTTCTTGGGCAACTTTGGTCATTAATCGGGCCTCATAAATGTTATGGGTCAATGGTTTTTCTACATAGGCATGTTTTTTCTCCCGCATAAAGGGTAAAGCAATTGTGGCATGCATGTGATCGGGAGTGGCTACCATTATGGCATCTATGTCGTTTAGGTGTGCATCGAAGACCTTTCTAAAATCCTTATATCGTTTAACATCGGGAAAAAGTTCGTAGGTGGGTTGGGCACGGCGGTCATCCACATCACAGAACGATACAAATTTTACCTTGCCCGTCTCGTTAAGTCCGCGAATTACACTTTCACCTCTTCCACCTACGCCAAATGCACCTACATATAAAGTATCACTTGGAGGAACATGGGTCTTTCCCAAAACATGGCTTGGAACAATTGAAAAAACAGCGGAAGCAGCTGCCGCATTTTTAATGAATTTTCTTCTTTGCATTTTGTTGTTTAGTTTGAATAGTTCTCCAAGATACAAAAATCAACTCGAGGTCAAAGACTATTCTCCTTCCCACTCCTTGTAAAACTGTTTTAGGTAGTCCAACATGAATTGATGCCGCTCTTGGGCCATTTTTTTGCCAGTTTCTGTGTTCATTTTTTCATTTAATAAAAGGAGTTTTTCATAAAAATGATTGATGGTCGGTGCCTGCGAGTTTTTGTACTCCTCTTTGGTCATGTGAAGATTGGGAGGAATATTGGGGTCATACAGAGGTCTGTTTTTAAATCCACCATAATTAAATGCCCTTGCAATACCAATGGCACCCATGGCATCCAATCGGTCGGCATCTTGCACCACCTGCAGTTCTTTTGATGAAAAAATTTGGGAATTAGTGTCCAAACTGTTTTTAAAGGACATGTTTCGGATAATGCTGACCACATGATCAATGATAGGGTTGTTCACTTTTTGGGAAATTAGAAAATCCCGGGCCATTTTAGGTCCCACGGTTTCATCACCATTATGAAATTTTGGGTCGGCAATGTCGTGCAACAGTGCTGCCAATTGCACTACCAGTACATCCACTTTTTCATGCTCGGAAATCAATTTTGTTGTATTGAAAACCCTTTCAATATGAAACCAATCATGGCCACCTTCAGCATTTAGAAGTGTTTCCTTTACAAAATTGACGGTATGCTGTACCAATATATCCTGATTCATTTTGAAAGAGATATTCCTGAAACAATCTGCTTTTCAACTTGGGCTATCAATGCTTCCACATCACCTTCAATCTCCACTGGAGGATGGACTTTAAATGTAAGATGGTTACCTAATCCCATGGGAAATTTTCCGTAGCGCAGCAACTTCCATGAATTATTTATACTGATAGGTACAATCAATGCGGAAGGTGCATTTTTCATCAACACTTTCAATCCCGTTGTACGGAAAGGTTTGGGTACTCCGTTCCGGCTGCGGGTACCTTCCGGAAAAATTACGGCACTACGACTGTTCGTTTCAATGTATTTGCCCAATTTTTGGAGTTCAGCAATGCTTTGCTTCGGGTCTTTACGATCTATGAGGGCGGAACCACTGTGTCTCAAATTAAAGGATACACTGGGAATACCTTTGCCCAATTCAATTTTACTGACAAACTTGGGATGGTACTTTCGCATATACCAAATCAAAGGAGGAATATCGTACATGCTCTGGTGATTGGTAACAATGATCAGCGGTCTATCGGTTGGGATGGTTTGCTGGTTTTCAAATGTATATCGGGTACCGAGCACGTTGGTACATCGCATAATGAACCAATTAAGGATGGAAACGCTTCGTTTGTGCGCATCATACCCAAAGACCTTCAAACAAAACCATTGTATGGGATGAAAAATGACCAGCACCAATCCAAAGCAAATGAAAAAAAGTACGGTCAAAGGGTATGAAAGCAATTTTGGCATCCTTGGCGAATTGTGGATTTAGGTGAACGAAATTTGGGACTAAAATAAAGCATAGCCAACTTTTTTAATGCTGAAAAACAAAAAACCACCCTTAAGGGTGGCTTAATTTTTTAAATCGGGGAAGGGTTAACAGAACTCGTTATAGGCTTCCATTAAGTTTTCTGCGATAAGCTCCGCAGGTCTTCCCTCAATATGGTGTCTTTCGATCATGTGCACCAATTCGCCATCTTTAAAGAGGGCCATACTTGGCGATGATGGTGGAAAAGGCACCATGTGGTTTCTTGCCGTGTTCACCGCTTCGGTGTCCACTCCGGCAAACACAGTGACCAAGTGGTCTGGTTTTTTGCTGTTTTGCAGGCTCAGTTTGGCTGCTGGTCTGGCGTTGGCAGCTGCACATCCACAAACTGAATTGACCACAACCAGTGTGGTTCCATCTTGTTTAAGTGCATTTTCAACGGCTTCACTTGTATATAGTTCTTCAAACCCGGCGGTGGCCAAGTCTGCTCGCATAGGTTTTACCAATTCTTCAGGATACATAGGCTTCTTTTTAATTAGGTTACAAAGATACGTTTTTGTCGGGTTTATACCATGACCCTTAACATTGCTTATGGTATTGATTCCTTTGCAAAGCCCTATATTTGGGCTTTAAATTTTTTGAAGGATGATTAAATGGGTGGCCGCCTTTCTCGGCTATTTTTTATTCCGGTTTCCAGGAGCCATTTTGGGATTCATAGTAGGTAGTTTTTTGGACAACCTTGGAGGGTCCGGAGGCGGCCCTAAAACCGTGTTTCAAGATTATACGCGGCAACGGGCTTCCCCTGCCGATTTTGAACTGAACTTGCTTTCGCTCTGTTCCATCGTTATCAAGGCCGATGGGCAGGTGAACCAACGGGAGTTGGATTATGTGCGACAGTACTTTTTGAGTACGTATGGCAAGGAAAAGGCCAATGCCATTTTTAGGACGTTCAATGACGTTATTAAAAAGCGGGAAATATCTTCCCAGCGCATTTGTGAATATATGGTGCAGCGCACCCGGTATGAGGTTCGTTTGCAATTGTTGCACTTTTTGTTTGGCATAGCCCAGGCTGATGGGCAGGTGAGCAAGGCCGAACTTAACAAATTACGGGAAATCGCGGGGTATTTGCGTGTGGGCCGACATGATTTTGACAGTATCATGGCCATGTTCATCAAGTCCACGGATAATTCTTATAAGATTTTGGAAATTGACAAAAATGCCACAGACGAGGAAGTAAAGAAAGCCTATCGCAATATGGCCAAGAAATATCATCCGGACCGTGTTGTTACCAAAAATGAGGCCATTAAGAAAGGGGCTGAGGAAAAATTCAAGGAAGTGCAGAAGGCTTATGAGATTATCCAAAAAGAAAGGGGAATTTCATAGTTTTAGTTAGGAGTTAGGAGTTAGGAGTTAGGAGTTGTTGGATGGTGTACACCTCAAAACCAAGACTATAAATCATGAATTCTAAACCATAAACAACAAATAGGATGCAAGAATTTTTGTTTTATGTGAAACTAGGGCTGAACCACGTGTTGGATTTTGGCGCGTATGACCATATCCTGTTTTTATCCGCTTTAGCAGTCCCGTTTACCTTTAAGAATTGGAAGCGAGTTGTAATTTTGGCGACCATATTCACTATTGCTCATTGCACTTCATTGGCCCTGTCCGTCTATGAGGTCTTTACTGTGGATGTGGAACTCATTGAATTCTTGATTCCAGTCACTATTTTGTTGACGGCACTTTTCAATTTTGCTTATGTGTTTCGGGAAGCCATGCAGGTGGGATTGTATTTGCACGTTCTGGCCACGGCATTTTTTGGATTGATTCACGGTTTTGGCTTTTCAAACTACTTTAAGATGTTGATGGCAGAGGAAGAGGACAAAATCACACCTTTGTTGGGTTTTGCTACTGGAATAGAGCTTTCGCAAGTGACCATTATCCTGATTATTTTGACCCTGGCTTTTGTGATGTTGGACCTACTAAAAGTTAAAAGACCCATTTTTATTGCGGTGACCTCAATTTTGATCATCGCTATCACAATACCCTTGCTCATTGCAACGTTTCCCAACTAGAGGCTTCGTTAAATTTAATCGAATAAGGTTGTAAGGGTCTTCCAAAGCAGGTATATTTATTTCATTATCCGCGGATTTAGTGCTATATGAAGGAGAGTAAACAAGAAAAATACGACAAAGCGTATCTAAGAATGGCCCAAGAATGGGGCAAACTCTCCTATTGTAAAAGAAGACAGGTGGGCGCCATTATTGTTAAAGATCGGATGATTATATCCGACGGATACAACGGAACACCTACCGGATTTGAAAATTTTTGTGAGGATGATGAAGGGTACACCAAGTGGTATGTGCTCCATGCTGAGGCCAATGCAATCCTAAAAGTAGCCTCATCCACACAGTCCTGCGAAGGGTCCACTTTGTACATTACCTTATCCCCATGCAGGGAATGCAGTAAGCTGGTGCATCAAGCTGGCATAAAACGTGTGGTATACCAAACGGCCTACAAGGATGATTCAGGTCTGAAGTTCTTGGAAAGGGCAGGAGTAGAGACCGTTCATTTGCCCGTTTTGGAAGAAATGGTCTAAAAAAACCATTGCTATTATGAAGAAAATCAAAGGATATATTTGGCCCACATTGCTAGCTCTAGCCGTAGCTATTGGGATTTTTATAGGAGGTAAGCTTCATTTTAATGACGGCCCTGAAAAACTGTTTTCCACCAATTCCAAAAAAGACAAACTCAATCGACTTATTGATTATATCGACTACGAATATGTGGATGATATTGATACCGATAGCATCGTGGATGTTACCGTGAACAATATTTTGGGAAAACTGGACCCTCATTCCGTCTATATTCCTAAGAGTGAAATGGAAGAGGTCTCTGAAAGCATGAAAGGCGATTTTGTGGGAATAGGGGTTAGCTTCTACAAATACAAGGATACCATCACTGTTATTAGAACCATAAAAAATGGACCTAGTTATATCAGTGGGATAAAACCGGGAGACCGTATTCTATCCGCAAATAATGATACTCTTTTTGGGCGCAGAATCCCAAATGACGATTTAGTCTCCAAATTAAAGGGCAAAGTTGGTACTAAAGTCGATTTAAAAGTATTCCGAAAGTCCGAAAACAAGATTTTGGACATCACTGTCATTCGTGATCATGTGCCAATTAAAAGTGTGGATGCCTATTACATGCTTACCAAAGATATGGGCTACATCAAAATAAATCGATTTGCAGAGTCCACCTTTGATGAATTCAAGGATGCCCTGAAAAAGCTCAAAATTAGGGGAGCTGAGAAATTGGTCTTGGACCTGCGTGACAATCCTGGGGGTTATTTGGGCATCGCCGAAAAATTGGCCGATGAGTTTTTGGAAGATGATAAGCTGATTTTGTTCACCAAAAACAAAAAAGGGCGTGTTAAAAAAGCATACGCTACCAACAAAGGCGATTTTGAGAACAAACCGGTCTATGTTTTGATCAATGAACGTTCCGCTTCGGCCAGTGAGATTATTGCTGGAGCCCTACAAGATAATGATATTGGCACCATTGTGGGAAGGCGTTCCTTTGGAAAAGGATTGGTACAGCGCGAGATGGATTTGGGTGATGGTTCGGCCGTGCGCCTGACCGTTTCAAGATATTATACGCCGACGGGGCGTTCCATTCAAAAATCGTACAAAAATGGGAATCGGGATTACTATCAGAAGTTCATGGAACGGTACGTCAGTGGAGAGCTTATTTCTGCAGATAGCATTAAAGTAGCGGATTCCCTAAAGTTTGTAACGCCCAAAGGAAAAGTGGTCTATGGCGGTGGCGGAATTATTCCTGATGTTTTTGTTCCCATTGGAAGTAACGAGGAGGAGGCTATTGAGAGCATGGATGATACCTATCAGTTTTTTTCCCGATTTGTTTTTGAACATTTGGAAAAGGACCGAACCCGCTATGCGGACTATACCCGAAATCAGTTTTTGGATGAATACCGAGTGGACGACATCCTTTTTGATGAGTTCATTGAGTTTGTACTGAACCGAAAGGTCAAACTAGACTTTTATGCTCAGGAAGACAAGATAAAAGCTTTTATAAAAGCGAACATAGCCGAACAACTGTACTCACCCAACCTTTCGGCCCAAATCAAGGGAGAGTACGATTCCATGCTCAAAAAGGTAAAGGATATTGACGCCGCTGTCATAGAACGGTCTTCAGAAGGTATAATCGGGATGCACAATTAATCCTTGTTCAGCTTTTTCTGTATTTTTTTTGAGGTCATAAAAATCAGCAAGAGTACAATGGCGCACAATGAGGCCACTATCCCTATCAAAGCTACGGTACTATCCCCTTCAAAGGGATTTTCAAAATCTACCAATGTTACATTGTAGCCAATAAGAGCCAAGGCCAGAATAATAAGGATAATGCTGAATGTTTTATTCATGGTATGGCTTTATAGATGCTCAAAGAGCTGGTTGATGTTGGCTGCAAAAAGCTTTACGGCAATGGCCAAGAGTATTACACCGAATACTTTTCTAATAATACTGAGGCCTATTTTCCCCAAGACCCGCTCAATTTTGGCGCTTGATTTAAGCACAATATATACAAAGATAATATTTAGGATAATGGCAACAATAATGTTTTCCACATGATATTCCGCTCTAAGGGCCAAGAGTGAGGTCATGGTGCCCGCTCCGGCAATCAGTGGAAAAGCAATGGGAACTATGGAGGCACTTTCAGGCTCATCATCTTTGTAAAGGGTAATGCCCAAGATCATTTCAATGGCCAAAAAGAAGATGATAAAGGAACCCGCCACAGCAAAAGAGTTGACATCTATACCGATTAGCGAAAGGATTCGTTCCCCAACAAAAAGAAAGGCCACCATTATACAGGCCGCCACAATGGAAGCTTTTTCAGACTGAATATGGCCCACTTTGCTGCGCAAGGATATAATTATGGGAATACTGCCCACAATATCAATTACCGCAAAAAGGATCATACTGGCAGTTGCAATTTCCTTAAAATTCAAATTCATCACGTTGCTTTTTTTGGTCTGCAAATGTACGTCTTAAAACGACTTTTGGATGATATAAAATGTTGGGAAAACATCAATTTTTTTGTTTTGGATTACCTTTGCCCCAAAAGAAGGGAAACAGATGTTTCAGATAGGTAAAACCATAGTGTCCGAAGAGATTCTGGAAAACGATTTTGTATGCAACCTAAATGCGTGCAAAGGTGCTTGTTGTGTTGGAGGGGAATATGGGGCACCAGTGGAGGATGCGGAAACCGATATTCTGATAAATATTTACGAAAAAGTAAAGCCCTATCTAAGGCCTGAGGGCATTAAGGCCATTGAAGAGCAAGGGACTTTTGTAAAAGGGGAAGATGGAGAATGGGAAACCCCCTTGGTAAAAAACAGTGAATGTGCCTACGTTATTTTTTCTGAGGAAGGGATCGCCAAATGTGGCATTGAAGCCGCTTGGGAAGATGGTGCGGTAAAATGGCGAAAGCCCGTTTCTTGCCACCTGTATCCTGTCCGTACCCGTGAATATTCCGAGTTTACCGCGGTAAACTACCATAAATGGGAAATATGTGATCCTGCTTGTAGTTTGGGAAAAGAATTAAAAGTGCCCGTTTACAAGTTTGTAAAAGACGCCCTAATTCGGAAATTTGGAAAGAAATGGTACGAAGAATTGGAGGAAGTGGCCGTGGGCCATGCTAAATCGTAGGGATGTCCAAGATCACCTTGGTTCCCTTTGGGCTGCCATCCGTATTGAACAAGTCCACAATATCCACATCAAATTTGTTCTGGTAATCTTTTGAGAAATTGGCCAATCGCTCCTTGGTGATTCGGATACCGACTGATTTTCGTTTCAGCACTCTGTTTTCTTTATTGGCCTCGGCGGCTCCCCTACCCACACCATTGTCCTCAATTTCAATGGAAACGTGGTTCTGACTCTTTCGTTTTACGTTCAAATGAATCATCTTCTTGCCTTCCTTGGGAGAAAGTCCATGCCAAAGGGAATTTTCAAGGAAGGGCTGTAAGGCCAATGAAGGGATTTTTATATTGGAGGGGCAGAGATTTTCATCCACAGTGATTTTAAAATCGATTTCATTGGAAAACCGGATGTTCTCAATGTTCATATACAATTCAATGGTCTCCAGTTCTTCCGCCAAGGTAATTTCCCGCTGGGACGAAGCCTCCAGTATTTTACGCACCAACTTTGAAAATTTGTTCAGATAGTGAACTGCATTTTTTTGCTCATTGTTGATGATGTAAAGCTTGATGGAGTTCAATGAGTTGAACAAAAAATGGGGGTTCATCTGGCTGCGGAGCATGTTTTGTTCCAAGGAAAGCACCCTTTTTTCATTCTTGTTTTGGTACTGTCGGTACAAAATGTAAAGAATGGAGGCCACCAGCCCCACAATCAAGGCACTTACCAATAAGGTGGTCTGGTTTTTCTTTAATCGTAGGCGCACAATTTCATTTTCTTTGGCCAGAACAGAGATTTGGTTGTTCTTTTTTTCTGCCTCATATCGTACAATAACATCGTTCATGTACCTTAAATTGGTAGCACTGGAGATTTCCTTTTCAAACTCAGAAGCCTTTTTAAAATAGGCGTAAGCCTCTTTAAAATTTCCCCTTTCCCGTTCAAGGTCGGAAAGCTTTTGGTATCCGGCAACAACATTACTGGGCATGTTGTGGTTTTGAGCCATTTCCAATCCTTCTTGGATAAACTGATCAGCCTTGTCAAACTCTCCTACTTTTGTATACGCCCAACCTGTATTTATAAAAATGGACGAGGTAATAAAAAAATCACCTATATCTTTGGATTCTTTATGAAGGGGTTCCAGCAGCACAAGTGCGGCATAGGGCATATCCTGTTTTAAATAGACCTGGGCCAAGCTGTTCTTGCAGATGACACGCCCATAATCTGAACCGATTTCCTCATTATAGGCCAGGGATTTCCGGTAGTTTTCCAATGCACCCTCCAAATCTCCCTTTTGCTCCAAACAATCCCAATGTTTTGGTGGTTTATGGCAAGCCCCAATTTGTTGCCCAGTTCTTCTTCCAGCTTCAGGGCTCTCTTAAACTGCATGATGGCCAAATCATGCTGTTCCAAGGTTTGATATAGGTTTCCAATACTGTTCAAGGACACATTGATGCTCCTTTTGATATGATGTGATGGGTTTTCAACCTCCTCTGCTATTTCCAAGGCTTTTTGGTTGTAGTCCAATGCAGTTTTAATGGCATCGGTGCGGCGATAAACCACCCCTAGCATATTCAAGCTAAGAACCTTTAGTTCTGTGTTGTTTGCCTTTTCCGAAAGTTCAAGGGCCTGTTCATGAAGGTCGGCAGCTTTTTTAAATTGGGAAATGTTCCTGTATTTTGTTCCTAGTTGGTCTAGCGCATAAGCTTCCCCTTCCAAATAGTTGTTTTCTCTGGCCAGATTGGCAAAATAGCGTAGAAGGGTGGTATCCTGTTTTTCTTCCTTGAGTTCGGTGTCCAGGGAGAGATAGGTTTTGGGCATGAGTTCAACCAATCGCTCGGCCTTTTCTTTAAAATCATCTGGGATTTCTTGGGCACGGGCCATGTGAAAGCCAAGCAATACCAGTAGTGGGCATAAGATTGCCTTTCGCAGTGGACCTAGGTTTTTGATGTGTTTGATCTCAATTGTAAGCACAGGTATATTGGGACGTTATAACATATCCAGAAAGTCGGATTTTTTTTGCCTCGAGACTGGGATTTTATGATTGGATTCCAACACAACGTATCCATCGGTCTTTAGGAATTCCTTTATTTTGTTCAGGTTGATGATGTAGGAGTTGTGAATCCTAAAAAAGCTATTGTCTGGCAAGAGGGTATTTACTTCCTTTAACTTTTTGGTAAGTAATATTTTTTGACCATCGCTCAGGAAAATGGTACTGTAATTCCCATCAGATTCAGCATAAAGAATATCATCACTGTTCAGGAACACCAATTTTCCATCGGTATTTATCGTGATTTTTTTGCTGTGCGATTCAGCATTGAAATTCAACAATATTTTCTCTAACCGATTCACGGTCAAATTCTTGGCGTTATATTTTTTTATCTTGGCAATGGTCAGCTCAAGGTCATCGGTGTCAATGGGTTTGAGCAAATAATCAATGGCCTCATTCTTTAAGGCCTGAAGGGCGTATTGGTTGTATGCTGTGGTGATGACCACCGGAAAATCCTTGTTCTTTAAGTTTTTGATGAACTGGAAACCGTCCATGGCTGGCATTTCTATATCCAAGAAGAGACAGTCCGGAGTATTTTGTTCCAGATAGTCCAAGGCCTCGTGCGCATCGGTGAACGATGCAATAATGTCCACCTCATCGCTCAAGTTGGTCAACTCCCAACTCAAACTCTGCAATGCCTTGATTTCGTCATCTACAATAACCGCTTCTAGCATATAAACAATAATAGGTATTTCAAATTTAGGATTATTCTGTTTATGCTTCTTAAAATTATGTGTTGATGGACTAGTAACACGTATAACTGGTCAAAAATGCCAAATCAAGTGAAAAGGGCTTCCTTTTTTGATGAACGCCCCCTTATTGAGGGCAAAAAGGAATCTCAATGCTCAAAATCAACAAACCAATTATACAAAAAAGCCAACCGTTTATACATACCAACAAGGATACAGGACCATTGTTATCTATCTTGGCACTGTCAAAAATTGGGGTATTCATCTAATATCAAAATTAATATGAAAAAGTGTTTTGTACTGTTCATAATTTTAATAATGGCCTTGATTTTTGCCGCTGTTTCGGAAAGTAAGGACATGGAAGTACAGCAAAATTGGGATAGTGTGGCCGTAGAGGGCCACCATGCTCCCAGATAAACGTTCATAAATATTATTACCAATAAATAGTACGGCCAAAGCAACCAATTCTCTTGATTATAGAAACCGCTTGCAAAGAAAAATCTTCAGAGGAACCTTGGTTTAATGTTTGATTTTGGGTTTCGGGGGAACTACCTGGAATTAAATGGATCCAATGGCATAACCTGAAGAGGCCGTACGTTTGGTAATATCATTGAATTATGGCACTAACCGCAGTTCATAAGCAGTAAGACCAATTAGTATGTTGCAATATACTTTTTGGTCTTTTTTTGTTTGTGGAAAATTCCAACGTAAAAGTTATCAAAGGACAGGTTTGGCCGAGGCCAGCAAGGGTAACCGCCACACTAGATTTCAACAGTCAGTGTTAAAAACTTTAACCCCGTTTCGCGAATACATACTTTACAATCTACCAACAATTTTGAATCTTTGTTAGTCCCTATTCACATGGAAATCTCCTTCCAGATTGTAAATTTTAACAAGCGATTATGTCAGAAGCAATTGAGCCCATATTACAAGAAAACAAAGATAGATTTGTAATTTTTCCCATTAAACACCACGATTTGTGGGATTGGTATAAGAAGCAAGAGGCTTGTTTTTGGACTGCCGAGGAAATCGATCTGCATCAGGATTTATCGGATTGGAACACCAAGTTGAACGATGACGAACGTTACTTCATCAAACATATTTTGGCCTTTTTTGCCGCTTCGGATGGAATTGTAAATGAAAATCTGGCCGAAAACTTTGTCAATGAAGTTCAGTACTCTGAGGCCAAATTCTTCTACGGTTTCCAAATTATGATGGAGAACATCCACTCTGAAACCTACTCATTGCTCATAGACACCTATGTGAAGGAGGAAAAGGAAAAGAGTGTGCTCTTCAAGGCCATTGAAAATTTTCCTGCCATTAAAAAGAAAGCTGATTGGGCCTTAAAATGGATAGAATCACCAAGTTTCGCCGAAAGATTGATTGCCTTTGCCGCAGTGGAAGGGATTTTCTTCTCCGGCGCCTTCTGTTCCATCTTTTGGCTGAAGAAAAGAGGATTGATGCCTGGACTCACGTTTTCCAATGAGTTGATTTCACGGGACGAAGGAATGCATTGCGATTATGCTGTGCACTTGCACAACAACCATTTGCAAAACAAAGTGTCCAAGGAGCGTATCAAGGAAATTATAGTTGATGCATTGAACATAGAAAGAGAGTTCATTACAGAGTCACTTCCCGTGAGCCTCATTGGAATGAACGCCAAATTAATGACCCAATACCTGGAGTTTGTAACTGACCGATTGTTGGTTGAGTTGCAATGCGAGAAAGTGTACAATGCCACCAATCCATTTGATTTTATGGATATGATTTCCCTCCAAGGGAAGACCAATTTCTTTGAAAAACGCGTGTCTGAATATCAAAAGGCCGGTGTTTTGAACAAGGAGAAAGATTCTGATTCGCAAAAAATCAGTTTCGACGCAGATTTTTAAGTAACCAAATTGTTTGTTGACTTCCGATAGCCCCGGAAGTTTTCATGCACTTAACACAAAATGTTAAATTTTTAACATTCAATAAGAACCAACAATAACCCTAAAATATTCGTAGCGCCATGTATGTAGTAAAAAGAGATGGAAGAAAGGAGCCGATCATGTTCGACAAGATTACGGCCCGAGTTAGAAAACTTTGTTATGGACTCAATCCCCTGGTGGACCCGGTAAAGGTGGCCATGCGGGTTATTGAGGGATTGTACGATGGGGTTACCACATCCGAGCTGGATAATTTGGCAGCCGAAATCGCAGCCACCATGACCACTACCCATCCCGATTATGCAAAATTGGCGGCGCGTATCTCCGTTTCCAACCTGCACAAAAACACAAAAAAATCCTTCTCCGAAACGATGAAGGACCTCTACGAATATGTGAATCCAAGAACCGGTAAAAAAGCACCACTGCTTTCTGATGAGGTGTACAAGGTGGTTTCCGAGAATGCCGAAACCTTGGATTCTACCATTATTTACAACCGGGATTTTGGCTACGATTATTTCGGTTTTAAAACCTTGGAACGTTCCTATTTGCTTAAAATCAATGGCAAAATTGCGGAGCGTCCCCAGCACATGCTCATGCGTGTGGCCGTTGGTATCCATTTGAATGACATGGAATCTGCCATAGAGACTTATGAGTTGATGTCCAAAAAGTTCTTCACTCATGCTACACCCACACTCTTCAACTCAGGAACACCAAAACCACAGATGTCTTCCTGTTTCCTGCTTGCGATGAAGGATGACAGTATCGATGGGATCTACGACACCTTGAAGCAAACCGCCAAAATTTCCCAATCTGCAGGAGGAATTGGACTTTCAATCCACAACATAAGAGCAACAGGTTCCTACATCGCAGGAACCAATGGAACGTCAAATGGAATTGTGCCCATGCTTCGCGTTTATAATGACACAGCGCGCTATGTGGACCAAGGTGGTGGAAAAAGAAAAGGGAGCTTCGCCATTTATGTGGAGCCTTGGCATGCTGATATTTTCGACTTTTTGGATTTGAAGAAAAACCACGGTAAAGAGGAAATGCGCGCCCGCGATTTGTTCTACGCCATGTGGATTCCGGACTTGTTTATGAAACGGGTAGAAGCCGATGGCGAATGGACCTTGATGTGCCCCAATGAATGCCCAGGACTGTTCAGCAACCACAGTGATGAGTTTGAAAAGTTGTATACTCAGTATGAAGCTGAGGGAAAAGGACGCAAGACCATTAAAGCACGCGATCTTTGGGAGAAAATATTGGAGTCACAGATAGAGACGGGAACCCCATATATGCTCTACAAGGATGCAGCCAACCGCAAAAGCAACCAAAAGAACTTGGGTACCATCCGTTCTTCCAATTTGTGTACTGAAATCTTGGAATACACTTCTCCCGATGAGGTGGCGGTATGTAACTTAGCCTCCATTGCGTTACCCATGTTCATCAAAAATGGGGAATTTGACCACAAGGAACTTTTCCGGGTAACAAAGCGAGTGACCAAAAACCTGAACAAGGTAATTGACCGTAATTTCTATCCGGTGGAAGAAGCCAGAAACTCCAACATGAGGCACCGACCTATTGGTCTGGGGGTGCAGGGATTGGCCGATACTTTCATTATGTTGCGCATGCCTTTCACGAGTGATGAGGCCAAAAAATTGAACCAGGATATTTTTGAGACCCTATATTATGCTGCGGTTACCGCTTCCATGGAAATGGCCAAGGAGGAAGGAACCTATTCCAGCTATGAGGGATCGCCCATTTCAAAAGGAGAATTTCAGCACAATCTTTGGGGTATCAAAGACCAAGAACTTTCCGGAAGATGGGATTGGGAAAAACTCAGAAAGGAAGTAAAAAAGAACGGGGTCAGGAACTCTTTGTTGGTCGCTCCAATGCCAACTGCTTCCACGTCACAGATTTTGGGGAACAATGAATGTTTTGAGCCTTATACTTCCAACATTTATACCCGTAGGGTATTGTCTGGAGAGTTCATTGTAGTGAACAAACACCTTTTGGAAGATTTGGTCCGATTGGGCCTATGGAACGAAAACCTGAAACAAGAGTTGATGCGTGCCAACGGTTCCATTCAACATATCGATGTGATTCCGCAGGAAATCAAAGAACTCTACAAGACGGTTTGGGAGCTCAGTATGAAGGACATCATTGATATGAGCCGTCAACGGGGTTATTTCATAGATCAAAGCCAATCGTTGAACCTCTTTATGGAAAATGCCAACTATTCCAAGCTTACATCGATGCATTTCTATGCTTGGAAGAGTGGTCTCAAAACAGGTATGTATTACCTCAGGACCAAGGCAGCAGTGGACGCCATTAAATTTACTTTGGATAATTCCAAAAAGAAAGAAGAGCCTGTTGCTGTTGTGGTGGAATCTGAAATAACATCGGCAACTAAAGCTGAGGCTTTAAAAGTAGAAGCTACAGATGCCAGTCAACAAGAAGTGGACATACAACCTATGACGCCAGAAGAGATGAAAGAGATGATCGCACGCGCCAAGGAAGGTCAAGCAGACGATGATTGCTTGATGTGCGGATCGTAGCTTGTACTGAGCTTTATCAGTATGTGTGATAGTGTTTATTGATTAGTACCTCGGAGAACGTTCACCCCACTTAGAACCATCCGAGGTATTTTCATTTCAAAATGGAGAACAAAATTACAGTGACCAAGCTTTGCCGTCGGTCAATGTAGTTACATCGTCACATGGAATGTATTCACCTGGAATAGGTGCATAGGCCAATACCTCTTCCCCTACATATTCAGAATTTTTATAAGCAAAAATGGCCATATCCCTTAAATCGTTGGCAAATGAAAAACGGGCAATGTCATCATCAATATCGCCTTGGCCACCATTCATTACAGCTTCCATATAGCTGTCAATGGCCTCTGTATGGATTTCTTCTTGCTCCGGTGTGCGTTTGGCCAAGTATGTCTTTAAAACAGGCTCTATATCGGCAGCTTCCACATCTGTTAAAGACTGTTTGCCAGAATCGGATAGGACCTTGTCAAAAAATTTGTCCATTCTCAACTTTACAAAATCCAATTGCTCTTTAGGTAATACCTCATCCATAAAAGAATCAAAGAACACATGAAGGTTCATTTCTGTTGCAGAGGGCGTATCCGTTTTTGGTAAGATGATATCCAAGGTCTGTGCAAGTGCATATCCTTGGTCTTGGCTCAAAAAGGAAGGCACCCATTCTGCATACGCAGGTTTATCCTTACAGCTTTGGAGTAATCCCAATAGTGTTGGAGTGGCCACGGCATATCCAAAGGCCATCCCCATATTTTTAAGTGCAGATCTTCTTTCCATTATATATTTCCTTTTTTAAGTTCTTGAGCGGCATGGTTTGCAGCTCTTGCAGTAAATGCCATATAGGTCAATGAAGGATTCACGCAGCTCGCAGATGTCATGAAAGCTCCATCAGTAACATAGACATTTTTACAGGCATGAACCTGATTGTACCCATTCAATACAGAGGTTTTTGGATCACGTCCCATACGAGCGGTTCCCATTTCGTGGATGCCAAGTCCTAAAGCTCCGGGGTTATCATAAGGTTCAACATCCCTAAGTCCAGCTTTGGTAAGCATTTCCACGGCCTGTTCTTTCATGTCTTCTCTCATGTTCCACTCGTTTTCCTTGAACTCAGCATCAAAAGTAACCGTAGGTAAGCCCCATTGATCCAATTTATCATAATCCATCGTCATTCGGTTATCTTCATAAGGTAGCACCTCGCCAAATCCACCCATACCAAAAGACCAGCCTCCTGGTTTAAGAATAGCTTCTTTTAGGTCTTTTCCATACGAAAGTTCAGCTACGGTTTCTTCCCAGTTGTCCCTTCCGGCACCACCTTGATAGCCATACCCTCTAATAAACCTGTCGGTATTGGAACTACCACCCAAGTTTCTAAATCGAGGAACATAGACCCCATTGGGTTTTCTTCCCTTATAATATTTGTCGTCAAAGCCATCAAACTTACCTGAAGCACCAACACCTAAATGATGGTCCATGATGTTTCTTCCCAATTGGTCGGAGTCGTTACCCAATCCATTTTCAAAGCGATCAGATTTGGATTGCATCAATATGGAAGTTGAAGCTAGGGCAGAGGCGCAAAGGAAAATTACCTTGGCCTTGAACTCAAATTCTTCTTTGGTCTCACGGTCAATGACTTTTACCCCAGTTGCTTTTTTGGTATTTGGATCATAAATTACTTCATGAACAATGGAATCTGGGCGCAATGTCATATTCCCGGTTCTTTCCGCAGCAGGTAAGGTAGAGGAAACGCTACTGAAGTAGGCTCCAAAAGGACATCCTCTGATACAACGGTTCCTAAACTGGCAACGCACACGTCCGTCACCATCAAATTGTTTGTCACTATTGATGTGGGCCACTCTTCCTGCAGTAATCACGCGACCATCAAAATGCTCGGCCACTTTTTCCTTTACATGGTTCTCCACACAGTTGAGTTCCATCATGGGTTCAAAAATACCATCCGGAAGTTGGGGGAGTCCCAAAGTTTCACCGGTAACTCCAATATAACTCTCAACCTTGTCATACCAAGGGGCAATATCTTTATAGCGAACTGGCCAATCCACGGCAATACCATCATTTTTATTGGCACCAAAATCAATATCACTCCAGCGGTAGCTATGACGACCCCACATAATGGAACGTCCACCTACATGGTAGCCGCGCATCCAATCAAATCGTTTTGTTTCATTATAAGGATGGTCAATATCATCCACAAACCAAAAATTGTGTGGTGCTTTCACCGTATATCCAGTTCTGGCCTGTTTTTCTTGTCTGGCCGCTTTTTCTCTTGGCAATTCACCATTATGGGGGAAATCCCAAGGGTCTGAATTAGCTGTAGGATAGTCTTCTCTGTGTTTTACCATGGGACCACGTTCCAAGACGAGGGTCTTTAGGCCGTTCTCACATAGCTCCTTTGCAGCCCAACCACCACTAATGCCTGTTCCTACTACAATGGCATCATATGATTCCTGCTCCTCGTTGTAATAAAATTTACTCATTTATTCGGATTGTTTATTTGCTAAATGTATTAATTATTAAATTAATTTTCTACATTTAATCCCTATGTTTATTGAGAATTCTCTACTATAACGTTGTAGTTTTTGGATTCTATAAGAAAATCGATAGTTTGAATTTATGAACAAAAAGAATGTTTTTCAAAACGGCTTTTTGGCCGTAATGGTAATTTTAGTGTCAGCATTTTATTCCTGCAAGCAGAATCAGAAAAAAGAAACCTCTGATAATCAAGCGTCCGAGGAAGTTGTGGCTGAAACAACAGAACCTTCCTATAAACTTTCCTTGGCCCAATGGTCCATCAACAGAATGATCAGAGAAGATGGGGTTGATCCCTACAAGTTTGCCGAAATGGCCAACGAATGGGGTTTTGAAGGATTGGAGTACGTAAGCCAGTTGTATTATCCCGAGTTGGAAAAGGACAATTTTTCGGAAGCTGCCATGAAAACTTTTGTTGAAAAAAGCAAGGCCGAGAGTGAGAAATATGGTCTTGAGAACCTACTGATCATGGTAGATGGACAGGGAGATTTGGCGGCAGAAGATGAGAATGAACGTAAAGAAGCCGCAGAAAACCACCACAAATGGGTTGATGCTGCTGCAGCTTTGGGCTGTCACTCAATTCGAGTGAATTTAAATGGAACCCAAGACCCTGAGGTATGGGTACCAGCTTCCATTGATGGACTTACGCAATTGGCTACCTATGCCAAAGACAAGAATATCAATGTAATTGTTGAAAACCATGGTGGCCCTTCATCAAACGCAGCATTGTTGGCAGAAGTCATTGAACAAGTGGGTATGGAGAATTGTGGTACATTGCCAGATTTTGGCAATTTCTGCATCAAAAGGGAGGCAGGGGATTATTACGAATCCAAATGTGTTGAGGAATATGATCGATACAAAGGAGTTGAGGAATTGATGCCCTATGCCAAAGGGGTCAGTGCCAAATCCTATGGTTTTGATGAAGAAGGCAAGGAGACCACCATCGACTTTGCCAGAATGATCAAGATTGTTAAAGATTCGGGTTATACGGGATTTATTGATGTTGAATATGAAGGGAACGAACTGAGCGAGGAAGAAGGTATATTGGCCACAAAAAGATTATTGGAAGAACTTCTTTGACCCACCTCAATAAGTTAAAGGCTCTATGAAGGGATTTTTACAACAACTCTTCGACTATAATTTCTACTGCAACAAAAAATTGATTGCACAGTGTGGTTCCCAGGATAAAATCCCGGAGAACTGTGCACGCCTTTTTAGTCATATCTTAAATGCCCATCATATATGGAACCAACGGATTTTGGGGGCACCAACAACGTATACGGTTTGGCAGGAACATCCCTTTGAAAACTGGGAGGACATCCACTATGAAAACCAAAGGACTTCGTTTGAGATCATTACCAATGCGGATGACCTTTACAAAAGGGTGGAATACGAAAACAGCCAGGGGAGAACCTTTGGCAACGAACTAAAGGATATCCTTTTTCACGTAGTGAACCATTCTACCCACCACCGTGGTCAAATTTTAATGGATTTAAGGGATTCCGGTATCACTCCAGAACCTTTGGACTATATATTTTATAAAAGGTAATCTCTCTATGGGCGCAAAAATAAAGTTCCAGCTTTCGTTTATGATGTTCTTGGAGTTCTTCATTTGGGGAGGTTGGTTTGTGACTTTGGGTACCTTTCTGGGAAACAATTTGAATGCTACTGGTGGTCAAATGGCACAAGCATTTTCAACCCAGTCTTGGGGAGCCATTATTGCCCCTTTTATTATTGGATTGATTGCGGACAGATACTTTAATGCGGAACGAATTTTGGGTATGCTCCATCTCATGGGAGCCTTGCTGATGTATCAAATGTACCAAACTACAGAGTTTGCGCTTTTCTATCCGTATGTGTTGGGCTATATGATTCTGTATATGCCTACACTTGCTCTAGTGAACTCTATTTCCTTCAATCAAATGAAAGACCCTGCAAAAGAGTTTTCCCCCATTCGGGTTTTTGGTACCATTGGCTGGATTGTGGCTGGACTTGTAATCAGCTACGTGTTTCTTTGGGATTCTCCCGAAGGGATACAATCCGGAATGTTAAAGAACACCTTCCTAATGGTAGCTTTGGCATCCGCCGTATTGGGATTGTTCAGTTTTACCCTGCCCAAGACCCCTCCCAGAGTGGACAGAAATGAGAAAGTAAGCATTTCTGAAATGTTGGGGCTTGATGCCTTGAAACTGTTGAAGGATAGAAACTTCTTGATTTTCTTTATTTCTTCAGTCTTGATCTGTATTCCATTGGCATTTTATTACCAAAACGCCAACCCCTTCTTATCTGAAATCGGAATGGATAATCCCACCGGGAAAATGACCATCGGCCAAGCCTCCGAAGTGCTTTTTATGCTGCTGTTACCTTATTTTTTCACAAAATTTGGATTTAAAAAGACAATTATGGCTGGGATGTTGGCCTGGACTATACGATATTTGTTGTTTGCCTATGGCAATGCCGGTGAAATGGCCTTTATGCTACTGATAGGCATTGCACTCCACGGTATTTGCTACGACTTTTTCTTTGTATCAGGTCAAATTTATACCGATTCAAAGGCTGGCGACAAATACAAAAGTGCAGCGCAAGGGCTCATTACTTTGGCCACTTATGGTGTGGGTATGCTGATAGGATTTTGGGTGGCCGGACAAATTACGGATGCCAACATAATAGGAGAAAACCAACACAGTTGGACAAAAATATGGAGCTTCCCTGCTATTTTTGCGCTGGGCGTGGCCCTTATTTTCCTGATTTTCTTTAAAAACGAAAAAGTATCATACAAACAATAATTAACTGAATAAATTAGACCTAATGGAACAAGTAAACAAGAATAGACTTTTTATAGCATCCTGTGTAGCCTTGTTGGTAACAGCAATGACTTTTGCCATAAGAGCACGACTGGAGACCGTTTTTGGACCCGAAGGGGTTGGACTTACCCTGGAACAAATAGGCTATGCCTTTACTCCTGCCTTTTGGGGATTTACCTTGGCAATGCTTTTGGGCGGCCCTTTGGTAGATTTTTTGGGAATTAAAAAAATCACATGGATTGCATTCATTACCCATGCTATTGGTATTGTCTGGACTATTTTGGCCAATGATATGACCTCACTTTTCATCGCCACTTTGTTTGTAGGCATTGGTAATGGTTTTGTTGAGGCGGCACTGAATCCTATGATTGCATCAATGTATCCTAAAAGCAAGACCAAAATGTTGAACCGTTTCCACGTGTGGTTTCCTGGCGGCATTGCAATAGGAGGCGTTGTAGGATGGCTGGTCATGGATGTAATGGGTCTTAGCTGGCAAATAATGGTAGGTACGCTATTTATCCCATTGATTATCTATGCGATACTATTTTTTGGACAAAAATTTCCGGTTACCGAACGTGTGGCCCTTGGGGTTACCAATAACAAAATGCTATCAAGTATTGGTAAGCCCCTCTTCATTTTTATGGTACTTTGTATGATGCTTACGGCCGCATCAGAATTGGGTACCACACAACGTATAGAATCCTTGTTAAAGGAATCAGGTACCATACCACTATTGGTGCTTGTCTTTATCAACGGAATTATGGCCTTGGGTAGAGCTTTCGCAGGTCAGGTCATTCATAAATTACAACCGTCAGGTATGCTCCTCTTTTCTGCAATATTTACATTTATAGGCCTTTGGTTGTTGACCATAACAAGTGGCTCTGCAACATTTTTGGCCGCAGGGGTATTTGCAATAGGGGTCACTTTTTTCTGGCCGACCATGCTCGGTTTTGTTGCAGAATACCTGCCAGAAACCGGTGCTTTGGGATTGTCCATAATGGGAGCGGCCGGAATGCTTTCTGTATCGATAGTACTACCCATCATGGGGAACCTTATGGATAACGCCAGTGCACATGAAGCTCTTCGTACTATGTCAGCCTTACCTGCCATATTGATTGTGGCCTTTATTGGATTGTATATATTTATGCGAGGAAAAAAAGTTCAGACAGAAGAGTAAGTTTCAATAATAGAGTAAAAATTAAGATTTATGCCAAAAAAAATCAGACTTGGAATTCTTGGAGGCGGCGGAGACTCCCTCATTGGAGTATTGCACAGAGTAGCCTCCTTCATTAATGACAACTATGAAATCGTAGGGGCGGTCTTCAACCCAAATTTTGAGGACAACATAAATTTTGCAAAGGAGATTGATGTTCCAACCAACCGTATCTATAAGGATTTTGATACATTGGTAGAAGAGGAATTAAAGCTTCCTGAAGATGAGCGAATTCAGGTTTGTTCCATCTTAACACCAAACTTCCTGCATTTTCCAATGGCGAAAAAACTATTGGAGAAAGGGTTTCACGTCATTTGTGAAAAGCCAATGACCACCACTTACGAAGAAGCCAAGATTTTACAGGATCTTTTGGCCAAATCCGGAAAGGTGTTCGCTGTGACGCATACGTATACCGGTTACCCCATGGTGCGTCAAATGCGGGAAATGATCAAGGCAGGAGCCTTGGGCAAGATTCACAAAGTGGATGCTAGATATTACCAAGGATGGATCAATGCCATTATCCACGATAAGGAAAAACGGTCTTCCGTCTGGCGATTGGACCCCAAAAAAGCGGGAATCAGTTCTTGTATGGGAGATATTGGGGTGCACGCCTTTAATATGATCGAGTTTACCACTGGACTTCAGATAAAATCCCTGTTATGCGATTTCAACTACATGTATGATGACAATGTTATGGATGTGGATGGAACCGTCCTCATTCGTATGGACAAGAATGTAAAAGGGGTAATCAGGGCAAGTCAGGTGGCCACTGGTGAGGAAAATGGTCTGGCCATTGCCATTTATGGTGAAAAAGGTGCTTTTAGATGGGAGCAGGAAAAACCCAATTTCCTCTATAAAATGAGCGATACAGAGCCTGTACAGATCTACAAGCCAGGACATGCCTATAACTCTGAACTTTCCTTGGATGGTACCAAGTTGCCTCCCGGACACCCGGAAGGTATCTTTGATGCCATGGCCAATATCTATCTGGGGGCTGCAAGGGCGATTCGGGGAGAAAAGTATAATGATGGGGAATTCCCTACCATGCTGGATGGTGTCCGAGGACTTAATTTCATTGAAAGTACGGTGGCCTCGCACAAGCAAGGCAACGTTTGGGTAGACATGGATTGATGCATTTTACCTTGATACAAAAGAAAAATGGCCGCAACTAGCGGCCATTTTTTTATCGTTTAAAAAGCAGTTCAATTCCCTGAAACACCACGATCATACTTTCTCGGGGAATCTTACCAAATTCGGCAAGTTCACGGGAGAAATAGGACCAATGTTTCTTTTTCCAATACTCCAGGCTTTTATCGCCCTCACCTTCCAATCGGGCCTGTTCTTCACGAACGGCAAAAAATGGCACCAATTTTACCGAAGAGGTCCGTATAATGCACTTGGCATTTCCCTCCCAATCGGTAACCACGGAAAACTCTCCGATTTTAGGCAATGGCTCCTTTCGTTGTTGCAACCCCATCAGGGAATGGGAAACCGCTCTTTTGGTTTCTTTACAAATTAAATCGACACAGGCATTCGCATCTTCTTCACTATCGTAAAAACGAATGACTTTGGGAGCATCTTTTGAAGCAAACTCCAAATGGGCGTCCAAAAAGTCGCCCCACAGATTCCGGGCAGATGCATTTTCCATAAGCAGGTATTTTAAAAAACTTTATGTTGCTTTAATTGTTGGCGAATTCCTATATTTATGTTTTCTACATGGGGAATAAAAATATCATAGAAATTTTTTAAATATAGAGGATAAATCGCAAAATTTTGCGGATTTGTCGATTCATAAAACCAAATTAAATGAAAACTATCAAAGGACCGGCTGTATTTTTGGCACAATTTGTAGACAGTCAACCTCCGTTCAATTCTTTGGACGGATTATGCAAATGGGCCTCTGGCCTTGGCTATAAAGGAATTCAAATACCAACATGGGAATCGTTCCTCATCGATTTGGACAAAGCTGCAGAAAGTCAGGATTACTGTGACGAACTCAAGGGAAAAATAAACTCCTATGGCCTTGAGATCACAGAATTGTCCACACACTTACAGGGACAATTGGTAGCAGTCCATCCAGCCTATGACATCATGTTTGACAATTTTGCACCGGAAGCACTTCATGGAAAACCCAAAGAGCGGACCCAATGGGCCATTGATACTGTAAAAAAGGCTGCAACCGCAAGTAGAAGATTGGGATTAAATGCCCATGCCACATTTTCTGGCGCCTTACTTTGGCATACCATGCACCCTTGGCCCCAAAGACCACCAGGATTGGTGGAAATGGGTTTTGAGGAGTTGGCCAAAAGATGGATGCCCATCCTGAACCATTTTGATGAAGAAGGTGTGGATGTATGCTACGAAATCCACCCGGGAGAGGATCTTCACGATGGGGATACCTTTGAGCGCTTTTTAAAAGCTACCGGCAATCACAAAAGGGTAAACATTCTTTACGACCCAAGTCACTTCGTTCTTCAACAATTGGATTACATTGAGTACATCGATTTTTACCATGAGTTCATCAAATCGTTCCACGTGAAGGATTCCGAGTTTAACCCCACTGGGAAGAAAGGTGCCTTTGGAGGCTATAACGATTGGGGCGACAGAGCCGGACGTTACCGTTCGTTGGGTGATGGTCAAATCGACTTTAAGACCATTTTCTCCAAATTAACCCAATACGGATGCGATGTTTGGGCCGTGATGGAATGGGAATGTTGTATTAAAAGTCCAGAACAGGGAGCACGTGAAGGCGCCAAGTTCATTCAGGATCATATTATAGAGGCCACCCAAAAAACCTTTGATGATTTTGCTGGGGCCGACATTGATTCAGAAAAACTCAAAAACATACTGGGACTATGAGAAAATCAATTTTATTGACTGTTTTAATCTTGGTTTTCGCCTGCAAAGAAAAGTCCAAGGAAAATGCATCTGAAGAAACGGAACAAGAGGAAATGGAGATTGTTCAAGAACCGGAATGGACTGTTTTGTTTGATGGTTCATCGTTTGACGGATGGCATATTTACAACGGTGGAGAGGTAGGTGCACCCTGGAAGTTGGAAGATGGCGCCATGATTTTTGATCCTTCTTTGGATGAATCCGATGGGAAACACTATAACCTTGTCACCGATGAGGAATACACCAACTTTGAACTTTCCTTAGAGTGGATGGTGACCGAAGGAGCCAACAGTGGGGTCATGTGGGGTGTGGTGGAAGATGAAAAGTATGGAGAACCCTATAATACGGGCCCAGAAATTCAAGTTTTGGATAATATTGGTCACCCCGACGGAAAAAACGGTCCAACCCGCCAGGCAGGTGCTTTGTACGACATGATTCCTACGGATTCGACTGCCGTAAAATCAGTTGGGGAGTGGAATCGTATGGTGATTGCCATAAATCATGAAACCAACGAGGGCAGTGTAGTTTTGAACGACAACACAGTTGCTGAATTTCCAGTAAATGGAGAAGCTTGGGAAGAAATGGTCTCCAAATCCAAGTTTGCCGACTGGGAAGGGTTCGGCAATTTTAAAACAGGAAAAATCGCGTTACAACACCATGGGGAACCCATTGTAATCGGTTACAGAAATATTAAGATAAAAGAATTATAAGATGCAAAAGCTAAGAAGTATTCTATTGGTTTTGTTGGTATTGATCGCCGCTAATGGTTTTGCCCAACTAGAGGAAGAACCCACCAAACCGGAACAAACCGAGTTCTATGAACCTGTTGTACCTGTTGTAACGCCAGGAAAAGATGGCGCACCACCTAGCGATGCCATTGTTCTTTTTGATGGAACTGATTTGGATCAATGGATTAGTACAAACGATAGTACTTCCGCCAAATGGACGGTGAACAAGGATGGTAGCATGACGGTAAAAAACAGAACCGGAGACATCCAGACCAAACAAAATTTTGGCAGTATTCAACTTCATATTGAATGGAAGTCCCCTGCCGAAATACAGGGTGAAAATCAAAGTAGGGGCAATAGCGGTGTCTTTCTTTCGGGATTGTACGAAGTACAAGTTTTGGACAACAATAATAATGACACTTACGTGAACGGTCAGGTTGGCTCCATTTACAAACAACACACCCCATTGGCGATGGCTTCAGTTCCAACAGGGGAGTGGAACACCTATGATATCATTTATCATGCGCCCGTGTTTGAGAAAGGTCAAAAAATCAAGTCCGGAACGCTTACGGTGATTCATAATGGTGTGCTTATCCAGGATCATGTGGAAATCAAAGGGACAACACCCTACATTGGTTGGCCCAAGAACCCGATTCATGGAGATGGACCGCTTCGACTTCAAGACCATGGCGATAACAGTCGGGTAAGCTTTAGAAACATTTGGGTACGGGAACTGGATTAATTTTCTAGCCTTATAATTCCACTTTCATGAAGGTCAAGGGGCCAAAAGCTATTTTGGTTACCTTTGGCTAAATATCTATTTCTATATGATTCAATCCATGACCGGTTTTGGGAAGCATGTGGCGCAGCTTCCATCCAAGAAAATTACTGTAGAGCTCAAATCCCTCAACAGTAAAAGTTTGGATATCAATGCCAGAATTCCACAATCGTATCGCGAAAAGGAATTGGAGCTTCGTAAAATGATAGCTGATGTGCTGGTGCGCGGCAAGGTGGACTTGGGGCTTTATGTGGAGATTACGGGAGAAGAAACCACAGCCGAGGTCAATAAGGGTGTGGTTAAAAATTACATGGAACAATTGGCACAAATTGCCAAAGGCGATGACTTAAAGTTGCTTGAATTGGCATTACGTATGCCCGACACCCTTAAAACAGACAAGGACGATATTGATGAAACCGAGTATGAGGCCATAAAAGAGTCTATGAAACAGGCCCTTTCTGAAATATCAGCATTTAGGAGCGAAGAGGGGAAGGTGTTGGAGCAGGATTTTGTAGAACGCCTGAAAAAATTGACCTCGCTGCTCGATGAGGTCAATGCCATGGACCCAGAACGTTTGGCCACAGTACGGGAACGCTTGGAAAAGGCCGTGGCCGATCTTAAGGTTGAACTGGATGAAAACCGGTTTGAACAGGAGTTGATCTACTATTTGGAGAAGTACGATGTTACTGAAGAGAAAGTACGCTTGGCCAATCACTTGAATTATTTTGAAACCACCTTGAAATCCGATGACTCCAATGGGAAAAAATTAGGGTTCATTGCCCAGGAAATAGGTCGGGAGATCAATACCATCGGTTCAAAAGCCAATTACGCGCCCATGCAGCAATTGGTGGTGCAGATGAAGGATGAATTGGAAAAAATCAAGGAACAAATGCTCAATGTACTATGACAAAGGGTGGTAAACTTATTATTTTTTCGGCACCTTCGGGTAGTGGAAAAACTACCATTGTCAAGTATTTGCTGGACCAGCCCGAACTGAATCTGGCCTTTTCCATTTCGGCCACTTCCAGACCGCGAAGGGGAAAGGAAAAGAATGGGGTAAACTATTACTTTATGTCCATTTCCGAGTTTAAAAAGCACATTAAACAGGGCGATTTTCTGGAGTGGGAAGAAGTGTATCGCGATAACTTTTATGGCACCCTAAAAAGTGAGGTGGAACGCCTTTGGGCCGAAGGAAAAAATGTGATTTTTGATATTGATGTTTCCGGGGGGCTCCGAATCAAAAAGAAGTTTCCAGAGGAGACTTTGGCCGTTTTTGTGAAACCGCCCAGTGTGGATGAGTTAAAAATCCGGTTGAAGAAGCGCAGCACCGAAAGCGACGATAAAATCAACATGCGAATTGCAAAAGCATCCGTGGAATTGGCCACGGCTCCCCAGTTCGATAAAATCATTAAAAACTATGATTTGGATGTCGCCCTAAAGGAAGCCCACGCCTTGGTGGCCGATTTCGTTGGCACCAAAACCCCGGACTCAAAAGAAGATTAGCACCATGAAAAAGGTAGGGCTCTTCTTTGGAACATTCAACCCTATTCACATTGGCCATTTGGTGATAGCCAATCATCTGGTGGAATTCTCAGATTTGGATGAAGTTTGGTTTGTTATTACCCCACAAAGCCCTTTCAAGACCAAACAATCTTTGTTGGACGACCATCATCGCTACCAAATGGTGTTTGAGGCGGTACAGGATTACCCCAAATTAAAGCCCAGTAAGATTGAGTTTGATCTACCGCAGCCCAATTATACCATTAACACCTTGGTGCACTTGGATGAGAGCTATGGGAAAGGCCATCAATTTTCACTGATTATGGGAGAGGATAACCTGAAAAGTTTCCACAAGTGGAAAAATTATGAAACCATCTTGGAACATTATTCCATATATGTGTATCCCAGAATTTCTGAGGGAAAAATAGAACACCGGTTCGAGGGTCATCCAAAAATTGCTAAGGTCAACGCACCCATAATGGAGATTTCATCCACATTTATTCGAGAGGAACATAAAAAGGGGAAAAACATAAGACCTTTACTTCCTTATACCGTTTGGAAATATATGGATGAAATGAATTTTTATAGGTAGGTAAGTTCTTTTGACTAAGACTTCGTCAAAATATCAGTTCCCAAGTATTTGTTGTCCTTGTTCATGTACCACGCCCGTGTTTTGGGCATTTTAATACCGTTTATTTCCTCCAAGCCTTCCAAAAGGATGTATTCCCCATCATTTTTGCTTTCGTCATGGTAAAATTGATACACTTCCATGGCATAGGTATTCGGGTCAAAATAGAAATACCAGACGTCGCTGCCCACATTCTTATCGTAAGAGACCTTCAACACCAAATATTCCTTTCCTTTAAAGGTCTTCTTTTGCACTTTATCCTCCAAAAGGGTTCCAGGGTCCTTCAGTTTCATGGGGAGTCCATAGAGGTAGGTGTAATAGTTTTTCATCATCTCTCCACGCTCACAAGTGAGCCTGTAGTTCTTTCGATGTTCTTCACTTATTTCCGTCGAGCCATTGAGTGTTGTTGAACAGTTTCCTTTGTCAAAGGTATAAGTATAGGAATCACCATCCTTCTTCACCAAGAGATTGAACTGTTGTTTTGGAATATTAATGGCAATGGTACTCAACCGGTCACTGGAGTTGGGACTTCTCATAAGTACCTTGAACTCGCCATCAAAGGTTTTCCAATTCCCGTTCGGGTCGTGAAACGCAATGGTTTTGTCCAAAAGCTGTTCGGCGGTAATACCCTGGGCCAGTGAAAGGTTGCCAAGGCATAGGGCCAACAATAAAATAAAGTAGCGCATAGAAACAAAAGTAAGCAATCTACTTGTCATTCTGCTTCTCTATACGCGCGGGCTCCACGGTACTGTCATGCTCAGAATAATAGAGCTCCAATAGTTTTATGGTGGCTTTTACCATATCCTTGCTCTCCGTGAGCAATGAAAAGTACAACGTGGTATTCTTTGGACTGGTTTCTTCGGTTCTGGTCCGGGCCACCTGTTTTTCCACTTTGTCCGAAATCAAATCAAAATATTGGTCCTTGTCATTTAAGATGCTGGCAATATTCTCAAAAGATTTTTTACTGAAAGTTTCAGTGGTCTTGCCGAACAAACCCTCCAGAAGATGGTCTAGATCCTTAAGCTCTTTAATTTGGTTGTACTTCAACTTTTTGTGATTATTGCGCACATGGGTATAGCTTACTTTGGAAATGTACTCCAAGGATTGGGTAAAATCCTGGAGAACGCCCAATAAGGTGATATAAAAATTACTGGCCCCTCCCACACTGGATTCATCCAAATTTTTGATGAAGTAATACAGGTTGTTTTTGAGACCATCCACTTCCTTGGACAGCTTTTTAATCCCCTTGTTGTTCTTTTTCAAGGCTTCAAGATCGTGCTTGGCCAGTCCATTGATGGCACCGGTATATATCTTATTGCTTCTTTTTACAACGCTGGCGATGTTAGTGGCACTTTCTTCAATGACCCCTTGTATGGAACTACTCTCGGCCTTTCTTAAAATGTCCTCAACCTTGGTTTCCACTTTTTTACGGGTATGGCTCAAATAATTTCTGACCAAAAGAACCCCGGCAAAGAACAAAAGTGCCAGAAGAGCTATAAAACCGCCAATGTGAAGTAAATACGCAATAGTGGCGGCAGCTACAAAAGCGGAAATGGCCGTAAAGAACCAACCTCCGATTACATTGAGTACACCGGCTACCCGGTATACGGCACTTTCCGAACCCCATGCCCTATCAGCCAACGAACTTCCCATAGCTACCATAAAAGTGACGTAGGTGGTGGACAAAGGTAATTTCATGGATGTGGCCACAGAAATAAGTACACTGGCCACCATTAGGTTAACAGAAGCCCTTACCATATCAAAAGCTGGTAAATCCTGTACCTTGCCTTTTGGAACATATTGGTTGGGTTTGGTGAGTCTTCCCAAAACCCGACTCCTAAGTCCATTCGGAACGGCATTGCCCAAACTGTCAAATGCTGTCATTGAGAACTTTACAATTTGGCGTGAAAGAAAATTGGGTTGAAAGCGTTCTTCCCCTTCCCCTTCACGGGCAAGGTTGATTTCAGTTTCAGTTACGTAACGTGCCTTGGTGGACAACCAAAGGGTTATGATCATCACGATTCCAGAAATCAACAGTAAATAAGTGGGCGTGTGAACAGCCGCAGTCAGTCCACTCATGGAATATTCAGAAGCTGCCACGCCAGAAGCCTGCCAATCCTGAAAGGATTGCCATGCAGCAATGGGCACACCTATAAAGTTTACCAAATCGTTGCCAGCAAAGGCCATGGCCAATGCAAATGTTCCCAAAGTAATGATGATTTTATAGATGTTAAGTTTAAAAGTGGTGGTAAGTACCAAAGAAACAATCACCCAAAAGATAAAATTACCCAGTAAAAAAAGCTCAGGTTGTGTGTTGGCAATCTCGGTTAGCGCTCCATCAAACAAGTTGGCACTCTTTAATCCTTTTACCAAGATAAAATGGATGATTGCGGTAATGGCTAATCCACCAAAAACGGAACCAATCCATTTGGGTTGCTCATTGAACCGGAAGGAAATCAATAGTCGGGATAAAAATTGAACAACCGCCCCAATAGTAAATGCAATGGCGACGGACAGCAAGATTCCCAAAATAATTTCGGTGGCCTTGCCTGTATTGATATAGCTTCCCAAGGCTTCAAATCCACCTCCGGTGCCAGAAACCTTTATCAACGCCATGGCCACGGCCGCTCCCAATAATTCAAAAACGATGGAAACCGTAGTGGAGGTGGGCATGCCCAGTGTGTTGAAAAAATCCAACAGCAGTACATCTGTTATCATTACGGCCATGAAAATGATCATGATCTCTGCAAAAACGAATTCAGAAGGGTTAAAAATACCTTTTCGGGCCACTTCCATCATACCACTGGATGACATTGCACCCAAGGCAATACCAATACTGGCCACTATCATTATAGTTTTAAAGGAAATAGCTTTTGATCCCAGTGCAGAATTAAGGAAATTTACGGCATCATTGCTGACACCTACGACCAAATCGGTAATGGCCAAAACTGCCAGGGCAACCATTATTACGAGGTAAATATTATCCATAGTTAATACTTCAGAAAAAATTGTTCAAATATCTTGATAATGACCAATGCATAAGTTATGTTAAGGTTATCTTTTAAAGGTGAACCTCCATTTGTAAACGCCACATCAATTCATCAACGCCATTGTTTAAAGTTAAGTAACTTAAATCGGTTTGCACCTTTAATTTATGTCCTACCATATATTTTGAAACTCCCAAAGTATATTGTTGTTCACGTTCCTTTCCTGTTATCGCTTCATTTAAGTGAATATTTGTAAACCGTCCGGAAACCTCCCAATTATTTTTAAAAAGATATCCGGTTTGCAGGTTTAGCCCATTACCAACCTGTACCACATCCCCGGTTTCGGTGCCATCCGAATTTAGTGCAATGGGACTGTCCGCATCACGATTGGCGTATTCGCCCATAAATGAGAATCCATTGTATTTCAACATAAAATCTACAAATGCAGTGGATATATCTGTTTGGTACAGCCCCACATCATTGAACATATAACTGCCCATATTACTTCTGGTTTTCACGGCATCTTTGTTAATATCATAGGTAGCACCGAGCATCAGTTTCACGGTTTTTTCCCTTTGAAGGTCGGCCCCAACGTAATCCCCTTTTGAAGCAAACTTGCCAAATGGCAGTAATTCCAATCGGGTGGTATATTGGTGACCGCCCAGATTGCCTTCGGTAATATTTCTGCCCTCGCCTTGTGAGAAGGCAAATTTTTCCCGTACCAACATCTTCTTGCCCAATATAAAATGGTGCCTTAACTGAAACCCCATGTCGCGATCAATGTTGAACCTACTATTGAGTAGGGAGCGGTCTACCTGTTGCAAATTTGCGGATGAAATGACCCTTTCTATATTGCCCGGTAGTTTGGTTTGTCCAAACCAGAGTACAAAATTTTGATAGAAGTTCCATTTAACCACCGCGTCCAAAATATATCTGGGTGTATTTCTGGTGAACTGGGACCCCCCCGAAACATCGCGGTTGGAGAGCCCAATCTCAATTTTGTATTGCAATTTTGGTGAATGGACGAAACCATCAAATTTTAATCGTGCCCTACGGACCAAGAAGTTTTGCTCTGGATTTCCATACCCTTCATCATCCTTGCTCCAGCTTGAAATGGATAAAAGTTGCATTCTTGCTCCTACCTTTGCAGACCAAGTACTGTCCTTGCCAATAAGGTTCAGTAAGCCGTTGCCAAAAGTTGAAGTTTGAAGTTCCTGTGAATAAGAAAAAGGCACACAAAGAAAAATAAAGAAAAACCCATAAAGGGCTAACTTTTTGAAATTCATTACGGTACTAGTTTTTGTCGCCGCAAAGAACAGCATCCAATGTTAAGATAACGTTTCTTTTATGTTATTTTAAGGAAGTATTATCGACAAAAAAAAAGGGCTACCTGAAAAGGTAGCCCCTAGGATTTCGAAGAATAGTCGACAAAAACTAATATCCGTAAAGAAATCCTTAAATAGACCCCAAAAGTGGTTGCTGGATATTTCTTAACCGTAATGTTAAGTTTAAGTAATCATTAAAACTTCTAATATTGTGGAAGATAGCGGTGATACTCTTTCTTTCTTTTGAGTTGATAAAGGTTGATCGTATATTGCGCTTCAAATTGACTGCGAATGGAATGGGAACAGCTACTTTCCTTAAAACGACAAGGAGACACCTATAAACGGCTCCGCAAGGAACAGGAAGAGACCCGTTTGGGCTTTGAGGTGGATTATGACCGCATCATTTTTTCCTCGGCATTTAGAAGCCTTCAAGACAAGACCCAAGTGGTACCCATGCCCATAAGCGTAGGTTCCAACAAGGATTTTGTGCACACCAGGCTTACCCACAGTTTAGAGGTTTCCGTTGTGGGCCGGAGTTTGGGAAGGACTGCTGGACAACAAATTTTGTCCAAATATCCGTATTTGGCTGATGTCCATGGCTATCACTTCAACGATTTTGGGGCCATAGTGGCCGCTGCGGCCCTGGCCCATGATATTGGCAATCCTCCTTTTGGCCATAGCGGGGAAAAGGCCATTGGCAATTATTACAAACAAGGAAACGGTAAAAGCTACAAAGCATCACTATCCCCAGAGGAATACCAAGATTTGGTGGATTTTGAGGGAAATGCCAATGGATTCAAATTGTTGACCGAGGCTAGGGAAGGGGTTCCCGGAGGGCTACGGTTGAGCTACGCCACGTTAGGCGCTTTTATGAAATACCCTAAGGCTTCATTGCCTAAAAAACCATCCAAGCACATAGCGGATAAAAAATTTGGTTTTTTTCAATCGGAAAAGGATTTCTTTAGGGAAGTTGTGGAAGAAATAGGCTTGGCACCCAACCCCTCCAATCCCGGGAATGGATTTTTTAGGCACCCCTTGACCTATTTGGTGGAAGCTGCGGATGATATTTGTTACACCATCATAGATTTTGAGGACGGGATTAATTTGGGACTTATTCCAGAGGAATATGCATTGGAGTACTTGATCAATTTGGTGCGGGAAAACATCAACACCAAAAAGTACAATGCCATGACCCATTCCAGTGACCGATTGAGCTATTTGCGGGCATTGGCCATCAACACCTTGATTAGGGACGCCGTTGATGTCTTTGTGCAGAACGAAACGAAAATTCTTAAAGGGGAATTTGATTCAGCTTTATTGGACAAAGGAAAGTATCAGGCGCAGGTAGAGGATATCATAAAACTTAGCGTTGAAAAAATATATCAATCCACAGAGGTGGTGGATAAAGAGTTGGCAGGTTATCGAATAATTTCAGATTTGCTGGACATCTACACTACGGCATTGATCAATACTAAAGAAGGGAATGCCAGTAATTATGATCGCTTGCTGATCAAAAGCTTGCCCGAAAATTACAGGAATGCGGACACCTCGATCTACAAAATCTTGTTGGACACCAGTTGTTTTGTGGCCAGTTTATCGGACAGTGCTGCGGTGCACATCCATGATAAATTAACGGGGCGGAAAATCTAGAAACTGAAGAGCAGCCCCACGCCCAATAATTGCTTAAATTGAATTCTTGGTATTCCAGGGTCTACCACCGTGCCATCATCTGCCACCACTTCGTCAAACTTAATGTCATCATCATAGATAAGGTGTGTGCCAATATTGGCGTTGATGTGGTCATTGACCTTTAGGTTGAAGTTCATCTCCCAGTCCACATCAATATTTCCAAAACTTCTAATGTAATCCGTGTACAGGTTTATTCTGTGGTTCATGAATACGTTCCGTATAATTTCTTTTTCCCAAGTGTTGGTAACAAGAAAACCAAGTTCCAAGAACAGCTGTTCACCTTCTTCTACACCGAAAGAACCCTGATTTGAAAGGGCTTCATCCAAAACAAAGGTGGATTTCATGGTGGCAGGGGAAATATATAGGTTGAACTTGTCTTCTGGAGGAATATATGATGTACCCATACCAACAAAAAGATATCCTGGGGACATAAACCTGGAAATGGGATTGTCCCTATCTGGGTATTTAAAACCATTGGAAAACTGTGTATTGAAATTGGTCTTGACGGAATAATACCAATTGGTAAGGGTATCCTTTCTAAAACTTATGGTGGATGAAAGCCTTATTTGATCATCTGTTTTTCTAAGTTTCCGGCCTTCCTGCGCGTTGAGCCCATATCTAAATATGGCTTCATTGTTCCAATTTAAGTATCTAAACTTATAATTACGCTTAAATCGCATACTTGCCAAGGCCGAAACAGAGTTATCGCCCCCTGCATTCCAATTCACAAAAGAAACCTCGTTGATGTTCAATCCAAATTCATTGGTCTTCTCCCAAAATGAGGTCGGCTCAAAACGCCTATACCACTTTCGTACTGGTCTTATGCGGTTTAAAACAGCTCTGGGGTCGGTGAGTTTTGCTCCCCTTGTCACATACTTTAGTTTAACATCTTTAATGCGTATCACCTTAAAAACATAATCTGTACTATCAGATTTAAGCTCAAACACCTTATAAGGGGCAACTTGTGCCTTGGCTGATAGCAAAACGGCAAAGAACAGAATTAGTAAAAAGTTTAATCGCATTGGTCTAAGGTTGATTTTATATAGGAATGTAGGTTATCAAAATCTATACCAGCCAGTTGGTGTGTCTCGGGTATTGTTCCCTGTTCAACAAACTGATCTTGAATGCCAAAAATTTTAACGGTTTTTGTCCATTGCTCCTCATTAGCAAATTCGAGCACCGCAGAACCAAAGCCACCTATTTTGCAGCCATCTTCCACCGTAATGATGTGATCGTATTTTTTAAAAATGACGCGGAGGGTTTCTTTATCCAAAGGTTTAACAAAACGCATATCAAAATGGCCAATGGCTTCAGGGTTATCTAAAGTTTCCAATACCCGAACAATTTCATTTCCAATATGGCCCATGGTAAGGATGGCTATTTTGGAGCCTTTACGCAAACAACGAGCAGTGCCTATTTCAATAAGCTCAAAATTATTTTTCCAATCCAAAGTCACCCCACGTCCTCTTGGATATCTGATGGCAATGGGTCCTTTCAATCCCATTTGGGCAGTGTACATGATATTTCTGAGTTCCATTTCATTCATGGGAGCGAATAGGGTAAGGTTGGGGATGCATCGCAAATAGGCCATATCAAAAACCCCGTGATGAGTTGGTCCGTCCTGGCCTACCAAGCCGGCGCGATCCAAACAAAAGATAACCGGAAGGTTTTGTAGGGCCACATCGTGGATTACTTGATCATAGGCCCGCTGCAAAAAGGTGGAATAGATATTGCAAAAAGGGACAAGTCCCTGTGTTGCCATTCCAGCTGCTAAAGTAACAGCGTGTTGCTCGGCAATACCCACATCAAATGCGCGATCGGGCATTTTGTCCATCATATATTTTAAGGAACTTCCTGTGGGCATGGCAGGAGTGATACCCACTATTTTTTTGTTTTTTTCAGCAAGTTCCACCAAAGTAAGCCCAAACACATCTTGGTATTTTGGCGGTTCTGCCACTTGGCTTTTTTTGAGCCGCTCCCCCGTAACTTTATCAAATTTGCCCGGTGCATGGTAGATAACTTGGTCTTCCTCTGCTTTCTTAAGTCCTTTTCCCTTGGTGGTAATAACATGAAGAAGTTTGGGACCTTCTACATGTTTCAATCGTTGCAATTCACTGACCAAAGCTTTTACATCATGCCCGTCCATAGGTCCCGAATACTTCAGGTTTAAGCACTCAAAAATATTTTCATCCTTGGCAGTACCTTTTTTTACATTGGTAAGATATTTTTTTAGGGCGCCCACACTGGGGTCAATACCAATGGCGTTGTCGTTAAGGACAATAAGGGCGTTCACATCCGTAACCCCAAGATGGTTAAGCCCTTCAAAGGCCATTCCGCTGGCGATGGAGGCATCACCCACAACGGCTATATGTTGTTTGGAAAGTTCCCCATTTAATTTTGAGGCCATGGCCATTCCCAAAATAGCCGATATGGCCGTTGAACTATGTCCGGTTCCAAAGTCGTCATATTCGCTTTCGCTTCTTTTTGGAAAACCGCTAATGCCTCCCAATTGTCGGTTGGTGTCAAAAATCTCTTTTCTGCCCGTTAAGATTTTATGGCCATAGGCTTGGTGGCCCACATCCCAAATGAGTTTATCCTCGGAAGCATCAAAAACATAATGCAGGGCAATGGTGAGTTCCACAACCCCTAAACTGGCTCCCAAGTGCCCCTCTTTGGTAGATACAATGTCAATGATAAACTCCCGAAGTTCTTGGGCAAGTTTGGGCAACTCATCCAACGATAGTTTTTTGAGGTCTTTCGGGGAACTGATATGTGTTAAAAGCTTTTCCAATGATTAAAAAACAAAAGTACCTATAATCGGTAAAATTATTTTATGTGTAGCTTAGCCATCTCAAAAAATCTTTACAAATAATTGTGAAAAATCCGTTTGACGACACTTATTTTATGAAGAAGGCCCTGCAAGAGGCCGAAATTGCCTTTGAGAATGGCGAAGTGCCCGTTGGGGCGGTCATTGTTGTGAATAACCGAATTATTGGGAGGGCCCATAATCTTACCGAGTTATTAAAGGATGTTACGGCCCATGCCGAAATGCAGGCCATTACGGCGGCGGCCAATTTTTTAGGTGGAAAGTACCTTCAGGGGTGCACACTTTATGTTACGCTGGAGCCCTGCCAAATGTGTGCGGGCGCCTTATATTGGAGCCAGATTTCCAGAGTAGTGTACGGGGCGGCGGATTTGGAACGTGGCTTTAGTGTGATGGGCGGACATTTACATCCAAAAACAGAGATTGTAGGGGGAGTTTTGGAAAATGAGGCTGCGGAATTATTGAAGCGGTTCTTTATACAGCGTAGAAACTTGAACTAAATAAAAAACCCCCGGATAAAGCCGAGGGTTGGTCAAAATCAAAATAAAATATTGTTATCCGATTACCTGCACTTGGGCAGCAACTCTTCCTTTTCTTCCTTCTTCTTCTACGTATTCTACTTTGTCGCCTTCGTTCAATTCCACTCCGTTCAATGCGGTTACATGAACAAAGATGTCTTTTCCTGTTTCGTCGTTGGTAATGAACCCATAACCTTTGGATCCATTAAAAAATTTTACTGTACCGGTCATTAAAAAAAATAATTTGTTAAAATACTAAAGTATACTTTTTTATGACGCTTTGGGTGAATATAGTATTAAATCTTAGAAAATTATTGATTTCCAGTATTTTTGCCCGCTTTATCTCGCATTTTCTTAATATTGTCTTTGTTGAGCATGTAATCTTTCATGTTTTTCCGCTTACTTTCTTTGTAGAGGAATAGGGGCATGGCCACCAAAAAAAGCCCCACAGTGCCCAAACCAATGTATTTTTGGGCCGAAGCAGTTTCTTCTTCGCCTAAGGAAAAACCATATACGATTGAAGAAAAGGAAAGGAGTGTTATAAGGACAATAATATGTTTGAACTTGATTTTCATTGGGTATAATTGATCAATTTTCTTCGATAGGCCGTTAATAGTTTTGATTTTGATATGAACCCCTCATATTTTCCATCTTTAATGACGGGCAGGTTCCAGGCACCACTGTCCTGAAATTTTTTCATTACCTGTTTCATGGTGTCCTTGCCATAAAAAATGTGTTCGGGAGGGGCGTGCATCAGATTTTTTACATAGACGGTATCATAAAGTTCTGTGTCGAACATGAATTGTCGAATATCGTCCAGGACAATAATGCCCATCAATTTTTTGTCGTCATCCAAAACTGGGAAAATATTTCGTTTGGACTTGGATACGGATTGGTGCAGCATTTCGCCCAAGGACATATTGGGATGAACGGACTTGAAGTTTTTCTCGATAACATCCTCAATTTCCATGAGCCCCAATACCATTTGATCCTTGTTGTGGGAGAGCAAAGCGCCTATTTTGGCCAATTCCTTGGTGTAAATGGTATAATCCAAGGCATTTTTTGTTGTTAGATATGAAATGGACGCTGTAATCATAAGGGGAACAAAAAGTTGGTAGCCTCCTGTGATTTCGGCAATCAAGAAAATGGCGGTCAAGGGGGCGTGGATAACCCCGGCAATTAAACCAGCCATGCCAATAAGGGTAAAATTACTTTCGGATACCGAAAAACCAAGTCCCAGATTGTTGATGACCTTGGCCACTACATTACCCAGTGCACTTCCCATGACCATGGTAGGAATAAAAATTCCACCAGCCCCGCCGGCAGCAAAGGTAGTGGTCATGGCAATAGCCTTGAAAATGGTGATTCCGAACAAAAGGGCGATGACTACCCAGATGTTGCCGATATAAGCATCAAAAGGAGTTTTGCCCAATGCTTTTAAGTGGTTGCCCTCCAACAAACTGTTGATAAATCCAAAACCTTCACCATATAGCGGTGGAATAGCATAGAGCATGATCCCAATGGCAATGCCGCCGACCAAGAGCTTGTATTTTGGACTTTTAAAGCGTTTAAAGAAAGTAAGGATTGCAAAATACATCTTGGTAAAATAGATGGAAGCAAAAGCGGTTCCCACACCCAATAAAATATAGAAGGGGGTATCATTTAATTGAAATCCTTCGGATAATGAAAAGCTAAAAAGAACTTCGTTTCCCAAAAAGAAATAGGAGGTAAGCACCCCTGAAATTGAAGCCAACAACAACGGAAGCATGGAGAGCATGGTCAAATCCAAGGTAAAGACCTCCACCGCAAAAATTATGGCCGCAATGGGCGATTGAAATATGGATGAAATGGCTCCTGCCGAGGCACAGGCCACCAAAAGGGATCGTGTTTTTGTATCAATATGAAACAATCGGCTTAAGTTGGAGCTTATGGCAGAACCAGATTTTACTGCAGGCCCCAACAGTCCCACAGAACCCCCAAATCCAACAGTCAGCGGAGCTGTTATCAAAGGAGTGTAAATGTCCTTGACCCCCAGTAGTCCCCCTTTTTTGGAAAGTGAAAAGATAATGGACGACACCGCATGTTGAAGCGGCTTTTTCTGAACAAACTTCACATAGAGAAAAACAAAGGTCAGCCCTATGGTTGGAAGAATGAAATACAATTGATTCTCTGAAAAAATGATTCCCATTTTTAATAAGGACTCAATGAAGTAGGTGAAGTTTTTCAAGGTAACCGCCACCAATCCTGCTAAAAATCCAACGACCAAGCTCATAAGGTGGACAAAGGTCTTGTTGGAGATATTTTTATATCGCCATTTCAAAAAACGGGTCAGTAATTTTTTCCTATTATTGAGCATGGGGTCAATGATACACTTAAATGTATTAAAAAATCCCGCTCTTGGCGGGATTGACATACTTTTAAAGATCTAACTTTAAATGAAGTTCTTTTAATTGTTCATCATCAACAGGAGCAGGGGCATCAATCATAACATCACGTCCGCTATTGTTTTTTGGGAAAGCAATAAAGTCACGAATCGTTTCCTGTCCACCCAAAATAGCTACCAATCGGTCCAAACCAAAGGCTATTCCTCCATGGGGCGGAGCACCATATTGAAAGGCATCCATCAAAAATCCGAACTGGGCCTTAGCCTCCTCAGGTGTAAAGCCCAAATGTTTAAACATGGTGGCTTGTACCTGTTTATCATGAATACGGATGGAACCTCCACCAATCTCATTTCCGTTGAGCACCAAATCGTAGGCATTGGCCTTCACAGCACCGGGGTCGGTCTCCAAAAGCTCCAACTGACCGGGTTTTGGTGATGTAAATGGATGGTGCATGGCATGATAGTCCCCAGTTTCCTCATCCAATTCCAATAATGGAAAATCCACTACCCAAAGCGGGGCAAACTCATCTGGTTTTCTGAGACCGAGTCGGGTTGCCAGTTCCATTCGAAGTGCACTGAGCTGTGTTCTGGTTTCATTGGTCTTTCCGGAAAGCACACAAATAAGGTCTCCCGCTTTGGCTCCGGTCACATTGGCCCATTTGGCCAAATCTTCCTGGTCGTAGAATTTATCCGCTGAAGATTTGTAGCTGCCATCTTCGTTACATTTTACATAGACCATGCCCTTGGCGCCCACTTGGGGTCGCTTTACCCAATCCACCAGCGCATCAATTTCTTTTCTGGTATATGCGGCAGCACCTGGAACGGCAATTCCTACTACTAATTCGGCGGTGTTGAAGACATTAAAGTCCTTGTGCTGGGCTACAGCATTTAGTTCTCCGAACTGCATCCCAAAACGGATGTCGGGTTTATCGTTTCCATAGAGTCGCATAGCATCATCAAAGGTCATTCTTGGAAATTTTTCCACCTCCACTCCTTTGATTTCTTTCAACAGATGTTTGGTAAGGCCCTCAAACGTATTGAGGATGTCCTCTTGCTCCACAAAAGCCATTTCGCAGTCTATCTGGGTAAATTCGGGCTGTCGGTCGGCTCGCAAATCCTCATCTCTAAAACACTTTACAATCTGGAAGTATTTGTCCATTCCACCCACCATGAGCAATTGCTTAAAGGTCTGGGGTGATTGGGGCAGGGCATAAAATTGGCCCTCATTCATTCTACTGGGTACGACAAAGTCACGGGCACCTTCGGGGGTGGATTTGATCAAATAGGGTGTTTCCACATCAATAAAGCCTTGGTCAGAAAGGTATTTTCTAACCTCCATGGTTACTTTGGACCTAAAGATGAGGTTGTTCTTTACTGGATTTCTTCTGATGTCTAGATAGCGATATTTCATTCGAATATCCTCGCCGCCGTCAGTCTCATCCTCAATAGTGAACGGAGGCAGAAGGGATTTGTTAAGAATGGTGAGTTCACTGACCAGCACCTCAATTCCCCCCGTAGGGATGTTTGGGTTTTTGGAGGTCCGTTCAATTACCTGCCCTTTGGTTTGGATAACGGTTTCCCTGCCAAGTTCGCGGGCTTTTTCCAAGAGTTCATGGGCGGTTCGTTCTGCATCAAAAACCAACTGGGTTATGCCGTAGCGATCACGTAAATCAACCCATACCACAAAACCTTTGTCCCGTACTTTGTGGACCCAGCCGCTCAATTCAACTTCTGACCCGATATGCGAAGCTCGTAAGGCCCCGCAAGTAGTGCTTCTATACATCTTATTCGTTCTGGAGGGCAAATTTAATAGGAATACCGAAATGTTTGGTTAGATATGGGAGATTTTCTGTCGGGGTGCTATTATTTTAGCTAGTTGCGCCTAAACTTTATGATTTTATTGGATGATGTTTATCTAACTTTTTCTTAACTTTAAATTTACATTAGAGTTACTATCTACTGGAAATAGGTCGATTTTGTCGATAAAATGTATTTAATGTTCCTAGACTCAATCAAATTAAAATTCTGATTTACAGTGTTTTGTGATTTTAATGTTAAGTTAATGTAAATTAATTGTTACATTAATATTTATTTAATGTAAAATTTAAATACATTTGTTTCGTTATTGATTGATAAAGAATGTATTAAAAACCCATAAACTATGAAGAAAGCAATATTTATTTTGGCAGTGATGTTTTCGGTTTGCATGTATCCGCAAGGTACCGAACCGACTTTGGAAAAAGTGGGGAAAATGGTAAAAGCTACATATTTTCACGAAAACGGTGAAATAGCACAAACAGGCTATTTAATGAAAGGTAAACTACACGGCGAATGGCTGATGTATGATGTAAATGGAAAAAAACTCGCCTCTGGCACGTATGAAAACGGTACAAGAGTTGGCAAGTGGTTCTTTTGGGAAGGTGATATGTTAAGAGAAGTGGATTTTACGGACAATCGTATTGTTAATGTAAAAAACTGGAACCAGTCTGAAGTTGTTTCAATTGACAATTAAGACCATACTGTAATTAAGAAAAAGCCCCGACCATTGGTCGGGGCTTTTTTATTTGTATTTATACACTGTTACTCAGTCACTACTTCTGGAGTATTGTGTTTAGCCTTCCAGCTTTGAATCCTAATTTTAAGCCTGTAGCTGATATTAAATAGTATGGGTACTATGATCAATGTTAAAAATGTGGCCACAATCAAACCAAAAATAACGGTCCAGGCCAATGGTCCCCAAAAGATAACATTGTCACCTCCCATATAAACTTGTGGGTCAAAATCGGAGAACAATTTTACAAAATTAATGTTCAACCCTATGGCCAAAGGAATCAAGCCCAAAACTGTTGTAATGGCTGTTAAGATTACCGGACGTAAACGAGCCTTACCCGCTTTGATTATAACACTGGTAACATCTTCCCGGTTCAACAGTTCATCATCCGAAATACCGAGTTCCACTTTTTTACGATCAATAAGAATTTGGGCGTAATCCAGTAATACTACGCCATTGTTCACCACTATTCCCGCCAAGGAAATGATTCCCATCATGGTCATCATAATCACAAAGGGCCATCCGGTGATTATCAATCCGCCAAATACCCCTATAAAACTTAGGAATATGGCCATCATAATTATGGCTGGTTTGGAAACACCTCCAAACTGGAAAATCAAAATAAGCATGATCAACCCTAATCCAGAAAAGAACGCACCCATTAAAAAGGACATTTGCTTGTTTTGTTCCTCAATCTGACCCGTGTAATCAATTTTAACCCCTTGGGGGAGCTCTTTGAACTCCTGCATTTCATCCTGAATCTCAGTAACAATAGCCGCAGCATCCGTAAAACCTGGTTTTAAGGCAGAATACACCGTTACCACCCTTTTAGTGTCCACATGTTTAATGGCACTAAAGGAAGAGGTATTCTTCTGATGGGCCACCGCAGAAACGGGTATTTCCTTTATTTGGCCATTGGAGGCATCCCTAAAAATAATGTTCTGGTTGAACAGGGCACTGGTGTTGTAGCGCAGGTCTTCATTAAAACGGACATTGATGTCATAATCCTCACCATCTTTTTTGTAAATACCAGCTTTGTCCCCAAAAATGGATCTGCGCAATTGCTGGCCAACTTGTGCCACGGAAACGCCCAGTTCTCCTGCTTTGGCCCTATCAACTTCAACCTGCATGCCGGGCTTGCTCTTGTTCACATCAATTTTCAGCTCTTCAATACCAGCAATATTTTTACTGTTGATGAAGTTGCGCATCCGCTCGGCAGTATTTATCAAGGTATCATAGTTCTGCCCCTCAATTTCAATATTGATGGGGTATCCCGCTGGTGGGCCAACGGCATCTTTTTCAACCGAAATGGTCACACCGGGGTATACTCCAGACAGCGTATCCTGAATCTGCTGGCGTAGCTCCTCGGTGTCTAGACCATCTCTATATTTGAATTCCCGCATGGAGAGTGTAATCTTTCCACGATGGGGCATTTCGGCTGCGGAGCCTCCTTCGGTAAAGGGGTTTTCCGCACCTTTACCCACTTGAGACACACTGGATTGCACCAAATAGTTGAAATCCCCTTTATTGTATTTACTCCTTCCAGTGACCCCATAGACTCTTTCCTCGATGTCTTTGGTGATTGCATTGGTCTTGTCTATGTCTGTTCCCTGAGGATATTCTATGTAGACATAAATCTCATTGGGGGTATTGTCTGGAAAGAACTCCACTTTTGTTCGTTGTGTTCCCAAAGACATTCCAAAGAAAACAAAGGATAAGATCAACAGGAGGGAAGTCAGCCCAAAATACCAATAGACATTCTTGCCTCTTAGTGCCTTTTTTAACTGACGCTCATAAAAGTTCTCCAACTGGACCAAACTGTTGGTCTGGAACCGTCGTGCCCATGGTTTCAAGAAATATTTGTAGACCCAGAACATGATGCCAACAACAATCATTAGGGTGCCCAATCCACGAACGGGTCCTCCCACTAGAAAAATGAATAGACCAAAACCGCCTAAAATTATACTAAGCCGAATCAATTGCTTTTTGGTCAATTCTTTTTCGCCAATCTGCATAAACTGCGAGACCAGCATGGAGTTCATGAAAATAGCCACGAACAATGAGGATCCAAGTACTACCGACAGGGTAATGGGGAAGAAAATCATAAACTCACCCATAATGCCCGGCCATGTGCCCAAAGGAACAAACGCAGCAACTGTGGTGGCAGTTGATATAATAATGGGAATGGCAATTTCCCCAATCCCTTTTTTGGCGGCCTCTTTTCGGGACATGCCCTCTTGCTCCATGAGTCGGTATACGTTTTCAACCACAACGACCCCGTTGTCCACCAACATACCTAATCCCATAATCAATCCGAAGAGAATCATGGTGTTCAGGGTGTAGCCCAATGCCGTAAGGATCATAAAGGACATGAACATGGACATGGGGATGGCAAATCCAACGAAAAGGGCATTTCTAAAGCCCAAGAAGAACATCAACACGGTTACAACCAGGATAATCCCGAAAATGATGTTGTTCACCAGATCATCCACTTGGTTCAAGGTCCTGCTGGAAGAATCATTGGCAATAGTAACCGTGAGGTCTTTGGGAAAGTAATTTTCCTTGGCCTCTTTCACCAATTCACGAATACGGTCAGATGCTTCAATAGTGTTTTTACCCGACCTTTTTTTAATGTCGAGCATTACCACTGGCGAACCATGTTCCCTGGCATAGGTGGTCTTGTCTTCCTCAGTGAAGGAAACGGTTGCAATATCTCGAAGATAAACAGCCCCGTTCTCTGATTTTACCACGAAATTTTCCAATTCTGACGGTTCCTCAACTTCACCCAATATGCGAATGGTCCTTCGTTGGCCACTGGTAATCAAGTTACCTGCGGACATGGTCATATTTCCATTGGAGATGGCAGAGATCACATCTTCAAAATTCACTCGGGAAGCCATCATTTTATAGACGTCGACAGCTACCTCAACTTCCTTTTCTTGGGCACCGCGAATATCTACCTCCTTGATTTGAGGCAAATCTTCGATCTCATCTTCCAAATACTCGGCAAACTCTTTTAATCTTTCAACAGGATAATCCCCTGTAAGGTTTACGTTCATAATTGGAAAAGATTCCGCCAAGTTTAGATCAAAAACATTGGGCTCTACCTTGGCTCCATTAAAAATGGGCCAATCTTCACCCGCTTTTTCGGTATCGACCTCGTCCTTTACTTTTTGTTTTGCGTTTTCAACAGTGATTTCCTCATCGAACTCCACAATGATCATGGAGTAATCTTCTTGTGAAGTTGAGGTGATTTCAACCACGTTGCTGATATTCTTGAGCACATCTTCCAACGGGTCGGTAATCAATCGCTCCATATCCTCGGCCGTATTGCCGGGATAGGCCGTGCTCACATATATTTTGGTCTCTTCCACTTCAGGAAAATCTTCCCGAGGCATGGAAAAATAGGAAGACAGACCTATGATGAAGAACAGGCCGATCATCACATAGATCACAGACGGGTTGTCTATGGCCCATGACGAAAGGCGAAATTCTTTATTTGCGTTCTTTTTGGCTTTTTCCATTTTGGTTAATTAGTTTTTTGCAGTTGCTGTTGTATCCAACACTTTAATAGTTTGCCCGTCACGTATACTTCGGGCACCCTCTACGATCACTTGGCTTCCTGCTGAAATTCCTTCAAGGACCTCAAGAAAATCGCCCTGGGTCTTGCCTGGTGTTATGATTGATTTTTTGGCAATTACCTCCCCGTTTTCTTCGGCAACGATATATACGTATTGCTCCCCTTCCGCATTTTCCGAAACAACGCTTTGCGGAATAAGAATGGCATTTTCATTGGTATAATCATTGATTTTTACCTGCGCCGTTAAATTGGGTTTTATGTGTCCATTGGTATTGGGCACAGGAATTTCTGCTATAAAAGAGCGATTGCTGGGGTTAATGAAGTTTCCGGTTTGGCGTACTTTGGTCGAGACCGTTTCGCCCAACACTGGAAAGTAAGCATCCACCATTTTGCCCGGGGTTACATTGGGTAGGTGCGCTTCGGGCACTTCCACATCGATGTACATGTCCGACAGGTTCACAATCCTGAAAATCTCCGATCCTGGCCCTGGACTCACCACGGTACCTTGATCTTTGATTACATCGTCGATGATTCCCGAAAAGGGAGCCCGTATAGTGGATTTGGCCACTTGGCTTTCCAACTGCTTTACAGCGCTTTGTTGGGCCTCATAGTTGGTCTTGGCCTGTAGGAACTGGATTTCGGAACCGATGTTTTGTTCCCAAAGTCTCTTTTGACGCTCAAAAGTGGTCTTACTCAACTCTGCTTGGGTCCGTAACTGTGCCAGTTGACTGGAAAGTCCACCATCATCAATGGAAGCAAGAACCTGTCCTTTGCTGACTTTATCCCCTTCTTTTACGTACACGCGATAAAGTGTTCCGGCCATTTCTGGGTAAATCAGAACGTTTTGGTCCGTCATAACGTCACCTTGCAATTCTAAATAGTGATGGAATTCTTCGGGTTGTACGGTTAAGGCGGAGACCAATGGTAGTTTGGAATTATCATCCAATTCTGCAATGGCTTCGTCTAATTGCTTAACCTGCCCTTCCAAGGCTTTCAATTCTTCGGTAAGGGAATTACGTTTGGCTCGTATGGCCTCTAGATTTTTGCTTTCCAGAACGCCCTCAACTGTATTTTTACCTCCTCCTCCACAAGAAGCCAAAACTACAGCTGTCAAAAATATATATAGGATGTTTTTCATGATGATATGTTGTTTTTTAATTGTTATTGATTTAGTATAGTTTCCAATTCGGTTTTCTTGTTGATGACGTCCACCATGGATTGTAAGTATTCTTGTTGACTGGTATACAATTGGGTCTGGGCCTGCCGCAATTCAAAGCTGGTGGCCAAACCTTCGGAATATTTAATTTGATTTTTGTTTTCAATGCGTTCGGCCAGTTCAAGGTTTTCCTTTGAGGTACCATATTGTTCAACGGCCAATATGTAATCGCTTTTGGCGCTTTCCAACTGAAGCCGAATCTGTTCTTGTGCCTCGGTCAATTGGGTCTTGGCTTTTTCCAGGGCTATTTTGGCTCGCTGGGTACTGGCACTTCGTCCAAAGGAACTAAAAATGGGAATGCTCAGGTCCACACCCAATACTGATGAACCAAACCATTGCTGCCCACTGCTCAAGAAATTAAAACTGTCACTAAAGGAATTTCCTCCGTAGTTGACAAAGGCATTGAGGGTTGGCAATGCTCTACTTTTTGCAAGCTTCAACTCAAAATAGCGCTGCTCGGTAAGGTTAGTGGCCAATTTATAGTCCACATTGTTTTCAATGTTGAAATCGGTATCCAACAATCCCAAATCAATTTGTTTTTGGGTAAGTACATCGAGGTCCTCGGTCAATACCGTTGGAGATTCCGTTGGAAGTCCCAAGACCAAATTGAGCATCTGTAGGGTAATTTTTTCCAAACGTTGGGCATTCTTCAATTGGTTGTCCACAGAGGAAAGCGTGATCTGCAATTGGTCCACACTTTCTTCATCACCCAGACCGTTTTCATAGATTCGTCGGGTTTCATACAGGTTTTTCTCCAAAGTTGCTTTGTTCTTCTCCGAGATCAAAACACTTTCCTGTGCCAAGAGCACATTGCCATAGGCCTCTACCACAGCTTTTCTAACATCGAGATTGGTTTTCTCCTTGTTGTTCTGGCTGTAGTCCAAAAAGGTCTTGGTGGCCTGTACGCCCACAATGTACGACCCATCAAAAATTTGCTGTTTTAACGTGGCCGAAGCCGAAGCGGATTGTGGTTGGCCAAAGACCACTTCTTGATAGGTTCCCGGTTCACCGCCAAAAAATTCGGCAGGAATCTGGGATACCGGCTGCTTTAATTGATTTTGATAACTGATGGCTCCTGAAATTTGGGGCAGCCCGGTTGCAATGGTCTCCCATTTTTGTTTTTGGGCATCCACTAAATCCCTGGATGCATTTATGGAGCTATAATTATGCTCTAAAGCATACTGGATGGCCTCGTCAAGACTGAAACTTGGAATGGAGTCCTGTGCTGATGAGAGCCACGGCAATAGTAAAAATAAACTGATTAGGGTTGTTCGCATTTATTCTTGATTTGAATTGATGATTGAGTTTAGTATTTTCCGTCCCTTTGGGGTAACAATGCCCCTGAGGTGGTATTCCAGATAATAGTCCATGAGCTGGGGCATTGAGAAGAGCTGCATGGGAAAAAGTTCGTTGTCCTTAATGCAGGTAGCCCCACAAAAATAGATTCGGGATATAAATTCAGCATTAAGGTTATCACGGTAAATCCCCATTTCCATACCGCGGTTTACATTGTCCTTGACGCAGCCCAACATTACCTCATACTGTCGCTGCTTTAAGGTGCGGCTCAGTTTGGGATAATATTTTTGCAATTGGTATTGGGGGGATGATTTTTCGTCCTTTAAATGCAACATCACAAACTTTTTGATCTCATAGAGTTCCTCGATGGGGTTCTTTTGTTGTGCAATAATCTCGTTTATGCCACCTGAAATAACACAGAACAGATTGGAGGTGCATTCCTCCACAAGCTCTGTCTTGTTCTTGAAATGGGAGTAGATTGTCTTTTTGGAAATCCCCATCTCATTAGCCAAATCGTCCATGGTCACACTCTTAAAACCCAAGTTTAAGAACAGCTCCGTTGCCTTTTGTATTATCTTTTCCCTCATAATGAGCGGCAAAAATAACGCAGGAAACTTTAAAAACAAAAAAAGTTTCCAAGGTTTTACAATTATTTAACGAAGGCCTAAACCATTATTTTCAATGGGACCAACCAACGATATAATGACGATAATGGAAATCTTTTTTGGATTGGATTGTTGTTTTGGATCGTAAACTCCAGAAAAAGGATCTGTGCTGACGCTTATAGCGTTCTTGAATGATGTTCTTTTTACTCGGTATCATGATTGTTGTTTTTGATTCGTTCCACGTAGTTCTTATAGGCTTCCGCACCTTCTTCTTTCCAGAATTGCTCGTAGTGTTTCCACTGATCAAAATCCCTTCGCATGGTGCTACACCCATGTGTTGCTTTAAATTTCTTTTTGTGACTGGATTTGCCCTTGTTTTTTCCACCGCCACCTCCAAATCCAAACAAAAGCTTAGCTAGTATAAAAATACCCAAGGCTTGCCAGTAGGTTATGGTGGATAGTCCGAAGACTTCCGGCATAAGCCAATTCCACAACCACATGAGCAGATAATTGGCCAGTAAAAACAGAATGGCCCCCAAAATGACCATGGCTATTACTTTGACCACCTTTTTTACATAGTGCTCCACTTTTTTTTCCACTCTTTTCTCGAAGTCTTTTGAATGTTCCATAACTACATACTTTTTAATTCTTTTATATTTTCTAGATTTTGTAATAACAATGACATGGCACGATGTCTCCTTGACATCAAGGTGCCCGTTGGAATACCGGTTCTCGATGCTATTTCTTTATAGGTATAGCCTTCAAAATCAATGGCGATGATGATGTCCCTATACGCTGGTTTCAATTCTGTTACAGCATTTTTTAGGGCTTTTTCCAATTCTGGGGAATAGGAATTGTCCGCATCGCCGTAAAACAACTCCGCAAATTCTTGCCATTGGCGATCAATATCATCACTGGAGTATTTGTGCTCCTTCCTACCACGCATAATATCAATGATCCTATTTCTGATGGCACTGTAAACAAACCCCCCAATATTATTGATGGGCAGAATGTCATCGGCCTTGGAAAACACCCGTAACGCCACGTCCTGCACAATGTCCTCTGCATCACGTTCCGAGGTATCCCGGATCTTGGACTGCACATATGCTCTCAATGAATGATATTCTTCATTGAAAAATGTGGTTAGGTTATTTCTGTTTTCTGTCTTGGCGGCCATTCAAAAAGAACTGGTTGCTTTCTTCATTTGTAAAGACGAAACTTTTTAAATCTATTGCATTTTTAGGGCATTTTTTTTAGGATGAGCGTTTACGCCGTTGGATGCTTATGTTTTCCAAGGAATTATTGGATTGTACTGTTTTTTGGTTTTTTGCATGTATTTTTGGCACTATGGCAGATATCGATATCATTAGTCAGTATAGGGGGCAGTTTGTTACGTATCTCGAGGCAAAAATCCAATTGGGGGAGCCTAAGAACCTCTACCAACCCGTTCAATACATACTAGGGTTGGGTGGTAAGCGGATGCGACCCATACTCACCTTGATGACGGCCGAGGCCTTTGGCGGAAAAATGGAAGATGCCCTGGATGCCGCACTGGCCATAGAAATGTTCCATAACTTTTCGTTGGTACATGATGACATTATGGATGATGCCCCTCTACGACGTGGAAAAACTACGGTACATGAAAAATGGGATGTAAATACGGGGATTCTTTCCGGGGATGCCATGCTGATTTTAGCGTATCAATTTTTAGAAAGCTACCCAGCCGAAACGTATAAAAAGCTCACAAAACTGTTCAGCAAAACGGCCCTTGAAGTGTGTGAAGGGCAGCAATACGATGTGGATTTTGAGACCCGTGACGATGTGACCATTCCAGAATACATTAAAATGATTGAATACAAGACCTCCGTTTTGGTGGCAGCCGCCATGAAGATGGGAGCTCTTGTGGCCAACGCTCCACAAAAAGAAGCCGAAGCCATTTACGAATTTGGACGTAATCTGGGCATTGCTTTTCAATTGCAGGATGACTATTTAGACGCTTTTGGCGACCCCAAGACCTTTGGTAAGCAGGTTGGGGGCGATATTATGGAGAACAAAAAGACATATTTGTACCTAAAATCGTTGGAAAAAGCCTTAAAAGACGATCAAGAGGGCTTGTTGCATTTATATTCCATAAAACCAGAGGATGCAGATGCTAAAATTGAAGCTGCGAAAACAATTTTCATGGAAAGTGGTGCTGTGGATGAAACCAAAAAGGCCATTGAGAGGTATACCCAAACAGCTTTTGATGTATTGGACACTTTAGACTTGCCAGCAGCCAGAAAGCAACTTTTAAAAACCTTTGGTGAGGCATTGATGAATCGAACGGTTTAGAAAATCCGTTTGAAAAGTGCTTTAATAAAAGGCATTGGCTTTGGTGCCATGACAATCTGAAGCTCTTCCCACAAATTGGTTTCGTTCTCCAGGAATTTTAGGATCAGCGAAGCCTTTCTTCTTTTGAACATCGATTCAAAAATGTCGTGTCCCAAGTGATTGTTCTCGTACAAAATATCGAGCAAAAGCATATCGTAGAATTGAAACCTGCTTTTTTTACGGAACTTGGACAATGGCTTGCCCGCTTTTAGGTGCTCTACCAATTTTGGGACTTGTCGGCTGGTATTATAAAACGTATAACCTGTGCTTGGTTTAGCCCATCCGCCCGCAATTCCGATATGAAAAACTCCATCGGTATTATGTAGATGAAATGGATAGCAGGTCATGGGAATGCTCCCAAACTCCGTTTCTTGGATGACGTAAGGAGTATCGTTGTACTTTTTATGGATATATGTTTTGAGGGCTTCCTCATATTCTTTTTTTTCCAAAAGTTCTTCCGAAAACAAGGTGTATTCCACTAAAGCTTCATTACTTGAAAAAGGAAGCACATACATAAAGCGGGTGTTGCCCTTTTGAGGCACAGAAAAGTCCATAAATGTGGCCTCCTCCGGTTTAAAAACCGACCGTTTGGTTTTTATTTGCCACCCAATAAAGTGTTGTTGCAAAACTGGAAATTTCCTCTGCTTTAGATGGATGGAAGGGTCATAGAGGCTGGAAAATACCGTTTGTCCCGTATATCTTTGGGAGGAAGTGGTTACCAAAACCTCATTTTCCCGCTCTTCAATATGTTGCACTTCTTTCTGCACCCAAGTAATGTTGGGATAGGCTTTTACCTTTGGTAAAAAGTGGTTGTAGAAGTCAATGCCACGGAGCATTTTGTAGGTGTATGGCGCAATGGAAGTTGATTTTTGAAATTGTTGGCCGCCTATATAAATCTTATCCCAAGTTTTGTGGATCAACTCATCGAATTCGCCTTTGCCACGTTCCCAAAAACACCAGGTACGATCATTTTGGGATTTGTCGTCCCTATCCAAGATCAAGATGGATTTAGAGACAAAGTGTTCGTCCTTGCCCAAGGCGTCCGCTAATAATAGACCAGCAGCTCCGGCTCCTAAAATGATATAGTCGTAGTGGGACATGCCTCAAAAATACATAAAGGGAGATAGTAGCGCACTATTGGGAAAGTTTTCGGTCTTCAGCAATCTCACCAATGTGATAGTAAGCCACAATTTCTTTAATTAATCCGCCTTTCATATAGTACCATTCACTGACCTCCAAGCTAAAATCCCCTTGGGTTCCAGTGTACCGAACGCAGGCATTGTTGTTGCCATAAAGCGCATCATGGAGTTTGAATTGGTAGCCCAAAAACTTGTCTCTGTTTTGTTCCACCAGGTTGAGGTACGCCTTTTTTCCATTGATGGTTCCAAAAGGGCTGGTATGTTTAAAGTTATCTGTTACGGGGAGGTTGTAAAAATCCCCTGTTTCCCATTTGCGGAACCAATCCGATATCAATTCTTTTGAGTTCATTGGATTGAAATATGACCAAAGTTAAGAATAGGAGATCAAATGTCTTGGATTTGTTGGGAATTATGCATTCCTACGAGCTATCCCACGTTGCCCAATAAAATGTACACAGCCAAAGTGGCCAATACTAAAAACAGGCTGAACGCTTTTGCGTATTTCCATTGGGTAACATCAACCACACCAATATCCGTGATGCTAAAAGTATTGACTCTCGGAGACCAGCGTGATACCAATAACATCACCCCAATGTTCAAGACGAACTCAATCCCCCAAATATGCACGTAGTGCATATCAACCTGAAAGATAAAATTGGTAACAATGTAGAAGACTAATCCAAACAACAATCCTACTTTGGCTCCTTTTGCGGAAACCTTTGGTAGAAAGAATCCGGCCAGAATCACGGTGGCCATGGGAATAAAAAAGATGCCATTGAGCTGTTGCAACAACTGGTAGAGCCCTCGGGGGGCATGGGCAATGAATGGGGCGATTCCTATGGCAAATAGGGCCAATAAGGCGGATGTGGTTTTTCCCATGAGGACCAATCGTTTTTCACTGGCGTTTTTGTTCACATATCTTTTATAGATACCCAAACTAAAGATGGTGGCCGCACTGTTCAAAGCACTGTTGAAGGTACTTAAAATGGCGCCCATTAACACGGCCACAAAAAAACCGGTCATCCAAAAGGGAAGCACTTTTTTCACCAAACTGGGATATACCAGCTCTTTTTGGTCATAGAACGTATCGTTGAAATAGTAATAGGCAATGATGCCCGGGAGAACAATGATCAGAGGGACCAAGATTTTTAACAATCCCGTATACAGCAACCCTTTTTGGGCCTCTTTTAAATTCACGGCTCCTAAAGCCCGTTGAATAATGGATTGATGCATGGTCCAAAAATAGAGTTGGTTGATGATCAATCCGGTAAACAATACGCCAAAAGGCATAATGGCATCTCGGGAACCTTCGCCCATGGAAACCTCATTGCTAATGACATTGAATTTCTCAGGAGCTTTTTCAAAAACCATTCGCAAACCTTCAAAAATATGTCCATCTCCAATACTCCAGAGCGCCAAAACAGGAATGGAAATTCCCGCAATCAATAGGCCAAAACCATTTATGGTATCGGTATACGCCACCATTTTTAATCCACCGAAAATTGCATAGACAGCACCAATGCAACCCACGGTCACTACCGTTAACCAAAGCCCTTCGTTTTGGGTAATGCCCAGTAGCCCGGAAATATCAAAAATCTGTTCAATACTGATGGCCCCAGAATAGAGTACGATGGGTAAAAGTGTGGAAACAAAGGATATGATCAACAAAAATGCAATGATGGTTCGGGTGAGACCGTCAAAACGTTTTTCCAAAAATTCAGGGATGGTGGTAAGTCCCATTTTCAGATAGCGAGGCGCAAAATACAGAGCTGCAGCTACCAAAGCCAAAGCCGATGTGACCTCCCAAGCAATGATAATGCCCCCATGTTTATAGGCATCGCCGTTCATGCCCACCAAATGCTCGGTAGAAATGTTGGTCAAGAGCAAGGAACCTGCTATAACGATTCCGGTTAGGCTACGTCCCCCTAAAAAGTAACCATCTTGAGTAGAAAGTTTGTCCTTTCTTAACTTCCAGCTGGAATAGGCAGCCACGAAGGCTGTAAACACAAAAAAACTGATGAATTGTACCATCCACTAAAACCGAATTGTATCGGGCAGATATTTGGCGGCTAAATCCTCATAATAGGGTCGAAGTTCCTTTACATTGGGCCGCACAGGCGCCTTGGTGTACAGGTCATAGGGGTTGAATTTGTTCACCCACTTGAACATTTCATGGTCGTGTTTATCCATCAAATGATCATAAGCATGTTCCTTGTGTTGTGCATAAAAGCTGTGGTATCGAATCATATAAAGCCCTTCTTCGGGCAGATAATCCTTCATTACATGGTAGAGGTACTCATCGTGACCCCAAGACATGTGCACATTGCGCAACCCACAGTTTTCCTTGTACACACCCAACTTGGTGTTGTATTGTTCATTGTTGATATCGGGATTGGCCGTAAAGAATTCTGGATAGACAATTTTGTCCGAAAATTGGCAACCCACTGGGAAGGTATCGCCCACCACGGCCCATTGTGGCTCACCGAACAAACACAGAACCTTGCCCAAATCGTGCAGGAACCCTGTCAACACAAACCAATCTGGTTGACCATCAGCACGAATGGCCTCCGAAGTTTGCAAAAGGTGTTGGGTTTGGTCCAAATCAATGTCGGGGTCAGAGTCGTCCACTAAGGTGTTTAAATACTCCACGGCATCCCAAAGGCCCATTTCACGACGATCAAGCGAGAGGAATTCCTTTTCCTTTTCCAAGACAAAATCATAGGTCTGGTACGTATGGTTCATCCGATAAAATTCCTTTACGGTATCCCGAGCAGGGTCGTCGTAGTTTCGGAATTCTTGTTTAGACTTACTCGGTTTTTCGGGATAACGTTCCAACAAATCACCTTCCCAAAGCTCCATCATATCATGGGCTTCTTTCTTTTGTTCTGGGTTTAGTTTCATTTTATGCAAATTAAGGGTGTGCGCCCTTTTACTTTAAAAGTAGTGTTTTTTTGGTTTTGAAACTAAAACACGGTATACCTCAGCCCAAAAAAACCTCGTATACCTTGGTTGGGGCCATAAACATAAGTCGGGTCAAAGGTGAGTGCGTAGGGGTTATCTGGAGTGGCCACAGCATTACCATTGCTATCAAAAGTCACTTCTTTATCAAACGGATCATTGGCTCGGGCAATAATAAAGGGATTACCGCGGTTCGGGGTCCAATCCAATAGGTTTTTTATTCCTCCGTACACCTCAAAATTGTTCAGTCCTTTGTACGTAAACTGGATGTTCTGGATACTCCAAGTGGGGGAATATTCCTGTCTCGGGTCCAGTTCACCCAAAAGGGGCAATCGCATTGGTCCATATAAATTTCCGGTATAATCCATGGTCAAATCCAAACTGCGAAAGGTATAAGAAAGGTTCCAAGTGGCAGTAATGCTCTCAGTAAGGATTTGTTGTTGGGTCACACCATTTTCGGTGCTGCTTACATCTTGCCAAGTGGCTCCCGCCATAATTTTAAAACTACTCGGAAAAGCAATGTCCAAATTGGCGCTGATACCTTGTGAAACGGATTTTCCATCTAAATTATCATATATGATCTGGTTGGGGTTGGTCTCATAATCGGGCAAGATCACATTAGAAAACCGGGTATAAAAGGCAGAAGCATCCAAACTGATAAAGGTGCCGTTGTCGCTATATATTTTCTTCAAATAGTTAAGGTTGACATTTACGGAGCGTTCGGGTTTTAATTCTTCGGCAATGACCACCTCCCTTGCGCCTGTGAGGGCTGCATGTTCTTCGGTAAACAAGTTCACAACTCGAAATCCAGTACCCGCGTTCACCCGAAAAATATCATTGTCCGAGATTTTCCATTTGTAAGCAGCTCGTGGTGTTAGAATAGTGCCGTGCCGTTGGTCATAATCATACCGTAATCCTGCCAAAAAAGAGTGTTTAGGCGCGAAAGCGAACTCATCTTGAGCAAATACACTGGGAATCCAAATATTATCGGCCTCAGTGGTCGCGGGTGTGTTGTCATCGTAATAGTTGTAGCGAATGGCACTTCCGAATAACAAATCATGTTGACCCAAAGTTTTGTCCCAAGTCAATTGTGCAAAACCAATGCGCTGGTCTGCCAAATACTCCGTATCGCCGTACACTGAGTTTTGATTATGATCATTATAGGAAAACGAAAGGAGAAACTTTTCTTCCATCGGCAATTGGTATTTCCCCAAAACCTCCCATCGACGGGTATAAATACTTTCTCCATAAACCTCATCCCCACCACGATGCTCCGGTGTCCATTGCATTTCTCCGCCCCAGCGGTCCTCATAAAAAAAGCGTCCAGCCAAAGAGAGCAGTCGGTTATCGTTTCGTTCAAAATCCCATTTTTGAAAAATGGAGATGCGGTCCTGAAGGGTCAAATCGGTAAAATTATCACCGTTATTGTCCACGGGAACATCATAATTGAAGTAGTTGATACCCAAAAGCAGGTTTGTTTTATCTCCGACAGCTATTTTACTGCCTACATCCAAATTGTATTCGCCCCAACCGGTGGCAAAGCCATCAGCAAAAAATTCTGGAGCGCTCAAAGCATTTTTGGTGATGATGTTGATTAAGCCGCCCACCGCTTCGCTTCCATAAAGTGAGGAAGCAGGACCTTTTACAATTTCAATTTGCTCAATAAGGGAATTTGGAATCCCTGTTAAACCGTACACGGTCCCCAATCCACTTACAATGGGCATCCCATCAATAAGAACCAAAGTGTAGGGTCCTTCCAGTCCGTTGATATGAATGTCTCCTGTATTGCACACATTGCAGTTAATCTGTGGTCGCACTCCGTTCACATTTTGGAGGGCGTCAAAGACACTCGCCGTAGGATTCTTTTTGAAAAAAGTAGGGGAGTAGACTTCCACAGGAACCGGACTTTCCAATCGGCTAACAGGTTTCAGGGTTCCCGTTACCACGGTTTCATCTAAACTTTGTGCAGTGGGTTCCAGTTGTATGCTGATGCTTTTATGCGCTCCTGCTCCCAGACTGATCTTGGTTTGATACCGTTGATATCCCAATGAAGTCACTAACAGCACATAATCTCCTGGTTGAATATTGGTCAATTCAAATGCACCATCAATATCCGTGGCGGTTCCAATTTCGGTGCTTTTCAACACCACGTTTGCCAAGGGCAATGGTTCCCCGTTGTCGGTTACTTTCCCATTCAAAGATACTGTTTGGGCAAAACAACAACCGCTTATCAAAGCCACCCCTAAAAGTACAATATGTTTACAGCTTGATTTCAACTAGTATAAAATTAAATTTAGACAAATCTAAAAATAGATTTTGTTAAATAAAAATGTATTTTTGAAAAAATATTTTTTGATGACCCGATCAGAAGAAAACTATTTGAAGACCATTTTTCATTTGGGAGGTGGCGATTCTGAGTTGATAACCACCAACGCCATTGCGGAACAGATGGAAACAAAACCATCTTCCGTGACCGATATGGCCAAGAAATTATCGGAAAAGGGATTGGTGGATTATGTCCGATATCAAGGCGTTTCTTTAACCAATGCTGGAATAAAAACAGCCTTGTCCATTATTAGAAAGCACCGATTGTGGGAAGTTTTCTTGGTGGAAAAATTGGATTTTACTTGGGATGAGGTGCATGAGGTGGCTGAACAGTTGGAGCACATCAAAAGTGAAAAATTGATCGATAAGCTCGATGAGCTTCTTGATTTTCCCAAATACGACCCGCATGGCGACCCCATACCCACCAAGGATGGAAAATTTCAGGAGCGTGATGAAAAGTTGCTCAGCGAAATGCCCATCAACTCCAAAGGAATATGTGTTGGGGTAAAAGATTCTTCCGTGCCCTTTCTTAAGTTTTTGGACAAGAACAATATTGCCTTGGGCAACACGATCCAAGTAATTGACAAAGAAGATTTTGATAATTCCCTTCGCATTCAATTGGATGGCAAGGAAATGCGAATATCACATCAAATTGCAGCTAACCTTTACGTAAAAAAGAACGACTGATGGATCAAGTGATTCAATTTTTTCAAGAAATAGACCCCGTATTGGCCGCATTGTACGCGACGCTCTTTACATGGGGACTGACCGCTGCGGGGGCAGGCTTGGTTTTTTTATTCAAAAGCCCGAATCGCGCCTTGATGGATGGAATGTTGGGCTTTACAGGAGGTGTCATGGTTGCTGCCAGTTTTTGGAGTTTGTTGGCGCCTGGAATTGAAATGAGCCCTGGTGAAGGTTTTGTTAAAGTGATTCCGGCAGCTGTTGGGTTTTTAATGGGTGCTGCCTTTATTTTTGGACTTGATAAGATTTTGCCCCACGTGCATATCAATTTTAAAATGGACGAAGCAGAGGGAGTAAAGACCCCTTGGCACCGCACCACGCTATTGGTTTTGGCCATTACCTTGCACAATATTCCCGAAGGATTGGCCGTGGGCGTTCTGTTTGGAGGTGTGGCCTCAGGTTTTGAAGGTGCCACAATTGGTGGTGCCGTTGCTCTGGCCTTGGGTATTGGGTTGCAAAACTTTCCAGAAGGTTTTGCCGTTGCGGTACCCATGCGCAGGCATGGTCTCAGCCGAAGAAAAAGTTGGATGTACGGTCAAGCCTCTGCCCTTGTGGAACCCATTGCAGGTGTTTTGGGAGCTTGGGCCGTATTGACATTTGAGCCTATTCTTCCTTACGCACTTTCGTTTGCTGCCGGAGCTATGATCTTTGTGGTGGTTGAGGAAGTGATTCCAGAAACGCAACAAGACAAATACACCGATATCGCCACAATGGGCTTTATCGGTGGATTTATTATTATGATGACCTTGGATGTGGGTCTGGGATAAATTTATCCCCCGATCAGATCAAAGACACCCTTGGTCAAAAACTGGTCCGTTTCGTTCAGTCCAGTTGATAAGATTTCGGTATACCCACCATAGGTGCCGCCTTGCTTTACGGCTACCCTTTCAAAGGAATAACCTCCGTCCTTTTCCTCGATCAATTTAAGCACATAATGGTTGCCCTCGGATTCAATTACGGCCTCATCGGGCAATGACCAAGTTTTGGTGGTATCTGTCATGATCATGGCATCTACAAACATTCCGGGAAGAAAATTTGCATCTTCCTCATGTTCCAAGTGTCCGTGTACTTTTATGGTTCGTTTGGCATCGTCAATGGATGTGCCCACCAAGTAGACTTCACCGTCAAATGCTTCGGCAGAAGCTTCTGGAATTTTGAACTGGATTTTTTGTCCTTTTTTTACTTTCAAAATATCCTTTTCAAAAACAGTCAGTTCCAAGTGTACGTGTTCATTGTCCACGATTTCCAAAATTTGGGTAGCAGGCGAAACATAACTTCCTTTGGCCACATTCATTTTGGTAACACTGCCCGAGATAGGGGCATAAATAGCCGCTTGTGATGAAATAGTGCCCTGCTCTACTTTGTTGGGTGAAATATTGAGCATTTGTAGTTGTTCCCTCAAACCTTGGTAGCGTGCCTTGGCCGTTTCGTAATTGCTCTTGGCTTGGAGAAAGTTCTTTTGCGAGGCGATTTTCTCCTCAAAAAGGGTCTGGTTTCTTTCGAACTCTGCTTTTAAGTAATCCAACTGGTTGAATACCTCGAGATACTCCTGTTGCATTTTCACAAATTCTTGGTTTTCCAAGACCACCAAAAGCTGTCCTTTTTTCACTTGATCACCAACCAAAAGCGATGTCTGTTTCACAAAACCGCCCATAAACGCCGTAACGCTGGCCCGATTTTCCGGCGGGACATCGATCATTCCAGAGGTTTCCACCATTTTCGGGAAAGTTCTTTTCTCCATAGGACCAATCACTAGATCATTGGTGTTGAATTGATCTTGTGTGACCGTGATTCCTGTTTCTTCTCCTTGTTCTTCGGAAGCGGATGCTCCACTGTTCTTATTGCCGCAGCCCATCAACAGAAGGAAAACAACGGCTAATTGAAGTATATGTTTCATTTTTATAATGTTATTGTCAAGTAATTAATGGCGATTACAGTTTGATTGTATTGGTTGAGCACATCCAAATAATTGAGCTGGATATCGTAGGCGTTTTCCAAACTTTGTATGTATTGGAAAAAGTCGATTTCCCCATTTTGAAAGTTCCCTGAGGCAGCTTTCAAAATTTGATCGGACAATAGACCGCCTTCTTCCTCGTAATAGGAGAGTTCCTTGGCCTGCTGCTCCAGTTGTCCCAACAGCGTTTTATAGCGTTGGTTCATGGCAACGGTGATTTCGGTGTTCTCCATCTCCGTGATCTTGGCCTGTATCTTGGACGATTTAACCTTGCTACTGTGCCCAAAGAAGAAAACTGGAATGCGAACACCTAATTGAATACCGTACAAGGATGTTCCCAATCCACTATTGGTTCCTTGGAAGTATTCAAGGTTAAGGTCGGGCAACAATCTATTTTCTTCCAAACTCTTTTGGGCATTGCTCAGCGCTTGACGGTTATCCAAAAATGAGGTTTCCGTGTCCAACATCCCTTGGGCATTCAGTACCTTAAGCTTTTCGGGTTTTTCATCCACAATTTGCAAGGTGTCCTCACTTTGTACCAAACTCACAATCTGACCATACGAAGTCAAAATCTGCTGTTTTATTTTGGAATAGGTATTTGCAATTTGGCGTTGCTTGGCCGTAGCGGTGACTTTTTCCAGGTAATTGGTCTCCCCAAGCTCAAAACGTCTGTTGGCTGCATGGGCAAACGTACTATAAATGCTATCCAAGGTTCCGTAAAGCTTAGCTTTTTGGTTCAATGTCTGATATTGATAGTACGCATTGCTCAGTGATTGGTAGAGTTGCTTCTTCTGTATCTCAAACGATGATTTCTGCAGCTCATAATTTGATTTTTGCAGCTTGTTCTTGGCCCCATACACCGTAGGGAACTCAAATTGTTGTTGTGCCCCAAAAACCTTGAGTGGCTCTCCGTTCAATGCCAAGTTATTTTCATCATACTGGTAATAAATGTCTGTTTTATCAAATTCAAAAGCGGTTCCCTTAAGAGTTTCCGCTTGGTCCACTAGTAACGAACCTGCTTGGATGCCTTTGTTGTTTTCCAATGAAAGTGCCATCAAATCTTCAAGGTTCAATTTGGTTTGGGAGAACCCTGAAACACTTACCAAAAGCAATAGTATGGTGAGCGCGTTTTTGTTCAATTTACGTGCTCTCCTTCTTTTTCTCATTCCACGGAATTTAATGTTGTGGGTATACGCATACAAAACAGGCAATACCACCAAGGTGAGCATGGTTGCCGTAACCAATCCACCAATTACAACGGTTGCCAAAGGTCTTTGTACTTCAGCGCCCGCATTGGTGGACACTGCCATGGGCAAAAATCCCAAAGCAGCGGCTGAAGCGGTCAACAACACAGCACGGAGCCTATCCTTTGTCCCTTGTTTGATAAGGTCCTCCATGGAATCAAAATCTTTTCCTTTGAGTTCTTTGAAATGCTCGATCAATACAATTCCGTTCAACACCGCGATACCGAATAGGGCGATAAACCCAACCCCAGCCGATATACTAAAGGGCATATCCCTTAGCCATAGCAGGAGTACACCTCCCACAGCAGAAAGTGGAATAGCGGAAAAAATAAGCAAAGCTTCTTTTACCGAGCCAAAGGCAAAATAGAGCATGATAAAGATGAGTAATAAAGCAATAGGCACAGCAATCAGTAACCTTGCTTTTGCATTTTGAAGGTTCTCGAACTGGCCACCGTAGGTAATGGTGTACCCCGGGGGCAATTGTATATGTTCATCTATCAGGAGTTGTACATCGTCCACCACAGATTGCAGGTCTCGGTTCCTAACATTGATTCCCACAACGATGCGTCTTTTGGTATCATCTCGCGAAATTTTTGCCGCACCTTTTTGATAGGTAATCTCGGCAAGTTCGCTCATTGGAATTTTGCCTCCACTGGGAATATCCACATAAAGGTTTCTGAGATTGGAGATATCTTGTCGATTTTCCGCATCCAATCGAACTACCATATCGAACTGTCGCTCACCTTCAAAAACACTTCCTACAATTTTACCTGCAAATCCCATGGCGATCATTTCGTTCAAGTCGGCAATATTGAGCCCATGGCGGGCTATTTTTGCACGATCAAAAGAAACATTCATCTGAGGGAGACCTTCCACTTTTTCAACAATAATGTCCGAAGCTCCTTCCACGTCTTGGATAAGATTTTTGATCTCGTTGGCCTTTCGGTTCAATATTTCCAAATTTTCACCAAAAATCTTGATGGCAATATCGGCACGCACCCCAGTGATCAACTCGTTGAAACGCATTTCAATGGGCTGGGTAAATTCCACTTCCATGCCCGGAATTACGGCCAAAGCTTCCTTAAACTTATCGGCCAGTTTGTCCTTGGTTTCAGCTGAGACCCATTCGTCTTTGGGATAAAGTGAAATAATCACATCACTCTCTTCCATTGACATGGGGTCGGTGGGGACTTCTGCAGCACCAATACGGCTTACCACCTGTTTTACCTCTGGGAACTGATCTAACAATATCTGTTCAATTTTTGTAGTGGTCTCAACGGTCTTGGCCAACGATGTTCCTGTTTTAAGTACGGGCTGAATTACGAAATCCCCTTCGTCCAAGGTAGGAACGAATTCGCCCCCCATGGTCGAGAACAGCAAAATGGCCCCTACCAATAGTGCGGCCGCAATGGAGAGCACCAGTTTTTTACTGCTCATGGCCCATTCGATGACCGGCTCATATTGTTTGTTGATCCAATTGACCAAACGGGTAGAGATGTTTTTGGATGATTCCTTGGTAGGTTTTAAAAACATTGCTGATGCTACAGGCACATAGGTGAAACAAAGTAAAATGGCTCCTAACAACGCAAAACTGAAGGTAAGCGCCATGGGTTTGAACATTTTGCCTTCCACGCCGCTGAGCGATAGAATCGGGATGAAAACAATCAGAATGATGAGCTGCCCAAATACGGCCGAGTTCATCATTTTTGTGGCTCCTTTTAAGGTAATATCGTCTTTGAACAATTGCGCTTCACGTTTACCCAAATTGGCTATTTCAGTTTGTTTCTGGGTGATTTGGAATGCAATGTATTCCACAATGATAACCGCTCCGTCTATTATAATTCCAAAGTCAATCGCACCAAGACTCAACAAATTGGCATCTACCCCAAAAATGTTCATCAAGGTAAGGGCGAACAACAAGCAGAGTGGAATTACCGATGCCACTACAAGACCTGACCGCCAGTTTCCGAGCAGCAATACCACCACAAAAATCACGATCAAACAACCCAAGACAAGGTTTTCGGTCACGGTAAAGGTGGTTCTTCCAATGAGTTCGCTGCGATCCAAAAAGGGATTTATGTAGACCCCTTCGGGCAAGGATTTGGAAATGGAAGCCACTCTTTCTTTGACCGCTTCGATAACGCGTTTGGAATCGGCATCTTTGAGCATCATGATCTGGCCGAGTACTTTTTCCCCTTCGCCATTGCCAGTGATGGCTCCGAACCGGGGTGCACTGCCAAATCCGACTTTGGCTATATCCTTTATATAAATGGGAATGCTATTTCTAGTCGTGACCACGATGTTTTCTATGTCTTTAAGGCTGCCGACCAAGCCTTCGCCTCGAATAAAATAAGCTTGGTTCACTTTTTCGATGTAACCCCCACCGGTAACACTGTTGTTTTTTTCCAAAGCGGTGAAAACCTCCCTTGCGGTGATGTTAAAGGCATTCAACTTTTGGGTCTGAATGGCTACTTCATATTGTTTGAGTCGCCCTCCCCAAGTGTTGACCTCCACTACACCGGGAATTCCGGAAAGCTGACGTTTTACGATCCAATCCTGGATGGTCCGGAGTTCTGTTGCATCGTACTGGCCTTTGTACTCGGGCTCCACATCCAAAACGTATTGATAGATTTCACCCAGCCCGGTGGTGATGGGACCCATTTCCGGACTTCCAAAGCCTTCGGGAATTCGGCTAGAAGCTGACTTTATTTTTTCGGCGATAAGTTGTCTGGGCAAATAGGTGCCCATATCGTCCTCAAAAACAATGGTGACCACTGAAAGGCCAAACTTGGACACCGAACGGATTTCCTTGACCCCCGGGAGGTTGGCCATTTCAAGTTCCACAGGGTAGGTGATAAACTTTTCCATGTCCTGGGTGGACAAGCTATTGGAAGTGGTCAATACCTGTACTTGGTTGTTGGTTACATCGGGAACGGCCCCAATGGGTATATGTGACAGCGAGTATAATCCAACAAGGGTTATGGCCGCTGTAAACAGAAGAACAATGAACTTGTTCTTTAGACTAAAGTTGATAATTTTTGAAAACATGATTCATAGAAAATGATAGCATTATTAAAATAGAATAAGGCTTGCCGAAAGTGTTCAGCGGCGCTGAAATACTATGAATTATGCGTTTTGGGCGGCTGGAAAGGGCCATCTCCCCAAACCAGGGAGTAGGACATTTGATAGTGAAAATTAGCTTTGGTGGTAACAGGAATCTCAGAGCGCGAATTGATAAAATTATCCGACCCTAGCACAAAAACCAAGGGTTGAGCACAAGATGTTTGTTGATGTTGAAAGGGGAGTTTCTCATGGTCTTTTTCTTCTTCTTGGTGCTTCTCGCTGTGGGAAGCTTTTAACTCGCCATAATGTTTTGAAACAAAAACCATAAAATTATCACCATATTCCTCGTTATGGAATTGGTAATGCTCCACCAGTTGCCCCAGTTCCACCAAGTCCTTAAAATGGATGTTGACGCTCTGAAGCAAAATGAGAACTGCCGTACCTATGGTAACTAGTTTATTCATCCTGACATTGTAAAATTACGAATAATACGCTGTAAGATAAATGACTGGGATTAATTTAGAATTAATCTGATTTTACAGGAATCACTACTGGATATTTAAAACTATAGCCTGATACGGTTTCATTTTTACGGAATTTTCAAAGAATTCAATATTGGGATAATTATTGATCATTATTGAATGGTTGTCCTGGTCATCTTTGAGTTTTATTTCTGAGGTTTCTTCTGAAAAGTTTAACAGAACGAGCACTTTTTCATCCTCCAAAACCCTTGTATAGGCATAAATAGTTGGATGTTCTGCTGCAACAAGTTCATATGCGCCATATATGAGGGCTGGGTTTTTCTTTCGGAGTTCCGTCATTTTTCTAAAATGGTTTAGTACGGAGTTTGGGCTGGAGTTTTCATCTTCCACGTTGATGTAGACATAATTGTCATTCACAGGAAGCCATGGTGTTCCTTTTGTAAAACCTGCATGTTCAGAACCATCCCATTGCATGGGTGTCCGTCCATTGTCACGAGAGGTGAAATTCAACCGCTTCATGAAAAGTTCCATATCCTCCCCTTCAGAAAGTGCTTTTTGGTACCCATTGATTGCGGCTATATCCTGATATTGTGAAATACTATCAAAATCAATATTGGTCATTCCCAACTCATCGCTATAATAGCAGTATGGTGTACCACGCATGCTCAAAAGGAAGGTGTTCAATAGTTTGGCGGATACATCCCGGTATTCTTCACTGTCGTTTCCCCAACGACTCACCATTCGTGCTTGGTCATGGTTGGCCAAAAAAATGGAAAGCCAACCATCGTTGGCAAATTCTTGGTCCCATTTGGTGAAGACCTCTTTTATGGTAGCCAAATCATACCCTTCGTATTTTGGGATATCCACCCCTTCAAAAGCATAGGCCATATTAAGCTCATTCCGGTTTTGGTCTACCAGTTTATGGGCATCCTCAAAATTTCTACCGGCACCTTCAGCAACACTCATAACATCATATTTGCTGAAAACCTCTTGGTTCATCTCTTTCAAATAGTCGTGTATTCCATCCTGCATGGCGTAGAATTGAATGAAATCTTTCTCAAAACCATCCGGAAACTTTGGATAAGTGGTATCCTTGGCCGCAAACTGAAACGCATCCAAGCGAAATCCATCCACCCCCTTTTCGGCCCAGAACTTCATGATATCATAAACCTCTTGACGCACTTTTGGGTTGGACCAGTTGAGGTCAGGCTGTTGTTTGGCAAAGTAGTGCAGGTAATAGGCATTGGTCAGCGAATCGAATTGCCAAGCGTCTCCTTTTGCATCGAACAAACTGTAGCGATAGGGGGGCTCACCCTTTTCGGCGGGCCACCAGTGGTAATAATCCCGATAGGGATTGTCTCGTGAACTTCGGGATTGTTTGAACCATTCGTGTTCATTGCTGCTGTGGTTGACCACAATATCCATGACCAGTTTAATCCCCCTTTGGTGCATGCCGTCCAGCATTTGGTCAAAATCTGACATGGTACCGAACTCTTCCATAATATTTCGATAGTCACTGACATCGTAGCCATTGTCTGCATTGGGAGAGGTATAAATGGGATTGAGCCAAACGGCGGTTACACCAAGACTTTGGACGTAGTCCAGCTTTTGAATAATGCCCTGTAAGTCACCAACACCATCGCCGTCCGAATCCTTGAAACTCCTCGGATAAATTTGGTAGACAATGGCCTCTTTCCACCATTTTTGATCTTGTGAGGGCATAGCATCGTTTTGTGTTGAGCTGTCTTTGCATGCGCTCACCGCGAACAGTATGGCAAGAATGCATGCTACGGAGTTGAACCAAGTCTGTCCCATCGTGTTAATTTTATGGCTTCCTTTAAAGATAGCACATTTTGGGACCAGCAAAAATCGATGCTAGCCCCAAACTTTATTGCTTAATGTTCATGGGCAAAACAATGTTATTTTTTTCCATAATGGCCCTGATTTTTGGCAATTGCTTGTCCAAAGCCTCATTCAATTTGGCCATGTGCATATCAAGCTCTTTTGAAAGTTCATCATAGACCTTATAAGCCGCATCCGTTGGTTTTGCATCACCGGTTTCGATACTTCGCTGAAGGGCATTGAGCCTATTATTTAACTTTATGGGAAAGTTCAGTGGATCCTGGCCCGATTGGTTTTTGGTTTGATACAAATCTTCTTCAATCTCGGTTAAAGTACCCAAAAAATCCTCGGACAACTTTTTAAATTGTCTACTGGAAATACCTTTGCCCAAACTATCCAATTGTTTTCTGATTTCCCGGATCTTAATGACCGCTTCATTGGCGATGGTTGCCTTTTCCGTAATTTTCGAAGCCAACTCAAACTGTTCTTGAAGATCGGCTGCAGTTACCCCTTTTAAGTTAGGGTCCATTGTGATGCTGAAAGGTGTAGTGGCCACTTCATCATCTCCCACTTTCATCCTGATTTTATAGGTGCCAAGTGGAGCAATGGGACCTCTATCTGCCTTGGCTCCCCAGATGATAATTCCATCAAATGTGGTAGGCCCAGGATACCGAAGGTTCCAAGTAAAGCTGTTCAAGCCTTTCGCCGTAGTGGGTTTGGTACTGTCACTGCCTCCCCACCATGAAGAGCCTCCTTCTTCCTCATATTTAGGTTGATTTCCTCCGAAGGAATCAATTAAATTATCATTGGCATCTAAAACTTCAAAGGTAATGGTGTCCACCTGCTCCTGAAGATGATACTGGAACGTGGCATCATAAATACCTCGAATGGCATCTGTGGGCTTAAAAAGTGTTTGCTTTTGGGTAAGCAATGCTTCAGAATATTCCCGGAAGGGTTGAATGTCGTCCAAAATCCAGAAACCTCTACCGTGTGAGCCCAACACCACATCGTTGTCCTTGATGACCAAATCCCGAATGGGTGTATCGGGCAAGTTCAATTGAAGGGATTGCCAGTCGTCTCCATCGTTGATGGAAAAATAGACCCCATGTTCCGTAGCCAAAAAGAGCAAACCTTCCCGTTCATGATCTTCGCGAATGGCACGGGCAAAATGCCCCGGGGCTATTCCATTGATGATCTTGGTCCATGTTTTACCGTAATCGTGTGTTTTGAAGACGTATGGCTCGCGGTCATCTACTTGATATCGGTTGGCAGCTACATACAAGGTGCCAGGATTATGAACAGACTCCTCAATAATGCTCACTCTTGAATATTTTGGAAGGTCTGCTGGGGTGATATCCTCCCAGTTTTCGCCTCCATCTAGGGTGATATGGATTTTTCCATCATCTGATCCCGCCCAAATGGTGTTAATATCATGATTGGATGGAGCCAACGCAAAAACTGTGGCATAAATCTCCGGTCCGTTCATGTCATTGGTGATCACCCCACCTGTTTTTCCTAAAGTTTCGGGGTCGGCATAGGTAAGGTCCGGACTGATTTTCTCCCACGTTTGTCCATCATTGGTGGTTTTCCAAATGTGCTGCGAACAGGTGTACATTACATTCGGGTCCTTTGGTGCAAACATGATGGGGAAAGTCCATTGCCAACGTTCTGGAAGGGCACTGGCGGGCTCCCCAGAAAAGAATCTCGGATACACTTGAATATCCCTGATCTGTCCATTGCTTCGGTCATATCTTGTGAGCAGTGCACCCTGACTTCCTGCATAGAAGATGTCTGGGTTGGTGGGGCTTTGTGTAATCCATCCACTTTCACCACCCCCTACAGCATAATACCAACCGTGGTTGGGCCCTCGGGCCTGCATAAAATCCCATCCTTCGCTGGGCATGGCCAAAGTGGAATTATCTTGCTGGGCACCCACTACATGATAGGGAACATCGCTTGTGGCCATTACATGATAAAATTGCGAGGTAGGGTAATCTTCCTCGGTCCAGGTTTTTCCTCCATTAATGCTCACTGTTCCACCGCCATCGTTGGAGCTTACCATTCTGTCTGGATTATTGGGATCAATCCACAGATCATGGTTGTCTCCATGTGGGACTTCAATTTCAATATCAAAGGTTTTGCCGCCATCGGTTGATTTATAGAAATCCACATTCAGCCCATAAACGATATCCTTATCCTTTGGGTCGGCATAAATACGGGAATAGTAAAAGGCCCGTTGTCTCAACTTACGTTCGTTGTTGGTTTGTTCCCAGGTCTTTCCAGCATCATCGGACCTAAAAACACCCCCTTCATTGGCTTCTACTACAGCCCAAACTCGGTTGGAATCTACTGGTGATACCGTAACCCCAATTTTTCCGATAGGCCCTTTGGGCATCCCGGGATTTTGGGTAAGGTCGGTCCAAGTTTCACCGCCATCTGTGGATTTCCACAGTTTACAATCGGGTCCACCGCCCCACATTTTCCATGCTTTACGGTACACTTGCCAAGTGCTCGCGTACAACACATTGGGGTTGTTTCGGTCAATGATTAAATCTGCAGCACCGGCTTTGGGACTGACGTACAATACTTTTTTCCAAGTTTTTCCACCATCGGTACTTTTGAAAACCCCGCGCTCTTCATTATCTCCATAGGGATGTCCTAGTGCAGCAACATATACAATATTCTCATTGGTTGGGTCCACACGAACCCTTGAAATGGCCTGGGTTTCTTCAAGTCCTAAATGAGTCCATGTTTTGCCGCCATCGGTAGTTTTGTAAACCCCATCGCCTTGGGTAATGCTTCCCCGTAATTGGGTCTCACCCATCCCGATGTAGACCACATCTGGATTGGTCTCGGCAACGGCGACGGCACCTACTGAGGAACTTGTGATTTGTCCATCAGTCACACAAGTCCAGTTGTTTCCGCCATCAATGGTTTTCCAGAGTCCACCTCCTGTGGCCCCAAAATAATATTCGTTGGGTCGGGAAGGGCTTCCGGCACAACCTAAAGATCGTCCCCCTCGATTGGGCCCGATGTTCCGCCATTCAAAACCGCTGTAAAAACTGGTATCGACAGCTACGGTATTTTGGGCATTTTGTATTTGGAAAAATAGAATTGAGAGAACACAGGTGAACAGTACCTGAATCCTCGTTGAGGTGGGTTGAAATTTCATCATGTAAAATTGAGTCGTTAGTCAAACCCCAATTTACTGAATCTTTTTGAATCGATTGTGCTTAAATTCCAGGGATGATCAAAGCGTAAGGAATCCTATGCCAAAAGAAAAAAGGCCAACGCGTATGGTTTCACATTGACCTTTTCAAGATAGTTTGCGAATTAGAAACTTAGGCCATCATTATTTTCCCAACGGGCAATGATGCCCCATCCGTAAAAGTAGTTGGTCAACCCTATTAAGATTTCATTTTCACCTTCTTGTAGCGGAATAGTAACGGTGGTGTTTTCAATGGTACACCTTCCGCGGGGTTCTTTCATGCCTGGGGAACCATAGTAGTTTTTGTCCACGTACAAAGGCTGCCCGTTGATAAAGACCCAAACCTCGTCACTAAAGCCAAAATTGAGTTTTTTCTGTTGAACCTTATCCGAACTAATAGTGGTTTTTAACCATGCCAGTTTGCGTTCGCCACTTTCGGTACTGCCATATTTTTTGGTAAGGTTTACCATGGCCCGGTGTTCGGCTTTTATGGGTTTCCAAACGGCCGTACTATCCAATAAAGTGGGATCAATGGCAACACCGGGACTCACAGAAATTTGTTTCATCAAGTCTTTTCCGAAAGGAAAATCAACAGGTTCAGTGATCCACCAGTTTCGTAAGTAGCGAGAATCGTTTGAGGTGGGGTCGTAGCCTGCGGAAGAAGGGATACCCTCAATAGCATTAGGCGTAACCACCATGTTGGCGTAAATAACATTGCCGGAAAGACCAATGCTGCCCGATTTTGTCAATCCCTCCAGAGCTGGCACCCATAAGGCTGCATTTTGCATATCGTTGACATAAGCCCTCAACTGATTTTCTGAAATAACCAGTTTAACATGGTTCCACCGGTTCTCATAAAGCTGTGTAGCCGCTTGATAGTCGTCGGTGAGGTCCCAAAGGTTAACTTTGTCCATAATGGCTGCATACTGCATGTTGGTTCTGCGAATAGGTTCCGATTTACCAAAATAACGGAGGTAGAAGGTTTCCGAATTTACGGTATCCTTGTCCACATGAAATGTGATTCCAGGAAATCCCTGTCCCTTGAGTTCAACATCAAACTCAATGGTGCCAGTGGCAAAATCAAAATCCATCAAAAGAATATACAAGGGATTGTCATCTTTACTTTTGACGGCTTTTACTGATTTGTAAGTGACGAATTCCACATTATCCGTTATGGGTGACCAATACTTTTCCGTAAATGGAAATTCGAGAGGTTTTTGTTGTTTTGAAGTTTGTGCGTAAGAAGTAAAGCCAAGAACAAGAAGCAAGATGCCCAATGTCAGTTTTTTTAATGATGTGTCCATTTTTTAATGATTTGAATTTTACAAGTACATTTGATTTCGGGTAAAAGTAAATGGTGCTACTATCCAAATCCCCACGGTTAGTTGTTCAATCTGGATTAATCCTGTTCAGAGTAGGTTGCCCAGTACATGCTTTTTAGATTTATGGAAAAATCGAAACGCCATATGATTGATAGTTTAGTAGCGCAAATTGAAGAGCGCTTGGGCTGGGGCAGTGGCTCGGATTGGAGCAATAAGGATTTTGAGGAATTGAACGATCTTATTTTTGATGGCACCAAGAAGCGATTGAGCGTTACCACCTTAAAAAGAATCTGGGGCAGGGCAGAGCTAGTGGCCAACCCAAGCTCAGCGACTTTGGATATTCTTTCGGAATACATTGGGTATAAAAATTGGCGCGAGTTTGTAGGCAATTCCCCTTCCAAAGCAACTTTAACTTCCGTGGGGGGTAAGATAAAAACCTTTCAACTACCTACCCTTATTTTAGTGTTAATGGGAATTGCGGTCTTGGCTACGATTTTTGGAGCCGTGACCACCCGAAAAAACGTTGATGCATCAGAATTTAAGTTTAAAAGCAGGCCTGTCAGTGACGAAATTCCCAATTCCGTGGTCTTTGAGTACGATGCCTCCGCAGCCGATGACCTTGCAAAAATTGAAATCCAACAAAGTTGGGATAAAACCAAACGGGTGGCCATCAATAGACTGGACAGTGTAGCGACCAGCATATATTATCGCCCAGGATTTTTTAAATCAAAATTGGTGGTGGATGGGACCATTGTAAAAGAGAATGATGTTTTTATACAAACCAAGGATTGGTTGGGGTTGATCGAACGGGATTCACTTCCAATTTATCTCAAGAAAGAGGAAATCCATCAGGGTCAACAACTTTCCATAACCCCAGAGGTTTTGGCTCAATATGGCATTGACTTAAAAACCACCAGTGTTGGTTTCAGCTTGTACCTTGTCAAGGATTTTGGTGAAATCTATACGGATGATTTTGAACTCTCCATGGAAGTCAAAAACACCTTAGAACAAGGCTTGAACGGTTGTCAAGAGGTTCAGCTTTATGTATTGTATGATGGTGGTGCCATTGGAATTCCGTTGGCTAAAAAAGGATGCTCTTCCAATTTGAATGTATTGGCTTTTGACGAGACCATAAGCGGCAAAAAGAACGATTTTTCTGATTTTGGGGTGGACTTTGCCAACTTTGTTGATCTTGAATTGGTTTCAAAAGAAGATACCCTGGAAGTTTTGATCAATGGAAAAGGGGTGCACCAAATGGCGGTTCCTGAAACTCCTTTCAAAATAAAAGGAATCACGCTCCATTTTGAAGGTTCTGGGGCCATACAAAATGTAGAGTTGAAAAGCTCAGCAAGTGTATTTTATACTTCAAGTGCGGACACTTTGTAACAGTTTACTTCAACGTAATTCCTCCAAAATTATCGAATAATCATGCTGAAGGTCTGCATGCAGCGCTGGTATTTTCTTTTCAATAAAACCCAACTGCCGGTGGTATAAATTTTTGAGCGTAGTATTTCGTTGTATGGATGGCCGAAACGACTTCAGTTTTTCACAGAAGTAGAGCAACAGTTCCACCTCAGTGGCCTTATTGCCCGAATAGCGAATGTACTTTTTAATCGTTCGAAGGATTTTCCGAACACTCTTTTTAATGTAGAAGTAACTGTTAATGTTGATGTCCCCGAACATTTCATCAATCTCTTCCTTTACGGTTTCAATATAGCCTTCCTCGCTATCGGATTCAAAAAGCAAATAGGTGAGGAGTTCCTTGTTTTCTTTTTTGAATCGCGCCAAGCGCAGACAGAGCTGCATCACTTCTTCTTGCGACTTGAATTGGAGTTCTTTTTTTAACTGGGCAACTGTGGCAGCTTTCATATTCTAACTTCTTAGGTATGATGCGCCATTCACATCAATGATGGTCCCAGAAGAGTAGGCCGCTCCATCCGATGCTAAAAATAAAATGGCGTGTGCCACTTCCTCAGGTTGGGCCATTCGCTTAAAAGGAGATTCACGAAGCAGGTTTTCACGTTCTTCAGGGGTAAGGGTTTTGGCTGCCATTTCCGTTTCGGTAAATCCAGGGGCCACGACTCCCACATAGATATTGTGCGGCGCCAATTTTTTGGCCAAAGACTGACTCATGGAATTGAGGGCAGCTTTGCTGGCTCCATACGCAGGTTTGGTGGGTTCACCTCGGAAAGCACCCCGAGAGGAAACATTTACAATATGTCCACCCCCTGTTTTCATCATGGTTTTGGCCGTCCAGTAACAAAGGTTGGCCGCTGCAAATAGGTTGGTCTCAAAGGTCTTTTCCCATGCCTCGGTCCAATGGTCAAAATCCACCGAATCAATCTCGTGAAAAATGGAAATCCCTGCATTGTTTACCAATACATCCAGATGGTCATAGGCTTTAACAAAGTCGTTAATCAAGGCTTGGGTTTCTTCTTTATGGGAAATGTCCCGTTTAAAAAGTTGATGTCCTTCTCCAGACAATTCTTTTAAAGTGAGTTCGGCAGCTTCATCATTGCTTCTGTAATTAAGGCCCACTTTGGCCCCTTTTTGTGCAAAAGCAATGGCGGCCGCCTTTCCAATGCCACGGGAAGCTCCTGTGATCAAAACATTTTTATTGGTAAAATCCATAATCCAAAATTGATTTTCAAAGATAATAGGAAAGTATCGTCTTGAATCCTAAATGGAATTGCATTACTTTTAAAATCTTCAAAAAACCAGAACAATGCGCAAACAATTTCTTTTACTACTCCTTGGAACAATATTTCAGTTCACTTTAGCACAAAAAAAGGAATTTTCCTATCTAGATATTTTTGATCTTCAATATGTTTCGGACCCTCAGATTTCTCCCAATGGCGATTGGGTGGTGTATCAAAGAATGGGTTTTGATATCATGAAAGATGGCTCTGCAGGCAACCTTTGGTTGATCAAAACTGATGGCAGTCAAAACCAAAAACTTACCAGCAGGGAAGTAAATGAAAACAATCCAAGATGGTCTCCAAGCGGAGACCGCATTGCCTTTACCAGTAGTACGGATGAAGGCTCTGAAATTTATATGTATTGGGTGGGCACCGGCAAGGTGGCCAGACTGACACAACTGCCGTTCAGTCCAAGTTCCTTGACGTGGTCAACAGACGGAAAGCAATTGGCTTTCTCGATGAATGTGCCACAAGCCCCACCTGTTATTGCCAAAATTCCAGCAAAACCCAAAGGCGCAAAATGGGAAGAAGCACCACGAATTACCGATCGTTTGTATCATGAAGCAGATGGGCGTGGATATATTACCCCCGGATTCAACCATATTTTTGTGGTTCCGGCAAATGGCGGAGCTCCACGTCAGGTTACTTCGGGAGATTGGCATCACCGAGGCACTTTGTCATGGGCCAAGGATGGCTCAAAAATCTATTTTTCGGCCAATAGGGTGGAGGATTGGGAATACCGTTTCAGAAACAGTGAGATTTATTCCGTGGAAGTGGAATCGGGAAACATTGAAGCCTTGACGGACCGCAATGGTCCCAATCAGGAACCGCAGGTTTCACCAGATGGGAAATATATTGCTTATGTAAGTTTTGAAGATAAGGTACAAACCTTTCAAACACGTCAATTACATATCATGAATGTGGATGGAAGCAATCAACATGTCATTTCTCAAGGGTTGGATAGATCAGTTTCAGACATTCAATGGAACTCTAAAAGCGATGGCGTGTATGTGTATTATGATGATAAAGGAAATGGGAAGGTTGGACTGATTTCCCTAGATGGAAAAGCCGCAAAACTCGTAGATAATGTGGGAGGCACTACTTTGGGCAGGCCATATTCTGGAGGTTCATACAGTGTTTCAAGCGATGGCAGTATTGCCTATACCCAAACGCGACCTGAATATCCGGCAGATTTGGCCATCCTAAAATCAAAATCCAAGAATCCAAACAGAATCACCAGTCTGAACAATGCACTGCTCAATTACAGGGATTTAGGCAAAGTAGAGGAGATTTGGTACAAATCTTCTGTGGATGGACGCGATATTCAGGGATGGGTCGTCTATCCGCCCAATTATGATCCGAACAAAAAATATCCCTTTATGGTAGAAAACCATGGAGGCCCCATAGCCAATTATGGTGACCGATTTTCCATTGAAATGCAGTTGTATGCATCGGCGGGATATATTGTCTTCTATCCAAATCCAAGGGGGAGTACCAGTTACGGTGAGGAGTTTGCCAACTTGCTGTACAACAATTACCCGGGAGAGGATTATAACGACGTAATGGATGGGGTGGATTTTTGCATCCAAAAAGGGATTGCCCATGAAGACCAACTTTTTGTGACCGGAGGTAGTGCTGGTGGAATTATGTCGGCTTGGATTATTGGAAAGAACAACCGTTTTGAGGCCGCCGTAGTAGCCAAACCTGTTATGAACTGGATCAGTAAAACCTTGACGGCGGACAATTATTTTTACTATGCCGAAAACCGATATCCAGGGCAACCTTGGGAAAATTTTGAAGGGTATTGGAAATTTTCACCCATTTCCCTCGTTGGTAATGTACAGACCCCAACCATGGTGATGGTGGGCATGAACGATTTGCGGACACCTCCCAGTGAGGCCAAACAGTTATATCATGCCCTAAAGCTTCGGAAAATTGAAACTGTTTTGGTTGAGATTCCCGGCGCGGGCCATGGTATCGCCAACAAACCAAGCAACCTAATGACCAAAGTGGCCCATACCATTGCTTGGTTCGATAAGTTTAGAACCGATAAAGAAAATGAATAAGAAGAAAAGACATTGGCTGTGGAATGTGCTCATTGTGCTCACGCTGATTGTCTGCTTGCTGGCCTTTGTTGCCCACTACAAAAACTGGTATAAAGTTGAAGAGGGAGAATTCAAGATTTTCTCTGGGATCTATCGACAAAGTATCCCCATAAAAGATATGGACAGTATCCTGTTTGTGGAGAAACTGCCAGAAATGGAACGCTCTTCCGGATTTTCTTGGTTGGCCAAGGAAAAAGGCGTGTTCAAGGATTCCATTCACCACACCAAGATCTATGTTTTTGTAGACGATTTACGACAACAAAAGATAAAACTGGTGCACCACGATACACTTAAAATATATTTTAATATGCAGGATAGTCTGGAGACCCAAAAAATATATGCTATTTTGCAATCCAAAATGCAAGACAACCTCGAAACGTCAAAGTAGTTTTTAGTAAAACTTCCTAGCCATGAAAATGAGTTTTTTCGGGATTTTGTTGTTGCCCTTGTCCCTTTTCGCACAGAATACAATTTTAGTACATGTCAAGAATGTAGATTCTGCAAGTGGACATGTAAAAGTGGCCGTTTACGATTCGGATGAAACTTTTTTGTCTTTTGATGGAGTCCTGAAAACAGGAACAGCCCCGGCCCATGAAGGTATAGTCACCATGCAAATAGTGGATATACCAATTGGGGAATATGCTTTGGCCGTATTCCATGACGAAAACGGAAATGGCAAATTGGATACCAATTGGCTGGGCATTCCAAAGGAAAAAGTAGCTTTTTCCCGGGCGAAGATGAAAACTTTTGGCCCGCCCAGATATAAAGAGTGTGCCTTTCGGGTAACCTCGGATTATGAGATCAGTATTAATCTTTAACCAAAACCAAAAATTATGGGAACTATATTTTTAACACAGCTTATGGGAGCCATTTACGGTTTGTTGGCCGTTATTTTTGGTGCTTTTGGTGCACATGCCTTAAAAAAGAAGTTGACCCCTGAACTGCTCCATAGTTTTGAGACAGGGGTCAAATATCAAATGTACCATGCCATTGTATTGTTGGTTCTGGGCTTTAACCTCGGTTTTGACCAACCTTTGGATTCGGCCATTGCCCATTGCTTTATTTTTGGGACACTTTTGTTTTCCTTTAGCATTTACGCTTTGTGCTTAAGTGCAGCCAAAGGGGAAAAACTTAAGTTCTTGGGACCCATTACTCCAATTGGAGGACTACTCTTGGTTGTTGGATGGGCCTTGTTGTTCTATTCGTTTATTGGTTCATTGCTCTGATCAAAGAATTTTTTAAGGAAGGGAAACGAACAAGTATCAACCACACCCACAGTTATCCTGTCCACAGGATTTGGAATCTTTCCTTTTACCGAAAATCAAGGATTTGGGTAAGACAAACTTCCAAACCAGATAACCTATGGCTACGGCTAAAGTGATATAGACCAGTATGTGCTGTGTCGTTTCCATTAGCTAAGGATTTGATAAGCAGCTAAAGCTACAAGGTACGCAAAAACACTCATAAATGCCAGTTGTAACATGGGCCATTTCCAAGAATTGGTCTCCCGTTTTACTATGGCCAAGGTGCTCATACATTGCATGGCAAAGGCATAAAACAGCATCAAAGAGATTCCAGAGGCGAGATTGAACAATGGTCTTCCAGAGGCATCCAATTCTGCGGCCATTCTATTTTTTATGGTCTCCTCCTCATCGCTGCCTACGCTGTAGATAGTGGCCAAAGTTCCCACAAAGACTTCTCGGGCTGCAAAAGAGGTGAGGACGGCAATGCCAATTTTCCAGTCGTAACCCAAGGGTCTTACCAAGGGCTCAAATGCTTTTCCGGCCTGTCCAATATAGGAATGTTCCAATTTATAACTGGCAATCTCTTGGGCCATTGCCCTTTCCGTTAAATCGCTAGTAATGGCCTGAATGGAATCTTGTACTTGTCTGGAGTTTATATCCCTGTTTTCTGATTCCGCGTCTTGTACATAAGAATTGACGTGGTTCTGAATATAATTTTTACTGTAGGTGGTCAAGCCTTGCTCCTCAATCCGTTCTGTAACAATGCGCTCTGCATTCCTGAAATCATCAGAATATCCGTTGGAGCCCAAAAACCAAAGTACAATGGAAATCGCCAAAATGATCTTACCCGCTCCGAACACAAAACTTTTGGTCTTTTCCAGAACAGTATAAGCCACATTCTTGATGAGTGGCAATCGGTAGGTGGGCATTTCCACCATAAAAAGAGACCGACTTTTAATCTTCAATATCTTATTGAGGACCATAGCCGAAAAAAGTGCCATTCCAAATCCAATGAGATACAAAAGCATCAAGGTCAATGCTTGATAACTCAACCCTAATAAAGAGCCTTCCGGGATAACAAGGGCAATCAAGATCAAATAAACGGGCAACCGTGCCGAGCATGTTGTAAAAGGTGTCACCAAAATGGTGATGAGCCTTTCCTTCCAATTTTCTATGGTTCTGGTGGCCATTATAGCAGGTATAGCACATGCATTTCCAGATATTAAGGGGACAACACTTTTTCCACTCAATCCAAAGGGACGCATCAATCTATCCATTAAAAATACCACCCGGCTCATGTATCCGGATTCTTCCAACAGCGAGATGAACAGGAACAAAAAGGCAATTTGAGGGATAAAGATCACAATGCCTCCGATACCGGCAAGGATTCCTTCGGCCAAAAGATCAGTGAAAACCCCAGGCGGCAATGTGCCCTTGATCCATTCACTGGCATTGGCAAACTGTTCATCAATAAAATCCATGGGATAGGAACTCCACTCAAAAATGGCCTGAAAAATAAGCAGTAGGATAGCGAAGAAAATCACATATCCAAATATTTTATGGGTAAGAATCTTGTCTATGGATGCACGTAGGCCTTTGGCGGCCATTATGTCAACCTTGTAGGTTTCCTTTAAGGTGTTGTTGATGAACTGATAGCGCAACACCGTTTCTTTATGCTGTAGTTTTTTAAGTTCTTCTTTGGATTTGGTGAAAAAGGAAGTGGCATCCTCAATCTGTTTTTTCTCTATGGGCATAAAGTTAACATCTTGGGTGATGACCAACCATAATTTGTAGAGATCTTCCTTTGGAAAGGTTTTTTGTAATCGGTCAAAATACTCAGGAGCGATTCTTGACGTATTTACGTTGGGGGCGGTGGACAGATTTTTGTAGTCAGCTATGAGTTCTTTGATACGATTTATGCCGACTTCTTTTCGGGTACTGACCAATGCAATTTTGGTATCGAGTTTTTGCTGCATGGCCTCAATATCTATGGAGATGCCCTTGCGCGACATACGATCGGACATATTGATGACCAAAATGGTGGGTATGCGAAGGTCTTTGATCTGCGTAAAAAGGAGGAGGTTCCTTTTTAGGTTTTCCACATCACTGATGACCACGGCAACATCAGGATAATCCTTATCATTTTTGTTCAGGAGCAATTCTACTACGACACTTTCGTCCAATGAGGTGGTATTGAGACTGTACGTGCCAGGAAGATCAAGAATATGGGCCTTAACCCCTCTGGGCAATTTGCAGATACCTTCCTTTTTTTCAACAGTAATACCGGGGTAATTGCCCACCTTTTGTTTTAGGCCGGTCAATTGATTGAAAACTGAGGTTTTTCCTGTATTGGGATTACCGACCAGGGCAACGTTTATGTTTTTACTCATAGGCTAGAGGTGTCTTCAACAATGTCCAGCTCAATAAGTTGCGCCAAAGATCGTCTAATGGCAATGTGACTTCCGCTTAAATTGATGTAAATGGGATCTTTTAGTGGGGCAATTTGAACCAGTTCAACGCTGTTGCCGGGCAAACAACCCAGTTCCAACAGTTTTATGGGAAGAACGTGTTCCGAAAAATCCTTTATGATTCCCTTTTGTCCGTATACCAAATCCGCTACCGTTGCCACTAAACTTATTTAGATTGAATTTAATTAAGGGCAAAAATAAGTAAAAAAGACAAAACAGAATCCTTAAAAGGTAAGAAAGGTTTGGTCTATTCCGTATAACTGTCCTTAAGGATTTTGAGGTCTTCCAACAATTTATTGATTTCTTCGGGATCGGTGCCATCGTAAAACCCCCTGATCCTTCGTTCTTTGTCCACCAAAATGAAATTCTCGGTATGGATCATGTCGTATGGACCACCGTCTCCATCGGTTTTAACGGCCAGATACGACTTTCTTGCCATTTCATAAATCTGTTTTTTATCACCCGTCACCAAGTTCCATTTGCTGTCGATGACCCCTTTTTCCAATGCATATTTTTTTAATTGAGGCACGGAATCTATTACTGGGGTAACTGAATGGGAGAGCAAAAGGACTTCATCGTCGTCTAAAATGGCATCTTGTACCTTTGCCATGTTTTTGGTCATAATAGGACATATGGTGGGGCAAGTGGTAAAGAAGAAATCGGCCACATAAATTTTGTCCTTATAATCGTCCTGCGTGATGGTTTTCCCGTTTTGGTTGGTGAATTTGAAATCCGCAATACGGTGATATTTCTTTTTATAGTGCAGCGTACTGTCCACCAAAGTGGGGTCTACCATGGAAGGCTGGTACACTGGAAGCATCTTTTTGGGTTGCAGGGCATTGTAGAACAAATAGATGATTACAGCTGATAAACACAGTAAGACAATTCCAAAAAGCTTGTATTTGGCAAAAAACGTTTTCACACTACAAAATTACGGTCACCGGGAAGATCCATCAAGCGAAAAACGAAGTTTTGTTGCCAAAACTTTCTTAAAACGCAGAAGCCTAGGTTTTGTGGTTTTTTTATGACTTTGTAAAAGTTTACTTTTGTGCGTTTTAACAAATGACTGCTGATGAGTCCCATATTGATACAGACTATACAATTCTTTTTAAGCCTATCCTTGCTCATTGTTCTGCACGAGCTGGGGCATTTTATTCCAGCAAAGATCTTTAAGACAAGGGTTGAAAAATTCTATTTGTTCTTTGATGTAAAATTTTCCCTTTTCAAAAAGAAAATAGGGGAGACCGTATATGGAATTGGATGGTTGCCTCTGGGAGGTTATGTAAAGATTTCCGGGATGATCGATGAGAGCATGGATACCGAACAGATGAAAGAAGAGCCCAAGCCTTGGGAATTCCGGAGCAAACCGGCCTGGCAACGACTGATCATTATGTTGGGAGGGGTAACCGTAAATTTTGTTCTGGCCGTTATCATTTATATCGGGATGGCCTATGCCTATGGTGATCAGTACATTCCCATGGACAGTTTGCGTGATGGTGTTTGGGTGACCGAAAAGGAAATTGGTGATGAGCTGGGCATACAGACAGGAGATAAGATACTGGCCGTTGATGGCAATGAAATTGAATCTTTCGACAATGTTTTTGTGGAACTCATCAATGGAAACAACATTACTATTGAACGTGATGGCCAACAAATTGAAAAGGAAATCCCAATTGATTTCATTGCCACCTTGCTGGAAGATGAGGATAAGATTCGATTTTTGAGCTTTAGGGTACCTTTTGTGGTAAACAAAATTCCCAAAAGCTCCCACAACAAAACAGCAGGATTTCAACGCAAGGATGAGTTTCTCTCCATAAACGGCACAGAGGCCATCTATAGGGATCAAGTGATGGACCTTTTGGAAGCAAATAAGGGTAATGACGTTGATGTGGTCGTAAAGCGTGAAGATGGATCCCGAGCCAATGTAATGGCCAAAGTGAATGATGAAGGAAAATTGGGCTTGGAAGTAGGGGGGTATACCATGCAAGACCTTCAAGAGGATGGTTTTTTTGAAATCAAGACCCAAAAATATTCCTTTATGGAGGCCATTCCCGCAGGGATAAATAAGGGAGTGACCACCTTGTCTAGCTACGTGAAGCAGCTTAAAAAGATTTTTAATCCGCAGACGGGAGCCTATAAAGGCGTTGGTGGTTTTGCCGCGATTGGAAGTATGTTTCCCGGTACTTGGAATTGGGCCGCTTTTTGGTCCACAACTGCGTTGATCTCCATTATTTTGGCCTTTATGAACATTTTGCCCATCCCTGCTTTGGATGGAGGACATGTGATGTTCTTGCTCTACGAAATGATCACCGGACGCAAACCAAGCGATAAGTTTTTGGAGTATGCCCAGATGATCGGGTTCTTTTTATTGATTGCGTTGTTGTTGTTTGCCAATGGCAACGATTTGTATAAATGGCTTTTTAAATAGAAAAGCGAATTTTTTGCTTGTAGTGTTTTAAAGAAACACATATATTTGCACCCGCTTAGGATAAAAATTCCTCCTTAGCTCAGTTGGTTAGAGCATCTGACTGTTAATCAGAGGGTCCTTGGTTCGAGCCCAAGAGGGGGAGCTTCAAAATCAAGCGGTTATGAAATTTCATAACCGCTTTTTCTTTTTGACGGCGTGCTTTCGGCGTGCTTTTTTGGCTGATTTAATTTTGAGAAAAGTATTCCAGTTTCCAAACTTTAAATTGTCAAGAAAACCAAAAAGCCTTAATATTGGTGTAAAATCATTCCTACCAATTAGCTGTCATGCAAGTAATCTGTGTCCAAGAGGAAGCTTTTTATGCCCTGTTCGAAAAGGTGATCGAACACATTGAATCCAATAGGCAGGACAAGACGGAGAAATGGATCGACGGGGAGGAGGCCATGTCCATCCTAAAGATAAAATCCACCACTACCCTTCAAAAATTGAGGGATGAGGGGAAGATTAGGTTCTCCCAACCCCAAAAGAAGATTATACTTTACGACAGGGACTCCATAACCGAATATATCGAGAAACATGCCAGAGAAACCTTTTAGACATGGAAAAAGACATCAAGATCGACACAAAGTTCAAACAGGCCTTTAATCTGGGATACCGCTTGGCCAAGGAACTGGACCTGAAATCCCACATATTCCAGAACCAAGAAAAGACCATGTCCTCAAACCCCATGCATTTGGGGATGCAACAATATATCGACGAAGCAAAACTTTCCAAGGGCAAACAACAGGAAAATTCAACCGACAAGAATCAAACGGATGTTTCCAAAAAGGGAAGAGACAAATCCCGAGGGGAAGATTTAAGTCTTTAAATGTATAGTGAAGCTATTTAATCCAATATCTGGAAAGAACGTTTAACGGCTATTTCAACATCCGAAAACAGCCCGGAGCTATAGGAAAGAATGCTTACGGCCTCATTGTCTTCGATCAGAAATTCGATTTCCGAGCCATGCTTTTGGTTGTAGAACCTGTTCTTCCCGATGTAGTGGTAATCCAGGCTGTCAACCTCACCGGTCCCATGATCTATCGACTCCCATAAGGTCCCCCTTTCGTCAAAGTCATAGGTTATCGTGCCCGTTCCCCATTGAAAGGTGCCTTCATACAGTACACGACGACCATTGGGTTCAACCCTCTTCGGAGCTTCCATGCCAAATATTTCATTGGCAATCTGTTCCGCTATCATCGGGGCATTGCTGGGTTCGGCATTGGTAAGTACCACTATGGACATATTCTCCTTTGGATAATGGAACACCGCCGCAAAATCGGTAAATGCCCCGCCAGTGTGCCCCATTTTAAAATGGCTGCCCGAAAACCCCATTCTTGTACCCAGACCATAGGGAATTTTCAACCCGTTGGACAATATGGTTTCCGATTGCATCAATTCATAGTTCATTTTAGATATGAGCTCTCCATTTTGCAAAGCTATCATAATGGCCAACAAATCTTTCCGCCGAGGCACAGATTCCCCCTTGTCCCTTCAACTGTTCAAAGATTTTTGAGCCATCCAGGTACCTGGCCATGGGATTGTCCATAAGAAACGTAAGGCTGTATCCATTGCTGAACTGTCCTGACGAGCAAAGCCCGAAATTTTTGAGCCCAAGTGGAACAGAAAAATAGTTGTGCAGGAACCCACCATAATCCATTTGGACAACCCTTTCAATAAGCAAGGATAGCAACAGATATCCTGGAGTGTTATTATAGGCCCAAACCTCATTGGGTGGGGAATTCATTCTTTGGGGGGTCAAATAGTCAAATATTTTTTCATTGCGTATATCAATCCCTTTGTATTGTCGCAAACTATCGGCAAGTTCGGTCATCAAGGTCAGCCCGGAAGTATGGTTGAGCAGGTTCTTGATCTTGATTTTTGAATACGATTTGGGAAGCTCAGGAAAATACTGGGTGATCGGATGTTCTATCGAGAGCCTGCCTTCTTCCTGTAACTTCAAAATTCCGATTGCGGTAATAAGTTTTGTTATGGATGCTATGGGAAAGATGGACTTTGGATGTATTTGTTCAACCTTGGTCGTGTCCGTAAATCCAAATCCTTTACGATAGACGATGCTGTCCTTTATCGATATCCCGACGGATGCCCCGGGAATGTCCTTGTCGAAAATCAAATGATCGACCATGGCATCTATTTTTACTATGTCGACCCTAGGCTCGATCAATTCCTGTACCGTGTCTCGTTTACAGCACAACAATGAAAACCAGATCAAAAAAAGAACAGCTAATTTTTTCATTCTTGCTTTCGGTACAGACCTCCCTTTTTTAACCCGTTCCAGAAATCGTTGTAGGCAATTACGTTACCGATATCATCCATCTGAAATACAATACGGTCCATAGGATGTGTTTCGTAACCAAATTCATTGTTGCCCAAGTAATAAAGTTTCTGGCCCTTGTAGTTGCTGTTTGTCCTTTTTCGGTATAGGTTGGGATCGTTTTCGTATTTCACGATAGACATCTTGCCCGGGCCATAAGTATAACTGTCCGTGGCTTGATAATCCCCCGTGAACCGGGACAGGTCTTCCATTTTGACTTCCATTTTCCTTAGATCCGGAAACGATTTGCCAAGGACTTCCAAAGCAACGTACCCTGCAATGTACAGTGCATCTGTGTTTGTATTGTCGGTGTTTACAAAAACAACAACACTGGTCCCTTTTTCAGGGAAGTACAGCAAAGCCGCCAATCCGGTCTTGTTGCCACCTGTGTGCCCCACCACGGGTTCTCCCTCAAACTTCCCTGTTCTCACTCCAATGCCATAGCCAGTTGAAATACCGTCCTTCAACCTCGTGGGAACACACATTTTGTGAAATGATTCCCGAGAGATGATGGTCCCGTCGGACCAGGAAAAAGGAAAACGGGCCAGTTCTTCAGCGGTTGAAGTGAGTCCACCATCACCTTTTATCCACGTCCAATGGGATCGAAAGTTGAATTTTGAACCTTCAAGTTCAAACACGGAGGTCAACTTTGGGTCCGTTATCCTATCCTTTATCAATTTGAAATTGAGTCCAGTAGGCATATTGATGATCCGGTCGAGTTCCGCTTCAAAGGTGTTGCCTGTCACCCTTTCAATGATCTCTGCCATCAGTACATACCCGGAATTGGAGTAGTTAAAATGGGTGGATGGCCCGAAGTCGAGGGAACGGTCCTGAAAAAAGGCATAATGATCCTTAAGGGTGGGGGCTATGCCCGATGCCCTATACACACTGTCAAGAACACTGGCATAGTCCTTTAATCCGGCCGTATGGTCGAGCAGTTGTTTGAGCTTGATCCTTTTTGCCTGTTCTTTATTGGGGAAGTCGGGCAAAAGTTTATCCAAGGAAGTTTCCAAGGACAGTTTGTTTTCCTCCACCAGTTTCATCACCATCGTTGCACAGAGCAACTTTGAAACGGATGCCAACAAGAAAATGTTATCGTGCGTTACCACCTTTGTTTTGGTAGAATCAATGAATCCAAACCCGTTGCTGTAAATGGTTTCACCCTGTTTTGCCACAGCTATCGACAAGCCCATTGTTTTGTACTGGTCGATGAAGGCATGTCCTATAGAATCGATCTTGCCCGTCAATGTATGCATGTATTCCGGGGTGTTATCTTTGCCACGATCTTTATCCGGTTGGCAGGTACAAAGGATGATCGTGATCAGGCAGATAGCCGTTGTTTTAAATGGGCCATTGGTCAACATTTTATTGCCCCCTATTGGTTTATTTATCGTAAGATACACCAAACTCAAATAATTCATGCTGTTGATCAATGCTTTACAAACACTGACCATGCAATGGCAGGGTATTGTCCGTCCGTAAGAAAATGTGGCGTACCATTTTTCCATAGGGTGGCCTTGGTTGCGTTTGCCCTTCCTGCTACATATACATCGCCATTGTCCACAAACACGGAAAATGCCTCGGAACTGCTGGAGCCACTACTTATAAGGTTTTCCGATGAAAAATGTACGGTATTGCTTTTCCACAGCTTTGCCTCCATATACGTTCCGGGAAGGTTTTCGTTCCCGGCCACATAGATGTCGCCACCATCCACAGATACCGCTCTTCCCACACCATTGTCCTGTTGGTTCAAAAAGGCTTGTCCCACACCATTTTTCCATAGCCTGGCCAAAAAATCTGTGCCAATTTCAGCCTGCCTGTACCCAGCGATATACACATCGCCATTATCCACAAATACCGAATAGGCCACACTAAAATCCGTACTTAGGGTTTCGGCCTGTATCGCTCCGTTCGGTGCCATTTCCCATAACTTGGCTTCGGGGTATGAAGTCCCCTCGTTTTCGGAACCGACCGGATAGTCTTTGTTTTCAGATCCTGCAACATAAACCTTATTGCCATCGACAAATACCGAAAAAGCCATTGCTGCATCTTGCCCATTGGTAAGTGGGTGTGGTTCACCATTTTTCCATAACATGGCAACAGATATATTTTCACTGTTTACCTCAAAGCCTGCTACATAAACATTACCATCATCCACAAAGACAGAATTCGCACTGGAAGGGGTCGAACCATCCGTAAGGTATTGTGGCGAACCGTTGACCCATAGCGTGGCCTTACTGTTCACTCCCGCGGTACTTTCCCGTCCCGCCACATATACATTCTCACCAGCTACAAAAACTGAAAGTGCGTAGGTGTCGTTCGGGATTTCCGAAAGGATTTGTGGTATTCCGTTTACCCACAGTTTTGCCACTTGGTTTGCCCCGTTGCCTTCATGGCCCGCAACATATACCGTTGCCGATGCGGATACCGGAACAGCACTTACTGTGGCGGTTAACCCCGAAACGTCCCCATTGGTGGTTTCTGCATCGATGGCAAAATAATAGGTGGTACCATTGGTCAGGTTATGGGCTTCATAGGATGTATCGTTTTCTTCATCCACTTTCACGAGTTCATCCGCAGAAGACCCCTGGTAAATGTTATAATGTGACAAGGTGGTCTCCGTATTGGCATTCCAAGATAGGGTGGCCCGTTCGTCCCCGGGCTCAGCCGACAGGCCTGTGGGCACGGTGGGCACCTGTGTCGGATCGGGTCCGTTGCCCTTGTCGTCACCGCTACAGCTTATCAGTAGGGACACTGTAAAAAACAAGGGGGTGCATTTTCGTGGAATCATCATTTTTTTTATTTTTTTATGTGAGTTTATATGGCCCTTCACAAACAAGGCTTCAATCGATGTCAGTCACACTGGTACTGTAGGTTGAAATTGACGGTGCCTGAATTGGAAGTTTGGGTAATGGTACTTATGTTACCGTCACCATCAAAAGCATAATCGAAGACAAACACACTTCCATTCCCATAATCGATACTTTTTATCAAATTTTGATTTTGGTACAGAGGGTAGTGACCGAACGTTAAATAATATTGTAGATTTAAAAAATCGCCTTGTTGCAGGTCGTGTTCCTCAAAGTATTCAAGCACGGTGGTATCGTTTCCATTGGTCTGTGAAACAAGGTTTCCGCCTTCCCACTCGTATAATACCACTACCGATGGTCCTCCCGATGGATCGGTCTGGACCGCTTGGCTTATGTAGGCCCCGTTGTACCCAAAGGCTTGGTTAATCCAATTCGTGCCTGCTTCATCCAGCTCTATGAGGATATCTGTCGGCAGTCCACTTTCATTTAACGAAATGATGGTCTTAGAGCTAAAGTTCCCTTGGACAATTTCGCTGGCAACAATGGTATTGCCGGTATGCACATAAGTGCGTTGTACGTCCCCATTGGCAAGGGACACGATTTTTCCTTCACCATCATAGGTGATGTTGGTCACTGTGCCGTTATCCCCAAGCATTGAAACAATTTTGCAGTTGGCTTCAGGGGCAGCACTTACCACACGGCTTTTTGCCGAGGCACCCCCATTGATGTTTTCGGCAGCGATGGCAAAATAATAGGGGGTACCGTTGGAAAGGTCTTTGGCTTCATAGGATGTATCACCTTCTTCATCCACTTTTTCAAGGTCATCCGCAGAAGTCCCCTGGTAAATGTTATAATGGGAGAGGTCTGTTTCGATGTTGGCCTCCCAGATGAGGACAATCCGTCCATTGCCAGGCTCTGCCGTGAGGCCGATGGGTACGCTGGGCACCTGTGTCGGACCATCGTCACTGCTGTTACAGGCCATCGCAAGCAGGGCCAATATAAAAAGTCCACCCCCTTTGGGGACGATCGTTGTTTTCATGGTATTCCAATTTTTACGGATAAGAGCATCTTGAGGTTTGACAGTTTCAAATTTCGTGAGCTCCTTGGACCGGCACAATACCATATATATGTGATTTTAGGCCACCGTTCCTTTCGCTATCTTTGGTACACCATTGATTTTCAAAATGTAACCTTGGGATAGGATGGACGGACCAATGTGCCTTACAAGGATTTTGACCAGTGCAATCTTGCTCATGGCAAGTTTTTGTGCCGTGCCCATTGCCATGGCGCAGTCCAGGGCACACCCCGTTCGGCTCTACACCAAAGAGACAGGGTTCAATTTTGGTTTCAGGAAAATTGTTGGCGACAACAATAATTTTATATGGCTGTTGAATGATTGGTCGTTCAATGAACGAACGGTACAACGGTTTGACGGGGAACATCTGGATACGTACTTTGAGGGGGTCGATGTGCATTCACTCATCAGTGATGCCCAGGGAACCATCTGGGTGTCGGGGGACGAAGGCGTGTTCTTCTTTGACACATCCGTCAATGGATTTGTTGAAGTTGGGATCCAAGAAGGCGCGGACCTCGATAAATTGCTGTTGGCACCCCCTACGGGGACACCCTATTATGTGAGCAAAAATGGCCTATACCGCTACAGGGAGGAACAAAGATCTTTTGTTTGTCAAAAGAATATTTTCCAAGACACAGGCCAAGTTCCCACCATTGGGCAGGAACGCATTTCCCTCTATGGCGATATGGTCTTTTATGGTGTGTCCGACACGGTATGGAGACATTCCCTGCGGAAGGGAAAAAAGGCCCATCGGCATTTCCCCCAGATACGGAACGTCATCGCACTCTCCGGGGAGGAGGTCATTGTAAGCACCTGGGAAACAAAGTCATGGCTCTATAATTTCTCCTCTGGCGAGAAGAAGCGGCTTGTGCTGCCCGATGGCAACCAGTCTTTTTTTGTGATGGATGCTGCCCCTGCAGGAAACGATCTGTACTATCTGGCTTCCCTTGATGGGTTGTTCTTGTTGGATGGACGTGCAGGGACCATAAGGCCCGTGCCGCTCGAACTGCAGGGAGAGGCATTCCCGCAGCAACGCTACCAGGCCCTGTACAGGGCACCGGACGGCAACATTTGGGCGGGAACCGAGAGCAGCCTACTGTACTTCAACGACACCCCGTACCAAATACATTTTCTCAACGGCCGGACAGGCACTTTTTCCGGTGATGTGCGCAGTTTTCTAGAAGATGAAAGGGGCAATCTGTGGCTGGCCACCATCAATGGACTTACATATTGGGATTTGGACGACAATACCTTTGTCACCATGCCTGCCGTGGAAGGTGCCAAGGACCGATTGAACCATCCTTCCATTAGGGGACTTGCCCGGGATGGTCCCGATATCATCATCGGTCAGACCAATAAAGGGCTGTGGTACTACAATCCCGGGACCAAGGTGTTCCATAGACCGGTGTTCGAGGATTCGGAAATAGGGGAAAAATTACGTCAAAAGACCGAACGGGCCTTCTTTAACCAAATCATCACCCTGAAAAACGGCAACCATGTGGCCGTGGCCGAAAATGGGGCCTATCATATTGAAAAGGGATCCCGAAAGGTAAAGGAAATTGATTTCCCGGGAGCCGGGGACAATGTGAGGTTCGCCTACGAAGATTCTTTTGGAAATATTTTTATAGGTACTTTCAATGGTCTGTACTGCCTGGATGCATCCCATAACCTTAAATTCCATATCGTCGAGGGGTTCGAAAACACCAAGCTATTGTCCATGTTGGAGCACGGGGGCGGCTATTATCTCGGTACGGTCAAAGGGGTGTACTTTTTTAGTGTCAAGAATAACCTGCCCTTGCTGGAAAAAACAATACCTGAACTTTCGGACCATGGCATCAACTCCCTTTTTGGTGATAGGGACGGACAGCTCTGGCTGGTATCCTATAGTGAACTGCACAGTTACGATCACAAAGGAAAAATGCTGACCACTTTTGGACATGCCGATAATGTCCACGGCGGTTTTTTTAACCGCAACAGCTACTTAACGACCCGTTCGGGCCAGGTTTTCATAGGGGGCACGAACGGCATCAATCACTTTTTTCCGGAAAAGGTAGATTATACCGCTCCAGTGCTCAGGCCCATTATCCAGAACGTGAGGATTCCAGAACAAGGGACAGTTATCAAAACGGTTGACAGTTCCTTCAGCTTGAAATACCCCTACAGAAACGTGGAAATCGATTTTACGACCGCTTATTATGGCATGCCTGAAAACCTTGAGTACAGATATCGGCTAACAAAAGATGGTCCTTGGTTCCATCTTGGAAATCAAAAACGATTGTTCCTTTGGAATTTGCCCCCTGACAAGTACCGATTTCAGGTGGCTGCCTCCTCAATGAAAGACGAATGGCACACTTCAAAAGATGTTGTTACTTTCACCATTGTCCCACCCTTTTGGCAAAGATGGTGGTTTATTGCCGCACTCATCCTTTTGGCAGGTATCCTTTTCTATAAGTTCATTACTTCCAACCAAGAAAAATTGCGGATTGAAAAAATGCTGAACGTTTTTGCAACTTCGTTATATGGACAGCATACCGTGGATGACATTTTATGGGATACCGCCCGAAACTGTGTACAGAACCTGGGCTTTGTCGATGCCATCGTATATCTGGTGGACCGTGAGCGAAAAGTATTGGTACAGAAAGCGGCTTTTGGGATCAAAAACCCCTACGGAAAAAAAATAATCAACATTATGGAAATCCCTATAGGGGAAGGAATCGTGGGCAGTGTGGCAAAAACCGGGAGACCGGAACGCATCGCGGATACCGAAAAGGACCCACGGTATATCCCGGACAGTGAAAAGGCACTTTCGGAAATTACCGTACCCATTTGGATCGACGGAAAGGTGTTTGCCATATTGGATTCCGAACATCCTGAAAAGAACTTCTATAAGTTCTATCACTTGGATCTGCTCGAAAAAATAGCGGATATCTGCTCTGAAAGGATATCAAAATACCTGATCGAAGAAGAATTACGGGGCAAAATGGCGCGTGACCTCCATGATGAGATGGGTTCCACCCTTACCAGTATTCAGATCATCAGCAAAATGGCAAGCCAGGACACCAAGGACAGCCCCAGTTTCCAAAAACAGTTCGACCAAATACACAGGCGCACTTCCGGCATCATGGAAAAAATGGGCGACCTGGTATGGGTGGTCAATCCGGCAAACGACAGTTTGGACCAGGTGATCTATCGGATAAAGGAGTATGCCGCCGATGTGACGGAACCCACAGGAATGCGATTGGACATTGCCGAGGCCAACAATGCCGAAAACATAAAGATGGATCCCGAACAGCGCAAGAACATCTATTTGATAGCCAAGGAAACATTGAACAATGCGGTGAGACACAGCGGGGCATCCAACATAACGATCACCTTCGAGGAGAATGGAAACATCATAGGAATGTGCATCAAGGACAATGGGAAAGGCTATGACCCCAATACTGCCAGAACGGGCAACGGCCTAAGGAACATCTCGACCCGTGCGCAAGAAATAAAGGGAAACCTGAAAATAGAGACAGGAAACGGCAATGGTGTCAGTGTCTGTTTGACATTGCCCATTACAAAAGTGTTTCCCGACCGATCACCAAAAACCGACGATCATGGGCGTTGACGTTTTAATGTACGAGGATAACGATAACCTACGGGAAAGCCTTGTAGGGCTTTTGTCCCGGGAAAAAGGATTTTCCGTTGTCGGGGACTTTCCCTTGTGCGACGGCATTGAGGCCGATATGGAAAAACTAAGGCCCGATGTCGTGCTGATGGACATCGATCTGCCCGGCCTCAATGGCATAGAGGCAGTAAAAAAAATACGGACGTTCAACTTGAATGTGAAAATCCTCATGATAACGGTTTTTGATGACAGCCCCCGTGTTTATCAGGCCCTGCACGCCGGGGCCAACGGTTATCTGCTCAAAAAGCATATATCGGAACGCTTGGTCACGGCCATCCAGGATGTTATGGAGGGCGGTGCCCCCATGAGCCCGGCCATAGCGAGATTGATCATCGGCGACATTACCAAAAAGGGGATCCAAAAAACAGCAGGGGACTATAATCTCTCCCCAAGGGAAATCGACGTCCTGGTATCACTTTCCAAAGGGAACAGCTATAAAATGGTGGCCGACCATCTTTGCATAAGCTTGGAGACGGTTCGTTCCCACATTAAAAAAGTGTACGACAAACTCCACGTCCGATCCCAGGGCGAGGCCATTGGCAAGGCACTTCGAGAGGGATTGATAGATTAGTGTGGCCAAAACAAGAGGGATAGACCGATGAAGTTAAGGTTAATTGACCCTCTTATCTTTTTGGCGGGTCAATCCCCATTGGAGACCATGGATTCCCTATAATGCTCATTTAGTCACTTGCCCTTCCGTCATGAGCCTGGATGTGCCCTATATCATTGTCTGCTTTCGGAGAATATTTCGTCAATTGATCAGCAGAATTCCTCGTAGCCTGTCCACCGACAAAGACAGACTTGCTATCGGTTATCCTGAAACTTGCTGTGATGGCCTTTTTGGTCTTGCCATATCTTAGGGGTTTGGGGATCCTCCCCAACAAGCTTGCGAACAAAGTGACCAGTTTTTGCTAGCAAAAACATAGCTTGCTTAGTGACCTCCGATCAACTATACCACAAACCTATGGCCTATGGATTGTTTGCAAGGGTTTTGTCGTACATGGCTCAATATACGGCAAAGCCATCTAGTAAATTTTGGAATGGGAAAGCAATAATTGGATGGAATCACAGCAATGAATTTCTATGGAAAGGGAGGAAAAACGGTCAATAGTTACCTATCCACATAGTTCAGTCCATTGTAACATAACTTTAATTTAACCTACCAAAGGGACTCTTGGGTATGGCCCATCATGGAAAACTCTCCCTTTCTTTGAGTAATGGTGGTTGACCGGGCCATTTATAGTGGGTTAAGAATTTTGCCAGAGATAAACTAGGGTTTTTCAGCTTTGCCCAATTTGTCTTGTCCAAACCGATATTTAGCATGTACGGACCAAAAGTAGAGAAGGAAATATCATTCCCAAAACATGACATTAATCTTAATTATTACTGTTCACGTTCCTCAGGTTACATCCACTTTCCATTAGATATTTTTAGCCAAATGATCATTTGAATGTATAAATGTATGATCGTATAATTGTATGAGTTTGTGTCTTGTTCTGAAAAAAGTTGTCACTCAAAGCGGTTGATACTATAACAAGTTTACACATTTTTCAATAATCCTAGGTCAGGTTTACACCCAAGGTTCCCTTTGTTATCATGCAGGGATTTTGTTCCCTGATCATATTTATGTCTTTCCTTGGATTGTGTTTGGTAGAAAATCGACTCGTAATTAATATCATGTCCCACTTTTTCAAAGGGTAAAAAATAATCAAGGATATTACATTCCCATGCATTTTTGAAATTATATGATTTTAAAAAGGAGCATAAGTAAATTCAAAGAACTTTGCGAATCTTTCTTCTTTCTCCCTTTCCACAAAAAGCACCCATGGGTGTCCCTTGGCCTATAGGTTCGTGTGGGAAGGACCGCCGTTTCGTAGTGCTCGGCAAAGTCGGCGAACACCTCGTTGACCTTTGGTTCATAGCGGCTGCTCTTGGGAACGGCCGACTTAAGGTTGTCGGGCACCAGCGCCCTCGGCACTCCGCGGTAGAACCACAGTGCATTCTCGGTGCAGCGGATGAAGTCCTCGAGCTTCTGGCTGGCACAGGCCTCCACGTAGGTATACTGGCTGCTGCCCAATATGCAGACGAACACTTCCAGTTCCTTGAGCTCCCCGGTGTCCCTGTCGACAATGGTGAGCTTCTTGCCCGTAAAATCGATGAAAAGCTTGTCGCCGGCCTTGTGCTCCATCCGCATCACGGGGGGGTCTCCTTTTGCCATTCGGCGTACCAGTACTTGAACTGTGAGAGCTTGAAGCCATCGGGATGCTTGGCATAATATTCCTCCCAGAGCAACTGTCGGGTCACCCCGGTCTTCCGTATTTCCTTGTCAAAGTAGGGAAAGTAACGCTGGAGCTCCACCAGTTTTGGGCTCTTTGGCCTTTGGTCGGCCTTGAAGAGGCCGTGCAGTTCCTCCAGGGTCATCTTCTCCACCTCATAGGCCGTCAGGCGGTAACACTTGAAGAAATCGATGTACTTGGCCACCGTGTTGCGGGAGATGCCCAACTGCTGGCTTATCCGCCGTTTGCTCACACCTGAGGTGTGGAGCTTGAATATCCGTTTTATTTTTCGCATGTCTATCTGCTTGTTCGCCATGGTCCTTTTTCACAAGAAAAGACCTTTGGCACATTACAGACAGATCAGGTCCAAAAGTGGCTCACTTTCACCGGCCAGCTATGCTCACTTTGGCCCGACGAAGGTGGTATACTATGTCCGGCGTTTCCAGCTTACTGCACCGTCCAAAGCGGCAACAAGTCAAAATAATTTTCATTGAACAGGCGGGTGGAATGCAACTGGGCATCCATTGTTCTTATTAAAGCGTTCTTTCCACTTTCTATTGATGTGAATCCTTCAAAATTATGGTCTTCAATAGCTGGATACACGTCCGCAAAATGAACGTCGGTCATAAAAGCGATTTTTATTTCGCTTGGCTTTGAAAGTTTTTCTGTTTTGCAGCTAACCGAGAAGAATAAAGGAAGGAGAAAAAGAACGATTCCAATCCTCATTCTTGGTTCCTGCCCCTTTCATAAACCCCGCCTTCGAACCCAATTTTAAAATCCGATTCAAAAAAAGTGCTGGGCAAATAATAATCGGTAGTGATTACTTGTGCTCCCGAGGCTTTGGCCTTTTCAAACCTAGTATAGTCGTTTTCCCTCGCTTCTTTCGTGTCTGCATCTGCACGGGTACGAATCATATAACCCTTCGAAACCAAATCTTTGATTTTATCAAAATTTTTAACGGGGTCATTTATGACTCTAAAGGCTGCGTTGGGGTTGCCTTCTTTTTCGTTTACAAATAACACTGCTCCTTTCAACAATGGAAATTGTTCCAAATATCGGTTTGTTTTTTCTTCGCCTTCGTCCAAAACAAATAAGAAACAATTTTTTACGTTTGATAAGACTGGCCAGCCATCGATCAATATTGCTTCTTCTAAAGTCCCATGATTGCCACGAATCATGTCTGGGGTTACCAAATCATTTTCTTCGAAAATTTCCCGTATTTCCACATCAATGCTTCGCAACGTTTCACCTGTAAACGGAAATGGCTTTCTCGTATCCTTTATTTCACTGTCCTTTGCGTTTAGGGTAATTATTATTGGGGTATGTCCCTGATTGGCTTCTGACCATCTTTTCAATTCCACCAATGCATCTTTAAACAATAATTGATGACTTCTAAAATCAATTTCTTGAATGTGGAATACTTTTAGCCCTGGCTCTTGCAATTTTTGCATCTCATCAAAAGGTTTTGGCTTCGCTCCTTTTTCCCTGACAACTTCCAAACCCTTGGGATTGGAAAAGTACCCACCTTCGGGGTCAGCATACACATCTAACTCCAAACTACGCAAACCTAAATCCAATTGTTCGGAAAGGGGAATATGTTCGTATTCCAAAGAAGTCAACGCAGGATATTGCTCCAACAAATATTCAAAGAGTGGTTTGTCAATCCCAATTTTGTAGCTGTTATGACTTCCTATAACCTGAATGTCGTTCAACTTAACTTCATCGGTGGCACTCACATCATCTGAAAGCCTTTTGAAAAAAAACGTAAGCATGACCAAAAACAAAAGTGCAGGTATAGTTTTCATTGAGATATTATTTAAACGTTGTACAGAGTTTAATCAATCTGTATTTTAATAATCAAGGGCAAGAAATCATTTCTTGCCCTTGATGTTTTGTTTTAATATCCAGGATTCTGCTCTAAAAAGCCTTCTTCACTGGAAGCTCCATCAATCGCTCTTTGCGGAATCGGGAACAATCTTTTGTTTACATCGCTATCGGTCTTTTCTGTCCAGCTATCTTCGTATTTGCTAAAACGTATTTGATAATTTCTTCTGAAACCTTCCCAATACAATTCAAATCCAGTTTCACGATATAAACTCTCGATGTCAATCGATGTCAAAGCTTCAGGAGTTTGCTCTGGTCGAGCAGACCTGGAAGCTCTAAGCGTATTGATATCGGCCAATGCACCAGCATTATCACCTTTTCTCAGTTTGGCCTCAGCACGCATCAAATAAATCTCCCCCAAACGCATCAATACCACATCAACACTGCTGTAAGAACAGCAGTTGGTCGATGTACTGCTAAACTGATATTTCGAGAAACGATGTCCCGTGTTGTGCAGGCTTCCTTCCGCAGTAAAATCTACTTGTAAATTGTGGTCAACATAACGAATATCAGCTCCACTAGTTCGTCTATTGATTACAGGATAAATTCTAACGGTACCATCATCACAGGTCATAATATTACCGCTTTCATCTTTTCGAGGTCCCCAGATAATACCACGAATGATGCCTCTATCTACTTGAAAATCTTCCGCTTCAACACAGTAAAAGTGGTCTTCATCATTGGTTGGATTCACCCCGCTCAAATCTTGTAAACCTTCAGGAATAATGGTGTTTTCTTGAAAAAATCTAGCATCTGCCTCGGCAGGATCAACATCGCCATAGGCATCTACCCAAGTTTGGTAAAAATCAGGCGTTGCCGCAACAGCATCGGTACCTCTTGAACTGGGCACTTCTGGTCTTGGCACTTGGTCACCCGACATGGACCAATATGCCCAACGGCTATGCTCTGTTTCAAGAACACCTCTTTGGTCAAGTGCAAAAATCAGCTCGGGATTGTTATGATTGTCATCATTGAACAATTCAAAATATTCGGCAGACAATGTATATGGTCCTGCAATGATGTCGTTGGTGTATTGAATTACCTTATCCATATCTTCTTGTCTAAAATCAGGCGTACCATAAGGATCACGATAAACTGCAGCATTTAAATACAAACGTGCCAATAATGTTCTAACCGCATCTTGCGTCAATCTAGCCGGACCTTTATTGGTATTGATAACATCGACAACAGATAAAAGCTCGCTTTCAATATAGTCGATGGCCTCTTGCCCCCTTAAGATTTCGGAAATCTCATCAGAACTTTCCTTCTTAAAAACCAAGCCCCAGTTATCAAGCATCAACATGTTGAGATATGCCTTCATGGCAATCATTTCGTTAAGCGCATCAGCGGCTTGTGCATTACCACCTTCGGCTTCTGGCTGCAACCTTTCCTTGGCAATTACCGCTCTTGATATGCCCAAGGCGATATTGGTCCAAGAATCTCCCACCAAACTGTTGCTGGGTGTCATCAGATGTTGATGGACAGCGATAAATTTTCCTCCATCGTACCAATCGGTACCACCTCTGTAAGGAAGGATAGCCTCATCGGAAGCCACTTCTTGAAGGCCAAAATTCACCGTATGAAACCATACATAACGAAGTATGCCATATACCGGTGCAATTGAGCCACTCACGACCTCAGCCTCTCCGGTACCGGTTAGAGACTCATCAAGAACTTCTTCTTCCAAATCTGTACAGCCCAGAAAAGCGAACAGGAAAACTATTATGGAAAGCTTTTTACTAAAAATTTTATTTTTCATCTTATACTATTTTAAAATCGCTAGTTGATTAAAAGGTTAGATTAAGGCCCACTAAAAAGGTTCTTGCCTTGGGATAGGTAAAATAATCCACCCCGAATGTTTGGATACCGGCAGAGGTTGAACCTGTATTGACTTCGGGGTCAAATCCAGAATAATCTGTAATCGTAAATAAATTTTGACCAGTTACGGAAAGTCTAATGTTTTGAACGACATCTTCAAGGCCCAACTTCTCCGCACTCAAATTATAACCAAGTGTTGCGTTGTTCAACCTTAGGAATGAACCATCTTCCAAATAACGTGTAGAAACCGTATTGGCATTACTGGTAGATTCATTGGGATATTGAACGGCAAAATCTGTAGTATTGACTGATCTTGATAATTGTGCTTTTGTAAAAAGCGACATTTTTGTGTGGTTATATATTTTGTTACCTGCCACACCGTTAAAATTCAATCCCAAATCAAAGGCCTTGTATTTTAGGTTGATGTAGTAAGCGTAAATCAATTTTGGTATTGCGCTTCCGACAACGGTTCGGTCATCATCTAAAATGGCACCATCTCCATTAACATCTTTGAACACATTTAGTCCATCATCTCCTATACCTTCAAATTGAAACATATAAAAAGCGCCGATAGGTTCATCATTTATGTAACCGTTAATGGTAGCACCCGTTTGACCCGAACCCTGAGCCGCACCTGTTGTAAGTACCGTGTAGGGTGAATTTTTTACTTTATTCTGAATGTAGGTGATGTTACCTCCAATATTGTATGAGAAATCACTTGATGTATCACTGTTATAATCCAAAGTCAATTCAATACCGTTGTTTTGAATTTTCATATCATCTATATTGTCCCAATACGTTGCCGTAGGCTCAACAGGGTCAGCAGGTACCACTTCCAATAATATGTTTGAGGATTGCTTGTTGAAATAGTCCAAGGAACCTGATAATCGATAGTCCTGAAGGGCAAAATCGACACCCACATTAACTGCTGTAGAAACCTCCCACTGTAAATCTGGATTGGCCAATCGAGTATAGACAATACCGTAAGGGTAACCATCTATAGAGTTGGAATCCGTATCAATAGGATAAGTGCTAAGGCTACCTGCCCCAGTCAACAATCTATCTTCGGAATAACTGGCCTGGGTAATTTTAGAAGGAATTTCCTGATTACCAGTTTGGCCCCAGCTGATGCGTAACTTTAAATTATCGAACACCGAACTTTCCATAAATTTTTCATTGCTCACATTCCAACCAAGTGCAAAAGAGGGGAAATAGCCGTACTTTCTGTTCTTACCAAACTTTGAAGATCCATCTGCACGAACAGTTGCAGTAAGCAAATATCTATCATCATAAGAATAGTTTACCCTGCCGAAATAGGATTGAAGTTCATTTTTGACAGCCGATGAACTAACAGTGGTTGGATACTGTGCTGAACTTGTTTGATCTTGGTAAATTGGATCAACGTTGTTATCGGCAAAGCCACGATATGAAAACTGCCTGACCTCATCCATAAATTTTTGATATGAATGACCTGCCAAAATTGTAAGATTATGCACATCTTGATTCCAGTTGTATGTTAGGGTGTTTTCGGTCAGTTGATTGGAGTTTGCACTAAGAATGGTTACTACATCACCGTTTGAAATATCGGATTCATTTACCACCAAAGTATAAGGCTTATACTGTCTATCCCTATGGGTTTCAGAATAATCAATACCATAATTCAATTTATAGGTAAGTCCTTTTACAATTTCAACAGAAGGAGAAATACTGGCCAAAATTCGATTGTTGGCAGCTTTGTCGCTAAAGATGTTATATCGGGTAATAGGGTTTAGTGCGTTGGTGTTCAACAAGGTTGGCACGCCATTGGTGTAGGCGGGGACTGTAGGATTAAGACCCAACATATCACTGATAGTGGATCCTATATCTGGTCGTAAATTTTCAGTACGGGTCGCGGTTAAATTATAATCAATATTCACCTTGCCATTAAAGGCTTTTTGATTCATATTTAATTTGCCTGAATAGCGCTCTAAATCACTATTCTTCAAAATACCTTCTTGATCTTGGTAACCGAAAGAAGCGAAGTATGAGAATTTTTCACTGTTGGCCCCACTCATTGATACATTTATATTTTTTGTAATACCCGTTTGCGAAAGTTCTTCTTGCCAATCTGTACTGCCGCCATAATCTTCTAAAGAACCACCAGTAGCCACTACTTGATTTCTGAACTCATCTGCGGTGAAAACGTCGATTGTATTTGACATAGAAGCTGCGGCGGTGGACAAAGTAAAGTTCACTTCTGTTCTTCCAACTCTTCCTCTTTTAGTGGTAATTACGATAACACCATTTGATGCTCTAGAACCATAAACTGCAGTCGCACTTGCATCCTTCAAGACATCAATACTTTCTATATCGCTTGGATTGAGAAAGTTCAAAGGATTTGTCGCCACTCCATTGGATGAATTATCCAACAGAAATCCATCAACAACATATAGCGGCTGGGTACCAGATCGCAAACTACCGATACCCCTGATAATCACATTTTGTGAAGCTCCAGGTTCACCGCTATTTGCAGCAATGTTTACCCCAGCCATTTTACCTTGTAAAAGTTCGCCAGGGTTTGTGACCACACCCTTGTTAAAGTCCTCGCTTTTTACTGAAGCAATGGCACCTGTTATATCAGACCTTTTTTGGGTTCCATAACCCACGACAACCACATCTTCAAGCTGGGTTGCGTCAGCATCTAATTGAATTTCAATTCTAGATTGTCCGTTTACGGAAACTTCTTTGGTGGTGTATCCTATATAGGATATCTGAATTGTAGCATTAGCAGCAACCTCTATTTCAAAATTGCCATCAAAATCAGTTGTGGTACCATTTGAGGTGCCTTTTTCCAAAACAGATGCTCCGGGCAAAGGCGCCCCTGTTTCGTCGACAACGATACCGGTTACCGTTTGCTGTTCAAACACTAAAATAGAAGCGGAAACGTTTTTAGTGCTATAAAATTCTTTTTCTGTATTTTTATTTGGTCGGTTTAAGGAACTGCCGCCGTAGGCAACAGTACATATCATCCAAGCTGACGCACAGATGATTTTAGATAATAAAATTTTCGAATACATAGTTTAAGTATTGGATTACGCTGAGTTTTTCGATGCTTTTTTTAAGAGCCTGTTGCCGCAGGCTCTTTTTTATTTTTGCCCAAAAATAGTCTATATGTAGAAGCGCATTGTTAACAATATTTTAGGATTGCATCAACTAAAAAACAACTGGAAAGCACCAATTTTAAGTCTATGTAATTTTTACGTAAAGTGGTATTTGCCCTAAACAAACCAATGGGTCTGGTTCATCTACAGTTGAATAAGGAACTTGGCTTTATAACCCCAAAGCTTCTAATATTTTATGATGTATTTCGGTGTTTTCGTATACTCCGCGAAACAATTGCGATTGTGGGCCGTAAGCAAATACGGGAACAAAAATGCCTGTATGGTCATTCGTTGTAAAATCTGCTTCAACCTCTTTGTCTTTTACATTGCCTTGCGGTATGGTCAAGCCTCCCGTTTCATGATCTGCGGTAATAATGACCAAAGTGTTTTTAACATCGTCAGCAAAACGCAGGGCTTCTGAAACAGCTTTGTCAAAGGCAATACTTTCATCAATAATACCATCTATTTTGTTGGCATGCCCGTAGGAATCAATTTTTGCTCCCTCTACCATTAGAAAAAAGGGAGTTTGACTTTTCTGAAATTTATTCAATATCGAACGAACAGCATCTTGAATTGGTAGGACAGTATTTTCTTTTGGAAAGAAATAGGCCATCTTATTGGTTTCAGAAGTTTCAAGCATCTTCAAGTTATCTGCGATTTTAAAACCTAAATATTCTTGTCCGCTAACTTTATCTTGATTTCCTGTTGCAACAAAAAAATCCAATTTGCTTGTTTCCAAATCATGTAAGATTTCCTCGCTCATAGAGCGTTCGATTTGATGGGCGAAAAAGGAAGCGGGTGTAGCCCCTGAAATTTCATCAGTGGTTACAATTGCCGTCGTAAAATTTTTCGCTTGCAAAAGTTCCATGACATTCGGGACTTTTTTACCATTCAAATCAACCCCAATAGCCCTATTTGCAGTTTTTGTACCGGTAGCCATAGCTGTTGCTCCAGCAGCAGAATCGGTCGTAAAATCATCGGCCGATTGTGTTTTCGAAAAACCAATGTTTTTAAGCTGTGTTAAGCTAAGAGAACCTCCATTTGCCAATGCCGTAGCCGATATTTGAGCCAACCCATTTCCATCGCCAATCATAAGAATAATGTTTTTAGGCACCTCATCAGACCCATCATTCTCAAAATTTGGCAGATAGGGTTCGTGTTTTTCTTGATTCACATAAACCCGTTGTGACAATGAATTCACATATTGAACACACTCAAAGGGGCGGTCTGTATTGATAAAATTTACACCTAGATCCGCCATTGCCTTCCATGAGGTTTTAGAATCCGGTGTAGCCCAAAACCGAAAAGGCTTTTTAAAGGAATGGGCTTTTTCAACAACGCTGTCCACAAGAACCAAATCGTGTTTTGTTAATCTTCCCAAGCCATTCCAATCAGAAAAATTTCGAAAACTCAGGCTAATCAATCCGATTTTATCCAATAGCTCCTTATTTTTTATGGGACGCAGATCTTGATAGTCAAAAAGAATAAAATGAGGGTAATTACTATAATCTTCAACTTTTGGTCGGTTTCCGGAAATTACAATTGAGATATTCTTGTTGTTTATGATTGTGGGATACTTTTTTAATTCCTTCACAATCGCATCCAAGGTTGTATATGCCTCAGATTTTAAATCAATAAGCAATTGCAATTTTTTATTGGGAATCAGGTTCAACTGCAAAAATTCATTTATTGGCTTTAAGTATAAGCTTTCAAGGGTTCTATCCTCTATAATATGCTCTTTTTCATGTGCTACCATCAGCTTTCCACCCATTAAAAAAACATCAGATTCCACCGACAACACACCTGCAGATATGGCTTTCCAAAATGGCACATCTTGCAGATAATCGTTATGTGAATGAACAGCAGGATCTTGTCCATTTACCCATAAAAATGTGAGAAACAGAAATAGAGGCGTAAAATATTTTTTGCTTTTCATGGGAAGGTGATTAAAAAGAATAACCGGCACAAGAATGTACCGGTCATTAAACTAACTCAAACTAACTTAAAATCATCAATGATGTCAAAATTGATGATATTTTCAGAAGTTAGTTTTAACTTAATGTCAAGTTAAGTTTAAATTGATAGCCAGAAAAAGTCGGCCACATTGGCAAAACGCAAATTGATTGCGAAATAGCAAAACATTTCATAAAAATACTTTTTTCAGACTGCCTATTATGCCTGACATTGTATCTAATTAGAAGCAACATCTCCCGATGCGTTGTTGGAATAGGTATTACCCGATTGGGATAGATTATTGCCTCCCTGAACAAAATCAACACCCCAGCCACCACTGTCCTTAACAGAACTGTTTTGTAGCGTCAAATTTGCACCGCATGTCATTACGATGTTACAGGAACATTTTCGACAAGGAAGGATTCGAAGTGGCGAATGACCTGGTCAATGACCTTGGTCGTTTGATAAACTTCAACAATGTCAAGGATCTGTCCATGGGAGAAAATCAGATCATGCTTACCGAAAACTCTCCTAAGATCTATACAACTTTTGTCAATGTGACCTGACTATGGGAAACCAAGGCCAGGGAACTTGCCGTGCAAATCGGGTTAAAGGTCACCTCACAAAAGAACACCCCTGCAAGGAGAAAGGATAGAGGAATGGGGTTATAATCAATCCAAGCCCTGATCATCCTATCCAACACTTGCAACTTAACTGTACAGACCAATCCGTACTATAGACCTTCAAATCGGTTTTTAGATCGTTTCATAGATTGAATGCAGTATCATAAGTATATATCATATCCAATAACATCTGTTCAAAACAACTCTCTTAAAACTTTATCGTGGATTTTGAAATACCTTAGAAAGGAAACTGATTGAACAAGAACTTTGAACCTAAGTCCATTTCAACTAGCTTTACTTGAAATTGCCTCCATAATTATCCCCTGAAGTTGTAAAAACCCAAACAGGACAGCAAAACCAGATTCTTATTTTCCATCCTATCGTGTTCCGCTGTACCCAAAAGAACCCCTTACATCCGAATTAAATTAATCTGTGCCCTCTAATGAACCATTGCATTTTTGTCATCAGAGGAGGCACCCCGTTGGGTGTTTTTTGTGGAAAGAGAAAAAGCGGAAAGGGTTGGATATTTCCTTGGATTCCCTAGTGTTCCCTAAATAATCGTATAATTTCAATCACTTAATATTGAAAATGGATGTGGTCGCAATGTTCTTGGAATACTTTTTCGCCCTTTGAAAAAGAGAGGATATGATATCGGCTACAGAGTCGATACTGGAACAAGGCTGTAACAAAGAACAGAAAATTGAGTCTCCTAAACGACAAGGGACTTTCCTTTATCATTTAGTCCTGTGTGAAACTGCCTTTGAAATTTCTAAAGGGTTGGGACAATAACCCTAAGGTCGTTGGTTCGAATCCAGTCCTCGCTGGTAAGGACATGGCTTCCGAGGAATCGGGGGGCTTTCTTATTTCTTCTCTAAAACAAATTTTTGTTCCTAGGCTACGGACTTTTCCATACCTCAAGAAGATTTAAATTGGTCAATACCCCCAGAAAATGATCGTTCCATATAACGAAAATAGGGTTCAATGCCATTGAAAGTGCAATGACCGAAGCAAAAGGGCGAGAAGGAATTTCGATTCCATCAACTCCCAAAGCAACTTTCTTTGTCCCTCCCAAATCGCTTTCAAATTGAGATTGTTTTATAAAAGTTAATGGTCTTTTTCGATACTCCCATGGTCTTCTCCAGTGCCGAAAATGATCTCCCTTTGAGAATATACCGATTCGATAAGCCCGATTTCTAGGTCCGTACCGCGTTCAAGCACCCTTACTATGATAAAATCCCTGTCCTTTTCAGCATCCAACAGGTTCAGGTCCATATCCCAAAAGGTAGTAGCGTTCAAATAATCTTTATTGAGACTTTATTTTTCCAAGCCTTTGATTCCAATTGACAACATTTACAATTTAACCCGTTTATTTTCAATCATTACAAATATACAAATTGTTGTCGCCAGTCTCCACGGTGTCAATATTTCCAAGTCCCAAGGTGTTTACCGTACCCCGGAATGTATCGGCCATCATATTCTTTACCCCAGTAGTGTTCATCAAGCGTTTGGCTTGGGCTTCAACGGCACTCATGATCTGCCGTTCAAAATAGGTGGTAAGACCGGGTAAAAAAGCCTGTACGGGGCCGTTTATGGTAAAATGTCCCTTCAATTCGGTACCTGTGGCTTCGAACGCAATGGAATTGTTGTGGACAATGGGCTTTAATTCAATAATAAGCTCCCGATTTCCCATCCAGTTGATATCAGGGGCGCGACTGTCCTCATATCGGTTTATACACCCCGGGCATTTTCCTTTTATCTCGCTACGATCCCCTTCAAAGGTAATCTTCAGATAAAACCTTCTGTTCTGCTCATCAAAGGTAGCAACAGCTTTGGTTGAGTTTACATTATTCATGAAATACACCCAATCATGGGCTGGCTTTTTAACCTTGTAATCGGAAATTGACAACCTTTGTGTTTGGCCGTTAAAACGGATATACGAATCTTCCCTGTCTAACTTAATGCTAAGTGTATGGCCAAGGACCTTGGTGAGAATGGTGTTGACCTTGGCAGCCGCCAATGGCTTACAACCTTTGGTCTCCTTAAGCTGTACTACCGCCTTTTGTGTATTGGCAGGAATTGCCCTTACCTCAGAGGGCTTCTTTATGGGCTTCTTAACCGTGGTGGTAGTCGGTTTTTTGGGCACAAACTGGGCCTGACCCAAACATGGGCCAAGGAGCAGCATTAGTACAATGAGTATTTCTAGAGTCTTCATAATTAGCCCCTGTCCTAAAAAGGAATACCTATCAGGGGTGAATAGGTTTTTTAATGGTTAATGTCTAGCGATGTTCCCTTTCCATGGGAACCGTACCTTGATGATATTATTTTGAGAATGCCGTTAACACCGTGGTACCCTGCAATTTTCCGTTGGCATTGTAATATTCATTCTTTACCATGCCCACACCCTCTGCCAGCCATGTTTTTTGAATCCCTTTTTGGTTGGCCACCATCATTTTAACCTGTGAGGTCTGTGTAATGGCCACGCACTTAAATGTGCCTGCTGGAGTTGTAATGGTTTCCATGCCAATTACCTTTCTATCGGTTATCCGGGTCTCCATGTTCATTTTCATGGCCCCCATGTCCATAGTAATGTTAACCGAAGCATCTGCCAGAGTCTGTCCAGGTGTCAGTGTATTGGGAATCTCCACATTGGTGCCGATGATCGTTGCGTCCCCATTTTGAAACTGTTGCATCCTTGCAGAGTTCATCAACGATTTAAAGTCCATGGTCACCGTGGAACCGTCACATCTCATATCAAACTCGTTTGTCATAATGACCTGTCCTTTCTTGTCAAATAACTCTGAATTGATCGTTGCCGTTGTGGCCCCTCCCGTTTGGGATACATTGCCCACGGTATACTTCATTTTGGCCTCCAACTTGCCCTTTCTGTCATAAGATTCAAATTCGGAGACAGTACCCTCACCAAAAGGGTAATATGTACTGCAATCGCCCTGCCCAAAAATGGTCAAAGCAAACAATAGCATTACTGTGGTAATCCAAGTTTTCATTTTTTCTGATTTTTTGATTTATACTATTTCAGTCCTCTACCGGCCTATTTAGGCAATACCAGCAGTTCTACCCTACGATTTTTTTGCCGGTTTTCATCACTGTCGTTGGGCGCTATGGGTTGGGTATCTCCAAGACCCTTTATTTCCCAACTAAAATGGTCCGCCGAAGCTTTCATCAAATTTTTCAATAGGGTACTAACGCTATTGGCCCGTTGTTCGGAAAGTTGTTTATTGGCTTGGGCACTGCCCACGTTGTCCGTGTGGCCCTCCAGCACAATGGTTCCTTTGCCCATACGCTCTATCTGTGGAATCAGTTCCACAAGCAATGTCTCTGCTTCCGGTCTTAGGTGGTACTTCCCAAATTCAAACAATACCGAACTGTCCAGATTCAACCGAAGCGCACCTCCAATGGCTGCCACGGCATCCACATCCGCACCGGGAACACCACTTCTTGTTTCCAAATCGGTCAGGCGAACGTAGGTAAAGGTTTCTCCTGGTTTTACAAAGTCATGGATATCCACCATGGCCGTACCCCCCTCGATCTTGCCTACCTCAATCCAATTATTTCCATCTTTGGACAGCTCCAGAACCGTAGGTTCTATGGCACCCGCTTCAAATACATAAAGATCTGGGCCATTCACATCAGTAATGGCATTGTCCAAGAATTGCAACGTAAGCACTCCTTTTAATCCAATGCTGCACATTTCCGGCTTGGCTTGATTGAGCCGGGCAAGTTCCACGGTCAAATCAGGCTCGTTAAGGGCACCCTCTGGATATTGACCGCCATTTCCAGGGTCAAAATCAACAACCGCATCCGCAAAGGAACGCTTGCCCAATGGCAGATATATTTGATTGTTTCGAGTATCGGCATAGGTATTCCCGATTTCATCCGAAGTCTCCGAGTACCATCCTGGATTAAGCTTGTAAAAGGCTTCCCGGGCACTGGATGATTTTTTTAGGAACTTGTCCGCACTTCGCTTTTGCATTTCCTTGTTTTCTTTTATCAATGCCTTAAAGTTTGAAGATGTATTCGGGTCCTCGAGTGCCATCTCCACTGCATTGCTATAAACAGGATTGGAAAGATTTTGGGCCTGCTTCTCATTCAGGATGCCAGATTGCTTTTCAATGCTATTTAAAAGTTCTACTTCTTCAAGGTCAATGCCATAATGATCGGCCAATTGTTGTTTGGCCTCCTCTGGACTGGCATCCCTGAGATTTTGGTACAATCTTTTGTTCTCCACTCTTTTTTGTATGCTTCCACTGGAAACTTCCTTGAGGTCCTGCTCAAAAAAAGTGCCGACAAACGGATGATCCGGCCTCCCAGAATGAGTACCCCCTAAACTTGTAATCTTGGGGAGTATGGCGTTTAGGGTATTGAGGTCTTTTGCCTCCATTTCGGATACAGCCGCTAAAAATTTTGAAAAGTCCACATCCACCGTGTTTTTTTCAATGGCGATGGCTTGGCTTAAATTGGGATGCTGTTCCAAAAGGCTTTTTAAGGAGTCAATATCGGCTTGGATGAGCCTTTTTTTCTCAACGGAGACCGTTCCCATCATTTGGGAAAAGACCATGGCCGCACCATCAATATCCACATCCCCTTTGAACATATCTTCCAGGTTCAAATCCGAAAGACTATTGCCTTTTTCTTCACTGTTGGTGATTTCGGTATTCGATGCTCCTGTTTCTGTTTCATCGGATTGTTTGGCCTTTTTGCCCTGTTCTTGATCTTTACATGAAAAATTAAAGACCACCAAGACCATCGCTATGTAGATCCATCTTTCCATCACTGTATAATGCGTTTCATGCTTTTGCTGCAACCATCCGAGCTGTTATCCTGGTAAGTGTCTCCCTCAATCGTGATGGTCACTTTTTTCCAGGTCTCAGCACCTGTGGTACTACGCCATTTTACCGATCCTGTGTAAGTTCCCAAACTTTGTTTCACCACTTGATACCCTATTTCGTCTTGGGAGAAGTTGTATTTTTTAAGTCCACCCAATTGGGTGTATCTACCATATATCTCGCCATTTTCCTCCTTGGTGAAGGTTACCACACGTCCATCGCATCCTTCCCAAGAACCAACAATGTCCGTGTTGGTGTTGAAAATGACCGTTCCCACAGACTGGGTTTTGCAGCCGGACCATAGGGTCACGCAAAAAACAAATATCAGTGTTGGCACAAAAGGTTTCATAACTCAGTCTTTTCTTGCGTACTTCTCTTTCATAAATTCAAAATACATATAGCCAAAACGGTCGTACCAATCCTCCACGCCGTATTTGGCCTCGCATACGTTAAGTTCCATCATGGCATCGGCCAGATCTTGTAGCATTTCGGCATATTTGTTATCGTATGCTTTCTCAAGGTCTTCTACCGATTTTAGTATTTTGATGCGTTCGCCCTGCCAGGCCAAACCTGCCACACCATGCACTCCAGAGGCATTGTCTCCAAAGGCTATGGCCGCATTGGTAAATTTTTTAGTGCATTTGTAGATGGTGGCCAAACGTTCAAAAAGATAGCGTCTCTCATTGAACTTCTGCCGAGCTTCCACAAAACAGCTCGCGCAGCCCTCGTCCTCATCCTCCAATATTTTACCATCTTCGCCCATTGAGATTTCGGTACAGATGGATGGAATACTAGGTGCACCGGCCGGGGGCGTGGAATTGATACACGAACTCAATCCGGTATATGAGCTGTACAGATTTTTAACCGTTGCCCATGTGGACCGTATATTGGAAAGGGTCTTGTTTAGGTTTTCAATTCCCTTTTTCATACCGGCCCTTTCGCTTTTGAGCACTTCCAACTCGGTTTTCAACATATCTTGATCATGCTCGAACTGAGTTTTCCAATTTTCAAATTGCTCCATGGTCATGACATTTCCCTCCCAATAATTTTGGGCTATTGCGCCAAGGGGAACCAAGAAGATGAAGAGCAATAGCATTGTAGTGTTCTTTCCCTTTTTGCCCATTAGTTTTCCAGCAAGCACCCCAATGACCAGAAGTGCTACGCCCAACGCAATGTAGAGCCAAGTACCACCACCTTTGTCGCTGTTGCCATTTCCATCTGATGACACGGCCCCTGTACTTGTATTGACCGTTGCATCACCTCCTGATTTCATCTCACTCGGTTTGATTTTTCTAAAGGCACTGCCCAGATAACTCTTTTCTTCTGGACTTGCCAGCACGGCAATGTTGTAAAGTGAGTTGGTGGGATTGTCCGTCTCTATTTTGATGCCAAACTTGCCCTCTGCCCGGAGTTGAAACCGGACCATGCCGTCCGGGGAAGAACCTGTGCTTTTTTTATTGTATTCATCGTTCCAAATGTCTTGGTTCAAACTGACCTCCAAAGGGCTTCCATCCAAACTGGTGACCAAAACATCCAAAAACTGGAACATGGAATGCCCGGTCACAAAGTGATACATGGTGGAATCAGTCATTCGATTGAAGAACACCATCCCTTTCTCCCCTTTATGTCCATCTCGGGTATCTTCCGAAAGCATCAATTCAATAGGTTTTATGGCTTTGTCCAAGGTATAGGGCTGGGCAAATGCTTGAAGGCATCCCAGGGAGAGAAAACCGAACAATAATATGATCTTTATCTGTTTCATGATATTAGTTCTTGTATTTTTCGATTAAGTAATCAATTGTCTGAATACCTTTTTGTTCCAGATATTCGCTTTGGGTCTTGTCCACCTTGAACATGGTTCTATACCGGATTTGGATTCCATTGGCGTAGTTTGGATTTTGAAGGATGAAATAACCCTGATTGGGGTGTTTCCAGATATAGTGATCGCCAGAATTGCTTATCCTTAAAAACTTTTTCTCATAAGAACCCGACAACCAACTTGAGATTTCCGATTGTACATCGGACATGGGTTTCTGAAAGAATGTCAAGCCAAAAACGGATTGATTGCCATCCCTGAGCGTTAGATTGTAACTGCATAAATATCCTTGACCACTGGGACCATTGGAGGTCTCCTTCATGTCCGCAACGGTAATACCGTACAGGGTGGCCACTTCTTCAGCCGTTAACTTACATTGGGAGCTGGAGGCATAAAGGTTGGTGTAATCCCCATGTTGCTCAAGGCGAATTCCATTTGTATCTACTTTACTCTTGGCGGTGGTTTCCACATTGCCTTCTGAACTGGCCTCCCCTTCTTTTTTGTTTGACTGCCCGCAGGCCATGAAGAGCATTACTGCAAAAAAAATGATTGAAATCTTTTTGGTTTCCATACTGATTTAGATTGATTATTCCTTTTCCCTTACCAATGTCACCACTGCCCCGGTCATATCATCTTTCATGACCAAGCGGTTTTGGGTTTGTTCCATAATGGTCTGAGTGGTGGTTATCTTGGTTGTGCTCATCTCATCCTTTGCCTCGGCAGTAACTTTCATGATGTTGTCCTCCAACTCAAAAGTGCCCCCACTATCGGTAAGAAGATTACAGTCATTATCATAAAACTGGACATGATAGTTGTTGGCCGAATAGGTGATGCTGGATTTCTTGCCACAATCGTTCAGGTTTTCGTATCCGGGCACTCCTTCTAGGGATTCATAGTACCAAGTGCCCTCAAGATCATTCCCTTCGTTAGTTTCTTTTTTGTCCATCACACTTTTGGGAACGCCAAAAACGGTTTCAATGGCTTTTTCCGTACTCTCTTCAGCTTTTTGTTCCGCCTTGCGCTCCACGGTCCGTTCCACTCCACGTTCAGCACCTTCTTTGGCTTTTTTGCCCAATTTTTTAAGGAACTGGGCCTCAGTCTGCTGAAATGGTGCCATAAAGGCTAATGCCAGTAAAAATGCTGTTAAAATTTGTTGTGTTTTCATAGTCTAATGTTTTTTCTGTTTACTGCGACTGCATCCCGAGTATTATCCATCACCCGGGTTTTTGTCCAAAACATAGGTAAACGAATCTTCTCCTACATCAAACACGAATTCATTTTCTGTTAATGTGATGATTTCACACATCAAATCTTCACCATCTTCGGTTAGAATAAATTCTGTATCGGAAAGCAATTGCCAAGTGTAGTTGCTGTTACCTAGAAAATTGCAATTAAATTCGCCGTCATAACCATAGGCTTCCAATACAAGTCCCCCTTCCATTGTAAAATTGTAAATACTCTGTCTGTCGCAGTCGCCCAGGACAAAATCGCCAAAGCTTTCGAGATACCAATTTTCAGAAATCATCAACTCCGCTACCGTTGGTTCGGGTTGTGGTTTGTTACCGTCATCGTCTTTCCCGCAGCTAAAAATGAGCAATGCGATACTTAGGATGCTTACATATTTGATGCTGTTTGTTTTCATGATGTGTTTACTTTTTGTTGAAATGTATCTTCTTGATCAACTTATGTTTGTTGATGATGTTCAGTTCATAATGGCCCTTCTCCAAATACTTTATGTTCAAATAGATCCTGGTATTAGGGAGATGGTCCATTTCCCCTCTATAGTGCAGGGGTTTGCCGTTGCGTGACTTCATTGTTCCAAAGCTATGGGATGCTTTGGACAGCATCATGTAACTATGTAACAGATACCATGGGTATATGTAACATAGGGAATGCTCCCTTTAAAAGGGCATGCTATGGGATTAGGAAATAAGGGAAATCAGGTAGTCTTCCTAAAGTCGGATGGGGAAAGACCGTAAATGTCCTTAAAACATTTGGAGAAATAGGTCGCCTCATTGAAACCTGAACTATAGGCCACCTCGGCAATGGAGAGTTTAGGGTTTTTCAGAAGTTCCGTGGCTGCTTTCAATCGTTCATTACGGACAAACTCCGTGGCGGAAACCCCAAATAGGGATTTTAGCTTTCTATGCAATTGCATCCGGCTCAGGTTCATCCGTGAAGCAAACTCATCGGTGGTAAAATCGGGATTGGTCAATTCGGCGTCCATAACGGTTTCCAATCGTTGTATAAATCTTTCATCGGCTGTATTGATGGCAATGTCAACTGGTCTTAAAATGAGTTCACGGCTATACCTTTCCTGTAGTTTTTTGCGTTCATGGAGGAGTTGATGAACCGTAGCCTTTACAATTTTGTGGTTGAAGGGCTTGGTAAGATACCCATCGGCGTGGGTTTGTAGACTCTTCAATCGGGCTTCATCCCCTGCTTTGGCGGTGAGCAGCACTATCGGAACAGAAGACGTGAGTTCATCTTCCTTCAATGCCTTTACCAGAGCATACCCGTCCTTTTTGGGCATCATGACATCTGAAATGACCATATCGGGAATTTCCTTTTGGGCAAGTTTAAAAGCTTCCTCTCCATTACTGGCTTCGAGTATGGTGAAATCTTCCTTGAAAACATCCTTGAGCACGGTGCGAATATCCGGATGATCGTCCGCAATGAGCAAAACAGGAACCTCATCACTTTCAATTTCAATGGCCTGTACCTGTTGGTCGGAATGTGAATCATTGTTTTCCTCTATCAAAATGGCATCTTTCAAATCCTTTTTCAACGGCATTTCAACGGAGATTATCACTTTCCCCTTATCCAAACCCGCATGGATGGAACCTTCACAAATTGTGACCAGATTCTTCACGAGGGCCAGCCCAATTCCAAAACCCACTGCAGTGCCATCTTTTTGGTAAAAGCGCTCAAAAAATTTGGGCAGATCTTTCTCTTTCACTTGACCATTGTGGTTTTCAATTTCCAACACAAGTCTTTCATTGTGTATCCTTGAAACAAAGGAAACAGGCCCACCTTCCCTATATTTAAAGGCATTGGAAAGTAAATTGACAACGATTTTTGTAAGTATGTCCCTATCGAAGTAATGAGGCTCCTCTGAAACCTGTACATTAACTTCGAATGGGACCCCTTCTTCTTTGGCCCTAAACTGAAACGGCTCCAAAAGGGCATTTAAAAAAGAGGAAACATTGCCCCTTTTCAAGATGATCTTCAATTGGCCTCCCTCTATTTTTGAGAGTTCCAATAGCTGGTCCACAAGTTCCAACATCCGATCGGCATTGCTGTCGATCAGGTCCAATTGTTTTTGGTTCGTTCCATCCGAGATGGACCTTAATTGCTGCACTGGACTCTTGATCAAGCTCAATGGGGTCCTAAATTCGTGGGAGACGTTGGCAAAGAAACGGGATTTGAGCGTGTCGAGTTCCTTTATCCTTTCGGCCGTCCTTAGCTTGTTCCTATATCCATAAAACAAAAGGCTCACAATGGCAAAAAACAGCCCCAAGAGCCCAATATATAGGATTTTTTGATTTTTCCTGCGTTGTTCAGAGAGTTTGTTCCGGGCAGAGAGCAGGGCTATTTCCTGTTCTTTCTTTTCGGTCTGGTACTTGGCTTCCAGTTCTTGAAACATACTTCTATTTCTGTTTTTTATCAGGGTATCCTTTACGGATAAGTGGTTTTTTAGTTGCTGAAGTGCAAGTTCAAACGATTTTTGGGATTCATAGGTTGAACTGAGCAATCTGTAGACCTCTCCTTTATGCTCTATTACATTGGGGTCGTTCAACTCATTATAAATATTGAGTGCGGTGATGAATTTTGATTGGGCATTTGGAGGGTTTCCATTCTCCAAATCAATTTTACCAAGTGTTAGGTTTGAGTTGGCAATTCCCAAGGGATTTTGGACCTTTTTTTGCAATGGCAGACTTTTGTTATGGTACAGCTCAGCACTTTTAAAATCTTTTAGTTCAAAATAACAGTCGCCCAAATAATAATATATTTCCGCGAGATCATACTCGCTTTCAAATGTCTCCAAAAAGTCTTTGGCTTTCAACAAATAATCGATTCCTTTTTGTGGATTGCCCTTTTCCTTTTCAATGATGCCCCTATATAGATTTACGGTTGCCAAGCCATAGTCATGCCCATTGTGCTCGGAAACTTTTTCTGCTTTATCGATATAGACTGAAGCCTTTTCAAAATCCTTTTGAATGATGAGGAGCTGGGCAATATTAATGTTGTTGTTCACCAAGGTCTTTTGGTATGGATCGTGAATGTCCAATATGGAATCGACCTTTATGTATGCATCTATTGCCTCTGGGAATTTATTTTGGTAGAAATAGGTGTTGCCCAACCCAAAATACGATTTTGAAAGTACGTCCCAGTTGTTGATTTTCTTGGATATTCCCAAATCTTGGATTGAAAGCTGCTCAGCTTTTTTGAAATCCCCCAAAATGGAGTACGACCAAATAAGATTTTGATTAACGGTACTGTACAATAATGAATCCATTGTCTTGGGAATAAGTTCCAGCGCTTTGTTCCCATAAAAAATGGTGCTGTCAAATTTGGATTGTACATTGTAGAGGGTCATATAATTTTTATAGACATTAACTACCCCTTTTATGTTTTTCGCACGGTTGGATTCCTCCAATAGTTTTTTTAATTCCGGTCTTACTTTTTCAGGACTATTGTAGATGTAGAGTTCAAACAATTTGTCCGCTACATTTAGTTTGTCTTCAAGTCCAGAAGAAAAATAAATTTCTTCCAGTGAATCAATCTGACTTTCGGTTTGGGCAAAAACCAGAACAGGAAAGAACAATAAGGTAACCAACAACTTTTTCATTTTGAATGGAAGTTTAGGATAACCAATAGTACAATATTTTAACAGGGGGAACTGGGTATCATGGTAACATTCTAAAGTTACATAATTTAATCCATGCCGCGATGTAAGGGCAAATTTTCGGTTGCCCTGTATTCCTCTCTTTTAAAAAATGATTGCGGAATTGTTGATTATTTAATTTCTCGAACAGTTTTAATGACAGTTAAATCATCACCTGTTTTGTTGGAGTGACACCTGATATTTTTTAAAGAGGAGGAATACTAAAAACCATTAATTGATCAAGATGGTTCCAGTCCGCAAAAATATTGGTTTCTTGCCCCATGTTCCAGCACCCTTCGGGTGCCCTTTTGTGGAAAGGGAGAAGGAAGAAAAGTTGGATGTTTTCTTGGATTCTACGGTGGTTCTGCCAAACGATAGCTGTGGCAATTGCAAGACACAAATAAATATTTATTGATTTGTATGATCGTACATTTAATTCTTTAGATATATATACGTGAAAATGTACTTTTCTCCGTTCCCATTTTTGGCCCATACACGCATTAAAATCGATTTGGAGAAAACAAATCGGCCGTTCTTCTTCCTTTCCATTGAAATACTAAGTTCAAGTTCAGTACGGTTTTTGATTTTTCTCTTCTGAAAAGACTCCCCAATGATTTGCCGTACAAAAGCCCATGTATGGCAAAGCCCAGACAAACATTACATACATTATAGGTTTGCCAAATTGTTGATGGATGGTCACGGAGCAAGTTGTGTTTTTGCTAACAAAAACCCTGCGCACTTTGTTTGCAAACTTGTTGGACATATTCCCCAAACCCCGCAGGTTATGGCAAGAACAAAAAAGATATAGGCATTCAGGTGAACGTCAGGATGTCTGTGGACGAATATCCGATTCGATCAAATAATATAGGCCACGTGGAATGAGGTATCTCCGACTACTTCTGAGGTGTTTTGTTGGACAGTTCCGATATGATCGGTTTTATTTGGGCGACAATACCTCAAATTCCCCGTCACCTTTTGGTTGTTTTAATAACAATATCATACAAACTCTTGAGCTAACCACTACATTTCATTAAAGATTGGAACTGGCACATTGTTTTGTTCCATTAAATAATATATCAAAACAAATGAGGGTAGGGCATAAAAAAATAGATTTACAGGAATCACTATAAATGCAGAAAATAAGAAAGCCCTAGTGTAAATTATTCTAGTGATAAGCTATCCCTCTGAAATGACCAATCCTACCAAAGTTCAAGTAAAGAATCTAGAAAATTAAGTTGGTCCAAGGAATGGGGGTCAAGGAGTACCATCTTTCGATTTTCCCTGATAGTATTCCGAAGGGGTATTGCCAAAGAGCTCTTTAAACCGTTTTGTAAAGTAAGACAAATTGTTGAACCCTACTTGGTACGCTATTTCGGATACGTTCCCAGCCCTTCCCTTGAGCAATTGTGCGGCCCGTTTCAATCGGAAATCCCTGATGAAGTCCTGAGGTGATTGATCTATCAATGCCCTCATCTTTCGGAACAGTTGTGTACGGCTCATCCCCGTTTCCCTGGCAAGATCCCCGACACCGAATGTGGAATCATCCAAATGCTGTTCCACTATCCGCAATATCCTTTCCAAAAAATGTTCATCGGTCGAGGTAACTGCCAAAAGCTTGGGTTCCAAGGTCAGTTGTCGGCTGTATTTTTCCCGTAAAAGCCGACGTTGGTCGATACGGTTTTTTACACGGGCGACGAGTTCTTTCCTGTCAAAAGGTTTTATGATATAATCATCTGCCCCGGTCTCGATCCCTTCCACTTTTGAGGCTTGGGAGGCAAGGGCAGTAAGCAATATTACAGGAATGTGGCTGGTCCTTTCATCCGTTTTCAGTTTTTTGCACAACGATAACCCGTCCATCCCTGGCATCATCACATCACTGATGATCAGATCTGGAATGGTCTTTTGTGCCACTTTAAAACCTTCGTTCCCGCTGATGGCATCTTTTATATGGTATGCTTTGCCAAGATGTTGTTTTATATAAAATCTTACATCATCATTGTCCTCCACAATAAGAATGAGCGGCAAGTCTTTATTAAGGGCCTGTGTCGTATCGATTAGTTTCATAACCTTTGCCGGAACAGATGGCGCACTTTTTTTTGTGTCCGGCTTCTGTAGGCCTTGCAGGGCTATTTCACTTGAACCAAACTGTTCTTTGGCAATGGGCAAGATTACCGTAAATATCGTGCCCTTTGCCATTTCGCTGACAACAGAGACGTTACCATGGTGCAATTCCACCAGTTCCTTTACCAGGGCAAGGCCGATACCTGTTCCGGTTCCTGTCCCTTGTTGGGTGCCCTCCACTTGGTGGAACCGGTCAAAAACCTTGTCCAATTCGGAACTGGCAATTCCCTTTCCGGTATCCTCTACCTCAATTTTTAGGGATTGCCCTTCCTCATTTTTGTTTGTGTTGACCAATGAGGCGTTAAAATGGATTTCCCCTCCCTCAGGCGTAAACTTAAAAGCATTTGACAATAGGTTGTTGATGATTTTTTCTAGTGCATCACCATCATACCACCCAGTTTCAATTTCCTTGGCGATATTTATATTGAAAATGACATTCCGATAGTCGGCCCAGGAACTGAAAGCGGCCGTTATCGTTTTCAACGAAGTCTTTAGATCCCCTTCAGCAATCTGCAGGGGCAAAGCACCGGCTTCAAGCTTGGCCAAATCCAACAACTGGTTCACAAGGCCCAATAGCTTTTCACCATTTCTTTTCATCAACTCATAGCTCTGTTGATGCCCTGCATCTTCCTTTTTGGATGCCAACAAATCCTTTAGCGGTCCCAAGATCAAGGTGAGCGGGGTTCGGAATTCATGGGAGACATTGGCAAAAAATCGTGACCGCAGCTCCACAAACTCCCGTTGCTTTTTATTGACCACTTCCTTGGTACGCAGCTTTACCTGGTAGTTTCTGAACAGGAGCAACGAAATAATGAGCATTGAGGCGATTCCGCCCAAAAGTAGGTTTCTTTGGGTCGTTTTCTGTTTTATCATCGCCTCTTGTGTGGCCATTTCTGCTTGCTTCAGTTCCCTCTCTGTGGTCAACAATTCGATTTGTCGGTCTTTTTTGGCCGTTTCATATTGTATCTCCCTTGCGACAATGTTTTTGTTCGTCTCGTCATCAAAAATGCTGTCCTTGAATGCCTGGTATTGTTCAAGGTAAGTAAGTGTCCTGGTCTGATCCCTCATCTTTTTATACAGTCCGTACAGGGCATGGGACAACCGACTTTTCATTTCTTTGGAATCGGTCAGGGATGCAACTTGCCACCCCTCTTCAAGACTTTCCCGAGCTTTGGAAAACTGGCCTTGGTCGAGATAAACGGTGCCCAGTTCATAAAGGGAGGTGGCTATGTTGTAATTGTCCGATGTAATGGATCTTTTCAGTGCAATGCTCTTGTTGAGAAATGAGATTCCCTTCGAAGGATCCCCCTTTGCGTGCCATACCCCCAAACTGTGGTAATTCTGGCTTATCAAGTCCTTGAAGTTCCCTTCCTGGGACAGTTTGAGGCTTTTGTCAAAATAGTACAGAGCCGAATCCTGTTGTGCGTGTTTGTCCATGACCACCCCTAAACTGTGGTAATTGGAGGCCGTAAGCCTGGCATCCCCGACCTCCTCGCCATGATGGAGGGAGGCCCGATAATACTCAAGGGCATTTTCATAGTTCCCCAGGTTCTCGTAAACCCCTGCGATATTTTCAAGACAACTGGCCAAAAGATAGTGGTCGCCCTCCTCCTCAAAGACAGTGAGGGATGCAAAAAAATCGTTCAGGGCCAAATCGTAATTGCTGTAGTTCCATTGTATGGTGCCCAAGTTGAAATTTACCTTGGCAACGGACAAATGATCCCCTGCCGCTTCAAAGTAAGGGATGGAGGCGGTAAAATTTTTGTATGCATTTTGATTGTCCCCTTTGTACAGATACACGGCACCCATGTTCAGATAGCCATCGGCTATGCCCAAGGTGTCCCCAATTTTATTTCTGTAGGTAAAGTCCTTTTTGTAAAAGGAAATGGCCTTGTCATATTCGGCTATGGATGCATGTAGTAGGCCCAAATTGTAGTTGATATCGTGTATCCCGTCCAAATCCCCCAATTCCTGAAACAGCTCTTGGCCCTTTTGATAGTAGAAGACACTGCTGTCCATGGCACCGGAGTATAAAAAATAGGTGCCCTTGATCTTATCGGCAGATGCCATGCCATAGGTGTAACCAATGCTTGACGCCACATCGAAAGCCTTTTTAGCGTACAGATGGGAAGTGTCAAGATTGATGCCCCTATACGTGTTGGCGATATCCAACAGCAGCCCAACGGTCGTGGTATCCTGATTTCGGATCTTTTCCAATATCCGGGTCAGGCTATCCACCTCCGATCGTAGCTGGGCATGGGCAACCCAACAAAAAAGACCCATAAAACCTAAAAGGGCAAGTTTTTTCATATTGGTCGGATTGGTCGCAGGCACTTCCACTAAGATAGCGGTAAAATCCGTCTTTCATAAAATATTCACATTGATTCTGTTGGAAATGAGGCATATGGATGTAACCTGAGCATCAGAAATTGGAACATCCGTAGCAATGCCCCGTTCCTCCATGGCATACTTTTAAGATTCAAAGTGATGGGATGTATGCCCCATCGTTCCAACAACATCAAAAAACTAAAGAAATGAAAAAACCTAAGTATTTTTCCGCTATTGAACAATTGAGACTTCCATTGTATTTGTCCGTATGTATATTGGCCTTGGTCCCTTTGTACCAATGTAGTGATGAGGAGGAGGGTCCGGACTGCTCCTTGCAGGGAACCAATCTGTCCATTGCCGATATGTCAGGGAACTGGGTGGCAACGAGCGCCATTTTTTTTACGATCACCGATCCCATAGAAACAGTGGATGTTGTGGAAGAAGGGGGAACGGTCACCCTGTCCATCCAATCCAATGGAGGGTTCACCCTCAATATTGCCGAATCCGGTGGGCCAAGTGATGTTTCATCAGGGGATTTCTGTTTTGATGAAGATCTTTTGGTGGTGCGTTTTGATGGGGATGCCCCGGATGATTGGGAATATTTCAGGGTTCAGCTTAGCTCGGGAAACAACCTATCCATCGGAGGCCCCGCAGAATTTGATTTTGACGGGAACGGGACACCCGATCCGGCCGAAGTCGAGCTAAGCTTGATAAAAGACTGATTGAATTTTCGGTTGTTGGATACAGCTATGGCATTCTTCTTTCTCATTAAGGAAATTCTCAAAAATTCGAATAGACAATTGCCAATGACATTGATTTGTGCTCACTTGTGAGATAGAAAGATGTATATTAAATATGTTGGTAACAACGTATAACTACAATTACAATGGATTTGGATGTTGTCGAATCCACTGGCGGATACTTTGGACAAAACAGTAATACCACGGGTGAAATCCACCTGTCCCGCCATGTGATCTTTATTAGGGTAATTTTTTTTAGTTAACTGGATTGCAGACCTTTTTTCAGCAATCCTTTTTGGGGAATCAGCAAGCACCCTGCTTTTAAGAAACAATGAAGCATAAATAAAAGAGCCAAAGAACACAGAAACGTTCACAAGTATCCAAAACATTAATTGCTTAACTTTGGATTATTGTCAAGTATTTGGCTGTCAAAGAGGTTTCCGACATCCCCAAAAAGGGGAGCTCACTAAATTTCCAAATGCATCCAGGGGATTATTTTTACAGGTAAGTACGGATAGCATGGCAACGGATGAAGGGAAAACAGGACAATAAAACATCAGGTTATGGATATTCAGGATATTAAAAAAATGCCAGTGGCCAAGCGTATTTTGATCGCTCAGGACATTTGGGACTCGATTGAGGACAAGGACTCCATAGAGTTGAGCGATGAAATGAAAACGGAACTCGATAGTCGTATCGACCACCATAAGAGCGGAGGTGCCAAGTATTATTCCCTGGAGGAATCAAGAAAACGAAATGCCAAATTGAGGAATGACCTATAGGTTCCAGATCCTTGAAGCTGCCGATCAGGATATTGCAGAGGCGATTCTACAGTATGAGGATATCCGTAAGGGTCTATCTGTAGATTTTGAACTTTGCCTGGAGGAAGGATATGCAGATATATTGAACACACCCCTTGGTTATCAGGTCAGATACAGGGGTGTCCGGATAAAGTTCATCAGGCGTTTTCCCTATGGGATCCATTATATGATCGAGGATGACATGATTACGGGAATTTCCGTTTTCCATCAGTCCAGAAGCCCAAGGAAATGGTTTAAAAGATTGAAAGAGAAATAATATGGAACACTGAACAAGGAACAAAGGGACAACCAGCCTCTTTTTTCTTGCCTGAAGACTGACTTTCCTACGACGACCCAACGTTATTTGAATTACAGTTAGGGATTTTGACACCTTTTGGGTGCTCTTTTGTGGAAAGGGAGAGAAAAGAAAAATGAGAAAATCAATGTTCAATCAGAGCAGCAGGATTGCCAAACACTTAAAAAACCAGTAAATTTTTGTTAGGATTATAAGATATTGAAAGGCAAAGGCTCAACAAAGATCAATTGAGCCCTGCTACCTTTTGGGAAGTGGACATTAACCTATTGGATATCAAAAAGGATAGGGACTTTATCATTGTAAGGATGCCCGAACGAGGTACGGATCTGGAAATTGGGCTTATTAAATTGACATATTCGCAAAGGGAGATTATCTCGGCATTGGAAAAGACCAAAGGAGGCTCAAAAAAGACCCTTAATTTCTATAAAACGATTTCAATTTAAAGGCACACGAAATGTAGCTGTCCCAATCAATGAACAAAAAAAGCCGCTTTAGGGATATGGTTTTAGTGCTTGAAAGCATGGCTGACAATTTTAAGTACTCCCTAACTGTGTGATTAAATAGTGACGATTACAGCTGTAGGGGTTTGTACTTCCCAAAGTGATTTTGGTCAAGGGCTTTGAACTTTTGTGATCTTGGCATTGATTTCATCCAATATTTTCTCGGAAACACTTTTACCATAGTGTTTTTCAGTTACCTGAACACTGGAATGTCCAAGTCCCGATGAGATTTTTCGGATATCGATACCCATGTCCAAGCCGATATTTGTCCATGTATCCCGAAGGGTATAGGTAGTAATTTTTTTTTCTATTCTAGCAAGTGCAGCAATTTTAGCTGCGTACTTGTTAAAAATTTTCACTTTTCCGTTATTGACTTTATGCATTCTTTCCGGAGTGGTGTCTTCCGGGATAATAGGGAAAAGATACTCATCTTCCTTTTGTCCGTTCAAATAGAATCCAATGATTCTTAGAGCTTCTTCATTTTGTAAAACACTAAAGTAATCACCCTCATAGTGTGTCTTTTTTCTATAGTACTTTATGCGATTGTCCTCAAACTGATATCGTTTTATTGTTGCCATGTCATAATGGTTCATGCCCATGTTATTGAACATGAACAATAAATAGTTGCGCGTGTGCCAAATAGGGGTTTGTGGTTTTAGTTTCAATTTGCGAATGGCCATAATATCTCCCAAACTTAATGGGTCAGGAGCATTTTCATGGCTTTGTTTCTTTATGTTTGATAGCGGGTTATGGTCTTTTAAATCGGAATAAGTTTTTCCTGCATCGTTCATTATGGCCTGTAGACTCCTAAGATGGATGGAGGGAGTATTTCGTGATCTATATCGATTGCTCATATACGCTTTGAAATCTTTTAGGAAAGCATAGTCCATAGCTTTTATTTCCATATCCAACTCCGAAAAATCTTCCAGCACCCTTAATTTTTTGTCCTCCATTTTATAAAGAGTTCTGATTGGAAGTGTATCATCCTGTCCCTTTAGATTTTTTCGAAATTTGACTAATGCTTTAAGTGCGTCCTCATAGGAACTGGCAGTTGAGTAGCGCTCCTCAAGGCGAAGGCGATTCAAGTATATTGCACCATGGTTTAGTATGGAGCGGGAAGGGGATTTTTTGAAAAACCTTTGCTCGATTTCAGATTTTAAACGACTTATTTCCCAATTTTTAATTTCACCTGCATTCTCATCCATCCATAAGTCTACATCTGAATAAATCTTCCGTGTACGCTTGGTATGCCTTGAAGCATTTAGTATTCCAGTTATTATCCCAGTTGAAAAATCATACTGGGTTTCCTTTAAATGTATATTGAAAGGGATGTCCCTAGTTTTTCTGACATGCCCTATACGAAGAACCAATGGGAATTTTTTATCTTTAGTTGTGTGGTCTGCTCGTTTATCAAAGGTAATCTTGATTGTGGCCATATTGTTATAAGGATTTCAGTGGCGTGCTTTCGGCGTGCTTTTTTTGGATTGAAATGGTTTTATATGGACTTAAAATTAATAAAAACTACTGAAAAACAAATAGTTGAAAATATATAAATTCACACAAAACCATATATTAACTGACTGTTAATCAGAGGGTCCTTGGTTCGAGCCCAAGAGGGGGAGCAAAAATAAAAGAGCTGCACGAAAGTGTGGCTCTTTGTTGTTTGGGGTGGGCGAGAAGTTTGTGATGAATGTAAGGGACAGCATGGGTTTATTCTAAAAACAGTTACGGCGCAACTCTCTCCTTCATTGATTTAAACAAAGTTTTATTCGTATGAAAAATCGTTTACCTAGCTAAGGTTAAAAACCAATTTTTTGTACCTTATTTCCATAAATACTTGTAAATCAAACATTGACCAAATGCAAGGAATAAACCGCTGTCCTCCTGTTAAGATATTTGTTGGTCTTTTGTTTGCCTTTGCCTTAAACGTAATGGTTTTCACTCAAATTTATGGACAGGAAGCTGTAGATTCCAATATCATCTCCTATACCGATAAACTTGCTTACGGTGTTGATTTAAGTACGGATATAGATGAATTTATTGTGAGCGGTCCTGACACTGAAAATTTTCACTTGGTTACCAACAATGATGTAAAGCTTACACTGCGGTTGAACTACAAATTCTTGAATTTAAGTTTTGGGTTTTCCCCGGGATTTTTATCAGGAAATGATGATGATGAACTAAAAGGGGATAGCTCCTTTACGGAATATCAGGTGAATATGTTTCCCGGAAGATTTGTGCAAAATGTCTTTTTTAGAAGGATGAAGGGATTTTATGTAGAAAATACCGAAGATTTTGTACCACTGTGGCAGGAAGGTACAGACCCTTATTTACAATTCCCAGATTTAAAAAGCATTGAATGGGGAGGGTATACAGGCTTTGTCCTAAATGAAAAATTTTCGCTTAGGTCTTTGCTTAACCGACAAGAATGGCAATTAACGAGCAGTGGAAGCTTTATACCCGCATTACGTTATAATTTTACAAAGTTGGCCAACACTTTTGAAAGTGGGTCCTACGGTAAAGAAAATCAGGTTGATTTACGCGCGGATCTTGGATATTATTACAACTATGTGGTATCGCCAAAAGTTAACATTGCACCCTACGCACGTGCAGGTATTGGACCCAAAACATCCAAATATACGTTGGATGGTGTGGTTGATAAAAACACCTATTTTGTTTCCGATTACGGCGGGGGACTCCAATTGGGGTACAATACAGACCAACTCTACATGGGAATTAGGGGTAGTTTTAATGGCTATACCTACAAGGATGAAAGCGATAATACCATATCCAATAATTTATGGCATGGCCTTTTTTATATTGGATACCGATTTGAAACACCCGAAAAGTTGAAAAATCTTTTTTGAGGATATTCGTAATGATTTTCAAGATATTTCAGAGCGATACTGTCTTTAATTATGAACCACTTCCGAAGGAATCCTTAGTGTAAATAGGTGTTGGTTCACGCCTTTCATACCCAATTTAAATACCTTGACTTCCTTGCTTTGCAGTTTGCTGCCGTAATTTCTATAAATAGTGGCTTTTATATAAGTAGGCGTGACCTGCTTGTTACCATGATAGGTGGCATTGATTTTCCAGGTGCCCAACAATTCATTGTCTAGAAGAAAATCTGCCATGGCGTAACCCAATTCCTTTTCTGAGCGGATTCTATTCGGCATTTCAGCTAGGGTATGTTTCCACTCAAAATATTGGTTGTCAGGATTTACAAACTGTAGGTCGAATTCTGCTTCAGAATCGTTCCAATCAAAGACCAAACGCGTGCTACGTTCATCAAAATCTTTCTTTCGCTTTTTGATTTTCAGGGAGCCGTTGTCCAAATCAAAGAGGTTGTCCACCTCCCGTTGCATGATTGCGGCAAGCTCCATACTGTCTTTGGGCAACAGGCCTTCCTCCAAAAGATAAGAATGCCGTGCATAGAGCGATGCGGCTGACTCAGGTTTGTCCAGATTGCGGTAACTGTTGGCCATATCAATAAAGCTCTGGGCATATTCAGGCCGAAGCTTGTACACCTGTTTGTAGAGCGCATGTGCCTTTTCCTGCTGGCCCTGCGCTTCCAACACATAGGCCATGGCCTTCAGTAGCACTGGATTGTTATCGTTCAATTCAACATATTCGTCATAGATGGTATTGGCGAATGCTTCATCCTTATCATAAAAGTATCGGTAGGAATCGAGATAAAAGAAGGCGTGATTGGCGTATTTACGCTTATTGTTTTCAAATACGGTCCGAGCAGCTTCAGGTGACCCACTTTCCTTGAGTTCTGTGAGATAACCAGGCAAAGAAGCACCGACTCCCTCAGCATCTACTAAATCTTCGGTGAGATAATTGTTTCGCAGTTTTGCCCGATCATAGGGTAAGCCTTCTCCTTCTTTTGGGATGACCGTTCCTGTTTTGGTATTGATGACGACGACCCCGTTTATGCCCAAGTGCCCATATCGCGCTAACCCGGCATAGGACGGAATAAAAGCAACTCTCCGAAGGTTGCCCCACAGAGTACTGCATTTTATACGAGTCAATACAACACCGTCCACATCAAAAACAGCTTGCCCTCTAGATAAGCCAGGAGAGGATGAGCCTTTGTTCAAAGAAAGGCTTTGGATTATGTTTGAAGGCCTTATTAGGCTGCCTCGGGACCGCATGAACACTTTTAATTCATCAGTTGTGGGATCGCATTTAGCAGCTACCCCTGCAAATCTTCCAGTGATTACAAAATCAAGGCTGGGAGCTAGATCAAACTCATCCTCATCGATTATACGAAGTGAGTAGCTAGCCGTTTCTTTGTTTAAGTACCCGAAGGCAGATTTGATGATATTGGGATTGGAATCGTACTCCAATTCCAATTCTCTCTGGCCTTTCAATACTTTTTTCGACACCGTAACCTCATCCAGTTCTTCCACTCGTATCTTCATTTGGATATTGAGGATTTTGGTGACATCTTCTACGATAACAGAGATGGTGTCCATCCCAACATAGGTGAACCGGAGTTCCTCTTTGGGCTTGGCCATGATTTCATACATACCGTTTTGGTCAGAACCAATGTTGTCTCCCGAAGAAAGATTGGCAATGTGAACATCCTGTAACGGATTTCCTAGATTGGTAACTTTCCCATGAATGTTTTTTTGCCCGTAGGAAAATGTCAAAAAGAGAAGAAAAATACTGGTTGTGGCAATTGCTTTCAATACCGTTGGATTTTTGTGTTTACAAATTGTGTTTTTTACAACGGGGGAATTTTTCTGACAAAGATTGTAACGTCTATGTCTACCCACAAGATAATATTATTTTATCAGCGGGCATGTAAAAAGTATCAAAAATTGGTCCAAAGTGCTATTTTTCAATGAGTTTTTATGCAAAGCAGAATGGACCAAATCGTAAAAACCACCAATTTTGGCGGCTTTTTGTTGTAGGAAAGAAATAGAGACTTTTAAACAAACAAGAGTATCACCGTTAGCAAAAAACCTGCTGCTGCAAAATACAGTCCGTTTTTGTAGATGGGAGCCTTGGGCCGGAACATAAAGAAGGCCGATACCGCAAAGAACAAAAGGGCAACCCCAAAGAAAATACCCAGCCAGAACAAAGGGTGCCCCGAGTGCATTTTGTGCAATTTGTTCATATTGTCCAAAAGCTTAGGCAGGCGTTTTTCAGTATAAGTAGTTTCCCCGGTCTTTATGTTATAGGTCCCCCCATTAAAATACATCAGGCCGCTTTCGGTTTTATCGACCTTAAATCCTCTTTTTCGCAAAGCGGCACCCAGAGCCTCTTCTTCGAGATTGGGCTCCAAGGTAGCCTGTATCTGGACTTCACTCTTCATATAATCGGTGTTCCTAAAGGTGAGCACGATGCCGCTTATGGCATAAACGGCCATAATGCCCGCCAAAAAGAATCCAAGGTACCTGTGGATTTCCCGGAATGTATTTTCTGATTTTCTTCCCATAATTTTACTTTGAGGCCCTAAATAAATGTATCAAAAGAATCAGGACCAAAAACCCATAAGGTAATTTGGTCCTTTCTTATTCTCTTTTTCTAATAGTAGTTTTATTGTTGTGCCATCTCTAGGTTTATGGTAATATCTACATCATCACCCAAAGTTGGGGTGTCACCACCCACACCAAATTCCAACCTATTCACTGTGCCCGTGATTTTAAGACCGGCCTTTAATTTTTGGCTTCTTTGGTCCGTTATGACACCGTTCACTTTTCCCTCTAAGGTAACGGGCTTGGTAGTACCATGCATGGTTAAATCACCGGTCAGCATAAAGGTCTTGTCCCCGGTTTTCTCATAGCCAGTAGTTTTAAAGGTAATGGATGGATGTTTCTCTGCGGCAAAAAAGTCATCACTTCGTAGATGATCGTCCCTTCTGGAGTTGTCGGTATCTATGCTGGTTGTTTTAATGTCAACCATGAATTCGGCATCCTCAAAAGTATCTGTAGCCGTTGCGGTGATATCAAAATCTCCAAAATGGCCTTCAACTTCAGAGATCATTAAGTGGGTTATGGCAAAACCTACTTTGGAGTGCGCTGGATCAGATTTCCATGTGGACTGTGCAGTGACGGCCAAACCTAGTAATAGTGCCAAAGTCAAAGTTATTTTTTTCATGATGTGTTTAAATTTAGGTGTTAGTGATTGTTTAATTCGTTTCAAGCGTTAAAGTATCATAATTTATTTAGAAACTTTAATTTTTAAAAAGATGAAGATCAATATGGTAAAATAGAGTTGAACTTTAAACAATTTTCTGTGAACGACTCAGGTTGACCCCTAATCAACTGGTTTGTAGAAAACTATAGTTAAGGTGTTGTTCATGGGGTTAACTTTGTTGTTGGCGAAACAGTTTTTTTCCAGACCTTTTTTATCGCTAGTTTTGATTCTTGATTTAATTGGAACGAATTGATTTCTAGAAAGGAACTTCTTTTTCAAATTGTACTTCACATAATTGTGCTGTTGTTCTTCTCTTTTGATAAGAACAGGGAGGCCATTAATGTGGACAGGGCCATATTTCTTTTGTATTATAGTGTGGCCACAGTGGTAATCACTTATTTCTTAATGCCAAGATACCTTTATAAAAAAAAATATTGGCAATTTTTTGTAGCATTCTTCGCAGTGGTCACGACCGTGATTGCGATAGAGGAATTGGTTCTGGAACCCCTAATGTTTCCAAACACCAGAAGGGGAAATGGGTTCCCAGGGGTATATGCCTCCCTTTTGGGTATTTTACCTGTAATGACCATACTTTCGGGTTGTAAGTTTGGTTGGGATGCCCTGCAGAAACAAGCCGAAATTGACGAGCTACAGTCCACGATTCAAGAAAGTGAACTGCAATTTTTACGTTCGCAGATCAACCCTCATTTTTTGTTCAATAACCTGAACAACCTGTACTCTTATGCACTTCAGAATTCGCCCAAAACACCAGAGATTATATTGGAAATGAGCGGAGTGCTCCGGTACATGTTGTACGAATCCAAAGAACAGTTTGTTCCCCTAAAAAAGGAAATTGAACAACTGGACAACTTTATTCGCTTGTATAAATTACAGATTGAGAACAGGGGGGATGTTAATTTTGAAACGGTCAACATAAAACCAGGCTACAAGATTGCACCACTTATATTGATTGTGTTTATAGAAAATGCCTTTAAGCACAGTCAATCTGGGCAATCTTCCAATATTGAAATAGATATTTCTGTAAAAATGACCGACTCCGTCTTGGAGTTTAACTGTAAGAACAACTTTGAGGCCGTACCTAGTCTGGACACCATTGCAAAAGGAATAGGACTAAGGAACGTGCAAAAACGATTGGAACTTTTATATCCCAATAAGCACAAGTTGGAGATAAGTGAGGAAAACAACTCTTATATTGTATACCTAAGGCTGGAACTTGAAAAAGCATAAGGAATATGAGATGTATCATTGTTGAAGATCAACCCCCTGCCCAACGAATTCTTCAAAAGTTCATAGAAGATGTCAATCACCTTGAGTTGGTCGGGATATTCTCTGACGGGTTACAGGCCATGGAGTTTTTGAACTCAAAACCTGTGGACTTAATGTTTTTGGACATCCACTTACCCAAAATCAATGGCATTGAGTTTTTAAAAAGTATACCAGATGCGCCCCATGTAATTCTCACCACTGCTTTTTCGGAATATGCTCTGGAAGGATATGACCTCAACGTAGTGGATTATTTGCTGAAACCGTTCTCTTTTCAACGTTTTCTTCAGGCGGTAAATAAAGCCAGCATGAAACAAGAACAGGAAGAAGCCGTTACATCCAATCAAATCAGTGAGATCTATGTCAAGTCCAGTCACGAGCACATTAAAGTGTCTGTCAACGATATTTTGGCCATTTCTTCTGATTCCGATTACACAGAAATCCGTACCGAAAAAAGAAAGGTACTTTCCAATGAACCCTTACGGCATTGGGTGGATATTTTAGGGCCACCCCATTTTTTCCAAGTCCACAAGTCACATATTGTGAACACCAAAAAGATAGACCGTATATCAGGAAACTTGGTTTATCTTATTGACGGCTCAAAAATACCGTTGGGCCGTGCCTACAAAGACCACTTTCTGAAAAATATCTTGGGGTAAAGAGCAATTGTGTTTTTATCATAAAGACCCTCCACAATGCAATCGATTGTTTGGCTTTTGATTATATTTGGCACAATCACTGATAATCAATCTATTGTACTTAAAATTTTACAAATGAACACAAAATCAGACAGCAGCAAGCTTAAATACTTTTTGTTAATGGTATTAGCGGCAGTATCGACGGTATTTCTTGGGTATTCCCAAGAAGAAGCATCAGAAAAGGGCCTTAAGGATTATTATAAGGACCATTTTCCTGTTGGGGTGGCAGTTTCGCCTAGAGCCTTGGAAGGAGAAAGTGCCGAGCTGATCTTAAAGCATTTTAACAGCATGACACCGGAAAATGTTATGAAAATGGGACCAATCCATCCAGAAGAGAATCGGTATAATTGGGAATATGCGGACCAAGTTGCCGACTTTGCCGTAGAACATAACCTAAAATTGCGGGGGCATGCCCTATGTTGGCACAACCAAGCCGGTGATTGGATTTTCAAAGATAAAAATGGAGATCAGGTGAGCAAGGAAGTGTTGCTCCAACGTTTAAAAGACCATATCACTACTGTAGTAAAGCGGTACAAGGGAAAGATATATGCTTGGGATGTGGTCAATGAAGCAATATCGGACAAGGAAGATGAATTTTTAAGAGATTCTCCGTGGTACCAGATCTGTGGGGAGGATTTTATCATCAAGGCATTTGAATATGCCCATGAAGCCGACCCTGACCTTAAACTGTTTTATAACGACTATAGTGCTGTACATCCCATAAAAAGGGACAAAATCTATAAGTTGGTAAAAATGATCCAAGATGCTGGGGTGCCAATTCATGGGGTGGGCATTCAAGGTCACTTTTCTATTTATGAACCCACAGAGCAGGAATTAAGGGACGCCATAGAAAAGTACGCTTCTTTAGGTGTTGAAGTCCAGATAACCGAACTGGATGTTTCCGTATACCACAAAGAACATAGTAGGAGAGATCCCTTGCCAAAAGATGAGGATGATGCCTTTAAACCAGAGCAGGAGCAGAAACAAATCAAACAATACGATATGCTGTTCAGGGTTTTTAGGGATTATGAGGATACACTTACCAGCGTGACTTTTTGGAATATCTCTGACCGTTATTCGTGGTTGGATAATTTTCCGGTACGGGGACGAAAAAATTATCCGTTACTGTTCGATGAAAAATTGCAACCCAAAAAAGCCTATTACAAAGTAATAGACTTCGAGGAGTGAAAAAACGAAAAGAATATAAAAAAGCCCAGATTGTTTCTGGGCTTTTATTATTATATGTAACCGCAATTGACTACCCTGTAAAGTACGATAGAATCGCAATTACAATGACTACCAATAATACGGAGAGCACTACATCTATGGTACTGTAGCTTCCTTTGGTTGCAGTACGATCTTCGGCAGATAAAGTACCAAAGGACAAACCTTTGATCAAAGCATAATTTGGTGGCGCTGTGGCCAAGGTTACCGCAATACATAGTGCTACCGAAAATATGAACATGAAAATTGCCATGTGGGCAAAATTAACTGTAGCAAAGGCAAACATAAAGCCAGATACATCTTCACCAGCTGCAATCTGTGGTTGATAATAGATTTCTGAGCCCAAACGGAGTATCAATAATACTAGACCGGCCAGAAGCGTTGTAATGGCCGCTTTGGAATTGACTCGTTTCCAAATAATACCCAAAAGGAAAACAGTGGTCACTGGTGGAGCAATATAAGATTGCACATTTTGAAGGTATTGATACATGACCCCACCCCCAATTTTATCCATAATAGGAATCCAAATGATGCCCAGTACAACAATAAATCCGGTTGCCACTTTACCTATGGTCAATAATTGACGCTCTGTTTTTTCTGGGCGCAATTTTTTATAGATATCAATGGTGAAAATTGTGGAACAGGAATTGAACACAGAGGCCAATGAGCTCATCAGAGCAGCCATAAGTCCACCGGCCACCAAACCTTTCAATCCAACTGGAAGAAGTGTTTTAACCAACATTGGGAAAGCCCTGTCCGCGCGTTCTACACTAAAAACCTCTGGGTTTTGTACGGTCAATGCAAAGGCAATAATACCGGGAATCAAGAAAATTAAAATGGGCATCAATTTTAGATAGGCTCCAAAAATGGCTCCTCGTCTACCAATTTTAATATTATTGGCGGCAAGGGTACGTTGTACTATGTACTGATCCGTACACCAATACCAAATCCCCACGATGGTACCACCGAACAATAGTCCGGTCCACGGAAAATCTGGGTCGCTCATGGGGCGCCACATGTTAAAATGATCTGGACTTACCGCGGTTACAGTTTCATGGAGTTGGCTCCATCCACCTACTTCTTTAAGGCCCAAATAGGTAATGATCAATGAACCTAGAATAAGAATAATGGTCTGAAGGGTTTCGGTATAGATTACCGCTTTCATCCCACCGATGATCGTGTAGATTCCGGTAAAGACCACCACTCCAATGGCTCCGTACCAAAACGGAATCCCCAAAAGTTCGGAAACCACAATACCACCGGCATAGATGGTTACCGAAACCTTGGTCAAAACATAGGCGACCAATGAGAAAATGGACAAAAACCAACGGGATTTACTATCAAATCGTTTTTCGAGAAACTCGGGCATGGTAAAGGCCCCACTTCGAATGTAGAACGGTAGGAACAACCAACCGAGCAATAATACAATCCAAGCATGTAGCTCATAATGGGCCATGGGTGTGCCCGATTCAAATCCCGTACCGGCCAACCCCACTACGTGCTCCGAACCAATGTTCGATGCAAAAATTGAGGCGCCGATAACGAACCATCCCACGTTTCTACCAGCCAAAAAGTAGTCCTCGGTATCTTTGTTCTTTTGGGCGACCACCCAAACGGCCACTCCAATAAGTGCCAAAAAGTAGATGCCTAGGACGATCCAATCCGGCCTCTCTAAAACTGATTCCATAATTAATTGTTGTTAGTTTGCTTAGTGATTTTTATTAGATGTACTGATTGATAATGTTCTCAAACAGTTCCTGCTTACCACTGCGCTTTTTAATGTCTTGGTTTGCAGACGCATGACCGTGAAGGTCTTCCAATGTCAACGTACCATCCTCAAACGCTTTTCCGGTGCCGGAATCGAATGAACTATATCGCTCTTTACGGAGACTAATATAATTGGAATTTTCCAATACGTCATTTGCTGCCAACAGAGCCCTTGCAAAAGTGTCCATTCCGCCAATATGCGCATGGAAGATATCATCAAGATCGGTTGAGTTTCTTCGGATTTTTGCATCGAAGTTGATACCGCCTCCTTGGAAGCCTCCTGCTTGAAGTATGACCAACATGGCCTGTGTAAGCTCGTATACATCCACTGGGAACTGATCGGTATCCCATCCGTTTTGGTAATCTCCACGGTTGGCATCAATACTTCCCAACAAGTTGTTATCAGCGGCAACCTGAAGCTCATGCTCAAAAGTATGTTGCGCCAAAGTAGCGTGGTTCACCTCAATGTTCAATTTAAAATCATCCAAAAGATCATACTTAGTCAAGAAGCCCAATACAGTTGCTGAGTCAAAATCATATTGGTGCTTTGTGGGCTCCATGGGTTTTGGCTCGATAAAGAAGGTTCCTTTGAATCCTTGTTTTCTTGCATAATCTTTGGCCATATGAAGGAATCGGGCCATGTGGTCCTGTTCACGACCCATATTGGTGTTCAAAAGGGACATATACCCTTCACGACCGCCCCAAAAGACATAATTTTCACCGCCCAATTTTATAGTCGCATCCAATGCATTTTTCACCTGGGCACCAGCGTAGGCAACAACATCAAAATCTGGATTGGTGGCCGCACCGTTCATATACCTTGGATTGCTGAAGCAATTGGCTGTGCCCCAAAGAAGTTTTACCCCAGAGGCTGCCATTTTTTCTTTGGCATAATCGGTGATGATTTGCAGTCTTTTTTCAGATTCTGCCAGCGTACCGCCTTCGGCAATCAAATCAAAATCATGAAAACAATAGTAAGGAGCACCTATTTTGGTAATAAATTCAAAAGCGGCATCCATTTTGTCCTTGGCCTGCTGGATGGGATCTGTACTCGTCAACCATGGAAATTCTTGGGTGGGCGCTCCAAAAGGGTCGCCTCCAACTCCGGTGAAGGTATGCCAATACGCAATGGCAAATCTGAAATGCTCTTTCATGGTCTTTCCACCGACCACTTTGTTCTCATCGTAATATTTAAATGATAGGGGATTGTCCGATCCTTTTCCTTCAAAAGATATTTTCCCTATACCTTTAAAATACTCCTTGTCTCCTTTCGTAATCATAGTTTTAAGTTATTCAATTGTCAATATATTCTTCTAATTGTTTTTTCCATTCATCGTAAGCTTCGCGATATTTTTCCATTGGGTCATCAGGCTGATAGGTCAATTGTACAGCATCTGTCTCGGTTGCTTCGCCAATACTTTTAAAATCTCCAAACGCAAAGGCGGCTGCTCGTGCAGCTCCTACAGCTCCAGTGGTCTCTACAATATCGATTCTACTATTGGTCAGTGTGGCGATGGTCCTCGAAAAAATTCCAGCCCGAAACAAATTATCGTTTCCAGCCTTGATGGAGGCTATATCAACTCCATCATTTTTAAGAATTTCCATGCCGTACACAAAAGAGAAGGCAATGCCTTCCAATGCAGCCCTAAAAATATGCGGTGCTTTGTGCACATTAAAGTTGAGGTTTAAAATTCGAGACCCTTTGTTGCTATTGTTCAGCATGCGTTCAGCACCGTTTCCAAAAGGTAGAATATTTAATCCTTCTGAACCAATAGGAACAGATTCAGCTTGTTCGTTCATGCTGTTGTATGAAAGCGCGTTGGTCAATTCGTTTCTGACCCAGCTATATTGAATGCCCGTACCATTGATGCACAGGAGTTTGCCAATTCTGGTATCGTCTCCAGTATGGTTTACATGGGCAAAACTGTTGATTCGCGTATGCTCTTGTGTATTTTTTTGGCCCGAGATGGCATAGACTACGCCGGAAGTACCTCCAGTAGCAGCAATTTCACCAGGTTCCATGACATTGAGTGCCAAAGCGTTGTTAGGCTGGTCGCCGGCACGGTACATAATGGGAATCCCTTCGGGTAGTCCTGATTCCTGGGCTCCTTGTTTTGAGACAATGCCTTGCTGAGAAAAAGAAGGACGTATCTTAGGAATTAAGGCAGGATCAATACCAGCGTCTTCCAAAAGCCATGAAGCCACATCGTTTTCTTTAAAGTCCCACATAATTCCTTCTGAAAGTCCAGAAGGGGTGGTAACACAAGACCCAGATAGTTTTAGTGCGATATAATCGCCCGGCAGCATGAATTTGTGGATTTTTTTAAAGGTATCCGGCTCATTATCCTTTACCCATTTTAATTTTGAAAGCGTGAAATTTCCGGGAGAATTCAGCAGATGCTCCACACATTTATCTTTTCCAGAAGCCTGAAACAATTGCTCGCCAATTTCCACGGCGCGGCTGTCGCACCAAATAATGGAAGGCCTTAAGGGTTGAAGGTTTTTATCAACCGTGACCAATCCATGCATTTGGTACGATATTCCTATACCTTTAATGTTATTTTTGGAAATGTTGTTATTGGAAATCAACTCTTGGGTGGCGGCACATAAATGCTTCCACCAAAGCTCGGGGTCCTGTTCTCCCCAACCTAGGTTGATTGATATAATGGGCATTTCCTTTTTGGGATATTGTGCAATGTCCAGTACGCTGCCATCATCGGCATTGATGAGGGCTGCTTTGATGGAGGAACTACCAATATCGAAACCTATCCAGTGCATAAATCGAAATTGAGTAATTTTTTGATACAATTTTTCAAATATAGGTAACGGAATCGATTGCGTAAATTTATTTCTTTAAATAATTTAGTGTAGATTGTGGTTTTTTAACAAATCATTTTTTTCTGTTAGTATAAGTATGGCACTAACAATTGGAAAAATAATACTCTAAAAAGGAAACTAAAAGTTAATTTAGTAACTTGAAATTCAGGTCCGTTTCCATTCTTGGACTTGGACGACCTAACCGCATTATGACAGATGAAGATTAAAAAGGAGGTTACCATCTACGATCTCGCCAAAGAATTGAACTACTCTCCCTCGACTATTTCAAGAGCTTTGAACAACCATAAGAGTATCAGTAAGAAGACCATAAAGTTGATTAAAGAAGCTGCTGAGGAAATGGGATATCGTCCCAATAATTTGGCTGCAGGACTCAGAAACAATAAAAGTAATACCATTGGGGTGCTTATTTCCCGGATAAACAGACCTTTTATGGCTTCCTTGATCAGTGGTATTGAAGAAACCGCCCGGAAAGCTGGGTACAATGTGTTGATAAGCCAGTCCAATGATAAGTATGAAAACGAGGTCAGTAATTGTAATGCACTATACGATAGCCGCATTACCGGTCTTGTGGTTTCCCTTTCCATGGAAACTGTTGATATGGGGCACTTCCAAAAATTTATAGATAAGGGAATACCCACCGTTTTTGTGGATAGGGTCCCAGACAATTTCAATTCCTATAAAGTTGTTATTGACAATTACACAGCAGGTTATTCGGCAACCAAGCATTTAATTGAACAGGGATGCAAACGGATTGCGCATTTTGCCGGAGCACAGCACAGAAATATTTACGAAGAGCGGAAAAAGGGATACTTGGATGCTCTAAAGGAATATGACCTGCCTGTTGAGGAAGACCTTATCATTCATTTTAAAACATTGAGTTTTGAGGAAGGAAACAAAGCCACCAAAAAACTTCTTAAAATGAAAAACCCACCTGATGGCATATTTTCGGCCAATGATACAGCTGCAGTGAGCGCCATTATGTGTGCAAAGAAAATGGGAGTGGATGTCCCTCATGATCTTGCCGTAATAGGATTCAACGACGACCCAATTGCTTCCATTGTGCAGCCCTCACTTTCAACCGTATCACATCCTGCCGCTAAAATGGGTGCCATATCTGCAAGACGCATCCTAGATCATTCGGGTCAAAATTATGATACCGATCTCTCTGAAATAACGGTTCTGGGCACGGAAATTATCGTAAGGGATTCCTCTTTGAAGAAAGTCCCTAGCCTAAAAGCCAAATAATCTGGGTAGCCAGAGACTCAATTCTGGGAAAATACTTACCAGAATCAGTGCAATGATCATGGCCAAGAACAAAGGTAAAAGTGGGCGTACAACCTTTTGAATGGAGGTTCGTGCCACTCCAATCCCAATAAAAAGAACCGATCCCACTGGAGGTGTGCACAATCCAATGCAAAGGTTTAAAACCATGATGATTCCAAAATGAACCGGATCAATACCTAATGCGGTGGTAACTGGAAGAAAGATTGGGGTGAAAATGAGGACAGCAGGGGTCATATCCATAAATATTCCAACCACCAACAATATAATATTAATGAGAATCAAGACCATAATTTTGTTATCGCTCAGGCCCAGTAACGCATCGGTCATGGCTTGCGGGATATTTTCATAAGAGAGCACCCAGGACATCGCCATGGACATGGCAATCAACAACATAACAATGGCTATAGTGGAAGACGATTCCACTAAGATTGGCCTGATATTTTTAAAGGAAACTTCTTTATAGATGGCAGCCAACGCCAAGCAATATAGAACGGCGACTGATGATGCTTCAGTGGCCGTGAAGATTCCAGCGACAATTCCACCTATGACCACTACTAATAAAAAAAGGCTTGGCAAGGCTTTCACAAATGTGCTGAATACGTTCTTAAGGGAGCTCCTATCCGCGGTTGGGTACCCTTTTCGCTTGGCCCATATATAGGCAACAACCATGAGTAAAAGTCCAGTAAGAATTCCGGGTAAATAACCCGCCAAAAACAAAGCGCCAATGCTTACCCCTCCACTGGCCACAGAGTAGATAATGAATACATTACTAGGCGGAATGACCAACCCTGTAGTTGCAGAGGTAACATTTACCGCGACACCAAAACCTTTGTCATAACCAGACTCTTCCATTTTATCTGACATAAAACCACCTATTGCTGCAGCGGCTGCCCCAGCTGATCCAGCAATGGCCCCAAACAGCATGGCGGCAACAATGTTCACGTGGGCCAGCCCTCCCGGAAGAGAACCTACGAGAGCTTTGGCAAAATCGATCAACCGTTCGGCAATACCTCCTTTGTTCATGATATGTCCGGCTAAAATAAAGAAAGGAATGGCCAGAATGGAAAAGCTGTCAAGTCCAGTGACTATGCGTTGTGCAATAGTGGTCAATGCGGGAAAGGTGTCCACACTTACAACAAGGGTAAGCAAGGATGAAATCCCCAGGCACCAAGCCACGGGAACCCGTAGTGAAATTAGAACCAGAAAGCTCAAAATGAGAATGCTAATTTCCATTTTTCAAGTTTTTAAAGGTGGTTTGTAGGTCCAATATTTTGTAGTATGAGACAAAAAGTCCAGCAATGGGCATCACTATATAAACAACCCCTATGGGAAGTTTTAATGCTGGGGATGTTTGCCCTAAAGCGAAGGAAATATAGACATAGCGCAGACCGCCAACCAAAAAGACAGCAATGGCAAATAACAGCACAATGGAGGTAGTAATGATGTCAAGTATTTTCTTATTGCGATCGTTGAGGTATTTGGGCAAAAGATCAATGGCTATATGCAGTTTCTTACCAGAGGCATAGGCAGCGCCCAAAATACTTAACCAAATCAGTAGAAATCGAGCCAGCTCATCGGTCCATGAACTTTGGCTATCCAAAATGTACCGCGTAATTACGCCCCAGAAAACATCTATCACCATGGTACCCAACAAAATGGCAAGAGTCCATTCCAAAAAAAGATCTATCCGGTTTTTTGTCATTTTACTTTTTTTATTTGCTGCGCGAGCTGATACAGGTGCTCATCCTTTTCTTTCAAGGCTTTGAGCATGGACTCCGATTTCTCCTCAAAAAGGGATTTGTCCGGATATGAAACTTCAACACCAGCCTTTTCCACTTCCTCCAAGGCCTCCTGCTCTGCCTCCTTCCAGAGTTTATGTTGATATACTGTAGCCTCTTCGGCGGCTTCCGTGATCCATTTTTTTTCGGAATCTTTCAATTTGTCCCAAACAATGGTGCTTATGGCCAAAATATCGGGTACGGAGGTATGTTCGTCCAAAGACAGAAATTTGCATACCTCATAATGTTTTGAGGAATAAAAACTCGGCAAGTTGTTCTCGGCACCGTCCACCACTCCCTGTTGAAGGGCAGTGTACAATTCTCCCCAAGAGATGGGAGTAGGGGAGCCCCCAAATGTTTTGACCATTTCTATGGCCGTGGGACTTTGCATTACCCTGACTTTTAATCCCTGCAAATCTTCAGGCTTATCAATAGGAGTGTTTTTGGTGTAGAACGAACGATTTCCGGCATCAAAGTAGGTCAATCCCTTCAACCAATATTTTTCAGAACCTGAAAGGAGTTGTTTTCCAATGGCCCCATCATATACTTTAAATCGATGTTCATCGTCCCGGAAAAGATATGGATACCCGAGCACTCGTAAATCTGGGGAGAAATTTTCCATAACGGCGGCGGAAACCTTGGTCATGCCCAAACTGCCTATTTGGAGGAGTTCCAAGCATTGCTTTTCGGAACCCAACTGGCTGCTTGGGTATATCTCGAGCGTTAATTTTCCGTCCGATTTTTTGGCCACTAAGTCGGCCATATAGACCATGGCTTCGTGAACAGGGTGGGTAACCCCAAGGCCATGGGCCAATTTTATGGAGTTGGCCGCTTTTTTATCTGGTTCACAGGAAAGCAGCAACAATGAGCATATGAAAATTATTCTGATGTTCATAACTTACCCTTTCAAGGTAAGGTTTTCCACCAAACTGGGGAACTGAAAAAATTCTTTGGCATTGTTGTAGGTAATGTCCTGAACGATTTTTCCAATCCATTTCATGTCATTAGGGATTAGTCCAGCTTTAATGTCATTGCCCAACATATTACAGAGTACCCTTCTGTAGTATTCATGTCTTGGAAATGATAGAAAGCTTCTACTGTCCGTGAGCATTCCCACAGAACAACTCAACAACCCCATATTGGAGGTGGCATCCAGCTGGTCCTTTATGCCATCCTTTTGATCCAGAAACCACCAAGCAGCGCCAAATTGGACCTTACTTTTTATTTCCTCTCCCGTAAAATTGCCAGCCATTGTAGCAAAAACCTCATTATCTGAAGGATTGGAATTATAGAGGATGGTCTTGGGCAAACCGCCACTATTGTTCAGTCTATTTAAGAAACTGGCCAACTGTTCCGCTTGGGGATAATCGCCAATACTGTCAACACCCGCATTGATACCAATTTTTGTCAGAATGGCCTTGTTGGTATCCCTAATAGGTCCTAAATGGAGTTGCATCACCCAGTTTTTTTCGGCGTATAATTGCCCCAACAGATGAAGGATTGCAGATTTGTACTGTCGGATTTCTGTTTGGGAAATCGATTTTTCATCTAATCTTTTGGAAAGGATTTCATTGACTTCTTTTTCTGTGTAGGCAAAGCCATACGCATGGGGAAGGCCATGATCGGAAAGTCTACAGCCATTTTCATGAAAGTAATCCACTCTTTTTTGGATGGCCTTGCCCAACGATTCGAAATCGGTAATGGAAATGTCGGTCATTTTGGAAAGCGCGGACAAATAATCTGTAAAATCAACCTTTTCAATATCTATTAAACCATCTGGACGAAACGTGGGAAGCACTTTCACAGGGTAATCAGACCCTGACAGTTTTATATGATGGGAAAGATCATCCAACGGGTCGTCTGTAGTACATACCACTTCAACATTCATTCTATTGACCAAATTGCGTGATGAGAAAGTGGTTTTTTTCAATTCTGAATTACACTTTTCATATATTTTACCTGCATTTTCTGGGATTAAGAGTTCTTCTATCCCAAAATAACGGCTTAACTCTAAATGGGTCCAATGATACAAAGGATTTCTTAGCGTGTAGGGTACGGTTTCAGCCCATTTTTTGAACTTTTCTTCATCAGTGGCCTTTCCTGTGATAAATTGTTCAGGGATGCCCAGTGCACGCATGGCCCTCCATTTATAATGGTCGCCCTCTATCCAAAGTTTGGTAATGTTGTCAAACTTTTTGTCCTCGGCCAGTTCATTGGGAGGAAGGTGACAGTGATAATCTATGATAGGTTGGTTCTTTGCATAGTCATGATAAAGCGTTCTGGCATAATCGGTTTCCAACAAAAAGTCATCATGGATAAATTTTTTCATGCTATGTTTTTCTCTCGTTATTCGTTAATTAAGGTTAATGGTTCCAATACTCTTTTTTGTGGTCCACAGACCAATGGCTTAAAGAAAAATTGCAACAGTGTTTTGTTCCGCCATTCAATAGGGAGTATACCCAAGCGTTGAATGATAATGGTAATGTAGAATGGAAAATCGTGGATGGAAGTTGCTTCTTTTGTAGACGAGAACTCAGCTGGTGCTTGGCCAAATGTTTTTTTGAATGCCACAAAATAGGTAAAGAGGGTCCCGAACACTAATTTGAAAAACTTCATGATTTGATTTTGATTACTATGGTTTTACTAAAAGAGCTTCAAATTTCGTAAAAATATCGATTTTTGCAATCGATTGCGTTAAACATTTTGTTAATCTATGAATTTTTTACTTATTTTACTCGGTGCAATTGATTGATTAAGCAATTAATCGATTTTTTTTTGTCAATTTCTAAATTATGAGACAGTCCATGAAGTTAAAAGTAAGGTATTTTTTTGGTATTTTCTTTTTGGTTTCGGCCACATCCTTTTCAATGTCAAATGGATACGAACTTTGGCTAAATTACAACAAGATTGCAGATGAGGACCTACGCAATGAATATCGCTCCAACCTTCAGACAATTTATCTGGAAGGAGACAGTGATACCCATTTGGCCATTAAAAAAGAATTGCAGATGGGGTTTGGTGGATTGTTGGATACCGAAGTGATCTTCCAAAAGTATAATGGAACAGGCAATGCACTAATCGTTGCAAAATATGATGACTTGCCACAAGATTTTAAGACTATCGTTACAGCAGAGGGGCTTACCGAAGAAGGATATGTCATAAAAACTGCTCAACTCAAAGACAAATCCTATGTTGTGGTTTCCTCTAAAGGAGATATTGGACTGCTTTATGGCACCTTTCACTTTCTAAGACTATTGCAGACCCATACCCCATTAACGGACATTGATATAATGGAAATGCCTAAAGTGGACATTAGGGTGTTAAATCATTGGGACAATATGGACAGGAGCGTGGAGCGTGGTTATGCTGGTTTTTCCATTTGGAACTGGCACACGTTGCCGGGTTACATTGACCAACGATATATAGATTATGCCCGGGCAAATGCCTCAGTGGGAATCAATGGAACGGTGCTTACCAATGTAAATGCCAATGCATTGATATTGACACCACACTATTTGGAAAAGGTAAAAGCCTTGGCTGAGGTTTTTCGACCATATGGCATTAAGGTGTATCTAACCGCTAGGTTCTCCGCACCCATTGAAATTGGAGGATTGGAAACCGCCGATCCGCTTGACCCAAATGTCATTCAGTGGTGGAAAGACAAGACCAAGGAAATTTATACCATGATTCCGGATTTTGGTGGGTTTTTGGTAAAGGCGAATTCCGAAGGGCAGCCTGGTCCCCAAAACTATGGAAGAAGCCACTTGGATGGCGCCAACCTTATGGCCGATGCATTAGAGCCCTATGGTGGATTGGTAATCTGGCGTGCGTTTGTCTATTCTGAGCATGATCCGACGGACAGAGCAAAACAAGCCTATTCCGAATTTATTCCAGAAGATGGCAAATTCAAGGATAACGTGTTGCTTCAGGTAAAAAATGGAGCAATAGATTTTCAGCCTAGAGAACCTTTTCATCCCATGTTTGGAGCCATGCCCAATACACCATTGATGATGGAATTTCAAATTACCAAAGAGTATTTGGGGTTTGCAACCCATTTGGTATTTCTGCCCAAACTTTTTGAAGAAGTATTGAAATCAGATACCTATCGGAAGGGAAAAGGATCCTTAGTGGCCAAGGTAATAGATGGTTCCTTGGACAATAAAAAACTTTCCGGAATGGCCGGGGTATCCAATGTGGGTACCGACATAAATTGGACAGGGCACCCTTTCGGTCAGGCAGATTGGTATGGATTTGGGCGATTGGCTTGGGATCCTTACATGGATTCTGAAACTATTGCCGATGAATGGCTCCGTGTCACCTTTGGCAATAATGATAAATTTGTGGAACTCGTAAAACAGATGATGATCGAATCCAGGGAAGCTGTGGTCAATTATATGAACCCGCTTGGGTTGCACCATATTTTTGATACAGGACACCATTACGGTCCTGGACCCTGGGTAGGCAATCTATCAAGACCGGAATGGAACCCGGTGTATTACCACAAAGCAGATGATGATGGGGTTGGGTTTAATCGAACAAAAACAGGTAGTGACGCCCTATCGCAATACGCTCCAGAAGTGGAAAAAATGTTCACAGACTTGGAAACCTGTCCGGAAGAATACTTATTGTGGTTTCACCATTTGCCATGGGACTACACCTTAAAAAATGGAAGGACCCTTTGGGATGGCCTGGGGTTGAAATATCAAGAAGGCGTAGATCAAGTTCGGGATATGATCAAGACCTGGAAGGCTATGGAGCCCTACGTAGATAAAGACCGCCATCATCAGGTTTCCATGTTGCTCAACATACAGCTCAAAGAAGCCATATGGTGGAAAGATGCTTGTATGAGTTATTTCCAGACCTTTTCAAAAATGGACTTTCCCAAAGAAATGGAAGCCCCCGAGCATACCTTGGAATATTATAAATCGTTAAAATTTCCTTATGCGCCGGGTATCCGGCCCAGATGGAACTAACCTTATAAACAAATTAATGGATAAAAAAGTAGCCATAGTAACCGGAGGGAATTCGGGATTGGGTTTTGCCACCGCAAAAAAGTTTTGCGACAATGGAATAAAAACCTACATCATAGGCAGGACAAAAAATCGAACAGAAGAAGCATGTGAACAAATTGGGGAAAATGCTGTTCCCATAATCTTTGATTTGACCCATCTTGAAGGGATTCCTGAAATGGTCGAGGATATTTTTAAAAAAGAAGGACATATTGATGTTTTGGTGAACAATGCCGGAATCAATCTAAAGAAAGACTTTATCGATGTAACAGATGCAGAGTTCGAACAGATAATCCGAACCAATGTGTTCAGCGTTTTTGCAATAAGCCGTGAAGTGGTCAAAAAAATGAAGGAGACCGGTGGTGGTAGCATTGTGAACATCAGTTCCATGGCTGCCCAATACGGTATGCCCAAGGTAATTGCCTATTCGGCCAGTAAAACGGCCATTGAGGGAATGACTAGGGCCATGGCGGTGGATTTAGCCCAATATAACATTAGAACCAACTGTATCGCACCCGGTTTTATAAAGACCAAAATGACGGCTAAGGCACTCGACTCAGACCCCCCTCGAAAAGAAAAAGTCTTTTCAAGGACCCCTATGGGAAAAATGGGAATGCCTGAGGATATTGCCGATGCGGCTTATTTCTTTGCTTTGGACGAGGCCAAATTTGTGACCGGGACAGTATTGCCCGTAGATGGAGGAAACAGTATTGGATTTTAAGTCTAAATGCCAACGATATGATTAAAATGCAACAGACCATGCGCTGGTATGGCCCTCATGATGCCATTACATTGGCCGATATTCGGCAATGTGGTGCATTAGGAATTGTTACGGCTCTACACCAAATACCCGTTGGGGAGGTTTGGGAGGTGAAAGACATCAAAGAAAGACAGCAGATGATTCGTGATGAAGGAATGGAGTGGACTGTGATTGAGAGCTTGCCAGTTCATGAAGACATCAAACGAGGAGGGGGCGATTACCAAAAATATATCGCCAACTATAAAAAGAGTTTAGAGAACATTGCTGAATGTGGTCTAAAAGTGGTCGCTTACAATTTTATGCCCATTTTGGATTGGGTTCGCACGGACCATGCCTATCAGAATATCGATGGGACAAAAGCACTTTTATTTGATGAACGAGCCTTTATCTATTTTGATGTTTTTCTGTTACAAAGACCTGGAGCGGAAGAGGACTACAGCAAAGAAAAATTGAAAGCGGCCATCGTATATGGCAATAGTCTGGATGAAGCCGCTCAACAAAAATTGTATAGGAATGTACTGTTGGGCCTTCCGGGAAGTGATGAAAGCTTCACCAAGGAAAAAGTACTGGAATTGTTGGATGACTATAAAGGAATCAACGATGAAGACCTTAGAAAAAACCTAATTCATTTTTTGTCGGAAGTAGCTCCGGTGGCTGAAAAGTTAGGGGTTCAATTGGCCATTCACCCAGACGACCCACCATTTTCTGTACTGGGATTGCCCAGGGTAGTATCCACTGAAAATGATCTTAAAGAAATTTTAGCTGGGGTGCCCATAAATGCCAATGGACTCTGTTTTTGCACAGGTTCTTTAGGTGCAAATCCAAACAATGATCTTCTTCGAATCATAGAAGAAAACGGAGATCGTATACACTTTTTGCATCTCAGAAATGTAAAACGGGAAGAAGGCAAACGTTTCAGGGAATCGGAACACCTTAATGGCGATAATCCTATGGAAGCCATTGTGGAGAAGCTATTAATGTTGATGCAAAAAAACAATAAAGAACTTCCCATGCGACCCGACCATGGCTTTCTGCACTCGTTTGAGAAGGTAGAAAAATACCCAGGATATTCCTTGATTGGTAGGCTTAAGGGATTGGCAGAAATACGTGGGCTGGAGTTGGGGTTGTCCTATAAGTTACAACAGGCACAAATTGAAAAATAACAGAAAAAAGAAAAGCTAAACAGAAAGAAAATGAAGACAATTAAGATTTTAATGATAGTGATTTTTGCGGTGATAACGGGATGCAGTTCCGATAGTGGTTCAACTGGCCCTCAGGTTGGTGGTCCCACGGAAAATCCTGATTCGGGGACTACTGATGATGATGGTTCAACCACGGATGATGATGTGCCTACCGAAGACCCATTTTTGTATACTGCTACCGAAGACCTGAAGGAGATAGCCAGTTTTCCCATCGGGAATATTGTTTCCGCTAGTAAATTGGCATCCACATCAGCCAATAATACAAGCTTCAAGCAGATTCTGAATGCTGAATACAATAGCATTACTGCGGAAAATGACATGAAGATGGCCAACATGTTCACGGGTCCGGACACTTATGATTTTAGTGATGGTGATGCCATTGTGGCCTATGCCAAGGAAAATGGGTTTAGGGTACACGGGCATGCGTTGATATGGCATTCGTCAATCCCCAATTGGTTGAACGACTTTGCCGGCACCGATGAGGAGTTTGAAGCCCAAGTGGAAGGCTATGTGAAAGCTACGGTGGCCCATTTTGCCGAAGCGGAAGATGATAGTGGAAACCCCATAGTGACTTCTTGGGATATCGTCAATGAGTATTTTGATGGAGCTTCCGTAAGAAACTCACTTTTTACCCAACGCATAGGAAACGATTTCCATGAGAAGGCTTTTCAATGGGCCAGGGAGGCCGACCCAGATGTAAAACTTTTCTATAACGACTACAATATTGCAGGGCAGGTGGATAAAAGAAATGCCATTATCGGAATGGTGAATAATTTTATAACCAATTCCATCCCAATTGACGGTATTGGAATGCAGATGCACCTGAACCATGATTGGCCCTCTTCAGATTTACCTATTTCCATCCAAGCCATATCGGACACTGGTCTATTGGTGCACATATCGGAGTTGGATGTAAAAGTAAACTACGGGGATGACATCACAGAATTCACGGAAGAAAGAGCCATGGCCCAAGAATTCCAATATCAAAGAGCAGGGTATTATTATAGCACTATTGTGCCTTCGGCACAGCAATTTGGTTTGACTTTATGGGGTTTTCGAGATCAGGACAGCTGGTTGTATGATGGAGGTTCGGATTGGCCCTTGCTCTATGATAATGATTTTAACACGAAGATTTCCCACAGAGGGTTGGTTGCAGGTCTTAACGGAGAAAATCCAGAGTAAACCACTAAGGATGAAATACTAAAAACCATGATGGAAAATGCCCAAAACTTCATCATGGTTTTTTTTGTTGATTATAAAAGAACATTATGAAAAATGTATTACTGGTTGCAGGTTTACTGTTTGCAATTGTAGGAAATGCCCAGATTAAACTTCCTAGACTGATAAGCGACGGTGCAGTGTTGCAGCGCGATGAAAAAATAAGGATTTGGGGATGGGCATCTCCCAATGAGAAAGTGGAAATGTTCCTAAAAGGCAAGAAATACAGTACTACTGCCGACCAGCATGGTGATTGGGCAATTCAACTAAAACCACAAAAAGCTGGTGGACCCTACACCATAAAATTTAAAGGAAAAAATGAGGTCTCCGTAAATGATGTTCTTTTTGGAGATGTCTGGCTCGGAGCTGGGCAGTCAAACATGGTGACGCCCATGGAGCGAGTCAAGGAAAAATACCCCGATGAAGTGGCCAACGCCAACTATCCTGAAATTCGGAATTTCTTTATTCCAACCCTTTCCAGCGTAGCTGGACCGGAAAAAGATTTGCCCGCTGGAGAATGGAAACCAGCTGTGGCGGGAGATATCATGCCAATGGGAGCGGTGACCTTTTTCTTCGCCAAAGACCTTTATAAAAAATACGGAGTTCCTATCGGAATTATCAATTCGAGTGTAGGAGGTACGCCCATCGAGTCTTGGATCAGTGAAGATGGTTTTAAGGAGTTTCCGAGTGATTTGGCAACCATCCAAAGAAATAAAGATGAAAATTATTCTAGACAATTTACCACAAGACCTCCTGCTCCAGATGAGCAGCCTGAAATTAAGGATGAGGGTCTAACCGGGCCTATTAAATGGTATGAAAATGAATATCAACCTAAAGGTTGGAATAACTACTACATTCCAGGATATTGGGAAGACCAAGGGTTAAGAGACTTGAACGGCGTAGTGTGGTTTCGCAGGGAATTGGAAATCCCTGATGCGCTGGCCGGGGTTGAAGCCAAACTTTTTATGGGTCGAATTGTGGATGCCGATGAGGTATATGTCAACGGTACCAAAATCGGAAATATCACCTATCAATATCCACCCAGACGATATACGGTTCCCGAAGGTTTGTTAAAGAAAGGCAAGAATCTTGTTGTAGTTCGGGTCACTAATTCTGGTGGAAAAGGAGGCTTTGTCCCCGACAAAAATTATGAACTCATAGCCAATGGTATCAGCGTTGACCTAAAAGGAGAATGGCAGTACAAAGTGGGAGAAGTCTTTAAACCTATTCGAAGGGGCCGGAGAGGAGGGGGCTACAATCCATTTTGGGCCCAGAACCAACCTACGGCACTCTACAATGCCATGATTGCCCCATTGACCAACATGTCCATTAAGGGGATGTTGTGGTATCAAGGCGAATCCAATACAGGTCGACCAAAAGCCTATGCCGATTATCTTCCGGCACTCATTAAGGATTGGCGAGAAAAATTCAACAAACCCAATGGCCCTTTTCTATGGGTGCAATTGGCCAACTTTCAGGATGTGGATTACCTTCCCACTGAAAGTAATTGGGCCGAACTCCGATTTTCGCAGTTCAAGACACTTTCGGTTCCCAATACGGCCATGGCCGTCATCATCGATTTAGGGGAATGGAACGATATTCATCCCTTAAACAAGGAAGGGGTAGGAAAAAGATTGGCTTTGGGAGCCTTAAAATTGGCCTATGGTGAAGATGTTGTGCATTCAGGACCTATTTTCAAGTCCTCAGAAATCCAAGGGGATAAAATTGTACTGCATTTTGATTCTGTAGGAAGCGGATTGGTTTCCAGTGATGGAGAACCGTTGCACCGATTTGAAATTGCAGGGCAGGACCAAGAATTTGTGTGGGCCGATGCCCAAATTGTTGGAAACACGGTTGTGGTTGAAAGCGATGAAGTTCCCCGTCCGGCTTATGTCCGCTATGCTTGGGCCGATAATCCCAGAGGTGCCAATCTCTACAATAAGGAAGGTTTGCCAGCATCGCCATTTCAAAATTTTGATAATGAGGAACTGAACCAATTGCCTTGGCAAGGCAAAAAAGCGGCGGTCATCCTTACGTATGATGATGCCTTGAATGTTCATTTGGACAATGTGGTTCCTTTACTGGATTCCCTGAATTTAAAAGGGACTTTCTATGTATCCACTTTTTCGGAAGCCTTCAGAAATCGACTGAACGATTGGAAACGGATTACATGGAATGGCCACGAGCTGGCCAACCACACCATTTTTCATCCCTGTATTGGTAAAGAGAGCAGGCCATGGGTAAAACCGGATTATGATATGGCCACGTATACCGTTCAACGTTTGGTGGATGAAATCAAGATCAACAACACCCTATTGGAAGCTTTGGACGGCAAAAAGGATAGAACCTTTGCCTACACCTGCGGTGATTTCACGGTAAATGGAGATGATTTTTTCATTGATGAACTAAAAGATGATTTGGTGGCGGCACGGGCCGTGCGCTCGGAAATGCATACCATTGATGAGGTGGACCTTTTTAATATGGATAGCTATGCCATAGTGGATGCCACTGGAGATGAGATGATTGACATGGTGAAGAAAGCAGTGGAGACTAACTCCCTGCTTATCTTTCTTTTTCATGGCGTGGGGGGTGAGCACTCCATGAATGTTTCGCTCCCGGCTCATAAACAACTGCTGGAATATTTAAAACAACACGATAACGAAGTTTGGACCGCACCACTCATTGATGTGGCAAAAAATGTTAAAGCATATCAATCCAAGACAAAAACAAACTAAAATGAAAGCATCACATTGTATCATATTTATTTGTGTGTTGACCGGCTTTTACGGAAATGCACAATTCTTTTTATCTCCTGAAGAGCGGGATAGCATAAACAGATATGGAAGAATAAACCATGAAGACATGATGGAACAGTTGGGCATCACGGAATTAAGGCGTGGCCGAACTCCTGATCAGTCTGCCGAGAATGCGGCCAACTATGATCAGTCAAAAGCGGATCCATGCCCAGAATTGCCTGAGATATTGGTGACCAATAAGGGCAAAAAAGTCAAGGATGCGGAGGATTGGTGGACTATACGCCGACCAGAGCTAGTTGAGGACTTTGAACGTGAGGTATATGGTAGATCGCCCAAAAACATTCCAGATGTTACTTGGACCGTAAAGGTGGAGGACAAAGAATTTGTCCGTAGAACACCTGTTGTGGTAAAACAATTGGTGGGTCATGTGGACAATAGTTCCTATTCTTCCATCAATGTGGACATTAATGCTATATTGGTGGTTCCTGCCAATGTTGAGGGGCCAGTGCCCGTTTTGATTATGTTCGGGCGACCTTCGTTTCCTGCCCCTGCACAACCTTCGGAAGAGGATATGGAAACCCTCAATGCTTCTTTTAAGGAGTTGATGGTCAAGCACGACCCTAAATTAAAAGCGATATTCGATAAATACCCAGCATATAGTCCCATTACAAGACTGCCTGGTCCAAATTTCTGGGAACCTTTACCTGAAGGTGATCTTCCCTCAACAGAACAATTGCTGAATGCAGGTTGGGGTTATGTCACACTTGACCCATCGAGCATACAAGCCGATAATTCTGCCGGGCTTACCCAAGGGATCATTGGCTTGGTCAACAAAGGGCAACCCCGTAAACGCGATGAATGGGGAGCGTTGCGTGCTTGGGGATGGGGAGCCAGTCGAGTTCTGGATTACTTGGAAACCGATGCCATGGTTGATGCCAAAAAAGTGGGTATTGAAGGCGTATCTCGTTATGGGAAGGCCGCTTTGGTCACCATGGCCTTTGACCAACGCTTTGCTACAGGTTTGATTGGGTCATCAGGTAAGGGTGGTGTAACACTACATCGACGTTCGTATGGCGAATCCGTTGAGAACTTGGCAGGAATGGGTGCATCACACTGGATGTCAGGGAATTATATGAAATATGCCGCCGCCAAGTCCACTTTTGGAAGTAAAACAGGATGCGATTTACCTGTTGATTCCCATGAGTTGATTGCACTCTGTGCACCAAGGCCCACATTTATTAGCTATGGCATTCCCGAGCAAGGAGATGCCCATTGGTTGGACCAAAAAGGAAGTTATATGGCTACTATAGCGGCCGGTGAAGTTTTCAAATTATTGGGCGCAAAGGATCTTGGCGTTTCCAACGATTATTTAAAGGAAGAAATGCCGCCTCACAACACCGATATGCTGGATGGGGAATTGGCGTGGCGCCAGCATGATGGCGGACATACGGATTGGCCCAACATGAAATATTTTATCCCTTGGGCCAATAAATTCTTGGAGTATCAGAAAGCACCCCGCTAAACGGGAATAAATTTATTTACTCTCAATTTCAACGGTAGCCAATTCCAAACCGCTGGAGGCCGCCGTTATTTTAATTACTCCGGGTTGTCCATCTTTTGATCTTACAATTCCCAATGCCAATCCGCTAAAGGCATTTCTTTTGGGTGAAGGAAACTCGGTCATATCGCATGGGTTTCCATTATCGGTTGCTATTAACGCTCCCGGACCATCAACGGTAAATTCAATTTCATTTTCAGCATTGGCCACAAAATTTCCGTCTTCATCCAGCACCCTTACAGTTATGTAGGCCAAATCCAAGCCATCGGAATTAATGGTATTTCTGTCTACCTCTGCTTCTAGTTTTGTTGGAACACCGGTAGTTTTTACAATTTCCTCAGCCCAAACCTTACCGTTTTTATAGGAAACTGCCTTTAGTTCCCCTGGTTGATATAGTACATCATCCCATCGTAACCGGTATTCAAATTCCCCTTTTTTCCTTTTTCCAAGTGATTTACCATTTAGAAACAATTCTACCTCATCGCCAGAAGTGAAGATATGCACTGGCGTAACCTTGCCAACCCGGTCGGGCCAGTTCCAGTGGGGTAAAATATGCACCATGGGCAGGTTGGGTCGCCAACGGGCTTGGTACAGGTAGTACCTATCTTTGGGAAAACCTGCCAAATCAATAATGCCATTGTACGAGCTTCTACAATTATAGTATGGGGTGGGTTCTCCCAGATAATCAAATCCGGTCCAAACAAACTCTCCGGCCGAATAAGGATGTTTATCGAGTGAAGCAAAAACCTTATCGGCAGAGGATCCAAAATCCACTGCATACAGCTCATAGGCACTTACTTGTGAAATACGATCATCCTTGCCATTTCCGTTTAACATTGGGGCACTTGTTTTATCCGTTACGGGAAACAAATAGATTCCTCGACTACTGGCTGCAGAAGCTGTTTCGCTGCTCAAAATCACTTTATCGGGAAATTTTTCATGGAAAGGTCCATATTGTGGCTTTGTTTTTATGCGATTTGTAACCTTGTCGAAAACTGGGTCTTGTCGGATACCCTCACCTTGATAATTGAAGCTGATCACATCCATCACCGTTGGAAACGGCATATCGGATTTTGCCCAATTCATGGCGCTTGTCGTTAAACGTGTGGGGTCTTCATCTTTGATTACTTCAACTAATTTCCTTCCTATATCAGCGCCCTCTTCATCAGTGTATTGCTCGCCTACTTCATTGCCGTAACTCCAAATGATTATGGATGGGTGATTTTTATCGCGACGTACCATGGCCCGTGCATCGGCTTCATACCAATCTGGAAAAATTAAATGAAAATCGTGCGGCGTTTTTTTACGTTCCCAAGAATCGAAAACTTCATCAATGACCAAAAAACCCATTTCATCACATAAATCCAACAATTCCGGTGCTGGTGGATTATGAGCCATTCGGATGGCATTACACCCCATTTCTTTCAAGATCTCCAATTTGCGTTCTGCGGCTCGAACATTAAATGCAGCACCCAATGCGCCCAAATCGTGATGTTCATTGACCCCTTTTATTTTAACTAACTCACCATTTACCAGAATGCCTTGATTTGGGTCGAACTCCAATGAGCGAAGTCCAAAAGAGGTATCGTATGAATCGATGACTTTTCCATTTTTTGAAATTGTCGTAATGGCTTTATATAAGTTTGGTGTTTGTGTTGGAGGTGGGCCCCATAGTTTGGGATTTTTAATGGTTGTATTGCCAGATATTTTTTTTGATTTTCCCGAAGCTATTGTCAAAGTCTCTTTTGGCAGCAATGCAACCACCGATACACTATCCTCCAAAGCATAAATTTTGGTAACCACATCAATTTCGGCACTTGTTTCAGAATCATTGTCCACGGAAACAGAAAAATCCACTGTCGCAGAATCCTCTGAAACATTGTGGGTTGAAACGGTTGTTCCCCAATGTGCTATATGCACTTTATTGGTTTTGGTCAACCAAATATTGCGATAAATGCCCGCTCCTGGATACCAACGCGCAGAATGGTTGGGATTATCCACACGAATAGCCAATTGATTATCGCCTTCAAAATTAAGATAAGGCGTTAAATCCAGCCGCCATGAATTATATCCGTATGGCCAACCGCCCACTAAATTCCCATTTAACCAAACCATGGCGTATGACATGATTCCATCTACATCTAAAAAAACGGACTTATTTTTATCAGTGTTTGTAATGTCAATTTTTTTGCGATACCAAGCTACGCCATTACTCGGTAAACGTCCCATTCCACCAGTGACTTCGGCAGTATCACCTTCTTGAAAAGGCCCTTTTATGGCCCAATCGTGGGGGATGGTAACTTTCTCCCAGTCATCGTCATTAAAAGCGCTTTGCACAAACGGAAAATCCATGCCAGGATTTCCCTCAGGCCTTATGTGATGAGTGGATTTATCCTTAATAAAAGCATTTGCAGTTGGTAAAATATATGGTTTCAATACTTTTTCTGATGCTTTTAATTTTTCTGCTTCCGTTGCAGGTGTATCGGCGGCTTTTGAGTCGTTAACATTGGTTACTTCTGGACGGACGTCATAATATAAATCATCAGCAACTGTAGAAGATTCATATTTAAAAAATCTCCAATCTTGATTGATTGAAATATGCTCCCTGGTTTTTTGGATTGTTTTTGTTGCAGGATTTGGATTGCAGGCTGCAAGAAATAAGAGCGCTATTGTTACGAAATAATGATTTGTTCTTTGAATCATTTTTTGGAATTGAGTATGAATCATGTGCTGCTTCCTCAAGATAATGAATAAAAGTTGATGATTTTTGAATAAGAAAACCGCCTGCCAAAAGCAAAGCGGTCCTCGCCGAAATTACAACTTCGTCAACTATGCGTTGAATTCTTTTATATTTCAAATGCAACTATTGAGTGCATTTTTTGAGAATATCTCTTCTATTTATTTAAATGATTTAAAGATACACAATATTCTGTAAATGCAATCGGTTGCATAATTTTTTTGAGGATCAATTTAAAATCACTAATCTTACGAAAATCATTGCCCAAATCTGATCAGATTACCGAGGGTAATTTTTGATTCGAACACGAAAACTAAACAAGAAGATGCGAAAAATTAAAGAGCTCATAACAATCTTAATTGTTATCCTAAATATTAATTGTAGTAGCAACGACACCAATGAGGTTGGAGGACCTACACTAGTACCCGATCCAACGGACCCTACCGTTTTACAGTTAGATGCTTCTATAATTTCTCCGACAGAGGTTGAACAAAACATAAGCGGTTTTGGTGCTGCAACAGTTTTTAGACTGGATAGTCCACTGGGCGCTTCGGATATGGATAAATTATTTGGAACGGGAGAGGGACAAATAGGCCTATCAATTTTGAGAATTCGGGTGGCTACTGATGATTTTGCAAGAGATATTGAGTTGGAACACGCACAACTGGCTGCAGCCAGAGGAGCCAAAATTATGGCCACACCTTGGAGCCCACCAGCCGAAATGAAAACCAATAACGACTTGGTCAGTGGATCATTAAAACCAGAGTCTTATGAGGACTATGCCAATTATTTAAATGATTTTGCGGCGTATATGGAAACTAATGGTGTTGCTCTTGAGGCAATCGGTATTCAAAATGAAGGAGACTATCAGGTAAGTTATGAGTCTTGTGATTGGACAGCTGCCCAAGTGCGGGATTTTGTCCGGGACTATGGACAACTTATTACCAATACCAAAGTCATATCCCCAGAATCATTTCAATTTAGGCATGAGCATACAGATTTAATGCTAAACGATCCGCAAGCAGTAGACAACGTTGATATTGTAGGTGGACACATTTACGGGACACAAGTTCAAGATTACCCTTATCCTTTGGCGTTGGAAAAAGGAAAAGAGCTCTGGATGACCGAGCATTACACGACCAGTGATAGAAGTGCAAATTTATGGCCAGATGCCCTGCTGGTCGGGAAAGAAATTCATAACAGCATGGTAATAGGTCAATACAGTGCGTACATCTGGTGGTACGGCAAACGGTATTATGGTTTTATTGGCGATGGGGAAGAAGGTACAGGAAACGGAGTTGTCACCAAGCGAGGGTATGTAATGGCAAACTTTTCAAAATTCATTCGACCTGGTTATACAAGAATCGATGCTGATGAAAGCCCTCAAACTGATGTATCTGTAAGTGCCTACTCTGGTGACGGAAAAACGGTTATTGTAGCCATAAACGAATCAGACCAAAACAAGGAACAGCAGTTCGTGATTACAGGAACGACCAGCACCAGCGTTACCCCATACATTACCAGTGGTGCCAAAAACCTTGAGGTTCAAGAAACGGTTGACATTGAATCAAGCATAGATGCATTTTTGTATGTATTGCCCCCCAATAGTATTACAACTTTTGTCACTGACTAATATATGGAATATTAGTAAATTAAGGATGATTAATAGCAATGAAAAAAGTTGGTTTGGTAATGTACATACAGATTCTTTATATCTTCAAAAGCCATGCTTTTCAAGTTTTAGCTTTTATAACGTTGCTATGTTTCAGTTGCGTCAACTCCGAGAAAAATAATCCTTCTAAGACTAATGTTGAAACCAATCGTGTTCCTGAAAATAGTAAGAATACGACTCAGGAGATGATCAACGACATCCGGCAAAGAATTGAAGCCATGGAAGTGGAAAGCGTTCCCTACATCTTCAACAATCAAAAAGCATCCATTCTTGGGAAAAGAATCCAGTCAACTCGGGGAAATGAACAATTAAATCTAATGCTCACCTATGGTTTGGAGTTGTTGAACGCCGGGAAAACAGATGAATCCATAGCGAATTTAAACCGCGTTCTGCAAGTTGTTGAGAGCAATAATGTAGAGTCAAAGGAAGAGTTGGTCTATTATCTTAAAAAACAATTGGCCATTGCCTACATGCGCAAAGCTGAGCAGGACAATTGCATTGCAAATCACACCAATGAATCGTGTATCATTCCCATTAGTCCCAAAGCGCAACATGTTTTAAAAGATGGGGCACAGCAATCCATTGTTTTGCTAAATGAATTACTTGCCATCAACCCGAATGATTTGGAGTGTCAATATTTGTTGAATATAGCCAATATGACCTTGGGTCAGTATCCTGAAAAAGTTCCAAGGAAATTTAGAATTCCAGAGTCGCACTTTTCCAATTCCGCAAATATTCCGCACTTTACGGATATAGCCATGGATTTGGGAGTGGATGTTAACCAACTATCAGGAGGTACTTGTGTGGATGATTTTAATGGTGATGGCTATTTGGACATCATTGCATCTTCCTGGGGACTGAATGACCAAATCAAATATTTTGAGAATGATGGAATGGGAGGTTTTTCAGACAAAACCATCGAGGCCGGACTGAAAGGCGTTACGGGTGGTCTGAATTTAAGACACGCCGATTACGACAATGACGGCCTTATGGATTTTATGATCTTAAGAGGTGCATGGTTGTCCATTTTTGGAAGTATTCCGAACTCTTTGATGCGAAATAATGGCGACGGCACTTTTACCGATGTGACCAAGGCCGCTGGAGTATATTCCCTTAACCCGACACAGACCGCCGTTTGGACCGATGTCAATCTGGATGGTTGGCTCGATTTATTCATTGCCAACGAATGGTCCGAAGCGAAACAAAGCTTTTGTGAACTGTTTTTGAACAATGGGGACGGAACCTTCCAAAATATTGCCAAAGAAGCGGGGATTACTGTGCCGGGCTTTTTTAAAGGAGTGGCCAGTGGTGATGTAAACAATGATTTATATCCCGATCTGTATTTATCCGATTATGATGGCTTAAACACCTTGTATATCAACACCACAAAAGAAAGAGGGAAACCTTCCTTCAAAATTGCAAATGAAAATGCTGGCGTTGCAGAACCAAAATTGAGTTTTCCCACCTGGTTTTTCGATTATAATAATGATGGTTTTGAAGATATTTTTGTTTCAGGGTATTCTTCTTCCGAAGTATTGCCGTCCGAAATGCTGCTTAGAAATCTCAAGACCAACACCTCCGAATATCGACCACTATTATATCAGAATAATGGGGATAACACCTTTACAGAAGTCTCCATAAAAGCCAACCTGACGGAACCCATCGCCACTATGGGCTGTAATTTTGGCGACTTGGACAATGATGGCTTTTTAGACTTTTATTTGGCAACGGGAGATCCTGATTTCTTCTCCATCGTACCCAACAAAATGTACCGCAATGTGAATGGTGAAAATTTTGAAGATGTCACCTACAGTGGTGGTTTTGGGCATATTCAAAAAGGGCATGCCATTGGTTTTGGGGATATGGATATGGATGGCGACCAAGATATTTACGCGGTTATGGGCGGGGCAGTGGAAGGCGACGTGTTTCGAAACCTACTTTTTGAAAATCCCATGGGCAACACCAACAATTGGATCAATATTGTGTTGGAGGGGAAGCAAAGCAATCGGTCTGCGATTGGAGCCAAAATAATCATTACCATTAAAGAAGGTTCAAAAGAACGCAAAATTTATAACACGGTTGATTCCGGAGCGAGTTTTGGGGGCAATAGTTTAATGGCTGAAATTGGTTTGGGGCAAGCCGAGGTTATCAAACAATTGGAGATCAAATGGCCGCATCATACAAGGCCGGTTTCTATTTTCAACAATGTGGAGGTGAACCAAACGATACAAATTGTTGAGGGTGGAGAAATTCAAAAACACAATCTTCCGGCATTTTCATTCAAGAGAAAAATGGCTGAACATCAACACCACTAACCCTTGTTCCTTTTAAAAATGGTCAACGTTTCATCATTATTGGCAATCAAAAAGCACCCTTCTCCACCAATGGTTATTTTTTTCATGTCCTTGACGTTACCCTGGGTAAAAAAGCTATTGTCCGTGTAGGGAACCAGATTTCCTTTGGAATCACCAAGAAGGATATAACCGGTGTTGGCATCGTAGCGAATGGTTTCCACTTCTGCCTCGTAAATGTTTCCAACACCTAAAACATCTAAATGGCCATCTTGGTTTATATCGGTCACTTCAAAGGCCATGGTTGGCCCAAATTGAGCCGTTGTAGGGAGCTTTTGCACTTCAAATGAGCCATTGCCCTTGTTTTTTAAATAAACACTGCCAAACTCATGTGCTTGTTTGTGGTAGGCGGCATTCAACTCCTCCTCTCCGTAAATATCAATCAGGGTAGAATTGGCGAACTCTTTATACGTCTGGATTTTTTCGCTGACAAAAGGGTTTTGTTCCGTGGAACATTCCTTGCCCCGAACCGGAACCAGATTCCCTTTGTATTCCTTGCTCAATACCATATCGTATTTTCCATCGGCATCAAAATTGGTAGAATAGATGTGGAGCGCCTTTTCTTTGGTAGGATGGAACTTGTTGTTATCGCCTAGATTCCCCACCAGATAATCCATCTTACCATCCTTGTCCAAATCCACTTCTGTAATGGTGTTCCACCAGCCCTCAGTGTCATTTAATGTTGTAAGGGATGCTTTGGTAAATTTTCCGCTTTGGTTGTTAAAAAAGGTAATGGGAAACCACTCCCCAACAACCGCTAAATCTTGATCCCCGTCCCCGTCATAATCCGTAAACAGTAAATTGTTCACAATGCCTATCTCCGAAAGTTCTGGAGCCAGTTCTTCCGTTGCATCCATATAGCGGCCATTTTCATTTTTGAGCACATAGGTCTTGGATGAGAGCGGATATTTTCCGGGAATTACCTGTCCACCTACTACTAAGTCCAAGTCGCCATCTCTATCAATATCATGGGCCACAACAGCTTTGGTAACCCCTAACATCTTGGGGAGCTTATTGGATGTTGAAAAGTTACCTTTTCCATCGTTTGTGTATATCCTGTCTTGAAGCAACCTATTGTTTTCTCCAACTTCGTAACCGCCGCTGCCCACATACAAGTCCAAATCGCCATCGCCATCAGCATCAAAGAACAGCGCAGTGACATCTTCGTATTTGCGCTCCCTTAAAAACAAAGATTCATTGGCCTTTTTGAATTTTCCATCTGGAGTTTGAATATACGTTTCCCCAGCTTGGTCCAATGCACCTCCTACATAAAAGTCCTCCAGTCCATCCCCATTGACATCAGCAACTGCTATTGCGGGACCTTTTTGGGACTGTTTTTGTGGGAGCAAGGTCTGTAAATCAAAGTCATTAAAACTGTTCTCCTGGTGATGGTAGGTTATTTCTAAACTGCTTGGGTCAACTCCGGTAAAATTTCGAGAAACTTTTTCCGGTGTAACACCATCAAACTTGAAATCTTTTTTATCGAAAATAAGCGTCTGATTAGCCTTGACATTGTCCATTGCTAATACCGAATTATCCCCCCAAGTGACTTCAATGCGGTTAATCATTTCTTCATCACCCAGACCAAAATTCAGCTGATATCCCATGGAAGATTGGTATCCCCGGGATGGAAACAGTTCTTGATACTGTGTTTTTTCCTTGGAATAGACTTTGACCTTGGCACCAACTGCCTTTACATTGTTTTCAGCGCCAATGAGTTTAATGTTGATGTAGTTATTGGTTGAATTGTTTTTGTATACAGTCGCCTCATCGGACATATTGTTCATGACCAAATCCAGGTCACCATCATTGTCCAAATCGGCATAGGCAACCCCATTGGTGTTTATTTTTTTGTCCAATCCCCATCTTTCTATCATTTTTTCAAAGGTAAAATCCCCATTATTTCTGTAGATATAGTTGGCAATTTTTTCAGAGGGCATAATGCTCATCATCTCTTGAACCGTCATGGCGCCCTTCTCTTTTTGTTGCCGAACGGATTCTTTTTTATAATCTTGGTTGCCCAGTTCCCGTTCTATTCCGTTGGAAACAAAAATGTCTTTATAACCATCGTTATCAAAATCGGCAATTAAGGGCGCCCAGCTCCAATCTGTTTTTGAGATGCCTGCCAATTGGCCTATATCACTAAAAGAACCATTGCCATTGTTCAATTGAAGCGTATTGGCCATATAGGAATGGGGATAACCTGCTTCCACCATGTTCCAAAAGCCTTGGGTGTTCATGGATGCCATATTTTCTTTACCACGCCTGTGATCTTCGGCAAGCATGTCCAACACCACTAAATCTGGTAAAAGATCGTTGTTGATATCGGCATAATCAGACCCCATGCTGTTGTAGGGAATGTGCTTGAACCGGGTATTTATTTGGTCTGAAAAAGTTCCGTCTTGATTATTTATATACAAATAATCTGGGTTGATAAAATCATTGGCCACGTAGATATCCAGCCACCCATCGTTGTTGAAATCACCAATGGAAGCACTCAACCCCCATTCTTTGTTCTGAATTTTTGCTTGAAGCGTCACATCAACAAACGTATTGCCATCATTTCTAAACAAATGGTCCGAGGTTTCCCTGAAGTATTCTCTTTCTTCTCTATTCTCAATCCTATTACTTTGATCAAAATCAGGGCGATGGTTCACCAAATACATATCCAAGTCTCCATCCTTGTCATAATCAAAAAAATACGATTGAATGGAAAAACCATTCTGGTCCAACCCCCATTTTTTGGCTTCATTTTTAAAAGTCCCATCTTTTTGGTTGATGAAAAGCTTGTTTCTTCGCAGTGCATCATTTCGTAACGATGCGGATTTGCATACGTAAATATCCAACCAACCATCATTATTGATGTCTACCATGGTTACGCCAGTGGACCATCCTTCGCTATCTTCCAGACCGGCATTTTTTGTTCCATCTACAAATGTAAAATCACCCTGATTTAGGTAAAGCTTATTGGAGTTTTGGTTTGATGTAAAATAGATATCCTCTAGGCCATCATTGTTGATGTCGCCTATGGCCAATCCCCCTCCATTGAAGGCATATACATATTCGATGTAATTAAAATCGATGTCTTGCTTAACCGTATTTTTAAAATTAATCCCTGTTTGTGTGCTTGGAACCAATGAAAATAGGGTGGTGGCGTTTGAAGTTTTTTTCTTTTTGACACCGGAGTCATTGCAGCTAGTCACTACTGCACAAAGGAATATATAAAACCAATTTTTAGATATCCATGCCATTTGGAGATACTTTTATTAAATATAAAAGAAAAGGCTGTCATTTGACAGCCTTTACAATTGTTACGTATACTATGTAATACGGATAAGATTCACTTTCTTTAAATTCAATACTACGTGCGTTTAATGCTATTCATCTTCAGGCGGAGCCAAAAGACTTACATCATCAACAAAATAAACGGCATCTAGAGTAGCTCCGAGGTCCAACACAATACCGGTTTGTGTGCTATTCGCGGTGAATATCCATTCCACTTTTTGCCATTCTGTTGTTACGGTTACATCTCCTTGGTATTGGGCATCCCCGTTACCTGTTGTTGACATTCTTATAACACCACCATTTCCTGGGCCTACTGCAGCTTTAATCCATAGGCTTGCCGTATATTCCACACCATCTACGGTAGCAACAGCGTCACTTGCCAACTGGGTTCGCCAGGCATCCCCGCCAAATCCTACGGCCCTAAGTGCTCTTTCACCACTCCGGACTTCATCGGCCTCTGTTGTAGCGGTCAGTAAATCGGCACCATTGAATTTACTCCAGTTGGTGAAGTCATCTCCATCTCCTTCTTCAAACCCTCCGTTGAGCAAAATTTCCGTAGGCTGTGGTCCTGAAAGACCTGTGGCGACCAAGGTTACGTTGTCCACAAAATATACAGCATCGGCTATAACACCAAGGTCTAATACTGCCCTAGCTGGGTTGGTATTGGCGGTAAATACCCACTCAATCTGCTGCCACTCCGTGGTGATATCATAATTACCGCTATAGAGCGCATCCGGATTGGTTGAGAATCTAATATTTCCACCATCTCCAGGCGTTCCTGGTTGTGCTTTTATCCACATGGATAAGGTATATTCCACATCAACTTGCGTTGGAGCGGCATCACTTGCCAACTGAGTTCTCCAAGCGTCTCCACCAGCCCCCACGGCACGTAGGGATCTACCATAATAGGCTTCACCAGAGGTGGTAGTAGCTGTCATACCATCACCACCATTAAATTTGGACCAATTGGTAAAATCATCACCATCACCTAGTTCAAAACCGCCATTTAAAAGTAAATTTTCACCAACATAAAATTTTCCAGGTGCTGTAGCTTCTCCTCCAGAGGTAACAACTGTGATGGGAGCATCTAAATTTTCCTCAAGACCTGCTGGAACAGTAATTGTCAATTCCGTAGCAGTTGACGAAACCACACTTGCTTCAATCTCCCCAATGGTCACCGACTGAAGATTATCCAAAGAGGTTCCTGCAATTGTTACTTCTCCTCCTTCCGGTGCGGCATTGGTTGATAGTGCTGTAATAATTGGAAATGGTCTTGGAACTACTTCAATGTTGCGTTCTACTATGTACCCATCAGGCATTACCAACGTAACTTTTCCGCTACCAATAGCTGCATTTGAAGGCAACGTAAAAGTTAATATTTCTCCATCTAATTGAAAGGGAATTTGGTTGTTTTCTAAAAATACAAATAGAACTGCACCAAAATTGCTCCCTTCCATGGTAACTTGATCACCGGGATAAAAATTTTCTGACGCAACGCTAGTCACAGTTACCACTGGAGTGGAATCGTCTTCTTCGCAACTTAAGGCAAAAACGATTGCAACGACGGCTAGAAAATTACCTACGTATTTTAAGGCTTTTGACATGATTTTCGTTTTTTTAGTTAGTTTATGTTATGTTCAATTATGTGGGTTATACAAGAGTTACTGAAATCAGTAATCCAAACGATTACTGCTATGGAAGCATCTGAAGATATATTTGGTCATGTTGTGAAGTTTTAAATTAGCATGGTTAATTAATCTGATTATAACAAAAAAGTATGAGCAAAAATCTCAATATGGTAAATATACATAATAAACATTATGATGCAATCGATTGCGTAGTTTTTTTTCTTAAATATTCTCTTTTTTTCGGTGAATTGGCTTTTTTCAAGAATTGATTCGAAAAATAGTCAGTTGTCGGTTATTGTTCGCAATGATGACATACGACTCATTTTTAACATTAACTAGCTCCATGCTTTTGGCATTCAGGTCATTATAAAAACTTACGTCTTTGTATGGCTTAAAGCCGCCTTTGGAATCCCCTAAAAGGACATAACCAATGTTTGCATCGTAGCGTACGGTTTCTACTTCAGTTTCATGTATGGCACCAGCTCCAATAACATCCATGTTTCCATCTCCGTTTACATCAACAAATACAAAAGATATGGTAGGTCCCAATTGGGCATATTTGGGCAAGTGCCGTATTGTAAAGTTTCCATTCCCGTTATTTTCAAGATAAACCGATTCAAACTCATTCACTTGTTTATGGTATGAATCTTCCAGCACTTCCCTTCCATAAATATCTTGTAAAGTGGAATTGGCAAATTCCTTGTAGGATTTTATCTTTTCACTTACAAACGGGTTTTGTTGGGTGGAGCATTCCTTACCCCTGACCGGCACTAATTGACCTTGGTAATTTTTACTGAGGAACATATCATAATTGCTATCATCGCCCAGATTGGTGCCATAAACATGAAGTGGTTTTTCGGGGGATGGATGAAACTTATTATTACCACCTAAATTCCCTACAAAGTAATCGAGGTCGCCATCTTGGTCAAAGTCAATTTCGGCAATGGTGTTCCACCAACCACTGGTATCCTCAAAATCTTTTAGTTCCGTTCTCGTAAAAAGGCCATTGGTGTTGCTGAAAATGGTTATGGGCATCCACTCACCGGCAATAACCAAATCCTTGTCACCATCTTGATCGTAATCAGAGAACAGAAAATCATTAATAATCCCTAGATTTTTGAACTCAGGGGCAACCGTTTGCGTTACATCGATAAACTGAGAACCTGTGTTTTCCAAAATATAGGAAGCAGAAGGCAATGGATATTTACCAGGGACAACATTACCTCCCACAAACAAATCCCAATCCCCATCGGCGTCATAATCAAACGAGGCAATGGCTTTGGTATTTGAAATCAGTCGTGGCAGGTTGTTTGAACGTGTAAAGTTTCCATTTCCATCATTCAGGTACAATCTATCTTGGAGGAGGGGGTCGAGCTCATCCAATTCATACCCCCCACTAGCTATATACAAATCGAGATCTTGATCGTTATCGGCATCAAAAAAGTGTGCGCCGATATCTTCATAACTTTTGTCGTTTTCAAAAACTGATTGGTCCAATCTATCAAATGTGCCATTTGTATTTTGAAGATAAACTTGAGCGGGTTGATTGAACGCCCCGCCTAAAAATAAGTCATCCAAGCCATCATTATTGATATCGGCTTTTGCAAATGCGGGTCCTTTTTCGGATTGTTTTTGGGGCAACAGAACTTGTTTCGAAAAATCATTAAACTCATTTTCCTGGTGCCTGTACCCAATACCTAATTCCTCAGGATTTACCCTGCTAAAATTATTTGAAAATGTATACTGGTATTCAGGGGTTTTGGGTTTTGAATCTTTTTGGTTGAAGATTAGTGTCTGGTTTGCTGCAACATTTTCATCCACCGTCATACGCCCATTATCCCAAATTATCTCTATCCTTTTGATATTGGTTTCATTCCCAAGTCCAAAATTTAAAGTAGGAGAAACAGAGGATTGATATCCCCTGGACAGGAACAACTCTTGGTATTGGGAGGTCTTATCGGTATACACCTTCACCTTGGCTCCTATGGCATTGATATTACGCTCATTTCCAACTAATTTAATTGATAAAAAGTTATTGCTTGCATTGTTTTGGTAAATGCTGGCCTCATCATCCAGATTGTTCATGACCAAATCCAAATCGCCGTCATTATCCAAATCCCCATAAGCGGCACCATTGGAATTTACGGTTTGATTAAAACCCCAAATCGAGGTTGCTTTGGAGAATGCCAAATCCCCATCATTTTTAAAGGCATAGTTCTGAAGCTTTTCGGAGGGCATTCTGTCCAAAATTTGCTGAATGGACATATTTTTGATGGAATCTTGCTGGTTGTCCAAGAAATTACCAAAGTCTTGGTTAGCAATTTCGCGTTTAATACCGTTGGTAATGAAGATGTCCTTGAGGCCATCGCAATCAAAGTCAGCTAAAAGAGGCCCCCAGCTCCAATCGGTTTTGGATACACCCGCCAATTGCCCAATATCACTAAAATATCCGTTTCCATTATTCAAATTGAGCATATTGGACATATACGGAAAATGGTAACCAGACCTAACAATATACCAAAACCCGTCAGTGTTCATACTGGGCATGTTCTGTTTGCCTCTGCTGTGGTCCTCGGCAGACATGTCCAAGACCATCAAGTCCGGTAAAAGATCATTGTTGATATCAGCAATATCAGAACCCATACTACTGTATGAAATGTGTTTTAGCCGTTGATCTATTTGATTGGAAAATGTACCATTTTTATTATTGATGTAAAGTTTATCCGGAGTGATGAAATCGTTGGCCACGAAGACATCCAGCCAGCCGTCATTGTTGTAGTCACCAATGGCTGCACTAAGGCTGAATTCTTTGTTCATGATTCCACTATTGATGGTAACATCGGTAAACCTATTGCCGTCATTTCTATAGAGGTGGTCAGAGGTCTGGGGATAAAAATTCTGATCGTTTAAAATGACCTCTAGATTGATGGAGTTCAAAAAATCGACCCTGTGATTGATGAGATACATGTCCAAATCACCATCTTTATCGTAATCAAAAAAATAGGATTGGGTTGAAAACCCATCATCATCCAGTCCCCATTTTTCGGCCTCTTCTTTAAAAGTTCCATCCTTTTGATTGACAAAAAGCTTGTTCCTGCGGAGTAGATTGTTGTTCAGCGAAGCAGATTTGCATACGTAAATATCCATCCATCCGTCATTGTTGATATCGATCATGGTTGTTCCTGTGGTCCATCCTTCCGCATCCGACACGTTGGCTGCAACGGTAACATCCTCAAAGGTAAATCCGCCTTTGTTCAGGTATAATTTATTGGACTGTTGGTTGGACGTAAAATAGATGTCCTCAAGGCCATCATTATTGACATCGCCAACGGCCACACCACCTCCATTGTAGGAATAGTAATAGTTTAAAACGTTAAAATCTGCCGTTTCTGTTATTGAATTCTTGAAATGAACATTGGTCTGCTCATTGTTAAGTAATGTAAAAAGTGTATCACCACCAGCTTTTTTATTTCTGATTTTATTTTCGTGATTGCAGGAGAATAAAAAAACAAAAAACAAAACTAACGATATAAGTCCAAATCTATTTTTCATTTAAATGCTAGTTCGAATACTATTTAATATAGTGATTTTGAGTAAAAAAAGATTATGTTTTGTTCCCAAAAGAGGTATTTAACCGGGACTATTATACTTTATCTATGTTATTGGTTATCAGTGCCCAATATAATAAAAGAGGCTATCTTTCTGGATAGCCTCTTTCTTACGCAACTTAACTAACTCAAACTAATTATATGAAGGTTACTTATTTTCTTAATAACCGGGATTTTGATAGGCGTCTTTTTCGGCCTCGGTCATATTCAAATCATCTATTTGGTCTTGTGGTATAGGTCTTAAGTAATGAAAAGGCTCAATGGTCCTATTTGTTGTTGTAGGACTGTGGTCCGTGGCATCATTCCCAGCAATTTCATACGAACTTGAATATTCTGTCCATTTTTGGGTGCGGACCAAATCATACCATCGCATACCTTCTCCAAAGTACTCGCGGGATCGCTCGGCCAAAATATAGTCTATATCAATGACAGCTGGTGTTGCGGCCATCATAGCGGCACTATTGTCTTCGATACGTTCTTGCTGCTCGCCATTATCAAAACGCCACATACCGGCACGGGCACGAAGCACATTGACCAAACTTCGGGCAGTGAAAGCTCCCGAAGCCCCTTTTACAGCGGCTTCGGCTGCTACAAGGTAAAATTCAGAATACTTGGCTATTGGAAATGGGCGTGTCAGTGCTCCATTGGGCGAGCCCAAACCACCTTCGTTGTCAGTACGATAGGTTCCGAGCTTCCATAAACCAGGATAAAATCTTCTGTTTATTTCATTTAAATTGATGACATAATCCGATCTTCCAGGAATTTCTCCACCCCCAATATTACCACCATTTACGCTGTAGTCAACAGCAGGGTCATACTCATCCAAGAATGAAATAACCGCATCACCTGGTTCTATTTCCAACCCATTAGCTGCTGTTAAGGTTGGTGAAGGGTCTCCTCCTTTGTCCCAGTTTCCTCGATAGCTGGTAACAAAAGTACCATCGTATCGGGAATCCATATCCTTATTGGTAAACGTTTCTGTTAGTGCACCAATGGTAGGAGCCATACGTGTCCATGGTCTTCCATAGCTTTGGGCAGCCTCACGTTGTACTGCGGCCACACCATCAACACTAATGGTAGTGTAATTGGAAGTTACCATCCAAACCGCTGTATTGGCGGGATTATCAGTTCCACTAAATCCTAAATCCGCGCCGTTATAGATTTGACTTTCTTCTGTACGGTCGGCATAGAGCATCATTTCCTCATGACGATCATTTGTAGCGACATGTACATCATAAAAATAGTCAAGCAAACGATAAGGCCCAGGGTTATTTATACCTTGAACAGCATAATTATAGGCTTGTTGAAAATAATAGGACGGGCCATTGCCATCAGGATCATTTCTTTGTGCATCTGGATAGGTGGGAATACCATTCGGATTTTCTAACCACCATCCATAGGTTAAGTAGGCTTTTGCCAAAATCAATCGGGCTACATTCTTGGTTACCGTGCCCGTTAATCGAGGACTTTCAGGCAAATCATCGACCGCATCAAGTAAATCGGGAAAAATAGCTCTCGTATATACCTCGGGCACCGTATTACGTACTGAAGTTCTAGCTACGGAAGTATTAAAAGCCAATTCCCCGGCACCTAAATCCAATGGTACACCACCATAGGTTTGCACCAACATGAAATAGTTGAAAGCTCGAAAAAATTTGGCCTCTGCAATTAGAGATTCATCCAGGCCTACAGCCGCTGCATTTTCAATAATTCCACTGGCCGTGTTAATGGCAGGGAAGGCATTGCCCCAAGGCGTACCGATTGAAAAACCACTTTGCGAGTTTAGATTACCCTCACCAGCTAGGTCCAAATCAAAAAAGTTGTTATCGGCACTTTGGGCAGCACAATATTCGTCTGTTCCTGTTTCTCCCAAGTTTAAAAAATAGGCGAACCCATATACGTTTCTTAAATTCTGGTACAAATATGTCAAACCACCTTGAACACCAAGTTCAGTTGAGAAAAACTCTGGAGTGAACACACCTCTTGGCTCCTCTTCTATGATGTCTTTTGTACAAGAACCTATACACAATGCAATCGTTAAGATTGCTAGTGATATACTTTTTCTTTTCATCTTTCTCATGATATTTTTTTAAAATGTTACGTTTAATCCTAGCATAAAGTTTCGTGTCGTTGGAACATTGTAACCAACCGTTGGTATTCCCGTCGAGATGTTATTTGTTTCAGTAGCTACGTTTTGACGCTGTCCTTGGTCATTGACCCCTGAGTTGGTCTCTGGGTCTAAGCCAGATTCATCATGAAATGGTGAAAATAGAACAAAAGGGTTCTGTACAGTAGCATAAAGACGAAGACTCTTAAACCAAGAATCCCTTATGAAATCTTGATCAAAATTATAGCCCAAAGTCATTGCGCGTACCTTTAAGTAGGATCCGTCAAAATAACCCAATGTACTTCCGTATTTTGGGTTATCACCACTTTGTATCCCTCCAGGGGCAGGATATTTAGCATCGGTATTGGTTGGCGTCCAATAGTCAACATCAATGTTATTTCTTCTACCAGTAAGTAAATTTAGGTAGCCGTTGGATGAATGTAACGTGCTTACAAGAATACCGCCACTTTGGAAAGCGCCTACTATACTTAAATCAAAATCCTTATAGGCCAAGCGTGTGTTAAAACCACCTAAAAAATCAGGTTGGGGATCTTGCACAATTCTATCATCGGAGCCTATAGCCCTAACAGGCGACCCATCCGCATTGAACTCTCCAGTATATCGTACCCTAATCATACCTTCATTGCCCCCTGGTTCAAATTGGTCTAAATATTCAAAACCTGGGTCGGTCTGATTCCAAAGTCCGAGCCGTTCATAGTCGAAGATCACATTGATTGGGGATCCAACAAACCAAAGGTTTCCTTCATCCCTATCCTGACCTGAGGCCAATGAGGTTATTTCGTTTTTATTTGTATACACGTTAACGCCAACATCCCAAGAAAATCCATCCGGATTGTCAAAAATAGTACCATTAAGGGCTATTTCAAGACCTTTGTTCTCGCTATTACCAATATTGCTGGTTACGCTACCTACACCCGCCGTGCTTGGAAGCCCAAGACCCAATAAGATATCATTGGTCTTGGTAATATAGTATTCAACGCTACCTGATAGGCGATTATTGAACAATCCAAAGTCAAGACCGTAGTTATAGGTCTCTGAAAACTCCCATCCTAAGTTTGGGTTGGGCAGCCCATCCACAAAATAACCGGTAGCGAATGTACTCCCAAAATTGTAGTTGACTGAATTTAAATTCCCTTGAACTGAGTAAGGATCGATGGCTTGGTTCGAGGTTTCACCATAACCAGCTCGTAGTTTGAGCAGGTTTACCCAATCAACGCTATCCATAAATGCTTCATTACCAATATTCCACCCTAGGGACACCGCAGGATACGTAACCCATTTACGGCCTGGGGCCAATCGGGATGAACCATCGGAACGTACTGTGGCAGTAAGTAAATAACGGTTGTCATACTGATATAAGACCCTGGCCATATAGGATAACAATCCAGTGGCCGAATAACCAGTGCCGAAACTCGTAACATCTTCGGCAAGGATGGCATCATCATCTAAAGCATACCATAAAGAGGCCTCGTTGGGAATATTCCGCGCACCTAAACCTATATTGTCAAATTCGGTGTTTTGTGCGGAGAACAATCCAACAAAATTTACTTGATGTTTACCAAATGTCTTATCATAAAGTAATTGGTTTTCAATTACATAATCTCTTTGGATTGTAGAATTATAGCTTGCAGAAGAAGGGTTGATGGGGTTGTAATTAAATACCCCTTGCCCGGTAAAGTTACCATCTCTGGACGAACGGAAATTCAAACCTACGTTAAGACGGTATTTCAATCCGTCGATCCAAGGAATTTGCAATTCACCATAGATGTTATTGTACGTACCAAAGTCGAGCTGCTCGTTTACCCTACCTTTTCCAATTCGACTAATTTCATTTCTAGTAGGAATCCATGCATCATCAGCTTGCGTTTGCAGACGGACCGACTCCAAAAAATTCCCATCAGAATCATAGGGGCTTAAAAGCGGTGATGCAGCCAGCGTCTGGTAAATGCCAATAATACTACTTGTCTTATTGAAATTGGTAACTGAATTTACACCAAAACGGAATAATTTCCCTACATTTTGATCGAGCTGCACTCTTAAAGAATATCTATCAAAAGAATCTCCGGGAACTACGGACGTTTCTTTAAAATACCCCAATCCAACATTGTAAGAACCGTTTTCGGTACCTCCTTGAACGCTAATGTCATGCGCGGTTTGTAGACCAGTTCCATACAACAGGTCTTGCCAGTCCGTATCATTGCCCAAGTATTCATCGCCTGCCAAACCAAAAAGCGGAGTTCCCCCATTATTGGCTGCAACATCAGCACGCAATTGTATGAGCTGGGCTGCATTCATCATTGGGAATTTTGCAAACACTTCTTTTGCTGCATAATAGGTATTGTATGTGATTGTAGCCTTCTGTCCTTTGGTTCCCGACTTTGTGGTTATCAAGATAACCCCGTTAGCACCTCTAGACCCGTAAATGGCCGTAGCTGATGCATCCTTTAATATATCAAGACTTTCAATGTCATTAGGATTGATATCACTAAGTCCGCCGGAAAAGGGGATACCATTGAGAACTATCAAAGGGTCATTGTCTGCTGAAAGGGAACGCGTACCACGTATACGTATTTGTGGAGCAGCCCCAGGTCTTGAACTGGTTGTGGAAATGTTAACCCCAGCGGCCCTACCTTGAAGCGCTTGTTGGAAGTTGGCTGATTGTACCTCATTTAAATTGTCACCCTTAATGGAAACTACCGAACCCGTTACAGATTCCTTGTTTTGCGTACCGTAACCAATTACCACGACCTCAGATAATTGCTGGGTATCTTCCGCCATTTGAATGTTCAATGTTGATCTTCCGTTAATTGCAATCGTTTGAGTAACGAATCCAAGATAACGAAACTCGAGGGTGGCATTGGAGGCAGCCTCGATTGCGTAGTTCCCGTCAAAGTCTGTTGTTGTTCCATTTGTCGTGTTCTGTACAATAATGCTTGCCCCGGGAATAGGTGCGCCCGATTCATCTGTTACGGTACCTGAAACCGCAATAGTGTTCTGCGCTAAAGCCGTAGTGCAAAAAACAAATAACAAAAAGCTTGTTAAGTACAAATGCAAGGGTGATGACCATTTGCTATTTGTAAAAACAAATAAGGATTGTTTAGTCATGTTACTAAGTTTTGATTTTGTTCAGTTAATTAATCCTATTATGTCAAAAAAGAGCGCATAATATTTAGAATGTGATAAATATACATAATATATTTGTTCACGCAATCGGTTGCGTTAATTTTTTTGACATTCTATGTTAAAATTATTTAATTTCAATTACGTGTTTTAATCAATAGTTTGATAATCAATAAAGTAAGAATTTATGATTTTGTAAGCAAACGATTGTTTTTACAGAAGAATGTTTATTTTTAACAAATTAACCTTTCCTTTACCTTATGAAAAGCACAATCAATACACGAAAAAATTATTTAAACAGAGGTGTTATCCCTTGTTTTTTGTCATCTTTATTTGTTTTGGGCACAATTGGATGCAAACGCCAAAAACAATCTTCAACCGAAATAAGTAATGAAATCGATAGCGTAACCGATACCATTGGCACAACACCCGATACAGTTTACACTTTAACGTCTGAACTGTATACCGCAGATCCATCGGCACATGTTTTTGAGGGGAAGTTGTTTGTTTACCCATCCCATGATTTTGAATCCGGAATTCCCCAAGATGATCTTGGAAGTCATTTTAACATGGAAGATTACCATGTTTTCTCTATGGACAGTGTTGGTGGAGAGGTCACCGATCATGGATTGGCCCTTCATATTAAAGACGTGCCTTGGGCTGGAAGACAAATGTGGGCTCCAGATGCAGCCAAGAAGGACGATGAATACTTTCTATACTTTCCCGTAAAGGACAAAGAGGATGTTTTTCGTATAGGTGTGGCCAAAAGTGAAAACCCAGTTGGACCTTTTGAAGCCATGGATCAACCTATTGAAGGAAGCTATAGTATGGATCCCTCTATCTTTGAAGATACAGACGGAAAGTATTATATGTACTTTGGTGGAATTTGGGGCGGACAGCTCCAAAAATGGAGGAACAATGAATATCTGGGAGAAGATAATTATCCAGCTGATGATGCGCCGGCCCTTTCTCCTAAAGTTGCTCTTATGGCAGATGATATGGTTAGCTTTGCCGAAGAGCCCAAAGATGCAGTTATTTTGGATGAAAATGGAGAACCTATTACAACCGGAGACAACGATCGTAGGTTTTTTGAGGCAGCTTGGGTGCACAAATACAATGGAAAATATTATCTCTCCTATTCAACTGGAGATACCCACAATATTGCCTACGCCATTGGGGATAATCCTTATGGACCCTTTACCTACCAAGGAGTTATCCTTGATCCCGTTTTGGGATGGACCAACCATCACTCCATTGTGGAGTATCAGGGAAAATGGTGGTTGTTCTTCCACGACAGTTCCATGTCTGGTGGGCAAACCCATTTGCGTAGCGTAAAAATGACAGAACTTACGCATAACCCAGATGGAACCATAGAACGTATCAATGCGTATGTGGAACCTAATCAGTAGGAATTAATTTTATCTCAATAATCATGATTATGCCCTCAATTGAGGGCATAATTTTTTGCTAACAATTATTTAATCTGAAATGGATAGGTAAATTCTTATAAATTTGAGTAATTTGAAATATTAATTTAGTATTTGTAAACATTTTGGTTTCCAACTCCATGTCCAAAAAGCAGTCAAGTCTAGTTTTTGTTCTCCATGCCTCCCTCGCTGCTTTTGGCACCTATTTTTGCATGTACGCTTTTCGCAAACCTTTTACCGTAGCCACTTTTGAAGGACTGAGCTACATCGGTGTCGACTACAAGATACTTCTCATTATTGCCCAGGTCTTGGGATATGCGTTTTCAAAATTTATTGGAATCAAGGTGATTTCCGAGTTGAAACCCAACCGTAGGTTACTATTATTGATTTCATTGATTCTTTTGGCCGAAGTGGCCCTTTTTTTCTTTGCATGGGTGTCCGCTCCCTACAATATTGTTTTTATGTTCTTGAACGGGATCCCATTGGGAATGATATGGGGAATTGTGTTCTCCTATATTGAAGGGCGGCGGTTTACAGACATTTTGGGTGTGGCCCTTTGCGCTAGCTTTATTGTGTCCAGTGGCGTGGTAAAATCTGTGGGACTTTATGTGATGAACTACTGGGGCGTAACCGAATTTTGGATGCCCTCCGTCACAGGGGCTTTATTCATAGCACCGTTGTTGATGTCTTCATTCCTATTACAAAAGATACCACCACCCACCGATACCGATAAAGAATTGCGTACCGAACGCGTCCCAATGACTGGCGCTGATCGAAAACAACTCATCAAAAAATTCTTTTTCCCATTGCTTTTAGTGGTGATTTTCTACACCTTCCTTACCGCATTCCGGGATTTTCGAGACAATTTTGCTCGAGAACTTTGGGATAGCATTGGCTATGAAGGCGATATTTCTGTGTTCTCCACTTCAGAAATTATTATTGCTATCAGTGTATTGCTGATCATTGGTTCCATCTTTTACATCAAGAACAACCTTAAGGCACTGCTCACGTACCATTTACTTTTGATCTTGGGCACCGTGGTCTTAGGATTATCTACCCTCATGTTCCAAATAGGAATACTGGATTCTTTTCTTTGGATGGTCTGCACAGGTTTTGGATTATACATCTGTTATGTTCCGTTCAACTGTCTTTTCTTTGACCGATTTATTGCTGCCTTCAAAATAAAGGGAAATTCCGGTTTCCTTATCTACATTGCAGATGCATTTGGCTACGTTGGAAGCATACTGGTACTGGTTTACAAAAATTTTGGCCAGGCTAATCTTTCCTGGCTCAACTTTTTCGTCTATGGAACCTATGCCGTGGCATTGATTGGAATTATCGTCTCCGTGGTCTTGTTCTTTCACTTTTGGGCAAGGCACAAATCTGAAAATCGTAAACAGCAGTTTAACTATGGACAATAAATACGATGCCGTCATAGTAGGTGGGGGTATTTTGGGGACTTTCCATGCTTTTCATGCTCTGGAACTTGGGTTGAAGGTGTGTTTGGTGGAAAAAAATGCGTATCCCCAAGGGGCCACGACACAAAATTTTGGCCAGGTGGTGCCATCCGGAATGAATTCGAAATGGCAGAAGTTTGGAAGAAGAAGCCTACAGATCTACCAAGACATCCAATCCAAGTTTGATATTAGTGTTCGTCAAAATGGAACCGTGTATTTGGCATCAAATGAGGAAGAAGAGCGATTGTTGGTGGAGCTCAGGGCCATCAACAATAATAATGACTACGAATCCAAAATGTTGACTAAAAGTGAGTGTTTGGAACGTTATCCTGGACTTCGACGTACGTATGTTACAGCAGGACTTTTCTTTCCACAGGAAGTTACCGTTGAACCCAGTACCATGATTCATCGACTTCAGGAGTACCTGGTGCAGGAAAAAGGACTCGCAATGAAGACCAATTTCACGGTTGTTTCCTGCGAAAGAAAAGCAAGCTATGTTGAAGTATTGAGCGCCGGCGGAGAAGTGCTTCAGGCGAGCAAGGTGATCATCTGCAACGGAAGTGATTTTAAAACCTTGTATCCCGAATTATTTGCCACCAGTGATTTGGAAATTTCCAAACTGCAGATGATGCAGACCAAACCTCAGGAAAACTATGCCTTAAAAGGGTCCATCCTTACAGGATGGTCCATCAGAAGATATGAGGCGTTCCATGAATGCCCTTCATATTCCAAAATCAAAAGGAATGAACCCCAAGACAGTCTGGAGAAGAAATGGGGAGTGCATATTTTGTTCAAGCAAGCGGTGGATGGGTCGGTCATTTTAGGGGACTCCCACCAATACGCCGATGTGGATAGGATGGAAGACCTAGGTTATGATTTGGATATGGATATTGACAATTTTATGGTAAAGGAGGCGAAGAAAATCATAAAACTGCCCACCTATGAAATCCAACGCAGATGGTATGGAATGTATTCACAATGCAAATCCAGTGACCTTTTCAAAAAGACCATAGATGAACATATTCATATTGTGACTGGCATAGGAGGAAAAGGAATGACGGGAAGTGCTGGATTTTCAAAAAAGAACATTGCTACAATATTTAATAGATAATAAACAAGAATGAAAGATATAAAACTTGCAGTTTTTGATATGGCCGGTACCACGGTAAATGAAGACAACGTGGTGTACAAAACGGTGCGGGCCGCATTGGCCAAAGCAGGAGTTGAGGTTTCATTGGATACCGTGCTAGAATTTGGGGCGGGCAAGGAAAAATATAAGGCAATCGCGGATATTCTGGAAGAGACCAAAGCTAATCGCGATTTTGAAGTGGATGCCAAAGCGGTACATGCTGATTTTAAGGAAATGCTGAAAGAAGCTTATGCCAATCTGGAGGTGACTTCGTATGATGGGGTCGAAGAGCTTTTTAAAGTGTTGCGAGCCCATGGTGTAAAAGTGGTACTGAATACGGGCTATGATTTTAAAACAGCACAATCCCTATTGGATAAATTGGGATGGAAAGTAGGCGAGCAGATTGATGGTTTGGTCACTGCGGATGATGTCGAGATTGGAAGACCTTCCTCAGAAATGATTGATAAGGCCATGGAATTGTTCAACATCACAGACCCTGAACACGTATTGAAAGCAGGCGATTCCCAAATAGATATTGAAGAAGGCAAAAATGCCAACTGTGGAATTACCGTTGGGGTGTTGACCGGGGCACAGACCAGAGAGCAATTGGAAAAGGCCAACCCAACCCTTATCCTGAATACTTTGGATGCATTGGAAGGGATACTTTTTTCCTAATCAGATAAAAAAGTAAACTACCAACATTTTTGAGGGTACTTTCCCCTTGTTTATGGGAACATGGGGAATTCTGCCATCAAAAAAAATGGAATCTCCCTCTTTTAAGAGCACTTCTTGGTCGCCAATTTCATAATAGCACTCCCCGGTAAGAATGTATTTGAATTCAAAAGCATCCGTAACCACTTTGTCCCGTTTGGAATTGGGCAACACTTCCAGCAACACACTTTCAAACCCTACAGAGTTCAATTGCTTACCAAAAATGTAGTTGTAGGTGAAACCGACGGCTTCGTCTTCTTTTTCAATGATGGTCTGGTCGGCTTTTCGGGATACCAAGAAATTGTGTCCGTTTACTTTCGGCATACCATCAAAGAAATCGGGCATCTCGGTTTCCAAGGCCCCTACAATTTTTAAGAATACAGGGAGGGAAGGGATGGTTCTGCCATTTTCAATGCGGGAAATCAGTCCGGCCGTAACCCCAGCTTGGATGGCAACGTCGCTGATGGTTTTTTTATTGTTCTTTCGTATATCCTTGATTCGCTTGCCGATACCTATTAAATAGTCTTCCATAATTTTTCCACTGGATCTTGTTGTTTAGTATTTATAATATTTCTTCCCTATTCATAAATACTCAAAAAATCCTTTAATCAACTGTTAAACAATGACATATTAAAATATTCATTCCATGCAAGATAGTATAAAAATTGAATATTTGTAAATAATGTTTACATAACATATCACTGATTCTTTTAACCTTTCCGTATCATTTTTTTAATCTGTATAAAGGCATGGCTTAACGGTCTTATTGGATATTTGTTGATAAATAATTAACCAATATTTACAAATACTCAACAAATGAAAAAATCAATCGTAGCATTTTTACTTGCATTTACCGTAAGTATAATGAGCTATTCCCAAACCACATTTTCGGGAACGGTGGTGGATGAAAACAGCGTACCGCTGCCCGGGGCATCGGTTGTTGTAAAAGGCAGCACCTCAGGGGTGGCTGCAGATTTTGACGGAAACTTTGAAATTGAACTTTCCCAAGAAAGTGCGGTTTTGGTGGTTTCCTATATTGGGTACATTTCCCAAGAATTTAATACGACAGGACAAACCACAGCTACCATTATGTTGCAACCCGATTCGCAGCAATTGGATGAGGTGGTGGTTACCGCTTTGAACATTACCCGTGATGAGAAAACACTGGGGTATGCCGTTGAAAAGGTAGGGGGCGATGAAGTGTCCCAATCCACCAGTACCAACTTTGTAAGTACCCTTTCGGGTAGAGCTGCGGGTGTTCAGGTAGTAACCAACGGAACTGGTCCAGGGCAATCTTCATCCGTGGTAATCAGGGGATACAGTTCCATGCAAGGAGACAACCAACCCCTATTTGTGGTAGATGGTATTCCGATCAATAATTCTACAGACACCCGAACCAATACGTTGGGTGGTGCCAGCAACATGAACTTGGATTACGGTAACGGGGCAGCCGAAGTAAACCCAGATGATATTGAATCAGTTTCTGTATTAAAAGGTGCAAACGCAACCGCACTTTATGGCTCACGTGCTGCCAACGGAGCGGTAATCATTACCACAAAATCTGGACGATCCAGAAAAGGGATGGGTATTTCGGTCAACTCCAAAATGACCTTTGAAAGTATGTTGAAAGGACCTGAGTACCAAAGAGTATATGGACAAGGTAAAAACTTTGACTTCCAGTTTGTAGATGGTTACGGAAACGGAACTTTTGATGGAGTGGATGAATCTTGGGGTCCGTTATTGGATGGAACCCTTAGGGCTCAACACGATTCTCCAACCGCTAACGGCTTGCGAGGTGGTGATGTGCATGGATTGGATTTTATATTGGGATCATCTGGTGTTGATTTGTCCCGAAGAGGAGCAATCAATCCAACTCCTTTTGTAGACCCAGGAGATCCGGTTGAAAATTTTGTTCAGACGGGAAGAACGTTAACCAACAATATTTCCTTTTATGGAGGAAATGAAAAAGGGAACTACAGGGTAAGTTATACCAACTTGGATAACGAAGGAATTCTTCCCAACACCGATATCAGAAGAAATACAATCTCACTTTCTGGAACGTATGATCTTACAGATAGACTTACCGTAAACTCCAAAGTAAACTACATCAGAACAGATTCTGATAACCGTCACGTGAATGGCTACGGTACCGAATCTGTCATGTACCTATTTATCTGGTGGGGACAACAAGTGGATGTAAAAGGACTAAGAGATTATTGGCAAGATGGTCTTGAAGGTTTTCAACAGTTCAATTACAATTACAACTATCATGACAACCCTTACTTCACCATGTATGAAAATACCAATGGGTTGGCCAAGGATAGGATTATTGGGAACCTTTCGGCTACCTATAAATTATCGGACAACTTTAAATTCATGGTAAGGGGTGGTCGCGATTTCTTCTCGGAGTATCGCTTTATCAAAAGAGCTTATTCCACACAACGTTTCCCCAATGGGCAGTATAGAGAGGACAAAATCAATTTCCAAGAGACCAATTTGGATTTCTTGTTAAGCTATGATCAGCAAATTGGTGAAGACTTCAGCGTAAATGCGAACTTTGGTGGAAACAGAATGGTGCAGAAAAACCATTTTAATGCTTTAATGGCCAATAAGTTGTTGTTGCCTGGAATCTATTCTTTCACTAATGCAGATGGTCCTTTGGTACAAACTGTATCCCGACCTGAGAAACAAATTAATTCCCTATACGGTTTTGCCCAATTGGGATGGAAAGACCAGATATTTTTGGACTTGACCGCACGTAACGACTGGTCCTCCACCTTGCCCAAAGAGAACAACTCTTATTTCTACCCATCTGCTTCCTTGAGTATGTTGGTAACGGATATGTTTAATATAGACAGTGATGTACTTTCCTTTGCCAAACTACGAGCTGGATGGGCACAGGTTGGTAATGACACCAACCCATACGGATTGAATAACTTCTTTGCCTTGGGAACTCCTGTAGGGAGCAACCCAACTGCGTCGCCTTCCAATAATTTGGCCAACGCCAATCTTAAGCCTGAAATTCAGACTTCCTACGAAATCGGAACGGATTTACGATTGTTCAACAACAAAATAGGAATCGACTTTACCTATTATAACACTATTTCCAAGAACCAGATTCTGGATATTGATTTGGCCACAACCTCTGGTAAGACTTCCAGAACCATCAATGCTGGTAAGATTAAAAACTACGGAGTGGAATTGATGTTGGATGCTACCCCCGTAAGCACTGATAATTTTAGCTGGAACACTATGTTCAATTTCGGTCTCAACAGAAACGAGATTTTGGAACTGGCCGATGGCGTTGACAGATACTCCTACGGAGGAAATGGGATTACCTTGATTGCGGAAAAAGGTGGCTCCTTGGGCGATATGTGGGGAACCGGTTTGGTAACCGTTCAAGATGAGAGTAGCCCTTATTATGGAGAGGTGTTCTTCAACGAAGGTTTGGTCCAACAAGATAATACCCTAAGGAAGCTTGGAAACTTCAACCCAGATTTCACCTTGGGATGGAACAACACCATTACCTACAAGAACTTCTCCTTGAATTTCCTTTTCGATTGGAGACAGGGTGGTGAACTCTTGTCTAGAACCCGATTGATTGCCGCAACATCCGGTAATGTGGTGGAAACACTTTGGGGACGTTCACCAGAATTTGGTGGACCACACCCAGGCATTCTTGATTCAGGATTGGATTATGGTGGAGCACATTCAGATGGTGTCATCGGTGATGGTGTTAAAGGAGTTTTTGATGTGGAAGGAAACCTGACCGGCTATACAGAAAATGATGTAATTGTTCCCGCAAATGCCTACCACAATAACCGTTACCGAAGAGATAATGAGACGGAAGGAATCTACGATGCCACTTTCATAAAACTCCGTGAAGCAAAGTTGACCTATGCACTTCCAAGAAAAGTTGTGGATAAAATGGGAGTTCAGGACTTCAGCTTTTCTTTGATCGGTACCAACCTTTGGTTGTGGGCCAAAGATTTTAACCATGGCGACCCAGAACTATTATCCTTTGGAGGAGGTTCCTATGTTCCAGGTGTTGAAAATGCAACCGTGCCCACCACCAGAAGTATAGGAATGGCAGTTAGCCTAAGACTGTAATCCAAAGTTGAATAAACGAACGTGATAACAAATAGAAAAATGAAAAAACAAATCATAATCATTGGAATCATAATCATGGGTGTCATAAGCTCGTGTGATAAATTTGATGTTTCAAATGAGAACCCTGATGTGGCATTGAGCATCAGCAAAAATCCAGAGCTGTTGTTGACCAACTTCCAGAGAAACTCCATCAGAAGAGTGGTTGGAGATGCTTGGAGTGAAGGAAACCTAATGGGACAGTATGGAGCCCGTATTGTATTTACCTCTTTTGACCTGTTCGACTGGGGAGATCAAGGAGGAACATGGGACACTCACTATTTGGCCATCAGGGATGCCAAAGAATTGGAGAAAATCGCCATTGAAAATGAATTGCCAAGTTACGAAGCTGTTTCACTGATCATGCAGACTTGGATGTTCAGCATATTGACAGATATGTATGGGGATATTCCATACAGCGAGGTCAACCAAGCTGTGGATGAGGAACCCAATTATACCCCAGTCTACGATACCCAACAGGTTATTTATGCCGATATGTTGGTGCAATTGGAACGTGCCAATACCATTCTATCAGGTTCTAATCTTGGTTTGGTAAAGGGTGACTTGTTATTTGATGGAGATTTGGCGATGTGGCGGAAATTTGCCAACTCATTGCGTCTTCGTTTGGCATTGCGTTTAAGCGAGGTGGATGCATCCACTTCCCAATCCGTAATTGCTGGAATATTCAATAACCCAAGCAGCAATCCCGTGATGGAATCCAATGAGGACAACGCTGTGTTGCAGTTTTTGGCAGCCAATCCAGATGCGCATCCTGTGACCGAAGAATCTGTGTATCGGGTTGGTTCGTACAACGAATATAGAATCTCTGAACACTTTGTACAGTTGTTGCAAAGCTTTAATGACCCACGACTGGATTTTTTCGCTGACCCAACCGCAAATTCTGTGGAAAATGGGACTCCGGCGATTGAGGGAATGCAAAATGGTATCGTGGACGGACCTGCCTACGAGTACAAAGGAGGGGATGCCTTTTTGTCAAAATTCAATATTGATTACTTCTATTTCCAGCCCAACAACAACCAAGCACGTTTAATGCAATTTTCTGAAGTTGCATTCATTTTTGCTGAAGCAGCGCAGAGAGGATGGATAACTGCCAATGCCCAAGAATATTACGAAATGGGTATAGAAGCCAATTTTGACTATTGGGATGTGGCCTTGCCTGCCGATTATCTTACTAGGGTTGAAGTTGCTTTCGATAACACTTTGGAGACTATTATTAAGCAGAAATACGTGGCCTTGTTCTATACCGATTACCAAGGGTTTATTGAGTTCAAGAGAACTGGATTCCCAAATACGATTGAGCCTGGTCCTGATGCTTTCTACGATGTATACCCAAGCAGGTTTGAGTATCCAAGTGAAGAGGAATCCTTAAACAGTGCCAACTACAATGAAGCCGTACAAAGAATAGGTGGAGACCAGATTACCATTAAAGTTTGGTGGGAAAACTAATGCAATGTCATTTCAAAAAAAAGTAATAAAGTTTATAGCCATGACCACGGGAATTTTGTTCCTGTGGTCTTGTGCTTCCAAGGAACAAGGAACCATCCAAGGCATAGAGCATGTCGTTATAATTGGTGTCGATGGCATGAGTCCGAACGGGATTCAAAATGCAAATACCTCAATGCTGGATTCCATGGTCAAAAATGGAGCCGCTACCATGCATGCCCGTTCCGTTTTACCTTCAAGCTCCAGCCCCAATTGGGCCAGCATGATCACGGGAGCTGATACGGAACAGCACGGGATTACCTCCAATGGGTGGGAGAAACATGATCATGTTATGCCTCCAGTGGTGGCAACCAAAAATGGGATGTTTCCAACCATTTTTGCCCTTTTCCATGATCAACAGCCCGATGCCCACGTAGGTGCCATTTATGATTGGGATGGATTTGGCCGCTTGTTTGAAAAGGAGGACGTCGACTTCGATATTGATGGGGACCATGAGGACAATACCACGCAAGAAGCAGTAAACTACATCAAGGAACACACCCCAAAATTCACGTTTATCCATTTGGACCATGTAGATCATGCCGGGCATGGCATGGGGCATGGTAGTCCGGAATATTACAAATCGGTTGAAAAAGCCGATTCCCTGATTGCGGAAATCGTCAATGCCACCAAAGAAGCTGGAATTTTTGAAAAGACCCTGTTTATTGTTTCCGCCGATCATGGTGGATTGGGTTTTGGACACGGAGGCGAAAGCCTGGCCGAAATGGAGATTCCTTTCATTCTATTTGGAGCGGGCATCAAAAAGGGCTACCAGATTGAAGAAACGGTATACCAATATGACAATGCCCCAACGGTGGCCTACGCCATGGGGCTCCATACCCCACAAGCATGGATTGGAAGACCCATAAAAGGAGCTTTTATCGGTAATGAAAAACCCAACTTGACCTATAGGCGAAAAGAACAGATTGCCCAACCGAAGATTCTTCCTGATGCGGGTTACTATGAACCTGCCGGGGGTGTTTTTAAAGCTGATTCTGTAGCTGTGGTGATGCAAAATCCAAATGGATCAGGGGAGATTCGTTATGTTCTGGGAAGCGAAGTGCCCACTTTGGAAAGTAGCACAATTTACCAAGATACCTTTTATCTCAAGGAAACTTCGGTGCTGAAAGCAGGTGTTTTTCACGAAGGGAAATTGGCCAGTACCATCGCCGAAGCGAACTATAGAATAGTTGCCAAAACCAAGGAAGACCCAGTTAAGTATCAAGTATTTTATAGTGAGAAAATGGAAAAACTCCCGGATTTTTCAACTTTAAAACCCGTTAAAGAAGGATTTGTCACCGAATTTTCCCCAAAACAGGCCATTACAGAAGATGTCCAAACCGAGCAGGTGGCTTTGGTTTTTGAAAGCTATCTTGAGGTTCCTGAAAGTGGCCAATATCGATTTTTTACCAACAGCGATGATGGCAGCAAGCTGTATATAGATGGAAAATTGGTAGTGGACAATGATGGCGATCACGGCGTAAAGGAAATTGGAGAAGTGGTGGAGTTGCAAAAGGGACGTCGGTTGGTTCGGGTTGAATTTTTTAATGGCGGTGGCGGCTTTCATTTGGATGTAAAATTCCAAGGGTCCAACATACCCAAACAAATAATCCCGGCGAATTTACTGTATCGTGAAAAATAAATAACCCATGTGCTGTGACCTCAAAAAAAACAGTTTGTTTGTCCTTGCCCTGACCTTGATGGGAATGGGGGGACATGGGCAACAACTTCCTGAATGGGAGCCCGGCTTTTTGGACATTCACCATATCAATACCGGCAGGGGAGATGCTGCCTTTATGGTTTTTCCTGATGGCACGACCTTGCTGGTGGATGCTGGAGATATGTCCGAAACACATCCAAGAACAACCTCGAGTAGAAATGCAAAATTGCTTCCCAATCGGTCTAAATCTGCTCCGGAATGGATTGTGGATTACATAGATCAATTCATCCCAAAGAATCAAAAACGGCAGTTGGATTATGCCCTGATCACGCATTATCATGATGATCACTTTGGAGAGATGGATTCCCTTCGGAAAATAGCTCCGGGCGGTTATCAACTCACTGGAATTATGGAGGTGGGAACTTTGATTCCCATTAAAAAATTAATTGACAGAGGGTTCGAATTTCCTATCAATTTAAAGGATGCGAACGTGCAGTCTGAGGCACGCTTTTCCAACGATGCCTACGGCATGATTCCCACCTTGAAAGAATATTGGAAATTCATCACTTTTCAATCCAAAAAAGTAGGATTGGAAAATGAAGCTTTGAAAGTGGGACACACGGACCAAATTGTACTAAAAAATACGCCAAACATTTATCCTGAATTTTCCGTTCAGAACCTCTTTTCCAATGGAGTCATTTGGACGGGTGAAGACACAAACACCCACGCTCTTTTTCAAGCTGGTGAATATCCGGGAGAGAACCCATTGAGCGACGGAATCCGAATCGATTATGGTAAGTTCAATTACTACACCGGAGGTGATATTTCTGGGATTGATGGATTGGGTCAAACCGATATCCACAGTTTGGAATCCTACGTAGCACCGATAATTGGCCCTGTTGATGTGGCAACACTCAATCATCATGGAAATCGGGATTCCCAAAACCCTTATTATGTCCGAACCATTCGTCCGCGGGTTTGGATCCAGCAAAATTGGACCGCGGACCATCCGGGAGAAGAAGTGTTGCGAAGGATCACTTCAAAAACATTGTACCCTGGCGAGCGGGATATTTTTTCAACCATAATGTTGCAAGGCACTAAAGATGTAATCGGAGGAAGGTTGGATCAGTACAAAAGTCAGGAAGGACATATTGTGGTTCGGGTGTATAATCACGGAAACAACTACGATATTTATGTGTTGAACGATACATCCGAAGAACGGGAAATACGAACAAAACATGGACCATACAAAGCAAGATAAGCAAGAATTCATTGTTGAAGGGGATATCAACCTTACATCTGCCAGAGGTGAATGGATGGAGGATATTGACGGACGTACCAAAGATCTATTGGAAAAAGATGCCAAATATTTTATGCATCAATCCATGTCAACCCCTTGTTTGGATGTGCTGAAGCGTTGTGAAGGATCATACATTCAAAGCGTTTCTGGGAAAAAATACCTCGACTTCCATGGCAATAATGTCCACCAAATCGGTTTTTCCCACCCAAAATTGGTAAGTCGATTGACCGAACAACTCCAAGGGCTTACTTTTTCCACGAGAAGATATACAAACGAAGTAGCCATTCAATTTGCGGAAAAGCTCACCTCGTTAACTCCTGCAGGACTCAACCGAATATTGCTCACCCCTAATGGCAGTTCAGCGATTGGAATAGCATTGAAATTGGCCAGGGCCGTAACGGGAAAACACAAGGTGGTTTCATTTTGGGATTCTTTTCATGGCGCTTCGCTCGACGCTGTCAGTGTGGGGGGCGAATCCGTATTTAAGGAGCATATGGGACCTTTGATGCCCGGTGTGGAACGTATTCCGCCCCCGATTACCTATCGTGGTATTTTTGAGGGAAATGAGGATAAGGCTCTGGAATATTTGGAGTATGTGTTGTCCAAAGACAATCAGGTTGGAGCCTTTTTGGCAGAGACCATCCGAAATACCGATGTGCAGATTCCTTCAAAAAAATTCTGGAAGGGAGCTAGATCCCTCTGCACCAAACATGGCGTGCTCTTGATTTTGGATGAAATTCCCATCGCCTTGGGAAGAACCGGAAAAATGTTCGCTTTTGAAGAATTTGGCATTGAACCGGATATTCTCTGCTTGGGAAAGGGCTTGGGAGGCGGAATCATGCCGCAAGCTGCCATTGTCACTCGTGAAGAGTACAATGAGTTCGGTCACATATCCTTGGGCCATTACACCCACGAAAAAAGTCCGTTGGGTGCCGTAGCAGGATTGACCGTTTTGGAGGTCATCGAAGAAGAAAACTTGTTGGAAAAAGTAAAAGCGGACGAAGCTTATATGAAGGCAGCGCTCTACAAATTGCACCGAAAATATTCGCTGATAGGAGATGTACGTGGCATTGGCCTTTTATGGGGCATAGAATTGGTCACGAATAGGACTACCAAGGAAAAAGCAGTTGCCGAAGCGGAAGAAATCATGTACGAATGCCTAAAACAGGGGTTGAGCTTTAAAGTTTCCAAAGGAAATGTGCTGCAATTGTCGCCTCCATTGACGATTACCCGAGAAGAACTGGACAAGGCACTCGAAATATTGAACCAAGCATTTTTAAAAACAAACACGATAGCCTAATGAAAAATTTTAAAAGAATACTGTGCATTATTTGCTATTTGGGAGTCATGGTGGCCGCCCAATGCCAAGAAAAAAACGATACCAAAGTTATCTTGATCACTCTTGATGGGTTCCGTTGGCAGGAATTGTTCATGGGGGCCGACTCGCTTTTGGTGGCCAATGAGGACTACGTTCAGGATACAGCTTCGCTCAAAAAGACGTTTTGGCGAGATACCCCAAAGGAAAGAAGGGAGACGTTGATGCCATTTTTCTGGAGCGAAGTCGCATCAATGGGGCAATTGCACGGAAACAGAACTTTGGGCAGTAAAGTCAATCTAACCAATACCATGTGGTTTTCATATCCAGGCTACAATGAGATTTTGACCGGAGCTGCGGATGATGCCAGAATCACCAGTAATGACAAAATTCCAAATCCCAATACCACCATTTTGGAGCTGTTCAACAATACTTCCGAGGGAAAAGGAAAAGTGGCCGCTTTTGGCAGTTGGGATGTCTTCCCGTACATCGTAAATGAAGAACGTTCGGGTGTGCCCGTAAATGCGGGGTATGAAAAAGCCACTGGTGACGACCTTACTGAAAGGGAAAAAATGCTCAATGATATCCAGCGACAGGCACCCATTATTTGGGAATCGGTTCGTTTGGATGTGTTCACCCACAACTACGCTTTGGAAGAAATGAAAAAGAACCATCCCAAGCTGCTCTACATTTCTTACGGTGAAACAGATGATTTTGCCCATGGCGGCTTTTATGATTTTTACCTGCAAGCGGCTCAACGCACCGATGCCATGATCAAAGAACTGTGGGAGTTTACCCAACAGGACGAGTTTTATAAAGATCAAACCATCTTTTTATTAACAACAGATCATGGAAGGGGAACCCAACCCCTTAAAACATGGAAAAGCCATGGCAGCGGCATTGAGGGGGCAGGAGGAGTTTGGTTTGTCACCTTCGGAAAAGGGGTGGCGCCCATGGGGGAAGTACATGAGGAGGAGCAATTATATTCCAACCAGATAGCACCCACCGTTTTACAAGAAATGGGACTTTCCATTCCTAAGAAGATGAAAGGTTCTCCAATGAAATTATAAGAACTTAAGCAGATTTCATATCAGGTATCTTAGTTTAAGTAAGTTTGCTCGAAACCCGCATTTATGATGCGGGTTTTTTTGTTTTATAGTATGGATGCTTCCAGAATGTTCTTTTCAAAATATGTACCTTAGAAGGGTATTTTAAACCTATGAAACAAGAGCTTTTAGAAACATTCAGCACGTATTTTGAACAACCCCTTATTGATGAGATCAATGAAGTGGGAAAATTGGTTGAAGTGCCAGCGGGTGAAATCATAATGGACATTGGAAACTATATTAGGAGCATACCACTGTTGATTTCCGGTGCAATCAAGGTTTTGCGTGAAGATGAAGATGGTGATGAACTTTTGTTGTACTATTTGGAACAGGGTGAGACCTGTTCGGTGACCATGGCCTGCTGCATGGGACAGACCCAGAGTGAGATCAGGGCCATTGCGGAGACCGATACTGTGATAATAATGGTGCCTGTTCAGAAAATGGAAGAATGGATGGGCAAGTACAAAGGTTGGCGCAACTATGTTTTTGAAAGCTATCACAACCGCCTGAACGAACTCTTGCAGACCGTGGACAGCATTGCATTCAAAAATTTGGACCAACGGTTGGTGGAATACCTAAAAAAGAAAGTTGAGGTCACCAACGACAACAAAATACGCAATACGCACCAAGAGATAGCGTATGATCTGCATACCTCACGGGTTGTAATTTCCAGATTGTTGAAGAAGCTCGAGAAAATGAAAAAAGTGGCCCTGCACAGAAGCTATATCCAAGTTTTGGATTTGTAGGTATGTGCCCTAGGTTACCCAAGGTCATTTTTTTGCTCTGTATTTTTGCCTAAAGTTCATCGCATGCTCAAACGGTTTTTCCCTTTTTTATCTTGGATGACCACCTACAATCGCTCCCACTTATATGGAGATTTAATTGCAGGGGTAACCGTGGGAGTCATGTTGGTACCCCAAGGAATGGCCTACGCCATGATTGCGGGAATGCCTCCCATTTATGGACTTTATGCTGCTTTGGTTCCACAGGTTGTTTATGCACTTACAGGAACATCTAGGCAATTGGGGGTGGGGCCCGTGGCCATGGATTCCTTGTTGGTGGCTGCTGGTGTAGGGGCACTGCAACTCACAGGTATTGAAAGTTATATTGCAACCGTACTTTTTTTGACATTGTTGATAGGAAGCATTCAATTACTGCTGGGCTTGCTGAAGATGGGCTTCTTTGTCAACTTTTTGTCCAAACCGGTCATTAGTGGGTTTACCTCTGCAGCTGCTATTTTGATAGGATTGGGGCAATTAAAACATATTTTGGGAACCGATGTTGCCCAATCCAGTAAAATCCATGTGCTTGTCGGCAATATTTTTGAAAGTTTGGGACAGATCAATCCATATGCATTGGCCCTGGGCGTTGTGGCCATAATTTTCATTCTCGGCATGAACAAAATCAGCAAAAAAATACCAACCCCTTTGTTGGTGATTATCCTTGGTATTTTAGCGGTTTTCTTTTTTGGACTGGAGTCCAAAGGCATTGGTGTTGTAGGAGAAATTCCCAGTGGGCTTCCTTCATTTCAGGTTCCCGAAATCCAGATGGATAGACTGGGGCAGTTGCTTCCCATTGCCATCACGGTGGCATTATTTGGGTTTATGGAATCCATTTCCATTGCAAAGACCGTGGAAGAAAAACACCCCGAGTATGAGTTGGATGCCAATCAGGAACTTCGTGCCTTGGGGATGTCCAATATAGCCGCATCATTTTTTCAATCGTTTTCAGTATCGGGAAGCTTTTCAAGAACAGCCGTTAATGACCAATTCGGAGCAAAAACGGGCATGGCCTTGATTTTTAGTGCCCTCCTCATTGCAGGAACCTTGTTGTTTCTTACACCACTGTTTCACAATTTACCCACAGCGGCCTTGGGGGCCATCATCATCGTATCCGTTTTTGGATTGATCGATCTTACATATCCCATAATGCTGTGGAAAAACCGAAAGGATGAATTCTTATTGTTGGCAGCCACATTTTTGATGACCCTATCCATTGGTTTGATCGAGGGGATTCTGTTGGGCGTTTTGCTTTCCCTTATGTTGTTGGTATATCGTATTTCCAATCCACATATTGCGGTTTTGGGTAGAATCAAAGGAACAGACTACTTCAAAAATGTAAGTAGGTTTCCTGAAGAAGTTCAGGTGGACGATGACAAGCTTATCATTCGGTTTGATGCCCAATTGTATTTTGGCAACAAGGATTACTTCAAAAAGGAACTGTACAAACAGATTCAGAAAAAAGGACCTACCCTAAAATATGTCATTCTCAATGCCGAGGCCATCAATTACATTGATAGTAGTGCAGCGGTGATGTTGGAGCGTATTGTGAACGATTTAAAAGAAAAAGGAATTCAATTCATCATAACCGGAGCCATTGGACCCACACGCGACATTTTCCACAACAGCGGACTGATTGATTGCATTGGACGACAAAACCTTTTTGTGCAGACGTTTGAGGCTGTGGACTATTGCACCAATCAAAAAGGAAGAAGTGAAATACAGGAACGGATATCACTACAATCCAAAACTAAGAGTTTGTAACTTTAGTCACTGAAATTTAGGGTGCACAAAATTATTTTTGATAAAAACCATTATCACATGAAGATTGAACAGATATATACAGGATGCTTGGCCCAAGGGGCCTACTACATAGAAAGTGATGGCGAAGCGGCTATCATTGATCCCTTACGGGAAGTAAAACCCTACATAAAAAGAGCTGAAAAGAATGGAGCTACCATCAAATATATTTTTGAAACCCATTTCCATGCGGATTTTGTGAGTGGGCACATAACCTTGTCCAAAGAAACTGGGGCACCCATTGTGTATGGGCCAACCGCCCAACCGTCTTTTGATGCCATTATTGCGGAGGACGGTCAAGAATTTAAGTTGGGGGAAGTCACTATAAAAGTACTGCACACTCCCGGGCACACCATGGAAAGTTCCACCTATCTTTTAAAGGATGAAAATGGGAAGGACCATGCCATTTTTAGTGGAGATACCTTGTTCTTGGGAGATGTCGGAAGACCGGATTTGGCCCAGAAGGCTGCTCATATGACCCAAGAGGAATTGGCAGGAACCTTATTTGATAGTCTTCGAAACAAAATAATGCCCCTGGCGGATGACGTTATCGTTTATCCGGCCCACGGAGCTGGATCAGCATGCGGAAAAAACATGATGAAGGAAACCGTGGACACCTTGGGCAATCAAAAAAAGATGAACTATGCCCTACGGGCAGACATGACTCGTGAAGAGTTTATTGAAGAAGTGACCGAGGGACTCCTTCCACCGCCGCAATACTTCCCTTTAAATGTAAAAATGAACAAGGAAGGCTACGAGGACATTGATGAGATATTGGAACGCGGAACCCAGGCTCTAAACCCCGATGCTTTTGAAGTGGCAGCCAATGAAACTGGAGCAGTGGTGTTGGATGTGCGACATCAAGATGATTTTGCAAAAGGCCATATCCCCAGATCCATTTTTATTGGGTTGGATGGAAGTTTTGCCCCATGGGTAGGTGCCCTGATCGCTGATGTAAAACAGCCTATTCTTCTGGTGACCCCAGAAGGCAGGGAGGAAGAAACCGTGACGCGTCTTTCACGGGTTGGTTTTGATGCCACTTTGGGTTATTTGAAAGGTGGCATTGAAGCTTGGAAAAAAGCGGGCAAGGAAGTGGATACGGTAAAAAGTGTCCATGCCAAGGAATTGAAACAACTCATGGAGCAAAAAGTGCCCGTATTCGATGTTAGAAAAGAATCAGAATACAATGCCGAACATGCGGTGGATGCCAACTTGACCCCATTGGATTACCTGAATGATCATTTGGCTGAATTTCCAGATAAGGAAACCTTTTACATCCATTGTGCAGGAGGGTATAGGAGTATGATTGCAGCTTCCATTTTAAAAAGTAGAGGCATCCACAATTTGGTAGATGTGGATTCAGGGTTCAGCGCTATGAAAGATGCCGGTATTCCCATGACCGATTATGTATGTCCAACAACTTTGAAATAATATCATGCAAAAAATTATACGATTGGCCCTCATGGGCTTTACGGTCTTGTGGGTCTTTTCATGTCAATCACAGCAAAAACCGTTCATCAAAAAAATAGATAAGGCCACGGTTCAATCCGAAGTCATTGGAAAAGACGTACAATTGGTTGATGTTCGCACTCCCATGGAATACAGTCAGGGGCATATTGATGATGCGGTCAATTTTAACATCAACGATGAAGGTTTTCTAAACCAAATAGAAACATTGGATAAGAACAAACCCGTTTATCTGTACTGCAAAATGGGGGGGAGGAGCAATCGTGCTGCAGAGCTTTTAAAGAGCAAGGGATTCACCCAGATTTATGATTACACGGGCGGGTATACGGATTGGAGCTCCAAGGACTAGTCAATAGATACAAGAATTTTTTCTTATGTAACCCGCGTTACTGAACAGCCAAAGTATCCGACTTACATTAGCTACATAAAACTGAGGGTAATATGTCGATACTAAGTTTTTTGTTCGGAGAACAAAACCTTCCAGATACCATAAAGATTTTGGATAGGGAGGAGTATAAAAATGCCATTTCCAAAGGCAAAGTTCAATTGGTGGATGTGCGTACCCACGCCGAATTTATGTCGGGTCATATAAAAGGGGCTAATAACATAGATTTTTTTCAAGGCTCAGCGTTCGAGTCCGCCTTTTCTAAAATGAAGAAAGAAAAGCCTGTTTACCTCTATTGTCAATCTGGTAATAGAAGTCAAAAGGCGGCAAGAAGGTTGGTGGAAATGGGATTTACGGAGGTGTACGACCTTCGTGGGGGTTACAGAACATGGAGCTACTAAGTCAATTAACAAAGAAATGAAAACCACTTTGCAAGTGCAAAACCTTACATGTAGTGGTTGTGCCAAGACCATTTCCAATAAACTTTCGGAAATGGAAGGTATACAAAGTGTGATTGTGGAAAAGGAAAGCGCATCGGTTAGCTTTGAAGACCAAGGCGCCGATGTCGCTTCCTTTGCTAAACAGGTCCTACGACAATTGGGCTATCCCAAAATTGATGATGAAAACGGAATGCTCCCAAATGCAAAATCTTTTGTAAGTTGTACCAACGGAAAAATGAGCCTGTGATGAAATCAATTGTCATTTCCATGGCAACTATGCTACTCTTGTTTTCTTGTAAAGAGGGTAAAAAGGAATCAGATACTGTACAATCTGATAAACCCAATTACGAGGAAATTGGAATGAGGTACGCTCAAGAGACCCAAAAAGTATTGGGGAAAAACCTAAAAGGGACCATTCAGGACAAGGGTGTTGCAGAGGCGGTTGTGTTTTGCAATGAACGGGCCTATCCACTGACTGACAGTATGGCAATACAGTATGATGCAAGAATTAAGCGGGTATCAGACAAGACCCGTAATCCTTTGAACAAGGCCAATGCTACCGAATTGGCACATATCAATACGTTTAAAAAGCAAATTGCTGCGGGGGACTCCATTGTGCCGATAGTACAAGAAAAAGACGGGCAGGTCCATTTTTATTATCCCATTGTTACCAATGCATTGTGTTTGAATTGTCATGGAACACCCAATCAAAATATTACTCCGGAAGTAGTGGAGCATTTATCCGAGCTGTACCCTGAAGATGAGGCAACGGGATATGGAATTGATGAGGTCCGTGGTATTTGGAGTATTGTGTTTGAAGCTTCTGACCCTTCAAAATAATTTTTGAGAACCTATTTCTTTGGCTTTTTAAAGCCATAGACCAATTGTCCCCAAAATCCCTTCGGAAGCTTTTCATCCCCCGGAAAACCCAGTTCAATTTTACCGCCACTTTCGGGAATATAGTTGGTGCGGAAGATATAATCCCAAAGGCTCAGACTTATCCCATAATTCATCCCATACCGACGTCCATCTGGGAGATTGTACGCATGATGGTACAAATGCATCACCGGATTGTTCAAGATGTATTTTAGCGGTCCCCAAGTCAGTTTTATGTTGGCATGGTTAAAATGTCCGATGGCGATGGCGGCAAAATGTACAATATAGGCCTGTTCGGGCTCAAATCCCCCAAGAATCATTACTCCCACCGTTTTCAAAGGCTTGTAGAGGATGTTCTCCATCCAATGGAACCTGAGGTGTGCTGCAAACCCCATTTCCTTCACACTGTGGTGTACTTTATGAAACTCCCAAAAAGCTGGTACACGGTGCAGAAGTACATGGGTGAACCACTGCACAAAATCAAGAATAATAAAGAAAACCAAAAGCTGTACCCATTGCGGCCAAAGGGTTACATCTACTATGGACAGACTTTTTGAAGTGATGCCCAAATCCGCAAAAAGTACTTCAAGGACTTTATAAATGCCACTTATGACAATGGCAAAAATGAAGAAGTTGAAGAACATGTAAAATGCATCCAACCAAAAATCCTTTCTAAAAATCGACTGTTCCTTTCGCCATGGAAAGAGAATTTCCATACTCCAAACAAAGAGCGAAATGGCAATCAACCCCCAAAAATAATTGGTATACCAAGGCACTTCAAACACAATGGACTTCCAGGTCCATCTCACCATTCCCAAAAAACCATTTGTAAAAGCATCAATGTATTCCATAATAGCTATTTAAGCTCATACCATTCAATATGCTCCAAGTTTCGCCGCCGACCTTTCGCAGTGGGCGCATAATTTTTGGACAAATACGTCAAAATCAATTCTTCATTGGCACCCAAATCCCAGAGATTTTGGGTTTCCTGCATCCATGTTATGGTGGCTTTCCATCCTTCCCGGCTCATCCTGTTCTGGGTGACCAGTTTTGCGGAATGGCAACTGGTACAATTTTGAATGGTGGCTTCCATACCTTCATCATCCACAAATCCGGTGGCCACATGAATGCCGTTTTCAACTTTGTCGTAATCTTCGTTGGAATCTTCCACGGGAACCTCCTCAATCTTGGGATCTGGTTTATGGTTGGCCCAGTAGTACAATCCTCCGAACAGTACCAAGATCAATACTAAAAAAGAAAGAAGGACTTTGGAAAAGGCACTTACCTGTTTTTGAAACTTGTCCTTCATGCTACACAATTTTCACAGCGATTCGGTGACAAGCATTGTTGAGATAGCCTTTAGGGTTCCAGCCGGGCAATACCATAGGTTGACTTTTTCTGTTGGAGTCAGTGGCTCTTGCCCAAACCTCATAATATCCTTTTTTTGGAAAGGAAACCGTAGCCTTAAAATGTTGCCAAGCCAATCGATTTGTAGGTTTTTCAAGGGAGCAGTTGTGCCATGTGCTGCCAAAATCGATGGAATATTCCATTTTTGAGACCTCCAACTCACCGGCCCACGCATGCCCGTTGATGTTCAATTTTTGTCCTGCTTTGATCAACGCTCCACTTTTGGGATAGGTAATCAAGGATTTCACCGGCATGGATTCTATGATGCACATGTTGGATTCTGGAACTTCGCTGCCCGGCGCTACCGTTTCACAAGGAACACGGTACGAAGTACCGCCCATTTTTTCACCATCATGCACCTTGTTCCGGACACTGATCCGATTGATCCATTTTCCAGAAGTGGAAGCGGGCCATCCCCCACAAACCAACCGTAATGGATAGCCATGGGCCAATGGAATAGCCGCACCATTCATGGCAAAGGCCAATAAGGTTTCGTCCTGCAGTGCTTTGTCCATGGGAACTCCCCTGGAGATGGGCTCTTTGTTGGGGTCGCCACTCAAATGGGTGTCGGCGGCATGATATCCAATATATATGGCATCAGCATTGATACCAGCGTCTTCAAGAACATCACGAAGCCGCACCCCAGTCCATTCGGCGCAGGAAACCGCACCCACGGTCCATTGGTTGCCCTTTGCAGGTGGATTGAATTCACTTCGTCCATTTCCACCACATTCCAAGGTCAATTGATAGGTATGATGCTGGAATTTGCTTTTGAGATCGGCCAGTGAATAGGTTTTCTTGGTTTTGATGGATTCGCCATCCAAGGTCAACGTCCATGTTGAAGCATCGATATCCTCGGGAATTCGACCGTTATTCCGAATGAACATGAATTTATTTGGCGTGATTTTGTCATTCAACAAATGGGCTTGGGCTTCCATATTCCAAGGTTTGTCGTTGAGCACAACCATTTCCCTGTCTTTGTTGAATAGTTTAAATGGGTCAGGGTCTTGAAACCCTAGAGGTTGATACCCTTTTGGCATTAGGCCACCATAAACAATGTCCACGCCCAAGATGCTGGCCATGGTTGCCAAAGACATTCCAAAAGTAAATTCCCTTCTGTCCATAAAATAAAGGATTAAATGTATCGTAAAAATAACTAATGCTATGTAACCCAAGTTACCAAAAGGCTTGCTAGTATAATGTAGCTTTAGGGGTGAAGTTCACAAAATGGCAGAAATTGGTTTTTACCTGTTTCCTCCGCATCACTTTGGTCGCTTCACGGGTTCAATTGGAAGAACATATAAACTCACAATCATGAAAAAAAACATGGGCGGGGCAGACCGCATAATTCGGATTATCCTGGCACTTGGTGTTGGGGCACTGTATTATTTTAATATGATTACCGGAACACTGGCATATGTGCTGTTGACGCTGGCAATAATATTTTTGTTGACAAGCTTTATTAGTTTTTGTCCTTTGTACACCCTTTTTGGAGTAAGTACCTGTAAGGTCAAAGATTAGGGTTTTTTAGTTGGTTGATGGATAAAGCCGCTCTTCAGAGCGGCTTTTTTTATCTTAAACACCCAAAAACCAGAATGGTAAAAACAGCTTTCCTGAGGAATATCATATTTTCATGAAGTGCGGCCCATTAAATTTGACTCAAATTAAAACCAATACATTGTGAAAGCACTTACACATATTCCATTGGTATCATGGGAGAACGGCATCTGGATGATAGGCGTATTTGTCCTTGTGGTCGTTGTTCTTGTAGTGGCCGTTCTGGCCTTGATGAACAGCGGAAAAAAATAAACTAACCACACACATATTTAAGAAGAAATGGATTTAGCATAGGATGATTTGTTTTTATGTTAAATCCATTTCGTTTGTTATGGTGAAATCCAAACATGGATATTGCCCTGATATGAATTAACTTCCTTTTTGGCGGTAACCATTATATGTACTCCTAAGCTGGCTGCCTTCATTTTTCGTTCTCAAAACCCACGATTACTTAAACACTGACTTTCATCATTGTTACACAGCTGAATGCGGACTTAACTTTGTTAGGATGTCTTTGTATTACGGTATTTCTTCTTTGAAATTTTCTCGGTAACCAAGGTTACTGTGCAGGTGTATTGCCAAATCTATTTTTGCTTCAAATTACATACGTAGATGAAACGGATATTAATACTATCAATTCTATTGTGGGCTCAGGGGCAGTTGTTAGCCCAAGACCCTATCAATATTTCTCTGGAAGAGGTATTGACAAAGGTGCAAGAGTCCAATGCCAGCATAAAGGTTTCCGAGCAGGAAGCCCAAATGGCGAAATATGACTATAGGTTCTCCAATTCCATTTTTTTGCCACAAGTTGCCGTGTCGCATACGGGAATGGCAACCACAAACCCATTAATGGCTTTTGGTTCCAAACTGAACCAAGAGATTTTGACCCAGGCGGATTTTAATCCTGCCCTGTTGAACGACCCCGACCAGATCCAGAACTATGCCACCAAAGTATCGGTGGAACAACCCTTGATCAATTTGGACGGATTTTACCAACGTAAAGCGGCCAAGACTACCATGGAGGCCAAGGAACTCCAAGCGATGCGAACCAGGGACTACCTGAATTTTGAAGCCCAAAAGGCCTACGGGCAATTGCAATTGGCCCACAGAGCTGTGGCAGTGCTGCAAAAAGCTTTTGAGGCCGCAAATGCCAATTTGAACATGGCACAGAACAGTTACGACCAAGGGCTGCTCCAAAAAGCGGATCTGTTGGAAGTAAAAGTTCGGGTCACCGAGGTTTCCAATCAATTGAAAACGGCCAAGAGCAATGTGAAGAACGCATCCGATTATTTGGCTTTTTTAATGAACGAACAGGGAGACGTGGTCTATGAACCGTCAGAGGAATTGGTACCCGACAATCTTGGTGAAACCGTTGAGGTCACTTTGGAAAATAGGGCAGATGTAAAAGCCATGGATTTGGTGTCCGAAGCGTACAAGGCAAATATGAAGGCCGATAACATGACCTTCTTGCCAAAGTTGAATGCCTTCGCCAGCTATGAAATGTACGATGACCAAATTTTTCAGGCCGATGCCAAAGGATACATTATCGGGGCAAGTTTAAGCTGGGATGTTTTTAAAGGATCCCAACGCTTCGCCAAAGCAGGAAAGAGCAAAACAAGTTATGAAAAAGCGAAACAAGAATACGAACAATACGTCGCCAAAAGTACTATGGAGCTTCAACGCACCAAGCGGATGGTCGAAGATGCCGAAAGCAGGCTCCAAACCTCAAAATTGGCTATGGAGCAATCCGAAGAATCATTGAGGATACGTACCAACAGGTTCAAAGAGGGCTTGGAAAAAACAACCGACCTATTAATGGCCGAAGCCACCTATGCCGAAAAGCAATTGGCCTATTATCAGACCATTTTTGAATACAATCAAGCACAATCCTTATTAACATTTTTAACCAAAGAATAATTGCAAGATGAAAAACACAACGATATATAAAAGCTTCATACTGACCGCCTCCTTGGGATTCCTTCTAATAGGGTGTGGAAGTGACGAAAAACAGACTGTGGACAACACGGAAGCAGTTCCAGTAACTGTTGCCGACGTGGACATGGGCGATAGTTCTACCATTTTGGCAGGAAGTGGTCAAATAAAGGCCGTGAACAGCGCCACCTTGAGTACTAGAATAATGGGCCACGTGGAATCACTTCCCGTAAAAATAGGTCAGAAAGTAAACAAGGGAGATTTGCTGATTTCCATCAACAACGTGGACCTACGAGCCAAAAAAGCACAAGTGGAAGCCTCCATTACCGAGGCACAGGTGGCTTTTAACAATGCCAAGAAAGACTATGAAAGATTTCAAAACCTTTTCAACGAAAACAGCGCCTCACAAAAGGAGTTGGATGATATGACCGCCCGTTACGAAATGGCCAAGGCCAGATTGGAAGCTGCAAATCAAATGAAGAATGAAGTGAACTCCCAGTTTGCCTATGCCAACATTAGGGCTCCCTTTAGCGGAGTGGTTACCAATACCTACATCGATAAAGGTGATATGGCCAACCCTGGCGTTCCGTTGGTGTCCGTTGAATCCCCAGGAGGATTTGAGGTAGAGGCCAAAGTGGCCGAGAACAACATTTCTGCCATTAAAGTGGGAACCAATGCCCACATTTTGGTAAAAGCATTGGATACTACGATTACTGGAAAAGTGTCCGAGTTGAGTGCATCTGCACAAAATACAGGCGGACAATATGTGATGAAGGTAGTATTGGATAAAACAGACGCCAAAATTTTGTCAGGTATGTATGCCACCGTTAGGCTCGAGGCGGAAAACGAGAGCGATGGTAAAACAGTTGTTACCGTTCCGTCCAAAGCCTTGGTGCATAAGGGCCAACTAACCGGCGTGTATACTTTGGGCCAGGATAACGTGGCCTTGTTGCGTTGGTTGCGGTTGGGCGAGAATTTTGGAGATGAAGTTGAAGTGTTATCAGGCTTGTCCAAAGGAGATCAATACATCGTATCGGCCGAAGGAAAGCTCTATAACGGAGCCAAAGTAAGCATTCAATAACCCAAAAAAGGTAGCGATGAAAAACGGACTTGCAGGAAAAATAGCCAAAGGGTTTATCAGCTCCAAACTAACGGTGCTCCTAATGATCGTATTTATGGTCATTGGAGTGTACAGTTCCTTCCTTATCCCTAGGGAAGAGGAGCCACAGATAGATGTGCCCATGGCGGATATTTTTGTGGGATATCCAGGCGCGAGCCCAACCGAGGTGGAATCCAGGATTACCAAACCACTTGAAAAAATTATATCGAACATTAAAGGTGTAGAATATGTGTACACCACTTCCATGCAAGAGCAGGGGATGGCCATTGTACAGTTCTATGTGGGAGAGGATATTGAAAGATCATTGGTGCGTTTGTACGACGAGATCAATAAGCACATGGATCAAATGCCAGCGGGAGTGACCATGCCCTTGGTAAAAACCCGTGCCATTGATGATGTACCTATGCTGGCCTTGACACTTTGGAGCGAGGAGTACAATGACTTCCAGTTGAGGCAGATTTCTGGAGAGCTTATCAACGAAATTGAAAAAGTGAACGGGGTGTCCATTACCAAAAAGATAGGAGGGCGTAGTCCCCAACTCCGTGTGGTCGTGGACAAGGATAAAATGGCCGAATCCGGTATTGATATGTTGGCAGTTGCCCAAACGATTCAGGCCAACAACCAGCAGATGGATGCCGGCAACTTCCTTTCCAATGACACGGAGTTCCATATCAGTACAGGAAACTTTTTGGAAAGTAAAGAGGACTTGGAAAACCTCATCGTTGGGACGAAACAAGGTCAGCCCATCTATTTAAAGCAAGTGGCCACCGTTTTGGATGGGCCGGAATTGCCCAAAAACTATGTTTCCCTTGGTTTCGGTGCAGCTAGCGAAAAGGCAGAAACTTTCAAATCGGAATACCCAGCGGTAACCATTTCCATTGCCAAACGTAAAGGGGCCGATGCGATGAAAATTGCCGATGTGGTGTTGGAAAAAGTAGATTACTTAAAAACCACATTGATTCCAGACGAAGTTAAGGTCGAGGTAACCCGTAACTATGGTGAAACTGCTTCACAAAAAGTATCTGAACTATTGATGCACTTGATGGGTGCCATCATTGCCGTAACCTTTGTGGTGATGTTGGCCATGGGATGGCGGGGCGGATTGGTGGTGTTCCTTTCAGTGCCCATCACGTTCGCATTGACCTTGCTCAGCTACTATATGCTGGATTACACTTTGAACCGGATTACCTTGTTCGCTTTGGTGTTCGTAACAGGTATTGTGGTGGATGACTCCATCATTATTGCGGAGAACATGCACCGTCATTTTAAAATGAAACGATTACCCTTCAAAGATGCTGCTATCTACGCCATCAATGAGGTAGGGAACCCGACCATTTTGGCGACATTTACGGTAATCGCATCCGTATTGCCGATGGCATTTGTATCTGGTTTGATGGGGCCTTACATGTCCCCAATGCCTATTGGAGCATCAATTGCGATGTTGTTGTCCTTGTTTGTTGCATTGACCATTACTCCGTATTTGGGCTACATCTTTTTGAGAGAAAAAGACAAAAAGAAGAAAAAGGAAAAAGAAGCGGTTGAAATTCAGGACACCTTTATTTACAAAGCTTACGAGAAATTTGAAAAACCATTAATCGAGAGCGGTAAAAAAAGATGGTTGTTCTTGGGAATCACAGTGGTATTGTTATTTGCCTCTGTTGGTATGTTCTTCACCAAATCGGTTGCCGTAAAAATGCTGCCTTTTGATAATAAGAACGAATTCCAAGTGGTTATCGACCTTCCCGAAGGCACTACGTTGGAAAGAACATCTGCAGTAACCAAAGAAATAGGGGCATATCTCTCCACTAGACCTGAAGTGGTCAACTATCAGAGTTATGTGGGTACCTCCGCGCCGATAACCTTCAATGGTTTGGTAAGGCATTACGACCTTCGTGGAGGTAGCAATATGGCCGATATCCAGGTCAACCTAGTAGACAAACATGATAGGAGCGAACAAAGCCATGATATTGCCAAATTGCTTAGACCCAAGATTCAAGAATTGGGTAAAAAGTACAATGCCAACATCAAAATTGTTGAGGTGCCACCAGGGCCTCCTGTATTGTCAACCATTGTAGCTGAGATTTATGGACCCGATTACGAAAAGCAGATTGATTTGGCCGATAAGGTAAAGGGCATCCTCAACAATACCACCGATGTTGTGGATGTGGATTGGATGGTAGAGGACGATCAGGTGGAGTACGATTTTGTGGTGGACAAGGAGAAAGCCATGCTTTATGGAGTTACCCCTCAACAAATTGTTCAGGCAATGGCCATGGCTTTCCGTGAACAGCCCGTATCCCATATATATCGTGAAGATGCTTTTGATCAGATTGGCATCGTACTCTCCATAAGTGAAAAGAATAAATCCACCCTCGATGAGATCAAACAGCTTAAAGTAAAATCACAGCAAGGCACCATGGTTTCTGTTGGAGATTTGGTTTCTGTGAAAGAAGATATCAAAGCGAAAAGCATCTACAGAAAAAATCAAAAAAGAGTGGTCTATGTGATGTCCGATATGGCAGGCGAACTGGAAAGCCCGGTATATGCCATTTTGGGCATGACGAACAAATTGAACCAATTGGAGCTACCACAAGGCTATGCCATCAACGAACTCTATATGGAGCAGCCCCAGTTTGAAGATGACTATACCGTAAAATGGGATGGTGAATGGCAGATTACCTTGGAGGTGTTCCGTGATTTGGGTATTGCCTTCATGGGCGTGATCGTGATTATTTACATGCTCATCGTGGGTTGGTTCCAGAACTTTAAGGCCCCTGTGGTGATGATGGTGGCCATACCACTTTCATTGATCGGAATTGTTTTGGGACACTGGTTGCTTGGGGCATTCTTTACCGCAACCTCCTTTATTGGTATGATCGCCTTGGCAGGTATTATGGTTCGGAACTCGGTTTTGCTTATCGACTTTGTCAACCTAAGGTTGGACGAGGGAGTTCCCCTTAAGCAAGCCGTGATAGAGGCCGGTGCCGTGCGTACCACACCCATTTTGTTGACGGCGGGAACCGTTGTTATTGGGGCTTTTGTGATCTTGTTCGACCCTATTTTTCAGGGATTGGCCATTTCACTTATGGGAGGAACCATAGTGTCCACCATTTTGACACTATTGGTGGTACCATTGGTGTATTATATGATTGAACGTAAAAATTACAACTAGGATGAAAATGATCATTGTTACCACGGTCGAAGAGTATAAAAGCGAGGTCTTTAAACTTTTTAAAAAGGCAGGCGTGGAAAGTTTTAGTGAATCTGATATTGATGGGTACAAAAGTGCTGCACCATTGATGTACACCAGCAGTTGGTTTCCCAGCGAAAAAGGCGGGGCGGCATCCAATATGTTCTTTTCCTTCACAGAAGAGGAGAAAGTGACAGAATTGTTCAAACTCTTGAAACAATTCAACAAGGAGAGTGAAACCACCAACCCCATAAGGGCTGTGGAAATACCCATTGAAAGAACCGTTTAAAAATCAAGAAATGAGAAATAGAGTAGTTAGAGGAATTGCAGGAACGTTTATCTTGATAAGTTTGATTCTTGCTATTTATGTAAATCAAAATTGGCTTTGGTTTACCGCATTTGTTGGGGCCAACCTGTTACAATCATCATTGACCAAATGGTGTTTGTTGGAGGATATCCTTAAAAAGTTCGGAGTTTCCGAATAACGCATACTAAAGGCCGAGTTTTTTATTTGGGGCTTTTTCTTCAATTTTGTTGAAAATTGAAGATATGCTCTATCAAACTTGGCCTTGGTATGTATCGGGCCCGCTCATTGCCCTGATCATGGCCCTGCTCATTTTAATGGGCAAACGTTTTGGAATGTCCTCCAACCTGGAGACTTTTTGTTCAATCGGAGGCGCAGGAAGGTTTTCGGATTACTTCAAAGTCGATGTAAAATCCAAACGATGGAACCTATTGGTGGTTCTAGGCTCTGTCATTGGCGGGTTTTTGGGAGCACATTGGTTGTCGCCCAATCCCGCAGTCAATATTTCACCTAAAACTGTAGTCAAATTGCAAGATTTGGGATTCGATAGTGCGGGAAAAGCCTATTTGCCCACAGAACTTTTTAGTTTGGAGTCGCTTACGGAACCCAAAGTTTGGATCATACTTCTGATCGCCGGTTTTTTGGTGGGCTTCGGAACGCGCTATGCTGGCGGATGCACCTCTGGACATGCCATTTCTGGGTTGAGTAATTTACAGCGACCTTCCTTAATCGCGGTCATCGGGTTTTTTATTGGCGGATTGATCATGGTTCATCTATTGTTCCCTTTAATTTTTAAGGTATGAAGAATATAGCCTACATTATCTTGGGAACCTTTTTGGGGATTGTACTTTACAAATCGGAAGCCGCTTCATGGTTCAGGATCTATGAAATGTTCCAGTTTGATTCCTTTCACATGTACGGTATTATTGGCTCTGCATTGGCAGTTGGGATAGCTTTGGTCTTCTGGATAAAGAAGTCCAAGATCAAATCGTTTTCAGGAGAAACAATCAATATTCTGGACAAGGAAAAATCGTTTACCCGATATATTTTGGGTGGAACCTTGTTTGGATTGGGTTGGGCACTGGCTGGTGCCTGTCCCGGACCCATCTATGTTTTGGTGGGAGCAGGGTTTTGGCCTATAAGTATTGTGCTTGTTGGAGCCATTTTAGGTGCATTTGTCTATGGTGTTTTAAGGGACAAACTGCCCCATTAAGGTTGATTGAACGGGATATTTGGGCAAAACAACGAATTTGAATGGTTTGTTGGGTGCAAGCCTCTAGCTTTGGCTGTCCCAAACCTTACGTAATTGTCCCTACATGAAGCTAACCACGTTTATAATAGACGATGATTTGGTGTCGCAGTTTGCGACTCGATACTGCATACAACAATCCCATGGCGATTTTGATATTGTTACCTGTTCCAGCGGAGAAGAAGGGATACAAGCTTGTTTTGGTTCTGTGGAAAAAAACAATAAACTTCCAGATATTATTTTCTTGGACCTGGTAATGGACGGGATGAACGGTTGGGATTTTCTTGAGAATCTTCGAAATCTATTCAAAGGCCACAAGCTACCTAGTGTATATGTACTTTCTGCATTTACCAATGCCAAAGATCGCACTATTGCCAAGACCAACGAATTGATTTCTGGTTATGTGGACAAACCCTTGTCTCGTTCCTATCTGGAAAAGATTTTGAAAGAAGAGGAGAAAAAGCGTATTGTTTGATTACATCTTAATTCATTGTGGAAAACAACCTAAATTGATTCCCACGGTTGCATAAAGTTTTTAAAAAAAACTATTTTTGCAGTCCATTTTTGGGAATGGCCCCGTAGTTCAATGGATAGAATAGAAGTTTCCTAAACTTTAGATGCAAGTTCGATTCTTGCCGGGGCTACTTTTTAACTTCTAAATGCTTCCTGCTCGCAGTACGAAACTTGGTTTCGCTCGCCTTGATGTCGATTTTCATCTCGACTAGTATTTTTTAGGCCACCAATTCATACATTGCTTTTCCATGACCTCAATTAAAAACAGTCATTTTGTTTGCGGTTACACATAAATAACAATCTCATTGAGGAACTGGTTAATCTTTACCAAAGAATTTGTAAAACAGTACCAATCCCAATCCTCCACAAACAAATACCATGGAAGGATAAATAGCCTCAGTGTCGTTTACTGCATTGAAAACAAAATTGTCCAGCATAAAGGCTGAAAAAAAACCAAGACCGGCTCCAATAAGTAAGAAACCCCACTTTAAAGGTGCAAGTTTGCCTATCCGATCTTCAAAAAGTTTAGGATCCTTGTTTGCTTCGAGTAAAGCGATTCTTTCTTTGTGCCTTATGTTGGTAGTTATGTAAATAATTGAAACTATAAGTATAACAATACATAGGATCCCTAAAACTATTAGTACAGCGTTCATGATCATATTTTTTTTATAAGACGGTAGAAAGAACCTCTCTGGTTACAAATTAATATATTCATTTAAAGTTGTAACCACCGGCTCACAAAAAAACGTCTTTCAAACAATGTCAATCTATGAACAAGACGCTAGGGATATCATCCGTTTTTTGAAAAATGGAGACGCTATGGCATGCAATAATTTGGTGGATAGGCATCAAAAAGCAGTTTTTGGGATATGCGTGGGAATCCTTAAGAATGAGCCTCTGGCCCAAGAAGTGGCCCAAGATGTTCTTTTGAAAGCTTTTGAAAAGCTGAAAAAATTGGAGGATCCCAAAAAATTTAGGGCTTGGGTAATTCGCATGGCCTACAATTCCTCCATTGATGCTAGACGTAAGAAAAAGCGTTATTTAGATCGTATTGATGAAAAAAATCACATTCAAGATAAAAGCATTTCCATTGAAGACAAAATGGATCAGGACAAGAAAAGAGAACTTATCCTTAATCTGATTCATGAACTCGGAGACCCAGATTCCTCCATATTTATTTTATTCTACATGGAAAATATGACAACAGAAGAAATTTCCAATGCTTTGGGACTTACGAAAAGCAACGTGAAAATAAAACTGATGCGTGGTAGGGAAAAGCTGAAAAATAAACTTAAAACCCTTTTAAATGATTTTTAAAATGCATCCATCAGAAGAAAATCTTTGGGACTATTTTCACAATGAGTTAACCGCTGACAATAAAGAATCCATTGAGAATCACTTATCGGGATGCGATCAGTGCAAAGAAAAATACAATCTCCTGATTAAGGATGAGAAATTCTTTCAAAACATGGATTTTCCGCATCCACCTAAAGGCTTTGCTACAAAAATTGTTGATAAAGTGGTACGGCGAAAAGAGAAAGTGGAAAAGTTATGGGTGTCCACATTCAAAGTGGCCCTTTATCTTTCTTTATTGGTATTGGTTGGTGCATTGATCTGGATTATGGACTCGTTTACAATGGATATTACCCCATATTACAGTTCAATTATCTGGTATGGTATTCCAGTTATTTTTCTCGTATTGATGACGAAATATTTCGATCAAAAAAAATTGGAACACTAGAAAAATTGTAACCAAACTACCACGGAAAATCGTCTTCTAGTTGAACATTTAAATTCAACAGAGATGCGACGTACAAATTTTCTTATAATTATTACGGCTGTTTTTTCCGCCATAACATCCCTAGCACAAGAAAACAAAGAGCCAAAAAAAGAGTCCCTGTACTTTCCGGGTGAGGACTGGGAGGCATATACAGATCCATTTCAGTTGGGCTATAATGTTGAAAAACTTTCAGCTGCCAAAAAGCATTTCGATTCCATCAATGCCGCCGCAGTTTTGGTGCTTTATAAAGGAAAAATCTTGGTTAACTGGGGAGACAATACCAGAAGATTTAGATCAGCAAGCATACGAAAAAGCTTTCTGAGTGCCTTGTTGGGAATGGCAGTAGCAGAAAAAAGACTGAGTATTAAGGATAGGATAGATAGATTTTCGATTCAAGGGGTCGAAGGTTTGACCGAACTTGAAAAAAAAGCAACCATAAGGGATTTATTGACCTCATCATCCGGCATATACTTGCCAGCGGCTTACGAACCCGAAGTCTGGACAAAAAATAAGCCTGAAAGAGAAAGCAATTTTCCGGGTACTACTTGGTACTACAATAATTGGGATTTCAATGTGTTGGGCGCGCTCTATGACCATATTTCCCAAAGTTCAATGGCTACTGATTTTAAAAATAAGATAGCGGATAAAATCGGTATGCAGGATTTTAGGTCCACCTTGGATTTCAAATATTTCTATGAAAAAAATATTCCCGTACCAGCCTATCTCTTTAAAATGAGCTCAAGGGATATGGCTAGGTTTGGATTGCTTTACCTAAGAAATGGAAAATGGAAAAATGAGCAATTGATTTCTGAGTCATGGGTTTCCCAAAGTACAACAAAAAAAATGACCCCGTGGAAGGGTGCAGGATATGGATTTCTATGGTGGACCACGCATTTAGAGAATGGTTCCCAGGTTTTTTATGCTAATGGTACAGGAGTACAGAGCATAGTGATTGCACCCGAATTAGATATGGTCATGGTATTTCGGGCCAATACCTATTTGGGTCCTGAAGTGCCCAATGGAGCAGAATTTGAACTGATGAACCGCATTCTTGAAGCCAAAACGGCAAAAGAACAAGATGACATTGAAACCAGAAATGTGGTTTGGAACCAAAGCTATACCAATAGTTCTGATATAGTTGATTTTCAAAATTGGGTCGGTAGGTACAGAAACAATATTGCACGAAATATTGACATTGAAATGGTGGGTGGACAGCTTGTATTGAAAACCAAAATTGCTGATTTTCTAATGTACCCTATCGGAAAGAACCGCTGTTGGGTGGAAGATTTGAATGTAACTGCGACGATGGAGAGCTCGGGCATAGAAGAACCCAACAGCACCTTGACCCGGGATGAATTGAGACTTTTTAAATAAGCTTGAAAGCTATTCATGTTAACCTATAAAAACCATATTACCCGCATAACAGATGACATATATGATTTCCCATACAAATATGGGAATGAAATTTATCATTCTAAGATAGCCCGACCAGAATATACTCCCGTGGAATACGAATCCAATTTTTCTATAAAATTTATGTTCAGGGGAGCGGAAAAATACATCGTAAACGGTGATGAAAAAAAAGTTACGGCGGGCAAGATGCTCATTGTGAATGACAAATCGCATGTCATAAACAGAGCGGAATCCAGTGAGGCATTCTCCGTTTTCCTTACTCAGCATATCATTAAAGATTGTAAGCAAAATTTAATGACAAGTGCAGATTATTTATTGGATGAGCCCTTTGACCAATCAGAAGAAAGTATAAATTTTTATGATCATGTGTCGAATAGGAACATTCCTGCGCTGGAGCTTCTAAGATCTCGAATCATGGTAAATCCGGATATCATAATTCCAGCAGAGTATTACTTTGAACTGGCCCATGATCTATTGGTTTCCCAAAAAGTAATCCAGGACCAAATCAATAGAGTAGACAGATTAAAGTTCAGTACCCGCAAGGAGATATACAGAAGGGTAAGCCTGACCATGGACTACTTGATGTCAAATATCCATGAAAAATTTAGTCTGGACAGCCTGGCAAAGGCAAGTTGTATGTCTAAATATCAGCTCATACGAAGTTTCAAAGAAGTATATGGCATTACACCAAATAGGTATTTTATTCTTGAAAAAATGAAGCAAGCAAAAAATGAGCTTCAGTATCAAAAGGAATGCAGCATAAAGGAGACAGCATTCAAATTTGGTTACCCCAGTCTTGCCAGTTTTAGCAAACAATTTAAACAGGTTTTTGGAATTTATCCCAGTAGGTTGGAGTGAACCGAAGAACCCCCATGAAGTAACTCTTCCCGTAAAAATCATAATGCCTTGGCAATAAGCAATATTTGACAAGTTATTTATGCTTGAGCTGGATAAATTGATTACTGAAAGTTAAATGTACGGTAATGGTAATTTCAACTGATAAGCTCTTCTGGCGCATGGCAATTATATTAGGAGGAATATATGTTTTATGGGCATGCAGCAATGATAATTCCTCTGAGGAAGAACAGTCTGCCCTATCAAAAATTGAAGTTTCATCACCTTTTGGCCAGATATTGTTAGGGAGCACTTTAACCACCCTACAGTTTACTGCGGAAGGTTTTGATCAAAACAATGAAACCGTTGGCGTAAATGAAATCGTTTGGTCTTCCTCAGATGAGACAAAGGCCACTGTAGATTCCAATGGTCTGGTGACCTTTGTTGGTTCTGGGCAAATAACCATTACGGCCACTTCGGGTTCTGTTTCTGGTAGTAAAGACATTACTGTCCTACCTGCTGCTTCACTTTCAAAAATTGAAGTGTCGTCATCGATATCCCAAGCTGTTTTGGGTGTTACAGAGGAATTTAAACTTGTGGCCATGGCGTTTGACCAAAATGGCAATGCATTTGAAAATACGGAGTATACTTGGAGTTCCTCTGATGATATGGTGGCAAGTATTGACGAAAATGGTTTAGTGACCATTTTGGATACGGGTGATGTCACATTTACGGCAAGCTCAAATGAAGTCTCGGGTGAAACTAGTTTTAGTGTTCTGGAAGGTTTCGAAGCAGGCTCAACTATTTTTGAAAACGTCAATATTGTTGATGTTTGCAGCGGTGCCATTATTTCCTCTCAAGATGTGTTTGTGGTCAATGAAAAAATTGAAAGCATCTCTGCAACTGGAACCAACGAGTTCCCAGTGGATGCAATGGTCATTGACGGTACAGGAAAATATGTGATGCCCGGTCTTGGCGATGCCCACGCACATGTATTTTTTGAGTCTGATTTTTACCAATATTTGGCTAATTCAGTGACCTCGGTTGTAGATATGGGTAATTCTGCAGCGGCTACCCCTGCAGAATCACCTGCATTGGACTGGAAAAACAGTATTCTTTTGGGGAGCCTTGACGGTCCCAATTTCTATCCATCCATTATGGTGCGGGGGCCAGAGGACGGTGGAAGGGTTGCCAACAATGCTGCGGAAGCCCGCCAAATTGTCTATGAATGGAGGGAATATGATTTTATTAAAGCATATAGCAGGGTGCCCGCCAGTGCCTTTGATGCATTGCTTTCCGAAGGTGAAAATTATGGTTTGGAGGTCATTGGTCATGCCAATGTTAATTTGGGAATGACATCCGTATTGCAAAAAGGTCAGAGAATGATAGCCCATGCAGAGGAATATCTATATGCACATTTCCAAGGAAATACCTCTCAGGAGCTTATTGATGAGGCTATTTCAAATACCTTGGATGCCCAGGCATTTGTTACCGGAACCTTATCCACCTACGAGGCTATTTCAAAAATTTGGGGTGCCAACCAATCTGGATATGATGAGCTGAAAATGAGACCTGGATATGAATACACAAACCCCACCTATAAAAATATTTGGGACGGACAGTTCAATGGAAGCTATAATCAACCGGGTTCATTGGATGGGGGATTGACATTCCAGAAAAATTATGTGCCAAAGTTTCACAATGCCGGAATCAAATTATTACTGGGAACGGATTCACCCCTAATCATTGGTCTTCCCGCTGGCTATTCTATCCATGAAGAGATTAGATTATTAAAGGAAATAGGAATAAGCAATGCGGACATTCTGAGAATTGGCACCCTGAATTTTGCCGAATTTATCAAAAGAGACTCTAGAAATTCTGAAGATTTTGGAGAAATAAAACCGGGATACAGGGCAGACTTGGTATTACTTGATGCCAACCCAATAAATGATTTGGAAACCTTACGGTCTCCCAACATGATAATGGTAAGGGGCAAGATCTACACTCGTGACTTTTTACAACAGCAATTGGACAATCTGGCCAACAAGGGTTCAATGTCTGTGTACAAACCAAGTCTGTTGGATATACATTCACATTGATATTGATTCTTTTTGAAAGAATCTTGATCTTGGATTTTAGTCAATTCAACAATGCGTAAGAAACATTGGCAACCACCACTTTTTTGGATTGTTCCCATGAAGACATACTCGATTTTCTTTCATATCCGACATATTCCTGAATGTCCCGAACAGAAAAGGCGGTTATTTGTTGGTCAATATCTTTATCGCTCAATTTTTTTGAATTTTCCTCCGAAGTGATCCATTCAAAAACCAAAAAGAAAGGTTCTGTCAACACGATTTGATATTCACGGAGGTCAATAACTAATCCACCCTTTTTTTTAGTGGAGCTAACAAGGATGTTTTTTTGATAGACATCATGGTGCGGCTTGCCATCTTTGACATTCATGATTCTTACCCTTAGATCAAAGGTGGGTAGGCGATTGTTGTGGATGAACAATTGTGCATGTTTAAGAAATATTTTTTGAGATTTCTTATTGAGGAGTATGGCCATGGCAGAACCCCCATCTGGTCTGGAAATGTATTTGCCGTCCCAGTATATTCCCAAAAAGCCATAGTTGGGCTTGGTGAGACCATCAATTATGGTTGGAAGCTTCTGTTTTTTGAATGACACCACTACTTCATCAAGATTCGTATTTTGAGCTTCAAGGGTAATGCTATCCTTGTCTCCAAGGACAAGGACACTTATTTTTTTTCTTTGGTAACCAAGGGCTGAAAAAACCAAGGAATCCTTGATGTTATCATTCGGAATTTCCAAATTAAAAACACCGTTTTCGAATGAAGCAGTACCTATAAGAGTATTCTCAATTCCGATATTTACATAGGGTATCGGCCGACTGTCCTTGCCGTCCAAAACTATACCACTTACAACGAATTGGGAGTAAGAGTGCATTATGGCAAGATAGAGCAATCCACAAACAAGTGATTTCAAAATGCAATGGTTAAGATTAGTATTCTTTTATGTAAACAACATCCTCTTGAACGAGACTCTTGACCTTTCCATCCTTAATGTTGAATTTGAAAACTGACCCGTTTTCCAGTATGTCAACTCTCATGGAGTTTTCTAAAGTGTAAGGTTCTACAGTCTTGCTTTTTATAAGACCATGGGTTACCTGAAACCCTTTACTATCACTAAACGCTATTTGAATTGAACCCAACTCTTCGCTAGTGTAAGTACCAACATACATTTGATTGGGCAATTCCAATTTCCATTGACGTTCAGAGCGTTTTTCTTTCTCTTTTGCCATGGATTCAAAATTTTCCATGGCCATTTGTGAGTAAGCCGCTAATTGGTTTTCGTATTTTTCATCAATACCCTCAGGATGTAAGAAATAATCAATGGCATAAGAAGAGAGCAGATAAGAAGTGACAATGCCAATGCCACTCCCTTCATTCACCATTACCGCCACCCCAATATCATTTTCAGGCTGGAGCCAAACTTCTGAATGGTAACCGGGAAATCCACCAAAATGATGTATAATGGTATCTTTCTCAATATTAACACCCAAATTCCATCCATAGCCATAGCCATATCTATCGATATCAATATAGGTCAGCTCCTGAAAAGCCTGTGGTGTATGGCTAAGCTTGATCAAATGAGCCGGAATGGCTTGTTTGCCATTGATTTTCCCTTCGTTCAATTGAACAATCAACCATTTGGCCATATCCTTTACCGTGCTATAGTTTCCCCCTGCGGCATGAAGCATTTTGTCATTCTTTTTAATTTCCAATTTCTCCAAAGCACCAGAAATGTTGGATTGATAATGAGGTTGTGCAACAGGGATTTGGTGATTCATTAATGCACTCAAGGAAGTAAAGGTTTCATCCATACCAATTGGTTTCAATACTTCGTCAGTGACAACCTCTTTCCAATCTTGCCCCAGCTCTCTTTCAATGATAAGTTCCAGAATATTATACCCAAGATTATCGTAGTCAAAATTTCCCAAACCAACAGCGTTGGTTGTTGTGAATTTGGAAAGCAGTTTCAACAAAACCCCATGTGTGTAATTCCCATAATAGGCCTTGCGATCAGCAAGGTAGTCATTTGAAATACCTGATGTATGGGACAAAAGGTGCCGAATGTTTATACTGTCCGCATAAGGAACCCCCTCAAATTTGATGTCATTAAAGTACTGGGTCAGTCGCTTGTCCAAATCCAATTTGCCCTTCTCGTGCAGCAGCAAAGCGGCCATTGCTGTAAATGATTTTGTAATTGAGGATAAATAGAATTCAGTGCCTTCGGCAACCTTTTCTAGGTTCTCAACATCTGCAAAACCTTTGTATTTTTCGTATATAATTTTATCATTTTTCACAACAACAATGCCCATTCCAAACTGACTGTTGAAAGTGCTGTCCAGCCTTTCTATCATTGAATCCATGGCAAGTGATAGATGCTTTGTATCTCCACGTTGGGGATAGGAAAAAGTTGAATTGATTAGAAAAAAAAGGAGTAGAAAACAGTTTTTCATGATTTAAGAGATTTGATTGATGAACAAACTCGAAAAACGGGAAAATTTGATTTAATGACTTGTCAAATATTGCGTATTTACAACTTATTTCTGCGTTTTATGTTCTAGAGAAATTTTAAGGTAATAGTTTCCTGTGGTCATTGCTGAGAATGTATATACCATATGGGTTATATAGCCTTGCCCATGAAAAGGAATCCTTTGTCTTGTCAAAAGACCAATAGATTTTCCATTGTTTGAATGAAACTTGGGGAGCTGTAAAACCAAACTACGGATAGTTTAGGGATAAATAATATAGCTTAGATTTGACCGGATTTATCTTCTTATGCTAACTTTAGAAGTAAATAGCCTTCTCATTTATTCAGAGGTGCTTGCCATTTTAAATTTCGAATAACAACAATCATGCTTTTTGATTCTATCATAATAGACTTTTTGTTCTTCGGAATAGCCTTCCAAGGTTTTTTTCTAGCCGCTCTGCTATACTATAAACTTAAGGATTGGAAGGTGGCCGCCTATTACCTTGTTTTTAGTGTTGTATTGATTACTTGGGTACTTTTTTGGCTCGGAGAAAAGGGCCTGATTGGTTCTGTATGGAGCAACAATTCGCCTGATTTCAGCATATTGCTGGGACCATTGCTTTTGGCTTCCATGGACATGAAAAAAGTAAAAAAACTTACCCATATTGCATTCATTGTCTTTGGGGTTTACTTAATTAGTGGACTTTTAATAACAGATTTCTTCCAAAAGACGGGGAACTATGTAGGCGTGGTTTCGATATTCCTAAACTCAGTTTTTTTGGTCTTTGCCTCAAAGGGAATCGGGTCCCTGGGTTCTAGACTGATGTCCTATGCACTTATGGCCTTTATTGTTTATATGGTTGTCTTTTGGCTATTGTCATACTTGGGATTTTTGACCTGGATTGTTGATTATGGTACTGCACTTATCATATCCTGCTTCTTCTATGTCTCTGGGCACCAATATCTTATTAAATCAAAATTTCGCACAAGAGCTCAAAAGCAAACACCCGAACACAATATTATTTTAGAAAGAACCCTTCTATATTTGAAAAAGAGCCAAAAATATTTGGATTCTGATTATCGAATCATTGATTTGGCACGTGATCTAAATATTTCCGATGCGCAATTGTCAGAAGTGATTCGATGCAGTGAGTACGATAATTTTAAATCATTGATAAATCATTTCAGGGTAGATCATTCAAAAAAACTTTTAAGAAATTCAGATTTAAAAGTCTTGGCAGTGGCCATGGAAAGTGGTTTTAACAACAAGGTTTCTTTTAATAATAATTTTAAAAAGTATACAGGCACCTCACCTGCATTGTACCGTGAAAAGATTAAAAGGTAAAACTATCCCTTTTCTTTACCCATAAGTTAAACTTCTCCTTTGTTTTGTTGATTTCCATACTTTACTTGGGCAAAAACTTTTCCAAATGCGTTACCTGTTGGCATGTTTTTGCTTGTTTTTCTCGGTTCTTTCAGTGTCCCAAGAGTTCCCTTCCATTCCCGAGGAAATGATTCCAACAGATGATGTCTCTCTGAAAAACGGCAAGAAACTTTTTGAAAAACATTGCACTCAGTGCCATAACATATTTGAAGAGCAAATAGGACCTCCATTGGCCTATGTCTATCGTTTTTATGATTATGCATGGTTGCATGGCTTTATTACAAATTCCCAACAAATGGTGGCACAGGGTGATGCGTTGGCAATCGATATATTCAATGCTTATGATAAGACCATTATGCCTGTCCATGAATTTTCCGAAGATGAAGTCTGGAACCTCATGGGTTATATAAAAAAAGTCTCCGAAACCAAGGATTATGATGAGTATTTCAATTTTGGATCAAATCAGGATGAAGAATTAATTGCACATAAAAAATTCTCAAAGGTCTGGTGGGGTCTTGGGGTTTTGGCATTACTCTCAATCCTGGTCTTATTCTTTGAATATAAGATGAGAAAATAAAACCGTATTAATGCTATGAGTTTGCTTTTAGGCTTGTTTCTTTTTTTTGGTTTTCAACAAAACTGTTGTTTTACCTTGAACCCATCTAAGAACGAAAAAATACAAGTAGATGGCATTTTGGATACATTGGTCTACGATAAAATGCCACATATTGAAAACCTCTCTGTTAAGTTTCCCTTAACCGACAAAGCACCAAAAGATAGAACGGAGGTTTGGCTTAAGTATGATGAGGAAAACATATATCTTTTTATAAAATGCCATTTTGACTCTAATCCCGTAGTTCAATTGCAAAAAAGAGACGCCCCGGTGTTGGAAAGTGATGGCGTGGGGATTGTCCTTGATCCTTTGAACAAAAAGACGAATGGTTATCTATTCTGGGTCAACGCTTTTAATGCAAGATCTGATGGATTGGTGGCACAAGGGTCGGTGGATCTGTCATGGGATCAAAAATGGATTTCTGGAACTAAACGATATTCCAATCATTATGATGTTGAGATAGCCATACCTTTTAGATCCATAAAATTTGATAAAGACCTTAACAATTGGGGCTTTAATATCATTAGGGCCATAAATTCTAAAAATGAAATCCATTCTTTGTCCGCCATGCCCATCCAGTTCAGCGAATGGGATTTGGGATATGTGAAAACCATGGAATTCGGTGGGAACCTACCACAGGAAGGGCATAATTTTTCATTAAACCCTTATCTAGCCACAAATTACAGGCACAATGATGACGACAACTATGATTTTGATCTGGGTCTGGACGGTAAATTTACGGTAGCGTCAACGCTTAATGTGGATTTTACCGCCAATCCTGATTTCTCACAAGTTGAGGTTGATAGACAGGTGGTCAACCTAACCAGGTTCAGTGTTTTTTTTCCAGAAAGACGACCATTCTTTCTAGAAAATGCTGATGTTTTCAATGAATTTGGAATTTTTCCAGACCAACCCTTCTTTTCAAGGCGGATAGGCCTTGATCCAGAGGGAAATCCAATTCCCATTTATGGCGGTATAAGGCTTACGGGAAACCTCAACCCAAAATTTAGAATAGGATTTATGGATGTCCATTCCAAAAGTAGCGTTAGTGAGACGGGTCAAAATTATATGGCACTTACGGTTAACCATCGAATAATGAAAAGGTCTTTGTTCAAGGCAATTTTCCTAAATAGGCAGGAAATGAATGGAGATTCGGAGGACCCGTATGGTAGAAATCTTGGAGGTGAATTTTACTATTCAAATGATTCCGGAACAATTTCAGGATGGGCCGGTTACATCCATTCTTTTAAAAAGACAATAAACAAAGAAAATTTCACGTATTACGGATTACTTGGTATATCGGGCAGATCTATGAGATCCACAACATACTTCCAGTCCATGAAAAAGGATTATTACGCGGATATGGGATTTATAGGTCGGCTGATACAGTTCAACCCTGTTACTGGAGAAGAGGTGCGCCTAAGCTATAAAAGCCTTACCAATAGTAGTTCGTACACATGGTACAAGACAAAGGAAGGCTCAAAATTAGTTTCTTTGGGCTTCAATGTTTTTAACAGCGTTTATCTTGACTCAAACGATAGTTTTAATGAGTGGAACTCGGAAGTGACACTTTCCGCAAATTGGAGAAACACTTCTACGTTGGGTTTAACACTATCCCATGCGGATGTTAACTTACTTGTGCCCTTTAGCATCTCTCCAGAGGAACCATTGCCCATAGGAGGTTACCGCTTTAATAACATGGACCTTGGGTACAAATCCAATAGGAACAGTAAATTTTTGATTGATTTGTCTGCAGCAGCCGGAAGCTTTTATAACGGGAAGATCACCTCCGGAAATGTGAAAGTTGGATATAGACTCCAACCCTATGGCAATATTAATTTGGCCTATGAAAAGAATATTTTGGACTTTCCAAACCAATTTGGTGATTCAAATCTGGATTTGTTGATAAATGAAATTAATTTAAGCCTAACCAATAAGCTCTTCATAAATAGTGTACTACAACTAAATACACAACAAGACATATTCAGTGGATATGCAAGGCTTCAATACAGATATTCACCTTTGTCGGATTTTTTTCTTGTCTTTTCCAAAGTAACTGGCATTGAAGACAACCCACTCAATGAGCATTTTATAGCCCTCAAGTTTACTCATTGGTTCTCGCTTTGATTTAATTGAAATTTCTGAAGCATTTCCCCCATATTTAGTTAGAAAACAAAAAAATCTATCAAAATGTTTTCTGTAGGATAATTTTGTTAGCATGGTAGTTAAACAGGTTCACTGTCGCTGTGTTCCTTTACTATTAACCTTTTGAGTTTTAACCGATACATTTTATTATTGAAGATAAAGAGTCATTGGAGAGGCTTTAAAAAATCATGGATTGAAGTTTTTAATTTTTGACAAAAACCTTTCTTTGTAGCTTTTGCCTATGGTAAGTTCTTTTTCGCCAACTTCCACAGAGTCCACGCCGTATTTTATTATTTTCTCCAATGAGATGATGTAGGACTTATGGATTCGTACAAACCTTTGGTAGGGCAAGACTTTCTGGAGGTGTGAAAGTCTCTCATAAACCACCAATATTTTATCATCCACCTGATGAATCTTTACATAATTGCTCAGGCCCTCAATAAATACTATATCGCTGTACATGACCTTTACATTTTTTCTGCCTGATTTGAAATATGTGTAGGTCTGTTCCGCAACATTGCTACCCGTGCCCAAGCTTTTCTCTGCTTCAATCCTTTTTTTGACCTTGTTAACAGCCTTTAAAAACCTTTCAAACGAATAAGGCTTCAGTAAATAGTCGGCAACGCTCAATTCAAAACCTTCAACAGCAAATTCCCTGTAAGCCGTTGTGATGATTGTTTCTGGTGTTTTTTCCAAGGTCTTTAAAAAGGCAAGACCTGAGAGCTTGGGCATTTCAATATCCAGGAAAATGATATCCACCTCTTTGTTTTCGAGTATTTCAATAGCTTCGATGGCATTATCGCAAATACCCATGAGAACAAGACCGGGCGTATCGTCCAAATACCCGCGAATGATATTTTGCGCTATGGGCTCATCATCAATAATCAAACACTTAAGCATCTGTTTTTGGGTTAAAGTTAATTTCCATATGCACAGAAAATGTATCTTGATTCTCCTCTATTTTAAGCAGGTGTCTGTTTTCAAACAACAATTCTAGTCGCCTACTTATATTTTTAAGGCCTAGCCCGTCAATATTGTTCTCCTTTTTCATACCGGATGGCATACTATTGGAAATATGAAACCTCAGTATATCTACTTGGGTGAATAAATCAATGTTTATCCATCCTTTTTTTACTTCGTTTTGTATACCATGCTTAAAGGCGTTTTCCACCAAAGGGATTAAAAGCAGTGGCGGTATTTGTATGTTCTTGGTGTCACCTTTAACAACGAAGGAGATATCCAACCGTTTCCCAAAGCGTTCCTGTTCCAAAGAAATAATATTCTTTATAAGCTGTATTTCCTTTTCTAGTGGTACTTTGCCCATTCCAGACTCATATAAGGTATAGCTCAAAATATCCGATAACTTTAAGATCAGGCCCGGCGTTTTTTTTGAGCTTTCAAGGGCCAAGCCATAAATACTGTTCAAGGTATTGAACAAGAAATGGGGATTTATCTGCGATTTTAAAAACTTAAGCTCTGCGTCTCTCTTTTCCTCCCTGAGCATTTCCGTTTCCTTACGTTGTTTAAACCAATCCGAGAATAATTTAAAGCCGGTTGTAAATGCAACGGGAGATACAATTATTAGTGCATTTTGAGCCAATCTGGGCAGGTCGTAGACCCGATCTCTCGAGGCATCGACCCACTGGGGAAAATAATTTGGGTACCCCCAATACAATACAAAATAGCGGTGGGCAATGGCCAAAATCGCTATGACCAAGAGCAACACACCAAAATAGCCCAGGATTTTATTGTTGTAAAGAATCTTTGGAATTAAAACAAACCAGTTTATATAGACTGCAACCAATCTTGAAGGCAGGAAAAGCAATTCAAAAATAATGGCCTCCTGTATGGATTGCCGATATCCCCACTCGGAAACCGCAAAGGCCAACATAATGACCACCCAGAATAGGATGTGGTATAAAATATATTTAAAGTTCACCTCCACTTGATAAGAGTTTAAACTTAACTCTTTTTGTCACCATGCTTGATACTTTTTATGCGAACACCCCTATAAATTATCTAAAATACTTTGCATAAGAAAGTGTGTCGTATACATAAAATATCAATCAACATATATAATAGATAAATCTGACCTCCTTGATCCAACTACATTTATAAGAATCAATAAGACAATGTTCTCCAATGAAAAAGTATGCATTCGTATTTGGTGTTTACCTACTGGGAATGGTTCCGAGCCTTGCCCAAGATACTTTTGAACCGTACAATAAAAGCCACATTGCATTCACGGTTCCTGAAAAGGATTTGATTCCAGAAAGTATTGCTTACGACCCCACAGGCGGGAACTTCTTTATTGGTAGCACAAGAAAGGGCAAGGTTGTAAAGCTCCATAAAAATGGTGAGCTCAGTGATTTTGTAACCGCAGATCAGTATGGCATGTGGATGGTCATCGGCATAAAAATAGACGTTGAACGTAGGATTTTATGGGTATGCAGCTCTGGCGGGGACAATTTTGAGGGCTATACCTTAAAGGATGATGTGGAAGGTCGTCCTGCAGGAGTTTTCAAGTTTGATTTGGACAAGGGCATCTTGCTTGGAAAGTTTGTTTTCGATTTGCCTGGGGAGGTTCATTTTTTCAACGATATCGCCATTGCTCCCAATGGTGATGTTTATGTGACCCATATGTTTAAGGATCATGCCTTGTATCGAATCAAGAATGGCAGTGGAATTTTAGAAAAAGTGTACGAATCAAATATGATAAAATACCCAAATGGCATTGCTTTTTCTGAGAACGGAGAAAAATTATATGTAGCCCATTCCGAAGGTATTGCTCTCATTAATATAAACTCTGGTCAGATAAGTCCGCTGGAAGTGCCAGATGGTTTAAATATATCCAGAAGAGAAAGTATTGACGGCCTGTACTATTATAAAAACTCACTCGTAGGTGTGCAACCTGACATCAATACAGTGACTAGGTTGTTCCTCGATGAAAGCGGGAGAAAAATTATTAAATCCGAACCGCTGGAAATAGAACATCCTATGATGGATACCCCAACAACGGGAGAACTCGTAAAAAATGTATTTTACTATATCGCAAATGCCCAATTCGGAAGATATAATGAAAATGGGCTGTTCCCCATGCACAAATTATACGAACCTGTCATACTGAAAGTACATTTGGATGATGAGTATTAAGAACCCCATGTTGGGAATGGTTTTGATAATGATCCTTTCATGCACAAAATCAGTAAAAAAAGAACCCCTGGAAAACGCCCATCAATTTTTTGAAAAACTTTCAAAAAATAAAGGTTTATGGGTGCACCTTCCAAGTGATACGACCATTGCAATGCAATCGTTCATTATGAAGTTTGAATTACAGGAAGGCGACACTTTAAGGGGAGAAATTTTAGGCTTTACAAAAACCGGGGACACCATTTCCTTTTGGAATATTAAAGAATATCGTGTTGCAGAAAAGGACACCATCATTTTTAATCAACAAGGTGAATATGGCAGTGCAAGGGGCACCTCCTATTTCCCTGATTCTCTGACGCGGGAGTCACGTTTTATAATGACCTATTCCAATGGAGCACCCCAGATGCATAAGAACACCCATATTTTCTTAAATGATTCCACCCTACTTACCAAAAGCCAAATTTTTGATAAGCAGTCCCAAAAGTGGGTCAAACAACCAGATGCGATTTGGACGTTTAATCACCCAACAAAAAAAGAACAATCATGAAGACTTCAGAAAACATGTCAAAAGGCAGGAGGACGGTCATAAGAACATCCGCTTTGGGATTGGTGGGCCTATCATTGTCCCCGTTGGCCTCGGCAGGTGAGAAAACCCAAAGTCAACATTTCGGCACAACTACTGAGATTGTTCCCAAACACTTTCCCAACATCGATCCCGAAATCGTATCGGAGGTAGTGGGGAAATCGCATTCCAATCTAGAACGTGTAAAGGAGCTTGTGGATAAAAGACCAGAGCTTGCTCGATCTGTTTGGGAATGGCGTTTTGGGGATTTCGAGTCGGCCATTGGGGCAGCTTCCCACGTTGGACGTAGGGACATTGTGCAATACCTAATCCAAAAAGGGGCCAGGCCCACCATTTTTACCTTCGCGATGATGGGTGTCCATGATGTTGTAAAATCAATGGTCGAATTTTACCCGGGCATACAAAGAACCATGGGCCCACATGGCATAAGCTTATTGGACCATGCATATTACGGGGAGCGAATGAACGATAAAATGACCTACACAGAAATGGATAATCTCAAAAAAACCATTGATTATTTGGAATCCTTGGGGGATGCCGGTGGAGAAACCTATATGGACGAAACCAAGCAAGAACAAAAAAAGTTTTTAGGGGACTACAAATATGGTGAGGGCGAAAAAGATGGGTTCACAATTTCACTTAATATGAGGGATAAAATGACCTTGGGTCCAATTGGGGGCTTCGGTGGCGCATTACTTAAAACAAAGGACAATTTGTATATTTATAATGGTTCTCCTTCCGTCACCGTAACTTTCACGGCTCAAGACAATACGGTTACTTCTTTGACGCTCCGCACACCCGATACAACAGTCAACGCAACAAAAATTTAGATGTCATGAATTCAAAAAACATTTTCCGAATTGTATTGGCGATTATTGGCGGCGAAATTGCCCTGATCATCTTCGCGACCATAGCCCAAGAAGTTCTTTTTGATGGAATCAGCTATAATTCTTCGCCCATTAGCGAGATTGCACTTGGCGGATTGGCGACCTTCATTGCGGCAATTTTGGCCGGCATTGTTGCCAGATTGATCATCCGTAATAAGATCAATACCGTACCATGGGGCATTACCGTGCTTGTTACGGTGGAAATGACCTACCTTATTTTAACCGGCAAAACAGGTGACCCCATCTGGTTTGATATATTGGCAGGTGCTTCACTGATTATTGGGATTTGGCTTGGCTTCAATTATCCCAGGTTTTTGTCCAAAAGCAGGGTAACATCCGTTAAAGAACATTCCCATTAAAGCCAGTAGGTGAATTTTAACACTATACCCCGGTTCTTGATTGCCAAGCTTTCTGGGAAATAGTTTTCGGTATAGACCACAAAAAGATCGGACATGGGCAAAAAGCGCCACTGAAACCGACTATTGATATTAATGTTGTCCTGTTGGGTGTTGTATTGAAGGAAAGTGGTCCAGAACATGGTATTTGAAAACGATATTTCCGAGGTAAGCCCAAAAAGGTGCAATTGTGCACTGTCCAGATTTGAAGGCAACCGTACATCATTAAAATTATAACGCAAGATAAAATTGCCCCAAGGCTGGAAACGAATATTGGTCTCCGCCTCAATGTACAATCTGTTGCCACTATAAAAGCTCCCATATTCTGCACCCAAGCTTCCAGAAAATTGTTTCCTTGGATCCAGACGACCCCAAAAACCGACCCTATCGTATGAATAGTAGCCTTTCGAAAAAGGAATGTTACCCACAATAAAGGAATCAAAAGGCAAATCGTTCTTCTCGTTCACATAACTCAACTCCAATGCATTCTGATTCTTAAAATCAAAAAAGTAATAGAAGCCCGCTATTGATGAGTTCAGTGATCCATCCATGTTCAAAAAGGCCCGAGTGGAAACGCGTGGCCCGTGAAGGTTGTATTTTGAAGTCTTATGTCCCGGGAGGAAATTATATACGAAAAGATGCGACAATTGATAATATCCCAGCTTCACAAATACCTCGTTCTCAGCATCAAAGTTGTTCAGTCTTGGCACAAAGCCCACATCTGTGATGTAATTTTCACCTACCCTGTCCCCAGACAACCGGGTCAATATATTTTTATTGTTGAACCGAACGGTGGCAGTATAGTAATATTCCTCCTCGAACTCGCCGGGATTGAAAGATTTGTGCATTCCCAAATTGGCACTCCATTTTCCCGTTTCATCCAAAAAATTATACTCCAATGCCAAAACTCTATTATAAGCAGCCTGTGTAGAGTCTGAATTTTGAGTGGTTCGCTGTCGATTCACCAAAAGTGCATCCAAGGTTGATCTTTTGCCAAAACGCTGTGAAAAAGAAGAAACAAAGTAATTCTGGGCATTTGCATTGTCCGTTTTTCCCGTTTGCACATCCATTACCCCCACCCGAAGCTTATTGGATAGGTTCCCGGATATTCGCGCTCCGTATTGAATGGGCGTGGGCTGTCCATTGGCAAGTCCGATTCTTCTGGAAAAGAAAGGGGTGATGTCTTCCTTTCCAAAAGAGGTGAACAGATCACTGTTCTCTAGAAAAAAGCCTCTTCTTTCCGGAAAGAATAGCGCAAAGCGGGTAAGGTTGGTTATTTGTTGATCCACATCCACAGTGGAAAAATCAGGATTAAGGGTCAGGTCTAAATTCAAGGATGAAGAAATGGCCAACTTTGCATCCAAACCCACTTCAAAACTGTACTGCTCCGTACCTTGCAACTCATGGTCCCTAGCAATTCCTCCAGCCATATAGGGCAAAAGGTTAATGTTTCCTTTTTTGGCCTTAGGCGGATTTGAATCCCATAACAGCTCTCCGGTATATCCCAGATTAATCGTATTTAAATTCAGGGGCACCCTGTTCCACGAAGAGTAGTAGTTGTTCTTCATGTCATTTCTCACAAAGTTCAAACCCCAGACCCTGTTGGAAGTATCGTACCTCAATGTTCTAAAGGGTATGGCCATTTCAACATACCAAACATTATTGCCCAAAGAAATCTCAGAGAACCATTTATTGTCCCAATTTTCATTGATATATGATTCATTGCCCTCCACACTGATCAATCCTTCAAATTGAGCTCCACCCGCATTTACGCCAAAGAAAAAACCATTGGTCCTTTGATTGAAGGGGTCTAGAACAATGCCAATGCCATCACTGCCAAAATGTTCATCATCTTGGTCCCGTTTTAACGTTCGAATTATATGTTGATTGTTCTTTTCATGGCATGTGATGCCTACATATAAAAACACATCATCATAGGCCATGCGAACCTCGGTTTGCGAATCAGCTTCACCAGTGTCCTTTGGCCATTGATTGAGAAAAGGCGTAGTTTTTTCCAAATTTTGCCAAACAGACTCATCCAAAGCACCATCGATTGTAATTTTGGAGTCGATTCTTTTTAGGTTGAACTGCTGTTGTCCATTTAGGTGCAATGATGAAATAAGCAACAAAATGTATACTAACCTGAAGGTCATGAAAAGACTTTTATCATTAAGACCTTGAAGATGAATACATTTAACAATATAATTTTGGTTTTTACACGAACCAACTTGTTTTTTATGTGTTCTTAAGCTTTTGGTACATTATAAAATATTTGGTGGCCCATGGCCGCCTGTGACTGGAGGTATTTTTGATGTGACCAAAGTCAAATCAATAATAAAAGTTCACAAATCGTCAACATTTTGAAATCAAAAAGTGGTAGTCCCAGTAAAACTGAGGCTCGGAGAAAAAAGTTCGGTTCTTGCAGGAGCTACTATACTTCACTTGGAGAACACCTTCATCAAGACTGATGAACAAATAACAATTTCTGATGTTATTTGAATATATTTACTACAAAGGATTTTCCCTTTGTTGTGAAGAACCCATCCTAAAACGTGATTGCTATGGAACGTTTTTGCAAGATTGTTTTATGCTTTGTTTTGGCGCTGCCATATCCAATTCAGGCTCAAAAAGTCGAGACAAATGACATTGCCGCACTAATCCAGAAATATAAAAATGACATTCGAGGCCCCTATAGGGATATCCGTTGGTTCTGTGCCGATGGAAGTATTCGCGCTCCCAAGGACCCCTGTCCCGATGAGATTGGCCCCGGGGTTCAGCATGCCCGTTATAAAGAGGAGGTCGTGGCTTTGGGGAAATCCAATCACATATATCTGGGCCAGATTTTGGCATATACTGATCAAGAACCCTTTTGGGATGCCGAAAATGATCACTCCCGACTGAAACAGTACCAACTTGACAAATACCTGAAGAGCGTAGACAACGGTTGGATCAATCAAAAAGGGCAATTTTACCGGGGAGCCATCCAAGCGGAAGACGAGGAAGCATGGGGCATCGAATTTTACAAATGGCTCTTGGCGAAAAATGAGGTTTTGAAGAATGAGTATTTTCTGGTGCGTCAATCCCTTAAGGATATTCCCCACAATGGGGATGACAATGTGGCCCAACAGATGCGGAGCGAATCCAAAGTGATATCTGATCTGTACCTGCCTTTTATGGATTTACGAGTGAAGATCCACAGCCAACCGGAAGAAAGCGATGTTCAAAAAGTGGTGCGGTTCAAGCAAGCGAACAGCACTAAGTTGACTGCGGATATTTCCAAAAAATTGGATGAGTTGGTGGCCACCATGAAGGAATTTCATAAGCCTGTGGACATTTCTGCGCTTCCCAAAATGGCTCCCTTGACTAAAGGAACTGATTTAGGGAAAAAAATTGAAAGTTTTGCTTCCAATTCAGCATTAATGGGCAGTCCAAAATTATTATTGGAACAAGCTTCGCAGCTCTTGTTCGATATCCGTGCCGGTATTTTGGAGGAGAAAAGACCTATGGCAAGGCTCCAGTTGCTGGATGTTTCCCTGAAATTGGAAGAAATTGTATTCAAAAGTTCGCCCGACTATCAAGCTGAAACCTTGAAGGAACTCCTGCATAAAATCTGTTACTTAGGCATGGCCGTTACCGGTTCGGGCTACTTGGAGCAATGGGAATGGGACCAACTGTCAAGTGATCTTACCAATTATGAAGCTCAGGAGCGGTCACTGGGTGAATTAACCGAAATATTAAACCGGGCAAGGTCTGCGGTGGAGTGGAGTGCCGCCATGGTCAAGGCCAATTACGATGGTATCGTAAAGGAATATGTTGCTTTTGAACCGCTCACTGCTGGTTTTGTAGATGATAAGATTCGTGGGTCGGTGGCACTACATTTGGGGCAAAGTGTGGGGGAGCTGGGGAATCTCATTTCCACAGAATCCCAATTGACGAACAAAGTGATGGACTTACAGAACCAAAGTACGATACGAGGATTAAACCCTGGATATGCGTTTGGAGAATTAGTGGTTGTGGGCGGCAGTTCGGATGACATAGAAGTTTCATCGGACAAAATCTATGTGTTTCAACGTCCTCCATCCGATTTAAAACCCGTTGCCGGTATTGCTACTGTAGCCGAAGGAAATATGGTTTCCCATGTGCAGCTGTTGGCCCGAAACTTGGGAATTCCCAATGCAGCATTATCTGACCAAAATCTACAAGACCTTCAAAAGTACGATGGCACAAGGGTGTTTTATGCGGTTTCCAAAAAGGGAAACATCATCCTTAAACCCGAAAACCAAATGACTTCGGAGGAATTGACGCTTTTCGCCAAAAAGGAACGTAAAGAAGAACGCATTGAGGTGCCAATTGCGCAGATACGGTTGGATGAAAACAAGGTTTTGGATATGCGAACCGTGGTCGCGGATGATTCCGGGAAATTGTGTGGTCCCAAAGCTGCAAATTTGGGTCAGCTCAAAAAAATGTTCCCGGAGAATGTGGTGGAAGGTTTGGTGATCCCCTTCGGAATTTTCAGGACACACATGGACCAAAACATGCCTGGTCAAGAGGGTTCGTACTGGCAGTTTTTGACTAAAATGTTCCAAGAGGCCAATCGCATGTTGGCTTCGGGCATATCCGAAAAAGAGGTGGAAAACTATCAATTACGCCAATTGGAAACCTTACGGGAAGCCATTAAAAAAATGCCCTTGCAAGACACTTTTATAACGCAATTGGAAGAAGGTTTCAAAGAAGTTTTGGGTTCCGAACTGGGAAATGTTCCCGTTTTCCTTCGCAGTGATACTAACATGGAGGATCTAAAGGATTTCACGGGTGCAGGATTGAACCTTACCATTTTCAATTCGGTGGATAAAACCAAAATCTTGGAAGGCATCAAAGACGTTTGGGCCTCTCCGTATACCGAACGAAGTTTTAAATGGCGTCAAAAATATTTATTGAACCCGGAGAATGTGTTTCCGTCCATTTTGGTGATTCCGAGTGTGGATGTGGACTATTCTGGCGTTTTGATTACCAAGGGAATCAGTTCGGGAACGGAGAACGACCTTACCGTGGCATTTAGCCGAGGTGCCGGTGGCGCGGTTGATGGTCAGGCTGCGGAACAATACCTCATTAAAGATGAAGGAGGCTATACCTTGTTGGCACCTGCCCGTGAACGTTTCTACAACAGTCTGCCCAAAACGGGAGGCACGGAGAAGAAGAAGGCCACTTTTCAAGACCGTGTGCTTAACGAACGGAACATCAATGAAATTCGGGATTTGGCCCATACCATTCGAGAGCGGGTTCCCAAAGAAACCGATTCGGATTACCAAGGGGCTTACGATGTGGAGTTGGGCTTTAGGGACAATAAGCTGTGGTTGTTCCAGATTAGGCCATTTGTGGAGAATAAAAGGGCATTGGGTTCCACGTATTTGGAATCCATCACCCCAAAGATTGACCTTGCCAGACGTATTTCACTATCTAAAAAATTGTAGATGAGAAAGATACTTGCTTTAGGAATTTTAGGTTTGATGGGATTAGGATTCACTGAATTTGTGGAATACCCCATCGATGGGTATGAACGCACCGGAATAAAGCGACTCAAACGGCTGGAAATGATCAAGAATGGGGAGTTGAAGGAAACCTCTTCTCCACTTCCCGAAGGTGCCAAAAAATCGTGGGAGGATATCCAATTGAACTTACTCACTAGAAAAGACGATAGCGTGGGAAGCTTTTTTACGGTGGATGAATCCTTTCAAAAGGAAATTGGAACACTGTTTCGAGGTTTGGACAAAAGTTATTCCCTGACCATTTTGGATATTTCGGATCCCGATAGCGTCCGGTATGCCGAACGGAACAAGACCTTGGGGTATCAGCCGGGTAGTGTGGGTAAATTAGCCGTGCTTGTGGCACTTTTTGAACAATTGGCCAAAATTTACCCCGATTCCTTTGAGCTTCGCACTCAATTGCTGAAAAACAAAGTGGTAAGAGCTGGGGTGTGGGGCTTGACTGATGAGCATACCATTCCTATTTTCAATGTGGAGAAGAACACTTTGGTCAAACGCCAGGTGATTGCCAGTGATGTATTCAGTTTGTATGAATGGGCGGACCACATGCTTTCGGTGAGCAACAACGGAGCGGCCAGTGTCGTTTGGCGGGAGGCGCTTTTGATGACTGCGTTCGGGGTGAAATATCCTGAACTGACCGAAGAGGAGGCCACAGCCTATTTCAAGGAAACCCCAAAAAAGGAGTTGACCGATTTGGCCAATGATGTGGTCAATCTTCCACTTCGTGATTTGGGAATCACTGCTGATGAATGGAGGTTGGGCAGTTTTTTCACGAATGGGGCCAACACCTACGTGGGAGACAAGGGAGGTAGCATTGGCACGCCTTACGGACTCATGAAGTTTTTGGTGCAGTTGGAGCAGGGCAAAGTAATCGATGAGGCGAGTAGTCTGGAGATGAAACGCTTGATGTACATGACTGATCGGCGGATTCGTTACGCGCAATCCCCTGCATTGAAAGAGGCAGCCGTTTATTTTAAATCGGGGAGCCTATATAAATGTGACCGCAGCAAAGGGGAGGAATGCGGAAAGTATATGGGCAATGTGCAAAACTTTATGAACTCCGTAATCATTGTAGAGCATCCTGATAATTGCAGGTATATGGTGGTACTGATGACCAATGTGCTACGGAAAAATTCAGCTTCGGACCATATGTATTTGGCCTCAGCCATCGACAAAATCGTTAGGAAGGGCTGATTTCTTCGAATGCTTTAAGGGCAAAATCTTTGATTTTTTGGTTTTCATCGGTTGTAAACCGTTCCAAGAGGGGTTTAAAGCGACTGTCTTTTTGTTTTCCGATAAGGTATATTACGGCCAGTTTTAGGTTTATATCGGGTACATTTAGCAATTGCTCAAAACACTCCATCTCGCTCGGGATGCTATGTTTGATTTTTTGGATGGCTTCTTCCGAAGAAAAATCCATGGTGGCTTCCTCAATAATCGGTAGTAACTTTTGTTTGAGGTTGCCCGTAAGCAGGTTGTCCAAAAACTCAATGGCTTTGTTACGCGATTCTTCCTTTGGGCTCAAAAGCCCCAAATAGGCATTTTGCACATCTTCCTGCACATATTTTAATCCCAAGAGTTTAAATATCCGCTCCAAGCCTGAATCCAGTCTTCGTTCCAATAACTCCAATAAGGACGAGCGGGCATCCCTTTCCTCAGCGTCAATGTTTGCTCCCGATTTTTTCCGGTTTCGGTAGGAGATAATAATCTGGGTATGCATGGCCGAAAGCGTTTGGTGGTACAATTTGCACTCCTCAAAAATCTTAGACACTATTTTAAACCGATTGAACCGTAAAGTAGGTCGTTCTTTTCGGATATCGCTAAGGGCCCGGACCACTTCCAATCGAATACTAAGGTCAACATCATCAAAAAGCTGAAACAGGGAGTGGACAGCTTCTTTGGACATAAAGGACTTTATCACTAAGGGTACAAAACGGCAAATTTCAAGATTTATAGTCCGATTTTTTACATGTGACACCAAAATGGGCAGAATTCCAGGGCCATAGTTGTTCAGCGCCTCAATTACCAAAGGGCGCATTGGTTTATGGGGAAGTAAGTGCAATAAGTTGTTGATGAACATGGGCCGCATGCTGATACCGGCGGCGATGATGGCAGCTTCTTTTAGACTGCCATCTTTACTGCCAAGGTTCTCCATGATCACGGGATAGTGCTGTGGATATCCTGCGGCACCTATGGTTTTCAACACAAGTGAATTTATGGGAATCTCTTTTTGCGCCAACCGCTTTTCCAGTCTTTCGGCCAAACCATGCCTGGATTTTAAGGCCATGTTTCCGGCACTTTCCCGTGCCAAACAATAAAGGGCCGTATCCCGAATCAGTGGGCTATCCGCGTCCAGAAACTGGTCAAAAACATATTCCCCATGTTGGTCCGCGTGAAGCAACAAATACTCAAAAGTGGCCAAGGTCAATTCTTCATCTTCATACCCCAAAAGCTCATTAATGTTTACGACCATGGTGGCACTGTTCAGAAAATAGAGGTTACGCATGGCTGCAGCTTTTACCTTTAGGGAGGGATGTTGCAATAATCTCAGAACATCATCAGAAAACCTCCTGTCATTGATTTCCATCAATTTGTTCAGCATAAAAAGGAGCTGCTCTTCGCTTCCACCTGAAAAAACGTTCTTCATTCCCTCGACCACGGATACTTTCTTCACCTTTGCGGATGAAGCAATGGCTGTTTTGGCCGCAGCATTTTCCAAATTTTTTTTGAAGGTGGCGTAGTATTCTTTGCGCAAAACCCCTACAAAAAATATCCAAACTAGAACCGAACCAATAATCAATAGGGTGATGCTCGTGGTCCCAAGATCAAGTCCATTGACAAAGAAGATGAGCAGTAAGCCTGCAACACCGGTGGCAATGCTGTCCACCACCACATCGATAAAGGATTTTGTCCGGTTTTTCAGCTCGAAGGGCAATGGGAGAGCCAGTAATTCCGAAGCGCTTTTATTGATGGATTGTTTCAGCACCCCATCCATGGCCTTGATGGCCACAATTGCAGAAAGTTCGGGCAGTATCAAGAAAAAAACAGCGCCAAAAAGAATGCCCAAAGGCAATAAAATCAAGGAAAAACCAACCCCCCAGATACCCACTATGCGATGGGTGAGGAAAAGCTGCACCGCAAGCGACAATAAATTGAAGGTGGAGAACCAAAAAGCGAGAAATGAGGTAAGTTCCTCTGGATCTTCAATGGATTTGGCAGCAAAATCACTGAAGAGGTAATCCACCAATTTGGCCACCAAGACCCCAACGGCCACGGTCAAGGCCATATAGGTAAGGTGACGGGATTTTTTGATCAATTTATAGGGGTGGCCATCCGTCAATGCAATTCGTTTTTTCTGTTTAAACTCATCCAATTTGTTCACCCGAAGCTTCCAAATAAACCTGAGTAACGGAAAACAGCCAAATAACAAGAGAGCGGCAATAAAAATCATGGCCTCATTTCCAAGAAGTGGTGCAAAAATGGAGGTGAGGTAACCTCCAAAAATTCCACCTAGAATAGCTCCTGAACCTATAAAACCGAAAAGTCGTTTTGCATCCCTGACATTGAAAACCAAATTGGCCAAGACCCAAAATTGGGAGGCAGACAATACGGCGTAAATTGCCACCCAGATGTAGAAAAAGAAGAGCAAATAAATATTCATCAGCCCCAATTTCAAGAGACCTCCCAAAACCAATAGGACCGCAATTGAGGTTGTCAATGTGGTTTTTATAATATGATTCAGCCCAAACTTGGTCAGAACTCGTGTGTAGAACAGAGAGCTTAAGACAGCGGTGACCGCCACCAGCACATAGGCCACGGAAAGTTTTTCGGCACCTAGTTCAGAAAGAAAAAGTGCATTGATGGTCGGCTTTATGATCAACAGCACCGAGATTACCAGAAAGATGTAACAAAACATAAAAAGGGAAATTTTGTATTCCCCTTTTCTAATGTCAAAAAAATTGTTTGCTAATCTGTAGATCATTGGTCCGAGATGCTATCCAATGTCTAAATTTCGGTTTTTTTCAAAACTTTTTCCACTGGTTTTACCAGATTTCGGATGATTTGCTCCCCATCGGGATCATCAATAAGGGCCACTAAAATGTATCTACGATTTGAATCTCTTCCCCAAACCAAAATGGAGTCGGAGTGGTAGGTTTTCCAAGACCCAGATTTCCGAAAAAGGCGTGCGGTTGGTGCTATTTTTTCCAGTGTATTCACAAATTTGTGATGAAGCTCCGGATTTTCCATGATGTTCAACATCTGCTTGGATCTTTTTTCATTGACAAGCTTTCCATTGGCGAGCAAGTAATAAAAGCGGCACACCTGGGTAACCGAAGCAGCATGACTGAGCTGTTTCAACGGTTCCCTATTGGTATCGCCTCCACCACCATAACGTTTTCCTACCCATAAGCCCCCACCATTGCCCTCATCATAAAAAGCATATTTGGGGTCTGTCATCACCGATTCAATTTTGGCGTAGCCAATTCGGTCAATCATACGGGTTGAAGCGGCATTGTCCGATTTACTGATCATCAGCCGCATATCTTTTTTTACTTCAGAAGTTTCTATAAGTTCGCCCTTTTCAATGGCATCCATCGCAGAAAGTAGAATGGCAATTTTTGGGAGACTGGCAGCGTACATCATATGGTTGCCATTGATTCGCGCAAACTTGACTTTTTCAGGATTGCTCAAATCCACAATGCCAATGGCCATTTTCTTTTGGGAAATTAAATCAGACCAGATTTGATTGCTAAGAATCTCTTCCTCAAGATTGGCTTGGAGGGAAGTATCCACCAATTTTGTCAGTGGCTTAATTTTTTCGTTTGCAAGGGTCAATGGCAGGGTTTGTTGCCCTTGACTGGACAAGCAAAAGGCGAAAACGAGAATGGTAAGTAGGATATTCCTCATTAAAATATGCCAAATAAAAATTAGTCAAAAGTATATAATCCAATAACGCACAACATGTTAAAAATATTTTTTTTGCTAGAATGAAATCATGAGTAATTATGCGCATTATCAGCATAATTTGAAATTAAAATGTTAAAGGATGGCCTTCCCAACTTATTTTAAGCTTTAAATGACTGTCAAAAACCGAACAAAGGTTTATAGGTTATCACTTGTTTTACATTAACTCCATCAAATTTAACCTTTAGTCGATTGGATTTTGTGGTTGGGGTTTACTCCCATAAATTCATTGCACAAAGAAATTACAGTCAACTTGCCACACGATTAAAACTTAACTAATATAAAATGAAAGGAATTTTACCAATTCTACTGATAGCTATCAGCGTTCAAGTATCGGCCCAAAAAAAGTTTAGCTTGGACATCAACTATCCTTTGGAACTCAGTGACGGAAATTCAGCACTGGATGGAATTGCGAATGCTAGATTAAAATACCGCTTCTTGAACAATGAATCAGTCAGTCTTGGAGGGTCCTATTCCATGGATTTGATGCAAGGGTCGCTCTACACATATTATTCGCCAGACTCAGAAAAGAGAACTTATTATACCCATCATTTAAATGTTTTTATAGAACATACCTTAAGTGCGGCCAATAAATTTCGTTTGGCTTTGGGGCTTGGTTATACTACTCAAACCTTTTATGTTACTACCGGGAGAGATGAGTTTACTCCGAATGTTGAGTTTCCCTCGGGTGTTTCCACCACAAGAGATTCCGTAAACGGATTCAATATAAACTTTGGCGCAAGTTACGACCTTACAAATAGTTTGTTTATTCAAACTTATTTTCAATATATCAGGTTGTTTGTTGAAAACACTTTGTTTGAAGAAACTATTGGGTTCAATGTCAATCGACTCAAGTTCGGTATTGGATATAAGTTTTAAAGGTTACCGACAAAGAATAAGTCCAACCATTTGATAATTCACTTTTCGCATTCTTCCTTACCTTAGTGCAAAACTTGCTGTATGGAGACCAAAATCAAAAATGTATTTAAGGAAGGGGCCATTTCTCCAGATTTTATAGCCAATTCCATTGCAAAACACCAATCCAAGACGCAAATTGGTGCGCATGATATCTTTCTGGGCCAAGTACGGGCCGATGAAATAGAAGGAAAAACCGTTTCAGCCATCGAGTATACCGCCTATGAAAGCATGGCCAACCTAAAATGCCACGAACTCAGGGAAGATGCCTTTTCAAGGTTCAACATCACCTGTATGCATATCTATCAAAGCTTGGGAAGGGTAAAGGCAGGGGAAATTTGCCTTTTTGTGTTTGTTTCATCGCCTCACAGACGAGTGGCTTTTGAAGCCATTGAATTTGTGGTGGAAGAATTCAAAGCTTCGGTACCGATTTTTGGCAAGGAACTTTTTGAAGATGATTCCTATCAATGGAAAGTCAATACATAGCCTATGGTAGATATTACACAAAAGCAATCCACCCATAGAACAGCAGTAGCCCAAGCGGTGGTCAAGGTCAGTGATATGGCCACCATCGAAGCCGTTAAAAATGGAGCCGTACCCAAAGGTGATGTGCTTTCCATGAGCAAGGCAGCTGGTTTTTTAGGAGTAAAGAAGACCTCGGATTTGTTGCCCGATTGTCATCCACTGCCTGTGGAATATTGCGGCATTGAATACGAAATGCAGGGCCTGGAAATCAAAATCCTGATTACCGTTAAGACGTTTTACAAGACCGGGGTGGAAGTCGAGGCTATGCATGGGGCCAGTGTGGTTGCCCTAACTATGTATGATATGCTCAAGCCCATTGACAAGGGTGTGGAGATACACCACATAAAGTTGCTCAAAAAAACTGGGGGCAAATCTGATATTGGAATGCAATAATTTTTTCATTTTTTTTTTGCAGCAAATACTTTTATTCTAATTTTAGATTAATCAGACGATAATCCCATTGCTATGAATAACCTCAGACGTGTAATTGTCGATTATAAAAAATTGACCCCCGAAGTGCTAAAGTTGCTGGTGGATAAATATCCCGATGGCTATGGCGATAATGATGTCATCAACTTTAGAAACCTAAGAGGTGAGTTGATTGAAGCTGTTGAGGTTTCTACAGACGACACCAAATACCTGGTAAAGATCAGCTCCAAGTTGGAGCACACCATGGCCAATTTTGACGATGATGACGACGATGATGACCTTGATACTGAGGATTTGGGCAAACTCCCAGATGACGATGATGAGGACTTTTCAGACTCGGAAGAGGAATAACCTACCCCTCTTTTTTCAAATTACTAAGCATTTCCGATGTGGTTTGATCTAGATCAAACTCAGGTTTCCAGCCCCAATCGTTTTTGGCTTGTGTATCGTCAATGCTGCTAGGCCAAGAATCCGCTATTTTCTGTCTAAAATCAGGGGCATAGCTGATTTTAAAACCAGGAATATGTTTTTTGATGCTTTTGGCTACATCATCCGGAGTGAAGCTCATACTTCCCAAATTGTAGGAAGAGCGAACTGTAAGTTGTTCGGCAGGACTTTCCATAAGTTGAATGGTAGCGCGAATAGCATCGTCCATATACATCATGGGCAATTTGGTGTCTTTATCCAAAAAAGATTGATATGCTCCTTTTTTTAGCGCTTCGTGATAAATCTCAACGGCATAATCCGTGGTGCCGCCACCGGGCATGGTCTTCCAACTGATCAAACCGGGATAACGCACGCTTCGCACATCCACCCCAAATTTTTTAAAATAATATTCGCACCAACGTTCCCCGGATTGTTTGCTTATCCCATAAACCGTACTGGGTTCCATGATGGTACTTTGAGCGGTGTTTTCTTTGGGTGTGTTCGGCCCAAAAACAGCAATGCTGGAGGGCCAAAATATTTTGGTGATTTTACTTTCCTTGGCCAAATTCAATACATTGAACAAGGAATTCATGTTCAGGTTCCAGGCGCGCATGGGGAATTTTTCCGCAGTGGCACTGAGCATGGCGGCCATTAAATACACTTCATCAATCTCATAATGCATGACCACATCCTCTATGGCGGCATAATTGGTGGCATCCAACAACTCAAACGGGCCAGAGGCCATCAAAGCATCGCTTCCCTCTCTAATGTCACTGGCAACCACTTTTTCAGAGCCGTACTTGTTCCGTAGTTCAATGGTAAGTTCAGTTCCAATTTGGCCACATGCGCCAATAATGAGAATGGGTTTTTGCATTTAAATTGAAGTTAATTGCGTTTATGGGCAAAGATACCCTTTATTAAATTTGTACATTCGCCTATGCGAAAATTGTTAGGCTTACTGGTTATTTTTTTGATTCTTTTAGGGTGTAAAAAAAATAAGGATAATGCTCAGGAAACCCAAAATACGGAGCTTGGTTTTCAGTATCAAAAAATGCCCCCGAAGCTTGCCATAAACCCCGAAGCCACCAAAATAGTGGAGACGTGGAAGGAGTTCATGAATTTTGCCGCAAGTATGGACGTGCTCTACAAGGCCACGAACAATGAAGACCTTATATTGGCCATTGATGATCTCATTGAAAAGGAAAAACAACTGGCAGAGGGCACCTATCCTGAATTGTTTGATGTCTTTCAGGTAAAGAGCAGGCAAAGGGTTTTAAAGACGTATATCTACAAGGTCAAGGCCAGTGTTTTGGAAAACCAGGAAACCACAGAACCCACCATTGAAATGCTTGAAGCGTACAATGCCATGCGTAAACAATTCAACGTGATTGTAAACAGTCAACTGGATAAAAAATTGATATTGGATGAAGAATAGGGTTTTACTTGTTTTAGGACTTTTTTGGGCTCTTGGGGCGATGGCTCAAGATACTGAAAAGGAAAAAATAAGCATGGTTTTGGATGGCTGGCATTTGGCCGCGGCCAATGCTGATTTTGAGGCCTACTTTGGGAAGATGACCAATGATGCCGTTTTTATTGGAACCGATGCGACGGAGAATTGGCAGAACAACGAATTCAAGGCATTTTCCAAGCCTTATTTTGATGGGGGCAAAACTTGGAGTTTTACTTCGGTACAACGGAATATCTACATCAACAAAACCAAAGATTTTGCATGGTTTGATGAATTGCTGGATACCCAGATGAAGATTTGCAGGGGGTCAGGAGTACTCAAAAAAGAAAATGGGCAATGGAAAATTGCCCATTATGTACTTTCAATTGCAGTGCCCAATGAAAATGTGGGCGAACTTATTCAAATCAAGGAAAAGAGCGATGATGAATTGCTCCTTGCGTTGAAAAAGAAACAGTGATTCTTATTTTTCCCCACCCTCTCCCTCAGGTTTTTCCTTGCGGGATTGCAAAGCTTGTTTGCTCAAACTGGCCAAGTTAAAATTAGGGTCGATTTTTAATGCTTCATCTATGGAAGCAATGGCACCATCAATATTATTCTTGTCCATATTGTACGTGACCAATCCCTTCAAGTGATAAAAAGCGGCTTTTAAGGCAACTTCGTAAGGTTGTTGCCTTTCATAAAAGGCATATTTCATGTCATCTTGGGAATTGGCAATTCCATATTCAATATTGGACATTGCTCCTGCATTGTCACCCGTCTGGATTTTTAAATCGGCCAATTCATAGGCCAAGTACGCTGAAGGGTCTCTTTTGTACAAAATCTCAAAGTGCTCCAATGCCCTTTTAGGTTGGTTCAGGGCCTTCAAGGAAACCGCCTTTACCTGAACGGCAAGATCGGAATCTGCTTCGTTTTTCTCAATACCTATAGTGTTCAAGGCCTGCATGTGTTGGCTGTTGTTCATATAAACAAAGGCCAAGGTGTCTTGACGTTCTTTGGAAGGGGAAAGCACATTCAAGTGTGTCAATGCCCCAATAACGCCTGTAACGTCGCCTTGCATGCGCATTTCTTGGTAATAGGCCTTGTAGTGCTCTAAAAGTTCGTTTTTGGTCTGGGAAATTCCACTAAAGCCGATAAGCATCAGCAATACGAATAGTGTCTTTTTCATTCATCTTCAATTTAGTGCGCCAAAACTAAAAAAATTATTTATATCATCCTGTTAATAATCCCATAAGTATCAGGATATAATGGAGGTGGTGAATGCATACCCTTTGTCCAAAAAATTCTGACTTATGATTACTTTGGCCTTGCTTTTGGATAAATCGGTGGCGTAGTTGGGTGTAGGAAGCCCCCTTTTTGTTGCTTCGGAAAGGTAATAATCGCTCTTGTTGGGATGAAACGGATTTACACCGTTAAAGATTTCACCCCAATATTGGTTTTCCAAAATTGTAAGAATCATGTGGATACAATCTTCCAGATGGATGAGATTGACTGGGTCGTTGCCGTTGGTAAGATGTGTTTTTTTGGACAACATTGTCACAGGGTGGCGATCAGGACCAATGAGGCCGCCAAATCGGATGATGGTGCAAGAGAGTTCAGAGTCATTCCAAAAAAGTTGTTCACTCTCGATCAACTGTTTCCCAGATTCGGTAGTAGGTTTTGGAGGTGTCAGTTCGTTGATTTCCCCTTCCAAATCACCATACACTGAAGTGCTGCTTACAAAAATCACCTTGGTCAACCCATTTTTTTTGATTTCGGAATGCAACAACACCATTTTATCCACAAAGCTTTCGGTGTTCTTACCCCGTAATCGAGGTGGAACGTTGATGATCAATACATCAATATGGGATAAAAAGTCTTGAATAGCGCCTTGGATGGCAGTGGGTGTCAATGTTATTTGAAAAGGCCGTATTCCTTCTTTTTGGAGTTGTTTCAGCTTGTCTTCAGAGGTGGTGGTTCCGAAGACCTCGTATGAATCCTGAACAATTCGTTTTGCCAAGGGCATCCCCAGCCACCCACAACCCAATACACCAATTTTTTCACTCAAACTTTATGGTTTTTATGGTCAATATAGCATCATTTAGAACAAAAGGCATGGGGATACTGGTTTTTGGTCTTTTGGGAATGCTAAAATCTTTATGGGAGAGGAGGTCATTGGATGCTTCGTAAAAAGACAATTCCAATACTGAATCTTTTGGGAAACTTAGTTCCAGTTCGGTATATTCATTATTTGTGATGTAATGGGTGACCAATCTGTTCCTCCGTTTTTGTAAAAAGTCCTCGGATAATGGAATGCGGTTTACTTTAGCGATGTTCAGAGGGACCGAATTGGTATATACATCCAAGCGATTGACATTCCGTTTTGGGGTGACACAGACCTCAAGAATACGATTTTCACCAATAATGGTGTCCTTTACGGTGTCTATCCAAGGAAGTGTAATATCTTTTTTTGGAGCCTCGGCAATATAGGTAAGCTTTGTGGCATATTTACTGGATAAGGTTTTGTACTCATCAGGCCCAGGTTCCCTTTTTTGGTCCCCTAAAAATTGGTTGTTCCATCCAATCGGACTATGATCATAGGTTGCCCAAATGGCAGAGTTTTCATCGGCATTGTACACATAGAGCAAGCTACTGGGTTTGGGTCGTTCCTCATTAAAGTCGGAGCTGATATGGCTCGAAATACCGAACGCAAAGAACAGGAACAAAGACAAATAAGCAAGAGTATTCTTATTCTTTAGTTTGCTGAAAAAGGGCAGTGCCAAAAAGAACAACAAGGTTGTGAACAGAGTGGTGGCAATCATCATTTTCAATCCCAGCCCTACGGGAAACATTTTTATGAACGGGGAATACATAAAAATGGCAGGCAGTGCCAAAAACACCAACAAAAAAGGATTGGGTTCTTCTTGGTTGATGGTGACCATAAAAGCGGCCAACAATCCAAACAAAGGAATTACGAAAAAGCTGGCACCGGGCAAATAGTAGGCCACTAGCCCAGAGATGATCAGCCAAACAAAAGTTGGGGCGACCAACAGGTTAGGTGTGCTGGTTTTTCGGAACTGATGGTACATCCAGAAACAGACAGCCAAGGAAAATAGCACATAGACCACAATGTAGGTATGTCCGTTGTAGGTGAACCCATGTAGCATGTCTTTAAAACCAGGATACCACCAGGTGATAATGTTCCAACAGAAATAGCCAACAATACCATTGATGGCCAGTGTGAGCAATAAGGGGACAAAACCTTTGAAAGTATCCTTTAGTTGGAGTTTTTTCTTCCGAAATCCATCAAAAAGCAGCAACACAAAGAGCAAAACCACAATACCGAACATGGGCCAAATCCAATCAAATGGATAGGAAACCAGCCTAAAAAATGGCAGGTTAAAATATATGTAGTCATCCAAGCTTTTCAAATTGCCTAGATTTGTATCTGAAAAATAGTGCAAGAGGGGCATCAAATAACTGCCTTGGTGTGCTAAGGAAGTTCTGTCCAACCGTTCATAATTGTCCAAAGCGGTATGATAATCGAAATGATCATCGATAAAAGCAAAATTGAAACCCTCAATATCGCCATCCTCCCTAAAAACGGTCAAATCTGTGTCATTGGGCAGCATTTTGTAAATACTATAGGCCAAGGAATTGGCCACTGGATATATTGGATTGGCCTCTGTGAATTCTTTGATCAATTTCCCATTTCCACGATTGGTCTCAATGAGCATGTAGCTGGGCCCTCCACTACCGCGAGCTTCAAAATTTAGGACGAGCCCCACATCTTTGGCCCAAGGATGGTTGTTCACAAAAAGGTCAGCACCGTTGAGTCCCAATTCCTCTGCATCGGTAATAAGGATGATGATATCATTTTTAGGGGTCTTGTTTTCAGCCAAAAACGCTCTGACGCCCTCTAAGATGGTAGCTACGCCACTTCCGGCATCACTTGCCCCGTAGGAAGAGTGTGGGTTACTATCGTAATGTGAAAGCAATAAAAGTGCTTTTCCATCATCTGAGCCTTTTATTCGGGCCAAGATATTGGTGGCTTTGCTCAAATTGCCCCAATCGCCAGCCGTATATCCTTCTTGAGTAATGGTTTCCAGTCCCATTTTTTTGAGTTCCGCAATGATGTAAGCTCTAACCCGGGCGTGGCCTGAAAATCCTACAGCGTGGGGTTCAATGGAGATATTTTTAACATGGAACAACGCCCTATCCGTGGAAAAGTGCTCCTGAACCGTATCCTCATCTGGGGAATAGGAGGGCATCAAGGATTTGTAACTCCAATACACTGCAAAAAATAGGAGTAGGAGAGCGAGGGTTTTTGAGAATTTCATGATTTGGTCTTGTTGGTATATAAATGTATGAATTTATGAAAGGTTCGTACATTTTAACGTTAAAAATTAGACAATTCTCTAAAAAAGTTTATATTTATTGTTCAACTCTAAATATTAACCTTATGGCTATCAAAAGTTTTCAAGGCGTGCGTTCCAAAGAGGAGTCCAAGAAAAAATACAATGCTCCTATTTTGGTAGAGGACTATATGACCAAAAAGTTGGTTACGTTTACTCCTGAACAGTCCATTTTGGAAGTTATGGAAGCTTTTGCCAAGTACCATATTTCCGGTGGGCCCGTGTTGGATGGCAATGGGTTTTTGGTTGGAATTGTATCTGAAGCGGACTGTATGAAACAGATTTCGGAGAGCAGGTACTTTAATCAACCCATTTTGGACAAAAGCGTAGAGCGTTTCATGACCAAAAACGTGGAGACCATTCCCCATGATATGAGTATTTTTGATGCTGCAGGGGTTTTTGACAGGCACAACAGAAGGCGTTTGCCTGTAATGAAAAACGATATCCTTGTAGGGCAGATCAGTCGCAAGGATATTGTGATAGCAGCATTAAAACTCTGTTCCCATAATTGGAAGTAGTTTTTTTCTGTTATTCCCGTTTCACAATCATATAATAATCATTGTCCAGCGGTAAATATCCAAGATCATATACAAAATAGTAAGTGCTGCCTTTTTTGGTGGTGTATAGGTTGGTGATGTACTCAAAATCGAAGCCTTTGTCCATCAACCGCATTTTTGTGGTGGTGGTTTTGCCATCTTTTAAAGGAAAACTGTCCAAAATGCGATAGTTCTTTCTGAGTTTGTTGTTGATGTTCCGGACCAGGTTTTTGCTGTCTTTATTGAGACGGTTGTTGTAAGCATTGCGGCAATGGTCCGAGCAGTATTTTTGGTCCACCCGTCCCAGCAGTTTTGCGCCACATTCCAAACATTGTCTTTCGGCCATGATATAAGATTAGGTGACCACAATATCATATTTTTTTAGCAAACCGATCAACCCATCTTTGCTGAACTTGCTTTTTTTGAGGTGATTGACGGACGGGTCGATATTGAAATTCACAGCTGAGCTGAAATCAGCTTGCTCCAAATCCGTATCGTCAAAAGTAGCATCCTTTAAATCCGATCCTGAAAAGGAGCACCCTTTTAATTTTGTTTGTGTGAAATCAACCTGATGCAATTTGCAATCCTCAAAAGGGGTTTGGGGGAGGTCCATTCCATAAAATGAGGCTACCGAAAGATTGCACCCTTTAAAATGGAAAGTAGATAACAAAGGATTGCTCGTTTCAAACTGTAGCCCAACCATCTTACATTCCACAAAAGTGACATTGTTAAAGATGGTATGGGCAATGTTGGTGTTGGTGAAATCACATCCTTCAAAAGAACATTCCACAAAATTTTGATTGTCAAGAAATCCTTTGCCAAACGTACAATCCACAAAATGACAGTTCTCATAATCGCCCTTGGGCAATTTGTTCTGTATGTAATCCTGTTTTACAAATTCTTGGTCTATCCAAAAGGACTCAGCCATTACTCATCGGTTAATATTATAGCTGGAATTTCCAAGGACTTGAACATTTGGTTGTACTCCTCCATACCACTGCCCACTATGGCATTCTTTTCATCTTCATAGGTTTTCCATTGGGCCAATAGGTCTTTAAGCCGCTCTTTGGCACCGTCGGTCACCTTGGGGTCCGCCACATCCACAAACCCTTTTAAATGCATGAATTCCGCATTGAGCTGGTTCTTGAAATTGATGACGTCCTGAAAGGTCTTTTGCTGGGGCTGAATCAGCTTTTCTTCCCACGTAGTGATGCGCTCCAGTAATTTTTTGCCGTTTTTCAGCAATTCCTTGGCGTCTTCACGGTCTTTGAGCAAATTTTCATACTGTTTTAACTGGGTCTTGGCACCGCGCATTTGGTTTACAGCCTGGTGCATGCCCTTTAAGGTTGCTTCAATCGTTGTCAATACGGATTGCTGCTCTGCGTAGTCGGCAGGACTTGCTTCTATGCTGGGATTTGCCAAAACAACGGCATTGGTCTCCACAGTTTCACCCTCCATAGAAAGGCGAAGTGTGTATGTGCCTGGAGCCACTCGAGAACCTGCATAATCTCCATACACAAACACTTGGTCTACCGAAGGGATGGCATCTTTTGTAAAGTCCCACGTAAATCGGTTGTATCCTTTTTTGGAAGGCAAAACATCAGGTTTTGGAGGTCCGCCAGGCCAAGTCTTGAAGTCTTCTGGCTTTTGATTGGTAATGGTTTTAATGACTTTTCCTCCTGAAAGTACTTCCAGTTTCAGTTCTGTGGAATCCAATTTTTTAGGTAAATAATAGTCAAACGTAACTCCAGATTTTGGGTTTTGACCCAATCCCGGAACAGGTTTATCGGAACTACCTCCAAAAATTCGGTAGGTGTCTTTTGGGGTAACGATACTGAAAGTTCGCTCTTGTGTAAGGCTACTCTGAATGGCACCCAAATCATCCAAAATCCAAAAAGAGCGTCCCGCAGTGGCCGCCACAAGATCATTGTCGTAAATGACCAAATCATTAATGGGGACAATGGGAAGATTCAACTGTAGAGGTTGCCATAATTGTCCATCATTTAAGGAAACATACAATCCAGTTTCTGTACCGGCATAAAGCAATCCTTTTTGTTTTTTGTCCTCCCGAACAACTCTTGGAAAAGTGTGTTTTCCTTCAATACCATTAGTGATTTTGGTCCACGTTTGGCCATAATCCGAAGTTTTGAAAACATAAGGGGTCAAATCCATGAACTTGTACCGCATAGCCACCATATAGGCTGTGGCAGGGTCATGTGGGGAAACCTCAATACTATTGATAATACTTTCTTGAAGATTGGGCGGCGTAATATTTTCCCAATTTTCGCCACCATCTTTGGTGATATGCACCAATCCGTCATCTGAACCTGCATAGAGCACACCCCTTTCATGTGGAGATTCCACCAAATACATGAGCGTATTGTAGTTTTCGCCTCCTGCGGCTTCATTGGTGTAGGGACCACCTCCAGGGCCTTGTTTGCTTTTATCATTTCGGGTTAAATCTGGACTGACCACCTCCCAGCTAATACCACCATCTTGAGTTTTGAAGACCACATTTCCGGCGTGGTAAATGGTATTGTGGTCATGTGGCGAACTGATGATGGGCGCGTTCCAATTGTACCGGAATTTAAATTCTTTTGGCACCTTGCTCAGGCCTAGCTCAGGGTATTCCTTAATGGGTTTTAGCTCACGGGAAGCTCTCACCCATTTTTCAATGATGCCTTGGTAACAACCGCCATACACCACTTCGGGATTGTCTGGGTCAAAGGCCAAATAAGCACTTTCACAACCTGCAACATCGTACCAATCTTTCCAGTCGATGCCATCATCATTGGTTCTACTGGCAATGCCGATGGCTGAGTTGTCCTGTTGACCCCCGTACACATTATAGGGCACCAAATTATCCGTGATTACCCGATAAAACTGTGATGTAGCCTGATTTTGTTGTGTACTCCAACTTTTGCCACCGTTATTGGAAATGTTGGACCCACCGTCGTTGGAGTTGATCATTACTTGGTTGTTTTCTGGATGTATCCACAAATCGTGGTTATCACCGTGCGGCGTTGGAACAGGGGTGAAGGTCTTACCGCCATCTATGGACTTGGTCACAGGGGCGTTAAGTACGTAAACGATATTTTCGTCTTGGGTGTCGGCAAAGATTTCCATGTAATACCAAGAACGTGCAATATTGATGCGGTCTTTGCTCGTTTGTTGCCAAGTTTTACCAGCATCAACACTTTTGTAGACGCCGCCTTTTTCACCTTCCGCTTCAAGTACAGCGTAAACCACATCGGAATTGGCTCTTGAGACAGAAATTCCCGATTTGCCGAATTCCTTGGGAAGCCCCTTCTCCAGTTTTTTCCACGTTGTACCACCATCGGTGGATTTGTACAGACCGGAGGAAGCACCACCGGATTCCATGGTCCAAGGATATCTTCGGTGTTGCCACATAGCCGCATAAAGAATCAAAGGGTTGTTCATATCCATGGAAAGGGAGGAAGCTCCAGTGTTTTCATCCACAAAAAGTACTTGCTCCCATGTTTCTCCACCGTTGGTGGACCGATAAATACCGCGTTGTTCCGATGGACCGTATTGGGCACCTTGGGCAGCAACAAATAAAATATTGGGGTTGGTGGGGTCTATGATAACATCCGAAATATGACGAGTTTCATCCAACCCAATGTGTTTCCATGTTTTTCCAGCATCGGTAGATTTGTAAACGCCATCTCCCATACTGGTCATAACGCCACGGGCAGGGTGTTCTCCCATACCGACCAACACCAAATTAGGGTTGCTTTCTGATACAGCGATATCCCCAACCGTTCCGGTTTTCAGCTGTCCATCTGAAATATTGTTCCAATTGAGTCCGTCATCCGTGGTTTTCCAGATGCCACCTCCGGTGGTCCCCATGTAATAGGTATGGAGCTGACCCACAACTCCGGTGGAAGTGACGCTTCGCCCTCCACGAAAGGGACCGATGTTTCGCCATTTTATCCCTGGAAATAGGGAGTCATTGACGATTCTTGTAGAGGTTTCGGATTTGTTTTTTCGCCTTTGGGCATGTGAGGGAGCAATGGCCAATAAAATGGCACATAGAAGTAGTAGTTTGATTTTCACGAGCATTGAATTAGTTAGTCTGTTAAAGATACTAATTCAAAACTATTCTGTGTACCCCTTGAACGCGCTTAAAATTTATTTACTTGACCCGTTTATACGCAAAAAGTACTTCTTCGGATGAATCTTTTGATTCAATAAGAACCCACATGTTTAGTTGGTCCTCGCTCACTTTCTCTATGGTGAAACCCTCAAAATAGGCTTTGTTCTTTTCGATTTTCACCAATCGGAAATCCACAGTTTCATTTTTCTCCTCCCAGCCTCTCAAATTCTTGTCAAAATGCTTCAGTTGCAAGATGATGGAATTGTCCACCTCTTGAATATGTCCTACTTCATAAAAAGAAACTTGATTATCGGCCACCAACCGGAAGACGAACATCATGGAACCGCCCATGGGTTCACTCCAAATTTCTTCGGCCAGACCGCCAAAAGCCTCACCTTGCCAATGTCCTGAAATCCAGGAAACATCTTCCAATGTGGCATTGGGTGAAGTTTGTCCTTCGGACAACTGCAAGGTTTCTTGTGCGGAAATCATTCCTACCTGAAACAGCAAAATGATCAGTATTGTTCTCATGGTATCAGTTGTTTAGTAAAAGACGATTTGAACCAGATTAATTGGACAACGCAAACTTTACATTGACCGTGGTCTCCACCTTGATTTTTTCAAAATCAATGTCCAACGGTTGAGCTTGGCCCATATCCGCAGAAACCGCTTTCATTTCCATCATAGGAGCTTGATTGTATCTCGGGTAATACGGCTGTGAGTTGTCCATAATATGAATGGCCAAACCTACCTTCTGTCCAAGCGGTTTGGTAAGGGCGTCCGCTTTTTGTTTGGCTTTTTTCACGGCTCTCGCTTTCAACTCCAGTTCCAATTCATCCATTTTGGAATATTCGGTTTTTTCCAAAAAGGCATTGGCAATATCCAATTGTTCCAGGGCGACCATGACCTCGGCGGCCTGCTTTCCGCTATAGACCAAAAGGGAGTATTGTTTGCTCTTGAGCACTTCTTTTCCGCGTAGAAAATACTTTTCAAAATTGCTGCTGAGGTCCTTTATCACCAATTGTTTATCCAAATCGATTCCCAAAGCTTTTAGCCGTTGTGCCATCTTGTTTTCTTGTTCCTCAACAGAAACACGTCCCTTGGAATCCTTTTCCTGAATGGTGATGTTGAGGTAGATTTTATCGGGGGTTACCAAGGTGTCCACTTGCGCGGAAGTTTCCAGATAGGGAACATCCAAAAAGCTTTTGGATTGTGCAAATAGGGCCGTTGAAAATAGAAGCGTGATTATAGGAATGATTACTTTTTTCATGATTTTATTTTTTGATTAAAGGTATATACTTCCCCCTTGGAAGCAAAACCTGTGCCGTTTTATTTACATGAAAAGTCCAGACGTTCAAAAACCTATAGTTTCTTCAATTTTTGAGTACATTGTAGGAATGAAATTTGTTTTGGCTCCAGATAAGTATAAGGGTTCGTTGACCGGACATGAGTTCTGCGACGCGGTGGAAAGCGGTATCAAAAAGGTCTTTCCCCAAGCGGAAATACTAAAAAGACCCTTGGCCGATGGTGGTGATGGTACTATTGAGGTGGTGGCCCATTATCTCAATGCCCATTCCGTTTCTTTGGAGGTCACAGACCCCTTGTTCCGAAAAATAAAAACCGATTATCTGCTTTCCAATGACAAGAAAACGGCCTTTATTGAAATGTCAGAGGCCTCGGGATATAAATTATTGACCAAGGCAGAAATGAACTGTATGCACACCACCTCTTTGGGAACGGGAGAAATGATAGTGGACGCTTTGGAAAAGGGTGCCCAAAACATTGTTCTTGGAATTGGAGGAAGCGCCACCAACGATGGGGGTATGGGCATGGCAACGGCTTTGGGCTACGAGTTTTTGGATGCGAATGGGGAAAGCTTGGAACCTGTGGGAAAGAATTTGTCTCGCGTGCAAGAAATCCGAAGTGAAAATGTGCATAAAAAACTGAATGGAGTGAATATTCAGGTGGCCTGTGATGTCAACAATCCATTGTACGGGGAAAATGGCGCAGCCAAAATATATGGTCCCCAAAAAGGAGCTTCCCCCGAGGAAGTGGAACAACTGGATAAAGGTTTGGAACATTTCGCTCAGGTTCTTCAATCCACATTTGGGATTGATGTGCAACAAATTCCGGGTGCCGGAGCCGCGGGTGGCATGGGTACCGGAGCAGTGGTTTTTTTAAAAGCCAAATTGGTCTCTGGTGTGGATTTGGTGATGCAATTGGCCAATTTTGATGAAGCTTTAACCGATACGGATTGGATCATTACCGGCGAAGGGCAACTGGATGGGCAAACCTTTTCTGGAAAAACAATTGCAGGAGTCATTCAATCAGCAAAAATGAAAGGAGTTCCCATAGCGGCGTTTTGTGGTTCGGTAAATGTGACTATTGAAGAAATGCAAAAAATGGGCTTGGATTATGCCGTTTCTATCTTAAATCAAGTAGGAAATTTGGACGAAGCCAAGGCGAAAAGTTTCAAAAATTTGGAACTGGCCAGTTATAATTTTGCCCGTGTGTTGAAGCAAAGCAAAGCTTGATTGGTAGCTTACCTTATTTAGATGCTCCCCGTTTCATTTTAAACTGCAAGGCGGTTTTCACCGTTTTCCATTCACTGTCCAAAATGGAAAAAACCACCGTGTCTCGAAGATTTTGTTGTTCATCAATCCGATGATTTCTAAGAATTCCATCCTGTTTGGCCCCTAGCCGTAATATGGCATTTCTGGAGGGGAAGTTGTGGTAATGGGTTCTAAACTCAACCGCAATACAGTTTAGAGTTTCAAAGGCATACTTCAGCAAAAGGTATTTGCATTCGGTATTGATACCTGTGCGCTGTGCGCGTTGTGCATACCAAGTCGACCCAATTTCCACCCTTCTGTTTTTGGAGTCCGAATTCATGTAACGTGTACTGCCAATAATTTTATTGGTTTTTTTGTCAATCACCGTAAAGGGCAAAGAATGGCCAGTTTGCTGTTCCAAAAGGGCCGTGTCCATATAGGAATTCATATTTGGCGGTGAAGGAACTGTGGTGTACCACAATTCCCAAAGTTTACCATCGGAAGCGGCAAAGACCAAGTCCACTTTATGTGATTTCTGCATGGGCTCAAGCCGCACTAGCTCCCCTTCAAGGGTAATAGGAAGTAGCCAAGGTTTCATAGGTTGTGTTTTGTGGTTCAAATATAATTGTAAATGGTTCGATTTGGGCAATAAAAAAAGCCGGGATTTCTCCCGACCCTCCAATCAATCAAAAAACGAACTTTGATTGAATTTGGTTGATGTTATGGTGTGGCTGTAAATTCTTCGATGATAAAGAAATCCTTGTTTTTGTCTTTGATGTAGTACATATCATCCAAGACATTGTAGCGCATTTTTCGGTCATCTACTCTAATTTCAAAGCCTTCATCCGTAGGTGACATTTCAAAAGCGTTTTTATCGGAACCTTTATACTTTAACATCGTATAACTGTCATAAGCAGTGTCCATATCATAATCAATTGCGATTAATTTTGTAACGAATGCAGGAACTGATTTTCGGTCTTGATTGACCATTCCTTTATCTTTTTTATTCAGTTTCATAGCATAATTTCTGTGCTCCATCACTTTTACGCTAAATTCTTTTTCTTTTCCATTTTCCGATACGGTATAGGTTTTAAGTTCTTGAGTGGCATTCATGACCCCGTCTTGCCCATATCCTACAAAGGCGGTGAGGGTTAAGAATGAAAATAGTGTCAATATAGTTTTCATAGTGTGTTTTTTAAGGTTTATAAATAGTTTTGTTTTTGGATTGCTTCCTATTTTAGATAGGAGGTGAACATCCAATGTTTTTTTTCGAGTTCGGTAATGAAATCGGTCAGCATTTTTTCAGTGGCCACATCACCGGTGTCCAATGAGGCATTTACTCCGTCCAGTAGACTGTCGTGGATAATTTCATAATCCTTAAGTACCTCTCGTACCATTTCCAGGGCAGACAAATTCTTTTCCTGTTCCTTGATTTTTGAAAGTTCCAATGTTCTCTTTAGCGAGAAATTGCTCTGAACCCCAAAAACACGGATTCGTTCAGCCACAACATCAATATTTTCCTTCACGGTATTGTATTCATTTTCAAATTCCTCGTGAAGCTCATAAAAGTCCGGGCCTTCTACATTCCAATGAAAGTTTCTGAGCTTGTTGTAGAAAACCTGATAATTGGCCAATACGGTGTTCAGGGCCACCACGATTTCTGCGGTTTCCAAATAGGTAAATCCAATTTTTTTAAATGTTTTATTTTTTGCTTTTACAGCTTCCATCTTTGTTATGTTTTTTCGTTCATAATTAATATACCTATCATTTAGAGCAAGTATTGATTCATTCGATGGAAATATTGATGCAAAACAATTTTAGAGGGTTTTTGGCTAGTCAAAAAACCTACGCAATTGGTGAGGAAAAGTCCAGTTTACGAATTGTTGATACTTTGGACAATGAACGTGTTGTTTAAGGAAAGATACATGTCTGAAGAAATATCGGTCACGTATTCCTTGGTACAATTGAATACTTTTTGGGGTTCTTGATTTTTTGGGTCATGTTCCTGAATGTAGATCACATCCTCAATGTCATACATTCGTTTTCCAAGACTAAATCGTTTAATGACCTTGTATTTATTGATACTTCGGATGGGCATTGAGCTATTTTGGTTTTTAACTGGGACACCTATGGGTAGGATAAAGTCACATCGCAGACGCATTTTTTGAATTGCCGGGGTTGCATTTGTGAATTAGGACTATTTAATAACTTTATGCTGATGGTAAAGGAGTAAATTAAATGCTATTGCCATCTTGTTCTCATGAAAACCAAGAACTTTTTAGGAATACTCACAATCATTGCCACCCTTCTTGCCGTGTTGATCCATTGGCGGGAATATTCCTCCCGGGATCAGATACCCCTCTGGTCCGTTTTTGCATGGCAATTGGTCATTTGGATGGCGTGGGTGCTTGGGTTTTACCTATTGAAGAGCGTAAGCAAGAAGACACTTTCCAAAAAGTATGGCAAATGGATTGGGTTTTTTGTAGGGCTAGTGTGGATTGCCTGCCATTTTGGATGGTTTTTTACGATCAGCGCAAACTTTAGCCCCTATCTGGATTTTCCCGAATCTCGATTTGGGGTTTATCGCTATTTCTTTATTTTTTGGACACTGATAGATTTTGGATTGCTTTGGTTTGTGATCGATAAATTATGGTCAAGACAGGAGCCTAGGGATGAGCCTGAAAATCCTATTTTGTTGGAGCTCACCCGAGGCGGCAAGACGTATTTTGTTGAACCCCAGCAGATACATTCCCTGACTTCGGAAAACTATTACACTAAAATCTCTACTACTTTAGGTGATTTTGTGATGCGAAAGCCGCTCAAGGAATTCCACCACATTCTGCCCGCCAAAATGTTCCGAAAAATTCATCGGTCCACCATTGTCAATGTCAATTATGTTTCTGAATTGGCGGGCAATACATCCCAAGGGTACGAACTGATTTTAAAGGATGGCAGTGCCCACAAAGTAAGTCGTAGCTTCTCAAAGGAGATTTTACATTTTTTCAAGGAACGGACGCACTAGCACCATTCACTATCAAAATTCTTACCGTTCGCTGCAAATGCCTATTGGCATCACTTTTATTGGATAGTTTAGGGTAGGGATTTCTCCCATCAAATACCCTGAATAAATGAAATACGCACTGCTGTTTTTATTACTGATGTGTACATTTTGTATATCCACTGCCCAAGAGGTGCAATTCAAGAAATTGCACCTGGAGGGTCTTCCGCAAGGCTCAAGAGGAGTGTCCATTGCCGATTTGGATGGGAATGGTTATCTGGATTTGGTCATTGCCAATCAAGTGGATTCTACCCAACTTTTGGGCAATACCATTTATCTCAATCAAGGAAATCAGTTTAGTGGAAAAGCTATTTCAGACAACAATATTCAGGCTTGGAGCGAATCTGTCCACACTGTGGATGTGGATAATGACCACGACCTGGATATCTTTTTTACAACACAGTTTGGGACTCAAAACCTCCTGTATCTGAATGATGGAGAGGGCAGTTTCACACCAATGGAAGCTGGGGACTTAACCAACGATATAACCAATTCTCCCGGAGCGTGCTGGTGCGATTTTGATTTGGATGGCGATATGGATGTGTTCGTGGTGAATCGTGATGGCGAACCCGATAATTTATATGTCAATACTGGGAAAGGCATGTTCACCCGACTGTCCAAAGGGCCATGGCTCTCTAATAAAGGTGATGGACGGTCATGTGCTTGGGGAGATATCAATGGAGATGGGATATGGGACCTTTATGTGGCCAATTTTGTGGTGAAGGACCAACAAGGCCAAGTGACTCAAAAACATAGAAACTATCTCTATTTGGGAACAGCACAAGGTGGATTTGTGGAGGAAACCAATGGCGTGCACGTTGAAGAGGAGAACGCCACTTATGGCATTTCGTTGGTGGATTATGATTATGATGGTGATTTGGATGTCTATGTCTCCAATGTTTCTGTATCCGATGAGAATGCACTCTATGAAAATTCAGGAAAGGGGCAGTTTACAAAATCAAATAAAGAAATGGCCTATGAAATCCATCGTCCATCAAAGGGGCAGACATGGGGTGATTTTAATAATGATGGTTGGTTAGACCTCTATGTGGCCAATGGTACGGAAGGTTATCCAGAGATTCAGAATTTCCTCTTTTTGGGTAGAAAGGATTTTTCCATGCAACGCGTATATAACACATTGCCCGCCATTGAAGGCCATATTTCGGCGGGAACAGTTTCGGGAGATTTGGATAGGGATGGTGATTTGGACCTCTATGTATGCAATTGGGGAGGGGAGGCAGAACACAACGATTGCTACATCAACCTTAATCCAATAAAAAATTGGGTTGTCTTCCAATTGCATGGAGAAGAATCAAATACCTACGGCATTGGAAGTTGGGCCAAACTAACTTTGGATGATGGAACAGTCTTGACACGCTATTTCATTCGCGAAACGGGTTATGGTAGTGAAAACGCATCTGAGATTCATTTTGGCCTGGATGATTCGAAAATCCAAAAAATCCAGATTGAGTGGCCTTCAGGTATACAACAAACGGCAACAAATTTGGAAGCCAATCACATTTATGAAGTTGTCGAAGGGAAAGAAATCAAAAAACGAAATCATGAATAACACATTGAACAGAAGAAATTTTATGCAGTTGACCGCATCGGCAAGTGGTGCTTTGGTATTGGGGTTGCATTTTCATTCCTGTATGCCCAATGAGCCTGCGGTTAATTATCCACTATTACCCCTCATCGAAATTGATACAGAGGGTTGGGTGACCCTCATCGCCAAAAACCCCGAAATAGGACAAGGGATTAAAACAGCTTTACCTATGATTCTGGCCGAGGAGCTGGGAGCGGATTGGAACAAGGTAAAGGTGGTTCAAGGCGATTACAACAAAATGTATGACGAACAATGGGCCGGTGGCAGCTATGCTGTGATTCTAAATTGGGATATGATGCGTACTGCGGGAGCCAAGGTTAGAAACGTTCTTATTGATGTTGCTGCCAATAGGATACAAAAACCAGCGATTGAATTCAAAACACAAGATGGTAAGGTAACCCATATAGAAACCGGAAATAGTATTCCCTTTGGGGAATTGGTGGCAGAAGCTTCGCAAATGGAGCTACCAGAGGAGGTGACCTTCAAACCTTCAGATGCCTACACTATTGTGGGTCAAAGCCTTCCTCATGTAGATTCGAAGGAATTGGTGGATGGCAGTGCTAAATTTTCCATCGATATTAAACTTCCGGGAATGGTATATGCCACAGTGGTAAAAAACCCTGTACATGAGGGTAGTGTTGAAAGTTTTGATGATACCGCAACTGGGGCTATGGAGGGAGTCGTGGATGTGATAGCGTTACATAATGCAGAGTACGGAGGGAGGTTGTTGGGCCCCAACAGTCCCAATTTTGTGAATGGAGTGGCTGTTATTGCCCGTACCACTTGGACAGCATTCAAAGCTGCGGAAAAACTGAACATAAAATGGGACAATTCCTATTCCAGAAAAGAAAACTCGGAAGAACTATTAAACCGATTTAGAGAACAACTGGACCATACTACCATGGTACGGAAAGATGGAGATTTTAATACCGTAAAAAAGAATGCGGTTTCAGTATGGGAACAAACCTATGAACTCCCTTTTTTGGCCCATGTGACCATGGAGCCCATGAACTGCACGGTCGATTTTAGGGAAGACCTTTGTGAAGTATGGGCACCGACCCAAAATCCAGAGGCTTTGGAACAAGGACTGATTAAACTTTTTGGTTTAAAACCAGAACAAATTAAAATTCATCTGCCACGCATTGGTGGTGGATTTGGAAGAAGATACTATGTGGATTACGCCATGGATGCCGCAGTGCTTTCAAAAAAAATGGGAAAACCTGTGAAACTGACTTGGACAAGGGAGGAAGACATTAAACACGATTGGTATCGCCCGGCAAGTGTCCAAAAATTGACCGCAGCAATGGATGGAAATGGAAAAGTAGTGGGATGGCAACATATTTTGGCCAATGCCTCAAGGGTTACATCTTTGGGCAGGGAGGGAGACGCCGCCGGAACCGAAATTGATGAATATGAATTTCCTGCCGGATTTGTTACTGATCTTCAATTTGAATACGGCCATGTATTGAGCGATGTTCCACTGGGGCAGTGGCGTGCGGTTGCCCAGTCGGCCAACGTATTTACAACACAAAGTTTTTTGAACGAGCTGGCTGTTTTGAACCAAAAAGACCCCATTGATTATTTTCTTGATTTTGTAGGTCCAGCTCGCATGGTTCCCGTTGTTGGGGACTATGAATACGATGTTGGCCGTTTGATTGCCGCAGTGGAGCAAGTCAGAAAAAACAGTCGTTGGGATGAACCCTTGCCCAAGGGCCAAGGGAGAGGTTTTGCTGCAGCCAAGAATTCTGGTTCATTTATAGCAGAAGTGGTCACCGTTGAGGTCACTGAAGACGGGGATTTAAAAATTTTACGTGTGGATGCTGTGGTGGATTGTGGTATAGTGGTCAATCCATCTGGAGCTAAGGCGCAGGTGGTTGGAGGAATCTTAGAAGGGCTTTGCGCAGCACTGTATGGTGAAATTACCATTCTGGATGGTGCCACAGAACAATCTAATTTTCATGATTACCCTTGGATGCGTATGAAGGAGGTCCCAGAAATGCACGTGGATTTCATTGCAAATGACCTGCCACCAAGAGGATTGGGAGAACCCCCATTGCCTCCTGCCGCTCCAGCTTTGACGAATGCCATTTATGATGCATCGGGGATTCGCATCCGAAAGCTTCCCATTCAAAATCAATTAAAAAATAGTTAGTTATTAGGCACCTATATCTTTTTCCAATCATTTACATCCGATTACAAACGAAAACAAATGTTTTAAAACCGATTTGTGGTTTTTGTTGATTCTATGTTTGCCCTGTCGAATTACAAGTTCGATGGTGTTAACTGTTTAATCCTTAAATCTATTATTATGAATTCACTTAAAAACAAAGTACAGTTGATTGGAAACTTGGGAAATGACCCAGAAATCATTACTATGGAAAACGGCAATAAACTGGCCAAATTTTCAATCGCTACCAATGAAACCTACAAAAACTCGGAAGGCGAAAAAGTAACCGATACCCAATGGCATAACGTTGTAGCTTGGGGGAAACTGGCTGAAATCGCGGAAAATTACCTTACCAAAGGCAAAGAAGTGATGATTGAAGGCAAGTTAATGTCCCGTTCCTATGAGACCAAAGAAGGAGAAAAGCGCTATATCACGGAAGTTAAGTGCAACGAAATGTTGATGTTGGGGAAATAGCATCCCATACAGATTATCGGAAAAGGGGGCAATTTGTCCCCTTTCTTTTTGTTTGATCTGTTTTTGCAATAATTTAATATAGAACAAGGTAACTATTGGGGTGGTTGTTCGTCTAATGAAGAGAGATTGCTATGAAAACCGTTAAAGCCCTTATATTGATTTTTGTCCTTGGCTCCGGACCCATCTCTTTGGCCCAAGAGCTTGATACCACTGTGTATGATCTTCAATTTTATGAAAGGTTGGCACAACGCGATGCAGCCTATGAACGAGAACTTCGGTTTTCCAATGAAAAAGACGAACAGGACTATTGGGACGATCAGAAGAACTTTGAGCAATTGCTCCTACAAAAAAATCCCAAGGCCTATCAGGTGTATATCAGCAACAAGGGACCATCCTATATCCAACATATCCAACAATGCCAAAAGGAATGTATGCATGGCGATTTATACAGAAGAGAAGTTTCCTCTTTTCTGTTGGAAGCCTCCAGAGATTCCTTGTATGGGCGGTCACTCTCCGTTACAAATTCCAGGAAAAATCTAAGCGATTTTAAATAAATATTGCACTTTAGAATTAGCTGTCAATTAGGGTATTTTCATTTCAAGTTGTTATAAAACTGAACGCACGATTATCTCGTAGGTAATCATGAAAAGGAAATTTGAATTAAAATTTTACAAGATGAAGTATTTCGGTTTTTTAATAGCCCTGTTCACTTTTACATGTACAACGCAGTCATTTGCTCAAGAAGGAGGAAAAGAAAATGCAGCGCAAGATAAACTCTCGTATTACGAGCAACGGGCCAAGGAAGATGCAGCGTATGAGCAGTCCTTAGCTATGGAGAATGAAAGTGACGAGGAAGACTTTTGGGGTGACCAAAAGCAGTATGAGAAAGATTTAAAAAAACGGGATAAGGAAGCGTACAAAGCCTATATGAAAGGGAAAAGGGATGCATATGCAGAACATGCAAGGCACTGTAGCCATCGTTGTTACCATAGTGATCACTACTATCACCATGCGTCTTTTTATTACAGCTACCAAGAATACCATTATCCTAGCAGGAGAAGTACCATAAGAACAGGTATACGTGTTGGAACCCCAAGCCTTAGGGTCGGAATTTTCTAGACGAAGACTATCATATCCATAAAAAACGCTCCTTTAAGGAGCGTTTTTTATGCAACTTTCTTTAAAAGGTCAAAGCAAGGACATTTTTTGCACCGTTTGCTTTCCCTTTTCTTGTATTTCTCACAGCATTTTGATTTTAGATTGCCATGGGATGACAATTCTTTCAGCAATGCTTTTTTGAGTTTCTTTTTTTCCTTCTTCTTTCCCATCACAAATAGAGATGGGACAAATCTAACTATTTTAATTAAATCTAAATAAGAAATTAACACAATTGTAATTCCAATCGGTTAAAAATGAAGTGATACCCCCATTGTGCTGGGCCCGAAAGAAAGGTTCCAACTTACATTTTTAGGGTTTTGGCTATTGTACTTTTCATTGTATTTGGAATCCAAATATTTGTCGATGGATTCCACAATAAAAATGCTCAACACTGTACTGAAGGCTACATCAGAAACCCAATGAAAATCATCCATGACCCGCACCAATCCCGGAATGGAACCCACGGTATAGAGACCTATTTTCACCCAGGGACTTTTAAATTGTTTCGCAATGGCATAGGCATTGCTAAAGGCCAACATGGCATGTCCAGATGGAAATGAATCATAGTCATAGACCCTATCCAAGTGAAACGGGTCGAATGTGGAAGAGCTTGCACCACTTTTTGGTCGTGCCCTCCCAATAATACGTTTGCTTACCTGTTGTAAAAAGCCGCCAGCCGTTGCTGAGGAAATAAGCAGCACCCCGGTTCGTCGCAATTTTTCATTTTTGGTGAAAAGTCCCGCCAAATAAACTCCGCCAGTCAGCATGTAGTTGTTTTCAGGACTTCCATACTCATGGCCATAATCCATTACAAAATCGGGAACATCTTCCCGAAATCCATTTTTCCAATCATTGAGTTGATCGTCTACAGTAAAAAGAAGCAAGGTGCCACCGGCCAAATAGCCAAAGTTGGCCCAATCGTTTCCTTTCCAATGAAACGGTCGGGAATAGGAATAACAAACCCCGCCAAACATATTGCCAACGTCATACGTAAAGTTGTTCCAAAGGTTTTTTCCCTTTTCAGTTTGTAGTTCCTGAGCGCCAAGTGGCACAACTACAAGTAGTGCAAGAAGGTATTTCAATAATTTCATGAAGGTTGAAAACTAAATAGTCGATAAAATTACGCATAAATATCCTGTGCCAATCGAAAAGTATTGGCATGCGCTTCTACGATAATCTTTATATCTGGTGAATATCCACCGCCCATGCTACATTGCATTGGAATTTGGACATCGAAACATGTTTGTAAAACAAAACGGTCACGTTCCTTGCATCCTTCCAAAGTTAGGGCCAAGGTGCCCAGTTTGTCCGAAGCCAATACATCCACCCCACTCAGATAAAAGATGAAATCTGGTTCCACCTTTTCCAATAATTCCGGAAGGGTCTTTTTAAGGATGGAAAGATATTCCTGATCTGTGGTGCCTTTGTCCAAAGCAACATCCAAGTCCGAAGTTTCCTTTTTAAACGGATAATTACCCTTGCCGTGCATGGAAAATGTAAAAACAGAATGGTCGGTCTTAAAGATTTCCGCGGTACCATTGCCTTGGTGCACATCCAAATCAATTATTAAAATGGTGTTTGCCAAACCTTTACCTTGAAGGTAACGGGCGCCGATGGCTTGGTCATTCAACATACAAAACGCCTCGCCACGATTGGAATAGGCATGATGCGTACCCCCGGCAATGTTCATGGCAATGCCGTGCTCCAAAGCAAACTCGCACCCCTTGATGGTTCCATCAGCAATGATGCGCTCCCGTTGCACCAATTCCTTGCTTAAGGGAAACCCAATTTTTCGGGCTGCACTTGGCGTGAGTTCAAGATTCACCAGGTTATGATAGTAATTGGCATCATGGGCCTCCAAAATATGGGAATCATCAGGAAAGTCTGGTTGGAAAAAATTCGCTGCAGCACAGGTGCCCTCATGAAGCAATTGCTGGGGCAGCAAATCATACTTCATCATGGGGAATCGGTGCCCATTGGGTAAATGATGTTTGTAAATGGAATGGTAGGCTATTTTAAGCATCTTGTTTATGCAATGCTAACTGAATTCGTTTTCGAGGTACATCAACATCAAGAACCTTGACCACTACCTGCTGGTGAAGGCTTACATGTTCGTTGACATCTTTTACAAAGGTATCCGATAGGTTGGAAATGTGGATAAGGCCACTTTCCTTGATTCCAATATCCACAAAACACCCAAAATTGGTAATGTTGTTGACAATGCCCGGCAATAATTGCCCTTGATGCAAGTCCGTTATTTCCTTTATATTTTGATTGAACGTAAACACCTTTGCTTTTTCCCTACGGTCTAATCCCGGCTTTTCCAATTCACCTAAAATGTCTTTCAAAGTTGGAAGGCCGATGGTTTCCGTGCAATAGGATTTTAGGTCAATCCGTTGCAATACTGATTTGTTGCCCACAATTTCTTTTAAAGGCACACCTTGGTCTTTCACCATCTTTTTTACGATATCATAACTCTCTGGATGGACAGCAGAGTCATCCAAGGGATTCTCACCGTCTTTGATACGCAAAAATCCTGCACTTTGTTCAAAAGCCTTTCCCCCGAGTCGAGGGACCTTTTTAATCTGCTCCCTGCTTACAAAAGCTCCATTTTCGTTTCGAAAAGCAACGATATTCTCGGCCAATTTTGGTCCAATTCCCGATACGTAACTCAAAAGGGGAACACTTGCCGTATTGATGTTCACTCCAACGGAGTTTACACAACTTTCCACCACCGTGTCCAGTGATGATTTTAATTGGGTCTGGTCCACATCATGCTGGTATTGCCCCACACCAATGGATTTGGCATCAATTTTCACCAGTTCGGCCAAAGGGTCCGCCAATCGCCTACCAATCGAAACCGCACCACGAACCGTAACATCATAGTTGGGAAATTCTTCACGCGCAATCTTGGAAGCGGAATAAATGGAAGCGCCAGCTTCACTGACCACAAAGACCTCAATGGGATTTTTAAACGAAATGCGTTTTACCAATTGCTCCGTTTCACGAGAAGCCGTTCCGTTACCAATGGCGATTGCCTCAATTTTATAGGCGTCGACCAAGGAGCTGATTTTCTTAATGGCTCCTGAGCTATCACGCTGTGGTGGATGGGGATATATGGTCTCGTTGTGTTTCAAATCGCCCTGCTCGTCCAAGCAGACTAGTTTACAGCCCGTTCTAAAGCCGGGGTCAATGGCCAAAATACGTTTTTCGCCCAGGGGTGCACCAAGGAGCAATTGTTTTAAGTTTTTGGAAAACACCTGAATGGCAGCTGCATCCGCTTTTTCTTTGGCTGTTTTTAAAAGTTCATTGGATAGGGAGGGAAACAAAAGTCGCTTGTAGGCATCCGCAATGGCCATTTCAATTTGTTCGGCACAAGCGTTGTTGGATTTGACAACCCGTTTTTCAATTGCGTCCAACGCCCTCTCATCATCAATTTCAATTTTAACCCGGATAAACCCCTCTTTTTCGGCACGCATAATGGCCAAAAATCGATGCGAAGGACAACGGTTCAATGGTTCACTCCAATCAAAATAATCCCGAAATTTTTGAGCTTTTTCATCCTCCTTCTTGGTCTTTACGACTTTGGTGGTGATTAGGGCATGTCGTTCCAACTGATTACGAAGCTGATTCCGAATATCTGTACGTTCATTGATCCATTCCGCAATAATATGACGGGCCCCTTCCAATGCATCATCTTCATTAACCACATCTTTGGTGAGGTATTTTGAGGCAATGAACTCGATTTCATCGCTTCGTTGCGACATGATGGTTTTGGCCAGCGGCTCCAGACCATTTTTTCGTGCAGTTTCCGCTTTGGTCTTTTTACTTTTTTTGAAGGGAAGGTATAGGTCTTCCAAAGTGGTGAGGTCGGTACAGTTTTGAAACTTTGCCTGCAACTCGGGTGTGAGGGCTCCCTGCTCCTCGACTGCCTTGATAATGGCCGCCTTTCTCTTTTCCAGAGCTTCAAACTGCTCTTTCAACTTTACTATTTCACCAATTTGAACCTCGTCCAGATTGCCAGTACGTTCTTTTCTGTAACGCGCAATGAAGGGAACGGTACAATCTTCATTTAACAAGGCTACGGTATTTTCAACACTTTTTTCGGAAAGTTGAGTATGGCTTACAATGTAGGGGACAAGTTGCATTTTGTTTGTTTAGTAGTTGTCACTTCGAGCGCAGTCGAGAAGTCTTACAATCCAAATTTTTTTAAAGTGGGTCTGGACTGCGCTCAACCTTACAGTTTCTTTGGATATCAATTAACTTATAACTTCCCCATTCCCAACACCATCCTCATCTGGATTCAGGAACACTATTTTTCCGTCTTTGTTTTCCGTCATTAAGATCATGCCCTCACTTTCCACACCGCGTAGCTTTCTTGGGGCCAAATTGACCAAAACGGTCACTTTTTTGCCCACAATTTCTTCGGGTTCAAAGCTTTTGGCAATCCCTGAAACAATGGTTCGGGTATCCAGACCAGTATCCACTTTCAAAACCAGGAGCTTATCGGCCTTCGGCATTTTTTCAGCTTCAACAATGGTGCCCACTCGCATGTCGAGTTTGCTGAAATCATCGTAGGTAATGGTTTCTTTTTGTGGTGTAATCTCTTTTTCCATTGAATCAGTGTTGTTTGTTGCAGAAGCATTGGTTTTTTTGGTGGCTTCCAGTTTGTCCAATTGCTGTTGAATCTCGGTATCTTCAATTTTTCGGAAAAGGAGTTCACTTTTGTTGATTAAATGACCGGCAGGTAAAAGTTCATTAGAGGTTGACACATCATTCCAATGAGATGCTGAATCAAGTTCAGCATGACGCAGTATTTTTTTAAGCTTTGCTGAAGTGAACGGTAAAAAGGGCTCACTGAGAATGGCAAGACCCGTAGCAATCTGAAGCGCTACGTACATAATGGTCTTTACCCGTTCCTCATCGGTTTTGATAAGTTTCCAAGGCTCGGCATCAGCTAGATATTTATTCCCCAATCGCGCTAAATTCATCAATTCCTGACTTCCTTCTCGGAAACGATAGCGCTCCAATGAGTTTGACAGGATTTCAGGGTAGCCTTTTAAGGCTTCCAGTGTTTCTTTATCAACTGCCTCCAATGCATTGGGACTTGGCACGATTCCATCATAATATTTATGGGTCAAGACAGTCACACGGTTTACAAAGTTGCCAAAGATGGCCACAAGTTCGTTGTTGTTCCGCGATTGAAAATCCTTCCAAGTAAAATCGTTGTCTTTGGTCTCTGGCGCATTGGCCGTGAGCGCATAGCGGAGCACATCTTGCATATCCGGGAATTCCTTCAAATATTCATGCAACCAAACTGCCCAGTTTTTGGAGGTGGAAAGTTTGTTGCCTTCCAAGTTCAAAAACTCGTTGGCCGGAACGTTTTCAGGCAAAACAAAATCGCCATGCGCCTTAAGCATACTTGGGAAGATGATGCAATGGAAAACAATGTTGTCTTTGCCAATAAAGTGGACCAGTTTGGTGTTTTTGTCCATCCAATATGGTTTCCAATCCTTTCCTTCCCGCTCTGCCCATTCTTTGGTGGACGAAATATAGCCAATAGGGGCATCAAACCACACGTAGAGAACTTTTCCTTCACCACCTTCCACGGGTACGGGAATCCCCCAATCCAAATCGCGTGTAACCGCGCGGGGTTTTAGGCCTTCATCTATCCAAGATTTGCATTGTCCATAAACATTGGGTTTCCAATCGGATTTGTGACTTTCCAGAATCCATTTCCGTAAAAAGTCTTCGTAACGGTCCAACGGCAAAAACCAATGTTTGGTCTTTTTAAGGACGGGAACGCCTCCGGTTATGGTGGATTTTGGGTTGATGAGATCCGTTGCATTCAAGGAAGACCCACAATTTTCACACTGATCGCCATAGGCTTCCCCATGACCACACTTGGGGCAGGTCCCCACTACAAATCTGTCGGCTAGGAACTGCTGTGCCTCTTCGTCATACAATTGTTCGGTTTCTTCTTCAATAAAATCGCCTTGATCGTAAAGCTTTTTAAAAAAATCTGAAGCCGTTTCATGGTGCACCTTTGCTGAAGTCCTGGAATAGTTGTCAAAAGAGATTCCAAAGTCTGCAAACGACTTTTTTATGATGTTGTGGTACTTATCAATAATTTCTTTTGGTGTGACCCCTTCTTTTTTGGCCTTCATGGAGATGGCAACCCCATGCTCATCGCTTCCGCAGACAAATGCCACATCGTGCCCCTTTAACCGCAAATAACGAACATAAATGTCCGCAGGAACATAAACACCAGCCAAATGGCCTATGTGGATTGGTCCGTTGGTATAGGGCAGTGCAGAAGTAATGGTATATCTTGAAGGAGCTGTTGGCTGAGACATGTACAAATTTGAATTAAGCCTCAAAAATACTCATTTTACAAGAAGCTTAAAACTGGATTTGATTTAAAAAGAAAACCTCCAAATTGTGCCTCCCTAAATTGGGGTGAGGTGACGCACTATCAGAGGTTTCCCGAAATGGATGATATAGATGTTCCGCTTGTTTACATGATCATTACGGATTTGCTCATGCGTTGGTCCGCTACCGATATTCGATAGATGTATTTTCCGGTGGACAAGCTGTCCCGCACACGTTCCCTAATATTGATTTCGGTGACGCCTTCCAATAGCATTTCATTAAAAACGGTACCTACTTTTTGTCCCAAAATGTTGAAGAGTTCAATATCAACATGGGCGGCAAATGGCATATCCAAATGGATGTGGGGCATCCGTGGCGATGTAGGTGGATAATAGGGTGTGTGTTCGATGTTATTCACCAATTCTGGATCTGGTGTCATACCATCTTCACTAGGCGGCGTTTCCGGAAATGTTGGTGGATCGTTATCCATGGCAATGTCATCAAACTCTTCACCGCTACAGTTGAAACCAAGGTCTATGGCCCTGTATTGGTATCCCAATAAATGTTGCTCAACTGCGGTTCGCGGTACACATAGCCATTCAGCCAATACGGTTCCGTAGAGGTCCCTAAAATCCATAGTGTACTCCAAATTTCCTCGACTGTTGGGATTGTCCAAGGATGGGTGGTCTCCCACAAAGGCGCTTCCACTAAGACCTGATCCAAAGAATAGGGTAGGAGCCGCTTTTCCGTGATCGGTACCGTTGGAACCATTTTCAAAAATTCTACGGCCAAACTCAGAAAAAGTCATACTCAACACCTTATCATCTTGTTCAGTACAGGCCAAATCATCATAGAAATTGTTGATGGCTATGGATAGGTTGGACATTAATTGCTCGTGAACAATAGGCTGGTTGCCGTGAGTGTCAAACCCACCCATGGAAATCATATAGACTTTAGTGCCAAGACCTCCTTTAATCAATTTAGCCAAAAGCGACAATTGTCTTGCGAAACCATTATCCTGATATTCGACACACCTCAAGGCATCGCCTCGCTCATAGGCTTCGTGTATTTTTCCGGCATACTCGTAAGTGGTATTGGCCACACCCCTCAAGAAGCGCAATTGATCGCCATACATACAATCATCAAACGGTGCTGTTTCAATGTCGTAAAACAACCCTGTTTCTGCAATTTGCTCCAATTGATCCACGTTATTGGTCACAAAGGCATAATTGGTCTCTTCTCCTTGGAAAACCAAATTGGACAAGTTTCCAATTTGAATGGCAGCCGGAGCTTCGGGTGGATTGATCAAATAATCGGGGTAGATGTTTTCAAAATGCCTACCCATCCAACCTGTGGGCTCACCGGTGAAGCCTGTGGTATTCAAATCGGTATTGGCAAATATATCGGACCCGGTAAAATGGGACAGACTTTGGTTTTCATACCCTACGCCGTGTACGGCCTTGAATTGACCTTCTCCCCAAAGGGATTCCAGGGAGCTCATGTAGGTAGGGACACCAAAATCATCGGTAAGTTTTAGGACTTTACTTTCAGGAATGTAAATGTTTGGCCTTGCATTGGCATAAGTATCATATTGTTGTATAGGGATAACTGTACTTAATCCATCATTTCCTCCCGACAAGCGGATTAGAATCAAAATATTGTCAGTTTCGGCAGCGGCAATAGCAGCTGTTAAGGGTGATGGGGCAGAAGCCGAAATAAAGTTGCTTCCCAAGAACATGGATCCAGAACCGGCAATACCCAAAGCTTGGATAAAGGACCGTCTGCTCCAGTTTTTGTGTTCCAAATCGTGGCCTTCGTGTTCTAGGCCTTTGTATGGTGATTTATGGTGGTTGTGGTGATTATCGCACATGATGATGGGGTTATTTAAGTTGAAATTCAGGTTCTCTGGACAAATGACGCAAAAGCACATACACTTGGGTAGGTGCTTCCATGCTCACTGCCAGCATCCATAGGCTTAATCCGCCCGGGATATAATCCGGGGAGTAATAATTCTCCGGCACATCATCAATTTTGAAGGCGTCCATGGCCTTTTCAAAATCAGCGTCCGTCAACAGGCCTTTTGGTGTAAACTTGTTCACCAAAGCCCTAACCACGATTTCTGGGTTGCTGGTATTGCTGTCCGCAGCACCAACGGCATCCATGGCCAATGTCCTGAACTGTTCTGGGTCAGCTTGAAAAAAGCGCTCCAAGAACACTTCGGAAGTCAACCATCGCCCAATAATGAAATTGGAATTGATCCACTGGCGATCACGTTGCCAACCGGCAACATCATAGGGGTCAAAAAGCTCCTGACCAATAAGCCCAGCAGAATCTATCAAATTTATAATGGTATTATCATCGTAACTGAATCCCGTTTCTTTGACCAAATGAAAATACAGGTCAAAAGGACTTTTTATGATTACACCAATGGCGGTATCATCAAAAAAGTGTTGGCTCTTCAATAATTGACGTATGACCGGGGCGATTTCAAAATTATTGGCAATAAAGGTTTGTGCCATTCCCGCAATGATGTCTTGGGCATTGCCACCTTCTTCACCCGATGAGTCTGGGTGTACGTAATATTCGTATAGTTTCATGCAGATGAAACCAGCGATCTCATTGGCTCTTTCGTTAAAGAGAATATCAATTACATCGTCATAGTTCCAATTGCCTGTTTGCCCTAAAATGGTTTTGCTCCCTGTATTAAAATCTTCTGGGTTAAAGGTCACTTGGGTACAACCTTCCTCGCCTCGCTCAGTATATCCAGATATAGCCTTTGCGGTTTCTATAATATCATTCTCTGTATACCCATTACCTTCTCCCAAAGTGAAGAGCTCATAAAGTTCACGCGCGTAGTTTTCGTTAGGGTTGTCTCCCCGGTTACGGACTCCATCCAGATAATAGAGCATGGCACTGGTAAGTCCAATTTCATGGACAAAAGTCTTGAAATTTCCAAGGGCATTACGCTGCAGACAGTTTATGTAGTAATACAAGAACGAGTTACAGTTGTAGACATCCAACTCGGTCACAAAATGGTTGCTCCAAAAGAAACTCAAACGATCTCGGACACTGTTGTCCATGAGAGCGTTCCCATAGGCTGTTGTGAATTCCTCCAATTGGGCACGTCTTATTTCCCGGGCCAAATCGTCATCGGCGGGATAATTGGAATCGTTCCAATCTGCCCAAGCTGGCGGGGGAATAACTGGAGCCGCAAGGGCTTGGTCTATTAAATTATCTACTAAAGTTCCTGCTGTTTGTCCAACGGCAGCGTTAATTGTCTGTACTGAGGCACTGAAACCAAGCCTCCGGTACAAGTGGGCGGCACGCAACTCATCCAAAGGAATTGTATACGGCGCCAACGTTGAGGAATTACAATTGATGAAGTATTCCATAGCAATGTCTGGCGTTAATTTAGGTACATAGTTTTGGGGCAACTATATGTTTAGCTAACGTTGGGCGTGGTTCAATTCAGCCAACAAATTACAATCTAAACGCTTTAATCACTGTGAACTACCAATTTTTTCGATGAACTGCATGGTTTTTTTAATATTTTTCCAAATCTATGGGAGAACATAATGAATTTGGAAAGCAAGGTGAAGCACTGGCCGTAGCGTTTTTGTTGAATAGTGGTTATGAGATTTGTGCTCAAAATTATCGCTATCAAAAGGCTGAAATTGATATCATAGCTAGGCAAGGAAATGTATTGGCCATTGTTGAGGTAAAGTCACGAAAAATGGGGTTTTTAGAGGATATTTCCACTACAATCAACTCCAAAAAAAAGAAACTTTTAGTCATGGCCGCCGACCACTATGTCCAAGAAATGGATTTGGACGTTGAGGTGCGTTTTGATGTAATCACCGTTGTCCAAAAAGGAGCAAGTTTTGAAATTGACCACTTGGAAGATGCTTTTTATTTTTTCTAACCATTTGTTTGTTTTGTAACAATATGTTATTTTTGTACCAAATCAAACCAAACAAGAATGAAAACAATTTCTGCAGTAGTTGAGCATTACATTAAAAAGAAGCCCTTTTTACAAACGGCTCTTGCCCAAGGCATTATAAACCTCACCTCGCTTTCCCGACAAATAAAGCCCGAAATTGCTGAAGCACTGGGCAAAGATGTAAAGGATGGGGCCATTGTCATGGCACTCAAACGCCTCTCAGATGATTTGGAGTTTAGGGCTACACACAGAATTGTAAAGGTGCTCAAGAATATTGGTGAGATTACGGTACGATCCAACTTAACGGATTATACCTTTTTGGCTTCGGATACCATTTTGCAGCAACAGGCCCGATTGCTGGAAGAAGTCAATGAAAATCAGGATGTTTTTTATACGTCTTCCAGAGGGGTGAACGAAATCAATATTGTGATCAGCAATATTATGGATGGTGTGGTTGAAAAATACTTTAAACACGAACGTTGCACGCAAAAAGCAGAAGGATTGTCTTCCATAACGGTGAAACTTCCGGCAGAAAACGTATCCGTTCCCGGTATTTACTACTTCATTTTCCAACGCTTGGCCTGGGAGGGCATTGTGTTATATGAAGTAATTTCTACCACCAATGAGTTTACCATTTTGGTGAACGAGGAACAAGTGGATGTTGCCTTTAAGACCATTAAAGACCTTAAATTGTTGTAGTACGTCCTTCTTTTGCAGTGTCTTAAACTAAAATGACAATAAAGCCGTTTTAGAAAAAGACACTTTTGGAAGAATGACCAAAAAAAGAATCTTTTTCGGATTGTTGGCCCTTTTGGTGCTCTACCTGTGCTATTTGGCCTACATTTTTATCCTTTCTCCAAAGACCAATCTGCAATCCATTTACCTTATTCCGAAGGATGCTGTTTTTGTCGTGGAATCGGAACAACCAGTGGAAAGCTGGAAGAAAATCAGCGAAAGTGAGGCGTGGCACCACCTTCAAAAGAACGACTACTTTGCAGAGCTGACCGAGAATATCCAAAAGGTGGATACCGTCTTCCAAAACAACCACAATCTGTTTGAGTTTTTTGATGGACGGTCCCTTTTTATCTCCATTCACATGATATCACCCAAGGATTATGGTATTTTTTATGTGTTGGATTTAAAGCGCATCGCCAAATTGCAGCTCCTCAAAAGTTATCTCAACACGCTGCTTAATGAAGATTATGTGTTGAGCAAACGCAATTACCACGACCATGAGATTTTGGAGGTGCATGATCGTAAAAGCAAGGAAACCATGCATCTGTCTTTTATCAAAAATCAGCTCGTGGCGTCCTACACCCATACCTTGGTAGAAGCTTCCATTGATCAGTACCAAGAACCGGTCATTGGACGTAACCTTAATTTTATTGAAATCAACCAAAAGGTGGGGCACGAGGATTTGTTCCGAATGTACGTGCAGTACAATTATATTGATGACTACATCAAACGGTTTACAGACCGGCCGTCGGATTGGGTAAAGCGGGCCAGTGAAAATTTTCTGTTCTCCGGGTTTTATTTTGATTTGGACAAAAACAGCACTTTGGTCGCCAATGGGTTTACCAATATCAGTTCCGTAAACGAAAATTATTTGGAAGCGCTTCAAAAGTCGGGAACCGCGGAGCGAACCGTTCCCTTAATTGCGCCCAAACGTACCGCACTTTATGTAAGTTATGGGTTTGATAGTTTTGCCGAGTTCTACAAGAATTTTGAAATGGTTCAACAGAACGACCCCAAACAATTTGAAAACTATCAAGCAGGGATTGAGAAGGTGGAAAAGTTTTTGAAAGTTGATGTAAAGGAAAACTTTGTCAGTTGGATTGGCGATGAGGTGGCCCTATTGCAGATTCAGTCCCATATCTCCAAAGGAAAGAATGATATGGCATTGGTCTTAAAGGCCAACGATGTTGAAAAGGCAAAAGAAAATTTGGATTTTGTGTTGGACCAAATCCGAAAGAAGACCCCAGTTAAGTTCAAAGCGGTCAACTATAAGGACCATGAGATCAATTTTCTATCCATAAAGGGCTTTTTTAAAATTTTATTGGGAAACAGATTTGAGGAATTTGACAAACCCTACTTTACCCTAATTAAAGATTATGTCATTTTTAGTGACAACCCCAACACGTTAAAGAGTATAATTGATGATGTAGTGGCGGGCGAAACCCTGTCCACTTCCGAGGAATTTAGAAAGTTCAATGACCGTTTTGAATCAGAGTCAGCCGTATTCGTTTACAGTAATATTCCCGTGCTCTACAATAATATGTATGCCTTGGCCGATGCAAGTACGAAACAAAAAATGCGTAAGAACAAAGATTTTATCATCTGCTTTCCCCAAGTTGGATTTCAACTTACCCCTGAGGATAATTTGTTTGAAAGTCGCTTGGTGCTCAACTATCAAGAAGTGGAGGAGGTAAAGAAAAATGCACAGTTTGAGGACAAGGTTCAAATCCCAAATCCTAACACCCAATATTCCACAGAGATCACGGATGCTGTTTTTGACCTCAGACCCATTTATCCCACTGACCTCAATGCAAAATCCTTCAGCAGAAATTACGCCAATGGTTCCTTGCGATTTGAAGTGGACCTGAAAGATGGGTTAAAACACGGTCGCTATACCGAATACTATGCTGATGGTACCGAAAAAATTACCGGCCGTTTCCGAAATGATGAACAAGTCGGCACTTGGCGGTACTATGATGCCGAAGGCAAAATGGTCTTGAGAAAACGATTCTAATCCTTTTTCAATTCCGCCAAGAGGTCATTCAAATCCAAGGATTTAGTGAACATGTCCAAAGAGCCATCTTCTTTTTTGGGCCATTCTTCCTGGGGTCGGTCCCAATAGAGCTCCACCCCATTTTCATCAGGGTCATTAAGATACAATGCTTCGGAAACACCATGGTCGGCCACGCCCGTCAAGGAATAGTTTGCTTCCAATAATCGGTTGAGGATTTCAGCCAAATCCTTCCGGGTAGGATACAAAATGGCCGTATGAAAAAGTCCGGCAGCTCGCTGCGGAGCTGGTGGTGCATCTTTGCTGTACCAAGTGTTCAATCCAATATGGTGGTGGTATCCGCCTGCCGAAATAAAAGCCGCTTGGTCGCCATAAGTTTGGGTAACCTCAAATCCCAAAAGATTACAATAAAAGTCCAAGGCGCGTTGCAAATTGGAAACTTTGAGGTGCACATGGCCAATTCGGGTTTTGGCCGGAACTGAATATTTGGGTAGTTTATCCATAATTGAAAAGCTGAAATACAAAGGTAGCCATTGGGACGGTTTCAATAACAATTGTTACCTTCAGTCAATATAAAAGCATATTTCCATGAAGCAATTTTTACGACTTTCATCTCTTCTCTTGTTCGTTTTTGGTTGGAATTCTTTGGTGGCCCAGGAGGTGTATTTTCCAACTCGATATGAAACATGGAAAACGGCTGAAAAAAATCAGTTTAAATACAATGCATCACAACTGAACACAGCCATTGACTTTGCCAAAAACAATGAATATTCCGGTTCCAGAGATTTGCGACAAGCCATTTTGGAAGGATTCAAAAGAGAACCGTTTCATGAAATTTTGGGACCCACCAAAAAACGAGGCGGTCCTGCAGGAATGATCATTAAGGATGGATATTTGATAGCCTCATGGGGCGATACCAAGCGGGTTGATATGACTTTTAGCGTCACCAAAAGCTTTTTGTCCACCGTGGCAGCATTGGCCGAAGACCAAGGATTGATTCAAAATGTAAAGGATAAGGTAGGCGATTATGTTTGGGATGGCACGTTTGATGGCGCCCACAACTCCAAAATAACGTGGGAGCATTTGTTACAGCAAAACTCGGATTGGTCTGGGGAACTTTGGGGCGGTAAGGATTGGGCCGATCGCCCACCAAGTGAAGGAGGCCTGGATGATTGGAAATTCAGAACGCTTAACGAACCCGGTACCGTTATGGAGTACAACGATGTTAGGGTAAATGTATTGGCCTATGCTTTGACCCATGTTTGGCGAAAGCCTTTACCTATGGTCTTGAAAGAACAGATTATGGACAACATTGGCGCTACACCCACCTGGCGGTGGTATGGGTATGACCATGCTTGGACGGTGATAGATGGGTTAAAAATGAAATCCGTAACGGGAGGAGGACACTCGGGAGCAGGACTGTTTATCGCTACCGGGGATATGGCCCGTTTTGGTTTGTTGTTCCTCAACAATGGAAAATGGAAAGACCAACAATTGATAAGTGAGAGCTGGATCAAAAAAGCGACACAACCTTCGGTGCCCAATGTGAATTATGGGTATATGTGGTGGTTGAACCAAAAAGGCCCTCGCCATTGGGAGGACGTACCCGAGCATGTGTTTTATGCAGCCGGATTTGGCGGCAATTTTATTGTAGTGGACCAGAAAAGTGGATTGCTTATTGTGACCCGTTGGTTGGAACCTTCACAAATAGGAGCGTTTGTCAAGCAGGTGTATGAGGCATTTTGATTGGTATTCCGTGTTTGAGACGGAATCTCATTCTTTATGATGGGATGCTGAAACAAGTTCAGCATGACGTGTTGCTGTGGAATTCTTATCACCATGCTATGCAGAAATGACTTGTAGGGATATTGTCATTTCGAACCGAACGAAGTAAGTGTTAGAAATCCCTTCTTTTGATTTAGTTGGAAGGTACAGTTGCTTGGGAAAAAGGTTCCAAAACCTGCAACGCCCTTTCCACGCTGGTGACACGGTCAAACACTAATAGCAACCGAAGCCCGTTCCGGGTCTGTTTTTCCTTGAGTTTGGCCTGTTGGGGATGGCTTTGCACATATTGCAGCACTTGGGTAAAAGCAGGGCTTTGGTAGAAACCGGACTGCTGGTCGGCAATAAAGTACCCGATAAACTTGCCCTTTTTCAATACCACTTTTTCCAATCCAATATGGGTGGCAATCCATTTTATTCGCACAGAATTGAGCAAGTCTTCGGCCTCTTCAGGGAGTTCGCCAAAGCGATCCACTAATTCCGCTTCGTATTTTTGAAGCCCTTCCTCATCCTTCACTTCATTGAGTTGTGTATACAGATTGAGGCGTTCGGTTATGTTGTTGATATAGTCGTCTGGGAAGAGCAATTCAAAATCAGTGTCCAATTGAAGCTCTTTTACATAGGTTTTTTCCTTTCCGGATTCCACTTCATCATACAAATCTTTGAATTCATTCTCTTTGAGTTCTTCAATGGCCTCCGCCAATATTTTTTGATAGGTCTCAAACCCAATTTCGTTGATAAACCCACTCTGCTCGCCACCCAACAAATCGCCTGCACCACGGATTTCCAAATCCTTCATGGCTATGTTGAATCCACTTCCCAAATCCGTGAATTGCTCCAAAGCCTCAATACGTTTCCGGGCATCCGAGGTCATGACTTCGTAAGGCGGGGTTATGAAATAGCAGAAGGCCTTTTTATTACTTCGGCCCACACGGCCACGCATTTGGTGAAGGTCGCTCAACCCAAAATTATTGGCATTATGGATAAAAATGGTGTTGGCGTTGGTCACATCCAAACCACTTTCTACAATGGTGGTGGAGACCAACACATCAAACTCCCCATTCATAAAGGCGAGCATGAGCTGTTCCAATTTTTTGCCCTCCATCTGCCCATGGCCAATACCAATTTTGGCATCGGGCACCAGGCGTTGGATCATCCCGGCTACTTCCTTGATGTTCTCAATGCGATTATGAATAAAGAACACTTGTCCGCCACGTTGAATTTCATAGGAAATGGCATCCCGGATAATCTCTTCATTGAATCCGATGACCTGACTCTCGATAGGGTAGCGGTTGGGTGGTGGGGTGTTGATGACGGATAAGTCACGCGCCGCCATCAAACTAAATTGAAGCGTACGGGGGATGGGTGTGGCGGTCAAGGTAAGCACATCCACATTTTCCTTGATGGAACGCAGTTTTTCCTTTACCGAAACTCCAAATTTTTGCTCTTCATCCACAATAAGCAGTCCCAAATCCTTGAACTTCACATTTTTGTTCACCAATTGGTGCGTCCCAATGATGATATCGACTTTGCCACTTGCCAATCCCTCCAAAGTTTCTTTTTTTTCTTTTGTGGTCCTAAACCGATTGAGGTATTCCACGGTGACCGGCATGTCTTTCAGGCGCTCCTTGAAAGTTCGGTTATGCTGAAAGGCCAAAATGGTGGTGGGTACCAAAACAGCCACCTGTTTGCCATTGTCCACAGCCTTAAATGCCGCTCGGATGGCAACCTCGGTTTTTCCGAAGCCCACATCCCCACAAATAAGGCGGTCCATGGGGCGTTCGCTTTCCATGTCCTTTTTTACATCTTGGGTGGATTTTTCCTGATCTAGGGTGTCCTCATAAATGAAAGAAGCCTCCAACTCGTGCTGGAGATAACTATCTGGTGCATATTGAAACCCTTTTTCCAATCGTCTTTTGGCATACACCTGAATGAGATCAAAAGCAATTTTCTTAACCCGACTCTTGGTCTTTTGCTTCAACTTTTTCCAAGCGGCGGAACCCAGTTTATAGATTTTGGGTGGAGCACCATCCTTTCCGTTGTATTTAGAAATTTTGTGAAGAGAGTGGATGCTCACATATAAAATATCACGGTCGCCATAGATTAATTTTATGGCCTCTTGCTTTTTACCCTCCACATCAATTTTTTGCAACCCACCAAACTTCCCGATTCCATGATCAATGTGGGTCACATAGTCGCCTATTTCCAGTTTGTTGAGTTCCTTCAGGGTGATGGCCTGTTTTTTGGCGTAGCCATTTTTTAAATGGAATTTATGGTAGCGCTCAAAGATTTGGTGGTCGGTATAGCAAGCCAGTTTTAAGTCATGATCGATGAAGCCTTGGTAGAGCGGAAAAACCAAAGTTTGGTAATGTACGGTTTGGTCCACTTCATCAAAAATATCATGAAAACGCTTGGCCTGTTGCTCAGTGGAGCAGAAAATATAGTTGGTAAAACCTGCTTCGCGATTTTCGTTGAGGTTGTCAATGAGCAGATCAAATTTTTTGTTGAAAGAGGGTTGGGGTTTGGTATTGAATGTCACATTGAGCGCAGTCGAGATGTCATTTTTAGTACTATTGATTTCAACCAATGAAAAATCATCCAAGTGCAATTTCAGCAAAGCTGAATCCACAAAAAGTTCTTTGGGTTCGGCGTGTTTGATTTCCTTGCTGAGTTTGGTAAAGCTTTCTTCAGCTTTTGCAAAAAACGAATCAATCCGGTCATAAATCAAAGCGGGATTTTTGGCAAAGACTACGGTTTTAGGTGATATGTATTTGAGAAAATTTTCTCGAGATTCCTGCAAAAACTTGTTTTCCACATTTGGGATGATGGTGATTTTCTTCACCTTATCCGTGGAAAGCTGTGTTTCTACATCAAAGGTTCGGATACTATCCACTTCGTCCCCAAAAAATTCGATACGATAGGGTTCATCATGCGAAAAGGAAAACACGTCCACAATACCCCCGCGAACTGAAAACTCCCCGGGTTCCGTTACAAAATCCACGCGTTTGAATTGGTATTCAAAGAGGACTTCGTTCAAAAAATCAAGGGAAAGGGTGTCCTCCAATTTTATTTTGAGCGTGTTTTTGTCCAGCTCCTTACGGGTCACCACCTTTTCAAACAATGCATCGGGATAAGTAACGATAATCGCTGGTTTTTTTCGGGAATTGATGCGGTTCAGCACTTCGGCCCGTAACAACACATTGGCATTGTCGGTTTCCTCAATTTGATAGGGTCTTCGGTAGCTTCCCGGATAGAAAAGCACATCGTTTTCACCAATCAACTGTTCCAAATCATTGAGATGATAGGCAGCTTCCTCTTTGTCATTGAAAATCAATAAAAAAGGGGTGTCCGCCGAACCAAATGCTTCTGAAACCACAAAGGATAGGGAGGAACCCACCAATCCTTTAAGATTAATCTTGGCCTTGTTATTTTGGGATTGGGCAATAGTATCCTGCAGTTTCCTAAGAGGTGGAGACTGTGCAAAAAGATGGGAAATGGGGGTTTTGGTCAATCCAAAAACTTTGTGGCAAAGATAAAGTGAAATGCTTTTATGAAAAATGTTTTTTTAATTTTTAGCCGTCATGCTGAACTTGTTTCAGCATCTCGCTCAAATGGGTTTCCGTGTCTTGCTTCGACTTCGCTCAGCATCCGAACGGAATGAAATTTTTATCTTATTAGTGCAGGACCCTCAGCGGAGTCGAAGGGGCATTTTTGGAAATTTAAACTTTTACAACAATATCTTCTACGATGGCATAGACTTCATCATCTTTTGAAGGATTTAGGGTATGGGTGCCGGTAAATTCTCCAAAAGCGGGCAAAATCATCTGGCTTTTGCTTTTAAAAAAACAAGGAAGTCTAAGTTTCTGTCGCCCAAATCCATGCAGTTTTACAGCGGGGTGAATGTGTCCACAGAGGGTAAAAAGATTCTTGCGTTCCTCCGGATGGTGTGTCAATAGAAAATCATCGATGATGAGCTCTGGAAAAATTTCAATTTTGAGTTGTCCGTATTTTTCAGGGTCAATGATATCGTGGTTGCCCGATACCAAGATAATCTCGGCCGGTGTCTTGGCCACCCAATTTTCAAACAATTCCCATTCTTTATTTAAGGAAGAATGAAAGAGGTCACCCAAAAAACAGATTTGAAAGGGTTGAAAATCACCCACAATCCTATCGAGCAGCACATAATTTTTATGGATGGCCTTCCTTGGCACAGCTGCTCCGAACTTGCGAAAGTGAGACACTTTGCCCAGGTGCACATCGCTGATGAGCAGCATGGAACGTTCCTTCCAAAACAGTCCGCCCAAAGGGTGAAGCTGGAATTCTTGCTTTTTTATGTGGATGGCTTGGGTCATCTTCTGTTCAGTTTAGCCGTCATTCGTTTGATGCGGTCCGCCAGTTTTTCATTGGACAATTTTTCCCGCAGCCTATCGGTGATGATGGGAAATGAAAACGGAGTTGGGTGTTGGCATTGTTTCCAAACAATCTCTTGTTGGGTGATGCGTTCCAAGGCCAAACGCAAACGACCTTCTTCCAGTTGATGCTCAAAAGTCTCCGTAAAGGCTTGTTGGTAGAGAAGATTGTCGTCCTCAAAATCCTTGAACACATCAAACAAAAGCTCAGAACTGCTCTGCAGGTGTTTCATTTTCACCCCTTTTTCCGGGTAGCCCGTAAATACCATCCCACTGATTACGGCAATATCTCGGAACTTTCGTCGTGCCATTTCGTTGGAATTCAAACTTTTTTGAAGGTCCGAGAGCATAAACTCCGCAGTGAACAGATTGTTGTCCAAAATGGCTTGAATATCGATAGGTTTGTCCGACAGTAACTCAAAACCATAATCATTAAAAGCAAGTGAGCAGGTGATGGGAGTCAACAAACTAATGCGATAGGCCAATAAGCTGCTCATGCCCTCGTGGATGGCCCTCCCCTCAAAAGGATAAAAGATATGGTGGTGACCATCGTTGGTCTCAAACGTCTCAATCAAAAATTGATGGGGGAGTGGGACACTACTTTCTTCCCGTTGCTTTGCAAACATGGGAGCCAAAGATTGAATTTCCTTGGATTGCTTTGAAAAGGGTGTTTCGGCGGTATATAATTCTTGTCGAAGGAGTTCCGACATTTTTGCTGAAAAACTGAGTCGGCCACCCATCCAACTGGGCACTTTGTTGGTGCGTTTTGACGAATTCCGCACATGGGCAGCCATGCCCTTTATCCGAATGAATTCCAAGTTCCTCCCTGCAAAAGTGAAGACATCCCCGGGACTCAATTTGGAGATGAAATACTCCTCAATGGAACCGATGTACCCTCCTTTTTGGTAGCGAACATGAATGGTAGCATCGCCCACAATGGTCCCAATTTGAAACCGGTGACGCATGGCAACGGCCCTGCTGTTCACCTTAAACCTGCCATCTTCTTCCACCTCCACTTTTTTGTATTCGTCGTAGCTTTTCAAGCTTTGACTACCCATCACCAAAAAATTGAGAAGCCATTGCCATTGTTCATCACTTATGGCCTGATAGCAAAACGTCTGTTTAATTTCAGGATAGATTTCTTCGGGAAGAAACCCATCGGAGACCGCCAAAGTAGTCAGGTATTGAATCAGCACATCAAAACTATTGAGATAGGGAATACGGTCTTCCACAGCACTGTTCAAAACCGCCTTTTGCATAGCTGAGGCCTCAATGAGTTCCATGGCATGGGTGGGCAAAAAATAAATGACACTTTTCTTTCCGGGACGATGCCCACTTCGTCCCGCCCGTTGTAAAAATCGGGCAACGCCCTTGGGTCCACCAATCTGTACCACAGTCTCCACTGGGGCAAAGTCCACGCCTAAATCCAAGCTTGAAGTGCAGACCACGGCCTTCAAACTTTCATTTCTGATGGCCTGTTCCACCCAGAGTCGGGTTTCTTTATTGATGCTGCCGTGGTGCATGGCAATTTCCCCGGCAAATTCGGGATGTTTTTCCAAGATTTTTTGGAACCAGATTTCGCATTGACTTCGAGTATTGGTAAAAAGTAAAGTAGTCTTGCTATTGTTAATGATGGGAACCACTTCGTCCAACAAATGCAATCCCAAATGACCCCGCCAGGGGAAGGTTTCCATTTCCTTTGGAATGATACTTTTGACCGTAATTTTCTTGTTGAGGTTGGCCTTGACCAAGACCGAGTTTTCCAATTCCTTGGAGGAAGGCCCTAACAATACCTCTCGGGCCTGTTCCAAGTTGCCAATGGTGGCCGAGATGCCCCAAATCCGCAAGTCGGTGCAAACCGTTTTTAATCGGGATAGTCCCAGTTCCATCTGAACCCCACGTTTGGTTCCCAAAAGCTCGTGCCATTCGTCCACCACTATGGCGGAACAGTCCTTAAAAAGCTTGGCATACCCTTTTGAGGAAAGCAACAATTGTAAACTTTCAGGTGTAGTGATCAACAGGTCGGGCATGGTGGTTTTCTGCCGGGCCCGCTCTTTGGTCGAAGTATCTCCAGTACGAACGCCCACGGTCATCTGGGTCTCCAAATCTTGGGTAATCCGTTCGGCGGATTGTTTAATTTCTTGGGAAAGGGCTCGGAGTGGGGTTATCCAAATGGCTTTTAAGCCTTTTTTGTGTTTGGTTTTGTATTGGGGATGGTTTTGGATGTAGTTCAACACAATGGGAAACCAAAGTGCATAGGTTTTCCCACTTCCGGTAGGAGCGTTCAAAAGGCCATGTTTTCCATCCAAAAAGGCATTCCAGGTCTCTTTTTGAAACGGGAAGGGCTCCCAGCTTTGTTGATGGAACCAGTTTTCGGCAATTCGGAAAAGTTCAGGCTCTTTTAGAGACATTGTTAGGTGATGATACAACAAATTGAAAAGTACGAATTTCTTTTGGTGCTATTTTACCTGCTTTTTTTGCGATAAGATTTATATTTGTGCCACAAAATTTGAGATATGCCGATTCTAGATCTTTACGAGCACGGAGACCACAGGAAAAACTTGGCCCACTTTGCCACTTTGGCCACTTTGGCCGCTATTGATGGGGAAATTAACCCCAAGGAAAGAGCCATTTTGGAAAAGTTTGCCTTTAAACTGAACATTTCTGAGGATGAATTCAAAGAGGTCATGAAAAAGGAGAACAAATACCCCATTGAAACTCCGCATAGTGGTGAAAAACGCTATAAGAGGCTTTTCGAATTTTTCCAGATTATTTTTTCGGACCACGAGATTGATGATGAGGAGCGAAGGATTGTTGAAAAATATGCCATAGGACTAGGGTTTCCCCCTAAAACGGCTTCACAGATCATTGATAAGTCCATTGCGATTTTCACGGGGAAAATCGATTTTGAGGATTACCACAGAATTGTGATACGAGAAGATTAAGATTGGGCATTTGCCATAAACTCTTCCGCTTTTTCCACCATTTTTTTACTTCCGCAGAAAAAAGGAACGCGTTCATGCAGTTCAGTGGGCTGTATGTCCATTATCCGGCGAAACCCATCGCTAGCTTTTCCGTTGGCTTGTTCAGCCAAAAACGCCATGGGGTTACACTCATACAATAGTCGTAGTTTTCCATTTTGTGCCATACTGCTTTTGGGGTACATATAAATCCCTCCTTTGATCATATTTCTATGAAAATCGGAAACCAAAGAGCCAATGTATCTGGAAGTATAAGGTCTATCTCCTTCTTCTTTTTGGCAATATTTGATATAGTCCTTCACCCCTTGAGGAAAATGGATGTAATTCCCCTCGTTCACGGAGTAAATTTTACCGGTTTCGGGAAACTGCATGTTTGGATGGGAAAGGTAAAACGTACCAAGAGCAGGGTTCAACGTAAATCCGTTTACGCCATGTCCCGTGGTATAGACATACATAGTGGAGGTTCCGTAAATGATGTAACCCGCGGCAATCTGATTTTTGCCCGGTTGCAAAAAATCTTCCAAGGTAACTGGAGTGCCTACCGGTGTTACCCTCCTGTAAATGGAAAAAATGGTTCCAACCGATACGTTAACATCAATATTGGATGAGCCATCCAAAGGGTCAATGAGCACCACGTATTTGTTCTGGTGTTGTTTGTCAAAACTGTTGATGCTGATAAAATCGTCTTCTTCTTCTGAGGCTATCCCGCAAACAATTTCTCGATTCTTTAAAGTCTGAATAAATTTCTCATTGGCCAACACATCCAATTTTTGTTGATCTTCTCCTTGAATATTCGTGTCACCAGCCGCACCAATAATGTCAACAAGACCCGCTTTGTTTACCTCATGGTTTACTACTTTGGCGGCTAAGCGGATTCCGTTGAGCAGTCTGGAGAGTTCTCCGGAGGTATATTGAAATGATTCTTGGTTGGCGATGATAAATTCGCCCATGGTGAGTCGCTGCTTATCAGACATGGAATACTGTTTTATTTACGGACAAATATCGGGCATTTTGTGAATCTAAAACGATTTCGTACCGCTAAAGTTTTAGATATTTATAACTTTGAGTTTTATTTGTAACAATTATGGAATACGTGATCAGAGATGCAAGGAAGGAAGATATGGCCCAGGTGTTGGCACTGGTGCAAGAACTGGCCCATTTTGAAAAGGAACCTGATGCTGTGGTTATCTCAAAAGAGGACTTGGAAAGAGACGGTTTTGGAGAACAAAAGCAATTCCATTGTTTTGTGGCGGAAGTGGGCGAAGAAATCGTAGGAATTGCCTTGGTATATCCCAGATATTCCACATGGAAAGGTCCTGCAATCCATCTGGAAGATCTTATTGTTGCTGAGCGAATGCGTGGCAGTGGGCTTGGAACGGCATTGCTGGATAAAGTGATAACGTATGGTCATGATCTAGGTGTTAGGAGAATTCAATGGGAAGTTTTGGATTGGAATGATCCGGCCATTGAATTCTACGAGAAAAAAGGAGCTAAGGTACTTAGAGATTGGGATGTGGTTCAAATGGACGAACAAGGCATCAAAAATTATATGGAGAGTTTAAACTAATTTTTACAAGAAGATATACTGAATGAGAGTATTTAAGTTTGGTGGCGCATCTGTAAAAGATGCCAATGCAGTTAGAAATGTGGTACGGGTGTTGCAAGAAGTGGGCCATGAGGATACCTTGGTGGTGATTTCGGCCATGGGCAAGACCACCAATGCCATGGAAAAAGTGGTGGAATCGTATTTCAAGGATAAAAATTCCATTACAGCGGCCCTTCAGGAGGTCATAGATTACCATGACGGCATCTTGTCCGATTTGTTTGAAAATGCCAAGCATCCCATCTACGAGAAAGTAAAGCTGCTTTTTGAAGAAGTGAAAGGCTTTTTAACATGGAATAAATCTCCTAAATATGCCTTTGTCTATGATCAGGTTGTAGGTTATGGGGAATTGCTATCCACCACAATTATCAGTGCTTATCTGAACGAAATTGGTTTGTCCAATACGTGGTTGGATGTCCGTCAGTTGATCAAAACCGATAACAATTACCGCGATGCCCTAATAAATTGGGAGCGAACCCAGGCCGAGGTATCCGCTAGGGTAGATATGTCAAAGTTGAACATTACCCAAGGGTTTTTGGGCAGTGACGATAATAACTTCACCACAACTTTGGGCAGGGAAGGTTCTGATTACACGGCTGCTATATTGGCTTATTGCCTCAATGCCGAGTCGGTTACCATTTGGAAGGATGTTCCCGGTGTTTTGAATGCGGACCCACGAAACTTCAAAGAGACCCAATTGTTGGAGCAAATTTCCTATAGAGAAGCCATAGAATTGGCGTTTTATGGAGCGTCTGTGATTCACCCTAAGACACTCCAACCTTTACAGCGAAAAGAAATTCCCCTGCATGTAAAATCGTTTCTCAACCCAAAGGATATGGGCACAACTGTGGGTAAAGGAGTGGGGATCGTTCCCAAAACTCCTTGTTTCATTGTAAAGAAGAACCAAGTGCTGTTGAAACTTTCCTCACTGGATTTTTCATTCATCGTGGAGGACAACATCAGCGAGATTTTTAAATTGTTCCACGACCATCGCCTAAAAGTGGATATGATCCAGAACTCAGCCATTAGTTTTTCGGTGTGCTTGGACAATAAGTTTAATGGTCTTCAGCCCATGTTGGAAGTACTCAAACGAAAATTCAAGGTGGTCTGCCATGAAGATGTTTCACTCTACACCATCCGGCATTTTGATGACAATGCGGTAAAATCCCTTCAAAATGGCAAATCCGTACTAGTGGAGCAGCGTGGCAAGGAAACCGTACAGCTCGTTGTAAAATAGGGTTTAGTCCCCTACTTTTTATAGAAGAGGTCAATTACCGTATTTTTCTATCTTTACGTATATCTAAACAATAAAGATAGCTCATGGGGTTGGTTTCTGCGAAAGAAGTGGCTAAGGTGATTCACCTGGATAAGTATGGATTCTTGGGCACTTTTGTGGGATGGCTTTTAATGGTGGCCACCAAGATTACCACAATAAATCGATTCTACAACAAAAACAAAGAACTCCCCGGACCGGAATTTTTGGATGCCATTCTGGAACATTACGAAATAGACTTTGAGATTCCGGAAGAGGATTTGAAACGATTGCCAAAAACTGGGCCATACATCACCATCAGCAACCACCCACTTGGAGGAATTGATGGGGTTTTGTTGCTCAAATTATTGTCAAAAGAGCGCCCTGATTTTAAAATCATCGCCAATTTTTTATTGCACCGTATTGAGCCTTTAAGGCCTTACATCATGCCGGTAAATCCTTTTGAAAACCATAAAGATGCCAAGAGCAGCATTATGGGATTTAAAAGCGCATTGGCACACTTGAAGGAAGGTCACCCGCTGGGAATTTTCCCTGCTGGTGAAGTGTCTACCTACCGGGATGGCAAACTGGTGGTGGACAGGCCTTGGGAGGAAGCAGCCATTAAGTTGATACGTAAGGCTGAGGTTCCCGTGGTGCCCATTTATTTCCATGCCCGCAACAGCAGACTTTTTTATACGCTTTCCAAAATAAACGATGTGTTTAGAACGGCCAAGCTGCCCTCAGAATTGACATCACAGAGTAGAAGGCCCATTAAAGTGAGAATTGGCCAGCCCATTTCGGTAAATACACAAAATGAAGAGGAGACTTTGGAATCTTTCACAGAATTACTTCGAAAGAAAACCTACCTCTTGGCGAATGTGTTTGAAAAGGAACGCTTGATTGACAAGGTGCCCACCAGTTTAAAAATTCCAAAACCTCCCAAAAAAATAGCTACACAGGTTAGTACAAAAGTATTGGAAGGCGAAATAGAACGATTACGCGAAAAGGACTGCAGGGTGTTGCAGAGCAAAAATTACGAGGTCTATTTGGCGCAACAGAAAGACATTCCTTTTTGCTTAAATGAGATTGGAAGGCAACGGGAGGTTACATTTCGGGAAGTGGGTGAAGGCACCAATAATGCTATTGATCTGGACAAGTTTGATTCGTATTACCACCACCTTTTTTTATGGGACGACGATGCGAAGACCATTGTAGGGGCCTACAGAATGGGGTTGGGTTCGGAAATCTTCAAAAAATATGGGATAGATGGGTTTTACCTTCAGGATTTGTTCCGTTTTGAACCGGAACTTTACGGAATGATGGAACAATCCATTGAAATGGGCAGGGCTTATATCGTAAAGGAATATCAACAAAAACCCATGCCTTTGTTCTTGTTGTGGAAGGGCATTGTACACACGACACTGAGACATCCAGAGCATAAATATTTAATTGGGGGCGTGAGCATCAGTAACCAGTTCTCCAATTTTTCCAAATCCTTGATGATCGAGTTTATGAAATCCAATTATTGGGATCCCTATGTGGCCCAGTACATTCGTCCCAAAAAGGAGTTCAAGGTACAACTAAAGGATGCCGACAAGGAATTTGTGTTTGACGAGACCCAGGCCGACCTCAATAAGTTCGACAAATTGATCAGTGAGGTGGAACCCGGAAGCTTGCGATTGCCTGTTTTGATCAAAAAATACATCAAACAGAATGCAAAAGTAGTGGCATTCAATGTAGATCCGCTTTTCAACAATTCTGTGGATGGCTTAATGTACATTAGAATTGCAGACCTGCCCGAAGACACCGTTAAGCCCGTTATGGAGGAGTTTCAGGCAGAGTTGGAGCGTAAAATGGCCGAAGGGACCGTGACCACCAATGGGAATTAAGAAAGTAAATGCTTGCTATGAGATTATCTGTATTGCTATTTCTTTTTTTTATACTGCAAATTCAATCCCAAGAAGTTAAAGGAGTTATTTTTGACGCAAAGACCGAAGAGCCCATTTTTGGGGTGTCTGTATATTATGATGGCAGTTCCGTTGGAACCATGACTGATGAAGATGGAAGTTTTAGGATACAACTTCCTTATCAAAACAAGGCCACTCTTGTCATCAGTCATTTAGGTTACGTGACCCAAAAAATACCAAACTTGCCTAGGGAAGCTGTACTTACTATTGCATTGGAGGAAGAAGTTGAAAGCTTGGAAGAAGTGGTACTTACTTCGGATCCTTTTACTAGAAAGGATAAAATGGAAGTCTTTAAATTGGAGTTCTTGGGAGATACACAGGGAGGTCGTGCCTGTGAAATTGTGAATGAGGAGGATGTTCGCCTTTATTTCAATTCCGAAGACAATACCCTTTCAGCCTATAGCGACAAACCTGTGGTTGTCCAAAATGAATACTTGGGATATCTTGTTCATTTTAATATTGAGGAGTTTAAAATTTTCTTCAAATCAAAAAGTCTTAAACGAATAGACAACATATACCATACGCTTTTTGATGGAACTACCCGTTTTTATGATACTTCTAATGGAGACTCCAAAATTGAGGGCAGAAGACAGCGGGCTTATTTAGGTTCCCCAAGGCATTTTATTCGGGCATGTTGGTACGGTGATGTTGAAAATCAAAATTTCAGGTTGAAAAAGAGGTATAAGAGTGTGGAAATATCTGATTTCATCAAGAAAAATGGAGACTCATTAGGAGATTTACGTGAGGTTCGGTTTTACGGAGATCAATTCGTAATCTATCATAAGAAAAGGAGTAATTATAGGTCAACCCTCAAAATAAATGAAGTGGACACCACCTATATTATGGACAGATACGGTAATTACACACCCTTTGAAAGTCTAGTTTTTGGGGGGCACATGTCCAGCTACAGAATTGGGGATATGCTCCCTATGGATTATGGCTTTTAGAAGCGGTAACTCTATTAATCCATAAGTTCTTCCCGAACAAAATCATGACAAAATTCTTTTATTTCATCCCGGGTACTTACAAATGCTTCATGAATTTCCTGCTCTGAACCCTGTACCTTTGATGGGTCGACAAAATTTTGATGAAGGCGCCTGGCATTTTTGGCCGGGATAAATGGACAGTGCTCCTTGGCATGGTCACATACCGTAATGATATAATCCCACTCAATGTCCGCATATTCATCTACATGATTGGAGGTATGGTGTGAAATGTCAACCTTATCTTCTTTCATGACCGAAACCGCCAAGGGGTTGAGCCCATGGGTTTCAATACCGGCACTATAAATATTGGCCAGTTTGCTTTGAAAATGCTCTAAATACCCATGTGCCATTTGGCTTCGGCACGAGTTTCCTGTGCAAAGCACCAATATGTTTTTCATTTTGATTTGATGTTTAGTCTATCCCAACATTGTTACTGCGCTTTTCAAATAACAGGTTGTCCTTCCAAACACCATGTATTTTACCCACGCGTTCACGCTTGCCAATATAGCGAAAACCTACTTTTTCATGCAGTTTTATACTGGCTTTATTTTCAGGAAAAACACCGGATTGTATCGTCCAAAATCCGGTATTTTCACTTTCTTCAATGAGCTTTTCCAAAAGCAGTTTTCCAACACCTTTTCCACGACTGTTGGCACCAATGTATACGCTTACTTCACCAACTCCCCCATATACACATCTGCTGGAAACGGGAGAAAGGGCGGCCCAACCTAAAATGGTGCCTTCTTCCTCTGCGACCAATCGGCAAGAGGAAATATGCGCATTATCCCAGCTCTCATACGTGGGTGCGGTGGTTTCGAATGTCGCAAAGCCGGTGGCTATACCTTCAGTATAGATTTGGCACACTTGCTCCCAATCGGAGGCCTGCATACTGCGGATTACCATAGTTGTGGTTTAGCAACATCCAGATTCTGGAGAACAGCATGTAGAGGTTTCTTCCTTAACTTCAGCTTTGGGGTCCACACCACAAGTTTCCTTGGCCTTGCAATCTGTTTTTTCAACTGACAGTTTTACAATTAAGGATTGGTTGTCCAGCGCATAATCATCAACAAAAAGTTGAGCAGTATGAAAGTCTTCATTGCTGTACTCAAATTTAATTTCAGCGTCTTGCACCATGGGTTTAATGTGGTCTACTTTATTGAGTATGGCCAATGCTTTGTAAACTGACATGTAATCTCTTTTGCCCTTTTCTTTTGGACTTTCCCAAAGTTGAACAATGGTCTCTTTCCAAAAGTCGGTCCCAGCACCGCAATCCACAGAATCTATGGTGATGTTTTTTACTTCGGTAATATGATAGTTGGCCCCAACGAACTTTTCTGGAGCGTACTCAAAAAGCAAGCTTTTGTCTTGATGTTGTTTTAATACGGATAGAAATTCTGATGTTTTCATAGTTAACAGCAATTACGATTAATATTTGAAAAGAACGTATGGAAGGAATGCTGTAATTCTTCCCACCGTTCTTGGTTGATACAATAACAAAGGTTTTTCCCTTCAAAAGTTCCTTTTAGGAGTCCAATTTTTTTGATTTCATTCAAATGTTGCGATATGGTAGGTTGGGCAAGACCGATGACATCCACCAGATCATTACAGATACAGGCATCCTGCTTGCTGATGTATTCCAAAATGGCAACGCGGGCAGGATGAGCCAAAACCTTGGCAACATGGGCCAATTCATTGTGGGTTGGTGAAAACATATATGTTTTGGAAGCTCCCATAGTTTTTATTTTGAATGCAAATATAAATTAATATTGCAATATTACGATGATAGGAGCAAATAAAAAAGCCAGAAGGGGATTTTCTGGCCTATTTTTTTTAGAACCAAGGTTTTTTGCCCACTTGATAGGTGTTGTAAAACTCCTCATCAGATTTGGTCAAATAGATGATTCCTTCTATCAAACCTATGATCCATGTAGCTGAGGCGGCTATACCACAAGTAACAGCACCTAGTATAATGGTGATTACCAGTAAAATAATGCCCTCTTTATTGTACCCTAAAATGAATTTATGTATACCAAATCCACCAAGTACAATTGCTAGAATACCTGCAAGGATTTTCTTGTTGTCACCCCCGGCGCCTTTGAGTCCTTCTGTAAATTCGTCAGCGGTTTTTTTTGCTTCTTCTTTGAAGTCTTTTCCAGCTTCTTCTGCTTGATCTCCTAAGTCTTTCTTTTCTTCAGACATGGTTTTTAATGTGTTGGTTAAACGATATCTAAATGTAATAAATAATTTAATAGCTATAGAAATGCTTTATCAACAGGTTCCCAGAGCTCCAATTTGTTTCCCTCCGGATCCATGATCCATCCAAATTTTCCGTAGTCGTATTCCTCAATATCACCAACCACGGTGACCCCTTCTTTTTTCAATTCCTCAAGGAGTTCCACAAGGTTTTCTACCCTAAAGTTCATCATAAATTGCTTATCACTAGGTTGAAAATATGTTGTATCTTCCTTAAACGGACCCCATTGGGTGGAACAGTCATTACCTTGCTTATCTTTCCACCAAAAGGTGCACCCATATTGATCCGTGTTCAATCCTAGATGGGTTTTGTACCATTCCTTGATTTTGTTCGGGTCCTTCGTTTTAAAGAAAAAACCACCAATTCCGGTTACTCTATTTTTCATGATTTTGGTTTATGGTTGTTAGCTAATTTTCTCTGCAAGACCAATGCGGAAAGCAGCGAAATGATAAATCCAATTACAAAGACGGTCAGAGCCATCACCACAAAGGAAAATAGTGGATTGGAAAAAAGTTCCTTTTGTGATTCCATTTCTGCCAATTTTGCTTCAAATTCATCAGCAGGGAGAGATGCCTTTAGGGTCTCAACGCTGTGGTTGTAATACTCGGTCGTAAACTCTGGGTTGAGCACTTCAGTATAAAAAACATCAAGAATCCCAAAAGCAAGGGCAGTAATTAAACTGATCAAAATCCCAATTAGAAGTGCTTTTTTGAAACTTACCTTACCGTCATTTTCTATGTCCCTATACTGTTTAATACCAAAAAAGACAAAGCCCAAGGATACAATCATGGAGATATACCCCAAAACTTCTTGGGAAAAATAGGGAAGGTCGTCTAAAACAAACCAACTTAGAAGAAATAGTACACAAATGGTTATGGATCCATACAGCCCAAATTTGAAAACAGTTTTTTTCATGGTAAATGCGTTAAAAGATTGACTCAAAAGTAGGAGTTGAGTCAAAGGAATAGCTCATACTAAAGTACCAAATAAGGAAGTATTGATCTTAAACTGAGCTAAATACCCAAAATTTGGAGGTCTTTTGCTTTTTGAATGGCCTGCGTACGACGCTTGGCATCCAGTTTTACCAAAAGGTTGGAAACATGAGTTTTAACAGTACTTTCCGAGACAAAAAGTGTCTCGGCAATTTCCTTGTTGGACAGTCCTTTGGAAATCTGTACCAATACTTCATATTCACGCTCACTAATTCCGAGCTGCTTTATCTTTTTTGGATTGATGGCAGTATTGGGGATTTCCTTTTTTCTCTGCGTTTTCTTGTTGATATAGATACCAATAAAGAAAAAAACCACGGCGATTATTGCAATGATGATTTCAATAGAAATATCACCGGACATATAGGCATATTTGCTCAGTTGAAAGAGAACAAGCAGTGCAACAATCAAGGCAGAAAAAACAAAAATGGTCTTTTTCACCCACTAAAATTAGCAAAATCTTGCTTTGACCTTATTAACAATGGTCTGGGCCAATTTTTCATTGCTTTCCACGGTCCATCCCGCCACATGGGGAGTGAGAATTACGTTTTTGGCCTTTCGGAGATATTTAAATGCTTTGGGTTTTTGAATGAACATGTTTTCAAACGACTTTTTCTCATATTCCAACACATCCAATCCTGCGCCCAATATTTTTCCTGATTTTAAGGCCGTGACCAAATCTTTGGTGACCACACATTTTCCCCGGGCGGTGTTCAACAACCAGAACGGTTTATGAAAACCATTGATGAATTCCGAAGTGATCATGCCAATGGTGAGTTCGGTTTGGGGGACATGTAGGCTCACCACATCTGATTTTTGTTGAAATTCCATGATGCCGACTTGCCGGGCATTTTCATCGCCAACGCCACCTACAATATCGTAACAGATGACCTCTACATCAAAACCCTTTAGTTTTTTGGCAAAGGCCTTGCCCATATTTCCATAGCCAATGATTCCCACAGTTTTCCCATCCAGTTCAACCCCTCGGTTACCTTCACGGTCCCATTTCCCTTTCTTGACCTCGCGGTTGGCCTTGGCTAATTTGTTCAGAAGCGACAACAACATGCCCAAGGTATGCTCGCCTACGGCATTTCGGTTTCCTTCCGGGGCAGAAGCCAAAAAAATACCTTTTTCCTTGGCGTATTGGGTGTCTATATTTTCCAATCCAGCACCTACCCTGCCAATGAATTTTAAGTTGGTGGCCTTGTCCAAAAACTGTTGGTCTATGGTAAACCTGCTACGGATGATTATCCCATCGTATTGATCAATGGTTTTTTCAATCGCTTCTTTGGTTGAAGTGTAGTCTTCATGGTTTTCAAACCCTAATTGGGCAAATTGCTCTAGCAAAAGGGGATGGTTGGTGTCCAGGTGGAGAACTTTCATGCGTCAAATATACAACTCCTAGATTTTTGGGTAATGGGTCTGTGTTTTTTCATGTTGCACCGCTCCGGTATGGGCAGTAGTAAGTTTTTCGAACAGGAGAACATGGACCTCTTCACCATCTTTGGTGATGGGATTGTGTTCCACTCCTTTGGGCACTACTATAATTTCACCTTCGTTAACCACTTCGGTACGATCCCGAAATTGCATATACAAGGTTCCTTTGATCACTTGGAAGAGTTCATCTTCATGCTCATGGGCATGCCACACAAATTCCCCTTCAAGTTTGGCCAAGAGTACTTGCATCTCATCCACCACGGCAATTTGGTGTGGGTGCCATTGTTGGGTAAATTCAGAATGTTTTTGTTTTAGATTGATGGATTTCATGACAATAAAATTAATTTGTTGGGATAGGTAGATTGTGCATGCGTAAAAATGATAATTTGTCCCAATAGCCCCGTTGGAATTTGATTTTTCCATCAACAATGTGAAAGAAACCGCAGCCTCTTAGGCCCAAAAGATCTTTCCATTCCAAAATGGCCCATTGCCCATCCTCAAAGATGTTTTCCACAATACAGACCATGTCGGCAGTCTCAAATTCACATTTGAACATATTGTAAATGGCATCTTTGCCAACAACAGGATCGTTGGTCACTTGATGGTTGATAGCATCGGAATGGTAAAGTTTAGCTATTTCAGCTGCATCACCTTGGTTGAAGATTTTGACCCAATGTTCAACAACTTGTTTTGGTCCCATATTTACTAAATGGATTTATTGTGATGAATTATATCCCCAAAATCATTTTGGCAATCCAAAAATAAATTAAGATTCCAAAAATGTCATTGCTGGTGGTTATAAAAGGACCGGTAGCAATGGCGGGATCAATGTTTCTTTTATGAAGGAACAAAGGGATAAATGTGCCGATTAACCCGGCGACAACGATGACAACCACTAGGGAGAGTGATATGGCCAGGGCTGTGGCAAAAGCCCCTTTCCAAATCCAAGTGAACAACATGAGTAAAATGGCGAGAATAAATCCATTTAAGAGCGCCAACAGCATTTCTTTTAAAAGACGATTGCTTACGCTTCCCTTAAGGTCGTCGTTGGCAAGTCCTTGAACAATAATGGCACTGGATTGCACGCCTACATTACCGGCCATGGCGGCTATCAATGGGGTGAAGAAAAACAGGACGGCATGCTTGGAAATCATTTCTTCAAATCCTCCCATTATGGCAGCGGCACCTAGTCCACCCATTAACCCCAATATGAGCCAAGGCAATCGGGCACGTGTCAGTTCCCAAATACTGTCATCGGCTTCCACGCCTTGAGAGATACCGGCCGCCATTTGATAATCCCTGTCAGCTTCCTCACGGATTACGTCCACAATATCATCAATGGTGATGCGGCCAACCAATCTTCCAATTTCGTCCACAACGGGAATGGCCTCCAAATCGTATTTGGACATGATCTTGGCTACTTCTTCCCCTTTTTCGTTGACATTTACGGCATCGACCTTGGATATATAAACATCTTTAATATGTGTTTTAGCAGAGGTTGTGAGCAAATCCTTTAAGGATAACCTACCTTTAAGCTTTCCCTCATCATCCACCACATAAATGGAGTGGACCCGGGTCACATTTTCGGCCTGGGCCCGCATCTCCTTGACGCAGGTGGTCACGGTCCAATTTTCATTGACCTTTACCAACTCCTTGGCCATGAGCCCCCCAGCCGAATCATCGTCATAACGCAAAAGGTCCACAATGTCCTTGGCGTGATCTCTATCCTCTATCTCGGATATAACCTCCTGAACGAGTTCCTTTGGAAGTTCGTTGATGATGTCTGCGGCATCATCGGTATCCAATTCGGACAGCTCATCTGCAATTTCTTTGGCGGTGAGGTTCTTCAGAACGGCTTCCCGAATATCCTCGTGCATTTCCGCCAGGATGTCCGAAGTCTTTTCACTGTCCAAAAGTTTGATGAGATAGGTGGCCTCCTCCACATTGAGCTCGTCCGCAATTTCTGCGATATCCGCATAGTGGAATTCTTGCATCATCGACTGTAGACTACTGTTCTTTTGATCAGCGATCAGTTGTCGGATGTCTTCTAAAAGCTCGTCTGTAAGTTTAAACGGGGTCATCGGCTATCTTTTGGGTCAACGTTACAAAATCTGCCACACTGAGCTGTTCCGGGCGCTGGTCAAAGATAGTATCTTCTTTTAGATTATTGGAGAGATTGAAGGTTTTAAGACTATTGCGAAGGGTCTTCCGCCGTTGGTTGAACGCTGTTTTCACCACTTTAAAGAAGAGGCGTTCGTCACAGGGCAGGTTGAGCTCTTTTTTCCGAATCAACCGTAGTACCCCAGAATCCACCTTTGGTGGTGGGTTGAATACCCCGGGGGGAACGCTGAACAAATATTCAGCCTTATAATACGCCTGAACCAATACGGAGAGTATACCATACGTTTTGCTTCCAGGGCCTTCACAGATACGTTGGGCCACCTCTTTTTGGAACATTCCGGAAAACTCTGGCACCTGTTTTCGCATTTCCAACATTTTAAAGACAATCTGACTGGAAATGTTATAAGGAAAGTTTCCGGTGATGGCAAATTGCTCATCTCCGTAGAGTTCCTGTAAATCGAATTTTAGGAAATCCGCCTCAATGACATTGAGGCCATTAGTTTTTTTGAATATTTCAGGATGTTCCAAGGGAAAACTGTGGTTCAGGTACACAATGGATTCCTCATCCAAGTCCATGGCCACCAAATCTATGCCCCTCATGAGCAGATATTTGGTGAGCACACCCATGCCCGGTCCAATTTCCAAGACATTGGAATATCCGTCCATGGAGAGGGTGTCGGCTATTTTTTGGGCAATGGCCTCGTCTTTTAGAAAGTGCTGGCCTAAGTGTTTCTTGGCTTTTACAGTACCATCTTCCTGTCCGTTTTTAGCCTTTCCAGCTTTGCCGTTACCCAGCTTTCTTTTGTTCTTTTTGGACACAGGGGGTTTTTTTGCAAGTTACTGGGAATTTTCGATATAGACCCAGGCCACAACCCCAGATTCCAAATGGAATTTTTCCCGTTTGTACGCGCTGGTTTCGTAGATATCGGCTTTTTTCAGGTCTGCCATGGATACTTCATACACCATGCCCTCCACCTTATCTTCACCATTTTGGGTATGGAGTACCAAAGGGTAACGACCATACACCGCATTTTCAAATCGCTTAAAGCCAAATAGAAAATCGGATTTTCCGTCCAAAATGCGTCCAAAAATATACTCCTGTACCTGAAGATCCTGTAAGGTGCCGTAGGTAAAAAGATATTCCAAACTGTTAGGGTATTTGTTGATTGATGACTTCAAGTTCGGTCCTGAACGCCACGAATTTATTGGGAAATTTGTTTTGGGCTTCTTCCCGCAGTCGTTCAGCATCAAACTGGTAGTAACATTCCAAAGTTTTTCGGTCTGGCGTGGTATACTGAATCGAATAGGTGACGCCTCCCATTTCTTCTTCGACCAAAACCTTGACCATTTTAGCATGGGAGAACCGTCCCGTTTTCAACATATCAGGAATATGTTTGTCCCGCATCCATGTAAGCCATTCATCATGGACACTTTCATCGATGTTGATGGTAACGTTGTAAATGAGCATCTGCCTTTGGTTTGGAAGGGTGAAAATTAATGTATTTTTTGACAATTCGATAGGTAAAACAAGTCATTTCAAAATGAATATCGATACCCAGCCGGAACAATCGAGAAATCTATTTGGTGAATGCTGATGATGAGATTCCCGTTTGCACGGGAATGACACTGTAATCAATTAATGGCATCACCGCGGAGCCTTCTAAAATTCTTACGTGCCTGGGGAAAGTAATAACTGTCCTGGTAGTTGTAGATGATCTTCTCGTAATGACTTTTGGCTTTTTCGGGCTCGTTCAGGATATTTCGGTAGAGTTCGCCCAAGGCAAAATGGGCATCATCGGCCAAAATCCCATCCGAATAGAACTCCACAATTTTTTTATAGTTGAATTCGGCGCTTTCATAATCCTTTTGAGCTTCCAAAAGTTCTGCCTGTTTTAAAAGAGCTTCATCCTCAATTTTCTCACCTTTATGATTTTGTAAAATGTCTTCCAAAACTGCAATGGCCTCCTTTTTTTTATTTTGATAGGCCATCAAGTCGGCACGGGCGTATTTTTTTAATGCGGTCTTTGTGGAATCTTCCAAGGAGTTATCCGAAATCAATAGGCTCAACTGCATGGCATCGTTGGCAATTAACTGTGAGGTGGAACCCCGGAGCACCTTCAATTGGGTAAGGGCCCAATCAAAATCACCTTTGTAAAAACTGGTTTGGGCCACTTTAAAGCGTGCATTTTGACCCAAAACATCATTTTTGAGGCTTTTTTGTACTTGCGTGAAATTAATTAACGCCTGATTGAATTTTTGGTCGTACACCAGAATATCGCCCAAAGCCAACTTTACATATGCCACTGCCATGCGGTTCATGGGGAGTTCCAAACTTTCCTTGAGCAAAGCAATAGCAGGTTCTGGACGCTCTCTTTTAAACGTGAGGAAATTGGCATAGGCAATCTGGAGTTGAAGCGTTCTACTTTGGTTTCCATACTCAGCCTCCAAATCCTGAAACTTTTTTTCCACTTCATCCAATGTCTTTTCTGTAGGATTCAGCAACGCAATATCAATGAGATTGAGTTGGGCATTGAGTTTGGTTCTAGGTTCGCTTGCATTGTCAACGATATATTCAAAAATGGCTGTGGCATTTTCAAGGTCATTGTCCTCCAAGGCAATCTCACCCAAATTCTCCAAGCGGTCCATAGTGTTTTCATCGGTCCGCTTAAAAATGGCCTTTTCTTGACTGAAGGCACTGTTGTATTGTTTTTGTTGAACAAAGAGCCAACTCAACAATTCGTTCCAAAGAATGTCTGGGTTTTTCTGTGCATTTTGGAGCAGCACTTTACGGAGTAAGATGTTGTTGGTATCTGCCGGGTCTTCGGAAATAAAATCGTCGATATTTCGGAGTACGTTGGAACGAGAGGTGCGACCTTGCCAAATGAGATTCAGGTAGGACTGGTACATTTTTTCAATATCGCCCTGTTCCCCATAAATTCGGGCCAACTGAAAATCGTAGTTCAATTCAGGCTTCAATGCCATAGCTTTTGAATAGGCTTTCACGGCATAATCGAGGAGGGCATATTTTTGAAACCGATAACCCACACTGTATCCATAATTGGGGTTTTCATCAATCTTTTGAATGGCCTTGTCGTAGTATTCGCTAGCTCGGTCCGCTTGGTTTTGGAGCGTGTAATTATAGCCCAATTCAATAAAAAACGTGGGAAAAGCGTAGGGGTCGTCAATTTTCTCCAGCAGGAAACTCTCTGCATCTTCGTACCGTTCCAATTGTTGGTAGCAGGCTACCAGTCCTTCGGAATAATCGGTGCGTCTTGGGTTTTGTTCCACCAATTTTGCATAGAAGATCACCGCTTTTTCATAATCCCCATCATTGAAGTACTGCTTGGCCAGAAAGTCTTCCTGGGCATGGGAGTAGGTCAGTAGGCAAAGGCACGATATGAGAAATAAAAAGTATCGCAATAGCACATTTTATTTCAAATATAACGCAGAAAAGCGGGGGATTCTGTTAAGTGAATCCAAATAAATCGATGAAATCCCTAGTCAATCGTATCAAAACCGCAGTAGGGAACCAAAACCTCGGGGATTTTGATGTCGGTATCGGTTTGATAGTTCTCCAAAATTCCTGCCACAACCCGTGGCAAGGCCAAAGCGCTTCCGTTTAAGGTATGTGCCAATTGACTTTTCCCATTTTCATCCTTAAAACGAAGTTTTAATCGGTTGGCTTGAAAGGTTTCAAAATTGGAAACAGAACTGATTTCCAGCCATCGGTCTTGGGCCGTTGAAAACACCTCAAAATCATAAGTTAGGGCAGAGGTAAAGCCCAAATCACCACCACAAAGCCGAAGAATACGATACGGCAATTTCAATTCACGAAGAATATTTTTCACGTGCTCCACCATCTCATCCAAAGCTTGGTAAGAGTTGTTGGGGTGTTCCATGCGCACAATCTCAACCTTGTCAAATTGGTGCAAGCGGTTCAGGCCACGGACATGGGCTCCGTAACTTCCAGCCTCCCTCCTAAAACAAGGCGTGTAACCGGTATATTTGATGGGAAAATCACTTTCGGCCAAAATATCGTCTCGGTGCAAGTTGGTCACGGGTACTTCGGCAGTGGGGATCAAATACAGATTGTCTTCCTGAACATGGTACATTTGGCCTTCTTTGTCTGGTAATTGACCCGTTCCGTAACCAGATGCTTCATTCACCATAAGCGGAACCTGCATTTCGGTGTAGCCAGCTTCGGTGTTTTTGTCCAAGAAATAAGCAATCAACGCACGCTGCAAACGGGCGCCTTTTCCTTTGTAAACGGGGAAACCTGCTCCTGTGATTTTAACCCCAAGTTCAAAATCAATGATGTCATATTTTTTGGCCAGTTCCCAGTGGGGCAATGCCTTTTCGGTCAATGTGGGGACATCACCTTCACGAAAAACTTCTTCGTTGTCCTCCTCAGTGCTTCCGGAGGGGACAGACTCATGCGGAATGTTGGGAATGAGGTACAACTCTTCCTGCAAAGCGGCAGTTGTGGCATTTAGGTCATCACCCAATTGCTTTGAAGCTTCCTTCAATCCCGAGGTTTTTTCCTTTAAAGCATTGGCTTCCTGTGCTTTTCCAGATTTGAAAAGTATACCAATTTCTTTTGAAAGTTTGTTGGATTCGGCCAAGGTATTGTCCAGTTCGGTTTGGATGGAACGTCTTTTTTCATCCAACTCAATGACTTTTGATAGCATGGGGGAGGCATCGATATTTCGCTTTTTTAAAGCGGTGATGATGTTCTCCTTATTTTCCCTAATGGTCTGTAATTGAAGCATGGCCTTATTTTGAGCGGCAAATTTAGGGAATTTACCCATCTTACACTACATGGGAAACAATTACCTTTGCGATGTTGAATTAAATAGTCTAGTATGATTTTTGAGCACTTTGCAGTGAATGTGGCTGATGCAGTTTCGGTTGTTGAATGGTATACGTCAAATATGGGTCTAAAGGCACGTGTGGCTGATAAAACCCCTCCTTTTATGACCTTTTTGGAAGATAGTACAGGGCGTGTGGTTATCGAGTTTTACCAACGCACCGATGCCCCAGTCACTGATTTTTCCAAAGAAAACTCATTGAGTTTCCACGTTGCTTTTGTATCCCAAAATGCTGAACAGGACAAAAAACGCTTGGTGGAAAATGGTGCAACTTTCGAGTTGGAGGTGAACTTGGAAGATGGAAGCCATATTGTGATGCTTCGTGATCCGTGGGGCATGCCCTTGCAATTGTGTCAAAGAGCCAATCCTTTTTAATCACCGGTTTTTGTTGAATCTACTGATTGACTGGGCAAAATCCAGTCATTGTGGGCAAAGTGTTTCCAGGGGACGCTGGCCAGGTCTACTTTTGGGTCGATAAAATCGTAGTATTCACCGCTGTTTATTTTTACCTTGTTGGTGACAAAGACCTGAATGTCCTTGCCTTTTTTGGCATATTCCCTTTTTAACCGTTGGGCAAATTGCCATGCAAAATCGGGGTAACAGGCAACTTTTCTCCGTTGCTTTTTGGTGAGATAGTCGTCCAAATCAATAAAATTGACTTTATCGGTTTCCTTGTTGATGACACGGTAGCGGATGGTCCCCGAACGACTTCTGAGCATCATACGCCAACTCAATCTGTGGCCTTCCTCGGTCCACAGTACATCATCTTTAAAAGCATAATGGCGCAACGGAAGCACCAGTTGGATTATAAAATAAATCCCTAAAATCCCTAGGATCAGATTTCTGTTCTTTGGTATCGTCAAGACTTTTTCTACCACAATGTTTTTGGTTTTCAGAAAGATATTTCGAATCGTTTGTGGCTCAAAAAAGAAAACGGTAAATGCCAGGGATAGATATGGGAAAATCCCAATCCTAAACACGTAGCTATTGAACAGGTGAAAGAATATGGCCAAACCAAAGGCAATCTTTCGTGTTGGTTTCCAAAGTAGGGCGGGAACAATGAGCAAATCAAATAAAATCCCGAAAAAAGCAATGATTTTGTGCACCCATTTCTGTTGGAGCAGCTCTCCCACCAAAAAATAATCGCTCTTGCTGTTCATTAAGATTTCAATGATGCTGAAATCCAGCCAATCCCCATACAATTTGGCCACGGAGGCATAGGTGTACACAATGAACAATTGCAGAATAATGGTCCATCGTACCCAGTTGGGCATGGTATGAGAGCGTAGATTTGGGTTCAGTTTGGCATCCAATGAAGCATCCCTGTTTGCGGGTAAAAAAGCCATGATGAAAGCGAGGAGCATTAACAGATAGTAGTGGTTGTTGTATGAGGTTTTCTGCATCAGATACACCGCTGCCCACATAAATGCAAAGGCAAGTGCGCTGAACCGGTATTTATAGCCGAGGGTTATTAAGATTCCCAAGGTGCCCATAATGGCAAAATAAATGTACATGCCGTTCCCGGGTAAGGGCTGGAGCCACTCAAAACCTATAAAACTAAAGGTGAACTGGGGCTCAACAAGGGTTCTGCGGACCCATCCCGTGGCGATGGCTCCATAACATTCCGCACTGACCAAGAGCCCATAGAAAATCCGGAAAACAACAAGTTGGGCGTTGTCTATCTTCTTAAAAAGAAACCGATTCAGCATCTATTTGGAGATTAGGTCCAGCGAAAAATTCTTGTCTTTTTTCAATTGTTCCCGCAATTCTTCAACAGAGTTGAACTTGTGCTCATCGCGAATGCGGTGTAAGATCTTGACCTGTATTTTTTGGTCGTAAAGGTTGCCATCAAACTCAAAAAAATTGACCTCTATGCTTTTTTCGGTACCGGACACCGTTGGATTGAACCCAATGTTCATCATCCCAAAATACTTCTTCCCATTAAGCGTGCTTTTAACCACATAAGCTCCATTTTTTGGAATGAGCTTATAATTTTCTGGAATGTGGAGGTTTGCTGTGGGAAAGCCAAACTGTTTGCCCAAGCCCTTCCCCTTTTTAATGGTGCCGGTGAGCATATAGGCATAACTTAAGTAGCTGTTGGCCGTTGCCACATCGCCTTCCATAAGGGCATTTCTGATTTTGGTGGAACTCACGGAGACATCGTCGATTTCCTGTGCTGGGATTTCTTCCACTTCAAAATCCAATGCATTTCCAAATGCGATGAGATCTTGGATATTGGCATTTCTGTTGCGTCCAAACCTGTGATCGTAGCCAATAATAATCTTTTTGGCCTTGAGGCTATTGACCAAAATATCGCGAACGAAGTCAGTTGCTGAAAGTCGTGAAAATGCCTTGGTAAATGGGTGAATTACCAAATAATCCAGCCCCAAACCTTCCATGATCTGGGTTTTTTCCTCAATGGTATTCAAAAGTTTTATGTCCGTATCTTTCTGTAATACCATCCTGGGATGGGGGAAAAAAGTGAGTACCGTGGATTTTAATCCGGTGTTTTTGGCATTATTTATGAGGCGTTCCAATATCTTACGATGGCCCATATGGACACCATCAAAAGTACCGATGGTAATTACGGTTTGATTTGTAAGATGCTTAAAAAGAGAAATGTCTTGGATTGTTTCCACCTAATCAAGAAATAAAAAAAGGCTTATTTTTGAAATTGACTGACGCCCTACATATGTATGAAAGCTAAATTACATCTTGTTTTTTCAATAACCATATTTTTTAGCTGCTTTTGTACCTATGGGCAGCAAGCGTATTGGAAATCCATCCCCAAACAATCCAGTCTAAAGAGTGCCTCCATCAAGGATATGGGAAAGGCACAAGCCCTTTTTTCTTTGGACAAAAACCTATTTACCGAGAAGCTACAAGGATTTTCAACTTCCAAAAATGCAAAACATACCATATACCTGCCAGACAGTGACGGAAACGTGATTCCCTTTGCACTTAAGGAAACTCCTGTTCTTCATCCTGAATTGTCGGCAAAATACCCCCAGATAAAGTCTTTTACAGGGGTTAGCTTGGACGGAAAACACAAAATAAAACTCAGTAGTTCCCATAAAGGCATTGAAAGTATGGTGGTTGATTTGAAAAATCAAAAAATAGCCTTTTTGGAACCTGTGTTGAATGATGACAATTCGTATGTGTTGTACAACAAGGGAGAGCGTTCAGAGTTGGAGAACAGCTTTCTGTGCAAGACCGAAGTACTATTGCAGGATAAAACAATGTCAGGTGGAGGCACGGGCAAAACCATTGTGCCCTTGGTGGATGACCAGTTGCTCAGAAAGTTCCGGATTGCCGTTTCGGCAACCGGAGAATATACGGGATATCATGGGGGTACGGTAGCGGATGCCCTGGCAGCAATCAATACAACCCTAACACGGATAAATGAGATTTTTGAAACGGATTTGGGTGTTACGTTGGAGTTGATTGCGAATAATGACTTGGTCATCTTCACAGACCCCAATACCGACCCGTATAATGGTAGTCTTAATTCACAAGTGCAAACTACACTTACGTCAACTATTGGTGAAGCCAATTATGATGTTGGGCATTTATTTCATCGTGTGGATGATCCTGAGCAGAACAACGGTAATGCAGGGTTTATAGGTGCTGTTTGTGCCGACAATCAAAAAGGAAGTGGGTTCTCTGCCTCTTTTGAACCGGAAGGTGATGTTTTTGATCTGGATTATGTGGCCCACGAGTTGGGACATCAATTTGGGGCCAACCATACCTGGTCATTCGAGTCCGAAGGAACGGGGGTACAAACAGAACCTGCAAGTGGGAGTACCATAATGGGTTATGCTGGAATTGTTCCGGGTAACAATGTGGCACCCAATGGGGATGATTACTTCCATTTTATCAGCATATTTCAAATATCGAATTACCTACAATCCGTAGCCTGTGCCCAAACCACCGCCCAGACCAATTCGCCACCTGTATTAACACCGGTAGGGGATTACAATATTCCAAGAGGAACCGCATTTGTATTGGAAGGGATAGCAACCGACCCAGACGTGGGTGATGTGCTGACTTATACTTGGGAACAAATAAACGATGGAGTGGTCACCACCAGCACTTTTGGACCCACCAACCCCAGTGGAGCCAATTTTAGATCACTGCCGCCCAGCACAGACCCAGCGCGGTATTTTCCAAGATTGAGCGAAGTAGTCCAAGGGAACTTGACCCAAGTAAACCCATTGGAAAACGATGCTTGGGAAACTGTTTCCGATATTGAACGGACCTTGAGTTTTGCCTGTACGGTTCGGGACAATGCCTCAGGAGGTGGACAAGTGGTTTCCGATGTGCTCGATGTAAATGTCTTTAAGAAAGCAGGTCCTTTTGTGGTAACATCGCAAGCCTCCAATGAAACCTATCAGGCGGGCTCTGCACAAGAAATTACTTGGGATGTGGCCAATACCAATAGCACACCCATTGATGCGCAAACCGTTGATATTTTTCTTTCGTTGGATGGTGGGATGAGCTTTCCCATCACTTTGGCCGATGATACCCTCAACGATGGTTCTGAAGTGGTGCTTATCCCGGGAGATGTTACCAATACGGCTCGGATTATGGTAAAGGCCAGTGACAATGTATTTTTTGCCATCAATGCCTCTGACTTTACCATTGAGCAATCAGAGGTGGTCTTGAACTTTCAAGAGCTTTCCTTTACCGTATGTCAACCTAGCGATATAGTTATTCCCTTTACCTACCAAACGTTTGGCGGGTTCAGTGAAACATCAACTTTTTCCGCTGATGTTCCTGCGGGTCTGTCAGCATCATTTTCTCCAACGCAAGCCAGTGCTGATGATACTGCAGTGGACTTGACAATTTCAAATACCAATGCTGTTGCAGCAGGGGTGTACGATATTATGGTTACGGCTACTTCCGCATCAATAACAAAGAATGTTACGATCTCCCTCACTATTGAGGATGCGACTTTTGCTGATGCTGTCCTCGTGTCACCTGCAAATATGCAAATAGCCACCACGTTGAACCCGCAATTGAGCTGGGAGACCAATCCTTTATATTCAAATTATGATGTTGAAGTGGCTACGGATGTTGGGTTCACCGATGTTGTCTCATCGGCCACAGTGCCTTTTACATTTTACCAAGTAAACGGATTGGACGAACAGACCGAGTATTTTTGGAGAGTCCGGCCAAGCAACGATTGCGGAACAGGAACTTTTGGTACGCCATTTAGTTTTACCACCATTCAGGTGGATTGTAAAAGCGCAGAACCTCGAAATGGCCTCCCTTTGGAGATTTCTTCCATAGCAACACCAACAGTCACAAGCTCAATACATTTTTTTGAAGATCTTCCCATTTCCGATATCAATGTGAGTTTGGAGGTTGACCATACATTTTTGGAGGATCTGGTCATTAATTTAATCTCACCGGCCGGGACCCGTGTTGCCCTTGTTTCCAATACCTGTGGGAGCTTGAACAACATCAACGCCATTTTTGATGATGATGGCGCTCCGATTACATGCTCCGGAAATCCGGCAATTACGGGAACAGTCAGCCCATTGGGGTCTTTAGCGTCACTTAATGGGGAATCCATTTTGGGAGAATGGATACTGGAAATCAAAGATACCGCTGCAAGTGACGGTGGTGCTTTGGTCGCTTTTTCCATGGATGTGTGCGTGGAAGGGACCTACAGACCAGATGAAGACGAAGATGGGGTTTTTGACGATGGCGATGATCTATGTCTGGGCACGCCAAAAGGAGTGGAAGTGGACACAAATGGTTGCCCGGTGTACCGATTTCCTTCGGACAATTTTGCAATAGTAATTCAAAGTGAAACCTGTAGAAGTAGCAACAATGGCGCCATAACCATAACCCCATTTGATACTTCCATAACTTATACAGCAGTATTGGACGGTGGTGGAACGCCATCTACCGTGGACTTCACGGATGAACATACGTTCCTAAATCTGGGAGCTGGAGATTATTCCTTGTGTATTACAGGTACCAATGGGCTGGTCACCTACCAAGAAACGTGTTTTGACATCAGCATTACAGAACCAGATATTTTGGATGTGGAAGCCATTACAAATGCAGAAATCTTGGATGTTACGTTAAGTGGGGCCGGCTTCTACAACGTAGAACTCAATGGACTGGTGATACAAACCGAAAATTCCAAGCTCCAACTTCAACTGGCAGAAGGAAAAAATGTGTTGCGAGTGTACTCCAACCTCCCCTGTCAAGGGGTAGTTGAAAAAACCGTGTTTTACTCCTCCCGTCCTGTTCTTTCACCTAACCCTGTAGATTCCGTTACAGAAGTGTATTTGAATGGGTACAAGGGAAATGTGGACATCCAAATTTTTACTGCGGATGGGCGTTTGGTCAGAACAGACTCCAAATCGGTCAATGGGAATAATCTTGAGTTGGATTTGTCTTCCTTGTCCAAAGGAATCTATTATCTGGGTATTGAAAAAGCAGGCGTAAAGGAAATGTTTAAATTTATAAAAAGATGATTCGGAATTTAGCAATAGTGTCCATCTTGGCCTTATTGGTTTCGTGCGGGGGCAATGACGACCCACCACCGGTTCCGGAAGGGGCTGCGCTGGTCTTTCCAGAAGAAAATTCGGAATGCACCACCGGGGTCAGTATCAATGAGACATTAAGCCAGGTGACCTTCCAGTGGATGGCTTCTTCCAACACGGATAGGTATAGCTTGAGTGTGGTTAATTTGGACACGAATGTTCCCCAGACAATATCCACGGCAGCAACATCGGCCAGCTTGTCCATTGCCAAAGGCACTCCCTTTTCATGGTCGGTTACATCCATCAGTTCCAATTCCGATCAAACCGCAACAAGTGAAACATGGTTGTTCTACAATGCAGGCTCCGAAACCACCTATGCCCCCTTTCCAGCACAGTTGGTGAATCCAATTTCTGGAGCTACCGTTCAAAAAGATTTGGCCAATGAGGTTCTTTTGGAATGGCAGGGCGCGGATGTGGACAATGACATTGCTTCGTTTGAAGTATTTTTTTCCGATGAAAATCCACCAACAACATCATTGGGAGCTCTTGATTCTGAAACCATGGAGCTTTCCGTCAGCGTAAATTCTGACACTATATATTATTGGAGAATCATTACAACTGATTTGGAAGGAAACAGCTCCGATTCTGGAGTGTTCGACTTCAAGGTATTCTGATTAGGTACCGTTGAAGTGGTTCATGGTGTTTTTTACCCCGGCAAAGACAAAAGAACGGATAAGTTCCGTGGATTTTTTAAAGCGTTCGGGGAGTGCTTTGGCCTCTTCCGGGGTCCATTGCCCCAAAACATAGTCCACTTGTCTCCCTTTGCTGAATTCGGACCCCACACCAAATCGAAAACGATGGTATTGAGTAGTCTGCAAAGTATTTTGGATATCCTTTAGACCATTGTGACCACCATCGCTTCCCTTGGTCTTTAACCGAATGGTACCAAAAGGCAGATTGATATCGTCAGTGATGATAAGCACATTATCCAAAGCAATACTCTCCTTTTCCATCCAATATTTTACAGCCTTCCCACTTAAATTCATGTAGGTGGATGGTTTTAGACATAGCACGCTTCTCCCTTTAAATTTAAAGGAAGCTATTGAACCTAATTTGGCGCTTTCAAAGGTGAAGCTTTCTTCTTCGGCCAAGAAATCCAACACCTTGAACCCAACATTATGTCGGGTTTCTTCATATTCAGAACCGATGTTTCCAAGGCCAACAACAAGGAATTTTTTCATAAGGTCAGTTTCTTGTAGTAGTGTTTTTTGGGAACCAAATAGGTTTTTTATTAGTTGAAACAACATTAGGAACCATTTTGCCTAAAAATACAAAAGCATCCCAAATTTTACAGTGTTGTAAAACCGGGATGCTTTTTTAATAATACTCTAAAACTATTCTGTAGCTTCAGCTTCTGGGGCCTCACCACCTTCGGCTCCGCCTTCAGCAGCAACTTCAGCACCTTCTTCTGTTTCTTCATCTTCATCCTCAAGCTCATCATCAATGGAAGTTCTTGAAGCTTTCACCTGTACAATGGCCGTACTTTCTGGGTGTAAAATGGTATAATCATCATTCAACACGGTTTCTACTGCAATAGTACCGCCAATTCTAAGTTTGGAGATGTCTACTGTGATAAAATCAGGAAGTAGATCAGGCAATGCCTTAATGGCAAGTTTACGCTTTCTAAACAGTAAACGACCACCGTTACGTACCCCTGGGGAATTTCCTTCCAAACGAACAGGGATGTTCATGGTAACAGGTTTATCCTCAAACAATTGATAGAAATCGATGTGAAGGATTTTATCGGTTACGGGATGAAACTGAATATCCTGCAAAACGGCACTCAATTTTTCACCACTTTCCAACTCAATCACAACTGTGTGTGCGTTGGGGGTGTACACTAAATCTCTGAACGAGATTTCATCAGCTGAAAAGTGCAATGGCTTATCCCCTCCGTACAGCACGCAAGGGACCTTTCCAGCATTACGTAGGGCCTTGGTAGATACCTTGCCCACGCTTTCTCTTTGGGATCCTTTGATAGTAATTGACTTCATTGTAAAATATTAAATTGATTTACATTAAAAATTTTGATGATATTGAGGTGTTATGGTGTACCCTATGCATGACATCTGCAAAAAGGTCGGCACAACTCAATACCTTTATTTTTTTCTTGGTCTCGTCGATGGGAATGGAATCGGTAACGATCAATTCCGACAACTTTGATTTCTCTATTCGTTCATAGGCTTTACCGGACAACAATCCGTGGGTGGTAACAGCTCTAACGCTTTCAGCCCCTCTTTCCATCATCAGGTCAGCTGCTTTGGTCAAGGTACCTGCGGTATCCACCATATCATCTACCAAAACCACGTTTTTTCCCTGTACGTCACCAATGAGTTCCATATGTGAAATTACATTGGCCTTGGCGCGTTGCTTGTAACAGATAACCACATCACATTCCAAAGCCTTGGAATAGGCGTAAGCTCTTTTGGAACCACCCATATCCGGGGAGGCAATGCAAAGATTGTCCAAGTTCAACGCTTTCAAATAAGGCAGGAACAAGGTCGATGCAAAAAGATGGTCCACTGGTTTTTCAAAGAACCCTTGAATCTGATCCGCGTGGAGGTCCATGGTAATGATCCGTGTGGCACCGGCGGTCTCCAACATCTTGGCGACCAATTTTGCAGCAATGGGCACACGGGGTTTATCCTTTCTGTCTTGACGGGCCCAACCGAAGTAGGGCATAACTGCCGTAATATGTCTGGCAGAAGCCCGTTTGGCGGCATCAAGCATCAATAGCATTTCCATAAGGTTCTCCGAGCTTGGGTTCGTGGACCCAATGATAAAAATGCGTGCACCACGTATGGATTCTTCGAAAGAAGGCTGAAACTCCCCGTCACTGTATCTGGAAAATTGAATCTTTCCCAAATCAGCACCGTAAGAAGCCGCTATCTTCTTGCCAAGATCAACACTTTGCGTACAAGCAAAAATTTTGGGCTCGGGAACTTGATATGCCATTGCAAACTCTTGTTAACTAGCTTTTTGAAGCGCTTTTTTATAAAGAGGTGCAAATTTAAAAATTAATTCGGGTTGCTAAAGGAATAAACAAAGTATTTTTTGGTGGTAAATGAAATTATTTTTTAGCTTTGCATCCGCAATTAAAATAAGCCACAGTAATTGCTTATGCCTTGGTGGCGGAATTGGTAGACGCGCTGGATTCAAAATCCAGTTCTTTCGGGAGTGTGGGTTCGATTCCCACCCAAGGTACTGAAAACCCCTGTAAGCACAGGGGTTTTTTCTTTTTTGAAGTGATGTAAAAGTGACGCTATAGAGGTGAAAAATGATAAAATCACTAATCTAAAATTTCAGAATCCGTCCAGCATTACGAATAAATTTGGCCACAAATCTTCGAAATGTCCTAACCCCATAACAAGTCAATAATTGGCAGTAAAATCTAAGTATTATTTCAGCATAAGCGGTGCAAAATTACGGCTGTAATATTTAATGTCAATTAATGCTGAATATTTTGAATGTTCCCATGATATGTGGTTAGAGAGAGCAGTTTAATGATTATCTTTATACGAAGATATTTTGTTCAAACCCTTTTCTAAAAACTTACAAATATCATATTGCCAAATAGAGAAAAGGTTTTTTGCACATCTATTTACCAATACTTCACAATTCTTCAGGGTACGGGAATCAAAACAAAATGATGTTTCCTTTATAGGGTTTGGTGTTTTAGCATAAAAGTGACATCCACAACTTGACTTGAGAGCACAATACCTAAAACTAATGTGCTGCGGAAATGAGCAGTTAAACCTAAAACTAACAGAATGGCAGAAAAAGCAGATTTGGATTTTACGTACACCACTATAGACGAGATATTCCGTTTGAGCATGGGTGAAACCGCTGATTACAGTGGCGCCAAATATGATGGCGATTTTTCAATGTCCTTGGAGGATGCACAAAGGGAAAAACATCGGTTTATAGCGGATAGCATACACGTTAAATATGGAAGCAAAGTATTGGACATGGCCTGTGGCTGGGGACCCTTTATCAAATATGCTTCCCAAGATAGGGGTGCCATTTGTACGGGCCTGACCTTATCTGAGGGACAAGCCGAAGCCTGTCAGAAAAATGGAATGAAGGTCATTGTAAAGGATTGTCGCTATGTAGTACCGGAAGACTTTGGAATGTTTGATGCCATATCTTGCATAGGAGGTTTGGAACATTTTTGCTCCATTGAGGAATGGAAAGAAGGTAAACAAGAAAAAGTGTACAGTGACTTCTTTAAAATCGTGGCAGATTTGTTGCCAAAAGGAGGCAGGTTCTATATGCAAACGATGACTTTCAGTAAAAATATGATTGAGTATGAAGAAATGGATGTCAATGCCAAAAAAGGCTCTGCGGCCCATGTCATGGCATTGATGGTCAAGGAGTTTCCGGGTTCATGGCTGCCCTACGGCCCAGAAATGGTAATACGAAATGCAGAACCAAATTTTAAATTGATCTCGCAAAGTAGTGGAAGATTGGACTATATCGAGACGATAAGCCAATGGCGAAAGAAGTTCAGGAAGTTCAACCTAAAAAAATATTGGCTCTATCTATCCTTGGTTCCCAAATACATAATGGACAAAGAGTTTAGGCATCAAGTGGCCGTCTTTAAAATCAGCCCAAACAAAATATGCTTTGAAAAGGAAATAATGGACCATTATCGATTGGTATTTGAGAAAATTTAGGCAATCAGAAGTTTTTTGATCAAAACTTCACCATTGAGCAAGGCCATTGAACATGAATGAATGAAATTATATATAAAATACATGGTCAGTCTTCGCTGTAAAATGTTGGTAAAGGAAGAGCTGACAAAGTTGGGGTTGGGTTATGCTACATTGAATCTGGGCATGGTTGAAACTATGGGGGAAATTGCTCCTGAAAAGCGGATCCAACTCAAAACTAATCTACTGAGGTCTGGATTGGAATTATTGGATGATAAGAAGAGCATATTAATTGAAAAAATTAAGAATGTAATCATTGAAATGATCCATCATACTGATGAAATCCCAAAAACCAATTACTCTGGGTATCTGAGCGAAAAATTGGGATATGACTACACATATTTGTCCAACACTTTTTCTGAAGTGAAAGGAATCACCATACAGCATTATATCATTAGACATAAAATTGAAAGAGTAAAAGAGTTGCTTTTATATGACGAGCTCAATCTTACCCAAATAGCATATAAACTCCATTATAGCAGTTCCGCACATCTCTCCAATCAATTTAAAAAAGTCACGGGTCTTACGCCCTCCTATTATAAAAGTTTAAAGGCAAAAAGGACGCAAAACTTGGAAAACCTGTGATATATGTAAAGTTTGTAATTATTTATGTAGCAGACTTCACCTTATTCTTATGCACCTTTGTTCATTGCTGGTAACTTAATAATCAGTGGGATAATAAACCATACTATGGACATATTTAAAAAAGATATATCGGTTAAAGGAATTCTAGGAAAACTTATCAGTTTTTCCAATCCGATTATTGAAGGCTTGCGATTAAAATATGGAGAAGAAAGTGAATTGAACAGAAGTTTAGTACCTGGGTTGATTCGAATTAAAAAGAATTGAAAATAATCTTTAAAGCAATGTTAGCGCATATGCTTTGAAGCAATTTAATTTGGTGATACGTGCTTTTAAATTTTTAGAAGCCCAAAAAAGAGCAGGAACTAAAAAACACTGCTCTTTTTTCTTGGGATTACATGTCTCTCGCCCAAAAGAACATTTTACGACCATTACCCCAACCATACTTGTTATTCTAAGCCAACAATAATCATTCAGTTGTGAGAAAATGTGCCATACTTTTCATTTTGTTTATAGCAATGCTGGTACTGGCCAACACACTACCATGAAGCAATTACAATTTAAATAAACACACGATGTCAAAGGAAAAAGAAGGAAAGAAAAAGTCAGGAAAAACACCACCCTCAAAAACCCCTAAAGAAAAAAAGGCAGCCAAAAAAGCCAAGCGGAATGCCAAAAATAGGTCGGAATAGGTGGAAGATACCAAATTTATATTATTTGATTATGGACAAGGGTGAATTTGAGGAATCCAAGACATTTAACCTAGCGGATATGTTGGAATTCAATTCCAATGCCATTGTGGTAAAGAATATTAGTGTTCAGGAAAGCTCTATCATTCAAGCATTTGCATTTGATTTCGGCAAGGTTTTGTCCCATAATGAATCGCCCTTTATTCGATTCATCCATATCATTGAAGGAAAGGCCGAGGTTGTCATAAACGGGAATTCCACTTTTATGGGGAGAGGAGATTCCATAATCATCCCTGCATCCACACCATGCTCTTTTGAAGCAAATCACAAGTTCAAGATGCTATGTGTCACTATAAAAAATGAATGACCCCATATATATTCCATCTGTACAAAAGCGTATCCAGTGAAAAAGAATTACATAATAAAAAAATATAAAAAAGGAGATCTTGTTTGCGCAAAGGTAAGGCCCTCTGTCATTCTTGTTGTACGATTGTACGTTCGTAAAATATATCACTGCACCATTCAGAATGATTCTATGGCAAATGAGTTACTTTATTTTGATAGTGAGCTAAGGCCATACATAAGTGGTCTATCTATAATAAAAGATTAACAGAAAATAAGATGGAACAAGGTATCTTGGTTTATGGTGAGAACGGGACAATTGCCCATAAAAAAACCATCTTTTCAAGATGGTTTTTGTTGGTTCTTGGATTATGGAATCTAATTGATCAATAATTCTACATTCACGGCGTTCATGCCCTTCTGACCCCTTTCCATTGTAAATTTCACCTTATCGTTTTCACGGATTTTATCCACGAGACCACTTTGGTGCACAAACACATCATCATTGGAGTCGTTGGGCTGAATAAAGCCAAAGCCCTTTGCTTCATTAAAAAATTTTACTGTTCCTTCTTGCATTACTTTATGTTTACTATTAATATTCTATTTAATGTTTGTTCCTTATCATCACCCATCTATCCGGTAAGAATAGGTTGTGCTTTGCCTAACTTCCGTAATACCCCAACATGGTCTATGATAGCTGTGATAAATGTTCTTTTTGTGTTATAAGGTATCCCATATTCCTTTGCAGTATCCGCTACGATGCCAGATATTTTTCTGTAATGTACATGGCAGACATTGGGCAATAGATGATGCTCCACCTGATAGTTCAACCCACCAATGAGCCATGAAAATATTCTGCTCTTGGGAGAAAAATTAGTTGTTGTGGCCAGTTGGTGGTCTGCCCAATCACTTGAAATTACCCCATCTTCATTGGGCAGTGGGAATTCCGTGTTCGGCATAATGTGGGCCACCTGAAATACGATACTGATCAACAGGCCCGTAACAAAGTGCATGCTCAGAAAGGCCAGGATAATGATCCATGGGGCCAGAGGTACAACCAACAAGGGTATGACCAAGGCATACGAAAAGTATATCAACTTCCATCCAATAATCTTCAGAAGCGCATTTCTGTAACCATTCTTTTTGTCGAAAAATCCCATTTTCCGATACCGATCAAGTCTTATGAAATCTTTGGTGGTTATCCAAGAGACAGTAGATAGCCCATAAAAGAACCATACATACAAGTATTGGAATCTATGCAGGCCATTTTTTTTGGCATGTGGGGAGAACCTAAGGAAAAAAGGAGCGTTAATGTCATCGTCTGCCCCTTCTATGTTGGTATAGGTATGATGGAGTACATTGTGTTGGATTTTCCAAACAGCGGCATTGCCACCTATAAGGTTCATGGTGTATCCAAGATATTTGTTCACTTTTTGATTTTTGGAGTAAGATCCATGGATGGCGTCGTGCATAATGCCCATTCCTATTCCGGCCATTCCTATTCCGCTAATTATATAAAAACCAAATAGCAATAAGGGAGTGGTGATTGTTCCAATATTTATGAAAATTAAGGGGGTAAAAAAAACGGAGAGCATGACCATGGTCTTCACAACCATACTTTTGTTGGCATGTCTACTAATATTGTTTGTTTTAAAATATGTACTGACCCTGTTTCTCAACGTTTTTGAAAAATCAGAATTTGAATTTTTTGAAAACTTTGGCTTGTTAATGTCGTTTATTGCGGTTCGGTCTTGTTCACGCATGTGATATAAAGGATAATGAATAAGCGCAATTGGCTTGGGCATGTTGAAGATTTATCCAAATATGGGGACCATTACATAACAGTCCAAATCCACACAGGCGTCAACATCCTTAACGTTTGGCTTAAAATATTTGACTACGTTATAAATTAAAAAGAAGAGAGCTGAAAATGAATTGAGGATCCGCGAAGACTAAATTGACTTGGGCTTTCTGAATTTTAACATCACAAATTTACCATTTATCTGGGCAGTATTACCCAATACTGTGTTAATTGTTGAGAATAAGTAGTTTAAGGAGTAAAGGATGAATTACCATTTCAATGCCAATTGGAATAAGAAAAATGAATGCGCAGTGGGAAGTTAGGACCATTCCTTATTGCAAAATAAACAGGACAAACAAGTTAAGTTCCAATTTAAATCCTTTCCTTTACAGCGCATCACGGATAATGGACGATGATTGCTCCAATCCTTAAATAAAAAGATCGCCCTCTCCTTTACCTATTTCCAAATTCACAAGGGGCCACTTCTTAGTTATTTTTTGCTTGAACCAATAGTAGCGTTTTAAAGGCCAGACAGGCCTAAAGTCCAAAGTTGTATATGCCATGGGACCATCATATCCCTTAAATGGCAGTATTTAATAATTAGTACTAAAAAGAAAATATATGCTAATCATAAAGTTAGTTCCAGGCGAGAACATAGAAAGGGCCTTAAAAAGGTACAGGAACAAGGTGAGGAACACCCAACAGTTGAAACGTATCAGGGAGAACCAAGAGTTTACCAAAAAATCCGAGGAGAAGAGAGAGAATCTGAAAAAAGCGATTCATAAGAATGAATATTTGAAAAAGAATGAGGAGTGATTTTATGGACAAAGATCTAAACCTGGCCGTCCTAATAGATGGCGACAATATCCCCTCCAAATATGTCAAGGAAATGTTGGAAGAGATTGCCAAATATGGAAATCCAAGTATTAAAAGGATTTATGGCGATTGGACAAAGCCAAGTTTGACAAAATGGAAGGATGTCCTACTAAAAAATGCCATTACCCCTGTACAACAATATGGGTATACCACGGGCAAGAATTCAACGGACAGTGCCATGATCATTGATGCAATGGATATACTGTATTCCGGAAAAGTAAATGGTTTTTCCCTGGTTTCCAGTGACAGTGATTTTACCAGATTGGCCATTCGGCTAAGAGAGGCCGGGATGACAGTCTTTGGTATTGGAGAACGAAAGACCCCAGATCCCTTTATCGTTTCTTGCGACAAGTTCATATACCTTGAAATACTAAATAAGACCCATGTAGGGGAGTCCAACGCCCCAGAAAAAAACGATAAAAACAAGGTCGATAAAATCACACCTAAGGTTGTTGACCTTATCCTTTCCACTATAGCAGATGTGGAGGATGAAGAAGGTTGGGCCTTCTTGGGCGAGGTGGGGACTTTGTTGCAAAAGAAACAGCCCAATTTTGATGCAAGAAACTACGGGTTTCGAAAACTTACACCTTTGGTAAAATCCATAGGTCAAATTGAAATAGGGTCCAGAAAAAATCCAAAGGGCAACGGGAACCTGATTTATGTAAGGACAATGACCCAATGAAAAACATAACCTATGAGATCTCTTACCATATCAAAGCAAATAACAGCAAGGGATACCCTTTCCTTGAACAAATACCTCAGTGATATAAGCCGTATTCCAATGATTACTGAAGAGGAAGAGGTTAATCTGGCAGTTCGCATAAGGCAAGGGGACAACGAGGCTCTGGAAAAACTGGTCTCGGCCAATTTACGATTTGTGGTGTCTGTGGCGAAACAATACCAATCAAGGGGACTCAATTTGCATGATCTCATTAACGAGGGAAATGTTGGGCTTGTCAGAGCAGCATCCAAATTTGATGAAACACGTGGTTTCAAGTTTATTTCATATGCTGTATGGTGGATACGTCAAGGAATCATACAGGCACTTACGGAAAAATCAAGAATGGTGAGATTGCCCTTGAACAAAATAAATGTAATCAACAAAATAAAGAAGGTCACCTCTCATTTTGAACAAGTTCATCAAAGACCACCCACTGCAGAAGAAATATCCGAACAGATAGATTTCTCACTTTCAGAAATCCAAATATGCTTAAAGCACTCTTCTTGGCCTCTTTCCATGGATGAACCATTAAAAATTGGTGATGGAGGATTGAGTTTGCACGACACAATGCGCTCCGATGAGTTTGGTAGTCCAGAACAAAAGTTAATCAACCATTCATTACAAATGGAGATTGATGGTGTTTTGGATATTCTATCGTATCGCGAAGCCTTTGTGATCAAAATGATTTTTGGAATAGGAGTGGAAGATTCCATGGGATTGGAAGAAATTGCTTTTCATTTAGGTTTAACCAAAGAAAGAGTGCGACAAATAAAAGTAACAGCTTTGGCCAAGTTAAGAAACTCCTCCAAAATTGAATTTCTGAAGCAGTATTTGGAATAAATATTTTTTGCAGAAACGAATAACGAATATAAGCTGTTAATGGCCATTCAACGTGGAAACTCTCCAAGGCACTTGAAAACCCCGTTGGTATTTACTGGAAGGTTTTTTTTGTTGGAAACAGGTATGGAATACGAATGTTCGGCTTCACGTTTTACAAAGACTAAACCACTCCTTTAAATTTCATATTTTTGGGGCATGAAAGTTTTGGCGGTCATTTTATCATTGCTTACGATTCTGCTTTCATCGTATCCATGTTGCCAGGAGACCGATTCTTGTTCCGAAGAATTATTGGTGGGCCAAAGTGGACACGACGATTCAGATGAGCCTCCGCTTAGCGAGGATTCGCCTTGTTCCCCTTTTTATACCTGTGGCAGATGTCCTGGGTTTACCATTAGGGATGAAGCAGTGGATTTCATCTACCTGGAGGTTGATAAGGAAACGCCACCAATGACTTATCTTGAACTTTTGCCCAAGGAAGTATATTTCTTTTCCCTAAAACCCCCTCGCACTTTTGGAGTATAGCCTATTGTAGACAAAACACACACTTGGCTTTATGGTCAAGGTTCAAAATACTTCAAAAACCCAACAAATGAAATTACGATTGTTTTTGGTGCTGTCCGTTTTTGGGATGGCATCCACTCTTGCGCAGAACACCCTAAACATTGTGGTCAAAGACTCTTTAAGTGGTGAACCCATGATTGGGGTCACAGCAGTTTTGGCATCGTTGGACAAAGGGGCCATATCCAACGAAGAGGGAAAAATAAAAATAGAAGATATTCCCAATGGAACGTTCCAATTGCGGTTAAGCTATCTTGGTTATGCCACCTTGGAACAAACCCTTACCTTTCCCTTGGATGATGATCGTCAGGTACGGACCATTTCCCTGATACCACAGACCGAAGAGATGGAAGAGATTACCCTGGTATCCACTAGGAGCAGCCGAACCATTGAGGACATCCCTACACGGGTTGAGGTCATCGCAGGGGAGGAACTCTCTGAAAAGGGAAACATGAAACCGGGGGACATTCGAATGCTGCTCAATGAAAGCACAGGAATCCGAACCCAACAGACCTCGGCCACCAGCTACAACTCCAGTATCCGTATACAAGGCTTGGATGGGAAGTATACCCAACTCCTTCGGGATGGGTTTCCCCTATATTCTGGGTTTGCCAGTGGGCTCAGTCTCATGCAGATCGCACCTTTGGACCTGAAACAGGTGGAGGTCATCAAGGGCTCGAGTTCCACTTTGTATGGTGGAGGTGCCATCGCTGGGCTGGTAAACCTCATTTCCAAGACCCCTCAAGATGAGCCTGAACTCAGCTTTATGGCCAACGGAACCTCTGCCCTTGGTCTGGATCTTAGTGGTTTCTATTCGGAGAAGTTCAACAAAGTGGGAACAACGGTATTCGCTTCGTATAATCTTGGAACGCCTTACGATCCTGCAGATATTGGATTGACGGCCATTCCCGAGTTTGACCGCTTTACCCTGAACCCAAAACTGTATTGGTATCTTAACGAAGGCACAGAACTGCTGTTGGGCATCAATGCCATTTGGGAGGACCGTCTTGGGGGAAACATGGACTATGTCAAGGGTGATGCTGTGGCGGACCCCTATTTTGAATCCAACGAAACCGAAAGGGTCTCCACCCAATTGGGATTCAAACATGCCTTTAATGACCGCAACCGATTTGAGGTCAAGAACAGTTTCAGTTTTTATGACCGTACCATACAAATCCCGGACTTTACCTTTTCGGGATACCAACGCTCGTCCTTCAGTGAACTTAACTTTTCAACCAGTTCGGAAGATGATGTGGAATGGGTCTTTGGCGCCAATCTGTGGACAGAATATTTTAACGATACCCGGGAAGATCAGACCGAAGCCTTGGACCAGTCCTACCAGATTTTTGGACTGTTCGCACAAAATGTATGGCCTATTGGTGAAACCTTTTCCGTAGAAACCGGGTTTCGGGCCGACTTTCATTCCAATTATGGGGCCATGGCACTCCCCAGACTGTCCGTGCTCTACGAGCCCAATAGTGCATTGACCTTTCGATTTGGAGGCGGCTTAGGGTATAAGACCCCCACTGTATTTACAGAGGATGCGGAACGACTGCAGTTCCGTAACGTACTGCCCATCAATACGGATGAAGCTGATCTGGAACGCTCCTTGGGCGGTAATTTTGATGTGAACTATAAATGGGTCCCCCTGTCGGGGATGACAATGTCCATCAATACGCTACTTTTCTATACTAAGATCAATGACCCCATGACACTGGTACCGAATGGAAACGGATTCTATGAATTCCTACAATACGGGGGGTATGTGGACACGCGCGGTGCTGAGGTCAACCTCAAGATAAAATATGGGGATTTTAAACTGTTCACTGGGTATACCCACGCCAATGTGAAACAACATGAAAATGGGACGGTCTCAGACTTTCCATTGGTGGCCAAGCACCGATTGAACAATGTGCTGATGTTTGAAAAGGAAGATAATCTCTGGGTTGGTCTTGAAGCCTATTATTACAGTCCACAGCAATTGGGCAACGGTGAAACAGGCGAATCCTATTGGATCGTTGGGCTGATGAGTGAAAAGAAGCTCGGGGAAAAATTTTCGGTCTTCTTGAACTTTGAGAATTTTTTGGACACCCGACAAACTAGGTTTGGCACAATCTATACAGGAAATATCAGTGATCCCCAGTTTTTGGACATTTACGCCCCTGTTGATGGTTTCGTGATCAATGGTGGATTTAAGATCAAGATATAGTTTTTCCAAAACAGGATGCTAAGAAATTATTTTCTTGGCATCCTACTCTTTAAACCATGGAATTCAATTTACACAAAGCGTGTGACCTTTGTTATTTTCTTTTCTTGGCAATGAACCAATAACTAATTCCCGCCGACCAATAGAATACACTCTCCAATTCCTCTTCAAAAACACCATCTTCGGTTGTCAGGGTGGCACTGCTCTGGGGGAATGCCCATACCGGAGTAAATGAAAAAATGAAATGGTTGTGATGGTATTGTAGTGGGATGCTCAATTCTAAGTTCAACAGGTTGAATTCTGAAGCCTCCGCAATTTCAACCGTGGTGGTCTCTATGGGTTCAGTGCTTCCGGCACCTTTGCCCTGACCTTTTCGGTTTCCCAAACGGCTGGTGCTGTAGTATTCCTGATAAAAATATTGTGACCCGGCAAACACAGATGCCCTAGGGGTTATCAATAATGACCGGTTGAACGCATAGAAGGTATGGTCCATCAACAAGCCCATGAAAATGTCAGGTGAGCTATTTTTATTGAAGTAACTGCTCACGTACACCGATAGTTCCACGGCCTTTAAATCATAGCTCAGTATCCCCGTGATGTCGGCCACGACCTCAGACTGCACATTATAGCTATCCTCATTGTAAAAATAGGCAGTTCCCGAAGCGCCACCGCTCCATTTGTTGGAATCGAACAAAAACCCAGCAGTGGTAAAAAACAGGTCCACCCGCTGCTCATCTGAACGGGTAAGGTAGGATGCAGATACATCCAAAAACAATCCGGATTTGTCATAATAACCGATGGATGGCAGAATATAAGGTGCCGCAATAGAGTCACGTCTACCCATAAAAAGGGCGTCGTTCATATAACTCAAATCCACCAAAAAATAGGATTCCTCAGTGTTTGAACTTTCCTTAGTGGTTTTCTGGGCATGGAGTTCAGTGACTGTACAGGCCAACATCAGCAATATGGGCAACAAACGTTTCATGGTGCTAAAATTCAATGTATATGAGATCTGGCTCCAGCTGGTTGGGGCCAGATCTTTATTGCAAACCCATTACCCGCTTATCCCTTTTTTCTTTTGGATAGCATTGGGCTTAACACCTTTTTTGTTCTTCATGTTTTTGATGTTCTTCATGTTTTTTTGAAGCATCATTTTTCGATGTTGATAGGTGTTCATGAATTTTTCCCCAGCAAGGTTCAAACATTCCCCATTTTGAAGTCGCATTTGCTGACGATCTTGGTTCATGTAGGTGCCATTTGGGTCAATACTTCCGCCATTGGCCAATTCTAACCGTTGTTGCAAACGATTTTGGGATTGGGTCCTAATTTGATACAATTCGCCATCAATGAGCATCACGTGGAACCTGTTTTGGTTTCTTTGTTGGATCTGCGCATTGGTAAGTCCCATGTCGTTCTGCATGATTTTATACCGATATTGATACTCGTTTCGGTATTTAATGCCATCATTGTCCAAACATTCCCCATCTTTTAATCGAAGTCTATCACGATCTCGGGTCAAATAAGAACCATTGGGATTCACAACTGTTCCGTCATTTAGGGTAATGGGGTCCTGTAAATGGATTTGATCGCGGTCACGAATTTGGAGCACGTCACCATCGACCAACATTAAACGGTCTCGATCTTGATCGGGATCTTGGACCCTGTCCCTATCCCTGTCCTGCGCCATCAGCGTAGCTGTTCCAAGAACGGCCAACGCCAGTAAAACTAATTTTTTCATGGTACTCGTATTTAAATAAATTATCAGGGATAAAAGTAAAACCATTAAAAAGGGGGCACAATGACAAAAGTCATGAAAAGCCTTTAAAATAAAGGGGTTTGGCGAATTTTTAGGTAACAAATGTTACATAATGGACAGGATACAATAAGCCTAAAAAAAGACCCTTACCGTGAGGTTTGGAGTGAAACCCAGCGAATGCCTATGGATCACTTGCTCTAAAATTAGTTCACCATTTTGTTGGGAGGTTCGGTGAATGATGGAAAGGGGTACAATACGATCGTAAATGTTAAGTACTGAGAAGCCCAGTTGCATTAGGGAATTGCTTTCTCTCAATCCAAACTGATAGACTACCGAAGCATCCAATCGGTGAAAATCGGGTAATCGCCCTGCATTTAAGGAGCCAAAACTCACTTGTTGGGTCTCCTCGTCATAGCTTTTGATGAGGGTAACTGGTAGGCCCGTGCGGTATTGCCACCCCAATGATAATTGAAAACCTTTCAATTGTAGGCTATTGGATATTCGAAAACTATGGGTGATGTCGTTGTTTCCAGAAAAGCTGCCTTCTTGAACTGCATCAAAAGTAAAATTGACATCATTGAAGGAGTAGCCCATCCAAAATCGATAGTTTCGGAAGCGCTTTTTAATAAGCAGGTCCATTCCCAAAATGCGACTTTTGCCCTCACTGAGTTCTGGCTGGGGAAGATTGAAACCTTGGCTGTAGGTGGTGAGCCCGGTAAGACGCTTGTGAAAAAGCTCTGCATCCAGAGTCCATCCCTTTTTGTCATAAAGAAGACCTGCTGAAATCTGGTTACCTTGTAAAAGTGGAAAATTGACATCGTCTGAAAGACGCCAAATGTTGTTGTCCAGCCGAAGTTCGGTTTGGTTGAATTCAATTAACTGCGAAATAGGTTGGTTGCGTCTCTCCAACCCAGCCCGAATCCGTGTCGATTTGGAGATGGGAAGTTCCAAATTCAAGCGGGGTTCCAAGTAAATATTTCCCAAACTACCATAATGCACCGCCCGAAGCCCTAATTTATAAATACCCGAACTGGCTTTGGTGATGGTATATTCCCCAAACAGTACATTTTTAAAATTACTCTCATTCACTGGTAGACTTATATTATTTTCCGGCTCAACATTGGATGTGGCGCTTAAGTCTATTTCCAAATTGGTATTGGAGAGTTGGTACCCAAAAGTCAACTGGTCATTGTTCTTAAACATTCTGTCTGACTTCAATTCCAAGCCAAAATCACTGATTTTGTTACCTCTGATATTGGTTTCCTCCAAGTCATTTTCGTACAGCTCTTCGTTTTTGTAATAGGAATCGTAAGATGAAAAGTAGGCGGTGATTTCTTCCGTTTGGGTTGGGGAGGTATGATGCGTCCAGTTGGCACTAACCCCGCCATTTCCAGTAGTAAGCGAATCTTTTTTGGTTTCTCCATCATTCATAAAGGAGAATTGGGTGCGGTTTCGGGTCATCAGCGCACTAATGGCAATCTTGTCCTTTGGGGAAGGTTGATATACATACTTGGCATTTAAGTCATAAAACCGAAAGTCATTGTCACTACTCTCGTAGGTGTAATCATCATCCGTGTTCACATTCAACGGGTTGCCACGGCTATCAGTTATGGCACCGGTATTGTTGAAAATTTTCCGTTCATACGCTTCATAGGTGGGTCCTTCAAACACATCCAAATAGGCATTTCTGGCAAATAGAGATAGTGATGATTTTTGGGACATGGGAATTTTTAGATAGCCATCCGCACTCAATCCATCAATCCCAATCCCTCCGGAAACCTTTTGGGCGACTTTGTCATTGGTAGTGATGTCGATGACCCCAGAAACCCGGTCTCCATAAATTGCACTGGTGCCTGTTTTATAGATTAGCGCCTTTTCAGTGGCGTACGGATTGAATCTTGAGAACATGCCGTACAAATACCCTGAATTGAAGACCCGAATATGGTCGAACAGCACCAAATTTTGATCCGAAGTTCCTCCATGGATTTGAATCCCCGATGCCGATTCATCCAAGCTGGAAACCCCAGGAATCATTTGGATGCTTTGCAATATATCTGGAGTGGTTTGCCCGGGAATGGGTCCCAAGGGTTTTTGGGTGAGGGTAATGGAACCATCTCTGTTCCGGTCAATCCCCGTGGTAATGTACGAGGTAACCACCACTTCTTGGAGTTGTTTGTAGACAGGTGAAAGATAAAATGCAGTGCAATTCTCTGTCGGTTGAACACTCACAGCACCATAACCCGAAACTTGGAGCAGGTAGTGCGACTTTCCTGTATGTTCAAATTGAAGGAACCCTTTTGGATTGGTTTCGAGCACCAAGGTTGAGTCGACTACGACCTGATTTTCCGTAATGGGCAACAGCGTTTCTCGGTCCAATAAAGAAATGCAGATTCGGTTTGGATTGGAAATGGGCGTGATAATCACCTGGGGCTGTCCTTCAATTTTTTCGAAATGAAGTCCTGTTTGTGCTTCGAGTACGGCAAGAAGTTCAATCAAAGTGAGTCCGTCCACCTGAACCGTAACCGTTTTCTTATTGACCATATCCTCCGCAAAGGAAAAACTGAGTTGGGTGTCCGCTTCCAATTGGCCAATGACGTCTTTTAGCGGGGTATTCTCAAATCCATAAAATAGATTTTCTTGGGCATAGGTCATGCACATGCCCAATAGGAACACTAAAAATAGGATACCAATTTGCCTCATCTATTCGCCAGACAAGGTAACAATTCTTTTGTCTGCGGAAATATGATATGTGATGCCCATGGGTTCCATGGTGGTTTTAAGGGCATTTTCAAGGTTTTTGTGCGTAAATCTTCCGGTAAAGAGACGGTCAATTTGAACCGAATTCAACTCAAAAGTAACGGGAAATTGAACCGATAGCTCCTCCAGAACTTCAGAAAAAGGCTGTTCCATAAAAGATGAATACCCTTTTTTCCAATCGGGGGCATCTGCTGAAAATTCTGTCTGCTGTAATTGACCTTCTTTGATTTCAAGTGCCATTCCCTGCGAGAGTTCGGTGGGGTTGGACTGGGTTAATGGGGTAAAGACAATGACACCTTCATAGCATTGCACTTTAAAATCCTTTCGGTCCCGTATGTTGAATTGGGTGCCCAATACGGCAATGGTTCCTTTACGGGTATTGACGGTAAAATTTCCGCTCGGTTGCACATCAAAAAAGGCTTCCCCTTCAAAATCCACAATACGGTCTTCTTCCCAACCAAATCGCTTGTAAGATAATTTGGAGTTGGCATTTAGCTCAATTAGGGAGCCATCGGCAAGAAGTACGGTCTCATTTTCGCCAATACCAGTGGAATAGGTTTTATATCCGTAGAAATAGGTATACCCTGCAAACAACAAAGCAATGGATGCGACGGCGGCCACCCACCAAAGCCGTCTTACTTTTGGTTCTTTTTGGACATTTTTGTTCTTTTCGGTCACCAATGCCAATGCCTTTTCCACATCAATCTCAGGACCATTTAGGGACTGGGCCGTATTGTCAATGGCCATAAGTTGCCTGTAGACATCAGATGCCTCGAACCCTGCCAACTCCTCTGGAGTCAACGCTCCGGCTATCCATCGGGTCAAAAAATCTTCATTGGCGTAATTTTCATCCATAGGCACAATTGCTCTTATTTAAATGACAGTTGATTCCTCTTTCACCCTATTAAAATTTTAAATCTTTTCCCAAAACCTCACGGAGTTGAAGCAAAGCTTTGCTCATTCTTCGTTCTATGGCCTTTACACCGACCCCAGTTATTTCGGCAATTTCAGAATAGGTTTTCTTTTCTATTCGGCTCAATAAATACACTTCCCGTTCTTTTGGTGGCAAGGAGGCAATGGCGGATTTCAATTTTTCATGGAATTCCTCCATCTCCATTAAATATTCAGGACTTTCATAATCCACGGAAGGATTCACCTTTCTCAAATGCTTCAAGACAATTTTCTCATGCTCTTTTTCATTGAGAAATGCATTGTTGGCCGCACGGTAGAGGTATGCCTTCACTTTGGAAAAAGAAACGGTGGCACACAATTTCCAAAGCTTCACAAAAACATTCTGTACAATGTCCTCCGCCTGTTGCAGGTCCCCACATTTATAATAGACATATCGCGTCACCGCCTCATAATGTGTGCGGAATATTCGGTCGTAGATTTTTTGCGCGCAAATGGATGGTTCTTCCTCTGTCATGTGCTGATTAGGGCGAAACTGCTTTTCAAACAAAAATAATTAGAAAAAATAGGGTGTATGGTTTTTTGCCTGTCTTAGTAATGAAAAAGAATTGTAACATCTGAACTATGCATTGTAAAAAATGGTTGACAGCCTTCTTTATGGGCTGTTTTTTACTCATACAGAACCTCACCGCCCAAGAGTGGCAAACCAATTTTGAAAAGGCCAAGGACTTGGCCCAAAAGAAGGATAACCATATTGTTTTGGTCTTTCAAGGGTCTGACTGGTGTGCGCCTTGCATTAAGCTAGATCGTGAGGTTTGGAGTACCGCAGAATTCCAAAATCTGGCCAAGGACCATTTTGTGATGCTCAAGGCCGATTTCCCCAGAAAACAAAAAAACAGATTGCCCGAAGCGCAAGAGGAGCACAACAAAATGTTGGCCTCTAAATATAATCCTAATGGATACTTCCCTTTTGTGGTGGTGTTGGATGCATCGGGAAAGGTGTTGGGCGAGACCGCCTATGAAAAAACTACCCCAAAAGCCTATTTCAACAAGTTGAACGCATTCTAATAATCTGAAGATGCCCAGGATAAATCAATTCTTATTGAATACCGCCCTTTTCCTTTTTGTGATTTCTGGGTATTCCCAAGAAACAGATACTGCCGGTCAACTTCAAGTCTTTCAGCGGACCCTGAAATTGATGGGCAGCCGGTTTGATTTGACCGTGGTTGCCGAAAATCAAACCCAAGGTGATGCTTATTTGGACATGGCCATTGCTGAAATTTCACGCATTGAACGCTTAATTTCTTCTTGGGATGCCAATTCGCAGACGTCCAAAATCAATCAAAATGCTGGGGTGGCTCCGGTGAAAGTGGACCGCGAACTTCTCAATCTGATTGAAAGGGCCATCAAAATTTCAAAATTGACCCAGGGGGCCTTTGATATCAGCTATGCTTCCATGGACCGCATCTGGAAATTTGACGGTTCTGTTATGGAAATGCCATCCGAAGAAGCCATAAGACAGTCGGTAGCCAAAGTGGGCTACCAAAACATTGTGTTGGATCAAGAAAAGGGTACCGTATTCCTGAAGAAAGAAGGCATGAAAATCGGGTTTGGTGCCATTGGAAAAGGATATGCCGCGGATAGGGCCAAGGCCTTATTGCTGAAGAATGGTGTCACTTCCGGAATCATTAATGCTTCTGGTGATCTCAATGCTTGGGGCACCCAGCCCGACGGTAAGGATTGGATGGTAGCCATCGTGAACCCGCTCAACAAGGAGAAGGTGTTCTCTTGGTTGCCGGTAAAGGACCAAGCAGTGGTAACATCGGGTAATTATGAAAAGTTCATCATCCTAAACGGAGAACGCTATACCCATATCATCGACCCAAGAACAGGGCATCCCAGCAAAGGGGTACGCAGCGCGACCATTTTTACCGCAAATGCGGAATTGGCCGATGCGCTGGCCACTTCAATTTTTGTGATGGGAGTGAATACCGGCTTGGACTTCGTGAATCAATTAAAGGGGGTGGAGTGCATACTGGTGGACGACAATAATCAAATCATCACCTCCAAAAATATTGCCCTTAAAGCGGTGGAAACCCAAAGTAGATAAATCCAATTATGAAGAAGATTTTAATTGCCCTCTATTGTTTGTCAAGCCTGTCGTCCTGTGCAGTGCTCCATGAGTATGAAAAAGTCAACATCAATGACCCAGACATGGTTTTGGCTGATAAAAAACTGGCAAAATTCGAGACGAGTTATCAGGTGTACCGCGAAGGCGCTTCTGGTGGAAACGGTGGAAAAACTGGTGGGGGTTGTGGTTGTAATTAGCAGGAATATGAACAGATTTTGGTTGATACTTTTATGCATCCCCATTTTTGGGGCGGCCCAGCAGGAGAATGTCAATTCCTATAAAAAACGGGTCTTGGAAACCACCGAAGTGGATATCCTTTCCAGCTATTACGAACAGACCGGAAACAATGCTTCCGTCACTGGAGGTATCGGTAACGAAAAGCTTACCGATGTAGCACCATCCATTGTGGTAAGCGTTCCATTAAATGATGACGATGTGTTGAGTGTGGATGTGGGCATCTCTACGTACACCTCTGCTTCTTCCAGCAATTTAAACCCGTTTGATGTGACCGGTTCAGGGGGGTTAAGTGGAGCTTCCAGTGGTAGTGGAGGCGGTGGCGGAGATGACGACGACGAAGAGGATGATGATAACAATGGAGGAAGCTATACCGGGGCCATTGGAAGTCCTTGGGTGGCCTCTTCAGGCGCATCCCGCCAAGATACCTGGGGAAGTGTTAACATTGGATATTCTCACAGTTCGGACGATCGTGACCAGATTGTGAGCGCCAATGTGTCTTTTGCCACGGAGTATGACTACACCTCCATTGGTTTTGGTGGGGGCTATACGCGACTTTTCAATGAAAAAAATACGGAACTAAGTGTCAAGGGAAGTGTGTTCTTGGACCAGTGGAATCCCAGATATCCTACTGAGTTGGATAGCTATCTGGAAGTGGATGGGAATCTGAACGCCGGATTCTTCTCTGAGGTGGATATTTGGAATAGGAATGGGGTTCTTACCGATAAACAGAGTGCAAATACATGGCGACCTGTGGATGGTTTCAGTTTGATTTCTGATAAGAAAAGGAACAGTTTTGCACTATCGGTTTCTTTGTCGCAGATATTGGGCAAGAACACTCAAATTTCAATCTTCGCCGATTTGGTGCAACAACAGGGATGGCTTTCCAATCCCATGCAAAGGGTCTATTTTGCGGACGTACCCAACTATTTTATTGGAAATCCCGCCAGTATTCCCTTTTACACCTCTGCACAGAACAGGGATGTGTTCATGTTGGCCGATGATATGGAACGCCTGCCCGACAACCGTTTCAAGATACCGGTGGGCATCCGTTTGAACCAGTACATCAATGAAATTCTGACCGTACGCACCTATTATCGCTACTATTTTGATGACTGGGGGTTGAGGTCCCATACTGCAAGTGTGGAGCTTCCGGTGAAGATTGCCCAGAAATTTACTCTTTATCCATCCTATCGCTATTACACCCAGACCCAGATAGACTATTTCGCGCCGTTTGATGAGCATTTGTCAACCAATCAATATTACACTTCGGACTATGATCTTTCAGCATACGACGCCCATCAGGTTGGGTTTGGAGTCACTTACACGGACATTTTCACCCAGTTCAAGACTTTGGGATTTGGCTTAAAGAGCATTGATGTAAAGTATAACAACTATCACCGGACCACTGGCCTAAAGGCCAACTATTTTGGTCTGGGATTCAAATTTGAAATGAATTAGAGAGTAAGCTTTTAAAAACAAAGCTCATTTATATATTGAATTAATTGGAATACCCATGAAGTTAAAATTATTTCCTTCGCGTTACGCCCTGATCAATGCCTTTGCACTTCTATTTTTGGCACTTTCGTTTTTGATGCGGCTGTCATTTTTGGCCATGGATTTCTCAGAAGTGGACCATTCGCTACTTGGGTTATTGAAGATATTTTTTGTGGGATTGTTCTTTGATTTGGGAACGGTCTCCTTTTTCTATGTGGTGGCATCCCTGTATTTTTTGCTCTTTCCCAAACGGTTTTATGGTTCAGTGGCGGATAAGGTTTTGGTTTACTTTGGATTATCCTCAGGGCTACTGAGTATCTACTTTTCCTTTTTTGCGGAAATCACCTTTTGGGACGAATTTCAAAGGCGGTTCAATTTCATAGCGGTGGATTATCTTATCTACACCTACGAAGTAGTGAAGAATATCAACGAATCCTATCCCTTGCCACTCTTGATTGGTGGCATGGTCATTTTAGTCTTGGCTACGGTTTGGCTTTTCGCACGTAAGGGGTTTTTCAAAAAAGCATTTTCGGCAAATGATGGATTTCAAGTGAAGTTGGTTCCTTTTTTGGCGGCCATTTTGGTAATGTCGTTTTATACCGCTTCCATTGAAAACGATTCCGCTGAAATCTCAGAAAACAGATACAATAATGAACTGTCCAAAGCGGGAATTTATTCCTTCTTCGCAGCGTTTCGGAACAATGAACTCAGCTATACCGATTTTTACAAAACCATTTCAGAAAAGGAAGCCCTTGATAAGGTGCAAGAGGAGATTAGTGGCCCTTTGGACAGTCTACTTCATCCCCAAGACGATATTCTTCGGGCCGTAAAGGGAGGTGTTGAAAAAAAGCCGAATATCATCTTGATTTGTGTTGAAAGTTTAAGTGCCGACTACTTAGGCATCTTCGGAAATGAAAACCAACTGACCCCAAATTTGGACTCTATCGCCCAGGCGGAGACCTATTTCTCCAACTTGTATGCCACCGGTACCCGTACTGTGCGAGGTATGGAAGCCATTACCTTGAGTGTTCCCCCAACTCCGGGTAGGAGCATTGTTAAGCGCAAGCATAATCAAAACCTGTTCACCATTGGTGAGATTTTTAAAGAAAAGGGATACGATAGAACTTTCTTTTATGGCGGCGATGGGTATTTTGACAATATGGACAAATTCTTCAGCGGTAATGGGTTTGATATTGTGGATCGAGGGCGTGGATTCTTACCATCTGGTGAAATAGTCACCTCGCGTAAAAACATCGAAGATGATGAGGTCACTTTTGAAAATGCTTGGGGCGTTTGTGATGAGGATATTTTTAATAAAGTTTTAAAGGAAGCGGACAAATCTGCAATGCAGGGCAAGCCCTTTTTTGATTTTATCATGACCACGTCTAACCATAAACCCTATACCTACCCAGCGGATAAAATTGATATTCCTTCAGGTTCGGGACGGAGTGGAGCCGTAAAGTACACCGATTTCGCCATTGGGCAATTTTTGAAACAGGCCAGGACCAAACCGTGGTACAACAATTCTGTTTTTGTGATTATGGCAGATCACTGCGCCAGCAGTGCTGGAAGGTGGGAATTGGATGTGCATAACTACCACATTCCAGCCCTAATTGTAAATCTTAATGGAGGCAAAGGTTATAAGGTTACCCAACAGTGTTCCCAGATTGATGTAATGCCCACCCTCTTTTCATTATTGGGCTGGAACTATAATAACAATTTTTTTGGGCGAGATGTATTCAGTATGCAACCCGATGACCAAAGAGCTTTTGTAGGCAATTACAGGAAACTGGGCTTATTAAAAGACCACGAATTAATGGTGTTGGGCGATGGCAAGACTGCCAATCAATATAACTGGGATCAAAAGGATAATAGTTTGACGAAGGAGCCGATGGACACTTCATTTTTAACAGAGACCATTTCGTATTATCAACTCGCCGATCACCTGTACAATAATGGCGGACTTGATTTAAAAGCAAACCTGTGAAAAGCGTCCATTTTATTGTAAACCCCATTGCTGGAAAAGGCGACTGTACCATCGACGAAGCCTTGTTATCTCATTATTTTGAGCCAGAATACTTTGATGTGTGTATTAAAGTTTCCAACTATCCCGGACATGCCACAGAACTGGCAAAAGCTTCCATGCTACAAGGAGCTCAGATTATTGTGGCCTGCGGAGGAGATGGGACCATCAATGAGGTGGCTACCTGTCTGGTGCATTCTAAAGTACAGTTGGGAATTGTGCCCATGGGCTCGGGAAATGGGCTGGCCGAGAGCCTCAAAATTCCCCGAAATCTAAAAAAGGCACTGGAAACCATAAAGCAAGGGGAAACCAACCGAATAGATGTGGCCATGGTCAATGGGAAACCTTTTTTCAGCAATATGGGGATTGGTTTTGATGCAAAGGTCATCTCCAACTACAATGCTTCCCAGCAGCGAAGATTTTGGGCCTACCTGAAAGCGGTGTTCAAATCGATGAAGGATTTCAATAGTAATGAACGCATCAAGGTTGAAATGAACGGCAAAAGTTTTAATACAAATCCCTTTATGTTTTTTGTTTCCAATTCCAAAGTGATGGGTTATGACATCTCCCTTACGCGAATGGCATCTTTACAAGATGGCTTGTTGGATGTGGTCATTATTGATACTTTGAGCAAGGGCGAAATGTTGCTTGTGGGACTTTTTATTCTACTGCGATTGAATCAGTATCTGAAGAAAATCCAATATTTCAAAGTGAAGGAACTCAAGCTGGCTTTTGAGGATTCCTATGCGCATCATCTCATGCAAGCTGATGGGGAACTCCACAATCTTGATGACGCCGAAGTGGTCGTCAAAATTGAAGAAAAAGCGCTTCAAGTATTGGTGCCTTAAAATCATATCTTCTTTTCTTACTAGCCTAAACCTGAAAAGGCACACTTCTTAAATCATTGAAAAACAAATACTTATTTGTGAATGCGCAGTCTTTTGAAATGGCTGTGTTGATAACCCTGTGGATAAATGTTTTGGCTTGATGACACTTGTCAGATTTTTTCCGGAGCCTAGATTTTACGTTTGTTCCGATGATTTTTTCAACCTCAAAAATTCCAATGTTGATAAAACTGTTGAGAACCAAAAAGAGGTCATGTAAAATCAAAGTAAAGAAAACATGAATTTTACATTCAGTTCACATAGGACAAATCCAAACACTTTTTCTCATGCACATTTCTCACATTACTAAAAGGGATTTTAGTACACAGCCCTTCGACTTGCACAAAATCACCAACGCAATCCTAAAAGCCATGACAGCCGTGGACCATGGTCAAATGGAAGATGCCCAGAACATTGCCAATAATGTTGAAAAAGCATTATTGGAACGAAAAGAACAAGATGAACACTATGTTCCCACGGTAGAGGAAGTTCAGGACGTTGTTGAGAATGTGCTGATGAACAGTGAGTTCCACGACGTGGCCAAAGCCTACATTATTTACAGGAACAAAAGGGCGCAAATGCGTGAGACGGATATTTTTGAAAAGCGTATCAACCTAAAGCCTTACGAGTACCCGCAGCTGTATGAATATGTGCCCGCCATTCGCCATTCCTATTGGATTCACACCGAATTTAATTTCACCAGCGACATTCAGGATTTTAAATCTGGACTTTCGGATGCGGAAAGAAGTGCCATTAAAAACACCATGTTGGCCATCTCCCAAATTGAGGTGGCGGTAAAAACGTTTTGGGGCGATATCTACCACCGTATGCCCAAACCTGAAATTGGTTCGGTGGGAGCCACTTTTGCCGAAAGTGAGGTACGCCACCATGATGCGTATTCGCACTTGCTTGAAATTTTGGGATTGAACCAAGAGTTTGAGAACCTTAAGAAAAAACCTGTGATCATGAAGCGGGTGCAGTATTTGGAAACGGCCCTTAAAAATGCCAAAAGCGAGAACAACAAGGAATATGCGGAATCTATTTTGCTCTTTTCTCTTTTTATAGAGCACGTGTCCCTCTTTTCCCAATTTTTGATCATTATGGCCTTCAACAAGCACAAAAATGTGCTTAAGGGGATTTCCAATGTGGTGGAAGCCACCTCAAAAGAAGAACAGATTCACGGCGATTTTGGAATAGATGTCATCAATATCATCAAAAAAGAACATCCAGAGTGGTTTGACGATGACTACAAAGCCATGATTCAGGAAATATGTGAAAATGCGTTTGAGGCCGAGAGCAAAATTGTGGACTGGATTTTTGAGGAGGGCGAATTGGATTTCTTGCCGAAAACTGTGGTAAACGAATTCATTAAGAACCGTTTCAATAACTCTTTGGAGAGCATAGGCATTGCCAAAGTGTTTGAGGTGGACCAAAAACTATTGGAGCAAACCGAGTGGTTTGATGATGAAATTATCGGAACCAAACATGGCGACTTTTTTGTAAAACGATCCATCAACTATAGCAAAAGAACACAAAGTATAACCAGCGACGACCTTTTTTAAATTATGGAGAACAAAGCCCAATCCCCCCAAATTGAAGACGTAAAACAAGAAAACAAAAGCCAAGAACTTGTAAATGCACGAAAAAGTGCCTTGGCACAACTCAAGGAAAAAGAAGAAAGCTCAGGATTTGAATGGCTCAATGAATACAGCCGTCAATTCTTGGCCTCGGGCTATTTGACCGATGGCGTTACCCCAGAAGGGCGGATTCGGGAGATAGCAGACCGGGCTGAACAGATTTTGCAGATTCCAGGGTATTCCGATAAGTTTTATAACTATATGTCGGAGGGTTTTTTCTCTTTGGCATCACCGGTTTGGTCCAACTTTGGGAAAAAACGTGGGTTGCCCATCAGCTGTTTCGGCTCCCATATTGATGATGATATGGGGAATATCCTGTACACCCAATCCGAAGTGGGCATGATGTCCAAGCTGGGGGGAGGTACTTCGGGCTATTTTGGAAAAATTAGGCACAGGGGAGCCCCTGTAAAAAATAACGGGCAGGCTTCTGGAGCGGTACACATTATGCAGTTGTTTGAGTCCATGGTAGATGTGGTGAGCCAAGGTTCCGTTCGTCGTGGTCGCTTTTCGCCGTACTTGCCCATAGACCATAAGGACATTATGGAATTTTTGGAAATCGGAACCGAAGGGAACCCCATTCAACAACTGACCCATGGCGTTACCGTTACCAATCAATGGATGCAGGAAATGATTGATGGTGATACGGACAAAAGAACTATTTGGGCCAAGGTGTTGCAACGTAGGGGAGAAATGGGCTATCCGTATGTGTTCTTTTCCGACAATGCCAATAATGGAGCCGCCGATGTGTATAAGGACAAAGAACACCGCATTCACGCCAGTAACCTTTGTACCGAAATCATGTTGCCCTCCAATGATAATTGGTCCTTTGTATGCGTATTGTCCAGTATCAATGTGTTGCATTACGATAAATGGAAAAATACCGATGCGGTGGAGACCATGGTCTATTTCTTGGATGCCGTGATCACGGAGTTTGTGGAAAAACTGGAAGCCTATCGGGATTCATCCGATCGTGATGACAGACAGACCTTCCTGTTTATGGAACGAGCTTATAATTTTGCCAAGGAGAACAGAGCTTTGGGATTGGGTGCTTTGGGATGGCATTCCCTGTTGCAATCCAAAAGATTGGCCTTTGATAGCCAAGAAGCCTATAACCTGAACAGTGAAATATTCAAAGGAATCAAGGAACGCTCCTACAAAGCTTCTGCAGAACTGGCGGAACGCTTTGGAGAGCCTGAAGTTTTAAAGGGCTATGGAAGACGCAATGCAACCCTAAATGCCATTGCACCAACCACTTCCTCAGCTTTTATTTTAGGTCAGGTATCCCAAGGAATTGAACCGATTTGGTCCAATTGTTATGTTAAAGATATTGCTAAGATCAAAGTGACCATCAAGAATCCGTATTTGATGGATTTGCTGGAAGAAAAAGGTCAAAATAACCCAGAGGTTTGGAAAAGCATTCGCGATATGGATGGATCTGTTCAACATCTGGACTTCTTAACCGAGGAAGAGAAATCCGTCTTCAAAACCTATTCGGAGTTGGACCAATTGGATATTGTATACCAAGCGGCCAACAGACAGAACCATATTGACCAAGGGCAATCGGTGAATATTATTGTTCATCCGGACATGCCTACCAAGGAAATCAACAAAATACACGTAACAGCTTGGAAATTGGGGTTAAAATCGCTGTACTATCAACACAGTATGAATGCGGCCCAAAAATTCAAGCAAAAGAAGGAATGTGCCAGTTGCGAGGCATAATGTAAACTAGCTCAAACTAGTACCAACCTAACTTTAATTAACCCCCGACCACATGGTTTGGGGGTTGTTTTTTGTTGGGTATAGCCCAAACAATTGTTAATCTTAACGTTGTATGCCCATTGATTCAAAGCAGTTTCTATTTTTGTGGAACAAGAATCGCCTGGGAGATAGTCCAATGGGCTGGATTTGATCGTAAAATAGCTGTAGCATTACTTTTGTTTCCGGCAAAAGAATCTGCAGCATACCCTTCTGGGGAAGGTAAACAACAAGAAATAGCAACCTCAACCTCGCATGAAACCAGTTACACAATATACCAAAAGTGGGCGCATCAATATTGCGTACCAAGTTTTTGGTTCAGGTACTGTAGACATGGTTTACATTCCCGGATGGGTTTCCAATATTGATTTGATGTGGGCTTGTCCAGAACTAGTGGATTTTTTACAGGAATTGGGAAAAATAGCCCGAGTTATTTTGTTCGATAAAAGAGGAACAGGTCTTTCCGATCGTATAGTGGAACTTTCCACTTTGGAGGAACGGATGGACGATATTAGGGCCGTGATGGACGCTGTTGGCTCTGAAAAGGCTATTTTGTTCGGACATTCCGAGGGAGGTTCCGTGTCTGCGCTGTTTGCCGCAACCTATCCCAACCGCATTATTTCGTTGATCACCTTTGGAATATTTGCCAAGCGAAAGTATGCTCAAAACTATCCTTGGGCACCTACCAACGAAGAACGCCAAAGGGTGTATGATATGATCGAGAATTGTTGGGGCAGTGGGGAAATGAACTTGGAGACATTGGCCCCATCAAAGGCAAACGACAAAGATTTCATGGATTGGCTGGCCAACTACTTTCGTTCAGGGGCTAGTCCAAGCGCTGCTTTGGTGCTTACCAAAATGAATACAGAGGTGGATATCATCAATATTTTGGGTTCCATTAAAGTTCCGTCACTGATTCTTCAGCGAACCAATGATGTTGATGTGAAGATTGAGGAAGGGAAGTTCATAGCAGAGCGCATATCAGGAGCTAAATTTGTTGAGCTGCAAGGTGACGACCATTTGTTTTGGGTGGGTAATACGGAAGAGGTGCTCAAAGAAATCAGAAATTTCATATTGAACCTAAAGCCTAAAGGCGTATATGACCAACAACTCTTTACCATAGCCGCTGCCCGAATTTTTGCTGAGGAACGGGCCAAACCAGAGCAACAAGAACTTATAGCCCAATTTGTTGCCCAATATCGTGGAAAGGTGATTCAGTGCGATGGGAGAACCTTCTTTGCCACTTTTGAGGGACCCAGCAAAGCAGTTCATTGTTATATGAACCTGTTTGATACCGTAAAAAGCATGAATGCCCAAATGTCTGTGGGGATTCATATTAAAGAGGGGGCTGTTGATGAAGCCCACTTTGTAAGTGCGGAGACCGAACGCTTTGTGGAGTCAATTCTGGAACAGGCTAAGCCAAATCAAATATTGATTACCCAAACGGTGAAATATCTGTTGTCTGGGGCCGGGCTGAACTTCAAACAGAACAAAACTATCCTGGAACCAAGATCGGGAGAACCACACATGCTCTTTGCTGTTACCGATGATTTGATATCTGATGGGTATCTGGATGGCTTTCACCAACATCAACTTCCCGTGAATGATTCTTTTTTGGAAAATGTTCTGGAGATTATAGAATCCCATCTGAGTGATGAATTGTTCGGGGTGGAAATGCTGTGCAGGGAAATAGGAGTGAGTGAACGTCAATTGCAACGAAAGCTCAAAGCGGTAACCAATAAATCCCCAATCCAACTAATTTCATCGGTCCGGTTGCACCGGGCAAAAGAGTTGATGCTGGAAAACAGGCACAATGTGGCGGAAATTGCCTATCAAACCGGATTTTCCAATCCTTCCTATTTTTCCAAATCCTTTAAAAAGGAATTTGGAAAAAGCCCATCCACTTTTCTTCAGGAGTACGCTTAGGCCATATTTTTCATATTCATTCTTTTAGATTTCTACAACGGACTATTTGATGCATTTTATCCTTTTTTGGTCTTCCCAGATAGTGATTTACCTAAATCTTCAAAATTTGTTTGTAATTGAAAACAAGGCATTTAAGGCCTAAAATGTCGGAAATGTTATAGTCTGACGGGTTTGTGCTGGCATCTTGTCGGAAAAGTTATCTAATTCGGCGGATTTGTTCTAATTCCAAGGGTTTCTCTCAACATATCTTTGCCTCGCTAAAAATCAGAAATAACAAATGTCATGAAAAAACAAATTTTTACAACAATTGCATTTGCGCTTTTTACCATAGGATGTATGCATGCGCAGCACATTCAAGAAACAGGGCCTTTGGCCAAGAACCGTAAGCCTTGGAAAGACCCAAAGCCCAGCACGCCCATTATGATCAAAAAGCACGAAAAACTTACGGGGCCTTTGGCCAAGAACAGAAAACCTTGGAAAGATGAATGCGAATTGCAGCCTATAGTTTTTGTGGAACGCAAAAGTCTTCAAGGACCCATGGCCAAAAATGTGCGCCCGGAAAGGGACAATTACTTCGAGGATTATACGAGGTAAGGAGTTTATTTATCAATCAAAAAATCATCAAAAAACGAACACATGAGACCGGAAAAGCGTAATGCATTTAAACAGAAACAGCAGCCTGCCCTTGGGTATGGATGGAGCGCCAAGAGAAGGTATAGACCCATAGTTAGACCGCTCTTCAACTTTTGATAGTATCACTATTTAATGTGAACATCGCATCCCTTAAGTTTTGTATACTATCATATAGAATTCGCTAATGAAGGGCCATAAAAGGTGGCCCTCTCTTTTTCCTAAGAACATTAAAATCAACTTGTTATGATTAGTACAACGCAGATTGATAATCATGCGGCAGACTCCCTTTTTCGCATATTGGATCATGGAAAGAAGAAATCCATTGAGTCTGATAAATTTCTGGACAAATTGGCTCGCACCGGAATCTTATCTGATGACCCAAGAATTCAAGAGTTGCTCAATATTTTTAGAGTAAAGGAACAAGAGAAGCGAAAAAGTCCAACCATAAGCTCATCGGAGTTCAATGAAATCCTGAAGCAAAATGCACTGATAAAAAAATCACTGACAGAAAACTTGGTGATTCCCGACTTTGAATTTTTCTGTAAGGAAGTGGAAGACATTTTTCAGGAAACCCTTAAAAACACGGATGGGAAAGTAGCAGATTATATTCCACAACTGGCTAGGGTAAATCCCGATCATTTTGCGGTTTCCATTTGTACGGTGGATGGGCAGCGGTTTTCCTTTGGCGATTCCAAAGTCAATTTTTGCTTGCAATCCTCTTGCAAGCCCATTAATTATTGCTTGGCCTTGGAAGAACTTGGGGAGTACAAAGTACATTGCCATGTTGGTAGGGAACCCAGCGGACAATCCTTTAATGAATTGGCGTTGAACTCAAAGGGGCTTCCACACAACCCTATGATCAATGCAGGGGCCATGATGAGTTGCTCTCTCATCGATAGGGAAAATAATACAGCGGATCGTTTTGATAAAGTCAGCAAAACATGGCAAGCCTTGTGTGGGGATAAACCTGTAAGCTTCAACAACGCTGTCTACCTGTCGGAACGCCAAACGGCGGACAGAAACTTTGCACTTGCGTATTTCATGCGGGAAAAGAATGCCTTTCCCGAAAAGACAAACCTCACCGAGACCTTGGAATTTTATTTTCAATGCTGCTCTATAGAATCCTGCACAAATGATTTATCGGTGGCAGCAGCGACCTTGGCCAATGCAGGGACCAATCCATTGACAGGGAAAGGAATTTTTAAATCATCAACGGTGCAAAACTGCCTGTCGTTAATGTTGAGTTGCGGCATGTACGATTTCTCGGGGGAGTTCGCTTTTAAGATTGGTCTTCCCGCCAAAAGTGGGGTTTCTGGAGCTTTGATGTTGGTCATTCCCAATTTAATGGGCATCAGCATTTGGTCACCGAGACTGGACCAAGTAGGAAATACCGTAAGAGGAGTGGAATTCTGTAAACGTCTTGTGGAACGCTTCAGTTTTCACCAATACGACTCCTTAACCGGTCATTGCAAGAAAATCAATCCAAGAAGAAAACAAAATGAGCTCATGGCTTCCAAAGTGATGGAACTAATTCGAGCGGCAAGTTTTGGCGACATGGATGAGATTTATCGTTTGCAAGCGGAAGGGGTTAGTCCCAATACTGCTGATTATGATGGACGTACCCCACTGCATTTGGCTGCATGTGAAAATCAAGTAGAGGTAGTCAAACATCTCATTGGAAATGGAGTGCATCTTTCTCCAAAAGATCGATGGGGCAACACCCCCTTGAATGACGCTACAAGATTTAAGAATAAGGAAATAAAAGCCATGCTGGAGCAAGCCATAAAAATCAAAAGAAATGGTAAGGCTAATGTACTGGCAGCGGTAGCTAACAATTAAAAAAAACAGATATGGATACTGGAGATACAGCATGGGTATTAATAGCCACGGCACTTGTAATGCTAATGACACCCGCAGGACTGGCCCTTTTTTATGGGGGACTTTCCAACAAGAAGAACGTAATCAATACCGTTGGAATGAGTTATGTTGCCTTTTGTGTGGCTACACTGGCTTGGGTAGCTGTAGGGTATAGCATTGCCTTTGGCCCAGAGGGGCACCCGATTTTTGGTTCAATCGAAGCCCTTTTTTTAAAAAACATAGCCCCCTCACAACTTATGGGCTCCATTCCTGAATTGGCTTTTGTGGCCTTTCAGGGGGTGTTTGCTGCAATTGCTGTGGCTATTATTTCGGGATCAGTGATAGGGCGATTAAAATTTAATAGTTGGATAATTTTCTCAACACTGTGGGTACTATTTGTTTACGCTCCTTTGGTACGGATGATTTGGGGCGATGGCCTTTTGAGCTATTTGGGAGAGCTAGATTTTGCTGGAGGCACGGTCATTCATGTGAATGCAGGTGTGGCAGGTCTGGTTTTGGCCCTCATTTTGGGAAAACGTAAGGAACATGTGGAGATTGACCCATCCTCCACCAAATTGACCGTGTTGGGCTCTGCCTTGCTTTGGTTTGGTTGGTTTGGGTTCAACGCAGGAAGCCAATTAGCTGCTGATGGTATAGCGGCCAATGCCTTTTTGGTGACCAATATAGCAGCCTGTGCAGGTGCATTGGCTTGGATGGCTTTTGAATGGAAAAGAAAACAGAAACCTACCATTTTGGGCCTTGCCTCGGGAGCCATATCTGGACTAGTGGGTATAACGCCAGCTGCAGGTTATGTTGGTGTGGATGGCGCTTTGATCATTGGTTTGGTATCGGGAATGCTGGGATTTGTTGGTGTAGTGTACTTAAAGAAAGCCTTCAATTATGATGATACCCTGGATGCTTTTGGAATTCATGGATTGGTGGGTATTTGGGGCTCCATTGCCACTGGACTTTTTGCAAATCCAGAAATTAATGGGGAGGCAGGACTTTTTTATGGGAATCCCCAGCAAGTGATGGTGCAGCTCGTAGCGGTGTTGGTTACCATACTCTTTTCCTTGGTAGGGACCTTCGTCATATATAAAATCACCAAACTGTTGACCCGTGGCACTAGGGTAGCGGCTGATGTTGAAATCAGGGGTATAGATGCAGCTTATCATGACGAAAAGAGCTTTTCATAAATACCTTAAAAAATACTGGGGTCCCTTACACTGCTTTGTTGGTTTGGTTTTACGCTGTGTAAGGCCCAGTTGACTTTGACTGTAGTTTTTGGTTAAGAAGGGTTGGTGGAATAGTCATCAACCCTTCCAAGAACTCAAAGAATCAAGAATTAAATCACAAAAAAATATTTGAAGATGGGAAGTAAATTGCAATTGAAAAGAATAACCTTGTCGGAGCTATGTCTAGTGTTCTTGCTTGTGTTTTTGGGATGCTCCAAGGATGATAACAAAGCAATACAGGGAATAGCTGTTCAAGAAGTGGAAATATTTACGGAAGAAAGTAAATTGAACATCGGAGGAACGGTTCAGTTGAACACAGTGGTCACTCCAGCTGATATTAATAACCTCAATGTATTCTGGGGTACGGGTAATCCCAATGTCGCAGTAGCTGATAAATCGGGCATGGTAACAGGTATTAAAAAGGGAGAGGTTACCATTTTTGCCATATCCGAAGAAAATCTGCAAATCTCGGATAGCGTAGTGCTACAGGTAGAATAACCCAAATTTTATAAAATGAAAATAGTTGAAATAATCCGGCTCTTTTTGCTGGTAGTTTTAGGCATCATATTACTTGCCTAAATTTTTAAAAAAGCTTGAATTAGTGTTAGTTAAGTAGTGGTTAAGCCCAGAAAGCAGGTCTGCATAATTGTTCCTTGACGTTCGGTGGGAAACATTGTTGTGACTGTGTTTATTTGGCAAGAAAAGAGCTGGTGGTTATGCCGCCAGTTCTTTTTGTTGTTTGGGGGCGTGGCTTATTGTGTGGTCAATAGTTTTTTATATTTCCTTTTAAAATGTTAAAAATAGCCCCTGTTTTCCATCGTTTATCCGATGTTTCACAACAAATGATCGGTGTAATACAACATAACTTCCTTTTTGTCCCTTGTTGTTGATATGTTTGGGTTAGTCTTACTCCGTAAGTATAGCCTCATCCTCTAAACTATGAACAAACCCCAACCAAGCCAGTACAAAACCAATTTTATTTTGGCTTTTTTGTTTGCGCTGACCTTAGTGCAAGTTGGGAATGCTCAATGTCCCGTGGATGCCGGTTCTGATATTACCGTAGCACACCTGACTCCTGTTTTTTTGAATGCAACGCCCCCAGCGCCCAATTCGGGTGTATGGACACAGGTTTTGGGTCCATCCGTGGTAAATTTTGTGGATGCTACGGACCCCGTGACTGAAGTACAAGGGACAGTTCCCGGAACGTATGAATTTAGATGGACCGTTTCTGGCGGATCATGCACCACCGCATCAGACACTGTTGAAGTTACTATCGTGGGAGTAGACTTGGAGTTGGAGATATTGGCTAGTAATACTTCGCCGGATGTGGGTGATGTGGTCACCTTTACCATCAATCTAAGCAATTTGGGAGATATTGATGCAACTGGGGTTTCCGTTGAAGACTTGGTTCCTTCTGGTTTTGGAAGTATAACAGCAATCAATAATGGAGGTACGTTCAGCTTTGTTACCGATAAGGTTACCTGGACCGGACTTTCAGTCCCATTGGGAACCAATACAACCGTTCTCACTTTTGAAGCAACAATTTTGACACCAACGGGCACTCTTGGTGAGTTTACCCATATTGCTGAAGTGACCGCTAGTGGCCAATTTGATTATGACAGTACCCCTAATAATGATGATGGGGACCAAAGTGAAGATGATGAAGATGCAATAACCGTAGCACCCCAACAAGCCGATTTGTCCCTTACCAAAACCATAGTGGGAGGAAATACCAATCCTTATGTAGGTGAGGAAATAAGTTTTGAAATATTTGTAACCAACGATGGACCAGATAATGCCACCAATGTTCGGGTGGTAGACCAATTACAATCCGGCTACAGTTTTGTATCCTACACCGCCACTGCCGGAACCTATAATGCGGGAACTGCATTTTGGGATATTGGTACTCTGGCCAACGGGGCTTCGGAGACGCTTACAATCAATGTTACTGTAAATGATACGGGAAATCACACCAATACGTCCCAAGTATGGCAGTCCGATGCCTACGATTTGGACTCTACACCGGGCAATGGGGTCTCTTCCGAAGATGACCAAGGCGATGTGTCGGTTACCCCTGTTGATGTTGTCGACCTTTCGTTGACCAAGGTAATCGACAAGGCTCCACCGCTAGTGAGTGATAACGTCATGTTCACGCTAACGGTTTCCAATGCCGGTCCCAGTGATGCAACCTCGGTAGAGGTCACGGATGTGTTGCCATCTGGATTTACGTATGTTTCTGATAATGGAGGTGGGGATTATGATGAGGTAAGCGGTATTTGGGATGTGGGAACCTTGGCCAATGGAAGCACAACAAGTCTCAGCATCCTCGCCAACGTGAATCCTTCAGGTGACTATACCAACATAGCTGAGATTACAGGCCATGACCAGTTTGACTCCGATTCAACCCCAAACAACAATGTTTCGGGGGAAGACGATCAGGATGAAGTGGTGGTCATTCCCGATCCAGTAGTTGACATTTCGGTGACCAAGACCGTGGATGATTTAATTCCAAATGTGGGCGATCAGGCAATTTTTACCGTTACCATAAATAATGATGGGCCAAGTGACGCTACCAACCTTGTGGTTACAGATGTATTAGCTTCAGGCTATCGCTTGGTCAGCGCCAATACCACCACAGGCACCTACAACAGTGTTAATGGGTCTTGGACCATTGGAAGTTTGGCCAGCGGTGCTTCGGAAACGCTGACCATAACGGCCGATATATTGTCCAGTGGAAATTATGCCAATACTGCAGAACTTACGGGATTGACAGAAACTGATACCGACTCAACTCCCGGAAACAATAGTGAAACAGAAGATGATCAACAAACTGTAACACCGGTCCCACTTCCTATATCGGACCTACTTTTGCGAAAATCTGTGGACAATTTGAGCCCTTTTGTGGGGGAGGTTGTCATTTTTAGCATCAATCTTACCAACCTTGGGCCCAGCAACGTCACCGGGGTTCAGGTCATGGACTTGTTGCCCTCAGGATATACCTATGTATCCAATAGCAGGACAGCCGGGACGTATAATCCTACTACCGGAATATGGGAGTTGAACAATGTTATACCAGATGGGGTAACTGAGACCTTGAACATTGTGGCCACCGTAAATCCAACTGGGGACTACTTTAATGTTACCGAAGTGGTTGCATCCAGCAATGATGATCCCAATTCAATCCCCAATAACAACAATGTATTTGAGAATGATCAAGATAGTGCCGGAACCATTCCTATCCCCGCTGCGGATATAACCCTCAGTAAAACGGTAGATAATGAATTCCCAGATGTTTCCGATAATGTAACGTTCACCCTAACCTTGACCAATGAAGGTCCAAGCGATGCCTTTGCATTGATGGTTGAGGATGTATTGCCCTCGGGTTACGCCTATGTTTCTGATGACTCGGGAGGGTTTTATGATGTTAATTCGGGACTTTGGAACGTAGGCAACTTAACTGCTGGAAGCAATGCTGTTTTGAACATGGTGGTTCAGGTGAATGCTTCAGGAGATTACCTGAACAGGGCCGAGTTGGTGAATTCCGTGATACCCGACCCCGATTCCTCACCGGGCAACAATGATCCAACCGAGGATGACCAAGATGAACAAGCCACCACACCAAGGCACGTCACGGATATTTCAGTCACCAACACAGCGGACAATCTAAGTCCGGCTGCTGGAGATCAGATTGTGTTTACGATAACCCTCAACAATGCTGGGCCTAATAACGCCACAAGTTTGGTTGTGGAAGATTTGTTGGCTACGGGATACAGCTTTACAACTGCCACGCCTTCAGCAGGAACCTACGATGAACTTGTAGGTTCATGGGATGTATCGAGCCTAAATAGCGGTGCATCCGAAACGCTTCAAATTACAGCCGTGGTACTTCCCAATGGGGACTACCGGAATACGGCCGAATTGATCGCATTGGACACCTATGATCCTGATTCCACACCCAACAATAATGTGTCTTCAGAAGATGACCAAGCTACTGTTGTTCCAGTTCCCTTTGGTTTGGCAGATTTGTCGTTGACCAAAATTGTGGATAATGTCTCGCCAAATGTAGGTGATGTCGTCAGATTCACCATAAGTGTTGCCAATGATGGACCTACCGACGCCACTGGTGTAGTGGTCACCGATGTATTGCCAGAAGGCTATACCTATCAATCGCATACAGCCACCGCTGGGGTGTATAACCCAAATACTGGATTGTGGAATGTTAACCGAACTATTTTCAATCAGAATGCAGAAACCCTGGAACTTTTGGCCGTGGTAAATATCCCTACGGGACAGGCTGATGAATATCTTAATGTGGCCGAGATAACGGCAAGTAATTTTACAGACCCGGATAGTAATCCCATTGAAGGTACAGCAACAGACGACTTGTCAGATGGCATTGAAGATGACGATGAGGCCAGTGCCTTTGTGATACCGCAAACCACGGATTTGGCCATTACAAAAATAGTGGATAGAATGGAGCCCAATATTGGTGATGAGGTTGTTTTCTCTATTACGGTGACCAACCAAGGAGATGTTCCCGCAACAAATATCGGTATCGAAGAACAATTGCCAAATGGGTACAGGTTGATTTCGTCTTCGGCTACTGTGGGACAATATGATGCTAGTGAAGGTTTTTGGGAACTGGACACGCTACAGGTTTCTGAAACAGCTCAACTCGATGTAACCGTTGCTGTTTTGGATTTTGAAGATTATTTGAACACAGCAAGCTTGGCTTTCGTAGATCAGTTGGATACTAATTCTGACAACGATTCGGCTGAAGCTTTTGTACAGCCCACTTGCTTGGTGGTGTATAATGAATTTTCACCCAATGGGGACGGGGTCAACGACTTCTTTACCATTGATTGTATTTCCAGATACCCTGGAAATGAACTTCAGGTGTATAACCGATGGGGAACCGTGATTTACCAAAAACGTGGATACAACAATGATTGGGACGGAACACCCAATGGGCGTGCCGTTGTGCAAAAAGAAGACCAATTGCCGGTTGGCACCTATTATTATGTGTTGGATTTGGGGGATGGTTCCGAACCCAGAACAGATTGGCTGTATATAAATCGATAGAAAGGGGATGAACTGCGTTAAAAACATATCGCGAATGAAAAAACGAATGGGGCATACCTATCTGATGGTTTTACTCTTGGGATGCTGCATGGTTTCTGCACAGCAAGACCCACAGTTCACCCAATATATGTACAACACCATGAGTGTGAATCCTGCTTATGCGGGCTCTCAAGGGTATCTTACCGCTCTGTTGATGCACCGTTCCCAATGGCTTGGGGTAAACGGAGCGCCCAATACGCAGGTTTTGGCCGTGGACACTCCGTTGGAAAACAAGCTTGGTGTGGGAGGGATTTTGGCCCACGATGCCCTCGGGCCTTCTTCTGAAATATTTGTGGACGGTAATGTATCGTACACCATTCAATTGGATAGTACCAACCGAAAACTGTCATTTGGAATGAAATTGGGAGGCCGATTGTTTGATGTGGATTTCTCCAAAGGACTTACCCAGAATCCTGATGTGGCCTTTCAAAATAATGTAAAGAGCAAATTTTTCCCTACTATTGGGGCGGGACTATATTATCAGGCCAAGGATAGTTATTTGGGTTTTGCGATACCCAATTTCTTTTCACAGAAACATTATGATGGAGAGGAACAAGAGATAGCCGCGGAACGCTTGCACTACTACTTTATTGGAGGGAAGTTCCTTGATCTTACACCAGAAATTGTACTACGGCCCAGCTTTTTTGTAAAATGGGTTCCTGGTGCACCAATCATTGCCGATGTTTCGGTGAATGCAGTGCTCAGGGAGACTTTCACATTTGGGGTGGCCTATAGATGGGACGATTCCTTTTCAACCCTGCTTGGGCTTCAAATTACGCCAAACCTAAATGCAGGATACGCGTATGATCTTACCACCTCCAACTTGGCAAACTATACTGGAGGTTCGCACGAAATATTTTTACGATACCAATTCAAGGAGTTGAATAAAGCATCGGAATCGCAATGATTTCAGTGCAGAAAACGAAAACCAAATAGCAACATAACCTTATGCAGGCAAGCCTTCAACCGTAGTTGAAGGTTTTTTTTTGAAAAAAATTCAGCATGGTGCAACCTTTTCATTTTTAGTTTGTCATTGAGATAGAATGAAATAGGATTATTTTTAGCCGTATTTGAATAACCGTCCGGAATTTTTGGAAGCAAACGTACGTTTTACGCACCAAGCTTTGGTGGAGCAGAGTAAAGAGGGGAACCGCAACGCACAATACCAGTTGTATGGATTGTATGTGGATGCCATGTTCAATGTTGCCATGCGTTTGTTGACCATTCGGGAGGATGCGGAGGACATTATCCAAGAGAGTTTTGTAGAGGCTTTTAAAAAATTGGATTCCTTCAGGTTTGAGAGCACGTTTGGGGCTTGGTTGAAACGGATTGTGATCAACAAGAGCATCAATCACCTAAAAACAAAACGTTTGCTGTTCTCTTCCATGGAAAATGAAGGAGAGTTTTTGGAAGAAGAAAAGGAAGCAGAACCTGACCAATTTGAAATTGAAAAGATAAAAGTTGGTCTAGCACAACTTCCGGAAGGATACCGACAGATCATCACGCTCTACTTGATTGAAGGGTACGATCATGTAGAAATCGGAGAAATTATGGGAATTACCACCTCCACCTCAAAATCGCAATATCATCGTGCTAAAAAGAAACTCATTCAAATTGTAAATGAACTATGATGGACAATTTTGAAAAACATATTAGGGAAAACAAACAGGCCTTTGATGTTCACAAAGTGGACAAGGACAAATTGTGGCAAGGAATCGCTTCCCAACTGGATGAGAAACCGGAACCTAAGGTAATTGTGCTTTGGAAATCTAGAAAGCTATGGGCCGCAGCTTCCATTGTTTTGCTATTGGGGCTATCTGTGATGACATTTTTCACCTTGAACAATCCCATCCAGAAAATGGATGCCTATGCCAATGAGGAGCTCTTGGAAATAGACATGCACTACCAGCATTTGGTATATCAACAGGTACAATTGGTGAAAAACCATCCCAAATTATCGGCTGATGACAAAGAAGAGTTTCTGTCTTTTATGGACGAACTGGATAGGGAATATCAACAACTAAAATTGGAAATGCGAAATAACTTGGACAATGAGCGGGTTTTGGAGGCCATTGTGGCAAATTATAAAAAGCGCATTGAACTGATTGAAAATTTATTGAGACAGATCAATGCGTCCAAAAAAGAAATGGATTATGAAGGGTACATTTTATAAAAACACATGGGCGACAGTGGGTCTGTTGCTGTGTACTTTGACGGTCTTTGCTCAAAGTGAGCGGAGCAAGCGATGGGACAAGACTTATGATCTTTCTCCTACGGGCAAGGTCCATATAGAAAACAAGTATGGGAATGTGACCATTAATGGATGGGAAAGAAACCAAGTAAAGGTTTCCATCTCAATTGAAGTGAACCACAGGAAGGATGAAAGCGCTGAGAAATTGTTGGATCGGATTCAACCCAAAGCTGTTCAAGCGGGTAATTTCATCCAGTTTATTTCGGAAATCAAGGACCGCGATGCCAATATTTTTGCGAAATATTTTAGCAAGGCCAATCCGTTTGATTTTGACAAGTCCAACGTACAGATTGATTATGAGGTGTACCTACCCGTCAATGCCGAGCTCAACATCACCAATAAGTTTGGGGACATCATCATAGATTCCTGGAAGGGGGATTTGGAAACCGATGTACAACATGGTGATATCTACATTAATGGAAACATCTCAACGGCTAAAGTGGACATGCGTTTTGGAAAGTTCCATGCCCGAAATCTGGGCTATGGAAACATAAAGATGGACAACGGAACCATAGATGTGGAAAGTGCCCAAAAGTTGAAAATAATAAGTAGTGGCAGTGATATTCGGTTAGGGGCAATTTCAGACTTGGAACTCTACTCCAGTAAGGATGAGGTAGAACTGGAGTCGATTGATGCATTACGCGGCGATTTTAAATTCTCGAATGCGGACATTGCCAGTGTAACAAATGAGTTGTTCCTCACACTAAGGATAGCGGAGGTGGACATTCAAAAGATAGTGAAACCCGACGCAGACATCAATATTGTGCAGGAATCCTCTGAAATCAATATAAATATTACAGGCTTGGCATTTGATTTTAAGGCCACTTTGGAACAAGGACTTTTGCGGGTTCCAAAGACCTTTGCCAACATCAACACCCATGTTACCAATGAAGGGAGCAAAATCAGGGATATTACGGCCAAGTATGGAACGGGTAATCGGGGGAGTTTTTCCATCAATGGAATCAAAGGGGTGATTGTGCTGACGGATTGATTTTTTATAAAAAATCAGAAAAAAATTAATTCCAGTGCAACCCTTTCAAATTTTGAATGTCTTTAGAATGAAAATCAAAAAACGAAAAATGATACAACTCAAACCTTTACTTCCGCTATTGTTATTTGGGTGTTTGGCGTGGGGCCAGCAAACACAGGACAATACGGATTACATTGAATTTAATGACCGTAAGAATGTAGTGCACGGTGTATACTTGGGCCTTACCACATATTACGGGGAAATGAGGGGCAAATCTACCTATTTAGGAGGCCTCAAAGTAGCCTACGTGGCCAACCGACAGTTCGAGGTTGGTTTTTCCGGGGTTTTTCTGTACTCCGAACAAGACAATCCAAGAACGCTAAATGAGGACTTGATTGGGGGCTACGGAGGAATACATTTGGAGCCCATTCTTTTTAGCAAGTCAACAGTTAACCTTTCTTTTCCCTTATTGATCGGAGCAGGGGGAGTGGGTTATTTGGCCAATAACTTTGACGATCCAGTGGACGATCCCAATGAGGATGATATTTATGCCGTTTTTGTGGCAGAACCCGGGGTGAGTTTACTTTTCAACATATCCAGATATTTGCAACTGGAAGCAGGCGTAAAATACCGCTTTTCAAGCAGGCTGGAATTGGAAGATAGTCCGTTGCGAAACATTAATGGGTTTTCGGGTGGAATTGGGCTAAAAGTAGGTGTGTTCAACATGGGAAGGAATCGGTATAAAAAACATTTGAACAATGGCCTTTAAATCAAAAAACGAACAGTCAATCAATAAAGGAATCCTGGCCAGTCATGTCTTCACCCAAAATGGGACCGTATTTTTAAGAAGTGCCGAAGCCGTGGAAATGGACGAATGGTCTGCCATTAATTTTCATTGGATGCCCGTATTGCAATTGGAACGGGAATTGGGTTCCTAACAATTATTTTACATCAAAAAACGAATAGCATGAAAACTTTTAAACATGCCTTTGTCGCCTTGGCGATGGGGTTAGTGGCAACTTCATGTGTACAGGAAACGGTTTGGGTTTCCGAGGAAGTATCCACAAGAAACTACGATTTTGAAAATATTACCGCACTACAGGTAGCAACGGATTTTAATGCCTATGTCACTTTTTCGGAAACGGAGGAGCGCGTGGAAATTAAGGCCAATGACAATCTTTTCAACAGAATGGATGTGTACATGGAAGGAAACAAATTGGTCGTGAAGTTGGAAAACAACATAAGGGTCAAGGGTAGGGAGACCTTGAACCTTTACATCACCACAAGCAATATTTCATGGTTCAAGGCGTCTTCGGATGCCGCGATATTCTTGGAAAGCCCACTTCATTCGAGCAGTGTTTATATTGACTTGAGTTCTGATGGGCACTTTATAGGGGATATTGTGGCTGATGATTTTGAACTTCGGGCAGAGTCGGATAGTGACGCGGAACTCTATCTAGAAACTACAAATGCGTACTTTGATCTATCGTCAAGTGCTTATCTGGATGGCGAAGCTACTATTGAAAATGCCATAGTTCGACTTTCCGCTGATGCTACAATGGATTTAGTAGGTGATGTAGATCACATGGATACTGCATTATCCTCGGATGCCGAGTTGAAAGGATATGGGCTACATGTAAATGACCTTGAGGTTGAACTCTCCTCCGATGCTGAGGCCTATTTAACGGTTTTTGAGACTATTGATGTAGTTGCGAGTTCAGATGGTAGGCTGTACTATAAAGGTGATGCCCAAATAGTGCGGCAGGTTTTATCCAGTGGGGGTAAGGTCATTAAAAAGTAAAGGCATCGTTTTAATGATTCCTTAAAGAATGGGATAGCTTGCCTGAAAACCAATACCTTTGAAGGAGCAAAAGCAAAATTCCATGGAAAAGAATGAGCTCTATCCGATTTTTTTAAAGGTATCCAATTTGAATGTGCTCATTGTTGGCGGAGGCAATGTAGGTTTGGAAAAGTTGACCTTTTTGCTGAAATCCAGCCCCAATGCCCAAGTACAAATGGTGGCCCCTGAGTTTCTGCCGGAAACCTTGGCGTTGGCCCAAAAGCACTCCGCCGAAATCACGTATGCTGAATATCAAGAAAGCTTTTTAAAGGGGAAGCATATTGTAGTAGCCTGCACGGACAAGGTGGAGGTTAATGAGCAAGTATACCATGATTGTCGTGAACGTAGTATTTTAGTAAACGTTGCTGATAATCCTCCGTACTGTGATTTTTACATGGGTGGAATTGTGACCAAGGGAAATGTAAAAGTAGCCATATCCACAAATGGAAAATCACCGACCACAGCCAAGCGACTCCGACAGTTTTTTGAGGATGTTCTTCCGGAGAATATAGATGATTTGGTGAAAAACCTAAATACCTATCGGGATACACTCAAAGGCAATTTTGAAGAAAAGGTGGAAGCCTTGAATGAATTTACAAAAGGGCTACTGGATTCAAAATCCAAAAAAGACGAGCAATAGACCTATTTTTTTGAATTGGAAATTTTACAAACGTTTCATGGCATAGATAAGGTCGTCTTTTTTTCTTGGAGAAATGCTTACATGCATATCATTGCTCATGATGATATACCCACCATCTGACTTTATGTATTTTTTTACTTCGTTCAGGTTGATCAGATAGCTGTTGTGCACTCGCATAAATTGTTGATCGGCCAATAGATTTTCATATTCTTTTAAGTGCTTGCTCACCAGCAATGTGCTATTGTTCTTGAGAACAAAACAGGTATAGGAACCATCGGCTTTGCAAAGGATAATGTCTTCAATGGCAATAAATTCCATCCCGGCGGTGGTGGCAAGACAGATTTTTTCCTGTTTGTTGGTCCCGCTGGACAGACTTTGCATAAGCGTATCTATCTGTTGGCGATAGACGTTGGTGTCCATTCGGGTTCTGGCTTTTTCAACGGCATCTTGTAATTCATCCAGATCTACAGGTTTTAATAGATAGTCCAAAGAACTGAACTTTATGGCTTTAATGGCATATTTTTCAAAGGCTGTTGTAAATATGATTTCAAAACTGGGCTCCTTTATTTGCTCCAGAACATCGAACCCTAAGCCGGGCTGCAATTCAATATCCAGAAAAACAACGTCTGGGCTATAAATGGAAAGTACTTTAACAGCTTCTTTTACAGAACTGGCGGTGGCAATTACTTTGACATCTTGACAAAACTCTTCAAGCATGGACCGTAGAGTTTCCCTACTATGCTTTTCGTCTTCTATGATTACTACTTTCAAAATCATGTGGTTGTTTTTTGATGGGTTATTAATTTTGTGGTAATTCTCATTTCAAGTGATTTTTCGGTTGACACCAAATTTGGTGTCATCCTTGTATTTCCTTTGGGCCATTGTTGGTCGGATAAACATTGTAAGCTTTGTAGGGGGGTTGTTTATTGTATGCATCCCAACACTGTATGCATCAACATTACAAATGTTATACTTCATACCTGCTCCAAGCGGCATCATATAAGTTAAATCCAAAAAAAGGATAATGACTCCTAAAACCATTTCACGCAACAATGAAGTATTTTTCTTATAAAATTTGAAAGAATAGTATTTTTTTATATTTTTAGACTAAGAGAAATATTCCTGTCTTCTTATATTGGCATCTGTACTTTGTCCTCATTGCTGAAAAAAGCAATCAGATTAAGTTATGGAAATTTTTCCATTTGCGGTCAATTAATAGTCTTTCCAAAAGATTTTCAGTAGTTACTTATAGGGTCGTTACCGGTAATAATTAAATTGTTTTACTGGAATAAATCATTCTATGTAAGTCAAATACAGACATGATTGGTATAGGCTGCATGACTTGGCATTATCTAACAGCAATTGGTGTCCTGTAGGGATTTGGGGGAGGGAAGGGTGCGTTATGCCTTAGAAATACTGGATTAATTTGGATAAATTATGGAGAGGTTGTCATGATATAGAGGTTTTTGATTGAAATGAACATTATTAAAATAGATATAACTCACCACTTTCTTTTCTTAATATTACCGTGCGCAGCATAACCCCATACTAGCTATCAGCGTTACTAAAAAGATACTCATGGTGAGTTGTTTTTTGCAGTGTGGATGTGCAAGTTTGATTTGATCCAAAAGAAAAGTATAGATGTTGGGCTGCACTATCTTCATCGCCAGAACTGAAGATAATGACATGGTTGTCTGTGTGCAGCCCTATAGTTTTTTTTCGTTTTGACTTCATTTATGCACTTTATTTTGAATAAAACTACTTGGGTTCGTCTTAACTTATTGGGGTAAGTTGACGTAAATGGGTTTTGGGTTTATAAATTGCCTTTATGGGTTTATGGAAATTTTATAAAAAGTGAGACCCTTTTCAGGAATCCCACTTTTTACGTACATGAACACTAAAATTTCAACAAGTAGGTTAAGCGGTGGAACATAACTTTTGATCTTGAGATTCCAGCGAAGGCACTTTAACTTTTTGTTCTTTCCTTTTGGGCATTGGGGCTACAAAATGTCCCTTAAAGTCTATTGCTGCTATATTGCTGAAATACCCTAGAATATCTTCATAATCATTGATGTTGATACCTGCCTTTATAAGACCTTTATGTATGGGAGATTTGTTTGGTTTTGCTCCCCAGTCACCATAAATCCTTTTATCCCGTGATTTTATGATAAGTATTTTCAGTTTGCTCAGATGCCAGGCTGGAATGTAAAAGTTGGAAACCCCATCACTAAGAGATTTGAATGTGACATATACTTTTCCAACATTTTTATACACGCTTGCGGAATACCCTAAAATGCCATTATTAAATGGAAGTTTTAGGCAGGTATCTTCGGACTCTAAATAAAAAAGAATTGGATTATTGTATAGTACCTCCTCTGTAATTTGTGGAACATCAATTGTAAACGACCAACCTGGTAGCTGGTGCGTTATATCAAAGGATAACAGTTCTACAGTATTGCACGGCAATGGCCCGGAATGCGCACTATCATTTTCCGTTGCGGAAGATGATCTATTAAAAAGATAAATGGGGTATCCTATAATTATTGCTGCACAAACCAACGTCCATATAATCGTAAACAGTTGCATAATTCTTTTTTTATTTGGAAACTTTGGGAACGTTTAAACCTAGCAACAAGTAACAAATTGTAGGACGATATTTGGTCAAGGAATGGATGGATGGGCATTCTCAATTGACAAATAATTTCCATGCGATAAAGTGCGTGTTTTTATAGATTAAGTGCACATATTGGTAATTTTTATTCTAATCCAAGCCATTTTAGGATTCAGGATATCCCCATTTAAAATCAACTGGCTTGTTGTTTACCTTTTAAGTATTGAGCACGTAAAAAACAGGCCAATCCAACTAGTTGTAGATATATTTGATTTTCATGTTTCTATATCTGAATTTTCATCTGAATGTTCCAATTGCCCAACAACGTTCATCACATCATAATTGGCAATTTTTCTTGAACTGTAGTTCCTTTTTATATGGTTTAAATAAGTGTGTATCTCCAAAGTATAGTAGTTCTCAAGTTCAAATATGGAATTGGGGTCATCGGTAATTTCAGAGTTTTTCTCTGTTTTATGTTTGCCAAATGACCTAGCATTGTAAACAATCTTGTAGTGGTTTTTTTCTTTATCCATCCATTCAATGGTAACCTCTATAAAATCGTCCATTCGCTCCCTTAACCGGTATGTTGCCTTTTTAGGGATATTTCCTTGTTCGTATTCAGATTTTACTAAATCCAAAATCCATTTTTCAAGAAAGCTTTCTCTCATTTCAATTATTGTTTAGGTATTCTGATTCTATCCCTTAATGGGACTTATACTTTTTTTGTTTTGAGGATGAAGGTTTTGAGTTCCCAAACTGCATTAAAGAATGACCTAGATGTTTTTAAGGACATTAACTTTCTCATGGACAGTTTTGGCGCTTTGGGCCTTGTGGTTCTTGGGAACTTTTGTAGAAGGTTGATGTGTATTGTTCCTTATGGGGCAATAGGAAACAATGCTAGATATTGTCCATGAAATTTTTTTGATTATTTGATAGAGGTCAGTTCATGTTCAATAAATCTTTCAACCAATTGATGGTACGTTGCCTCGCTAGGTCACTTTCAGGAATGTCATCATAATCAAAGCCATGTGATGCACCTTCATAATATTCCATTTGAACGGGAGCACCTTTTTCTTTGAGGATGTCTATAAGGCACAATGTATTTTCTGTGAGAACGTCATTAGCAGGTATCTGGTAGAGCATTGGAGCATACGGGTAAAAGACATTTCCTTCCATGGCCTCGGAACCACAAGGGTGTTTTCCCCAGTAGTTAAACCCTACGGAACCTCCATAATAAAATACGCCCCCGGCAAAACCTACTTCAGGTTTGGGTTGGGGAGGCAATATTCCGTCTGAAGCATCATACTCATTACCATCTTCACTTTGGGTCCACTCAAAATCTTTTGGAACTTTATCTAAATCGATCAAAGTGGAGGCTACGGCTGTAGCTCCATCAGAAAACCCTAAAAGGGCAATGTCCTCTTTTCGAACAACGGCACTCCCATCCTCATATTTTAAGTTTTTCAACAGGGTAAGAGCGGCATTGGCATCCCTAGGCCTTATAAATTGGGCACTGATACGAATGTTATCTGGGAGTTCCCTCCATTTTTCCGTTCTCGTGGTCACTCCTCTTCCGGTGTAGCTGTCCACAAATGCCCCAACAATACAGTTTTGGGCTAGAATATTTTGCCATTCTGTAAATTGGCCAGACATAACTTTGCTATCTGGATTGTTCTGGTACCATAGACCATAAGATCCATGCATGACCACTACGGCAGGATGGCTCTCATGGTTACAACCCTCTGGAATTGAGAGATAAACAGGGACTTTCATGTTGTTTACCACAATAGTTACAATGGTATCTGTGGTGGAGGCGGTAATTTCAACTTCTCCGACTTCAGTAACCAATGGGAAAACATCCCTATCATTACTACAGGAAGAGAAAAAGATTAGAATACCAAAAAAAGCAAGTAGGTTAAGTTTTTTGGATGTTTTTGGGTTTTGTTTCATAGTAGAATAGTTTTTTTAATTGTTTAATAAGTACAAGTGCAGTTTGAAATGCCTTGGAAAAGATCTATGCCTAAGGTTATTACGTGGGTGCCTTTTGAATACCCCAATAGTTCGTTCATGATTACCTGATACGAATAGCCAAAGTAAAAATCTCCTTTTTTTAGCCCTATAATGGGAGCCACATAAAGAGGGGATCCGAGTTGATCATTTAAAAACCGATAGGTAAATCCAGCATAGTAATAGTCAACAAAATCATACCATTTGAATTTGGTGTTAACATCGGTCACAGAACGCTGGTCATTTTCAAAATACTGGAAGAATATTGAAGGTTCAATCTCAAAATCGGCCCTTCTGCTCCTTCGATAGGTATATCCGGAATATAGATAGTAATTCCGTAGCGTATTGGGTTCAAAAACCGGGTTGAACTTTTCGATGTCCTTATTTAAGATATTTGAAGCATTGAGGCTCAAATAAAAACCTCCCTTTCTATATAAGGTGCCAATATCAAAATTTGGATTGCTCGAAGACCGATCGTTTATAATGCCCGAATCGCCATTGGGGTCAAAGTTTTCAATATCTATTCTAAACTGGTTGAGGTTAAAAGATAGGGCAAAGGAGAAATAATGATCATCATATTTATTAATGGTTAGGTGATGTGCAAATGAGACTTTTCCACCACGTTGTTTAGTTTCACCATTGGAGTCATTGTATATTACCATTCCAATCCCGGACCTGTTTCCCAATCGTACATCTGCTGACAAGGATTGGGTGTCAGGAGCATCCTTGATACCCACCCACTGGGTAACCCCGTTCATTCTCACCTTTACATAGTTTCCTATTCCAGCAAAGGATGGGGACATTAAAAATGGGTTGTCAGACAAGTATTGTGACAATTGGGGTATGGTCAATTCCTGTCCTTTCACAAGGAATAAATTCATACATATCAAGAAAACAACAACTCTCTTCATTTATCAATTAAATTTTATCTATACAATGTAAAGTGCCCAACGAATTCGCGTCCAGACCCATCATTTAGCTTTACAACATACCAGTAATCCCCAGAAGGCATTGGATTGGATTCGTATTCCCCGTTCCACTCATCTGTTGGACCCAGAATCTGAATTTTCCTTCCGTATCTATCAAAAATGTAAGTTTCAACATCGGGGAACAGTTCGGTATTTCTCGGTGCCCAAGTATCATATTGCAAATCATTGTTTGGAGTAAAGAAGTCAGGGATTGTTATATCCACTAAGTTCATTGTTATGCTTTGCAGAACTTCACAACCAATACTGTCCAAGACTCTTACCGTGAAGGTTCCACTTCGATCAATGGTATATGTGTTGGAAGAAGTTCCACTGTTGTTGTCAAAGTAATAGGTGTAAGGAGCCATTCCTCCAATAACATTTGCAGTGATTTGATTTACATATTCACTGGTTAGTGTCAGCTCTAATTGCTCAAAGTTTTCAACATCAAAAGGAATCTCCGCAAGGCAGCCATTGTTGTGCATTATGAATAGACTGTGATTCCCATCACTGATATTTCCAAAATCTGGACTTAGGATAAAATCATTGGGGTCAGTAGAGTCCAAGGCATAGAGCACATCATTACCAACTGTTGGGTCAAACAGGCTTACAGCAATGGTGTTTGATGGAAGGTCGGTGCCACACAAATATGTCACATCAACACTACCCCCAAGGTTTGGTCCTCCAGATTGAATGTCAAAGTTCGTATTGGTTTGACAGCCTGTGGCATCGATTACGCTCATTTCATAATTCCCTGGTGCTAAACCATCTATAGAAAATGAATCTGTATTGAAAACTATAGGTTCCATATTGCTCAATTGAACTGTTATGGGGAAAACCGCATTACCAATAGCGACCGAAACAGAACCATCATTGCTTTCCCAACATGTCTCATTTTGAACAGTTGTGGTAACACTAAATCCAATTATAGTCACCTCAAAACTTTCTTCAGCATCTGGACAAATTCCATTTCCAGAATTAAATACATATATCGTTTGTGACGAAGTAATTATACTTCCTTCAGAAAGCGGTGTGCCTGTCCCACCGGGCCCTGTGAAATAGTTGCCCGTTATGAGTGCCGGCAGGGTATAGGAGTCACATGCCTCCACATCTGTGCCCGCGTCGGCTGTGGGCTGTGCGTCGAAGGTGACGCTTATCTCGTCGAAGTCGGAGCAGCTCCCGTTCACGTCGGTCCACCTGAAGGTGTAGGTGCCCGGGGCGTCCACGGTGATGTCGGTGGTCTCGTCGTTGGGATCGGCGAAGGTGGCGGTCCCGACAAGGGGGGTCTCGTTGGTCCATGTACCGGTGCCGATGGCCGCCACGGCAGTGGTGGCAAATGCATTGGCGATGTTACAGACGGTCCCGCCTGTGCCCGCGTCGGCTGTGGGCTGTGCGTCGAAGGTGACGCTTATCTCGTCGAAGTCGGAGCAGCTCCCGTTCACGTCGGTCCACCTGAAGGTGTAGGTGCCCGGGGCGTCCACGGTGATGTCGGTGGTCTCGTCGTTGGGATCGGCGAAGGTGGCGGTCCCGACAAGGGGGGTCTCGTTGGTCCATGTACCGGTGCCGATGGCCGCCACGGCAGTGGTGGCAAATGCATTGGCGATGTTACAGACGGTCCCGCCTGTGCCCGCGTCGGCTGTGGGCTGTGCGTCGAAGGTGACGCTTATCTCGTCGAAGTCGGAGCAGCTCCCGTTCACGTCGGTCCACCTGAAGGTGTAGGTGCCCGGGGCGTCCACGGTGATGTCGGTGGTCTCGTCGTTGGGATCGGCGAAGGTGGCGGTCCCGACAAGGGGGGTCTCGTTGGTCCATGTACCGGTGCCGATGGCCGCCACGGCAGTGGTGGCAAATGCATTGGCGATGTTACAGACGGTCCCGCCTGTGCCCGCGTCGGCTGTGGGCTGTGCGTCGAAGGTGACGCTTATCTCGTCGAAGTCGGAGCAGCTCCCGTTCACGTCGGTCCACCTGAAGGTGTAGGTGCCCGGGGCGTCCACGGTGATGTCGGTGGTCTCGTCGTTGGGATCGGCGAAGGTGGCGGTCCCGACAAGGGGGGTCTCGTTGGTCCATGTACCGGTGCCGATGGCCGCCACGGCAGTGGTGGCAAATGCATTGGCGATGTTACAGACGGTCCCGCCTGTGCCCGCGTCGGCTGTGGGCTGTGCGTCGAAGGTGACGCTTATCTCGTCGAAGTCGGAGCAGCTCCCGTTCACGTCGGTCCACCTGAAGGTGTAGGTGCCCGGGGCGTCCACGGTGATGTCGGTGGTCTCGTCGTTGGGATCGGCGAAGGTGGCGGTCCCGACAAGGGGGGTCTCGTTGGTCCATGTACCGGTGCCGATGGCCGCCACGGCAGTGGTGGCAAATGCATTGGCGATGTTACAGACGGTCCCGCCTGTGCCCGCGTCGGCTGTGGGCTGTGCGTCGAAGGTGACGCTTATCTCGTCGAAGTCGGAGCAGCTCCCGTTCACGTCGGTCCACCTGAAGGTGTAGGTGCCCGGGGCGTCCACGGTGATGTCGGTGGTCTCGTCGTTGGGATCGGCGAAGGTGGCGGTCCCGACAAGGGGGGTCTCGTTG